>NZ_JAUBWR010000002.1:0-1037414 GCF_030444705.1 Chloroflexus sp. MS-CIW-1
AGGCTGGTGGCCGTGTCTGGGTGGTCGGGGCCGAGCGTGCGTTCGGAAATCGCCAGTGCCCGTTCCAAAAGCGGGCGCGCCGCCGCGTACTCGCCCTGCTGATACAACAGCAACGCCAGACTGTTTAGGCTGGTGGCCGTGGCTGGGTGGTCGGGGCCGAGCGTGCGTTCGGAAATCGCCAGTGCCCGTTCCAAAAGCGGGCGCGCCGCCGCGTACTCGCCCTGCTCAGACAACAGCCCCGCCAGATTGTTTAGGCTGGTGGCCGTGTTTGGATGGTCGGGGCCGAGCGTGCGTTCGGAAATCGCCAGTGTTCGTTCCAAAAGCGGGCGCGCCGCCGCGTACTCGCCCTGCTGATACAACAGCAACGCCAGACTGTTTAGGCTGGTGGCCGTGTCTGGGTGGTCGGGGCCGAGCGTGCGTTCGCGGATCGCCAGTGCCCGTTCCAAAAGCGGACGCGCCGCCGCGTACTCGCCCTGCTTAGACAACAGCCCCGCCAGATTGTTTAGGCTGGTGGCCGTGGCTGGGTGGTCGGGGCCGAGCGTGCGTTCGGAAATCGCCAGTGCCCGTTCGTAAAGCGGGCGCGCCGCCGCGTACTCGCCCTGCTGATACAACAGCAACGCCAGATTGTTTAGGCTGGTGGCCGTGTCTGGGTGGTCGGGGCCGAGCGTGCGTTCGGAAATCGCCAGTGCCCGTTCCAAAAGCGGGCGCGCCGCCGCGTACTCGCCGAGCCGTTGAAGAATTGCTTCCGTCGCGGATAGCAAGCGGGCGGCCACCTGATCGCTCAGGCGTGTCTCGTGCTGACACACCGCGACATAGTGCGGACGGTAAGGGATACTTGCCAGCGGTGTGCGCTCGAAGGCGTCCTGCAGATGATCACTGACCTTTAGCATCGCTACGACCGTTGCCGCTAGCGTTTCCTCTGGCGCCGGATCACACCCTCGCACAAAGGCCGCTGTCAACCGGTGAAGTTGTACCTCGCGTTGGTCGATCAATCCAACCGCACGCAATCGGCGTAGCATCGGATCGACCGCCGCCTGATCGTTGGTATCGCTACCGACGATGGCAATCAGCAACGGGAATGGTACCGGCTCTGGCGCCAGCCAGGCCAGACGGTGCAGCAGGGTCAACGCTGCCGCATCGCGGGTCTGGTCTAGTCGTTGGTAGCTTAAAGCGAGAGCAGCAGCGACACCGTGACGGTAAGCCGTTGGTGAGCCACTCTCGGCTGCCTGTTCGTCACCAAGTGAAGGATGGGCAAGGATCGTTTGCTTCAGCCGCTGATCATACGCATCGAGTGACAGATTGGGTGAATCTTCCAGGTAGGCGCCGGCTAACGCCAGGGCCAGCGGGAGATCACCTAGCAGTTCACAGATTGTATCAGCCGTTTGCCGCTGCGCATCGTCGGCCAGGAGTGCTGCAATCGTGGTTTGGCGGGCTTTGGCCCGTGGCCCCAACAGGATCAGATAGCTATCGCTACGTTCGGTCGGGCGGAGTGGCAGTAGATGAACGTCATCTGTTGCCCGCCAATCACTCCGCCGACTGGTGACGAGCACCTGCGTACCGCCGGTCGTTGGTCGCCATTGTTGCAGCAACGTCCGCTCTTCCAGATTATCGAAGATGAGCAGACGACGGATCGGTTCTTGCCAGGCCCGTTGTACGGCGCGTACCTGATCCTCCAGGCTCAAACCGTTCCAGCCCGGCAGGTTCAACCCATCCACACCACCGCAGGCAGCGATCTGCGCCGCTACCTGGTCAGGGGTGCTCATATCCAGCCAAAAGACACCACCTGGGAAGTGATCACGCAGACGATGGGCACATTCACTGGCCAGTTGACTCTTACCCACACCGGCCATACCGGTGATCACAACCGTAACCGCTTCCGCGCCACACAAGGTTTGTTCAAGCTCGGCAAGTTCACGCTCACGTCCGCAGAAAAGCGGGTTGCGCCGATAGGGAACTTTAAATGGGGCAACCGTCAGTGGCGTGGGGTGTGTTGGCTCCCATATCTGACCATCGCGCCAGCGGTTGAAGAGCGTCACCCGCCACCAGTCCGCACGCTGTTGCTGAGCGGCAGCCAGCCGTGCGCGTTGCAACGCACGGTCAATCCGTCCTTCCTGGCGGAGATCGTGAAACAGGTTGTCAAGAATGATCGCTGCCGTGTCCATGGTCAGTGCGCCGTAAGCGGCAACCACTGCCGGCACACCCGCACGGGCTAGGCGCGGACCTAAAGCACCCCAGCTATGGTCATCCATCCCTGCCCCGGCGCAACTGACCAGCACGACCAGCCGTGGGCCATCTGCACCGCGACTACGCAGAAGCGCGGCCAGGTCATCGCCAGAGCGACGGGCAGTGTTCCCTTGGTCGTCGATCAAATACAGCCATGGCTGACTGTCCACCAGTCTGCCGTGCGCCACCAGGATCAAAATGTCGTAGCCGCTGCTCAGCTCAGTGGTAAGGCGCTGCCAGGTTGCCGGAATTACCGTCACGCCCGAACCGCCCCACGCTGCCTGTACCATACCTTCGTATGCCGAGCGGTCAATCGGCGCCAGCTTCCACCGTTCGGCATCGTTGGGGTCGGCAATCGCCAGCAAGACACGCTGCTCGCCTGCTGCTCGGCGTGATGGTAATGACGGTGGTGAAACATCGTCTACCGGCACATATCGGCTCAACCAGAGCTGCCCGTCGCTACCGAGCGGTTGATGACTTACCGGATCGACGAGCAGCTCCCAGCGTATGGCTTGCAGGTGTTCGGGCAGAATCAGATGTAAACGCAGCGCAGCGCTGGAATCACGATTGAGCGCCGCCGCTCGCAATTCGCGGTAGGTAGCGATCGCTTGCGGATCGGCGAAGAGGGCGTCGCGCAATGCTGCACCATACGCCAGCGGGTTGCTTCCCAATAACGAACGCAGACGCGCTTCATCAAACAAGCCGCAACGGAAGGTGGCCTGTGGCGGCCGATAGATTTGCTCATTGAGCAGTTCCATACGAACAGCAAGGCCGTGCTGGTCGGTCGGAACAAGTTCAAGGATCAGCGTTGATGGCAGCATTGTCTTACGCTCCGGCTACAGGGGGAAGCACTATTTGCGTCAATCTCTGAACCGCAACTGTTTGACAATGTACCACAGCGCTACTACTGAAAGCACGATACCGCCGAAACCAACGTATGTGATGTCAGTAGGGGCAATGCTTATGAGAACGGCTATGGCCAGGTTCAGGATAGCCAGAACCAGCGCCATGACCAGCGCCCAGCGCTTCTCTTGCCAGAGACCGACGGCACATACCAACAGCAAGACCGCGAAGATCAGCGAGGGTATCCCGAAGACGATAATCGCGACCTGTGCGGCCAGCCCTTCCATCCCGCGACCTGAAATATTCGTCAGGCCAAAGAACAACATAAGAAGACTGAAGACAGCCCACAGTGCTCCGTATACACCAACGATGATCGGGAAGAGTCGACGATTTTGAGATTGGGGATACATAGAGGACCCTCGTTGCTCGTTAGGTGACTTCGAGGGCATATTATACATTATCTACCGATACAATGACAAGCATGAGTGGGGGGATACCTGGGAGCGCGGGCCTCCGGCCCGCATCCGCCCCGGCGTAGACGGAACCGGCGCACGGTCTTCCACCCTCCTCCGCCTCTGCACGCCAGCGGCCCGCGCACCCAGAGCAACCGCGTGTGGATACTTAGGAGCGCGGGCCTCCGGCCCGCATCCGACCTCAACTGAACAATCGCCCCCATTCCCCCTACACAACGGGCTATTGCCGCGCAGCCCGCGTTGGAGTTCGCCCTCCCTGGCGAATATAACGAGAGCGTTGAAAAGCCCTATGGGAAAAGTGTAATTTTTAGTAGCTTGATGACTTTCATCTTCGCCGTGCGAGAGCAATCCCCGCACAAATACACATCCCACCGCAAGGGGTGGGATGCCTAGTGCGGAGCGGGCGACGCGACTCGAACGCGCGACCATCTGCTTGGAAGGCAGATGCTCTACCACCTGAGCTACGCCCGCACAACTTATTGCGCCATTACTGTAGCACAATCTGACCAGATTCGCAAGTCAGTAAGGAACGACGACCGGCGCTTTTCAACATCTTCCTCCCCAGGGTAAGAAGGGGAAGGTGAGGGCTGCCCTCACCCCCAGCCCCTCTCCCGCGCTGCGGGAGAGGGGTGATTGACAGCCGCAGGATCGCCCCTGTTCCGTTCATCCCCCCTTCTCCGCCCCTGGTGGGAGAGGAAGGGGACTGGGGGGAAGGTAAGGGCCACACTCACCTTGCCACTCCTAACACGGTGGCTATCGGCGCCCCGGCGCCGTTGCGGTTACATCAGGACGGCGAGGGCGACCTTTATGGTTTAGAACGACATAGTTAGGACAGGCTTCTGGTATCAGCTTGTGATCGCTAACCTGCCGCTTGCCTCAGCGGATTCCTCTACCCTTTGCTCTCCCAAGGCAGATCGTGAGCAATTTGGCAGAACCTCACTGTCTGTGATATAATTCACACAGCGTTCTACCCTTATTAACGACAAAAGCCTTCAACGGGTGACGTAATTACACCTGTTTCTTTTTCTGTTCACGCTTGCAGGTATTGATTCCAAACGGCCAGTAAAGCGGACATACGGCAAATGCTGCGGTTGCAAACATAATTAACGCCAGAAACCCACAAACGACCTGCAACCAAAAATTTTGACCGAAGAGTGAGATGAGTCCCAAAACCATAGTTAGTACTAGACGAATATCACGGTCGAGTGTACCTACATTACGTGAGAACATCGTTGTATCCTTTCACTACAAGAGTATCTCGTGCCTAGCATAACAATCTGGGTAATTTTTGTCGGTAAAGATTTTATCACTAAACGTAATAATCGCTTATCGGTATTGTTAGGCAGAAGTCAGGAACAGCATCGCCTGTCGCTGCTTATGATACAATAGGGTAGTTTCGCCGAGATTATGCCGTGGGGAGCTATGAAGGACGAAACAACAGAATTGCCAGCCGATCAATCCGATCCTTTCGGTCTTGCTGCCGTTCGTGATCTCTTGCAGATGCTCGAACGAAGCGATGTTTACGAAATTACTATCGAACGCGGCGATACCAAGCTGCATGTCAAACGCGGTCATGCAGGAGGTATTATCTATCCTACCCCTATGCCCGCCGCACCAACCATCCAGCCCTTGCCAACAACGCCGGTGACGCCGTTCGTTCAACCACCACCGGCTCCTGAAGGCCCACCGGTAGAAATGCCAGCCGGTCACACCATTACTGCGCCGATGGTTGGCACCTTCTACGCGGCTCCATCTCCGAAGGATCGTCCGTTTGTGCAGGAGGGAGATGAAGTGCGCGTCGGCGATACCGTTGGTATTATCGAAGCAATGAAGATGATGAACGAGATCGAGAGCGAAGTTGCCGGTCGTGTTGCCCGAATTCTGGTCAAGAATGGACAACCGGTAGAGTACGGGCAACCGCTCATGGTCATTGAACCGCTTTGATGCACGCCTTTACGGTATCTGAACTTAATAACGCATTGCGTGCTCACCTCGAAGAGGAAGGGTTATTCTTTGACATCTGGCTGTTGGCGGAAGTGGTAGAGTTCCGTCGCTACCCTTCCGGCCATTGCTATTTTACGCTGAAGGATGAGCAGGCCAGCATGCGTGCAGTGCTGTGGCGATCAGCCGCCGAGCGGGTAGCCCTGCTCCCGACAAACGGAGAGGCAGTGCTGGCGCATGGACGGGTTGGTTTCTACGAAGCGCGCGGTGAAGTGCAGTTTGTTGTTGACCAGATTGTGCCTGCTGGGATAGGACTACTCAATGCCCAACTTGCGCAATTGCGTGCCCGGCTGGAAGCAGAGGGATTGTTCGATGAACGGCGGAAACGCCAACTGCCGGTCTTACCCCGTCGCATCGGCATCGTTACTTCACCACAGGCCGCAGCCCTGCAAGATATGCTCACGATTTTACGCCGTCGCTACCCATTAGCTGAAGTGGTGCTCTCGCCTTGCCTGGTACAGGGTGAACTGGCACCGGCCAGTATTGTCGCTGCGCTGCGGCGCGCCTACACAGAACCACTCGATGTTATCATTCTGGCGCGTGGTGGTGGCGCCAGCGAAGACCTGGCTGCGTTCAACGATGAGCAGGTCGTGCGGACAGTAGCACTGAGTCCGGTACCGATTATTACCGGTGTCGGCCATGAAACCGATACTACGCTGGTTGATGCTGTGGCCGACGTGCGGGCGCCAACGCCTTCGGCTGCTGCTGAACTGGTGGCACCGGCAATTGGCGACCTTCGCCAACAAATTACGGAGCTTCGTGAACGGGCTGAGAGTGCGATCTTATCGCGTATCGATGCGCAACGTGCCGTTGTCGCGCAACAGCACATGCTCTTACAGCGTAACCATCCACGACGTCGTTTTGATACGGCCCGTCAAACTGTTGATGATCTGCTGCGGCGTGCTGATCGTGCTCTGGCACGCTGGATTCAGTTTGAACAGGCTCGCCTGCAAAGCCTACACGCACGCCTGAGAACACTTAGCCCCCAGGCCACCCTCGCACGCGGATACGCCATTGCTCAGCGATCTGATGGCACAGTTATCACCGATCCAGCCCAAGTTCAACCTGGTGAGACATTGCACCTGACCTTACACGCCGGTACGCTGCGTGTAACTGTGGAGACAGCAAATGAGTGAACCGACTACCGTTGAACAGTACGAGCAGTTGTTGGCAGAATTACAAATAATTGTCGAGCGTCTTGAACGTGGTGAACTGTCACTAGCCGAGGCACTCCACCTCTATGAACGAGGGGCTGAACTGGCAGCGACCTGTCAACAGTTGCTCGACATGGCAGAATTGCGAGTACGTCAGATCGCAGACGGGTAGAGAAAGTATTTGGCACAATGAGTGTCCTGGCCGCAGAGAAAATCTACAGCTATCCATGGCGTCGGCGTATCTGGTTGTCGATGTCGGGAAATCTGCTGGTTTTCGTCAGTCTGTTGACTGCTGTGTATCAGCTTGCCCGCGGGCTGCTGATATATGAGCCGATAGCTCGTTGGGTAGAACGCAATACGCTCCTGCAACCATTTTTTGAGGTATTATCACCACTCCCCCAAGATGTGAATGAATGGATGGTGGATACACTTGTCGTGTTGTTGTGGGTGGTGAGTGGACTGCTGCTAGCTCTTGTGTTATTGAATGCACTGCCAGCTATTCGCGTTGGCGGACGTGGGTTACTCGTTGAGTTTGCTGGCGGCTGGTTACCGGTTGCCTGGGAAGAACTGCACCAGATTCACGTTACCGGTGATGAAGTCGGTGAGCGCTTTGTGTTGCTCGTGATCCCGGCAGCATCGGCCAAGCGGCTGACCGGCTGGCATCGCCTGTATGGATTGTTATACGGCACAACCTTCCGACCGGCATTTCTGATCACTTCGAGAATTCGTGAGTTTGATCATTTACTTAACACCATTCTGCAAGAACATGCGCGGGCAATTCGCCGGATTGAAGGAGCGCAGCCACTCGTCGTCGATGAACAGCGCCGCTCGCCTCTGTTTGGGCTGTTTCTCCGTGGAACTGCGGCTCCTGCATCGACCGAAGTAAATCTACCGCCAACAACCGAGCCTGATGTCGTGGCAACTGTACCGCGATTCTCATTAGCGGGGCTTATTCCTCCAATCTCGGCACTGCTTGTACTCGCACTCGGTATTCTCCACTACCGAAGTTACTGGGATCGCGCTCTCGCCCTGCTCTTTCCTACCTACCGCAGCAACCCCGCGCTCTTGTGGGTGAGTCGTGATCCGGTGTACCGTGCCATCTTTGAGTCGTATCAAGGGGTAGGGGTACCGTTCTTTGGCATTGCCGATCGCCCTGATCTTCCAGCACCATTTTGGTTGTTGGTTGCAGCCCATCTCATGATAGGGCTGGTCATTGTAAGCTGTATGGCGATCCTCGTTGCAGTACCAACAGCAGTTACGGCAGGCCAGCATTCGCTGACGATCCGCTATATATTTCGCGGACGAAATTCACGGTTCAAGGCAGACATTCCATGGCCGCACATCAGTGCCTGTCAGGTGGTTGATCTGGGTTTTGGAAAGCAGATCATGTTCGTTCGATCTGAACGCTTACCCTGGCTGTGTCGCTTTTGCGGTCTCATCGTTACCGGCCAATGGCAACCAGGTGTGGTTCTGGTTGGTACAATGAGTCACTGGCATGATCTGATCGCCCGTTGTGCTGAGCGGTTGAGCCATACCCCTCCACTTAACGATGCTCCACGTTTTCAGCCGGCAGCGTTTGTGCCAAACCTGCAACTGATCGGTCAGCCTGTCGCAACAACAAAGGCCCTATCGGTAGAATGGAAAACGGCGGCAACGTTCGGTTCACGCCTTTTCGCCGCAATACGGGCTATGACACTAGTTGCATTGCCGTTGGGCTTGATGTTTACCCTACCGGCACTCACTGATGGCGATTACTGGCCAAACCCCGGCATCATCATCGGCGGAATCGGTTTCTGGATGGCCGGTATGCTCGAATGGCCGCTGCTTGTTCTTATATCATTTTTAATCCAGGGCAACGTCACCGAAGAGCAGGAACAGGCCCATATTTTCACCCTCTACCCACTTGTGCAATTGCCACGCCTGTTACCAATGCTCCTGGCATTGATCAGCTTGCTTGTCAACCTGCCATGGTTGGCCGCGATCTGCTGGTTTGCAGCACTGGCAGTTGCTTATTGGGTAACGGCAGCACTGTGGGTAGAAGTGTATGAATGGGACGGCGCACAAGCCATTGTGGGAGGATTACTGCCGGTTATCTGGCACTTTTTTGTTATGACCGGATTCTGGCTCTTACGTTAAAAAGAAAGGAACGATCACGATGGATCGGACACGAATCAGTACTGATGCGGCCCCAGGAGCAATTGGGCCGTATTCACAGGCGATCAAAACCGGGAACCTGATCTTTGTCTCTGGACAATTGCCGATCAATCCGGACACCAATGAGCTGATTACCGATGATATTGGGGCGATGACGCGCCAAATCTTTACCAACATTGCTGCCATTTTGCAGGCAGCCGGTAGTTCACTTGACCGCATTGTGAAGACGACCGTTTTTCTAGCCGATCTCAACGATTTTGCGGCGATGAATGCAGCCTACGCCGAGCATTTTGGCGACACCCCACCGGCACGTTCAACCGTGCAGGTAGCTCGTCTGCCACGCGATGCCCAAATTGAAATTGAAGTTATTGCCCTGGCGTAATCGAGAGTGTAACTTTTTCCGCTGTTGCACGGTTTTATACGTAGAGAACGACAGTGAGTGCTTATATCTACGGGGAACGTATGCAACAGCGGATATGGTTCGTGCTTGGTTTGATCGGAATCCTCGGTGGGCTAGCCTGGTTGCAACGGCCCGATGGCAATCTTCACGTGATTGTCTTGCCAACCGTCGGCGACGCCATTCTCATTCAGTCGCCGGCCGGTTCGTTCACCCTGATCGACGGTGGTCGCGATCCGATAGGTCTGGCAGTCGAATTGGGGAGGCATCTACCATTCTGGCAACGACAACTCGCGACTGTTGTCTTGACGAAGGCAGATGATCAGCGCATACCAGGACAGTTAGGTGCATTGCGCCGGTACCAACCAGCTCTGGCGCTCACGCCAACCATCGTGCGCGGTGAATGGTACGATCTGTTGCGCGAGGATGCAACACCAATCCGCCAGTTGCAGGTTGGTCAACGTATCAATCTCGGTGGGGCACAGCTCCACGTACTGGCCGTTTCCGATGGAACTGAGGGTGGGAGCGTTCTCTTGATCGAACATCGCACGGTTAGCATCCTCATTCACACCGGCGGCAGTGCTGGCGACAACGCACTCAATCAATTGGCCGGACGACGGATTGATTTGTTGATCTATCCGTGGCAACGTACCATTGACAACCCGGCCTTGCAACGATTGCAGATTCGGGCAATCGCGTTCAGTACCGGCTTTCAAGCCGATGAGCCAGCCTTGCACAGTATGTACGAACGAAAACAACTGGCCCCACAAGTATACCATCCCAAACTCAACGGTGCGATCCATCTGGTCAGCAACGGTCGCTCGATCACAATTACCACGCAATCGCCATGAACAATCGTCTTATTCTAGTTGCCACCCTCATCGGCACTGCCCTGATCATACTTAGCATCGGCGCCATTCTCTGGCGCCGATTGTACCAGGATGATCCAGCAAATGCAGCCCGGCGTATTTTTAAAAACAGCGCAATTACCTTTGGCTTACGTCTCTTTGTGCGTGGCCTGGATACGATCATCCTGCTGTTGCTGGTCGGCACCCTCGACCCGGCGGCGCTGGGAGCCTACAATACAGCGGCATTGCTGGTTGCTCAGTATCTGGCAACCTTTACCGAATTTGGACTGGGCATCTTACTGACCCGTGAAGCAGCCCGCCATCCGACGGCAGCACAGCACCTGTTTGGCATAACGCTGGGATTACGGTTGCTCTTGATCGGTGTTGCTGCCATCCCGATTGCCTGGCTGGTTATTTATATCTACAACACGATTGGCAGGCTTGGTCTTAGTGAACCACTCACTCCTGAAGGACAGCAAGCAATCTGGATATTGCTTCTTACGCTGATACCAGGAGCGTACAGCGGGGCAGTAACAGCCCTGTACAACGCAGCCGAGCGCATGGAAGTCCCGGCGGTCATTGAAGTCCTGACTGCTCTGCTCAGTTTTGTGGCGCGCATTGCTGTGCTTAGCCTTGGTTGGGGAGTCATCGGCCTGGCCTGGGCAGCGGTGCTGGTCAGTTCGCTGACTGCCTTGATCTTTTTCGGTTTGCAAGTGCGTACCTTCTTCACCCCAACCTTGAGCTTTAAGCTGACCACAATCCGACAGATCGTACCACAAGCATTACCGCTCATGCTCAACAATCTGTTGAGCATCATCTTCTTTCGTTTCGATCTCTTCATCGTGCGAGCGTTTGGTGGTAGCAACGCCGACCTCCTCGTTCAACAATACGTCTTACCATATCAGTTGCTCAACATTGCGTTGGTATTACCGCCAGCGGTTACCTTTGCCGTCTTCCCCCTCCTTGCCCGTCGTGCCGGAGGCGCACGCAGCGAGCTGGCAGCGGCTCAACAACGTACTCTTCACGTGTTGCTCCTGATCGCATTTCCATTGGCAATGACCATGACACTCCTAGCCGACGATCTGGTATGGCTGTTTGCCCGTCGGCGTTTTACTGAGTACCTCCCATCGGTTTCGGTGCTCGCCGTGTTGGCATGGTTTCTTCCACTCTCATTTGTGAACGGATTATTGCAGTACGTACTCATTGCCATTGAGCGCCAGACTGCGATTACCCGCGCCTTTGTGATTGGAGCTGCGTTTAACCTGATCGCCAACCTTTTCGTCATCCCAATCGCTATTCGTCTTGGTCAACCCGAATCGGCGTTGCTCGCGGCGGCTGTGATTACTATCCTATCAGAAGTTGTCCTCTATACAGTCTTCCGACCGGTCTTGCAACAAGAAGGCCTATCACCGAACATCCATCGCCTGTTGTGGCGACCGGCAATTGCCAGTTTGATCATGGCGGCGGCGATAGTACCGGCACTGATCTGGTTACCGGGATGGGTTGGCGCAGTATGCGCGCTGTTCGTTGGTCCAATCGCATACGGGATTGGGGCGTGGATGCTGGGAGCAATTGGCCCTGAAGAACTAGCTCTGGCGCGACGTATCGTTGGCCGGGCAGAAAAGCGAGCGCAACCGACAGCGTAGAGGTCTGCTCATCACTTTCGCTCTACCGCATACATTTCTTTCGTTTGTTACCCCACAGAGGGCAGAGAGAATGCTGGTAGAACCAGTGTATTCTCTGTGCCTTCTGTGGTAAGTCTTGGCCTCATTCGTCTGGATCATTAGTCCTCACTCCTCGGTTATAATACTGACCTGTGTCAATCAGTACATAATCCTCGACTAAAGCAAGCGTATGGCACCATTTACCATTACAGCCCGTGATCCTGCCAGCCGTGCCCGTGCTGGCCTCTTACAAACCGCGCACGGTACAGTAGCGACACCTGTCTTTATGCCGGTCGGCACTCGTGCCACCGTCAAATCGCTCACTCCTCACGAACTACGCGATCATGGGGCATCTATCATTCTTGGCAACACCTATCATCTCTACCTCCAACCTGGTCACGAGTTGATCGCCCGTCATGGAGGGCTGCACGGCTTCATGAGCTGGAATGGCCCAATCTTGACCGATAGTGGTGGATTCCAGGTTTTTTCGCTCGTTTACGGTGGGATCGCCGATGAAGTCAAAGGGCGTCGCCCTGCCCATCCATCACGGCTCAACGATATGGTGACCGTTACTGAAGAAGCGGTCATCTTCAAATCGTACCTTGACGGATCGCGACACGTCTTTACTCCCGAACGCAGCATAGAGGTACAGCACCACCTTGGCGCCGATATTATTGTCTGTTTCGACGAGTTACCGCCATTCCGGGCTGGTTACGAATACACGGCTCAGAGTCTGGCACGTACCCATCGCTGGGCAGAACGCTGTCTGACCGCGCATCGGCAACGGAATCGAGCCGCATTGCCGAATCCTGATCAGTTACTTTTCGGCATTGTGCATGGCGGCATTTTTCCCGACCTGCGGCGGGCGAGTGCTGAATATATCAGCAGTATGGATTTCGACGGCCTGTGCATTGGCGGATCACTCGGCGCCAATAAGACCCAAATGTACGAAGTGGTTGACATGACCGTACCGTACTTGCCAGATGGGCTGGCCCGTCATCTGCTTGGTGTTGGCGATGTTGACGATCTGCTGGAAGGTGTTGCGCGTGGAATCGATATGTTTGACTGCGTCAGCCCCACCCGTCTTGGGCGTCACGGCGCAGCGTTAGTTCGCAATCGTGAACGCAACTGGCGTCTCAATGTTACCAATGCCGCATTACGCGATGATCGACGACCACTGCAAGAGGGATGTACCTGCTATACCTGTCGGCATTTCTCACGGGCTTACATCCATCATCTCTACCGCTCAAAAGAACTGCTCGGTATCAGACTGGTAAGTTTGCACAATGTTGCCTTCTTACTCAATCTGATGGCCGAGATTCGCAGCGCACTGGCAGCCGGACGGTTCGGTGAACTCTATACTGAGTGGTTGGGGAAACCGCTGCCGACTGTGGCGAGGGCAGAGTGACACGCCCTACCTGCATCTGGCACCAGCCTTTACAGTGCAAATACGTTAGCGGCGTCGATGACCGAGGGCCTGATTGATACGCTCAAGCACCCGCCGATCGGCCTCCTGCTGTGATACCGGTCTATCAGCATGCAGTTCCTGTTCACTGCGAATTGCATGCAGCAGCCGAAACAATAAAATCAGCAGACCGGCCAGCGTAAGTGCCAGCATCCCCCAAGGCAACAAATCAATCACGAGCGGGGTGATCGTCGCTGTGGTAAGCCAGGCAAGTGCAGCGGGGTCGGGCCAGGCTTCACGAGCGTAACGCACCAGATAGTTGGTAAGCAGTGCCGCATTCACCAAACCGATAGCCGCACCAGTGAGCCGATGTGACCACTCAGTGGCGTTTTCCAGACCAAATTCAAAAATAGTATCGGCGCCGTATCCAACCACGACCGCGATCAGGAGGAGACAACTCAGGGTGAGAAAGAGTGACCAGCCACTGGCGAGAGCCAGCGGTGTTAACACATGCACAATGCCATCACGCCAGAGGTCAACCAGTACGGTACCGATCAGAGTACCAACGAGAACAAACCCACTCGGCCACGCCCCTCGACGAAAGCCCATCACAACAAAGAAAAGCAAGATCGCTCCTACGCCCCCATCGATAAGTAGACTTGTCATGCCGCTCCTCCTTGCCCGCTTAAAAGCAGTTATCTTCTTACTACGTATTGTAGCAACATCAAGATGGAATGCAAAATGTTTCTCATCTGATGGCACATCTGATAGATTGAACGTATGAATACTGCCAAAAAGGGGTATGCCTGGCTATTGATTCGACATAACAGCGCAGATTGGAACCCTTCCTCTCTCTGCCTCCCCTCGTTTCACCGTTTTATCATTCCGCTGTAGACAGTTGCGTATGCAATTCTTCACCTGATAGGCAAGAATCTATAATGCGAGTCAACAGACAAAGATGCTATAATGACCACGTCAGTTAATGGCAGACCCATATGCCATTGACCCTCTTGGCGAAGGCGCCAGAGTATCGTGATCTGAGTACTAAGGAGGCTTCCATGGTTCGCGTCGCTATCAACGGTTTCGGCCGGATCGGACGCCAGAGCTTTAAGGCGATGCTGGAGTACTATCCTGAAGAGTTTGAAATCGTGGCAATTAATGACCTGACCGATGCCCAAACGCTGGCTCATCTGCTGCGCTACGACTCGACTTACGGCGCATTCGACGGCGAAGTGACGGTGACAGAGAAAGCGATTGTGGTTGAGCTAGACGACGTCCGCTATGAGTTGTTGACGCTGGCCGAGCGCGATCCAGCCGCCCTACCCTGGAAGGAGCTTGGTGTTGACATCGTTATCGAGTCGACCGGCCGGTTTACCGATGCCGAGAAGGCCAAAGCACATTTGGCCGCTGGTGCTAAGAAGGTCATTATCACCGCACCGGCAAAAGGCGAGGATATTACCATCTGTCTGGGTGTCAACGACGCGAAGTACGACCACGAGAAGCACCACATTATCTCAAACGCATCCTGCACCACCAACTGTCTGGCACCAGTAGCGAAAGTACTCAATGATCGCTTTGGGATCGAACGAGGTCTGATGACTACTATCCACTCGTATACGATGGATCAGAACTTACAAGACAACGTTCACAAAGACCTGCGCCGGGCACGAGCAGCCGCAATCAACATGGTACCGACAACCACCGGCGCCGCCAAAGCAGTCGCGCTCGTCATCCCCGAACTAAAGGGTAAGTTCCACGGGTATGCGGTACGTGTGCCGACGCCAACGGTTTCGATGGTCGACTTCTCGGTCTTGCTGAGCACAAAGACATCAGTTGAGGAGATTAATCAGGCCTTTATCGAAGCCAGTGAAAGCGAGGAGCTAGAGGGTATTCTCGGTGTTACCCATGATCCGCTCGTGAGCAGCGACTTTATCGGTACCACCTACAGCAGTGTTGTCGATCTCCCACTCACGATGAGCATGGGTGATGACTTCTTCAAGATTGTGGCCTGGTACGATAACGAGTGGGGCTACTCGGTGCGCGTTGCCGATCTGACGGCGCTAGTGGCCGACCGCTTCGAGTAATTCTCTCCGCGCAGTATCGGTAGCCGGTAGGGGCGGGCAGAATCCGCCTCTACCGGTGCGGTGGAGTTTGCCAGTTCCGAACAACACCATCCGTAGCTCCGGCGAAAAGCATGTTCAATACACACACATCGCCTATCGCATGAGCAAGACATTTCTGATAGACGCCTCTGGTCTACCTAATCTATTGCCACTCTCGCAGCCGCATAACCAGATCACGTCCGAGCCGTCGTAGCTGCTCCTGCTGACGCTCGAGCAGGACGTAGGCCAGAAGCATCAACATTCCCAACAAGCCCAACACGAGCCACTGATTGAGCATACTGGCAGCGTAAGCCACCATCCAGAGCACTCCGATGACAAAACCAATCACCCCGCTGATAAAGGGTACTCGGAGACGGGCAAGTGTACCGTAGGCCATTACCAGTAACGACTCACCACCGAATAACATCACATAGCCGACGTTCTCACCTGATCCACCAGCCTGTATGAAAGTGACGCCAAGGAGCAGACAGACGGCGGCGCTATCGACCAACCGCGCCACCGACACCTGCCGTTGAAATGTCCGGATACCGACTGCCAATGCGAAGAGGTAGACACCTACCGGAACGACGTATAACTGTACCTCGCGCAGTTCCCAAACCAGAAACTGACCGAGGCTGGCAGTCACAAAGACCGCTCCGGCGAGGTAGGCATAGATACTTCGGCGTTCGCGGAACGTAGCGGTAACGAGGAGCACCCCACCATTCACAAGGGCTATCACCCCGGCACGCAGATCGAACAATGCCTGGGATCCGAGAATACAAGCGGCGATAAGTGGAACCCAGAGAGTAGGCTGTTGCCAGATCCGGGTACTATTCAAGCGAGCCGCAAATCTACCGATCAGGAGGAGGGGCACAAGGGCGAGCACAAACCACGCTGCCTGCCATGGCGGTGAAAGTGGTGTCAGCGCCAGACTACTGGCAATACATCCAAGCAGTGCGATCAGGCTCAAACTCGCACCGGCAACACGTTGCTCAAGCTGAGCTATCACACCGATCACCACGGCGAGAACCAGAAGTGGCAGACTGAGACTACTCACACTTCCGGTGAAGAGCATACTCAGCGCCACCAGGTTCGCAACACCACCGAGAAGGTAGCTGTCGTATACAAGCCGCTGAACAACAACGGCGGTATACCGACGATGGACGAAAGCACTCCCTAGCGCAATCAGACTTGCTATCAGGAGTAATGACCAGCCGGTTGTCACCCGATTCGCGCCGTCTACCCAATGGACAGCGCTCCCAAAAGCGAGAAAGGATTGGAGCAAGGCCAGGCTGATCAATCGCCAGCGCCGATACACGAAGGCCCCAATGATCATGAACACGGCTGAACTAATCGCTGCCAACGTCAGATCACGCAAGACCGGCGACGTCAGATCGGTGAACGCAATCAGTTCGAGCAGGGCCGGTAACGGTAGCAGGAACGACGTTGCCAGACCAAACTGAGCATACGGACGATCAAACGGCGTTCGTGAACGCCTGATCAACGTCAGAAAGCCATAGCCTCCAGCCAAGAGAACTAGCAGTGGCAGACTGAGACTACTCACACTTCCGGTAAAGAGCATACTCAGCGCTACCAGGTTCGCAATACTACTGAGAAGGTAGCTGTCGTACACGAGCTGGTGAACAACAACGACGCTATACCGACGATGGACGAAAGCACTCCCTAGCGCAATCAGACTCGCTATCAGGAGTAATGACCAGCCGGTTGTTACCCGATTCGCGCCGTCTACCCAATGGACAGCGCTCCCAAAAGCGAGAAATGATTGGAGCAAGGCCAGGCTGATCAATCGCCAGCGCCGATACACGAAGGCCCCAATGATCATGAACACGGCTGAACTAATCGCTGCCAACGTCAGATCACGCAAGACCGGCGACGTCAGATCGGTGAACGCAATCAGTTCGAGCAGTGCCGGTAACGGTAGCAGGAACGACGTTGCCAGACCAAACTGAGCATACGGACGATCAAACGGCGTTCGTGAACGCATGATCAACGTCAGAAAGCCATAGCCTCCAGCCAACAGAATGGCCAGGATCGAGAGCGAATGGAGCGTTTCGTCCCACGGTAGCACATCGCTGAACAGGGCTATCGTCCAGGCAGCCAACAACAGCAACGCCGTTGGATAGCCCGTCTGCCAGCGATGGTAGATTATACCGAGAAGAACAATCGTGGCACTGCCGACAAGGGCAGCAATAACCGCTGCTAGGCTTGGGGCAAGGAAAGCATTCACGAACAAGATACCGCTGATACATCCCAGGGAAGCTGCCCAAAACAGAGCCGGTGCTGTCCAGTATTTATACGCAGGAGCGTGTTTTCCGAGCAAACTCCCACCGATACTCAATCCACCGGCGAAAAGCACGCTTGCCAGCAGATAGTGGTCAAGATTTGCTAGCCATCCAACCCGATTCAGCACTACCCCACACAACGCAAGCCCTGCTGCCAGGGCTGCTCCAGCCCATAGCCTCTGCCGGTAGCGAAAAGCTCGCCAACCGTAAAGCAGTGCAGCAATCAGCGGCATAACCAAGCGCAGGGTCGGATCGAGCACAATGCTCAGGATGGTACCGACAGCGATCAGGAACGCACCACCGTAACACCAGACCGCTGGCGCGTAGGCGAGCCGATGACCAAGCGGGATCGCACTCACGATGAAGACCAACCCGCCAATGACAACCGCAATGAGACTACGAAGTTCCCAGGTGTTGACAAACGAACCGGCCCAGATAGTCACTAATCCAAGTTGAATACTTACCACAATCGTACCGACCAGAGTCCGATGCGGTTGCCAGAGAACCAGACGCCGCCACTCAATCAGCCCAACCACCAAGAGGGTGGTACCGATCAGGATCGGGTAACTTCGGACAATTGCCACGCGATCAAGTGCAGTAGCCAGCGCAACAACGGCCAGTATCGGCATCAAAACTAGAAATGGTCGCGAATATGCCGGTAAACGCTGTTCTAGCACAGCGGCCAAGACCGGATAGATCAGTGTCAGACTGGCGAAGCTAAGGTTGATCCACGTCAGCCCATCAACGGGCAAGACTACTCCCACCATCGTTGCCAGTGGCACCAAGAGCGCTGTCGCCCAAAGCCAGGCTGGTTGATCATTGAGCCATGCCAGTGCAACGCCAAACGCAGCCCCGAGGAGCAGCACCGTTATTGTGGTGGGAGCTTCAGCCGCAATGGGATTTGCCAGAAACAATCCCAGACTTACTGAGATCGATAATGCTGGCCCGGCGATAGAGACAATGCGCGGCCCAGGCACCAGCATCGACCGAGTACTTCGGTTCAATTGGTGGGCAATAATCAGGGCAACGCTCCACAGCACAAACGACCAGATTGGCTGCCAGCGTCCATCCACCGACCACCACAAAAAGCTGCTATAGAGCGCCGCACACGCCGCAGCACTGGCAGTCAGACTGTAGAAGAGCCGTCGGCTTTGCCAGGCAGCGACCGTATACACCATACAACTCAGGACGCTTACCACAAACGAGGCCAGCCGTCCGTCAAGATCAAACAAGCCCGGTCGGGTAAAAGAGAACAGCACAACCGGTAACATCAGCATCGCGACCGAACTGAGATTACGACCGGCAGTTACGAGAGCGGTACGTCGCTGCATCCAGTACCCGCCCCCCCAGAGGCTACCGGTAAAAACACTCAAGAGTCCAACCTGCACCAGCGGCGGAAATCGGTTCCAGTTAAAGATTACCAGTACCAAGCTAGAGATGAGGATCAAAAACGAACCAATTATCAATAGCGTTCGTCGTGCTTCCATCGAGAGCAATGCTGTCAGCAGTGGTGGTACGGTTTGTGAGTCATCCGCAGCATCTGTAGGTGGCGCCGTAGATTCCGGTGCTGTCGGCATTGACACTGTAACTGCCGGGGCAACCGGTGGTGGGGGTAATACCTGGTCAGCTTTAGGCAGGGAAACCGGCACAGGCATTGAAGGAATCGGTGGTGATGACGGCATTCCTGCCGTCGCTGCCAATGGTGACGTATGATCGGCCACAGTCATTGTAGAAGCCGATTGCGCAGCCAGTTGTGTGGTATCAGCAGATGATTGCACGCCGGGCTGTCTATACAACAGCAGCAAAATACGTTCGGCGCTGGCAGCATCGATCTGTTGGGATTGCTGCCAGAACCGAACCAGATCGGCGAACTGACGACGAGGATCGGCAGAACGAGCCAGCGCCCGCCCAACGAGAAACCCGACTCCGGCACCAATGAAGAAAATCATCGGTGCGAGACAGAGGATGAGCAACGCAAACTCCATGATAGCCTCACTCCTACACGCGACCGGTTCCAGATGGTTACTCGTCATGATAGCAGCTTACCATCCCAGATTCGGTAAAAAATTCCGCACAATTTTTGGACGAGTGCCGCGATCCGAGCAAGGGCCAGATCAATACTGGCCGTGAATACCGTGGATCAGACCGCTGGCCTGCGTCGTGCAGTGCACGACCAGAACTTATCGGTTGCCCGGCAGACCCACAAGCGGGCAGGGAGAACGTTGCAAATTGCTACACTGTTCACTCCTCGTGCGGGAAGTCTTCCAGGGGAGAAAGCGGGGAGAAACTTCCCTGGCCGTGATGTTTTTTCTCCCTTGTTAGACACCATATCAATTTACTATTATATCTATATCCGAAAACAAACGAAACCTAGTGAGGCAGTGATGCAACAAGAGCAAGTTACCTCTGTGAAACCCCAGGTCAGCCGATTTGAGATGCCATATCGGCTGGCACAATTCATTGCAGTCTTGATCACCGTTAGCGTAATGCTGATTATTGCCGCAGCATGTAACGCAATTGCGACAATGTAGTTCGGTATCTTCGATGCAAATCGGGTAAAAAAGGCGATGCGGGTTCCTGACCGCATCGCCTTTTTGCCTTGAAACGCTGTGCAGCCAACGTGGTACAATAGAATTGAAAATATTGCCTGATACTGTGTTGTTATTATTTGTGATATTATGAACAAACAATCGGCTAACCCTTCATTACTTCAAGGAGCGGGCGAGGCATGAACGAATGGAATGGCTTCTACGGCCCCAACGCCGGCTATTTGATCGAATTGTACGAGCGCTACTGCGCCGACCCACATTCGGTCGATGAGGAAACGCGGGCCTTTTTTGCGCGATGGACACCGCCAGGTGATAGTACGGTGCCGACCGGCGAGTCTGGTCAATTACCATTGGACGTAACGCGCATCGTAGGCGCAGCCCGATTAATCCGATATATCCGCGAATTAGGACATCTGGCTGCCCGCATCGATCCCCTCGGAAGTGACCCACCTGGCGACCCCGGTCTGGAACTGGCGACCCATGGTGTTACCCAGGCTGATCTGGCAGCATTGCCAGCGCACATCATACGCGGGCCAATCGCTACGCAGGTACGGAACGCCGCCGAAGGTGTAGAACGGTTACGGCAGGCTTACTCTGGCTCAATTGGGTACGAGACCGATCAGATTCAAGATTACCGCGAGCGGGCCTGGATTCGTGAAGCTGCTGAAGATCGCCGCTTCTTCCGAGACCTCGATGCTGATCGACAGCGTGAATTACTTGACCGCTTAACCGAAGTCGAATGCTTTGAGCGCTTTTTACACAAGACCTTTCCCGGTCAGAAGCGGTTTTCGATTGAAGGTTGCGATATGCTCATCCCGATTATCGATGCGATCATTCGTAATGCGGCAGTCAGCGGTACGAAAGAAATCGTGATCGGTATGGCGCATCGTGGTCGGTTGAATGTTCTGGCTCATATCCTTGGTAAACCCTACTCGATGATTCTGACCGAGTTTCACTCGCCTGACTACACCAAAGACACCTATGAAGGTTGGACGGGTGATGTGAAGTATCATCTTGGCGCCCGGAAAGCCTATCGCGAGAGCGGCGTTGCTGAGATGCCGATTACGCTGGTACCGAACCCCAGCCATCTCGAATTTATTAATCCGGTAGTTGAAGGGCGGGCGCGTGCGGCACAGGAACGGCGCAACCGACCTGGCTTCCCTGAAGAAGATGAAAAGGAGTCACTGGCAATCTTGATTCACGGCGATGCAGCATTTCCCGGTCAGGGAATTGTAGCCGAGACGCTCAACCTCTCACGCTTGAAGGGGTACCATATCGGTGGAACGATTCACATCATTATCAATAACCAGATTGGCTTCACGACCGATAGCAACGACTCACGGTCAACGCTGTACGCCAGTGACCTGGCACGTGGTATGGAGATTCCGGTTGTCCACGTTAATGCCGACGATGTGGAGGCCTGTATTGCCGTAGCCCGTATGGCCGCTGCCTACCGTGAGAAGTTCCAGAAAGATTTCCTGATCGATCTTGTCGGTTATCGCCGTTGGGGACACAACGAAGGCGACGAACCAGAGTTCACCCAGCCTAAAATGTATGAGCGGATCAGGAATCATCCGACAGTACGCGAAATTTGGGCGCGTGAACTTGAACGGCGTGGTCTGATAACCCGTGAAGAGGCGCAGGCTCGTGTTGATGCCGTGATGCAAAAACTGCAACATGCATTTGAAAAGGTGCGCGAACGCCAACGACTGGCCGCCACTTTGCCACCGGCGCCACCGCCAGCCAATCCGCTCCCTATGCGCCGTCCGCCCATCTTTGCGCGACCGGTTTCAGCGAAAACCCTAATCGAACTGAACGAAGCGCTCCTCGACCGTCCAGAAGGGTTTACCGTCCATCCAAAACTGGAGCGCATGCTGCAACGCCGCCGACAGGCAATTTACGAAGAAAACGGTATCGACTGGGGTCACGCCGAAGCACTGGCGTTTGCCAGCATCCTTGCCGATGGTACGCCAATTCGCTTGACCGGTCAGGATAGTGAACGCGGTACGTTCAGTCATCGCCACGCAGTACTGCATGATGTCGTTACCGGTGAGCGATTCATTCCTTTGCACGCGATTCCACAGGCACGTGCCTCGTTTGCCGTTTACAATAGCCCGCTTTCGGAAGCGTCGGTACTGGGGTTTGAGTACGGGTATAGTTGTCACGCACCGGATACACTGGTGTTGTGGGAAGCGCAGTTCGGCGATTTTGCCAACGGTGCTCAAGTCATCATTGACCAGTTTATCGTTAGTGGTCACGCGAAATGGGGACAGAATCCTTCGCTAGTCATGCTGCTCCCTCACGGTTATGAGGGTCAAGGCCCAGAACACTCGAGCGCACGGCTCGAACGATTTTTGCAGTTGGCAGCGAATGACAATATTCGCATCGCTAATTGTACGACGGCTGCCCAGTATTTCCACCTCTTACGGTATCAGGCGGCATCGTTGTACGCCGACCCGAAACCGCTAATCATTCTGACCCCAAAGAGCCTGCTGCGCCATCCGCGCAGCAGCTCCTCGCTCCGCGATCTCACCGACGCTCGTTTCCAGCCAATCCTTGATCTGGGGAACGAAGCGCCAGCCCCTGAAGGCGTGACGCGCTTAATCCTCTGTTCAGGCAAAGTTGCTATTGACCTGCTCTCAAGCGCCGAATGGGAAAAGAGCGGTGGACGCATCGATCTGCTGCGTCTGGAATTGCTCTATCCCTTCCCGGCAGAAGAGCTGCAAACGGCAATCAGGCGCTACCCAAACCTGCACGAGGTGATCTGGTTACAGGAAGAGCCACAAAATATGGGCGCCTGGACATTTGTCTGGCCACGGCTGCAAAAGCTGCTCCCAGAAGGGGTGACGCTACGTTATGTCGGACGCCCCGAATCGGCTAGCCCGGCAGAAGGGTTGCACAGCATTCATGTGCGCGAACAGGCTCGTATCTTGCGTGAAGCAGTAGCTGATTTGCCGGAATCGCCTGTACCGGCAATCCAGGGACAAGAAGCGATAAGCAGCTAGGCACATTCGCAATGCAGACGAACACCCCTGACCACTTGCATCACCCTGCCGTTGCTAACGTCAAGAGCGGCGGTGGGATCAGGCGAGGGCAAAAACTGAAACGGGCAAGCAGACGTGATTAAGGATGAGAGCATCCGTTTAATATGAGGTAGGTTAGAGTATGGCATACGAAATTCGAGTGCCGTCGCTCGGTGAGTCGATTGTTGAGGCGACGGTAGCACGCTGGCTCAAGCTCGAAGGTGAACCGGTTGCTGTTGGTGAACCGGTGGTTGAGTTGGAAACCGATAAGGTCAATCTCGAAGTGGCTGCCGATCAGAGTGGAATTCTGACCAATATCGCATGTCCCGAAGGTACAACTGTCGCGATCGGTGACCTGCTGGGAACCATCGAAGCAGGTGCGTTACCGGCAGAGAAACCGGCAGCGACTGCACCATCTGCGGCCACATCAGCACCAACACCGGTAGCGACCTCATCACCTGCCACAGGTGAGGTTTTGGCAACGCCGGTCGCTCAACGCATGGCCGCCGAGCACGCTATTGATTTACGCACCGTGCCTGGCACCGGCCCTGGCGGACGGATCACGAAGGAAGATGTCATGCGGTTGGTTTCGGGAACCGGGCCGAGTGAAGCTACCGCTAAAGCTGATGAAGGACGTATCCATACACCTGTGAGCCATCCAACCCCAGCCGTTATCGAGCGTCCTCCATCACCACCTCAATCAACACCAGCACCGACATCCCCACTCCCGGCTGCTACTGCTCCGCGACCAACACCGCCGGCAACTCCGGCGCCAACGGTGACGGTGAATGGCGACCGCCGCGAAGAGCGGCAGCGCCTGAGTCGACGGCGACTGACTATCGCCCGTCGTCTGGTTGAAGCCCAACACACGGCAGCAATGCTCACCACGTTCAATGAAGTGGATATGAGTGCGGTCATGGCCCTGCGTGCACGCCACAAAGACTCGTTCAAAGAACGTCACGGGGTTGGGCTAGGCTTTATGTCATTCTTCACGAAGGCGGTAGTTGGTGCGCTAAAAGCTTTCCCGATGGTCAACGCCGAAATTCAGGGTGAAGAGGTGGTGATTAAATACTACTACGACATCGGGATCGCAGTGGGAGTGGATGAAGGATTGGTGGTACCGGTTGTGCGCGACGCTGACCGCAAGACCTTCGCTCAGATCGAGCGCGAGATCGCACAACTGGCGAAGAAAGCGCGCGAAGGTACCTTGAGTCTGGCCGAGCTGCAAGGGGGTACGTTTACTATTACCAATGGCGGTGTGTACGGTTCGCTGATGAGTACGCCTATTCTCAATGCACCGCAGGTTGGGATTCTCGGTATGCACAAGATCGAAGAACGACCGGTTGTCGTGAACGGCCAGATCGTCATTCGCCCAATGATGTACGTGGCTCTCAGTTACGATCATCGGCTAATCGATGGCAGCACCGCTGTACGCTTCCTGGTGAAGGTGAAGGAGCTGATCGAAGACCCGGAAGCGCTCTTACTGGAAGGGTAAAGGACAAGGGCACCTCTCTGTCAGGGAGGCGATAGAGATTGGCAGCGGTTGGCGAGCTGAAAGCTCTCACCTTGACCGCACAATCGCCTGGGAATGAGGATAGCGGAAAGAGAGTTAGGGGGAAGGGATGGATTTATGCCTACGGCATTCTCGCACCTTCCCCTTCCTCGCCTTCGGTGTAAGAGGAAGAGGGCAGGGGTGAAAGTAAAGGGGCGCTAGCCGCACGACAACCCATCAGTTAGCATCTCTCCTCAGCGGGAAAAGGTGGAAAAGGGACGGAGATCCCCTAACTTAGAGCCTATCCGCATAATCGTCTCGCGGTACGGTGGACGAAACCTGATAAATGTACGGGCACAGCGGCGCTGTGCCCCAACCGATCTTCTGCTGCGACAGAGTATTCCGGATCAGTATTTATTCATCCTGCCACACGCAAAGAGCATCCGCATGGCGTCCATCGGCTCCTCCTGGCGGTGATCGGAGGTGAGCAGCCGCAATTATGCCATATCTGTCACCAGATGTTAAGATCAATCAAAAGAGCATTGGCATCACGCTACTTTCTCTCCTCTCCCCTGTTTTTTGTCTTCCCTCAATTCTGCTATAATACTAATCCCGATTCCGAAAAAAATAGAGAATAGGTGCGAGACAACAATGAGGTTGCTAATACGAATCGTCAGTTGGGCCATCCTGCTGCTGATCGGCGTTCTGATTATTGGTGGCGGTGGTGGATATCTGTGGTTACGGCGCTCGTTGCCACAAACGAACGGCGAAATCCGTGTAACCGGCATTAGTGGGCCTGTCACCATTGTGCGCGATACTGATGGCATCCCCCACATTACCGGTGCTACTGACACCGATGCCGTCTTTGGCCTTGGTTTTGTGCATGCCCAAGAGCGACTCTGGCAGATGGAAGTTCAGCGCCGTATTGGTCATGGTCGTCTGTCAGAGATTTTTGGTGAAACGACGTTACGTACCGACACATTTTTACGCACGCTTGGCGTTGCCCGCGCTGCCCAGCAGGCATTAGCCAACCTCGACCGCGCAACGGTTGATCTCCTTACGGCATACGCGGCAGGTGTCAATGCTTTTCTGGCTACCAATCCCGTCTTACCGCCTGAATTTCTGATCCTGGGCGTACAACCAGAACCATGGCAACCGGTCGACTCGCTGGTGTGGGCCAAGATGATGGCCTGGGATCTCGGCGGAAACTGGAATAACGAGCTAATGCGCGCAACGTTAACCGCGAAGATCGGGGCCGAAGATGCAGCGTTCTTGATGCCATCATACACCGCTGATGGGCCACTCATTTTGCCCACGTCGGCTGCTGCACCGGCGCCGTCCGCCCACGAAGCGACGGTTACCATCCAACCGGCAACAGCGCAGCGTCTGCTAGACCTCGCGGAAGAGATGTTATTCATTACCGGGGTTGGTGACCAACTGGCCGGCTCTAACAACTGGGTGATCGGCGGCAGCCGAACGGCCAGCGGGAAACCGCTATTGGTAAACGATCCCCACCTTGCTAATCGTATCCCCTCGATTTGGTTCCTGGCTCACATCAAGGGTGACACCATCAACGCGATTGGGTCTACGTTTCCGGGCTTACCGGTCGTCGTGATCGGACATAACGAACGAATCGCCTGGGGTGTCACAAACACTGATCCGGATGTACAGGATTTGTATGTTGAACGGATCGACGCTCAAAATTATGTCGAGTATAACGGAACACGTGAGCCGGTGACGCTGATCAACGAAGTTATTCCCGTTAAGGGCAGCGATCCGGTGACATTGACAGTACGCATCACACGCCATGGGCCGGTGATCAGTGATGTTTTACCAGATGCAAAAGAGACGCTGGCATTTCGCTGGACCGCTCTTGATAATAGAGACACAACAATACGTGCGTTCATCAATCTTAACCGTGCCAAAAACTGGACGGAATTTACTGCTGCACTCCGTGATTACAAAGCGCCGATGCAAAACTTTGTCTACGCCGATGTGGATGGCAACATTGGCTTCTATGCACCGGGATCGGTGCCAATCCGGCGCAATGGTGATGGCCGTATGCCGGTACCAGGATGGACCGATGAGTTCGAGTGGATCGGCTACATTCCATTTGAAGACCTTCCTCACGTGTACAATCCACCGCAAGACTATATTGTAACGGCGAACAACCGAGTTGTAGGAGATGACTATCCATACCTGCTGGGAACCTCGTGGGCAGCTCCGTTCCGTGCTCAGCGGATCATCGAACTGATCGAGCAGAAATCATCACTAACGATTGCCGATATGCGTCTTATGCTCAGTGATGTGCTTTCGATTCAAGCCCGTGAGTTGTTGCCGATCTTGCGTGATGTTACACCGGCCGGACCGCGTGAGACTGTCGCCTTAGAACTCCTCCGCAATTGGGATGGCACCATGACCGGTGATAGCCCTGCCGCAGCAATCTACCAGGGTTATTATAATGCTGTGCTTGAAGAAGTATTTGCTGATGAGCTACGTGATTTCTTTGCTGCTACCTATCGTCATCGGCACAATTTCGCAGCGATGGCATTAAGACAAGTGTTGCTGGAAGGGCACTACGATTGGTGTGATAATGTGACGACGATTGACACCAATGAGGATTGTGCAACAGTGCTTGCCACTGCATTGCGTCGGGGC
The DNA here is from genome assembly GCF_030444705.1 of Chloroflexus sp. MS-CIW-1. Lineage (NCBI taxonomy): Bacteria > Bacillati > Chloroflexota > Chloroflexia > Chloroflexales > Chloroflexaceae > Chloroflexus > Chloroflexus sp. MS-CIW-1. Next base: position 27,290 of record NZ_JAUBWR010000002.1, read on the forward strand.
TTAGATGCCATGGCAACGGCGCAAGGCGAACAAGATCCAACACGCTGGCGGTGGGATCGGGTCCATCAGGCAGTCTTCCCCCACAATCCGTTTAGCCAGGTTGGTGCGCTACGCGGCATCTTCGAGCGACGAATACCGACAGGTGGCGATGGTTTTACCATTAACGTTGCCCCTCTGCGACTGAACGAAGGCTACCTGCAATACAACGCACCTTCGTACCGTCAGATCATCGATCTTGGCGATCTGAACGCATCACGCTTCATTCACACCACCGGTCAGTCAGGGAACGTACTGAGCAACCGGTACAGTGACTATCTTGCACTATGGCAGCGAGGTGAAGATGTTCCGATGCGCTTTAGCGGTGAGATCGAGGGTGAACGGTTGGTCTTACGCCCCAAATGAGTTGGCTGACCGTCGTTAGTTATTGAACATTACCTGAAAACGCGGGCCGTTGGCCCGCGTTCTGAGGTGTGCGGCAGAAGACCTGAATACCTGGAACGCGGGCCAACGCTGAGTTTCGTTCGCTTTCTACCTGACGTATCCTTGTAGCCACTCAACCAGCAGACGGACACCGACACCAGTAGCACCACGTGATTGATAGGCACGATGCGGCTTCTCTACCCAGGCAGTCCCGGCAATATCAAGGTGGGCCCAGGGATAATCACCAACAAATGCGGCCAGAAAGCCGGCAGCCGTAATAGCGCCACCGTAACGACCACCGGTATTCTTGAGATCGGCAATCTCACTCTTCATTGCCTCGCGGTACTCATCCCAAAGCGGCAACTGCCAGACACGCTCGGCGGTAGCTTCACCAGCAGCAATCAGACGGTTTGCCAGCTCTTGATTATTCCCCATCAGGCCTATTGCGTGTGGGCCAAGGGCAACCATAATCGCACCGGTCAGTGTAGCCAAATCGACAATTGCAGCGGGTTGATAGCGCTGTGCGTAGAATAGACCATCGGCCAGCACGATCCGACCTTCAGCATCGGTATTAAGAATTTCAACCGTCTTGCCGCTCAGGGTGCGAATAATATCACCAGGGCGATACGCTGTTGAACTCGGCATATTTTCCGCTGCACAGACGATCCCTACCACATGAAGCGGTAACTGCAATTCAGCGACGGCCTGCATAGCACCGAATACCGCTGCCGCACCGCTCATGTCCATCTTCATTTCGTCCATCTTCTCGGCCGGTTTGATACTGATCCCGCCAGTGTCAAAGGTTATCCCTTTTCCAACCAAACAGATCGTAGGACCTTGATCAGCCGAACCGTACTCCATCACAATAAAGCGCGGCTCGTTAGCCGATCCCTGACCGACCGCAAGAATGCCCCCGAAACCTTGCTCGATCAGTTGAGGTTTATCAAGCACCATCGTTTTTAGACCGAGCCGCTCACCTAATGCGAGGGCAGTCTGGCCGAGAAAAGCCGGTGTCACCTCGTTACCAGGGCCGTTAGCCAGGTCACGAGCAAAAGCTGTTGCCCGCGCAATAATCTGACCACGGCGCACCCCAGCAACCACATCATCACCATCGGCACCGAGCAGAAGCACTGCGTTGGCCGTTGGTACTTCTTCTCGATCACTCTTGTATCGAGTATACCGATACGAACCTAACACACTTCCTTCAGCAAATGCCTGACCAAACACGGCGGGCGTAAGGGGTAAATCACCGTTGAACCCCACGTGGTAGGTTGCAACTTTCACCTCTTGCGCACGCTGAGCAGCCAGCGCCGCCGCCTGCCGCACCGTATCGGACGTGATCGACTGACGCTTACCCATACCAATCAACAACAACCGACGGGCCGGCAACGTGCCGTGAGGATAAATGAGCGTCTGCTGTTTCCAACGCCCGGTTACGTCAGTCGGTTCACACAGGGCAGTCACCGCAGCCGGTAACGCCTCATCTTCAGCATAGAGTAGCACTGCCAGGTCGGATGCTACCGCCAGAAGGTCGCCATTCTGTACTTCACACTGCATAGAAACCTCTGAAAGCTGACGAGTCATTTTTTACAGATTGTTATTGTACGTTGGCACCGGTAGCCCGTCAAATCGAACAACGCGCTACAACCTGTCGAAGCAGCAGATACCCTGTGATACAATAGGCGCAGATTGCAGCGTAAGCAGGGGGCAGTATGACTCCAATTATTCAACTGGGGCTGGGTGGCGTTGGCCGGGCACTTGCCCGACAAATGCTGACCGTCGCGCCCACGATCCGTCGCCGATACGGTATCGACTTGCGTTATGTTGCGCTGGTTGACAGTCACGGCGCTCTCGCCGGTGATCCAGCGCTTACCGATACACAGGTACACAACATTCTGGCAGCCAAAGAGGCTGGACAGCATCTTGATAGTCTTACCGGCGCCATCACTGACCGACACTGGCTTGAGTTGTTACCGGCAACCATTGCCATTGTCGTTGATGTAACGGCGGCTGGCAATCACGCTGCACCGCTAGCGGCTGCTATCTCAGCCGGACATCGAGTTGTCCTAGCGAACAAGCGACCACTATGCGAAGGTTTTGATCTCTTCGCCGCCCTGACCGAACGCGGTGCAACGCGCTATGAAGCAACGGTCGGTGCCGGTCTACCGGTGATCAGTGTGCTACAAAACCTGATTGACAGTGGCGACGAGATCGTCTCCATCGAGGCAGCGTTGAGTGGAACGCTCGGCTTCCTGATCAGTGAACTCGAACAGGGAGCTGGCTTCGCTGAGGCAGTACGAACGGCACACCGGCTTGGCTACACCGAACCAGACCCACGTGATGATCTGAGCGGAGCTGATGTCGCCCGCAAAGCACTCATCCTGGCTCGTACCTGTGGAATGAACATCCCGGCGCACGCGGTAAGCGCAGAAGCACTCTTCCCGCCAGCACTGTCAGAAATCAGTATCACTGAATTTCTGCAACGTCTTGATGAAGCTGAAAGCGAGATTACGAGTCGCTTCCAGGCCGCGCGGGCAAACGGTAAAGTCATACGCTACATGACCCGCATCAGCCGTAACAACGGGGTTGAAGTTGGTCTGCGCGAACTTTCTCTCGACCATCCGCTAGCCAGTTTACGCGGACCGGACAATATGATTAGTTTCACAACCAGGCGCTACCACGATCGCCCACTTGTCGTGCGAGGGCCGGGGGCCGGTGTTGAAGTAACCGCAGCCGGTGTGTTAGGAGACATTATCGCTACTGCCCGTGAATTGTAACTGTTGCGCTATATCCTAATTCCGGTTCGAGAGCGGCTCGAACCCTTCACCTTCGCCCTATGTGATTCTTAACGTTTTCAGCCGCGGACGGAATAACAGCGATGAAGGGCATTCACGTGCTGAGGTTCGGTTTCCCTGCGGGTACAGGTTTGCAGTCCACAACCTTTGGGAGCAGTGGTAGCAGGTGTATCCATCTTTGCGGCACGCTATCTCCTACTCGTGGGACTACCCCTGCCATACGGCGACGGGCATGGTAGCTATTCGTCAGTACGGGTCGCATCGCGCCTCGACACGTATCTCGGATAGCCTGCGAATTGCACTACTGCGCTCGCTCCTCAACCGCTCCCCTCTCATCTCACTGCTGTCGGACGGCTGAGCACGTTGAAAAGTCATCTATCACCGGTATCGTACTTGAGTTTTATAACGCGGCGTGTTACACTATTGACGCACAGCAGCATTTGAGCAACCCCCACCGGATATTCAAGGAGTCATGCAATGGTGCAAGAACACTCCACAGGCGAACTACCCCATTACAATTTGTATATTAATGGCGAATGGCAACCGGCTACGAACGGTCAGACCTTTACCGTTTACGATCCGGCCAACGGCCAGCCCCTTGCAACATGTACAAGTGCGACTACTCACGACGTTGATCGGGCAGTAACAGCGGCCCGTACCGCTTTCGACCATGGGCCATGGCCCCACACCTCACCGGCACAGCGGGCCGAAATTCTCCACGCAATTGCCGATGCCCTGGAAGCACGGAACTTTGAACTTGCCGAGATCGAATCGCGAGATGCCGGGGTTCCATTACGGAAAACCACCTACAACGACATTACCCTGGGGCTAGAAATTTTGCGTGGTTGTGCCGAACTGGCCCGCAAACATCCTTACGAACCGCTGCCGTGGAACGAGCTGCCGACAGTATCGTGGAATTTTGTCTGGCGCGAACCAATTGGTGTCTGCGCCCAGATTATTCCGTGGAACTACGCTTTTTGTATGGCCGCATGGAAACTCGGCCCGGCACTGGCAACCGGTAACACAGTGGTCTTTAAACCTTCGTCGCTGGCACCGCTAAGCACGCTAGCGATTTTCCAAACGATTCACGAACTCAATCTCCTCCCGAAAGGTGTTGTCAATCTCGTGCTCGGACCAGGTGGAGAGGTCGGCGAATATCTGGTTGCTCACCCAGCCGTAGATAAAGTAGCATTTACCGGTAGCACGGAAGTTGGCCGCAAGATTATGGCCCTGGCGGCGCCGCATGTCAAACGGGTGACGCTAGAACTGGGTGGGAAGAATGCAATGCTGGTCTTGCCCGATGCCGATCTCGATCTGGTCGTTGATGGTGTCTTATGGGGGGCATTCTATCACTCCGGGCAACTGTGCGAAGCCGGTTCACGGTTGCTCGTACCGCACACGTTACACGACACCCTGGTTGATCGTCTTGTCGAACGAGTCCGTGGGATGCGGATCGGCGACCCGATGGATCTGGAAACCGACATTGGGCCACTGATTAGTGAACGACAGCGTGAGAAGGTCGAACGATACATTGCCATTGGTCGCGAAGAAGGTGCGACGGTGGTTGTTGGCGGTGGCAGACCACTTGGTGATGCCTTTGCTCACGGCCATTACATCGAACCGACCATCTTTACCGGTGTGCGGCCAGAGATGCGAATTGCACAGGAAGAAATCTTTGGTCCGGTGCTGTCGGTTATTGCCTACCATGACATTGGCGAAGCGATTCGGATTGCAAACTATAGCATCTACGGTCTCGCTGCGTCGGTCTGGTCACGTGATTTACAGCACGCACTGACAGTAGCCCGCCGCATTCGCGCCGGTACCGTCTGGATCAACGAGCACCACGTTCTCAACCCGCACGCACCGTTTGGTGGGTATCGGCAGAGCGGTTTTGGCCGCGAAATGGGACGCTACGGACTCGATGAATACACAGAAATCAAGCATATTCACGTCGATCTGATGCAGCGCCGCCAGGGTCGTCTGTGGTGGGATACCCTGTTGCCAGAATAGCTTTAGCAGAAGCGGTCTTATGGCAGCGAACATCACCGTCAACGTACAACCACACCATCTGACCATAGCTGAAGCAATGCGTACTATTGTTTCGTTTGATGGTGAAGGGCGACCAATCGTTGCTTTTCGCAACGGGATAAATTATGTACGTGGTCTTAGTGGTGAGGTACTGCAAAAACGGGTCCTGGCACCCGGTCAAAAAGAGCGGCGCAAACTATCCGATGAAGAACGACGGCGCGTACTTGCCGAGCTGCTCACGTGGAGCCAACAGATGATCGAGCGCATCGCGGCGACGGCCTCATCAACCGAACGCGACTGGTTTGAGCGGATTCGGCGTTGGGATGTCGATCGGTTAGAAGCCGAGCGTGAACGGTTTCGGAAGGTCTACAAACCGATCAGTATTCTCCCTCCTGATCAGTATCGAGCGCTGGTCTTACAAGCAACCGAAGGATGTAGTTGGAACCATTGCCATTTTTGTACTTTTTACCGCGACCGGGCATTTCGCATCCATTCGCCTGACTCGTTTCGTAACCATATTCAACAAGTGAAGGAATTTGTCGGCGCCGGTATTGGTTTGCGCATGGCGATCTTTCTCGGCGATGCCAATGCGTTGATCATTCCTCAGCCGCGTCTGCGTGAACTCTTGCGAGTGGTACACGAAGAGTTCAGAATCGGCCCACAGGCCGACTTCAAAGGCATCTACGCCTTTCTCGATATTTTCGGCGCCGAACGCAAAACCCTGGACGAGTATCGGGAACTGACGGCAGCCGGTGTGCGCCGCATTTATCTGGGTCTGGAAAGTGGTGATGAGACGGTCTTTCGGCTCCTCAACAAGCCTGGTTCACCAGCAGAAGCCATTGAGGCAGTTCGGACCATTAAAGCGGCTGGGATTGCGGTGGGGATTATCCTGCTGGTTGGCGCCGGTGGTGAACGCTTCGCCCATGATCATGTACAACGTTCGCTGGCCGCAATTGCCGCGATGAACCTGGGACCGGAAGACATCGTGTATCTATCACCACTGATTATCCCAACTGACACGCCCTATCTTGCCCAATTGCAGGCCTTCGACAGCCCACCGTTGAGCGAGGATGCTATCCTCGAACAGTTCAATCAGCTTAAACAGGGAGCACGAATGGTCGCTGGCCCCGGCGCCAAAGTGGTGATTTACCACATTGAAGAATTTGTCTATTGAGAACGGGGTTAACCGAGCTTCTCTTCCTTTAGCTAAAGATTTTCAGAGTGCTCAGTGTTGGGTCATCGAAGATGACCCAACAATGCAGAGTCGGAGTGACACCGACGAACATTACGCACTCACTGAATCCCGACCCAGGCGGATTCCCAGGAACATGGGACGCTGGCCCGTGTTATGCAGTTGTACGGTTAGGTCTCATCGGTTGGCGTATCAGCATCACACATCCCCCCTGGCACCTCCCAGCACACCGCAAGCGGGGAGGATGAATGCGCCCCTACCGCTGCACTGATGGGCAGAACCCAAGAGACAGCAGGGGCGCGGCTGTAGCCATCCGTCGGAGTGGGAAGCAGAGTGGCGCCTTACGCGCTGCAAATATATTGGCAATCTATCTGTCCGCCCGCGTTTCTCCTCTTTCCTCTCACCTTTATCCTCTTGCCGGGTAGAGTGAAAATGTTGAATCCCCTTATTCCTTCTCAATCTGCCCTATGTTTCCGCACCTGCCTCTGCTATAATGAGAGAGCAACGCACCATTATCATAGGTTAAGCCTGTTCAGAAACTGCCAACTAGTAGTGATCAGTCAAGCGTTTCTACGCAACAAGGATCGGCTTACCGATGTCGGAATATAGCTCTTTTCAGATCGATCAGCAGCGTATCGCACGATACATCGGTGCTGATCAGGCACAGGCACTCTGGCAGGGTCGCATGCGTCCACACGAACTCTACACCTTGTGCGCCCGACTCACCAGTGCTCAATATGCCTTGACAACGTATTTACCCCGACGGGTGGTTGCGTATCGATTGTCAACGACCGATAATCAACCCTGGGTAGAGGTGGTGAATGGTTCGTTACTCTTTGCCGATATAAGCGGTTCAACTGCCCTTGCCGAACGACTCAGTAGTCTTGGTCGGGAAGGCATTGAGATTGTTACCGATACTCTCAACACCTACTTTGGCACTCTGATTCGGCGTATTCAACACGCTGGCGGCGATCTGATAACGTTCGGTGGCGATGCGCTACTGGTCTTATTTACCGATCCCGATCACGCCTACACCGCAACCATCGTGGCCCATGATCTTCTGCAATCACAGGCAAATTTCGTGCGTGAAGTACCGGGTGTTGGCTCGTTTCCCCTCACGATGCACATCGGTGTTGAGAGTGGCCAGATTGCGCTGGTCAGTGCCGGTCGTCCGGAGTCGCTGCGCTATTGTGCTATGGGTGCTTGCGTTGAGCGGGTTGCGCGGGCAGAAGAATTGGGCGGTCGTGGCGAGATTGTCGTCGGGCCACACGCATGGTCGGCGCTGGTCGGGCAGGCCCAGGGTGAACCACTGGCAGACGGTTATGTAAAAATTCATGCAGTTGCCGGGCAAGGTGCAGTGTCTACCACGTCAACCCACACTGAATTGCCGCCACCGAGTCGTGAGACCGCGCTTCATCTGCTCTGGATGATAGAACGGCTCAGTCCCTACTTGCCGGCGATTCTCGTGGATCGGATACTTGACGATCCACAACGGCCCCATCTGGAAGCTGATTTACGGCCAGTATCGATCCTGTTTGCCCAAATCGAAGGACTGACATCGCTTGTTGAGCGTCTGTCACCCCAGACGGCAGCACACCTTATTGATGCAGTATGGCGGGTCTGTTTTACAGCAATCGAACGTTACGGTGGTTATGTCAACAAAATTGACCTTTCAACCGAGGGCAACAAATTGTTAGCGATCTTCGGTGCCCCCATTGCACAAGAGGATCACAGCGAACGTGCGGCCCGTGCGGCCCTTGATCTCCAGCGTGCGTTTGCTACCCTGATTAACACCCAACCGGCAGGGATCAACCTTGGTCAGTTGCGGTTACGGATTGGGCTAAACAGCGGCAACGTCTTTGCCGGGAATGTTGGTGATGTAGAACGCAAAGAGTACACCGTTATGGGCGACGCCGTGAATGTGGCAGCCCGAGTGATGGCGCACAGTGATTGGGGGGAAATCCGTGCGCCGACAACCTTCGCGGTGAATGTAGGCACTACCATCACATTCACCGATCCACGAATTGTTAGTGCGCGTGGCAAACGAGAGCCGCTCGAACTGCTCAGAGTAGTCGGTGAACGAGAAGCACCGCCACCGGTTGTCAAGCATGCCCTGTTAGGCCGGCGGCGCGAGCTGGCCTGGTTGCAAGAACGGCTCATCGCTGCGCTTGGTGGTCAAGGGCGGGTAGTACGGATAAACGGCGAAGCAGGTATTGGCAAAACGCGGTTGGTCGCCGAACTCCTGATCACCAGTGCGCCACATCAGCCACGGATTGTGAGCGTCCGTTGTCTGTCTTACCAGCAAAGCACACCCTACGCACCATGGAGTGACCTTCTCCAGGCGCTCTGTACGATCCCAGCCGGTGCCGATCAGATGACACGCGCCACGCAGTTACGGCAGAGCCTGGCGAGTGCCGGGATCAGTGATGACTGGTTACCCATTATTGCCGATCTGGTTAAGCTCGATCTCGATGATAATCCGCTCACCCGTACTCTTGACCCACAGCAACGTCAGGAGCGTCGGTTTGAAATGATCCGGGCCATCGTCCATGCCGCTGCACGCAGCCGTGGATTGGTGATTGTATTCGATAACCTCCAGTGGGCCGATCAGATTTCGCTCGATTTATGGCGCTATATTGCCGGTTCGCTGACCCACAAACCAATCTTGATGCTGGGCATGCATCGTGACACGCTGTACTGGAATGATGATCCGGTCGGTGATGGCGCTGAAATACTGACTCTGTCGCCCTTATCGGCAAGTGACAGCGCCGATCTGATCGCTGCTATTCTCGCCGGTGCCCAACTTCCAGCAGAGGTACGGACGCAAATCATCGAACGTGCTGCTGGTAATCCGCTGTTCATCGAAGAGCTGGTACGTGCAGTGCAGCGAGGGCACACTTCGCTTGACGAATTGCCGGATAGTCTGAGCGGACTATTGCTCGCTCGTCTCGATCAACTCGACGAACGTTCACGAGCACTCCTGCGCGTCGCCGCCGTGGTTGGGCAGCGCTTTCCGATTCCGGTCCTGCAATCGGTGTACGGTGAGGAGCCAAGCCGACTGATTCATGCTATCGCACAGCTCGATGTCCAGGAATTAACTATGCTCGAGCGGGAAGCACCCGAACGAGTACACTCTTTTCGGCATGCTTTGTTGCACGAAGTAACCTATCAGAGCATGCTGTTTGCCCGTCGGCGTGAGTTACACCGTCGGATCGGCGAATACCTCGAGCAACAGTACAGTGACGAGCTGGCACGGCTGCGCCATGAATTTGCCTCTGTTCGCCAATACCAGATTGTGCAGATTGGACGTAATGGGCCATTAACGACGCGCACAGTACGGGCGATAGCCAACCCTATCTTCCTGCTGGCCCATCACTACCGACTGAGCGACACACCAGAACGGGCAATCCAGTACCTTCTGCTGGCCGGTCATTTGGCCCATGACGAGTATGCCAATCAACAGGCTATTACCTATTACCGCTGGGCCATTGACATTATCGGCGAACACGGTGATGACCCGCGACTGTGGGAAGCGATGGAGGCACTGGGAGAAACGCTGGCCGCAATTGGTCAATACGACGAGGCGCAAACGGTGTACCGACAGATCCTCTCGTTAGGTGGTGATCATATCCCACCAGTTGTACAGGCAGAAGTGCTGCGATCATGGGGCGCAGCCCTTGAAAAGCAAGGTCGGTATCAGGAAGCCCTTGCCCAACTTCGCCGTGCCGAGACTATTGCCAACACGGCGATTAATCAAGTACCACCGTTGCTGCTGGCGGCGATTGCTGCTGATCTGGCGCAAACCCTAACCCGCCTGGCCAACTTCGATGAAGCACTGGCGATGTGCGAAGCCGGATTGGCCCGGATTCGCAATGATCAACGTAGCATTGAGGATGAACGGATTGAAGCCGAACTCCAACAACAATTGGGCATGATCTACGGCATGCGGGGACGTTACGATCTGGCCCGCTACCACTTTCTGAACGCACTCGGTGCTCAAGAGGCCATTGACGATCTCTACGGTCAGGCGCGAACCCACAATAACCTGGGTTATCTGGAACAATTACAGAGCAATTATGCGGCGGCAGTCGAGCACTATACCCGGGCCGAAGAGCTAGCTCGCCGCGTCAGTGCAAAATATGCGCTGTCAAGCGTTTTACTCAATGAAGCGTATGCCTATTATCGTCTGGCACGTTACGATGCAGCGGAAGCAGCTTGCCGTGATGCCCTGATGCTCTGTGAAGAGATGGGTGATCAGCTCGGTGTCGCGCAAGCGAACGATACGCTCGGTATCATTGCGTATGCCCGTGGCGAATATCGGCGTGCGCTGGATGTTTATCAGCAGGCACTAGCCATCTATACCAGGCAACAGAGTAAATACCAGTACGGAAACACACTGGCGCTGGCAGCACTAGCCGCGACTGCCAACGGTGATCCGAAAACAGCATTCGCTTACGCAGAAGAGGCCTGCCAGATCGGCGAGCAGATTCAGGTACCACAATTGACGGTCGAAGCACTATGGGCAGCGGCAGAGGCATTACTGGTGCAGAGTAAGCAGTTAAACGATCCGCTGTCGCAGGCATCGCTCCTCGAACAAGCCGGGAGTTACGCTTTCAGATCGGCAACGTTGGCCGGTCAGATCGGCAGTCGTTTCGATGAAGCAATGGCGTTACGCTTAATCGGTGAAATTGCCTCTGAACGTGATGAGCCATTTGAAGATTATTTCACCAAAGCGATCACGATCTTTCGCGATATTAATTGTCGTTTTGAGCACGCATGCACAATTGCACGTTTTGGGCTTGCCCTACAGAGGCGAAACTTCTCCGAAGCAGATACGTACATAGAACAGGCCAGACAAGAACTGGCATCCATCGGCGCGCACGGCGAGTTGCGCCGATTAGCCCGATGAACACAATGACAAAGGAGGGGTACCGTGTCACAATCCGCCGTAGAACAGATCATCGGTCGTGCAGTGGTCGATCCGGAGTTTCGCGAAAAACTCATCGCGGACGCACGGGCTGCCTGCGCCGGGTACGATCTCACTGAGGAAGAGCTTGAGGCGCTCGAGCGTCTCGACGCAGAGAGCTTGAAAGCCTTTGCCGGTACACTTGATCCGCGCCTCTCGAAGAGTGCCGGTCGTGGATTTTTCTAGGCATTTGTTCCTGTATGTCTCTACACGATGCCTGCGTCAGCATGAAGGGTAACCTATGAGTGAACGGAGCGCCGAACGTCCTGAACTACAATTTGTTCCGCGGGCGTTCCGTGATCTCTTTTTACCACGTCGGCTGCCTCGCGAAGTACGGATAGCAATTGAGCAGTGGCTCGAGGCCGAGCCACTCTCACGGTTGCTCCCTGCTGCCTTCGAGCTTCCACTGCTACCCGAACTCAATCTGACACACATACTGGCTGACGCACGACATCTGGCAATTGTGGGGCCACCGGCGAGTGGGAGAAGTCTGGCCTTAGCGCAGATTGCCCGGCAATGGCTGAATAGCCAGACGACAGTACCACTGGTACGGCTGCTACTGAGCGACATTGATATTCCGAGTCTGACGCCGCGCGCTATCGTTGTGCGGGCACTGGCCCGACGAAATCTGGCCCCTAATCCGCTTGAGCATAATCTGCCCTGTTTGCTGATCATTGATGATTGGGAAGAATTGCCGCTTGCCCGTCGTGCAATCTGGCAACGATTTCTGGTGAATCTGTCTGAGCGTTGGCCGAAAGCACGTGTGGTCATTGCCCTGCCTTCCGGTGAGCTATGGCCAGGCTTTACCCATCGAGCGATTGCTCCGCTTTCAGACGAACAGCTTGCGACATGGATTCAGATCCTCTTTCCACACAGCGATCCGCAGACATTATTCCCGCTGTTCGAGCGTGATCCGCTCGTGATGCTCCGTGAACGACCGGCAGAGCTCATTATGCTCGCCCTGACGCAACCGCTCAGTGGATGGCCGGTTTCGCGCGCAGCGCTTTATGAGCGGATGGCAGCGTTTGCGACACCAATTCTGGCTACAACAAACGATCAGGCAGGCTGGCGGATTGGAGCTAGCGCTCGTCATGTCTATCAGCAAGCCGTCGAACTGGCCGCCCAGTCGCGGCTAGAACCGAAAACGATTCGGAGTGCCGGCGCGCAATGGCGGGCTTTTTGCCTGCCGTTAGCATTTGGGGTGACACTTGACCCGCAACCACTGATCACAGCCCTCGCCGCATCTGAACTGCCAAACGGAGAGCGACTCCTGCTACTGGCACGAGCACTCCGCGAACGACCGCGGCTTGATCCTGCTCTGAGCCGCCCCCTACTCGAAGAGATGTGTCACTACGGCGGTGAGGCACTGAACATGCTGGTGCCGGCATTGCCAATTATTCTGACCGATATTGGCCGCACGCAGTCTGGTCAGGTAACACTGTTGCTGGAACGGATTGTGGCACAATTAGCACCGAAAGCCAGCCATAAACTGCTCATGACCTTCCTTGATGCGACCGATGCCCCACCACCACTCCGCTGGCATGCAATTGACCTGCTATGTCAGCAGCAGATGACGCCTCCACCACTACCAGAGTACACCGATCTGATCGGTCAGGCAGGGCGTTGTCTTCTGGCTGTGAGCAGTGGCAATGCTTATTCGTGGTTGACCAATCCGGCCCTCCAGCTCGGCTTGCGATTACTGTTGAGTGGCGCTGCCGGTACAGAACGTCAGCGTACTATCGCACACTATCTCTTGCAACATACCGAACTGCCGGCCCCTATCCGGGCACTGGCACCCGCTGCCCTTTCTACGACCGACCTCGAACGGGCAGCGGCCGATCCGGCGGCTGAAGTCCGTCGGGCAGCCCGCGCCGTCTGGCTACGTACAGGACAGGTTGGTCACGTAGCACGATTTATTATGCAAACCCATCAACCGTGGGTTGCCCGCGATGAAGCGTTGGCTGACCTAACGCTCGATAAGGATGGACAGTCTTTTCTGATTGGCTTTGCCCTGAGTAACCGGTTGTCACTCGATGTACGGTTGCGGGCCATTCGCTTCCTCCACCGTTTAGACAGCGGGCAGATGCTGCTCAAACGCCTGTTAGACACTGAAAGCGAACTGACGATAGTACGCGCAGCGGCTGCCTATCAGTTTGTGCATTATCCACAAGCAGTACCGTTCTTACAATCGTATGTAAGCTATCAGCACCCACCACTGCTGCGACGAGCAGTAGTCCAGACCCTCGCTCAGATAGCCGCTCAGAATCATGCGGCGGCGGCAGCAGCCCGCAAGATATTGCACGACCTTGCTTACCAGCCCGACATCGATAGCGAATTGACGATCACAATCATTGCTGCCCTCGGACAGTACGGTGGCGCTGAAGCAATCACGACGCTTGGGTACCTGCTGGCACCGATTTACGGTGTGCATGTCCTGCAAGAATGGATCAAAACTCTGCCAGCCCTGATTGGCCCGGCGGAACGCTGGCTGTCGGCGGCTACTGAGTCAACGCGCGCCATCCTGGCCGACTTAGTCGTCCACTCAGATACGGTTGCTAATAGAAGTTGTTGCATTCTTGATCGACCCTCTGTCCTCGTTGCCCATCACGTGTTGCGGGTAAGCAGTGCTGCTGTTCGTGCGGTTACGCAGATCGGTCAACTTCACCCACACCTCTACCCGGCGACCAAAGCTCTACTTGAGATCGTGTTGTACGATGCAAGTGCTCCGCGACCATTAACCGATTTACTGGCCGTTTTCACTACGCCTGAATTGGCACGCCTGGCCCGCGAGGCAGTGCACGATCATCCCCTCCGCATGATTGCCCTGCGTGCTATTGCCGACCGCCCTGATGGTGCCCAAACACTGATCCAATTGGCTGAAGCGACCGACCGCGATCTAGCGTGCAACGCACTTGACCAGATACGACCACCATTTTCCACTGAGGTTCGTGACGCATTGCTACGGCTCGCCAACAGCTCATCTGAGACGGTTATACGGCTTACCGCATTGCAGGCACTGGGGCGAAGCTCCGATCCGACAGTAACGCCGACTCTGATGACCATTGTTGATAACGAGCATGAAGCGGTAGACATTCGGATAGCTGCACTCCACGCAGCTACTGCGATTCCAGTTACACGCCTCATTGACATTATCACAACGCACCCAGAACCACTGCGGAGTGCTGCCCTCTATGCGCTCAAGCGCAGTGATCGCCCGGCGCCAGTGAACCTCCTCCATCGCATGGCATTCGACGCCGACCGAACCTGTGCCCTAGCTGCGGTTGATGCGCTCGCCGGTCAAATCCCAACTACGACCCCAATCCTGTTGCGTATTGTTCGCAGTCACCCCGATCTGAGCATTCGATTGGCCGCTGCGGCAGCATTGCGTGATACCGCAACCGAAGACGTTCTCCCTGTTTTCATTGAAGGGCTGCTCGCACCATACCCGGCGTTGCAAACCCAGGCGTTTACGCTGCTGGCAACCATCGATCCGCATCATCCGGCCTTACGCCAGGTGCTTGCCGATCCAAATACGCCCGAAGTACTTAAGAGTCTGGCTGTCCAACACCTGAGTACACATACACCGTCTGATCCGCTGATCCGGGCAGTGGCCATCCATCCTGAACACTCAGAGCAGTTGCGCTGTCTTGCTATCAGAGCACTCGCGCAGCAAGCCGATGAAGCAACGATCAAGGATTTAGCCCAACTTGCCACCGAGGCAGAAACCCAACCGCTTTCAGTTCGATATGCAGCAGTAATGGCGATCGTCAGCAACTGCACAGCAGGCAATACTGCTGCACGCAATGCCTTAACGAACCTGGCAACTTCGTCAATTCCTGAAATTGACCTCTGGGCAGGTAGCGCTTTACTCACCTGTCTGATACCAATTGAGCAAGCTGAACGATAAGGCAGCCCCATGTGAACAGGAGGAAAACAAAGTGACCCACACCGATTTCATTACGACAAGCCGTGGCCTGAAGCGTCACAGTCCGCCAATGCGCCTGTTCGAGAAAGCCAAGCGCTTTGGCATCTGGAATCCGTCACTTATCGATTTGAGCCGTGATGCCCGCGATTGGGAACAGCTACAAGACGACGAACGCGATCTGCTGCTCCGACTGACTGCCCTGTTCCAGGCTGGTGAAGAGGCCGTTACTCTCGATCTGTTGCCGCTCATTCGGACTATCGCCAGCGAAGGTCGACTCGAAGAGGAACTGTACCTCACCACCTTTCTATTTGAAGAAGCCAAACATACCGACTTCTTTGCCCGATTCATCAGTGAAGTAGCCCGCGTTGACCCTGATCTCAGCCGCTATCACACCGCCAATTATCGTGCACTCATCTATGAAGCATTACCGGCAACTATGCACCGCCTCGATCAAGACCCCTCGCCGCGCAATCTCGCCGAGGCATCGCTCACGTACAACATGATTGTCGAGGGTGTGCTGGCCGAAACCGGCTACCACGCCTATTTCACCATTCTCGATACCCAAAAGATCATGCCCGGCACTCGTGAAGGGATTCGGCTACTTAAACAAGATGAGTCACGTCATATCGCTTACGGCATTTATCTCCTCTCACGACTGATCGCGACCGACCGGAGTATTTGGGATCATATTGTCGAACGAATGAACGAGCTAGTGCTCTACGCAATGGGGGTCATCGACGAGATTTTCGCCAGTTATGAACCGATGCCGTTCAATTTACAGATTGAAACCTTCAGTACCTTCGCGATCAATCAGTTCCAACGTCGCCTCAACCGGCTTGAAATGGCGTGCCAACAGAGTCTGGTGGAGATCGATAGTCTGACAACCGATGATGAGGATGTGGCATGAAGGCATTTGCCCGGCGAGTGGTGCTGATTACCGGTGCCGGTGGTGGACTTGGGCGTGCGTTCAGCCGTCAGTTACTAGCCGCAGGAGCAGAACTCATCTTGAGTAGTCATAACCCACACCGGTTACGCACTGCCGCAGAATTCGCAGCCCAACATCAATTACAACCAGGCGCGGGGCGGATTCGTGCCTTGTTGCCGGCTGATCTCAGCGATGCTGACGATTGTGATCGACTGGCTCAGCAAGTCAAACAGATAGCGCCTGATCTCGAGTTGATCATTCATAACGCCGGTATTGGGCTGTACGGACCACTTGACGCAATTCCGATAGACGCTGCCGAACGCCTGTTACGAATCAACCTGTATGCACCCATCCGCCTCACCGCTGCCCTCCTGACCATCTTGCGCGCCAAACCCTATGCTCAGATAGTGTTTGTCTCGTCAATTCTCGGTCGTGCAGCACTACCGAATATCAGCATTTACTGCGCGGCAAAATTTGGGCTCCGCGGTTTTGCCAACGGTCTTGCCGCCGACGGCTATTGTGTCAGTACAGTGTATCCCTTCTTCACCCAAACCGACATCCTCGATGCACCACAGTACGGAGTTAGCTCCAAACGACGTGTACCGACCTGGTTGCTCGATCAACCGGCGCCTGTTGTACAAGCCAGTCTGAACGGGATCGCTGCCCGTCAGCGCGATATATATCCCAGTTGGAAGGCCCGTCTTTATGGAGTGACTGCTGAAATTGCGCCTGGAATCCTGCCTCCGTTCAGTCGATTGGTCGCAGGGTAAGTGAAGCCAGCACACAACACCTTCCCCCTTTCGCTCCCTTTATGATAAGAAAGGGGGAGTGTTACGGTAGATGCAGTTGCTGCCCCTCACGTTCTCCCTTCAGCTTCTACACGGGCTGAGGAAGAGGGAGCATTGCCGGAGAGGCATTTTGAAGCCAAACCGAAGCTAAGGACATTGCCCCCCTCTCGCTTGTACCGCCAGGTAGTGCATTTCAGAAAAACATACTATAATCCAGACTTGATATGATATAAAGACAGGAACACTCTATGAATGATCTTGATCTTGAACTAACCCGTCTCACCTGTGACCTGATCCGGTTTGAGACGATTGCCGACCGGCCCGATCAATTACAGGCA
The DNA here is from genome assembly GCF_030444705.1 of Chloroflexus sp. MS-CIW-1. Classification (NCBI taxonomy): domain Bacteria; kingdom Bacillati; phylum Chloroflexota; class Chloroflexia; order Chloroflexales; family Chloroflexaceae; genus Chloroflexus; species Chloroflexus sp. MS-CIW-1. Next base: position 44,667 of record NZ_JAUBWR010000002.1, read on the forward strand.
GCGATTGATTACGTTGCCACCTATCTGGCTAATATTCCGAAGGTTCATCTTGAACGAAGCAGTGCCAATGATAAGCCAGCGCTGGTCGTGACACTACAACCTACCCGCTCACCACGGCTGATGATCAACGGTCATCTGGATGTGGTAGTCGGTCAAGCGAACCAATTTATACCCGAAGTTCGCGATGGCCGTATTTACGGACGTGGTAGCCAGGACATGAAAGGCAGTATCGCAGTTATGATGCGGCTGATCCGCGATCTAGCGCAACGACCGCAGCCACCGGATATTGGCTTTCAGTTCGTGACCGATGAAGAGATAGGTGGACGCCAGGGTACAGGACGGTTGCGCGACGAGGGTTGGCGGTGCGATTTTATGCTTTGCCTTGAACCAACCGATCTCGGTATTATGTTCGAGCACAAAGGAGGCATGTGGGCACAACTACGGATCCCCGGTCGCGCTGCTCATGGATCGCGGCCCTGGGAAGGTGATAATCCGATCTACCGACTGACCCGGGGTATTCAAACGATCCATGAACGGTATCCACCACCGGTTGGCCCGAACGACTGGCGCACGTCGGTAACCCCCACCGAAATTCGGGTTGGCGCCGGTTCGCGTAATCAGGTACCGGCAGAGGCGCTGGTAACTTTCGACATTCGCTGGACAGCCGACACCACGCCAGAAGCCATTCAAGCGGATTTAGCAGTAGCCTTCCCAGATGCGGAATTTGTTAGCGTGATGGCAAGTGCTGGCTTACGTACTGACCCTGAACACCCCGATGTTGAGCGAATAGCCGACATTATTGAGCGCCACACCGGCCAGTCACCACGTTTCTACCGCGAACACTTTGCAACCGACGCCCGTTACTATTCACACATTGGCGTTCCGGCAATCTGCCTTGGCCCGATTGGCGCTGGCTTGCATTCGGCAGAAGAATGGGTTGACATTGCCAGTTTGACTACGCTGTATCACATCATCACCGATTATATTGACACATTGTAGGATCACAGCTTCTTATGCTCTACATATTACAAACTCTGCCTGGACTGGCCCCGCTCACGTGGCGAGAAGTGGAACAGACGATTCGGCCCACCGCCGACCGACCGGCACCCCGTCAGCTCGGTGTGCGTGGTGTACCAGCACGCAACGATCTCATCTTGCTCGATCATCGCGGTTCAATCCGTTCGCTTATGGCACTACGAACCATCGAAGATGTCTTCGTAGTCGCTGCACGCGGCTTCAAAATCGCACCCGATCAACGGGGGTTACGCCAGATACACGCCGCTACGCGCAACGAAGAAACGATCAAACCGGCACTGGAACTCTGGCAGCGCCTCAACGGTAAGAAACGCAACGGGCGTTTTCGCGTCGTTACCCGTATGGTAGGCAAACACAACTTCCACCGGTATGAGGTTGGCCGGGCGGTAGCCGATGCGATCCGTGACGGCTGGCCTGGACACTGGCAACTGGTAGATGAAGAAGCCGAACTGGAAGTGTGGGCCACACTGCTTGAACAAGAGCTGATCATCGCAATTCGGTTAACAGACAGCTCAATGCGACAACGTGAGAAGGTTGCACACCTACCGGCCTCGCTGCGTCCAGCACTGGCGGCGGCGATGGTGATGCTTACCCATCCCGAAGCTGATGACATCTTTCTCGATCCGATGGCCGGCGCCGGCACACTGCTGCTAGAACGAGCAGCAGCCGGGCCTTTTACCACACTTTACGGCGGCGATATTAGTCCGGCGGCGGTGACTGCAATGAATGCTAATCTTCGGCATGTTCGCGGTCACGTCGTGATCCGACGTTGGAACGCGATCAGATTACCGTTACCCGACGCCAGTGTGAATAAGGTGGCGGTCAATTTACCCTTTGGCAATCAGATTAGCGAGGGGGAGGACCTGGGTGAACTCTACCGTGACGTGCTATACCACATTGCACGAGTGCTGAAGCCCGGCGGACGATTGGTAACCCTCGTTGCCGATCAGCAACTGCTTGATAAAGTACGGGCACAGGCAGCACCGGTATTGCGTCCGGTTGCACGGCATCGGGTGTTCGTGCTCGGTCAGCGAGCTACTATTTGTGAACATATTCGGGTGGCCGGTGAGGTGAAATCACTATCGACACCAACGCCAGATGAAGAAGCTGATTGAGAGTGAGGAAGAGGGCAAGGAGTGTGGCTGGCGCGAAAGCATGTTGGTACCCCCTTACGCAATAGTCGCATGGGTATGGTACGTGCCCAATGAGAAATCTGGGTTTTTGATCATAACCTCAGAAAAAACTACAGGCTGGAGATGATCGGCGTATCAACCCTGACCAAAAACCGAAAACGTTGCCGAAATCTGGCAGACCAACGGTGACTTACCCGCACCCGGAGAAGCGCTTTGCTTACCAAACTGAAACATCGTGCTCGTGCTCTAAAACGAGAAGCTTACGCTCTGTACATAGCCACTCGTGATCCACGAGTTCCCTGGTACGTCAAGGTTTTCGTAGGTCTGGTGGTAGCACATACGTTTAGCCCCATAGACTTGATCCCAGACTTTATTCCTGTCCTTGGCTACCTCGATGACATAGTTATCACACCGCTGGGAATTGCACTGGCCCTAAGAATGATACCATCTGAAGTAATGAGTGATGCCCGGCAGAAAGCTGAAGTGTTGTTGCAGCAAGGAAAACCGATCAGTCGGGCCGGAGCAATCATGGTGGTTGCCATCTGGCTTGTGATCATTATCGCTGTTATATGGTCAGTTGTGCGAGTAGTAAGCGGCCAGCCTGCCTGAGCACTTGTCAGGAAAACGACACCAAGATCAGTAACAACGTTTGTGCTGAACAGGCGGTAAAGAGAACCACCCGACACACGCTTGCATTTACCGCTACGAAGCGCAATGAAGAGCCTACCCAAACAATCCATCATCACCTCACGACGGATGAACCTTGTCGATGGAGGCAAGACGATTTACCGGTAGGGATGAGGCGACGCCTCACCCCTACCGGTGTCCACGACGATGATCACGGCGCCGGTGCTACCGAACGTTGTCGCACCACAGACCACAGAGAGATGACGCTTTCGGATAACACACTGATCTGGCTGAGCACGACCTGCGCTGACCTTACATTGCTCGGAACAAGGGATTTCGGATCGGTGCTAACGCGAGCTGGCGCACCTCTAACCATGCTGGTGATCGATCACCCTCACCTTCTCTGCTATACGGAATGAACGTAAACACCTAGAACGAACGCAACTGCACACCCTTTCAACCATCTCTTTGGAATATAGGGTATGATAAGGGTTGATATTATACTGGTGGAGATAACACTCTATGCCACACCAACTTCGTTCATTGATCAGCACCCTAATCATTCTGTTTGTCTTCTGGCTCATCTGGTCGCGGCTGCACGTCGTGATCTTTGTGCAGATGCCGTGGTGGGGGTTGCTCTTGTTGGCGGTTGGAATATACCTGGTTATTGACTACGGGGTAGACAAACTCTTTGGCCGACGTTAGCCACGCTACACGTCGGCCACCTTCGTAGCGATAGCAGGTAAGCCAACTATACACGAGGTAAGCCGAGGATTGCCATAACAGCCTCTTCACGCTCGCGCATGCGTGCCGCTTCAGCAGGGCTGCGCTCGTGATCGTAACCGAGCAGATGAAGTACACCATGAACGGTCAGATAGGCCAGTTCACGCGCCGGGCTATGACCATGCTCAACAGCTTGAGCCAAAACGCGCTCGAACGAAATCGCAATATCACCGAGATACCGGGGTTGATCAGGTGCAGTCACAAAAGGACTGGCGCCACCATCATCGGCGAACGAAAGCACATCAGTTGGCGCATCAACTCCCCGAAAATCGCGGTTAAGCCGATGCAGTTCCGCATCGGTCGTTACCCGAATACCGATCTCGCAACCGTAAGGAACCTGTTCAGCCGTCAGCACGGCAGTCACGGCGCGTTCGATGAGTGCCGTATCGGCAGAAATGCCCTCATCAAGTTGAACTTCAATGATATACTGCATACGTACTAGTCCGCAGGAGCGATGATACTCTTGCCAACACCCTGCCAACGCAGAACGGTTTTAACGTGAGTTTAAAACATGATCTCTTGCCTGAGCTACGTCGGGATGTAGCATCAGATTTTCTGGACTGCTAGAGCGATGCTTCAGCAGTCCAGATGTTACTCGCTCAATCTTTTTTACGCCGGTCTACCGGACATCAATTACGAATGATCGGTCGCCCTACCGAGCAACTGCCCGGCCAACAGTAACACCTCGCGCTCTCGCTCGAAGGAAACCCGTCGAAGGGCTTCATCAAGCGGAAACCAGCGCGCATCATCAACTTCACCAGTCTGAGGACGCACCTCACCCCGCACGTACCGAATTAAAAACAGATCGACATACTTGTGGATTCGACTAGCGCCCGAGCGAAACCAGTATTCAATTGTAGCTAGATGGCGCTCGACCACACCTTCCAACCCCGTCTCTTCGGCAATTTCACGCACGGCCGCTGCCTCCGCTGTTTCGCCACGGTTGACGTGCCCCTTTGGCAGGCCCCAACGCTCACCACGGTCGGTTGCAATAAGCACCACTTCGATCTGCGTGGCAACGATTCGGTATATAACACCGCCAGCCGAATAGGCTGTACGATGCGAAAGTGAACGGCGTGACGTCATGGATGTTTGCTCAGGCACGTTTGAGCACGCGACCGGCGCGCATGTCCCAGTAGCGATCAATTGAGTATTGAATCCGCTCGCGAGCGACATCTGCCGACTCCCAGCCAACCGGTTCAACCCGCGATCCTTCGAGGTCTTTGTAAACGGTAAAAAAGTGCTCAACTTCACGCAGATAGTGCGCCGGCAGGGCAGTATAGTTGTGATAATCGGCAAAAAAGGGATCGTATTGCAACACTGCCAGCACTTTATCATCAGGTTCACCTTTGTCGAGCATGCGGAACAGACCTAACGGTCGTGCTTCGACAATACAACCGGGAAAGGTCGGCAGGTTTGTCATGACCAAAACATCGAGCGGATCACCGTCATCATAGTACGTTTGTGGCATAAAGCCATAGTCACCGGGATACTGTACTGCGGAATAGAGCACCCGGTCAAGGCGAAATGCACCAATTCGCTTATCAAATTCATATTTGTTGCGAGAACCCTTTGGGATTTCGACAACGACATGAATCACATTCGGAACGTCTGGTCCGGGTTCCAGATCGTGCCATAAGTTCTGCATCGGTAGCCTCACTTACCAAACACATCTAAACCTATTCCTCTACGGCAAGATTATAACACGTAACCGTCAAGAAGTTCATCAGACAAAACACATCGCACAAAAGCGCTTTCCGATGACGAGGGTGAACAACGTCTTTCGGCGAACATCACCTGAAAACACCACGTAGCGCTGTCTCGCCCGGTGTCGCTGATCTCAAAACCGTTTCATCTATGCTACAATTCAGATTAACGTCAGGCGTGAAGTCGGCGCGCCAGTATGCAGGGATTGCCGGCAAGAGAACGGAGGTTCGCGATGGAGCGTAACCTTGGCATGGATTTAGTACGTGCAACGGAAGCTGCGGCACTACGTTCGGGGCGCTGGATGGGTCGGGGCGATAAGAATGGCGCCGATCAGGCTGCAGTTGATGCAATGCGGATGGCGCTAAACAGCGTACCGATGAATGGGATTGTCGTTATTGGTGAAGGCGAAAAAGATGAGGCACCGATGCTTTACATCGGTGAACGGGTAGGTACCGGTGAAGGCGAAGAGTTCGATGTTGCGGTCGATCCAGTGGAAGGAACTACATTGTTAGCAGAAGGAATGCCCGGCGCAATTGCCATCGTCGCAGTTGCTGAACGCCATTCATTCTACAACTGGCGCGGCATTCCATACATGGATAAGCTGGCCGTTGGCGAACGGGCTAAAGGCGTCATCGATATTAATGCTCCGGTAGCGTACAACATTCGTGCCGTAGCCCGCACCCTCAACAAGCAAGTCGAAGATGTGACGGTAGTTGTACTTGATCGCCCCCGTCACCGCGATCTCATCCGCCAGATTCGTGAGGTCGGCGCCCGTATCAAGCTGATACCCCACGGTGATGTGAGCGCTGGGATTATGACCAGTATTGAAAATCCACCTGCCGACCTCTTGATGGGGATCGGCGGCGCTCCAGAAGCAGTCTTGACCGCTGCTGCGCTTAAGTGTCTAGGCGGTGAGATTCAGTGCAAAGTCTGGCCGCGTAACGACGAAGAACGGGCACGGCTCGCCGAGTTGGGCATCGATCCGAAGCAAGTGCTGACGACTCGCGATCTGGTGCGCGGAGAAAATGTTGTTGTCGCAGCAACCGGTATTACGTCGGGCGAGTTCTTGCGCGGCGTAGAATATTTTGGCGGCGGTGCACGCACGCACAGCGTAGTGATGCGCTCGCGTTCGGGAACGGTGCGGTATATCGATGCAACACACCGCTGGGATAAATTGATGCGCATTTCTGATATGCCGTATGTTCGTTAACCCTTTGTTACACCAACCAACCTGGCGTGACCGGCTGGTGCAATCGCCAATACTGATAGCCTGCCTGGCTCTAATAACCGGCGGCCTGATTGGGGGCATTACCGCTCTCGGGCCGCTCTATGCTGCGGCCGGTGTGCTGGCTCTCTTCGTCGTTACGGCTTTGCTGGTGAGTGTCCAGACCGGCCTGATCGCTACGCTTGCAATTGCTACCATTATCCCCTTTGGCACGTTGCCCTTTAAAGCCATCATTACGCCGAACTTTCTCACCCTGGTTTTGGTGGCTCTGAATGCTGTCTGGCTTTTCCGTGCCCTGGCCCGTTCTGACACCTACGATGTACGGCTTGGCTCGCTGGGGGTCCCGCTCATCGGCTTTTTAGGATTAACCTTCTTCTCGCTGGTATTGGGTGCGCGTGGTTTGCCCGACCCGCAAACGCTCCATAACTACGCGAAGTTTGTATTGGGGGTAGGTTGTTACTTCAGTGTAATTAATTGCATTCGGGATCGCGCTACGCTCCGTTTCACGATACGTGCATTGATAGTTGTGAGCGGCATATCGGCGCTCATCGGGCTGGTCTTATGGACATTACCAGATGCCGTAGCGCTCCAATTCCTGGTTTCACTTGGTCGGATCGGCTATCCGACCAGCGGTCGCGTGCTACGGTACATCGAAGACGATCCTAATGGGCTGGAGCGCGCAATTGGGTTGGGGGTTGACCCAAACAGCTTTGGTGGCATGTTGGCGCTGGTAGCAGTGCTGACGCTGACGCAACTGGCTACACCGCAACCAATCCTCCCCCGCTGGGTACTGGCTACGCTTGGTGGATTACAGGTATTGGCCCTCTTGCTGACCTTCTCACGGGCAGCCCTGTTTGGTCTGATTATTGCAGCAGCGTTTCTCGCCACTGTACGCTACCCTCGTCTCTGGCGGTACGTGATAGTGGTAGGTACCGTCGGTGCGGTGCTCCTCGTCGGTTTGGGGTACGCTGATGATTTCATCCAACGAGTGCTCTCCGGTATCCAATTTCGCGATCAGGCCCAACAGATGCGACTCGGCGAATACGCCAATGCGATTGCCATTATCCAGCGCTACCCAGTATTCGGGATCGGTTTTGGTCAGGCACCCGATCTCGATCTCTCAGCCGGTGTGAGCAGTATCTATCTGGCAATTGCCCAGCGTATGGGTTTGGTCGGGCTGGCAGTCTTTCTCGGTCTGATCGGCTTCTGGTTTACGCGCAGTCTGCAATTGTTGCCCGCACTCGACGACGAACTCGCTAGCTGGCTCCTTGGTTGTCAGGGCGCGTTAGTGGCAGCACTGGCTGTGGGAGTGGCCGACCACTACTTTTTCAATATCGAGTTTAGCCATATGGCAACCCTCTTTTGGGCAACGGTTGGCCTGGGGAGTGCTATTGAGACATGCGTTCACCCATCCCTTCCCTCTGACCTGTTGCGGGCCTATCCGCACAATCGAGCCAGAGCAGACAACGAAAACTCTTTTACCAATCCATAATTGGAACATATCTCCCTGGCACGAGTGAAGGAAGGTGGGATAGGAAACCTATCACGGCGAGGAATGCTTACTGAGAACAGGTAATCGGTACCATTGACACATCAAACGTTATTTTGAGAGAGTGAAACGTGGCAGCGAAAACACATCATTCGGGAGTGGTTGCCGAAAATCGCAAGGCACGCCACGATTACGATATAGAAGAGACAATTGAAGCCGGCATTGTCCTTTCCGGCAGCGAAATCAAATCGGTACGCGCCGGACGGGTTAATCTGCGCGGCAGTTTTGCCCGTGTGATTGACGACGAGGTATTCTTATACGACGCTCACATTGCTCCTTACGAACAGTCGGGCAAGTACTTTAATCACGATCCGCTCCGACCACGCAAGCTCTTACTCCACCGACGTGAGATCAACCGTCTCAATGGGCTGGTACGGATGAAGGGAATGACCCTCGTGCCGCTAAAGGTCTATTTCAAAGGACGACGGGCCAAAGTCGAGCTTGGAGTGGCGCGTGGTAAGAAGATTTACGATAAACGTGAGGATATTGCCCGCCGCGATGCGGCAAGAGACATTGAGCGAGCCTTGAAGCGATCACGCCAATAGCGCTCGAAGGGTATAGGTATGTCTGACCGTTTCCATCGCATGCGTGAACGTTACCTATCAGGAGAGATTCCCTGGGATCATTCAGAACCACCACCTGAAATTATCAGCTTAAGCAATGAGTTACCCCCTGGGCGGGCTATCGATCTCGGTTGTGGCACCGGACGAGCGTGCATCTGGTTGGCCCGTGCCGGCTGGCAGGTTGACGGAATTGATTTTGTTCCTGAAGCGATTGCTATCGCTCGCGAGCGGGTGGCAGCCGCTGGTGTCGCTGATAAGGTACGTCTCTTTGTCGCCGATGCCACTCGTCTGGATTTTCTAACCGAACCCTACGATCTGGCAATCGACATTGGCTGTGGTCATGGTTTCAGCGAACCAGAACTCAACGCTTACCTTAATGAAGTGCGGCGGTTGCTCAAACCAGGTGGCCTGTTTGCGTTCTTCGCCCATCTGCGTACCCAGAATACACCTGATGCGGCAACTCTGAAAACCCACGTCGAACAAACGTTACTACTGACCGCACTGCAATCACGTTTCATTATTGAGCAATTTGTACCCGGTGAAACTATCGTTATGGGTCAACGTGGCCCCTCAGCATGGATTTATCTCCGACGACCCTAATGTGTCGTTATCAGCATTAGGAAAAACCATGAACGCCATTCAAGACAGCTATCCCGATGAACTGAGTCACTGTTACGGTTGTGGCCGTCTTAATCTCGATGGTTTACAGATCAAAAGTGTCTGGAACGGTCATGAGGCTGTTGCGCGTTTTACCCCTCGTTCCTACCATACCGCAATACCCGGCTACGTGTACGGCGGGCTGTTAGCATCGCTGATCGATTGTCACGGTACCGGCACGGCTGCGGCGGCGGCCTACGCTGCCGCCGGGCGTGAACCGGGTACTGCGCCGTACCTACGCTATCTCACGGCATCGTTGCGAGTAAACTTCTTGCGCCCAACGCCTCTCGGACCCGAACTGGTCATTCACGGACGGGTCAAAGAGATGTCTGGTCGCAAAGTGATCGTGGAAGCGTGGATTGAAGCAAATGGCGAGACAACGGTGCAGGGTGAAGTCGTAGCCGTACAGGTCCCTGAATACCTGCTGACTAACTTACTTAATCAGGGAGAGCGGGAAGACTGACAAAGAGCATACCTTGTGTTCTGCCAGCATCTGGTCGTGTTCACCGTTTTTCCCTGCTCGGTAGCGGTGTTGTGAGCGAGTGACGGCAGCGGGTTGGGCACCTACCGCTGCTGACACGCTTGTGAAAACATGCACAGGTAACATGACAAGATGTGAGCCAGCTTACCACAGCTTACAGGAAAGAAGAGCATCGCTTAGCCACTCTAACAACCTGGAATGACCTGCCCAACCGTAACCGCAAAGCGGGCAATCGCAGCACCTGCCAGCGACCAGGCTGGGTCAAGCATGAGATCGTGTGCGGCGTCAGGAATAACGATCAATTCAGCACGATATGCAGCAGCAAGCTCTTGCTGAGCAGGGAGATCGAAGATAGCATCATTTCCGGCTGCAATGACCAATACCGGTACCTGCACGACATGCGGACGCGGGCGGATCAGCATACTGGTCAGGGTGACGAGCGGCGGCTCACTGACCAACTGTTGGCGGTAACGCTCAAGATCATCTGTAGCAATATCGGGGCGAAAAAGAGCTGCTCGTACTGCGCTGGTTTCTCGTCGCAACAGGGCACGGATATCAACCATTGGCTTCCGTTCACGCCAACGACGTAAAAAGTAAGCTGGGCTGGACACCGGTGAGCTGCACAGGAGCACGGCACCGGCTACGCTGGGTACCGACCCACAGCAACCACTCAAGAGCAGTTGTACAACATAACCACCGGCACTATGGCCGACTAATATCGGTGGCTGGGGCAGTGTGTTCACTACCGTTCGTACATCTTGTACGTAATCACAAATGGTAGTCAACAGACCGGCTGGTGAACTAGAGCCGTGACCGCGCAGGCTGATGGCATGCGCCGTCAAGCCTCGCGCTGCCAGATCAGGTAGCGCACGCTCGACCCAACACCAGGCACCGTGCCATGCACCATGCACTAACACCACCGGTGGCGCTACTTGTGGGTATGAGGGCTGAACAGTCAACCACTCAAGCTGTGGACGCTTCACGATGACTGATCCAACACTCTCTCAGCAGGAAGGCCCAATTGGCGACGGCGTTCTTCGGCCAACCGCCGCTTCTCGGCGATCATGTCATCAGTAACATACACGCCAAACGAACGCAGACGCGCCAGCTCCAAGCCGTGCTTCTTCCACAACCGGTAGACCTCTTTAACCCGCTCGATCTCGATATTGCGCCCCAACGTGTAGTCTTCAAACTTGCCTTCCATCGCCAGGAGCGCCGTCTCTGCCAAACAGGCATAAGCGGTACCGGGTGGCATATCGATATCGAAGCCAAAATCTGGTTCACCGGGGAGAATAATCTCTCCACTCTCGATGACCAGCACATCAGGACGCCGACGGGCGTCTTCTTCTTTTACATCTGGCGGACGCGCAACATCGCAAATAACAGCACCAGGTTTGACTTTATCAATATTAATAACCTTACCGGTCAGCGCACTGGTCGTCGTGATAATCAGATCGGCATCGCCGAGATAGGCATCGGCATACGTTGCCGCCACCACACGAGCACCGGGCGTCTCGGCTTCAATCTGCTTCTTCAAGGCAATCAGTCGTTCAGCACGCGGAGCCACCAGTACCACGTCATGCACTGCCTGCGCCAGCAAACGGGCACACACCGCGCCAATGGAACCGGTTGCACCGATCACCACTGCTCGCACGTGTTCTGGCCGACCACCTTTCATCAGCAATACAGCCTGCTTTGCCGCCTCAAGCGTGGCAGCCACTGTCAATGAATTGCCCGATGTGATACCGATATTCACCTTCTGCGCGACTGTAATCCCGGCATCCCCCACGACTGAGGTAAAGGCACCCAGCCCCATAAGCTGAGCACCCATCCGTTCAGCCATTCGGGCCGCCTTAATCAAACGACGATAGGTAAAGCCCGGTGGCCGACGCATCATCTCGCGAGGTGTCGCTCCCAGTGTGAGCAAGATACCTTCAACCTCTTCACCAGTCGCTTTCGAGCGAATTCCACGGATTCGCGAGAGGTACAGGGGTGGGAAATGGGCAGCGACCACCTCTACCAGACGCGGTGGGAGATAGCGCGTCCAGCGAAAAAGTTTATGTCTCGCAATCAGTTCAGTGCGCAACGGGTGGATAACAAAGGCAAAGCGGGGCTTAGGACGAGGATTGAGGTCTTGCACCGTTGGCCCCCAGCCCGCAGCAGTGATAAAATCGATCACCTCCCCATCAGCAGGCTGACGAGGACTTTCAGTAATGGCCGTGATGATCGCCTCTAGCACATCAGCCGCCAAAAACGGACGTTGTTCGTTTAGCGGTGGGGTCATCGTCACTAATGTTGTCACACCGCGTCGCCGTAAATCCTCAATCTCAGCAGGTGATGGATCGTCAGTAATAATGGTTTTGCGGGTGAGATCGTTTGGCGCAAAACGCCGGATGAAAGCAAAATCACCGGCAATCACATCAGCCCAGCGGAAGAGTTCAACGGCGCGCCCGTCAAAACCTTCCTGACCGAGTGCGACAGGATGGAGAAAGCGGTAAGGCAGGAGCGCGAGAATCGGAAGCGCTGTTGCAGCATACAGTTCGAGCTGTGCGATTGAACGTGGCGGTGGTAGAAAGGGTATGCCAGCGTGAATGATTGGATCGGCAAAACGCAATTCCGGCTCATACTGACTGATCGCAGCGGCCAGTTGATACCGCTCAACGCCACTGGTAATTAATACTCGTTTATAGCGCAGCAGAGCAGGAATCTGCTCTACTGCCTGCGCAATCGCCCACCGCTCAAGGGTGCTCTTCACGACACCACCGTCTACCACCGGAGTTCGTTGCGCTTGCGCCGCAATGTGGATCGCCTCTTGATGCGGATAACGAGCGCGACCAATGCGAAAGACCGGTGTCAGCCCCCCAAGACCAATTGCATCGACCTTGCCATCAAACTCGCGTACCAGTGCCATTGCCCGGGCTATATCGCCATTGGTACCGATACGGCGCACCTCGACGTGCTGCCCCAGCACCTGCACAGTGATGTGATAATCACGCTGGGCCGAGCCAAGACTAATACTGACAACTCTTTTCATAGGTGACTCCTCACGCTTATGGCGCAAGTATACCAGATTGGTGTGAGTCGGCGTACAGATTACTGCAAGTCGGTTTCCCAATCCGCCTATTGGGTTCCAAACTTGCCCGCCGGCAATTGTATACTCTTGCGAGTTGACAAACGGCGAACATTGCTACGCTTGGATTACCATAAAAGTATAGGAGAAGCACCCAGAGCCGAGCACAGAAGAAGACAAGAACTGATGAACCATCACGCCATTCTGCTGATTTGTAAGATCTAAGAGCCTGATCAAGAACCCAGATTTCTCATTGGGCGCGTACCGCGCCCGTGCAACCATTGCGTGGGAGGGGTTCAATATTCTTTTGCTCCAGCCCCCACTTTGCCCCGTTCCGCTTCCCGTGGGGAAGCGGAACGGGGCTAGGGGTTATAAACTTCGCAGAACGCAAGACGTTTGAACTTCTTTGATTTGCGAAAGAAGTATCATGAACACATCTGTGCGCAGATTGTCTGGATAAAACCTGAAGGATCCTATCCAAACTTTGCCGACGCAAGCAGCAAATCGAGCAGAGCTATTGCATCCGCTGTTCTGCGACAAATGGGATGTGGTTTCTTCCGACGAGACCCCCTTTCTGATCAACAAACTGGTAAGCTATTCGAGGAGATCACGAGAGATTTTATCTCCGAAGCTTTTAATCTCCTCAATCATTTGAGGCCTGGAAAATGGATTTTCACATCTAAAACCATATCAAACTTTGATCAGTATGAACATTTAGCAGATATTGAAAGAATAGTGCGAGCAAATCGAGAACTTGCTTCTATTTTTGGAGTAGACTATATTATTAAACCCGACATAATCATAGCCAGAGTCCCAGTTTCGGATGACGAGATTAATGCAGAAGAAACACTTTTAGACCCTGCTCAAGCTATAGTTAAGTATTCTCCTCTCAGGAAGAAAGAAGGTTCAAAACCAATTCTTCACGCTAGTATTTCCTGCAAGTGGACAATGAGAAGTGATAGAAGTCAGAACATCAGAACAGAGGCAATGAATTTGATCCGGAATCGCAAAGGTCATACCCCACACATTGTTGCAGTTACTGCTGAACCACTACCGACACGTATTGCATCTCTAGCGCTCGGAACCGGTGATCTGGACTGTGTGTATCATATTGCACTCCATGAACTGGAGATCGCAGTTGCGTCCAATGAAGATCAGCAAGAGATGCTGCGGAACCTGATCGATGGCAAACGATTGCGCGACATTATTGATCTGCCATTCGATCTGGCAATATAGGCATGCAGCAATAGCGAAGAGAGGCGTTAGAATGCAACTTACCAATCTGTTCTCAAATGTGCCATCAGACAGATACTAAGGTAATGATACTCACGACGTTCAATCGTATTGATCCCCCTTCGCGGGTGAAGACCAATCTGTTCAGCTCCGCAGCTATCTGACCGTAGCAATGTGAGATTCCTATAAGCGGATCATACCGGCCAGTTTTAAAACACGTATGACTGTTACATCCGGCCACTGCATCATCGGCTCGGATTGCCAAATCTATCCATCCTTAGCATACTACCGACGAAGATCGCTAGCCGTCCGTCGCGTCCATACCTTCGTACCATTTCCCCTCACTCAATGCTCTGCAAAAATTCGCCAGCACACCACCCTTCGATACCTGCACTTCGCACCTGCCACCAGGTCAGGCCATCACGTTCAAGTGGACCAGCGATTACTTCAACTTCAGTTCCCGGTGCCAGAATGACTTGAATGGCAGCGTTGATCCCCGGCTCAACCCGCAGATTGAGGGCAGGGATGTCGCGGCTGACAATAGCTTTCCTGCCAACTGAAAGACCACCCGGTACAGCGGTTGACGAGCCTTCTGTTAGCCCAGAACTCCCCGACGATGTCGGTACCGGCGCCGATGTTGGTAACGCTACCGAAGTTTCCGTTGCTAGCGATACCTGTTCGGTTGGAAGTGGTGATACACCAACTAGCGGTACCGTTGGCAATGTTTGTGGGGCCGGATTCTGGATCAATAACGCAACGGCTATCCCAATGATGAAAATGCTGACCACGATCAGCACCGGGGCAACCCATGATGGAACGACCGGTACCCGTGTGGCAGAAGTTGTGCTGTACTGGTCACCGAGTGAACGAATACGTTGTGCTTCGTCATAGACCGTATGGCGGTCACGCAGGCGCACCCGAACCGGCTCATCGTCGGGCAACGTCGTTTGCGCACGCATCGGCTGGGTTGGCCGTGAGCGCGATGGTTGCTCGGCAGGTGGCAGTACCTGGATACCATACCGTGGCAAAATGATCGCTGCCAGACGTTGGTACGCCGCCAGAGTCTCACCGGTCACCGCGAGATGTTCACCACGAGCGATGCGACCACGTAACCGGTGCAGACGTCGCACTGCATCAGCCTCTTCAGCGCTCAGCGGTGCCTGAGACAGTTCTTGCATTGCCTCCAGGACTCCAGCAAACGAACCAAGTGCCACCGGAGAGCCGATCCGTAGCAAGTGTGCCCGTAGAGTATCCTCGATTGCGCCGTGAATGCTGAGTAACGCCAGCTCCGGCACCTCGCGCCGTGCCCGCGCTAAGGTATATTTTTCCCGCGCCGACTCCATTAACGTTAATGGATTCAGCGCGGCAGACTCATCGCCGGTTAGGGTCATTGCAGCTCTGCCTCTAACAACTCACGTACTCGCTGGGCGTTGGCCTGGCCTTTGGTTGCCCGCATAACCATGCCCACTAAAAACTGAATTGCCGTCGTCTTCCCCTTGCGGTACTCGGCAATCGCTTTAGCAGCTTTTTCATCGGCCAGTGCTGCACGTACCGCTGCCAGCAACGCATCATCATCGCTGATCTGGGTCAGCCCTCGTTCTGCAACCAGGATTTCTGGGTCAGCGCCGGTATTGAACACCTCTTCAAACAATTGCTTAGCAACGGCACGGGTGATCGTTCCACGCTGCACCAGATCGATGAGCGCAGCCAACCGCTGCACCGGCATCCGTTCAATGAGCGCTGTTGGTGGCTCACCCCGATCTTTCAACAGGCGAAAGCCTTCGTTCAACACCCAGTTAGCAACCTCTTTCGCACCGTCAGGTCGCTGAACGGCAGCAACGGCAGCCTCATAGTAATCGGCAATCGGTCGCTCTTGCGTCAGCAAGTCGGCGTCCTGCCATGACAGGCCGTAAGTCTCCATTAAGCGCATGCGTCGGGCGTCGGGCAATTCAGGCAGTTCAGCCTTCCGTGCAGCGATCCAATCGGGAGAAAGCACCAGCGGCGGAATGTCAGGTTCAGGGAAATAGCGGTAATCGTGAGCGTACTCCTTTGAGCGTTGCCCCTCGGTCCGACCAAGATCCTCGCGCCAGCCGCGCGTTTCTTGTTCGACCACACCGCCAGCTTCCAGAATGCGAATCTGGCGTTCGATCTCGTAGGCCAGTGCTCGTTCAACAAAACGGAACGAATTAATATTCTTGATCTCGACCTTAGCACCAAAACGATCAGAATCGGCACGGCGTACACTCACATTCGCATCACAGCGTAAAGCACCCTCTTCAAGATTTCCGCTGTTGGCGCCGATCCAGACCAGAATCTGCCGAATCTTCTCAAACGTTAACCGTGCCTCTTCAGGAGTGCGAATATCGGGACGGGTGACGATTTCCATCAGCGGCATTCCACTGCGGTTGTAATCGATTAGCGAAGAACCATCAGGACTGTGGATCAGGCGTCCGGTATCCTCCTCGATGTGGAGTCGTTCGATGCCGATCCGCCGCACTTCACCGGCAGCCGTCCGAATTTCGATGGCGCCATCGCTACACAGTGGCTCATCGTACTGGGTAATCTGAAAGCCCTTCGGCAGATCGGGGTAAGGGTACGATTTACGGGCGAAGATCGAGCGTTCGTTGACTCGACACCCCAAGGCCAATCCGCAGAGGGCAGCTAACTCCACTGCGCGAGCATTCAGCACCGGTAGCGCGCCTGGTAAACCAAGACTCACAACGGACACCCGCGTGTTTGGCGGCGCACCGGCATAATCGGTACTACATCCATCAAACATCTTTGAGAGCGTGCGCACATGCGCATGAATTTCAAGGCCAATTGTGGCGATATACTCTGTCATAGACTTCCTCGTGTTATGGTACATTGCCTCTATTGTACCCGTTTTTTCTACCTGTGACGCGAACGATGACACGCAAACAAAACCATTAGTCAGGGAGGGAGTATCTTATCAGGCGGCCCAAAATTGAGTCAAAAATTAGTATTGACACTGCATATTATCATGTGATATACTCAGTACGCCAACTGAGAAGTTGCTCCCTGGTAGGCGCGGCTTCACACAAACACAGGTTACTGCTCCGACCCGTCGAAAGACGCTTAGGGGTATACAGCAAGCTCGGCTTAAGGGCTTTGCCAAAGTAACTACGCTTTGGCCGTTACGTTGTGTGATAGCTTAAGATCAACCAGAGGGGGAGTGTTCGCACAAGCGTTCAATCCCTCTGATGCAATCAGAGGGTTTTTTGTTCGAGGTGTATATGGACGACGGTAGTCATCGTAGTCAGCGGCGCCGCGCCGCAATAACAATCCAGACGCATCGCCCTCTCGCCAGTATCTTATAGCCTTCACTGTCATCCCTCCTGATACCCTGGCGAGACGGGTTCGCCAGGGTTGTTTGTTGAGCGCAAGCCCGATGGATACGCACCAACGTATCTGCATCCTTCCTTCTTCGGCGTTGCGCTGCTGTCTCTCCAGTTTCTGATAACAATCTGCGATTGTACGTTGCAATCGTCTGCCCGTCATCCGCAGACGAAGGGAGAGCGTTTGCTCTCTATCAGGCGTGCATATCGGTCGGCGCCGATCATCTGATCGTGCGCAAGGTTTATTGTGCTTTTCAGAAAACCACTTGGGCAGCTTTTTTCGATTTGAAGGCGAGAGTGAGGAACCCACAATGCTGACCATTCGCTGGACGTTGGATCAGGAGGGACGGCTGGTTATGACTTTTGTTCGCCTGAACAAACCGTATCCCCGCGCGTATGCCGAAGTACGACAGGTGATCCAGAAGAATGCTCTTGCGCAGAACGGCTCAACACCGGACGGTGTGACGACCAATGATCGACTGACAACGCAGACGCCGGACGCACAGTCGGATCGGAGTATGGCAGCGCCGTCTCATTGTTGAATGCAACTCACAGGCGTTTGCTGCTAGAAAACGGGGAAAGGACGCACACAACGTTACACCTCCGTTCAGAACAACAATTTCGTTACGGCTACATTAAACAACGAACATAAAAGGAGAACTTCCATGCAGAGCCTGACAAGTGCGGTCATCGCCAAAAGCAAACCCGAAGAGATCAAGACAATCGCCAACGGCATGTCGATGGTTGAACTTGCCGAAACCTTCAATAAGCTGGATGTACGCGCCAGAGTTGCCATCTTTCGTATGCTGGAGAAGCGGAAAGCGCTGGAACTCTTCGAACATCTCGATGCACCCGATCAGGCGGATCTGATCAAAGCGCTCGGCGATCCAGAGAGTGTCCAACTGCTTGCGCAACTCGAACCGGATGATCGCGCTCGCCTGATCGAAGAACTGCCGGCAGAGGTTGCAAAGCGCCTGTTGGAGACGCTGACCCCGGATGCTCGTCAGGCAGTAAGTGAACTGCTAGGCTATCCCGAAGGAAGCGTCGGGCGAATCATGACTCCAAACTATATCGCAGTTCGTGAAGATGCGACCGTTGCCGATGCGCTTGCGGCGTTGCGCGACTCGCCGCGCCACCAGGACGAAACTGATATTGTTTTCGTTATAGGCGCTGATCGGCGGTATCGCGGCTTTGTGCGTCTGAGTCAATTGATCAGAGAGACACCTAGTCGATCAGTGAGCGAACTTCTTTCCGGCACGGGTCTCTTCGTTCGAGCTACTGCGCCAGATCTCGAAGCGGCGCGTTTGCTCAAATTCAGTGAACTGTCGGCCATCCCAGTGGTGGATAGTGAAGAGCGTCTGGTTGGTGCAGTAACGTTCGATGATGTCATCGATCTGATTGAACGTGACACATCCGAAACGATGTACCTCAAAGCTGGCGTGGGCGATCTTTTGCGCCGTAAGGACGAAGTGTACAGCCGAAAGCTGACCCAGGGTTCAATCCTGTATCCCATTCGGGTACGCATTGTGTTTCTCTTCGTGACGCTGCTCGGTGGGCTTGCGGTTGGTGGCCTGATCGAACAGTTCGAGGAGGTGTTGGCATCTATTCTTGCTGCAGCAGTGTTCATTCCACTGGTTATGGATATGGGCGGTAATGTGGGCACCCAGTCCACCACCATTTTTGCACGCGGACTGGCGCTTGGGCATATCAATATGCAACGCTTCGGACGGCATCTGGTGCGCGAGGTCTCAATCGGTGCACTGATGGGGATCGTCCTGGGCTTGGTCGGCGGCACTGTTGCATATTTCTGGCAGGGTCTCCCAAATGGTTTGCCACAACTTGGCATTGCAGTGGGACTATCGCTTGCCGCAGTAGTGACACTGGCCACATTTCTGGGTTTCATGTTGCCTTGGCTGATGTTGAAACTTGGACTGGATCACGCACCTGGCGCCGATCCGTTTATCACGACCATCAAGGACTTCACCGGGCTGGCACTCTATTTCTATCTGGTCAGCACCCTGATCGGCACCAACTAGGGCGAAACAGTAAGGTATTCCGACGGGGAAATGTCATGTTGACAAATGTCATGTTGACAAATGTCATGTTGACAATGGCCTACACTCGACATCGGGCAGCGATCCGGTGGTTGCTGATCGACGCAGTGCAGCGCGCCTGGTTGCACCATCAAACCATTGCGCTGCTCTACCAGCGCCTCGCTGCCCGAACGCCCGACAAACAGCATGCAAATTTGCTGGCTCAAATGGCGACAGCAAAAGTACGTCAACAGCAGCGCTACGAACAGATGCTGCTGCGTCTCAAGGCGCCACTGCCGCAGACGGAGTGCAGTCTTCTTGACCGGTTCCTCCTCTGGCTGTTGCCGTGTTGCGGCCTTGCTATCACCCTGCGCTGGGCTGAGTGGATCGAGCAGCGCGATATGCAGGCAATCTTAAACGCAGCACTGATCCTGCGCAGCTATCGGAGACCATACCGGCTGTGAGAAGCCTCCTGACAACGACGACGTTGTGTTCGATGTTGGAATCTCGTTGCCAAAGCCTTGACCATCTCAGGAGGATACGTATGCGCGTGACGTTTCCCGACGCGGGCGTGCTGCGCCCGCGCTTCAGACTGACGCCCTGGGACCTTGTGGTCGTCCCGCTGGTGATCGTGGCGATCCTGTTGCTGACGGTTGCGTTTCAGGGCGCATCGCAGCCATTCGATGAGACGACGCCTGATCTAACTGTTTCTCTAAATCCTGCCAACCTGCCCTATTACGGGTTGCGGACGGTGTTCCGCATGTTCCTTGCTGTGCTGCTGAGCCTGCTGTTCACGTTCACCGTGGCGACCCTGGCAGCCAAGTCGCGGCGCGCTGAGATCGTTATCATTCCAGCGCTGGATTTCCTCCAGTCACTGCCGATCCTGGGGTTCCTGACGGTGACAACGGCGATTTTTCTCGGCATGTTCCGCGGCAGCCTGCTCGGTCTGGAGGCGGCCAGTATCTTTGCAATCTTTACCTCGCAGGTGTGGAATATGGCCTTTAGCTTCTATCACTCGTTGATCACTACACCCAGAGAGCTACAAGAGGCTGCTGCCGTGTTACGGCTCTCGCCGTGGAAAAAGTTCTGGAAGCTGGAAGTTCCTTTCGCAATGCCCGGTCTGGTGTGGAACACGATGATGTCAGTATCGGGCGGGTGGTTCTTTGTGGTCGCCTCTGAGGTCATCTCGGTGGTCGGGCGCGACAATGATCAGTATCTGCCTGGAGTCGGCTCGTATGTCGGGCTGGCGATTGAGCAGGCGGATGTTGCGGCGATGGTGTATGCCGGTCTGACGTTACTGATAATCATTCTGATCTACGACCAGTTGATTTTCCGCCCTATCGTCGCCTGGTCTGAAAAATTCAAGTTCGAGCAGTCTGAGGCGCAGGAAGTTGCACAATCGTGGATGCTGCGTTTGTTGCAGCGGTCGGGGATCGCCAGCAGCCTGGGTGCGCTTGGCGCCGCGATCCGCCAGAGCATTCCGGTTCGGCTGACGGGTGATCATCCTGGTCCGCGCGTCGAACCGCAACCATCGCTGCGACCGATTGATCGTGCGATTGACCGGATCTGGTATGCGCTCGTGATCGCAGCGGCGCTCTGGGCAGTATGGTTCCTGGCAACGTATATGTTTGGTCCAGGGTTAGGTTTCGACAATGGTCAAATTCTGGCGGCAAACCCAAATATCAATACCGATCTCAATCCAGAGATTGCCCGCCGTTTTGCTGCGGTCGGAGTCACGGTCAACCCCGATCACACGGTCTGGCTGTCGGATGTGTGCGCAGCGACCGCAGGCGGAACGAGAGTCAGTGCGGAGATGACGGAAGTGCTGCGTGATGAGCGCGTCGGCGCGCCGGGCGATCTGGCCGCCGCCTGCGCTATACCCATGGTTCCTGCGGGCAAAGTATCCTGGCCAGAGGTCCTGGAGTGCCTGTGGCTTGGCTTGCTCACGACCATGCGCGTGATCATCTGGATCGGCATCTCGACGCTGGTCTGGACTCCGATTGGAGTCTGGATTGGGTTACGTCCGCGAGTCGCGCAGTTTGTGCAGCCGCTGGCGCAGTTTGCCGCTGCCTTCCCGGCCAACCTGCTCTTTCCGATTGCGGTGGTACTCATTGCTACCTATGCGCTGCCGCAGAACCTGTTTCAGGCGCCGCTGATGATTCTGGGAGCGCAGTGGTACATCCTGTTCAACGTGATCGCTGGCACGATCAGCATTCCAAACGATCTGAAAGAGGCTGCCCGGGTGCTTGGTCTGCGAGGGTGGGCATGGTGGCGCAAACTGATCATTCCGGCAATCTTTCCGGCGTTCGTCACCGGCGGAATTACAGCTTCGGGCGGTTCCTGGAATGCGTCCATCGTCTCTGAAGTCGTGTCGTGGGGCGCAACGACCCTCACCCTGACCGGTCTGGGCGCCTATATCGCTTACTGGAGCACCGGCGAGTTCAACCCGCACGTCGGTTTGGGCATGCTGGTGATGGGCATGCTCGTGCTGGCGTTCAACCGTCTGTTCTGGCGCCGACTCTACGCGCTGGCTGAGACGCGCTTCCGTCTGGATTAGTCGAAAGGAGAACCACAATGGCGACGACCCTGATACCGAAGACGACAGCTGGCGTCGGGAAAACGATCCTGAGCGTCCGCAATCTGCATAAACTCTTCAAAACGCCCGAAGGCAACGATCTGCTGGTGCTCGACAACATCAATCTGGACCTGGCGGAAGGTGAAATTGTCGCTCTCCTGGGACGTTCCGGATCCGGCAAATCAACGCTGCTCCGTTGTCTGATCGGGTTGATTTCACCATCGAGCGGAGAAGTACGCTATCGCAACCGACTGGTAACCGGTCCGATGCCAGGGATGGCGATGGTTTTCCAATCCTTTGCACTTTTCCCATGGCTGACAGTACTGGAGAACGTGGAACTGGGCCTGGAAACGATGGGAGTGCCAGAGGGTGAGCGCCGTCGGCGAGCACTGGCCGCAATTGATCTGATCGGTCTCGATGGCTTCGAGAGCGCCTATCCGAAAGAACTTTCGGGCGGCATGCGCCAGCGGGTCGGCTTCGCCCGTGCTCTGGTAACGAACCCTGACGTCCTGCTAATGGACGAGCCATTCTCAGCGCTTGACGTGCTGACGGCGGAAAACCTGCGTACCGAGTTGCTTGATCTCTGGGAAACACGACGGATTCCTACAAAAGCAATTCTGATGGTGACACATAACATTGAAGAAGCAGTTCTGATGGCTGACCGGGTGCTCATTCTCAGTTCCAATCCCGGACGAATCATCAGCAACGAACAGATTGATTTACCTCGACCACGTGATCGCAAAGATTCTGCATTTCTCGCCAGGGTCGAGACAATCTATCGGGCAATGACGACCCCGATAGCAACAGTTGTTGGCGCCGTCGGTGTTGAGAGCGAGCATACGAGCTTGGGAATGCGTCTGCCGGAAGCAGACGTAGCGCAAATCATCGGTCTCATCGAACAGGTAGAATCAGGTTCAGGACAGGGACGTGGCGATCTGCCAGCATTGGCTGCAGGTATGCAACTCGACGTGGATGACCTGTTCCCGCTTATCGATGCAGCCGAGTTACTGGGCTTTGCACAGATTCGCGAGGGGGATATTAACCTGTTGCCGGAAGGTGTGAAACTGGCCCGGAGCGATATTCAGGAACGGAAAGTGATCTTTGCTGAACACCTGATTAACCGCGTTCCGTTGATAGCACACATCCGGCGTGTCCTCTCCACACGCCCCGACCACCGTGCGCCCCGTGAAAGATTCCTCACGGAGCTGGAAGATTTTATGGGTACCGAAGAGGCTACCCGTACCCTTGATACTGCAATTGAATGGGGACGTTATGCCGAACTGTTTGAGTATGACGCACGAGAGGGACGGCTCCGGTTGCCGGAGAATGGCGGATGACGCCGTTCGATTTTATGGCGATGAGGTTTATCGAGTTTATACTGATACACATCGGTAGAGCCTAATCAAAAACTTCGATATGATGTGCTGGCATTCGTCACATACGATCCGACGCAATCATCGAGTGATCAATCCAGTCATCGGATGATGGTGATCCGCTGTCGCTGGTGGGTGCGGCGCCAATCAGGGTGATCGTATTGACATCGTCGCTCCAATCGTTCCCATTGCATCGTCCGTATCAATTGGGTCAACGGATGGACGGGATTGGCGGGATGGACGGACAGTAGGGGCGAAAAAAATTTTTCACCCCTACCGTTCATCGTCCGTTTCAGCATTGCACCTGCCCTGTACCCATTCCGGCGTCCGGCACCACGTGGTTGGCATCATACCCATCGGCGCCCACTTGTGGGCACTGCCTAGGCACGACCATCGGCAGTATGATGCGGCGACGAACCGCGATCTTTGATTACGCTCTTATAGCATAATGCCGCACCGTTGTATAACCTTCGTGTCAGGAGGGTAAACTGCCTGCACGTATCCTATGCGTCACTGCCGGTTAACTGTTCTGAATTTCGCCAGAACCCATGTTCCGAGAGAGAGTTCTAGTCATCGAAACGCTGCAATTGCTACTTGTTACGACATCATGCCCGTCATTAGTGCTGTACTTTGGGTCGTAAGCAATCACTTCAGTCGTTGCTGAATGCAACTTTCGGTATTGTTGGGTTAAATCATCGATTATCATAAAATCGTGAGGTCCTCGCATAGTATCAGCAGGTCGTGGCCTATAGCAGTACTCCGAGGTAGAGGAGAGACACTAATGCAAGACGTAGTCATCGAGTTAGTGCGCTTACTTGGACCGGCTAATTTCGACTTGATTTTTCGGCTCATTCTGACCATGATCCTCTGCGGATTAATCGGTCTCGAACGCTCGAATCACGAGCGAGCGAGCGGTTTCCGTCCCCATATTCTGGTCGGTTTAGGAGCCTGTATGGTAACGATGGCGGGTGCATACGGCTTTCCCGAACTAACCGGTGAGCGCGATGCACTGCGAGTTGCCAGTTATGTTGTTTCAGGGATTGGATTCCTTGGTGCTGGTGCAATCCTGCGGCACGGAACGACGGTGCGTGGTCTGACGACAGCAGCCACATTGTGGGGATGTGCCGGTATTGGTGTGACTGTAGCAACGGGATTAGGTTGGTTAGCAATTGTCAGCACAGTTCTCTTTCTTTTCACACTGATGATACTTGAATGGCTCGAAGCCAAGCTCAATCTTGGTCGTCCGGTGAGTCGATTGCGTATTCATCTGCACGATGACAATCGTGCTGTTGGAAAGGCACTTAATGCGCTTGCCCGTCTCGGAGCACCGGTTAAACGTGCGACGGTCTTACCTGGCGCCGGAACCTCGGCGTTGCTTGATGTTGAACTCGCACGAGCACTTACTGCCGAACAGGCGCCGCTTCTGGCGAAGCAATTGTTGACCCTCAAAAAGTACGTTGCTCAAGTAGATACAACTGTCGCACCGTTGGATGAACCTGCAGATGATGAGGAGCCAGCGGAGATGCGGGATAAGGTGGTACCGCTCAACCTTAGTGACGACGATATTCTGCGTGATCTCAACGATCAGGACGAGAAAGAGAAAATGTCGTCGCCACGAGCCTGAAGCCATATTCAGATAAGCGTGATGTAGCTTGCAGCATTTCCCTGCTGGACGGTAGTATGTACTATACCATCATAACAGCGGGATAGTGCTGCTATGCTCCTTCTACCATTCACGAACTGGGAAGTACTAGAACGACATCCTGCCCATCTTACGGATATGCTGCACTGATCCAAAGAGACAGCACTCACTCCTCAGCAGGTTCAATTCCGAGTGCCCGCAGTTGAGCAGCTAACCGCTCGGCGCGTTGACGTTCCTGCTCAGCGCGTTGACGCTCCTGCTCAGCGCGTTGGCGTTCCTGCTCGGCTTGTGCCTGTAGCTCAACGAAGCTGACGAATGGGCGGCCATCCGGCCAGTACAATTGCATTCCCTGATCGGTACGACCAAACCGGATCCCCAGCCGTGGGCTGACCCAACCATCAAGTTCCTGGATTACTCGTAACCGCCCATCACGCCGCTGCCAGCCACTCATATCCCCACGGTCAGGATCGTACAGATAATACTCTTCAACCCCGTATGTATCGTAGAACTCCTGCTTAGCCGCCAGTTCGGTCAACGTATTACTTGGCGATAACACCTCAAACACGACTTGGGGTGCAATTCCGTCTTCCTCCCATTGGCGATACGAACCGCGATCACCTTTCGGTCGCCCAAAAACAACCATCACATCAGGCGCACGGCGAATGTCAGGCCGACCTTCGACGGGGTACCAGAGCAGGTCGCCAGCGACAAAAACATCATCCCGTTCCCGAAAGATGGCATCGAGATTACCCTGAATGGTGACGATTGCCCGGAATTGTTTCGTATTGTCGGCCATCGGCATACCATCACTGTCGGGGTAGACGATTGGTGTGGTCATCACGGTTTGACTACTCATCATCCACCTCCTGAAAGAATGAACGTTTGTTCTACAACCTATCATTCTTCGTGTTACCCGTCAAGCCCATCTGCCTGGGTTGCAGAGATTTTCAACGTTTTACCTGATCCTGTAGTGGGATTGAAGAGAGACAAGAGCGGAGTGAGCAACCTGTGGAGCGTGCGGTGGCTATGGTCAGTCCCCCGTTCTCGCGCCAATGATGCGGTCAGCGCTGTTGAAGATCGGGTATAGACGCCGCTCCGACGGTCGGTGACGGACCTGAGCGACGAGTCTTGGGCATTCCCATTTTGGAAGTCCAGGGTTCGTGCTGCGGAATGTGCCCGGCATCCCTCGTTCGCCCAATCGCTTCTTCTCTCCCTTTTTTCCTGCTTGACATCACCTCGCCATAGACTGTTACTTTCTCTGGTATAATAGCGCACGGAAATGTTTTCCGCATGATGAAAGGAGGGTTTCATGACCACCCAACCACTCCCCGCCGGAGTCACGATTACTGCGCCGATAACACCCGCATACGCTGAAATACTTACACCAGAGGCTCTCGAGTTCCTCGCTACGCTTCACCGCCACTTCAATGGCCGCCGTCTCGAATTACTCGCCCGTCGCGCCGAACGGCAACGGGCTATTGATGCTGGTGAGCGACCCGATTTTCTCGCTGAAACTGCCCATATTCGCGAGAGTGATTGGACGATTGCTCCAATTCCACACCAGATCAAAGACCGTCGGGTTGAAATTACCGGTCCGGTTGACCGCAAAATGATTATCAATGCGCTCAATTCGGGGGCAAAGGTCTTTATGGCCGATTTCGAGGATGCCAATACTCCGACATGGGAGAACCAGATCGAAGGTCAGATCAATCTGCGTGATGCTCTCCGTCGTACCATTACTTACACTAGCCCCGAAGGTAAGTACTACGCCCTCAACGACAACCCGGCAATCCTGTTTGTGCGCCCCCGTGGCTGGCACCTTAACGAAAAGCATATGCTGGTTGATGGCGAACCGATTTCTGGTTCGATTTTCGACTTCGGCCTCTACTTTTTCCATAATGCCCAGACTGCAATTGACATCCAGGGTGGTCCCTATTTCTATCTACCCAAGCTAGAGAGCCATCTCGAAGCACGACTGTGGAACGACATCTTTGTCCTGGCTCAGGAGCTACGTGGTATTCCACGGGGTACGATTAAAGCCACTGTTCTGATCGAGACTATCCTCGCCGCCTTCGAGATGGACGAAATTCTCTATGAGCTACGTGAGCACTCGGCTGGTCTGAATTGTGGACGCTGGGATTACATCTTCTCGTGTATCAAGAAGTTCCGCAACGATCCCAATTTCTGCCTGGCCGACCGGGCGTTAGTAACGATGACGACTCACTTTATGCGTTCGTACTCGCTCCTGGCCATCAAGACGTGTCATCGCCGCGGTGCGCACGCTATGGGTGGCATGGCCGCTCAGATTCCGATCAAGAATGATCCGGTCGCAAATGAAGCCGCGCTCGCGAAGGTACGTGCTGACAAAGAACGCGAAGCGTCCGATGGTCACGATGGTACATGGGTGGCACACCCCGGCCTGGTACCGGTGGCAATGGAAGTCTTTGATCGCTTGATGCCCACACCCAATCAGATTGACCGCCAGCGTGACGATGTGCAGGTGACCGCAGCCGATCTGCTGGCCTTTGGGCCAGAACGACCGATTACTGAACAGGGCATGCGTCTGAACATCAATGTTGGCATTCAGTATCTCGGTTCCTGGCTGGCCGGGAATGGTTGTGTTCCCGTCTTCAACTTGATGGAAGATGCTGCTACCGCTGAAATTTCGCGCGCCCAGATCTGGCAGTGGATCCGTAGTCCGAAGGGTGTGCTCGAGGATGGTCGTAAGGTTACGGTAGAACTCTTCCGCCAGATGCTGCCTGAAGAGTTGGCGAAAGTACGCGAGATTCTCGGCCCCGCCTACGAAGATGGCCGCTATGAAGAAGCTGCCGAGCTGTTTGATGAAATTACAACCGACTCCGAGTTTGTTGAATTTTTGACGCTCCCAGCTTACGAGCGGCTCCCGTAAGATAAGCAGAACCTCCGTTACCGTACCCTGCACTGGGTAGGCAGAGATCATCCCTTTGCCTACCCACATCTACTATCCCTCATAGATCGTCCACTCTTTGCCCACCTTTTGCCAGGTAAATTTCCGCTAGCCATGCGCGCTTGCCGGTGTTACAATGAACACTAACCTGCTGCACGTTTACAGACAAGCACCGCACTTACCGATGTGCAGCCTGCTATAAGTTGGGCGGTGTCAGAGAAGTCACCCGCCCCCACACGACGAGGTGACGTATGACGAATTATCTGATTGCCGGCGCAGCGGGATACATCGGTTCGCGATTGGCTGCCCGCCTCCTGGCTGCCGGCCATCGCGTGCGCGGTCTTGTCTCCAGCGCCGAAGACCCGGTTGTTGAGCGTCTTGCCGCTCGCGGAATGGCCGTCTGGATCGGCGATCTTACTCGCCCCGAAACGATTGATGGTATTACCGACGACATAGAAGTCGTTTTCAACCTCACCAATCGGATGCCGATCGATGGCTCAGCGCTCCTCCGTGCACTGTACATTGATGGCAACCAACACCTGATCGCGATGTCTGTCCGTGCTCGCACTGTGCGTACCTATCTGTGGACGTCGGGCATCGCCCCCTACGGTGATCAGGGTGAAAGTTGGGTAGATGAGGACAGTCCGGTTGCACCTTCATACCCTCTTGGTACGATTCTGGCCACTGCCGAACAGATGGTGCTGCAAGCGGTGCGTTCATATCGCTTTCCAGCAATCATCTTGCGGATGGCAACGGTATACGGACCTGATCGCGATCCACTAGAGGCGATTGCCAGCGGTCAGTTGACGATTTATGGGAATGGGCGCAATTTTGTTCCCCATATTCACATTGATGATGCGCTGGAAGTGCTCATTCGTGCTGCCGAGGTTGGTCAGATCGGAGCTATTTACAACGTTGGCGATGACGAACCTCTACGTCTGATTGAGATTGTCAGTGAGGTACGTCGTCGGCTCGGTATGCTACCGCCACGCACCTTTGATCCCAGCATCGGTATCCGCGCCGGTATCGACCGCTCGGTGATCGGGGCGTTGACTTCTTCGGTGCGATTGAGTAACGCTCGTATGCGCCATGATCTGGGAATCGAGCTGCGTTACCCCAGTTTGCGCTACTGGATCGATGAACGCTTACCACTCGAGCTAGAGGTTAGTGTGTAGTAGAGGGTCGGCGCTCTATGTGGCTCATTATTTGGGGCGGGTTGCCAGGCTTCCCGCCCACCTATGTTAGTGCAATCCCGATTGTTTCCCTGCATCCATCCTGCGATCGCCAGGCCCCGACGTTCTACACCTGACCATCTGAGATTACCCGGCCCGGCGCGTTGTCCACCAACTGTAGCTACCACGCCAGATCACGAGCAAGATAGCCACCGTCAGGAACGTAACCAGCGCAAAACTGAGCGGGCTTGCCCGTCCGAGTTGCAACCAACGCAAACCGAGACCCACCGGCAAGGTGATCAGCCATGCTACTTGTGTGAGACCGATCATACGTAAGGGCGGGTGTTGGCGAAAGACACCGATCCACGGCGCAACCAGTAGCCAGCTCAGGAAAAATGGGAACGCTACGCGCACTGCTGCCAGCAGCGGATGCTCATCGACCAGACCATGTGAACTGCGACCTAGTAAGGCAAAGATGATAAAGACCAATCCATCACCGCTAACCATGACTGCCCGTTGCCACCACGAATGCTCATCCGTTTTATACGTTAGCTTTGCCATAGGATAGTACCTTTTCTTAATTGACGAGCGAACTGACAGCGCTGGCTTCAGACAAAACTATTGTAACTCCTCCTGCCGCAGCACCTGCAATTGCCGCACCAACCCTTGTTGTTGCCAGTTAGCCAGGCGTAATCGTAAAGCAAGGGCAGTGGCTATATTCCACAGCACCGCATTCCCGAGCGCAGGATCATCTTCAGCCAGTGCCCGTAGTCGTTCCCGTCGCAATGCCAGCAGGGTCACCCCATCTTCACCGGCCCGCAGATCAGCACTCCGCCTGCCACCATCGAGTAACGACATCTCGCCAGTAATTTGCCCACTGACAACAGTCATCAACAAGCGCTGGCTATCGGGATCACCTTCTATCGGCGGACTCCAGATCTCTAATGATCCTTCTTGCACCAGATACAGATCGGTTGACTCCTGATTTGTCCGATCCACCAGTGTCCCTGGTGCGTAGCGTCGGCGCTCTAAATGGGCCGCCAGCCGGACACGCTGCGCAAGGTTTAAGCCATTACCAATTTGCGAATTCGCGAGAAACTCGGCGATCTGGGTCGTCACTTCTGCCGGTTGCACTAACACATCCGGTTCGCCGATAATTGACGGTAATCCCAGGTAACTGGCAATATAGCGCATTGTCACTTCTGGTGTCTCGAAATGTGGCCAGTGACCCGCTTTCGGAATGATGCGGAGATCGGCAGAAGTCCACTCATCGGCAATGACACCAGCATCGCGCAAAGGCACCGTATTGTCTTCTGCCCCCCAGATGACTAACGCTGGCGTCTCAAGCTCACGTAACCGCCCACTTAAGTCCTGATTGCGCATCGCAACGAAACATTCAGCCCGTACCCGACCCTGCCCAGGTCGGCGAGCATCAGCGCGCAGGCGCAAGTAATCGGCTTCACTGATTGCTGAACGCTCGGCAAATGACGCCGGTTTCATTAGGCTATCGGTGACGTACAGCATCGATGGTTCAAGCAACGAAAGAAACCGATCCAGGAGCGGAATACGCTCGATCATCGTGATCGGTGAGACGAATGTATTGATCCAGAACGATAAACGACCAGAGATGGTTGGACAGAGGAGGACCATCCGATCAACCAGTTGCGGAACCTGCAATGCAAGCGTGGCGCTGATCATGCCACCCATTGAGTGACCAACTAACACTGCCGGGTGCTCGCTCAAGCCGGTGATCAGGCGACCAATAATCTGCGCATATCGCCCAATGGTAGCCCGTTCACGCAGTGGTGGTGACTCACCATAGCCGGGAAGATCAACAGCTACACAGCGGAAACGACGGCTCAGTATGGGAATCAGTGGTGACATTGCAAATGATGAACTTGACCAGCCATGAATGAGCACGGCCAGTTGCGCATGACGCGGCCCGACATCAATCGCATGAATCTGTGCACCGTCAATTGAAAAGATTTCCATACCTCATTCCCGCTGTGCAGCTCGCTAGTTTAGTGGTATCATACCAATAACTATACCCTTTCGTCTACGAGTCATTGTGCCGAACAAGCGACCATTTGTAGATTACGAAACGTTTGCGAATGAGCGAACTCTCAAACTCTCAAACGGCGCCACCCCTCTATATCGTGTCTGGTGGTGCGGGCGCGGTTGGTGAACAGGTTGCTCGCCTGACACTTTCCCAATTTGAAGGAGCTGAAGTTCCACTCATCATCGTGCCTAATGTCCGCGATCTGAATCAGATTACCGAAGTCGTAACACAGGCTGCCCAAAACAATGGCACGATTTTACATACGCTGATGGAACCGGTGCTGCGACGTGAACTGATGCGCCTGGCCCGCGAAATGGGGGTAGCCGAAATCGATCTGGTGGGAAGTGTCCTGTCACGATTAGCGACCGTCTTGCAAAAAGAACCGATTGGCAAGCCGGGGTTGTATCAACCACGCCGTTCGACCTATTTTGAACGGTTGGAGGCAATTGAATACACCGTTGCCCATGACGACGGCAACAAACCACACGAACTCCATCAGGCCGATATTGTGCTGGTTGGGATTTCGCGTGTCGGCAAAACCCCGCTCAGTATGTATCTGGCAGTGTTGGGGTGGAAAGTCGCCAATGTGCCGCTGGTACGCAATATTCCGCTCCCTGAGACCTTGTTTCAGATTGATCGACGGCGAGTGATCGGGTTAATCGTCGAAGCCGAGCAGATTGCTGCCCGTCGGCGCTGGCGCCAACGCCGCATGGGTGTCAACCTCGGTGGCACATACACCAATCTCGAAGCAGCCCACGAGGAAGTGGAATGGGCCAGACAAACATTCCGAAAGAATGGTTGGACGACGATTGATGTTACCGATAAATCGATTGAAGAGAGCGCCGATGAAATTATTTGCCTGATTTCACGTCGGTTGAATACACCCTCGTAAGAAGGGAATAGACGATGCACCTGTACTCTGGAAGCGTAAACTGCTGACTCACCTCCCGATCAAAGAGGCGAGAACCTGCCTTGAAAAGTTACATCATAACCTGATCAACTAAGAATCCTTCACCGAGTGGATCACGCGGATCAATGACAAATTCACTGCGACCGGTAATGAAAGCTCTCCCGCTCACTTCGGGAATAATAGCCGGATATGAGCCGATCTGGGTCTGTGCGACAACTCGCCCACTGAAGATACTACGCCGACCGAGAATACTTTCCACGGCTATCGTCTGATCAAGCTCGATCTCACCTCTGGCATAGTGAATTGCCAGACGTGCCGAGACACCAGTTCCCGTTGGTGAGCGATCAACTTCGGCATTGGCAAAGACGCAGATGTTGCGACTGTGATGAGTAGGGTCTTCAGCGTTATCGGTCAAGATAGTTCCGTACAGAAAGCTCAGATCAGGTTCATACGGATGCTGAACTGGTAATACGGCATTGACGGCTTGTTTGATCGCTTCGCCTGCCGCAACAAGTGCTGCCGTTTGTGTCGGCTCAACGCGCAAACCAAGCTGTGCCGCGGGAAGTACAGCGTAAAACGCACCACCCCAGGCAATATCGCATGTGACCTGACCGTAGCCTGGCACATCGATGACGAGATCGCGCCTGTACACAAATGATGGGACATTGCGGAACGACACCCTTGTCACATGGCCCTGCTCAATATCTGCCGTTGCGTGAACTAACCCAGCGGGAGTGTCGAGCGTCACTGAAGCATGGTGGTCATTTCCCTTCACCGCACCGCTCTCAACGAGCACGGTAACCAGTGCGATCACGCCATGGCCGCACATCGTGCTGTAACCCTCATTGTGCATAAATAGCACGCCGAGATCAGCTTCGGCACTTACCGGAGGTGTGATTACACAACCATACATGTTGTAGTGTCCGCGCGGTTCCCACATCAAAGCCCGTCGAATATAATCAAAGTGGTCGCGCATGAAGCGACGCCGTTCTAGCATCGTGTGGCCGACAAGTTCTGGTAACCCTGCAGTCACAATACGCAATGGCTCACCAGCAGCGTGGGCGTCAATCGTTGTTAACCGTATTGTATCGGCTGGTAACCTGATTCGTTCCCAATCGAGTTGCATTGGTAGCGGCTTCCTTTCCTTTTGAGCACATTATACGTCACTGGGCAGGCTAGAGGCTCGCATGCTCAGAGAAGAGGATAGACCTCGTGCGTGGTATTATTGCGTTGGAACAACGCCTGCAATACCTCGCCACCAGCGGCAATGAACGGGGACTTGTAACGTTCTTCCACAGATGATTATCCTCCATCGAAGACCACCTGTGGGCGAGACAGACATTACACGGGGTAGGCGCACAGCAGCGCCGTACCCTTACGCGGCTGCAGGAAACGTTCTAGAGGCCTGCCCTTCCAAGTCATAGGTCATGGGAACATTCTTCAGGAACGCTCTCAAACCCACGATCGGGTACACTCTGCTTACCACTCCACTAGATGTTGTAACACCATACCACCATTTCTACTATTGTACCTACCTTTTGACAGTTGCGATACAGCGCGGTATAGTTGCGTTATCTACAATTGCGTTCTTAGATCAGCGTCGTACCATGGGGGTGCGACCAAACCGGCCAACTGAAAAATTTGTTTTGAGACTACTTCCGAGTTGTTCCGGGGAAGGGAGCACTTTCTAGCGTGCGCAGCTATCACGATTTCAACAAAAGACGCATTAGGGAGGAACCAGATTATGACAAAGAAATGGGTCTACCTCTTCCGTGAGGGAAACGCTTCAATGCGCGATCTCTTGGGCGGCAAAGGGGCTGGTGTTGCCGAGATGACACGAACCGGGGTGCCGGTGCCGCCGGGTTTTACTATTACAACAGAGGCATGCAATGCCTACTATGAGAACGGCCAACAGTTCCCCGAAGGGATGTGGGAGCAGGTGTTGGAAGGCTTGAAAGACATCGAGGCTCAAACCGGCAAGCGATTCGGTGATCCGTCCAACCCATTGCTGGTATCAGTCCGTTCTGGGGCAAAGTTTTCGATGCCCGGTATGATGGATACCGTGCTGAACCTCGGTTTGAACCAGGAGACCCGTGAAGGATTGGCCCGTCTTACCGATAACCCACGTTTCGCCGCCGATGCCTACCGCCGGTTCGTACAACTCTTCGGCAAGATTGTGCTTGGCGTTGACGGTGACCGCTTCGAGCACGAAATGGAGGAGGCAAAAGGCCACGGGCAACGGCAAGATACCGATCTGACCACCGAGGAACTGCTCGCGCTGGCAGAAAAATTCAAGGCGATTATCAAAGAAGACGTCGGCGTAGATTTTCCCGAAGACCCGTTCGAGCAGTTGCGCGCTGCGATTGCCGCAGTCTTCCGCTCGTGGAACGGTCGCCGTGCCGTCGATTACCGTCGCGTTAACAAGATTCCCGACAATCTAGGTACGGCTGTCAACGTTCAGGCCATGGTCTTCGGCAATATGGGGAACGACTCGGCAACCGGTGTGGCCTTTACCCGCAATCCCAGTACCGGCGACCCCGAAATCTTCGGCGAATATCTGGTAAATGCTCAGGGTGAAGACGTGGTGGCCGGTATCCGCACACCACAGCCTATTAGCAAACTGGCGCAAGAGATGCCAGAGGTGTACGCCCAGTTCCACGAGATTGCCAAGCAGCTTGAACGCCACTACAAAGACATGCAGGACGTTGAGTTTACCATCGAGCGCGGTAAGCTGTGGATGCTTCAAACCCGCACCGGCAAACGCACCGGCGCCGCCGCTGTGAAGATCGCGGTCGATATGGTGCGCGAAGGGTTGATCGATAAGGCAACGGCTGTACAACGGGTTGATCCGCACGCGCTTGATCAATTACTCCACCCCATGATTGATCCCGCTGCGCGTAAAGATGCGCAGCCGTTGACCGTTGGTTTACCAGCGTCACCTGGTGCAGCGTCCGGTAAAGCTGTGTTTGATCCCGATGAAGCCGAAGAACTGGCCAAGACTGGTGAAAAGGTCATTCTGGTACGGATCGAGACGGCGCCGGAAGACTTCCATGGTATGGTGGCTGCCCAGGCCATTCTGACAGCACGTGGTGGGATGACCTCACATGCTGCGGTTGTCGCTCGTGGGATGGGCAAACCGTGTGTGGCCGGCGCCGGCGATCTGCGGATCAACTACGCCGAACAGATGATGACGGTCAACGGTACCGTTATTCGCAAGGGCGACTGGATTACGATCGATGGTGGAAGTGGTGAAGTCTTCGCGGGCCAGATGCCGACGGTCGAGCCAGAACTCTCCGGCGACTTTGCGACCCTGATGTCGTGGGCCGATGAGTTCCGTAAACTCGGTGTACGCGCCAACGCCGATATTCCACGCGACGCACGTGTTGCACGTCAATTTGGCGCTGAGGGGATTGGTCTTTGCCGCACTGAGCATATGTTTTTTGAAGGTGATCGCATTGATGCAATGCGCGAGATGATCCTCGCCGATACCCCTGAAGAGCGGCGAGCGGCACTGGCCAAGATCGAACCACTTCAGCAGGGCGACTTCGAGGGTCTGTTCCGTGAAATGGCCGGACTACCGGTGACGATCCGCACCCTTGATCCGCCGCTCCACGAGTTCTTGCCCCACGACGACGAAGAGATTGAGGCACTGGCGACCAAACTCGGCGTTGATCCAAAGAAGGTCAAGGCCCGCGTAGAAAGCCTGCGCGAAGCTAACCCGATGCTGGGCTTCCGTGGCTGCCGTCTGGGCATCCTCTACCCCGAAATCACCGAAATGCAGGCCCGAGCCATCTTCAAGGCAGCGGTAAAGGTGAAATCAGAAGGGATCGACGTCTACCCCGAAGTGATGATCCCGCTGGTTGGCTACGTAAGCGAACTGAAGCTGCAAGAGGAGATTGTCCGGCGCGTTGCTAGCGAGGTCTTTGCTGAAGCCGGGATCGAAGTGCCGTACCTGGTCGGTACGATGATCGAGTTGCCACGCGCTGCCTTGGTGGCTGATGAAATTGCTCAGGTTGCCGAATTCTTTAGCTTCGGTACGAATGACCTGACGCAAACCACGCTTGGCCTCTCGCGTGATGACTCAGGTCGCTTCCTGCCGATCTACGTCGAAAAGAAGCTGATTCCAGACGATCCGTTCCAGACCATTGATCAGCGCGGCGTCGGGCAACTGGTACAGATCGGCACCGAACGAGGACGATCCACCCGACCAAACCTTAAGGTGGGGATTTGTGGAGAACACGGTGGCGATCCGGCCAGCGTTGAGTTCTTCCATCGGGTTGGGCTTAATTATGTCAGTTGTTCGCCCTACCGTGTACCGATTGCCCGTCTGGCTGCCGCCCAGGCTGCGCTCGGCGAGGCAAAGCGCGATAAATAAGAACATCTGATCCGCTCACTGATCGAACGGCGAGGCTCGTGAGAGCTTCGCCGTTCGTCGTGATCTTGTAACTCAAGAACGGTATCGGGATCGCTATAATGCAATACAACATTAGTACATCGGTATTGCCGGAAGGTTTACACTTCTGCGGAGAGTATCATGTCATCGTTGCCGATCATTGCTACCCTGCTGCACTATGCTAGGCGCACGCCTGATCGACCGTGCATTGTCGAGGATCGACATACCATCACCTATGCCGAATTGGCCGGAGCGGCAGCCGGTTGGGCCGCACGCTTTCAGGCTCTCGGTGTTCAGCGTGGCGACCGCATTGCGCTGGCCCTGCCGAACACCCCTGCTTTTATTGCCGCTTACTTCGGCGCGCAACTGGCCGGTGCCGCAGTTGTGCTGATCAATCCGCAGTATCGACACACCGAGCTGAACCATCTGTTGAGCGATTCGGCGCCAACAATTGTGGTAGCAACCGATGATAATGAAGCCATCTTGAGCGCAGCAATGCCGGCCAACCGGCCTTATGTGCTGAAGCCGTCGGCAGAGTTGTGTGGTGCACCGATAACCGACCCCACGTCGTTCGACCCGCCAGCGGCCCACGAGATGGCACTGATCGCTTACACATCGGGTACGACCGGTCGGGCAAAAGGGGCAGTACACACTCATGCCAGCCTGACAGCCAATTGTGATGCCGTGCTTAACGCCTGGCAGTGGACGGAAGCTGATCGTTTGCTGCTCATGCTGCCTCTCTTCCATGTTCATGGTTTGGGTGTGGGAGTGCACGGTACCATCCGCAGCGGCGCCAGTCTTGAATTGCACCCCCGTTTTGATGCTGAAATTGCCCTCCAGCGGATGAATGATCCGGCAATTACCCTCTTTTTCGGGGTACCGACGATGTACGTGCGCTTGATAGAAGTTGCCCGACGCTCTGAGGTTCCGAAACACCATATCCGCCTCTTTGTATCGGGGTCGGCACCACTCAGCCCGCAAACATTTGCCGATTTTGCCGCGCTTTTCGGTCAGCAAATCCTTGAACGCTACGGCATGACCGAGACAGGAATGAACCTGACCAACCCGTACTACGGTGAACGACGGCCTGGCAGCGTTGGTATGCCGTTTCCCGGTCAAGAGGCGCGCATCGTTGATCGCGTGACCGGTCAACCGTTACCGGCAGGTCAGATCGGCGAGATTCAGGTCCGTGGACCGCATCTGTTTCAAGGGTATTGGCGCAACCCAACAGCAACTGCTGCTGTCTTCACGGCTGATGGCTGGTTCAACACCGGTGATCTAGGTTTCGTCGACGACGATGGCTACTTCCACATCACCGGCCGTAGCCACGAGCTGATTATCAGTGGCGGCTTCAACATCTATCCCCGTGAGGTCGAAGAAGTCCTCGCTCAACATCCGGCAGTTGTCGAATGCGCCGTGTACGGTCAGCCCGATCCCGATTTGGGCGAAATACCGGTGGCCGCGGTGGTAACGAATGAGCAACCGGTCACGGCTGATGAACTCATCGCACACTGTCGGCAGTATCTGGCTGCATACAAACGACCACGGCGCATTCGCTTTGTCAGTGCGCTCCCGCGCAATGCTCTTGGCAAAGTTCAGCGCCATTTGCTCGCCGGTGAGGCATCATACCACGAGAGCAGCCTATGAGTCATCTCGATGATTACGAAGGTGATACGGCCAATGACCGCAAACGGCTTAGTGAGCTAATGACCGACCAACTCGAAGAGCTGGCGCGAGCAATCCATTCTCGTGACCAACTGGTACGGGCACGAGCTGCTAGCCGGTTGGTCAACCTCAATGTTGATCCCGATCTGGTGCTTCCCGCCCTGACCCATCCGCGCCCAGTGGTACGTGAAGTTGCGGCTGAAGCAATCGGCTACAGTCAGAAACCGCTCTCACCTGTGGTTATCGACACGCTGCTGGCCGCCATCGACGATCCAAAGACATTCGTGGCGGCGGCGGCTATCCGCACGCTAGGCCGACGACTTGTTAGCGATGCCCGAGACCAGATTAGCGCATGTCTTGATGACCCTGAACCACCAATTGTCGCTGCGGCAATTGTGGCACTGGCTCGCCTCGGTGACCACACGCTGGCAAGCGCGATCCCCGATTTCCTAAACAGCCCCCATCTGGTCATACGCATTGCTGCGGCTGAAGCAGCCGGTCTGCTTCATGTGTCGGCTGCCATTCCCGGCTTACTCAAGTTTCTGGAAGAATGTATTGCCCAGCATACAACTCAACAACACATTCCTAGCCGTGCCGCTAGCGTTGCAATGCAATCGCTCGCCCGTTTGCAGGCTCGCAGCGCCGTTCCATTACTCATCGAAATTGCCTGTTATGTCGT
Source organism: Chloroflexus sp. MS-CIW-1 (assembly GCF_030444705.1). Classification (NCBI taxonomy): domain Bacteria; kingdom Bacillati; phylum Chloroflexota; class Chloroflexia; order Chloroflexales; family Chloroflexaceae; genus Chloroflexus; species Chloroflexus sp. MS-CIW-1. The sequence continues at coordinate 83,513 of NZ_JAUBWR010000002.1, forward strand.
CGGATTACGTACTCTTGCAGTGCGGACTCTGATCCAACTGCATGCCGTCGAAGCCGCACCAGCGCTCATCCCATTACTCAACGAAGAAGGCAGCCACTTGCTCAACGAGGTCATTCGCTTTTTCCATACTGTCGATTACCGGCCTGCGGCACCCGCCTTACGCAACGTTCTTGAGCGGGCAACAGTACGAAATCGCGCACTGATTAAGAAGTTGTTGAGCATTCTGGCTGAATGGCACGACGAGCAGAGTATGCCACTGATGAGCCATATCGCCGCTCATGATCCCAGTGCCGAAATTCGTCACCATGCGACCCGCTGTCTAGCTGCGCTCCGTCAGACCTCGGCGACATCGACCACAACCGACCAGGATCGTCAAGTACCGACTATTGTGCTGCCAACGTTAGACAACGAACGCCTGCAACAACGCCGAAAACGGTTGGCACAACTGAGCATTGAACAAGTGGTCGAAGGTACCGTTCTGCGAGTGCTACGCTACGGTGCCGTGATTGACGTGAGCGGTGTTGAGGGCTTCGTCCACGTCGGGGAAATTGACTGGCGCTGGCTCGGTGATGCTCGCCAGGCGCTTCAACCCGGCCAGATAGTACGGGCGATGATTACCGACATTGATGAAGAACGTCTCCGTGTCAACCTGAGCATCCGTCGGCTCAGTCCTGATCCATGGCGTGACGTTAGCCAACGGTTTACGGTTGGTATGCAGGTAAAGGGCATCGTTACCGGGATCACCGGCTTTGGTTTATTTATCGAACTAGTACCCGGCGTGCAGGGTCTTGCTCATATCAGCCACATTCCACCCGATCAACAACCGTTGCCGCAAAAGTTTGTCCCTGGTCGCGAGGTGCAGGGGGTAATTCTCAGTATTGATAATGAACGGCGTCGAATCGCATTGAGCCTGTATACCGAACTACAGCAAAAAACCGTGTAGCATAGATACGCTACACGGTGCTCAGGTGGTGGGGACGGTGGGAGTTGAACCCACACGCCTTGCGGCACATGATCCTAAGTCATGCGCGTCTGCCATTCCGCCACGTCCCCCCTCGGCGAGTATAACACGAGAGAACATTTTCGGCAAGAGGTTGCCGGGCAGGTTCGTACCATGATATACTGAGGGTGCTGTTGTGGTATCCCGCCCCTCCGCCGCGCAGCCTGGTTGTCGTCGCGGTATCGACAGTTTGCAGGAGCCGCCATGAAAGCTGTTGTGATGGCCGGCGGCGAGGGCACTCGCCTGCGACCGCTCACGATCAATCGCCCCAAGCCGATGGTATCACTGGTCGATCGACCGGTGATGCAGCATATTATTGAATTGCTCAAACTGCACGGAATTACCGATATTATCATTACCGTGCAGTACCTGGCTAATGTGATCCAGGATTACTACGGCGATGGCAGTGCGTATGGTGTTAATATTACATACTCTCTTGAAGAAGTGCCCCTCGGTACCGCCGGTAGTGTCAAAAATGCTGAACATCTGCTAACAGAACCATTTTTGGTCATTTCTGGTGATGCGCTAACCGATTTCAACCTCACGCAAATCATTGAATATCACATTGCGTCTGGCGCAACCGCCACAATTACCCTGACTCGCGTGGCCAATCCGCTTGACTATGGCGTCATCATTACCGATGAACAGGGGCGCATCCGCCAATTACTTGAAAAACCGAGCTGGGGTGAGGTCTTCTCAGATACGGTCAATACAGGTATCTACGTTTTCAATCCTGAAATTTTTAGCTATATCGAACGCGGCAAAGTCACCGACTGGTCAAAAGATGTCTTTCCGCGCATGCTGCACCGTAACGACCGTCTTTACGGATATATTGCCAACGGATATTGGACGGATGTTGGTACCATCGAGGAATACATGCGGGCGTGTAGCGATTATCTGTCTGGAAAGGTGAATCTGCCGCGTATCGGTCACAATATCGGTGGCGACATCTGGATTGATCGCGATGCTGAAATTGCCCCTGACGCTCAACTGCACGGCCCTATTTATCTCGGTCATGGCGCCAAGATTAAGGGTGGGGTAATCATTCATGGGCCATCGGTCATCCGCGATTACACCATCGTTGATAGCCGGGCCAACATCGACCGCTCGATCATTTGGCGCAATTCCTACATCGGCGAACGAGCCGAGCTACGCGGCGCGATTGTCTTGCGTCAGTGCAATATCCGTTCACGGGCAATGATTTTTGAAGGGGCTGTAATCGGTGACGGCGTACAAATCGGTGCCGGAGCCGTTGTGCAGCCGAATGTCAAAATCTGGCCTTCAAAAGAAGTTGATGAAGGCGCGACGGTCACGTCCAGTATTATTTGGGGCAGTCAGGGTCGGCGTGTGCTATTCGGGCGCTACGGGATCACCGGCCTGGTCAACATCGAGATTACACCCGAAATGTGTGCCCGCCTGGGTGCAGCTTACGGTGCTACTCTCCCTCGCGGCTCAACCGTTACCATTAACCGTGACGCCCACTTTACGCCTCGTATGCTCAAACGGGCTATCATCGCCGGTTTGCCCTCGGCCGGGATCAACGTCTGTGACCTGCGTAATGTCCCGATTCCGATTGCCCGCTACTATACTTACGCCAGTGGTGCGGCTGGTGGTGTTCATGTGCGTATCTCGCCCTTCGACAATCGGGTTGCTGAAATTAAGTTCTTCAACCATCTCGGTCTCGACATCAACAGTGCTACCGAACGAAAAATTGAGAACACGTTTTTCCGTGAAGATTACCGCCGGGCCTACCTCGATGAGATCGGTCGTATTTTCTATGGGGAAGATGTTGAAGAGACATATCGGGCGGCATTTATGAAAGCCCTGGGACAAAATGCCGCCTTTGGCAAAGGCTTCCCTATCGTAATCGACTACGCAAACACCAGCACCAGCACGGTCATGGCTGAAATTTTGCGTCGCATGCAGGCTGATGCAGTGGAGTTGAATGTCTACCTCGATGAACGCATGGTCTTTCAGACAAGTGCTGACTTTGAGGCAGCAATGACCCGGTTGACCAAGATTACGCCGGTCGTTGGTGCGCAATTTGGGGTACGGCTCGATCCCGGTGGCGAGAAAATTTTCCTGATTGACGATCAGGGGCACCGGTTGCATCCGCTACGCGCATTGGCAGCCATCACGGCACTGGCAATGCGCGCCAATGGCGGTGGGATTGTGGCCGTACCGGTGACTGCACCACGGGCGTTTGAGCAGATCGCTGCCCGCTACGGTGGGAGTATCATCCGTACTCGCGCCAATGTCGGCGCGTTGATGAATCTAGCCGCTGAACGCCCCGATCTGCTCTTGCTTGGTGATGGGACAGGCAACTATATCTTCCCACATTTCTACCCCGTTGCCGATGGAATGTTTGCGATTGCCCGGCTGATGGAGCTGCTTACCCTTAACCAAACCAGACTCAGCGAGGTATTGGCCGATCTACCACCTTATTACCTCTGGCAAACCCGTGTCCCATGCCGGTGGGAGAGCAAGGGCAAGGTGATGCGAATCCTCAATCAACAATACCACGAGCGACATGGCGAGCAGATTGACGGTATCAAGATCGAATTGGGCCAGGAATGGGTGCTGATCTTACCCGACCCTGATGGGCCGTTCTTTCATGTGATTGCAGAAGGTACCAGTGAAGAGCATGCCCGCGTCTTGACCGAGAAATATGCCGGTCTGGTGACAAGTTTGCAGTGAAAGCGGTCGATTGGCGACCGTAACGATAATTGTTTGGAGGAGGGTACTATGTCTACCCGCTCATCCCACAACGATCCACTGTACGATACGATTGAACAGACAGCCGTTCAAGTTGGTCGATTTGGCCTTGGGCTGCTGCGGCTGCCCCTTGGTCTCCTGCCAGCTCAGAGTCGCATGCATATGGAACGGGCATTGTATGAGCTGAGCCATGGGTTTGCCAGCCTGCCCGGTGATTTTGCGCGCATTGCCGAGCAAGAGATCAACCACTGGGCAAATGAACCTTCCGCACTCCCTCCAACCCGTCACCCCGAACCTGAACAACATCTGACTGTGATCATTACCCCAGAAGCGCTCGCTTCATCGTCGCCATCACCCGCTGGCCAGGCAGATGGCGAGCCGGTCGAGGAAGATATTGCCGAACTCTTGACCGAAGAGGTAGCTGGGTCGATTACCGAGATTGAACGACTGGTTGCAGAACCTCCCAACGTAAGTATCACATACATTGAATACGATCCGCCTGGTAGCGATCTGGAAGGTGAATTTGTCGTTATCACCAATCAGTCTCACGAACCGGTTGACCTTACTGGCTGGACACTGGTTGATGAAGGGAGCCAACGCACGTACACCTTCCCTGCCTTTACCCTTGCCGGTGGCGCTGAAGTGAAAGTGTGGACGAAGGCCGGAATCGATGATGCGTATAACGTATACTGGGGTTCACGACAGCCTATTTGGAACAATACTACCGACAGCGCCGTCTTACGTGATGCAAACGGCAACCTAATCAGTCGTTATACGTATGCAGCCGGTACATCATGAATTGAAGCCGGGCTTTGATGTGTCTGAGAGGGTGTCGAAAAAACCTTTTGTGTCGCTGGTTGTTCTTCTCCTTCCTCTTCCCTTGTAGAAGCAGAGGGGGTCAGCCGGAAGGAAAGGAGAAGGCTACCGCGCCGTGAGTCGCGACCTACAGAGCACAGTCGGACAACTGCTCACGGCAGGACACGAGCCGGAGGCCCGCGCTCCTAGGTTCCAGGAGTATGTTCAGACACACTCTGAGAGAGCGTCCGTAGCCGGCACCGATTTACTGGGAGCACGGACCAGGTGTCAGAAGTGAGAAGAGGCCTGCATCTTTCGGTCCCGATGGTTATCTACGCACACACCCTCTTAGGTTCGACCGTGAGCGGGTGTGTTGCCGTTCGGGGGGTGGCGTGTCTCGTCCATCGTGCTCGCCACTGCATCGGTAGGAGCGGGTTCTAAACTCGCCCGCCGGTGCGTGCTTATGCGTTGTACGATGGTTCTACCTGCGTGTCGCAAGATACGGGGATGGTAGAAGCGCACGACGATACGACTCTCTAATGACATTCAACGGCTCTACCCGCTCACCTCAGTATGCGGGCCAGAAGTCGGTAAGCGAAACACTTTTCAGACACACTCCAGGCGAGTTAGGAAAAATTATGAGTGAACTATCCCTTGTTGGTCAAACGCTTGGCCGGTTTGAGATCATTGCTGAACTAGGACGTGGTGGGATGGCTGTTGTTTACAAAGCACGCCAGACCGATCTTGATCGTATTGTCGCGTTGAAGATTCTGCCGCCAGAGTTGACCAGCGATCAGAGCTATGTTGCTCGTTTTCGACAAGAGGCGCGCAGTGCTGCCCGTTTAGAGCACCCCCACATTATGCCCATTTATGAAGTTGGTGAAGTGGCTGGATACCACTATATCGCCATGAAGTTCATTCAAGGGCGCACGCTCAAACAGTTGCTTCAACAAGAAGGTGCATTGCCGGTAAAACGGGCTGCGCATATCCTGGCTCAGGTTGGTGAAGCACTCGATTACGCCCATCGGCAAGGCATTATTCACCGTGATATTAAACCCTCGAACGTGATGATTACCGACGACGGTTGGATTTATCTGACCGACTTCGGCCTGGCACGTGGTATCGGCAGCAGTAGCAGTGGTTTAACCATCGCTGGGACGGTGATGGGAACCCCTGAATATATGTCCCCTGAACAGGCACAGGGGTTGCCTAACGTTGGTCCGCCAACTGATATTTATGCCCTGGGTGTGATGCTCTACGAGCTGCTCACCGGGGCATTTCCCTTCAAAGCCGAGACCCCAATGGCGATGCTGGCCGCGCGTCTCATTCATGCGCCTATTCCGCCCCGCGACCTCCGTAGCGATCTACCACCAGCCGTTGAAGATGTTATCATGCGTGCGCTGGCGCGTAAGCCCGAAGCCCGCTTTGCCTCGGCTGGCGAAATGGTTGCCGCGTTGCGGCAGGCCGTTGGCCTAAGCGAACAAGAATTGAGCCGCCCCTTAACGCCACAGCGCGGGATGCCGGCTGCTGCCATCTCAGGCCAACCAACCCCACCACCCGCGTATGCACCAACCGCGCTTGCCACCCCACCACCCGCGTATGCACCAACCGCGCCTGCCACCCCACCACCCGTCTACGTTCAAACACCAGCGGCACCAGCAGCCCATCCATACAGCGTTACCCCACCAACACCAAACCCGCTTAACGTTCCGACAGCGCCACTCCAAACCCCTAGAAAAGGGGTACCGGTTGGCCTCATTCTTATCGGTCTCATCGCCAGTGTCGTTTTGATTGGAGGTAGCCTGACTGCCTTCTTCCTTTTTCGCCCTTCGTCGCCGCGGTCGCCAACGGTTATCACACAACCCGATGAAACGCTCATAAATGAAGGCGACGCCGCGCTGGCTCGCCCAAATGGATTGACTAGTGCCATCACAGCCTATCGGTCAGCAGTCGACGCCGATCCGGCTAATATGCAGGCGCATGCCCGCCTGGCATGGGCTTTACTGGCGCAAGGTGATTGGGATACAGCGCTAAAGGCAACGGAGTCGTTACGCAATGCCAACAGTGGCTCTGACAGAGCAATTGGCGAAGGTATTAGTGGTTACGCCTACTTTCAATTGGGGAATATTGTGGAGGCGCGCACGGCAAGTCAACGTGCTATCGCTGCCGATCCAACCGCCGCGATTGGTTATGCCTTACGCGCAGTAGTGGTCGCAACGAATGCTGCCGATAGTCGGAATAATGCCCTGATGGACGAGGCATTTGCCGCGATTGGTGATGCCGAAGACCGTCTCAACCAGAGTGATCCGTTGACACAGGCATTCATCCGTGCACTTCTGGGCTGGGCTTTTGCCCAGGACTACAAACTGCGTAACGATTCGGCAGTGCTCGAACAGGCAATCAGCAGTCTTGAAGCTGCCATTGACGCTTACCCAACGCTGGCTTTCTTCCACTATGAGCTGGCAAACATCTATCTTTCGACGAACGATCGAGCCACGGCGCGTAATGAATACAACGCTGCGTTGCAACTCGATCCTGCCTTTAGTCCGGCTCGCACAGGACTGGGTTGGATCGCGTACTTTGATAATCAGCTCGATGAAGCCAAACGCGCCTTTGAGCAAGCTCGCAAACAACATCCCAACGATAGTGATGCCTTGCTCGGTCTAGGACGAGTCGCCTTTGATCAGGGTGATACACAAACAGCCATTGACTATTTCAAACAGGCAGTTGAACTAAATCCATCCTCAGCAATCGCGCATTTCTTTTTAGGAGAAGCCAGCCTGTTTGCCGGATACGATGCCACCGATCAGAATGTACAAAATCAACTGTATCAACAAGCCGAAATCGCTTATCGCACGGCTATCAAGCTCGACGACTACGCTAGTCTTGCATATAATGGCCTCGGTTGGATTCTCCAATACCAAGAACGTTACGCTGAGTCGATAGAAGTATTTGAAAAAGCACTTCAGCTTAATGATCAGGAAGCAGAGATTTTTAACGGCCTCGGCTGGAGTCTCTTTCTCAGTGACCGTTACCAGGAGGCCGAACCGATGTTTAAGCGGGCCATTGAACTCGATCCCGACTATCTCAGTGCGTACTTTGGTCTTGGTCGTACCTACGAAGAACAGAGACGATGGGACGAAGCCCTCACAACATATCAAACACTTAAACAGATGAGTCCTGAATACCCTGGTATCGACGAAGCCATTAATCGTGTATCAGGTTAAAACGAGACGGTACATGTGACGGCAAAAACAATAGTTCTCATCGGCCCACCCGGCTCTGGCAAGACCACAATCGCGACTCAGTTAGCGCAAGCTACCGGGATGGCAATCATATCTACCGGGCAACAGCTCCGTGCCGAAATTCACGCCCAGAGTACCCTGGGACGGCAAATCGAGCCATTGCTTGAACAAGGCCAGTTAGCACCTGACGAGGTTATGGCCGAACTGATGCGGAGCTGGTTGCGTGCCATTCCTCCATCCCAAGACTGTCTGATCGAGGGGTACCCTCGCAGTATCGCTCAGGCACGCATGCTCGATACAATCCTGGCCGAATTGGGACGCCAGCTTCATGCCGTCATTGTCCTTGAACTGGACGGAACAGAGATTGTACGCCGGCTGAGTGGTCGCCGTATCTGGCATAAGCTTGACGGTCAGGAAGAGACCATACACATTGACAATGCCACAAAGATGGCACAATACCTGGCAGAGGGTGGAACGTTGTCGCAACGCGAGGATGATCAGCCGGCAGTCATTCGAGCACGTCTGCGAATCTACGAGCAACAAGCAAAGCCCATCATTGACTACTACGAGACACATGTGCCTATTTATCGCATTCACGCCGATCAATCACCGGCAGCAATTGTTGCAGCCATTCGAGACATTATCTAAGCTCAGTAGCTTGAGATTCGATCCAAAGGAGGAACACCGATGAGTAAGCAGGTTGCCATCATCACCGGTGCAGCCAGTGGCATCGGATTAGCCTGTGCCGAACGATTCGCTGCTGACGGCTACCAGGTTGTTTTGGTCGATCTACCGAGTGCCGCAGGTGAAGCAGCAGCCGAACGATTGGGTGGTCTCTTCGTCGGGGTTGATTTAGCTACGCAGGCCGGGTGTCGACAAGCGGTCGATGCCGCTCTCAATTCGTATGGACGAGTGGATGTGCTGATCAACAATGCCGGTTTTCAGCATATTGATGCCATCGAAGACTTTCCCGAAGATCGCTGGGAAACCATGATTGCCGTCATGTTGACCGCCCCCTTCCGCTTGACCAAATACGTCTGGCCGAGTATGAAAGCCAATGGCCGTGGCCGGATTGTTAACATCGGTTCCGTTCATAGTCTACGTGCTTCACCGTTCAAGAGTGCCTACATTTCAGCCAAACATGGCCTCCTCGGGCTAACCCGCACTGCCGCACTCGAAGGTGGCCCTTATGGGATCACGGTCAACCTGATCGCCCCTGCCTACGTGCGCACACCGCTAGTAGAAAAGCAGATTGCCGATCAGGCCCGTACTCGTGGCATTCCAGAGGAGCAAGTCATTGAAAAGGTGATGCTCGAACCGGCTGCTATCAAACGGCTGATTGAGCCTGCCGAAGTTGCCGGATTGGCGGCGTTCCTTTGCTCTGACGCTGCCGGTGCGATTACCGGTTCGGTGTACGAAATGGCATTAGGGTGGACGGCACGCTAAGAACATTTCAAAGTTCTTTACATACCCGCCTGTGGTGTTGGAAGGAAGAGGAGTCTTCCAGCCTCATTTCAATCCCTCCTCCTTCCTCCCTGCACCAGACACGCCCGGCTTTCCAGCTTTCAAACACTCGCTTATGTCAGGACACGGGCCAGAGGCCCACGCTCCCGGCCAACAGCAGTATGTTTTCTCTTGATGACTGTATCAATACAGCATCAGCACAGCAGGCTACCTGCTCTGTTCCCCTAATATTGCCTGTGCCTCTGCCACATCACGCTTGATCTGGTTGACCAGATCATCAACACCGCTAAACTTACGTTCGTCGCGGAGACGCATCAAAAACTCGACACGCAGTGGCTGATCGTACAAATCCCCTTCCCAATTGAGCAAATGGGCCTCAACTACTCGTTGGGTTCCGGCAAATGTTGGCCGGACGCCAACATTGGTTACCGCCGAAATAACCTGACCCGTTGCCAGATATGCACGACAGACATATACTCCATTTGCTGGCAAGACAACATCGTGACTGACCTGTACATTTGCAGTAGGGAAGCCGATCAGTCGTCCACGTCCATCACCACGAGTCACAATCCCGCGCAGAGCAAACGGTCGACCGAGGAGAGCACTCGCGCCAGAGACATTCCCAGCGAGCACTAGTTCACGAATACGCGATGAGCTTACCGGAATACCGGCAACCTTGTACTTACTCAACGCTCCCACGGCAAAACCCATCTCCCGCCCAAGTTCCATCAGACGCGGAATGTCTCCCTCGCGACCACGCCCCATGGCAAAATCTTCACCAACCCAGATTTCACGCACCGGCAGCGCGGCCATAATATGTGCCATATACTCGGCTGCCGTCAAGTTACGGATAGCAGGCGTAAATGGGGCGATAATCAGCAGATCAGGCTCAAGACGACGAATCTGCTCGATTTTTTCGTCAAGATCACTCAACAATTGCAACGGCTGATCCGGTTGCAAAACCGCTCGTGGATGCGGCTCCCAAGTCAGCACAGCACTCAGCATATCGAGCGCTCGTGCCCGTTCTACCGTTGTCCGAATCAGTTGCTGGTGACCGAGATGGACACCATCAAAACGGCCAATCGTCAACACGGTCGCCCGGTTGGCCAATCCGGGAGTAAGATCACGGGCGATCTGCACAGATTTCCTGCTCCATTCCTATTGCTGACTGGCCAGACGTTGTAACTCGGCCAGCCGATTCAATGCTTCTAGCGGTGTCAGCTCTTCAATACGGAGCCGTCGTAAATACTCTACCACCGGATGCGGCATCAGATCAAAGAACGACAATTGCATCCTTCCTGACAGCTCACGATCAGGCGACGCGACGATTGCTGGTGATGCGGGCGCTGCCGGTGCTGATGGTGATCCAACCCGACCTTCGAGTTCGGCCAGCAAGGCACTGGCCCGTCGGATCACTTCTACCGGAATACCGGCCAGCTCAGCGACGTGAATTCCATACGAGCGATCGGCGCCACCAGGGCGCAACTCGTGCAAAAATACTACTCGACCATCGCGCTCAACTGCCGCCATATGATAATTCCGCACTCGTGGGAGCTGCTGTTCTAATGCAGTCAATTCGTGATAGTGGGTGGCAAATAACGTGCGACAACCCAGTTGCGGATGGTCGTGAATATACTCGACCACCGCACGCGCAATGGCCATCCCATCATACGTACTGGTACCACGTCCCACCTCATCAAGAATGATCAACGAGCGCGGTGTACTCTGTCGGAGCAGGGCTGCGGTTTCGGTCATTTCAACCATAAAGGTACTTTGACCGGTCGCAATATCGTCTTGAGCACCAATCCGGGTGAAGATGCGATCAACCAACCCAATTTCAGCCTCATCAGCCGGAACAAACGAACCAATTTGGGCCATCAGCGTAATCAACGCCACCTGACGCAAAAAGGTACTCTTACCGGCCATGTTTGGCCCAGTGATAATCAAAATCTGAGTACGGTCACCGTCCAGTTCGACATCATTCCCAACAAACGGTTCGCTCAGAGTACGCTCCACCACCGGATGGCGTCCCTGCTTGATGCGAAGCACGCGGTCGTTGCGCAACATCGGCTGCACATACCGGCCACGCACGGCAGCCTCGGCCAGTGCGGCCAGGGCATCGATCCGGGCCACTGCGCTAATGACAGTACGCAACCGATCAAGGTGCTGTTGCAATAATTCACAGAGATGCTGAAAAATATCACGCTCAAGATCGATCAGCTTCAAGCGAGCATCGCTCAGCAAACTCTCGTAGAATTTCAGCTCTTCAGTTACATACCGCTCAGCGTTTACCAGGGTCTGCTTCCGTTCGTAATGGGGTGGAATAAGTTTCGGATCCACTGCCCGTGAAATCTCGATGTAATACCCAAAGACCTGATTGTAACCAACCTTGAGCGAACGAATACCGGTACGCTCGCGTTCCTTGCTCTCAAGTCGATCAATAAATTCTTGTGCGTGACGACTGGCCTTGATCAAGTCAGCGAGCCGCTGATCGAAACTGGGGCGAATCACCCGTCGCGGTCGTTCACCACCCTCTTCAGCAGCCCGCAGATAATTTGATGCACCCAACAACGCCGGTGGATCGTCGTCGAGGGCCTGTTCTAGCAAATCGAGCACATCAGTACACTCATCAAACGTCAATGCCGATTCACCGGTCATCTCAGCAGCCAGGAGATCGGGTAACAGTGGTTCAACCGCTTGCCGCACTGCCGATAACTTCCGCAGCGCAGCCCGCAACAGCACCATATCACGCGGTGTCGCCACTGCAATTCCCTGCGCAATACGATTAACCGCCCGCTCGACATCCGGCAATTCGGCCAACGCTGCCCGCACCTCAAGCCGTGCCATCGTTTCAGCAACCAGCCGGGCTACCGCCCGTTGCCGCACCTGAAGCGGTTCGAGGACGATCAATGGCTGAGTAATCCAACGACGCAACAAACGCGCCCCCATCGCCGTGCAGGTACGATCAAGCACTGCAATCAGCGACGCTTTTGCTCCCTGTCGCCCACTACTCTCCAACAACTCTAGATTCCGGCGCGTCTGTGGATCGAGCAACATATACGCGCCGGTATGATACACGCGCAAATGACGCAACTGACTCACCCGCTGGCGTTGCGTCACCTGGGCATACTGTAAGAGGGCACCGGCCGCACGCGCAGCGAGAGGACGGGTATCAAGGCCACACACCACCAGCGACGCGACACCCAAATGTTCACACAACGCCTCTGCTGCGGTCGTCAGCTCCCAACGCCATACCGGCCATTCGGTCACATGGCCTTGCGTCCAACTGGCTGTGCTTACACCTTCAAGGCGACGGGCTACCCGTTCGTGAGGCAACAACGCTTCGCGCTCATCTTTTGTGAGCGGCGCCAAATCCTGACTGAGTCGGGCCTGTACCGGTGATAGACCGGAGAGACGCAACGCATCATCGTCAGGAACTAACACTTCGGCAGGGTTCAGACGGGCCAACTCGGCCTGCAATTGAATCTGTGCACGCGCATCAGCAAACTCAGCAGCGGCAAACTCACCGGTAGACAGATCGGCATACGCTAGACCAACCTTCCCTTGCTCAACAATCACCGCAGCAAGATAGTTATTATTGCGGTCAGGCAACAGTGCCGGATCAATCACCGTTCCCGGCGTAATCACCCGCACGATCGCCCGTTGCACCATCTTACCGCTGCTCTCAACTGGGGTCAGACCAGCCGCATACACCGAACGAGGCCGGGTATCGTTGCGCATCGCCTCTGTCTCACTCAACTGCTCGGCAATCGCAACGCGATAACCACGCGCAATCAGCTCGCTCACGTAGCGATCCACCGCGTGATACGGCATACCGGCCATTGGTGCATACAGTTTCTGCTGTTCCTTCGGCAAGCGCTTATCAACCGCGTATTCTTTCCGGGTTAATGTTATGTCAAGCAACTCAGCAATCAACTTTGCATCATCATCAAAGGTCTCATAAAAATCACCAAACCGAAAGAGGAGGATCGCGTCAGCAGCCTCTTCTTTTAGTTTGCGATATTGGCGATACCATGCGTGCAATTCAACAGCGGCCATAGGAACATCATTACCTGATCATCTAACCAACAGCACTGCCATGATCTGAACAGATTGCACTCGAGTTATGATAGCATATTCTGACTGGCGAGCAGGTAATACCTTTCAATCAGACCCCACTATCATGCACGGCAGTCTGGCAGTTGTACCAACAAAATGGCGCACCATGGTATACTAAACCAGAAACCTCATCACGTCATACAGGATAAAGCCCGTGGCAACGATTGGTATATCAGCAGCATTAGAACAGTTTCACCCAAACGAACTTCTCGAACACTGTCGATTAGCCGAGCAGTACGGTTTTCGCGGCGTCATGGCAGCCGATCACTTCCAACCCTGGGTACCGGCGCAGGGACACAATGCGTTTGTGTATAGCTGGATGGGTGCGCTCGGTGTCGTCACCAATCATCGTTTTGGGCCAGGTGTGACCTGCCCGTCCTTCCGCACCCACCCGGCAGTTATCGCTCAGGCCGCTGCAACCCTGGCGGCCATGTTCCCCGGCCGCTTTTGGTTAGGGTTAGGCAGTGGCGAACTGCTGAACGAAAATGTGGTTGGCGGTGAATGGCCAGAACCACTGACTCGTTTTGAGATGTTGCAAGAGGCAACCGAGATCATTCAGAAGCTCCTTAGCGGTAAAGAGACGCGGTATCGAGGCCGGTATTTCCGCATGAATAAAGTCCGCCTGTGGACACTGCCTGAGCAGCCGGTACCGATCTACATTGCTGCTACCGGGCCACAAACACTGCGTTGGGCCGGACGCACCTGTGATGGTCTGATAACGCCGGGAGCCGCCCCTGATAAACTACGTCGCATTCTGGCCGACTTCGCTGCTGGCGCCCGAGAAGCTGGCAAAGACCCTGATCAGATGCCAAAACTACTCCAATTGCACGTTTCGTGGGCGCCAACCGATGAAGAGGCACTGCACAACGCGCTCACGCAGTGGCCCAACGGTGGCATGAATTTTCCTAAACAGGATATTCGCTCGCCAGAAGATTTTGCAGCCATGGCAAAGCTCGTGCGACCGGAAGATTTTCGAGGTCGCGTCTTGATCTCTTCAGACCTCGAGCAACACCGTGCCCATCTCCAGCAATTCATCGATCTCGGCTTCGACGAGATTTATGTGCATAATGTCGGTCGCAATCAAGTTGAATGGATTAAAGCCTACGGAGAAGTCGTCTTACCAAAGCTACGCCCATGTTCAACCGTATCCTGATTGCTAACCGCGGCGAGATTGCCGTGCGTATTATCCGTGCATGCCGCGAATTAGGCATCAGCCCAGCGGTTGTGTATTCTGCCGCTGACGCTGGAGCACTGCATGTACGTATGGCTGATGCAGCCATCGAGATCGGGCCACCGCCGGCAACGCAGAGTTATCTACGCGCCGAAGCAATTGTTGAGGCAGCACTCAAACTGAATGCGCAGGCGATCCATCCCGGCTATGGGTTCCTCAGTGAGAGTGTAAAACTGGCTGAGCAGTGTGCAGCAGCAGGATTGACCTTCATCGGGCCGCCACCGGCGGCAATTGCTGCGATGGGAGGGAAGGCTGAAGCCCGTGCCCTGGCCCAGGCTGCCGGTGTGCCGGTTGTGCCGGGCTACGACGGCGACGACCAGAGCGACGAACGGCTGATTGCTGAAGCCCGACGAATTGGACCACCATTGCTGATTAAGGCCAGCGCTGGTGGTGGTGGGAAGGGAATGCGTGCGGTTGGTGATCTGGCCGATGTCCCTGCGGCCATCGAAGGTGCCCGCCGAGAAGCGCGATCGGCCTTTGGCGATGACCGCTTGATTATCGAGCGGCTGGTGCTGCACCCACGTCACGTCGAGATACAGGTACTGGCCGATACGCATGGCAATGTTGTCCATCTTGGCGAACGTGATTGCTCGATTCAGCGCCGCCATCAAAAAGTAGTTGAGGAAGCACCATCCCCTGCCTTAACGCCAGCGTTACGTCAGGCAATGGGCAATGCCGCAGTCGCTGTTGCTCGGGCAGCCGGTTATGTCAATGCCGGCACCGTTGAATTCATTCTCACACCTGACGGTGAATTTTACTTCCTGGAAATGAATACCCGTCTGCAAGTTGAACACCCGGTCACCGAACTGGTATGCGGATACGATCTGGTTCACTTGCAGATTGCTATCGCCGCCGGAGAACCGCTTCCTTTCCGACAAGAAGATATTGATGTGCGCGGTCACGCGATAGAAGTTCGTCTCTATGCCGAAGACCCCCGTACCTACCTGCCATCAATCGGAAAGGTAGCGCTGTTTGTGCCGCCACAAGGGCCAGGTGTACGGGTTGATGCCGGTCTAGTAAGTGGTGATGAGGTGACCGTCCATTACGACCCACTCTTGGCGAAGATTATCGTGTCCGGCACTAACCGGCAACAGGCAGTCGCCCGCCTGCGTCGAGCATTGCGCGAGATGGCAGTCCTTGGCCCAACAACCAACCTACCACTGCTACAGGCCATTGCCGAACATCCAGCCTTCGCTGCCGGTCATACCCATACCGGCTTCCTCAGCGAACATGAAGGTCTGGTGCCGCCACCCGGCCCACCACCGTGCGCCGTTCTGGTTGCCGCAGCCGTACTCAGCGTTACCGACCCCCCACCACCGCGTGACCCCTTCGCCGCCGTTTGGCGGTTAGGTGGTGATACTATTCCACTCACGTTTGTCGCGCATGGCGATCACCACCTGCGCGTGACACCATCTACCAATGGCTGGCAAATAAGCGGAGATTCCTGGATCGCTCAGGTATCACTGGTGCGGCGCGGGCACCACGAACTGGCGTTAGCGATCGACGGTCAACGCCAGCAATTCTTCTTCGCCCGCGTTGAAGATGGTTGGCTTATTGCATGGCGAGGTGAATCGTATCACCTGACACGTCCGGCGCCACTTACGGCCGATAGCGTTCTGCGGAGCAACGATCAGGATGCGGCCAGCTTTAACGCCCCAATGCCCGGCACAATTGTACGCATTCACGTTGCAGTAGGCGAACGGGTTCGTGAAGGGCAACCACTGTTAGTATTGGAAGCAATGAAAATGGAACATACTGTGGTCGCACCATACGCTGGCATTGTACGGCGTCTCCCTTATCAGGTTGGCGCAAGTGTAGCTGCCGGCGCGCATCTCGTTGATCTTGAACCGGTATCGGAATAATTGATCTGACAAACGATTGAGCAACGTATGGCATCGCAACAACCAGCTAAACCACCTGCACCACCTGCCCAACAACAACCACAGAAACCACCCAAACGTCGACGTAGCGGTTGTACCATCTGGATATTTGTCCTGGTATTCCTTATCCTGAGCATCATCGGGGTGGGATTGTTTAGACCGGCAACACTGGCTATTGCGCAAGAGTTTGTGGTTGGTATCACACGCGGTGGCATTCTTAAAACTGAGGAAGAAACCAAAGTCGATTCGTGTATTCCTGATGAAAAAACGAATGCACTTGTCTCAATTACCCGCACGCGACGAGTGACAACATACAATAATGGGTCTGTCCTCGAAATCACGTTTAGCGATCCGCCAATACCAGCCGATTGTAGACAATAATGTGTTTGCACGTTATGTTGTATCATCCTTTCATCCTCTACAATAGCGAGGATAAAGAGCAATGAGGAGCGGTATCCGGTGCGTGAGACGTTCTTAGAGCCTATCCGGAATACCCTGTCGCAGAATCAATTGGGGCGCAGCGCCGCTGCGCCCGTACATCTATCAGGTTTCATCCGCTGTGCTGTGAGACAATTATTCTGATAGGCTCTTATTCGCTTAGAAAACGTATAAAACAGGTCAGGCGTGTCAAAGCTGTTCCACGGGGACTGTTTGGGTAAAATGCGCCTCGTTTGCCCATAATACATTCTGAGTAGATTTGTAAGACACTCATAAGACGATGCACTCGTTGAACGAGTGACAATCATTGCCGACACTCCCTTCGATAGCGCCGGAAACTGAAACCATTTACTCGGTGACAGGGAAGGATCGCAGCCTATGCTGCTACAAATACGCTGCACACCCGAACCGATTGTCTTACCGGTCCTAAAGCAACCGCAGATCGCCTACCTGCACCTCACTGTTGCTGCAACCGGTTATGGTGGATTGCCACTTCATCTCGCGATTGTAGCCGATGCTAGCCGTTCAATGCGCATACCAATCGTTAATGAACAGCAATTTCGTGATCTTGTGCGGCAGAGCGGTGCTCACGAAGTACTGGTTGACGGTGTACCGGTCTGGCAATTGAGTAACCCGCTCTCGGTCGAACAGCGAACTCTCTACCCAAGCCCGATCACATACACGACGCATGCACTTCATAGCCTGATTGAACGACTTGACCATAACGACCGGCTTGCTCTGATTGCCTGCGCCAGTGATGCGATTGTCCTTGCTCCGAGTATCCCTGCCACCCGCCGAACCGAGTTAGTTGCTGCACTCATGCGCTTACCGGCACTCCGTCTTGGTGAAACTACCAATCTCGCGCAGGGTTTACAACTCGCACTGGCACAGTTTGTTACGACGGATGAAGACATTATCCGTCGCATTATCCTACTCACCGATGGCTTCACCAGTGATACAACCCTGTGCATCTCACTGGCACGCGAAGCAGCCGCTCGCGGCATAACGCTTAGTACGATCGGTCTCGGTGGTGCGTTTGAAGAACATCTCCTGGTACAACTGGCCGACCTTAGCGGAGGTCGAGCCAGTTTTGTGCATGAAGCTACTGAAATCCCGGCGACCATCGCGACTGAACTCGATAGCATCCGCCAGATCACTGCTCAGGCAATAACTCTCCAACTCACGCTGCCCCAAACTGTCGCGCTGCGGTGGATCGTACGACTCACACCAAGCCTTACCACCTTAACACCCCTCAGTACCGAACACGGTCGGCGATTGACAGTTCATCTCGGTGATCTGCAACGGGGAGAAGCTGCTCAACTGGTGTGCGCCTTCCTCGTTGCCCCCGGCGCAGCCGATCAACGACGACGCCTAGCCCGACTCCGAATTATGAGCGGTCAGTCAACCATCGATCACGACGTGATCGCTTACTACCGTCCCGACGCTGTCAACCCACCACCGACACTCCTGCCGATCATTAACCGTGCTTCCATTGCCATCCTCCGCCAACGAGCCGAACAAGCCCGACAGCAGGGCGATTACAAGACCGCAGCTCATCTATTGCGTCAACTTGCGACGCGACTACACGAATTGGCCGAACCCAAACTGGCAGCGCTGGCCATAGCAGAGGCTAACAACCTGATGCAACAGCAACAGCCTGGTATCACTGCTAAGGAGCTAACCTACGCTACACGGCGGTTAGGTCAGACCACTTCGTAGCCATGGCAGGGCTTTTCGATGTTTTAGAGTATCGCCATTCCTCTGGCGGCGGAAGCGGTTGATGGTATAATGCTGTCACAATGTTCGTGAGATAAGCTCCAGGAGTACGCTCGTGGCAAAACAATGGAATAGTCCACCGCCAATGCAGATTGACGTTAGCAAAACGTACCGGGTAACGATGGAAACCACCCGCGGTACGATTGAACTTGATCTCTACCCCCAGCATGCCCCCTTGACCGTTAACAACTTCGTTTTTCTGGTACGAGAAGGCTTCTACGATGGCCTGACCTTCCACCGCGTCATCAAAGACTTCGTGATTCAAGGTGGCGACCCAACCGGACGCGGAAGCGGCGGCCCTGGCTATCGTTTTCGTGATGAAGTTATCGGTAATCCACTCACGCACGAAGCTGGTGTTATCTCGATGGCAAATGCTGGCCCAAACACTAATGGCAGCCAGTTTTTCATCACCCATACTCCGCAGCCACATCTAAATGGACGCCATACCGTGTTTGGTCGGGTAGTAAATGGTATGGATGTCGTGTATGCGATTCAGCAGGGTGACAGGATGACCAAAGTTACCGTGCAGGAACTGTAACCAACCAGCGATGCGTTCTCAGAGCGCGTCTGAACGCTGTTTCCGAGGAACGCGGGCCGGCGGCCCGCGTTTGAACGTGAGCACGTAAGACCTATCGGTTGGCGCATCAGTGTACCATCACCCCTGTAGAGTGGGTGACACATGCCTCGCCAATGCACCAGCGGGCATTGGCAGCGGGCCGACCACGGCAGACGGGTTGGTATCTATACCATCTCTAATCCCTCCTCTCTCCGCTTACGTCCATCGCACCAGGATGAAAACGTTGAAAAGCTCTACACGACGAACCACAGAAATCTTTGCCGGAAGCTGTAAGTTATTGTAAGTTATTCTATCTGTTCATCAGTGAGTCGTCCTCACCATTACAGCTTGAAATATCCTCCAAACTGCTTACAATAGGAGCTGGTATGACCGACAGTGGTAAGGAGCGGATCTATGCGATGGCCATGGCAACGGAAGGACAAAGAACCATCGGCTGTAGAGCAAGTATCAGACAAAACTGCCCCACAGCAACCATCCCGCCGACGTTGGATATTGCTTGCACTGGCGGCCATTGCACTGGCGGCCATTGCACTTGGCTTCGCACTCTTTCCTATCTTTCGGCCTACCGATCCGCGTTTCGTGATTGTGATTACCCCATTCACCGACCAGGACGGTCGTACCGGTAGTCAGATTGCCAGTGCGCTCACGCGACAACTACAGCTCCAGGGGGGCAATCTGATCCACGTCATCATGACCGACACTCGACCGGCCAACAGTACTGAAGCGCTCGCGATCGTGCAACGATTAAACGCCGACCTCCTTGTGAGCGGTTCGGTCATTGCCGGTGGACGGCTCGACAGCCTAAGTTTGCGCCCCGAGATTATCTACACCCCTCACAACATTGATGTGAGTCAGAGCTGGTACGGTTTTACGATGCGCTTTGCGCTGCCAAACCAGTTTGTCATCAGTACCGACCCGATCAATGGTCAGACCACATTAGTACCGTATCTGCTGGCGTTAGCCGCCTATCACCATGGCGAAGCAGACCTGGCAGTCGATCAACTCCAACGCCTGGTCGAGAACACGCCCCAGATGAATCCACTTTTGTTGCATATCCTGCGGGGTAATCTCTTGTGGGCGAGGGGGTGGTACAGCGGGGCTGCAACTGAATATCAGGCAGCCCTCAGTCTTGCCAACAGTGACCGCGCCCTCTTGACCAATAATCTTGGCGCGATCCTGTGGGATGCCCGCAGTGCCGATGCACTGCGCTACTTTGCCGAAGCTATCGACCTCCTCGATGGCCGTGACCTTGGTCAATTGCGGGTCAACCTTGCGTTGTGGGCATTACGTGAACAGCGTACCCGCGATGCAGTGTCTGATCTCGAACAAGCACGTAACCTGTTACCAACTAACCCGGAACTTGAGTTGCTGCTCGCCACTGCCTATCGCGAAAGTGGGCGGATCACCGACGCGCAGGCCGCGCTGGCACGATTTGAGTCAGCAAAGACAGCGACTGGCAGACGGGTCCCATACACCTTCCTGGCAGCGTATGAATCACGCCTGACTGCCGTATTTTTTGAAGAACGCGCTTTAACCAATCTCGAAACACACCTACCATTGACCGGTCCACTCTACTGGGCACTCGAAGCGGCAAATCCGCTCCCCTCGGCAAACGATCTGCGCCAAGTGCGCGATCAACTGCGTATCGCAACCGAACACAGCACACGATCTATCAACTTGTGGCGCCAACGAGCTACCGGCGACGCTGCAATCGTTCCCGGCAGCGGTCTGATGGCAACCGGTCAGGCCGAACGGAGCGAAGAGGTTTTGCGACGCCAGAAGCTGATATTAGCGCTGCTTGAAGCGGTTGTGCAGACGGTCGAGGGACGTAACAAACCAAGTCCTCTCGATCAAATGATTGCTGCACTCTTTGGTACGGGGGGAAAGACCAACTCGAGTATTACGACCTTACAACAATTGCGCGAACAGCAACCTGATGATGTCCTAACGCTACTGGCACTCGGTTTTGCGTTCCGCATCAACGAGCAGTATGACGAAGCCATCCAGAGTTACCAGCAAGTTATTGACCTTGCTCCGCAACTACCCGACGGCTACGCCGGTATCGGTACGGTTACTCTCGCTCGTGACGATCAGGGTGGTGCAAAAGAGTGGTTCCGTCAAGCACTCGAACGGAACAATCAGTTCTTTCCGGCCCATTTAATGCTAGCACGTATTGCCGAACGTGAGCGTGATTGGTCAACGGCTATTCAGCACTGGCGTGCACTGGTAGCATGGCAACCTACACCGTACACTGTCGTAAATCTGGCCCGTGCGCTCCGGCTGAGTGGCGCCGGCGGGTTTGCCGAAGCAGAACGGCTCCTGGTTCCGCTGGCAATGGAACATACCGAGGCAACCATCGAACTGGCCCGGCTTTACAACGATGCTGGCTACGCCAAAGAAGCCGCTGAAGTCTACCGTGATGCTCTCACGCTTGATCCCCGTTCGACAGTTGCCGCCTTTGAGTTAGGCGAAACCTATATTCGCCTGGGCGACATTCAGGCTGCTGAACGTATGCTGCGTGATGCTCTGGCCTTTGATGAGCGCAACCTGGATGCGCGTCTGCGGCTAGCCGAATTGTACGAAGACCGTCTCAATCAGCCAGAGCGGGCGCTCGAACAGTATCGGATTGCCCTCGGACAAGGCATCAACGATCGCGACCGCTTACTTGCCATCGGTCAGGCTGCAATTACCGGAAATGCTGCCTCAATTGCGATTCAGGCGCTGGAACGTGCGCTACAGCTTGATCCCAATTCGGCTACGACCAACGAGCTTCTGGCTCGTGCTTACCTGGTTGGGAATCGACTAGAAGCCGCAACCCAAACCGCTCAGCGCACGTTGAATCTAGCCGCGAACCGCACCGATCCTGAAGCGATCACGGCGCAGGTCAATGCCCTGCTGACGTTAGCCGAGGTTGCGCGCCGCCGCAACGACCTGACCGCCGCCGAGCAATCGTATCAGCAGGCCATCGCCATTGATCCGCAATCAATTGCCGCACATATCGGGCTAGGCGAAATCGCCAGCAGCAGAGGAAATTGGGGTGTTGCCCGCGCCTACTTTGAAACAGCCGTGGCGCTACCGGGCGGCAGCGACGATGCCGCAGCCCAATTCTGGCTTGGTGAAGCACTCTTGCGCAACAGCGATTTTTCTCGAGCATTGGCCGCGTATCAACGCGCCCTGCAACTGCAACCCCAATACCCGGAAGCGCTGTTGGGATTAGCCCAAACCCAGTATGCCCTTGGTCGTGCTGACGATGCCCTGCAAACGGTAGAGCAGGCTATCCGGCAAAGAAGTAACTACGCTGAAGCTCATCTCTTCAGGGGCAAATTACTGCAAGAGGCCGGACGTTTCGCCGAAGCACGCGCCGCCTTCGATGCCGCCATCGGCGCCAATGATCGCATCGCCGAGAGCTTCTACCGACGGGCGCTTCTCGCCATTCGTGATGGAGAACTCGATCAGGCGATTCGTGACCTCAATCGGGCTATCGCACTACAGAACAACTTTCCCGAAGCCCACTACTGGTTAGGGCGAGCCTATTATGCGCAAGGTCGTACTGAAAGTGCGTTGCAAGCCATCCAACAAGCGATTACCCTCAACCCCGACTACAGTGAAGCAATTTTCTACAGTGGATTGATCGCAGAAGATCAGGCCAACTTTACCGCGGCCCGTAATGCTTACCAGACGCTGATTAGTCGCGAACCCACCAGTGAATGGGGACAACGTGCCCTTGCTCAAATCGAACGCTTGCCACAACCATGAGTACGCTCCGTCAGTACCGTCTCGCCCTCCAAATCTTTCAATCGAACCGACTGCGGCGTGATTACCATGATCTGGCCGAAATACCGGTATACGAACCGTTAGGCGAGTTCTTCTTCAACGATATCTATGGCCCGCGTGATTTTAGCCAGCGCGACCAGGAAGGGCGGCGCTTGCAACATTTCATCGGTTGGCTACCCGGTGTTCAACTGCGCGATTTGGAAGAGGTGTTAGAATTACTCGACCTCACAAATCAACTCGATGAGGACCTGGCCCGACGGATGTGGCAGGCGAATGTCGGGACCGATTTCGACGAAATGACCTATGAACACTTCTACCGAATCGCCGATAAGTATGATGAGCGTTTACGACAACTGACGTTAGTCAGAACGACACTCTACAATGTCTTTCGTCTTTCACGCTCGCATATCCTGGGGCTGGCGCTCCGTCGTTTGCATGTTGTCGCATGCCTAGTCGGTATTGGGCAGATACACTCGTTTCTACAGCGTGGTTACGAAGCACTGCAAAACGTGAGTGACATTGAACATTTTGCCGAGACGATCTACCGGCGAGAGCTGGATCGACTCAATCGGATTTACCAACGATGACCACCTTGACCGCATTATTACCGGTTATGATCTACATCCCGGCCCGCATCTTTCGCATGGGGACACCGATCCAGGAATTGAACGACCTTGCCCGTCGCTATGGTGGCACCCGCGAAAGCTACCGCGAAGAGACGCCGCAGCACGAACTATCGCTACCAGCATTTGCCATCGCCCAAACACCGGTCAGCAATGCGCTCTACGCACAGGCGGTTGCGGCTGGCGCTGTGCCACCGCCACCACTCTGGCACGGCCCAACTCCACCGCCCGAATTACTGGCACTGCCGGTCACCGATGTCAACTGGTATGAAGCGCAAGCCTTCTGCACCTGGCTGAATCAACAACCAGATTGCTCTGTTCGCCTGATCGATCCGAGCGGCCAACCGGTCACACCACCGTCCACCATTCGTTTCCGCCTGCCGACTGAGGCTGAATGGGAGCATGCAGCGCGTGGAAGTGATGGCCGTCGCTTCCCGTGGGGTGAGACGTTTCATCCCAACTACGCCAATACACGCGAGAGCGGCAGGTTTGCACCTAATCCTCCAGGCGCCTATCCTAGTGGGCGCAGTCCGTATGGGATCGAGGATATGGCCGGTAATGTTTGGGAATGGACTGCCTCGCTCGACCGACCATACCCGTATCGGCCAGATGATGGACGCGAAGACCCAACTGCCCCCGGACGACGTATTCTGCGCGGCGGATGTTACGCCAATCCACAAGGGTATGCACGCTGTGCCTGCCGTTTCCGCTTGCAACCCACTATGCGTAATCAGTTTCTGGGCATACGGCTGGCTTTTAGTCTCGAATAGCGTAAGGAGTGATTCGCAAATGAATCAAGTGAAGACGCGAAAGTTAGGGCGTAATGATCCTTGCTACTGCGGGAGTGGCCGCAAGTATAAAGATTGCCATTTACGGATTGAAGAGGAGTGGCGCAGTCAGCAACTGCGCTTACGGAATGCGCAAGATCAGCTCTTACAACGTATCCTGGCGATGGCAACTGCGGCCGACGCTTCTGACCTGCAAACTGCCTTTGATCGTTATTGGCAACAACGTTACCAGTTTGCGCAACTGGCCGAACTAAACCAGCGCGAAAGTTACGGCGCCGACCGGTTTATGGTGTGGTTTGCCTTTGATTACCGCCAACCTGACGGAAAAACCCTTGTCGAACGCCTGGCGGATCAAGCGAACGAGAGCGCTCTTTCCCCTCTTGAACGTCAACTCTTACCGACCTGGGTTGATGTCAGGTTACGACCGTACCGCGTTGAGAAACTCCATCCGAATGCCGGTGCCAGTCTGCGCGACTTACTAAACGATGACGCCGTGCCATTGGCCGACAGCCATGCCTCACTGCGCCTCGAACTCAATGAGGTTATTGTCGGTCATCTGGTACCGGTAGATACACCACTCGGCCAAACAACACCGAATTACTACCTTGCCGGCCCTGCTGCGCATCTCACACCTGATACCGCCGAGCCGCTTCAGACATTCGCACACATTCATCTGGAAGCACTACGACGTGAACGACCAGAGGCCGGCTGGCAAGACCTGCTCCGCGAACGTTCGGAAATATTCAGTCATTTCATTCTGATATTGCCAACAGATAAACCCGACCCTGATCGCATTCAGCGTTTTATTGAAGAGACCCGTCAGCGCCTGCTTAGGAACTGACCGTTAGCCTGCATCAGAGTAGATTTCGGCCAGCGGCAGCGTAAAATGAAATGCGCTGCCCTGACCAGGCGAACTTTCGACCCAGATCACTCCTCGATGCGCCTCAACTGCCAGCCGACAGAAAAATAATCCCAGGCCACTCCCTTCGCTTCGTTTACTCCTGGCCTGACTGAAGCGGGTAAAGAGAGCATCCTGAGCTTCAGGCGGAATACCCGGCCCCTGATCGCGTACAACGATATGGGCAACTCGATCACCCGGAATCAAAACCGTCACCTCATCAGATACAGTCACAAGCTGTGGTTCTTGTTGTTCAGGTTTTACCTGAATTTCAAGCGAAATCAGATCGCCAGACGCACTGTATTTGAGTGCATTATCGAGCAAATTTTGCAGCACACGGGCGATAATATCAGCATCGGCGAACAACCAGCGCACCTGCGGGTCAATCCGGTGCACGATCTGGACGTGCTTCTCTTGGGCCTGGATCGATAATCGCTCGGTAACCTGCTCAATGAGACTGGCAACCGGCAACGGCCCTAGCTCAAGTGGCATTTGACCACTCTCGAGCCGCCCAATATCGAGCATCAGGTGCACCTGGTTAATCAACCGATTTGTGCTGTTTTGCCCAATGAAAATTGCCTTTTTCTGGCGTTCAGTAAGGAGATCGCCCAGTTCCTGTTCCAGCCGCTCAAAGGAAAGTTTAATAACAGTGAGCGGGTTCTTAAAATCGTGTACCAGGGTATGTGTCAGGTCTTCACGCAACTGCTCGACCCGTTTTGCCTCGGTCACATCACGAATTGTCAACAAAAAAGCCGGAATACGACCAGAGATGAGATCACCAGCCGAGGTTATCTTCCAGGAAAATACTCCATCACTTCCCCGTAATTCACCTTGCGCGCCAGCAGTAGAAAGTGAGCGGCACAGCGTAGCGATGGCATCAGCTTCCAGACGGCGTTGATCTGCCCATTGAGTGAGTAACTGTTCGATATGGATCGTATTCGCCTGAAACAATGGCGGTGACCATGCGTTCGTTTGGGCAAGACGATAAAAGGTTTCATTGGTCACGACAACTGTTCCATCAGCATTATAGAGAATAAGAGCATCCTCAATCGTCGCCATCACCCGCGATAGATTATCGCGTGCACGCCGTACCACCTCGAGCAAACGCATGCTCTCGATAGCGATAGCTGTCTGGGTGACGTAGAGCATCAACATCTCGATATCGGTAGAATCGAGAGCTTGCTCGCCGCCGATCACGATCACACCAATTGGCTGTTGGGTACCACGGAGCGGCAGAGCAACGGTTGTCGCCGAACGAAAAACCGGACGCCGCTGAGTCAGTGCCCGACGAGCGAGAGTCAACACCGCATCCTGCGAAAGCATCGTGACGCCAACCGACTGCTCAAAGCGCAATGTATCTTGAACCGGATCAAACAACACAACCTGCGCCCATGCGCCATCGACCATCTCAAGCATGCCGCGCACTGTCATCGCCAACACCTGCGGCTCAGGTAACGATTGCGAGTTGATCACCATCCCGAGGCCATTCAGTGCTGTCAGACGCTCTAAACTACGTTGCTGACGGTGCCGCAAGAGCGCAATTTCGATGGCCGCACCGGCAATACCGGCATAGACAATCAGCGCCTGAATATCATCAGATGACGGACGTTGACCATTGAGCGGTTGATCGAGGAACAACACTGCCTGGACCCGCTGATCAGGTGCTCGCAGAAGCACGACCAGCAAATCATCAGCATTCCACTGCGTCGCCCCAAAATCGACGAGTTGTTCTAGCACCGGTGCTGGTAGGTCAAACAAAGCCGCAAAACTGGCCCTTCGCCGGTTGAGAAGAAAACAGCTCTCGCCTAGCGACCACTCGTGAGCCAGTATATCAAGTCGGTTAGCTGCCAGACGCAAACCGATTGGAAATTCAGCAGCGAGACGATCGGTAGCAACAACACACTCCAACGCCGGATGCAGACTCCGCTCGCGCCGATGAACAAACAGGGCTGCCGCCTGAAACCGTATCCGCTCACAGATCGCATTGATAATCAGGTGAAAAAGCTGATCGGGCGCTCGTTCGAGCAACAGATCACGACTGAGAGCTAACACCGACTGCAAGTCAGCGTTGCGCCGATCAAGATCACGGGCATGTTGGATGATCCCTGTTTCTACCTGCGTAAGCCGCTGGGCATGGTCAATGACCAGGCTCATACTTGCCATAATCGCATTGATGCGATCAATATCAGCATCGATAAACGGTGCTGTTTCTTGGCGATTGACATATTGCAAACAGGCACGCACACCACTCGGTGAGGTAAACGGCACGCTGATCAGATTGTGACACATCAGGCCAGTCATCTGATCTAGCCAGTGACTGCGTCGCGGGTCGCCAACTGCATCATTAACAATAACCGGTTTGCCGAGCGCCAACGATTGACCAAGGATGCCATGGCTCATTGGCAGACGCATCCCAACCAATTGCCGCATATGTTGACCGGCCACATAACGAAGAACCACCTCGCGCTGCTGTTCATCGACGATAAACAGACTACCTGCCTGCACATCCAACAACTGACAACTGATTTCCAACATCATTTGTAATGCCCGATCAGGATCAAAAATCTGCACACCGGCAGAAATCAACTCTTGCCACATCCGCTGTTGACGACTAGCACGCTCCGCTTCGCGGTGCAAGAGAATCGGTCGTAACAACTGACTGATCAGGTACAATCCTTCATTGACAATCTGCTGTTGCAGTTCGCCAACGGTTGATGGTGTCATTGTGTATGTGTAGACCATACCAATCGTTTCACCTTCAAAACGAATGGGAACCCCTGACCAGTACGTCGGAGCAAAATCCTTCCAGATGGTGTGTGGTCGAACCTGATAGTGGGCACAGTCGTGCAGGTATCTTGTTGAACTGATCGGCATACTCAGTTTCATCACAACGCTACTAAGATCGGTCTCAGCCGTCCAGAATTGCCGACCAGACAAACTATGGTTTCCTGCTTGCGGATCGTAGTGGGCTATTTGTTCAATCCATACACTACGTTGAAATGGGATCGCTACCCCAACATGCAATGGCCATCCCGCGATTTGAGACATTAACTGTCCGAATTGACGGCAAATCAGTTCAGGATCATGACAGTCGCGCAAAGCATCAAACTCAACCTGTAGTCGCCGTCGCCAATCTTGCCGATCCATGCGCTGTCGTACCCGATCATAAGCGGCAATGATCAGACGCTCGATAACGTTCAGTATCGCTAACTCTTCAGTAGTCAACGAACCTGGACGGATCGTTAACCAGCCGTAGACTTCCTCAGCCGCGATCGGATGAACAACACCATCGTGCACATCCTGTGGATGCCCTTGAAATGACCACTGGAGATCGACATCATAATGCGGCAAAACCATTCGTAGCGTAGCCAGAGCAGTAGCTTGCAAATCAGAAAATTGCTGGGTGTCGATCATCGTTGTTGCCAGGGTTATCCACTCTGGTAGCACAATGTGGGATGCATTTGTCATGATCGACTCTCCGTTTAGGACGTGAAATCTGTTGTATTGTACCGCGTTTCGAGCTTATGTAGAAGATCAGAAATGTAGAAAACAGAAGTGGTCAAGAGGGATAGGTTCTCTTCAAACCCCACTGGTATGTAAACGGATCGCTCTTTCCGTCCCGACGATGCACTCTCCCTTGCCTCAGTGGGCGGGTTGGGAACCCGCGCCGACAAGGCGGGGACGGGCATCATCGGCGAGATAAACGACCGGGTTGGGCAACGCACGGTCGGAATGGGAATTGCTCCATATTATCTCAAGCTTCATTCCGCTCCTCACGTTACCTCTACCGAGCACGGTGAGAACGTTGAAAACCCCTGGCCATCCTACGAAATAACTTGCAGGTTTGAAAAGTCATGTTATAATATGGCGCTCGTGCTATCCGCCATGACCTGCGGTGCACCAGGAAAGAGAATCTATGATACGCAGATATACTGTGCTGGCCTTGCTGCTAGCAGTTTTGTTGATCGGTGCGTGTGGATCGGCTGTAGCAAACGAACCTACAGCTACCACGGTATCTATCGAAACCACTGAGATACTTTCTACAGGCGTACCAACTCTCCTGCCTGCGGCTACCCCCGAACCAACTGCTACACCCGAATCAACTGCGACCCCTGAACCGACAGCTACACCTGAACCAACGGCTGTCCCTGAACCAACTGCTACACCTGAGCCGTTGAATGCGCCACTGGCCGTACCACGGGGATCGGTCACTACTCGTCCTTTTGCCGTTATGTATGACAACCATCCGAATGCCTATCCCCAAACCGGTATGGATGGTGCCGCAATCGTCTTTGAGGCGCTGGCCGAATTCGGTATCACCCGCTACATGGCTGTCTTTATCCCCGGTATCTCACCTGAGATGTCGGTAATTGGCCCGGTACGCAGTGCTCGTCCATACTATGTCGAATGGGCAAAAGGACTGCGCGCCGTCTATGTTCATGCTGGTGGCTCGCCAGAAGGTCTCTTGCTGGCCGAAACTTCGATTGAGCTTATCAATATGGATGCGCTCCGTGGCAATGCTAGCCGCTACTTTTACCGAACCCGTGATCGGAGTGCACCGCACAATCTCTACACCAATAGCGCCAACATCGCTGCATTCGCTGCCGCCAACGAGCGATCAGTTGACGGGCTGTCAGAAATTGGGTTCCTCTATTCAGCCGAAGCCCCAATCGAGGAACGGCCTGCTCAACAAGAATTGCGCTACTTCTTCATTTACCGTGAATCCGCTGTAGGTTGGAGTTACGATCCAACCTCGAACAGCTATCGCTATCTACGCGGGAATCGGCCTCACGTTGATGCTGCAACGGGTACGCAATTACAGTTCAAGAATGTTGTAATCCTGGAAGTACCCGAACGACCGATTCCAAATGATCCAAAGGGACGGATTGAGCAAGATGTGATCGGTGAAGGACCGGCGCGCATCTTCCGCGACGGACGCATGATTGAAGCAACCTGGCGTAAATCTGCCGGTTACGCGCAACTGTATCTGATCGATGCAGATGGCAACGAAATCCCGCTTGCACCGGGATCGGTCTGGATCGCCGCTATTCCTAGCCTCGCTAACCTCACCGTTCAGGGCGGACGATAACGTGATACGCCGGAGCAATGGCTCCGGCTGCAACAGGCAGGCGTTGCACGCAAGCTGACCAAGTGGTCAACGTGAATTATTCCCCCATCCTGCCTTCTTTGCATCGTGCAACGCCTGTGCAGACGCATCTATCGCATTGTTCACGAGCACTAATCACGCGATCGATGCTCGTGAATGACAGACAACGCAACGACGGCTGCCTCGCGTCTGCCCGGCTTTCAGCCGTATGCCGTCAACACAAAGGAGACAACTGTATGATTGGAAGGATCGTTCGCCGCAGCTTGATGATTGTGGTACTTATCGTACTCGTAACGATCTTCGCACCTGTTCAGGCTGCCCCAACGACTTCACCACCTCAGCAGCAAACTCTCGCACCAACCTACCGCATCTTTGCCACCCGCGAAGGCCTGGTTGGTCACCGCACTGCCAACGGCCATATTATTCAACCCCGTGATCGCTTCGTAGCCCTACCCTGCTGGTGCGTACTCTCACCGAAGGGCACTGACCAATTCAAGGTACGTATTACCTACAACGGGCGTTCAGTTGTGGTTCCGGTTTGGGATGTAGGACCGTGGAACACCCGCGACGACTACTGGAATCCTAATCGGCGTTATAGTGATTTACCGGTTGGTATGCCGATGGCTGAGGCTGCCTATTACCACAAATACAACGGGGGCCGCGATGAATGGGGAAGACGGATCACGCTCCCAAACGGCATTGACATCGCCGATGGTACCTTTTGGGATGATCTCGGCATGACCAACAGTGATTATGTCTACGTTACCTTCCTCTGGCTTGGTGACGATCCCGGCCCTGCCGGAGCGGTTGAAGTCGGTTCCGGTCAAGTGGTTGATGATGCACAACAAGTACAGGTGACCGCGCCAGAAGGCGCAATAACGGTAGATAACACCGATCCAACATTTAACCCGGTTGGTAAAGATTGGTATAAAGAACCGTGCGGGCTGAACGGCCAGCATCAATGGACCTACTCAACGACTGATCCCGCGCAGGCAACGACCGCTGCCATTTGGAATGCACCTACGCTGAGTCCCGGTTTCTATGAAGTGAAGGCATATATTCCAGCTTGTGGGAACCCGGCAACAACCAGTGCTCGCTATCGCATCAGTCATGAGGGTACAACCACTGAGATAATTCTTGACCAACGTGCAGCCACCGGTCAGTGGGCTTCACTCGGAACGTATTACTTTGGTGGAAACTCCAACACGGTACCGAGCGTGTCGCTGAGTGATCTTACCGGAGATCGAGGTATGGCGGTACGTTATGACGCGATTGCCTGGGAGCCGCGTAGTGATACCACACCACCAGACACACAAATTGTCTCGATCACGCACGTTGACAACGGCTTCCAGATTCAATGGGGTGGTACCGACGATATGACAGGGATTGCCAGCTACGACATACAAGTTCGTTTGCTGCCAAACGGTGGCTGGACAGACTGGAAGCTAGGGACAACCGATCTGAGCGCCTGGTTTGGCCCCCACGAAGGAAAACAATTTGCTTTCCGTATCCGTGCTCGAGATTGGGCGGGAAATGTGGAATCGTGGGATGAGGCAGCGACGGCCGATACTACCACACTGCCGTAGGAGACTGAACGTTACGTGCTCAGGGCGGGATTGAAACCCGCCCCAATCATGCGCAACTGGGTATCAGCGGCGAGATTAGGAGCCTATCCGAATACTCGTTCGTCGCCGTACAACCGATAAACACCATCTCCGATTAGCTGAATGCTAACGGAGTCATATGGTGGGGAAAGACTGATGTACGGACACAGCGACGCTGCACCCTGATCGATTTTCTTCTGCGGCAGGATGACTCGGATAGGCGCTAAGAGCCTTTTCCATCCATCATCACCTCACGACAGATGAACCTGGTCAGTAGGGGCGAGGTGACGCCACGTTCCTATCAGTACCCCGCCAACCAGCGCATCGACCGTGCCCACGCTGCCCACGCCGCAGCGCCGCCATCAGGTGCATTTTGTGCTCAGCATCGCAACAGAGCGGCGCTGCACTTCGACCTATCTGCTCATCTCGATAACCCATCCTAATGACTGAAATCGCCCTAAATCCCCCCCTATCAAGGGTTGGTGAGGAGACAGTCGTGCTGCTACGACATACACTGACTTCACGTGAATCGATCATTTTGCGCAAACGTGAAAACATCGAACCCACCAGAACATTCCCATCCCATTTGACAACTCGCTAGCGATTTCGTATAATAGCAAGGCGTTAAGCGCCCAGGTGGCGGAATTGGCAGACGCGCTAGGTTGAGGGCCTAGTGAGCTAACCACGCTCGTAAGGGTTCAAGTCCCTTCCTGGGCACCAGACGTTGGGGCGATTAGCTCAGCGGTAGAGCACCTCGTTTACACCGAGGGTGTCGGCGGTTCAAATCCGTCATCGCCCACCACAACGTTGTATGGCGGCTTGCCAAGATAGCTCAGTTGGTAGAGCATCGCGCTGAAAACGCGAGGGTCGCCGGTTCGAGTCCGGCTCTTGGCACCACAATGCATGATGCCCACTCGAATGATCGAGTGGGCATTGTAGTCTTCCAGTCCGCTATCGTGACCAGATTACAACGTTTGTTGTGTACCATTCTGCCACAATTGCCCTTTCGTCGCATACGATAGGTAAGCTAGCAGCTTACCGAAGCGCGGAGGTGCTTATGCGTGTACCTGCATCTGTACGTCCAACCGGATCGTTGTTCGCCGATCCCCGTATCCGTTGGGGAGGAGGATTAGTGGGAGCAGTCTGGCTCATCGGTATTCTCGGCGGGCTCACGGGCTTGACGGAATGGCCTGCACTCGTGGTTTACGTTATCGGCGGATTGGGAGTTGCCGTTATCTTAGGACGAACCCAAGGCTGGGCAACGCTAGGAGTAACGAAAGCCAACCTGCGTGGAGCAACGCTTTGGGGTGGCGGGATTGGTGTCGGGCTGATGCTCCTGGACTGGATTAACACCTTTTTCTACTATCGCGGTGGTGGTGCACCGATGGAAGCCATGGAGACCATTCTGGTTGGAATGGGCTTCCTGTACCTCTTCCCAGTGTTGGTACTGGCCGAGGAATTTCTCTGGCGTGGTGTACTGCTATTCGGTCTGCGCGATTCAGGTGTGAATGCCCATCTGACGGTTGGCTTGACAACGCTGTTTTACGCACTGAACCACCTGTTTGTAGCGCCGGTGCCACTGTTTGAACGCTGGTTGATGGTGGGAATGGCACTTCCCATTGGTGTAATCGGAGGCTATCTGGTACTACGCACCCGTAATGTTTGGGCAGCAGTGTGGTTACACGGGTTGAGTCTGGTGGCAATGGTCGCTGACATCTTTATCATTCCAGGACTGGCACGCGGATAACTCGGTCTGGTTAGAGCGCTGGTAGTACGATGACCATGTGATGTATCCACATTTTGTGGATACATGTGGATACAGGCCCAATATTTAGTATCTCGTTTGAGAGAGCAAGGTGTTGTTGCAATGACAATGACACCTGCATCATCGGTGGGGCGTAGCATAACTACACCCCACCAGCCCAGAAGGGATCTCCGCGAGTGGGTCAGTAACCCGCTGCTCCTACGGCGGCGGCAGCGATGATCGGCGAGCAATATCGTTGATCATCAAACGCGCCCTGAAACATCCCCATCAGGCAGCCACATCGCGACGGAAGATGACGCGCAATGAAGAGTCTTCAAAAAAGGCATCTTGCGCCCGTAGACGGGCCAGCGATTGGGGCAACACAATTCGGTGGCGATGCCACCCCACCGAGATAAGCAATTCATCATCACTTTGCGCTAGATGCACCTGATCCTCAGAGGCAAACGGCAGCGGGACGATCAGATCGTAGCCATAAGAGGTCTTCTCGACCCGTTGCGTCGGTCCCTGGTAGAGGAAAGTGGTCGGATCGCGATCAGCGAAGAGATGGTCGGCTAATTCATTAAGGAGTTCGGCACCGACGATCTCTTGCGAAAAATGGGGTGCCCGCAGGATTGGCAACGGCTCGAACATCTCTTCAACCAGGGGCGCGTATTGCTGCTGCATCGCACGCCATTGCGCAAAATGGGCATCAACGTCGGGAGGTAAAATCCGATTGACAATAATTGCATCGACCGCATAGCCAAACAAACTGAGGTAAGTCAGTGAGCGCTGGGCTTCGCGAATCACCATCTTTTCCAGGTTCATAACGATGCGGGCCGTGCAAATCTGGTGATTCGTCAACAACTGACGAACATCGATCAGGGCATCAATAGCCTGTTGGGCCGAGGCCAGCACGTCGTCGTCGGCAATCGGCATATCGGTGACTCGTCGTGCAACGGGTCGCACTACGCGGAGCAGCGCACGGGCAATCGGGAAGAGACGGGCGATCCACCAGCGCATCACATCAGGGAGTGACAATAAGCGCAGTGTTTCGCCGGTGGGTGCCGCATCAACGACGATCACATCATACTTCCCTTCGTCATAATGGCGCTTGATCTGGAGTAAGCTAAAAAGTTCTTCCGTACCGGGAATAACCGACAACTCCCCCTGAGCAATTGTCTCGACTCCTTGCCACGCCAGTAGATCGGCCAGATAGCGTGATACGGTACCCCAGCTTGATTCAAGCTCATGAAGGGCATTGATCTCTTGCGCCCACAAATTAGGTGCTACTTGAAGCGGCTCTGCCCGTAGATCAACACCGAGCGAGTCTCCCAACGAGTGGGCTGCATCGGTCGAGAGTACGATTGTTCGATATCCTAGTTGGGCGCAGCGGAGGGCGCTTGCCGCTGCAACACTGGTTTTGCCGACGCCGCCCTTGCCGGTGTAGAAGAGGATTCGCATACTCGACCGTTCATTCTAGGCAACTTTGCTTTATCATAGCGTTAGATTGTCTTTTATGCAAATGGTTATCAGGCCCACCCGAGATCATCGGGCTTATCGCCCGATTTCCGCACATCATCTTCATCCTTCTTCCCACTCAGCTCTTCTTCAAGCATCTGATCAACCATCTCATCCCAATCTTCACCAGCGTCTTCACCCAACTCTTTGCCCAGGCGCTTGGCCCAACGGGCAATCGAACGAGGATCACTCTCGTCCAAACCCATGAAATTTGACGGGTCGGCCAGTGACTCGAGACGTTCATCCTCGGACTTGAGAGTAGCGAAACGCGAGATTGCACGTCGCACTTCGGTATTCCCGCAACGAGGGCAGACTAAGCCGGGTGGATCGCTAAA
Organism: Chloroflexus sp. MS-CIW-1; assembly: GCF_030444705.1. Classification (NCBI taxonomy): domain Bacteria; kingdom Bacillati; phylum Chloroflexota; class Chloroflexia; order Chloroflexales; family Chloroflexaceae; genus Chloroflexus; species Chloroflexus sp. MS-CIW-1. The sequence continues at coordinate 119,144 of NZ_JAUBWR010000002.1, forward strand.
TCCACGTACCAGTTTTTGGAACTGACCATTGCAGGCTGGACAGAAGTATTCATAAATCGGCATGGCAACCCTCTATCAGATGTCACGAATAATGTCCTCGACTAGTGGTAACGATGGTGGTGGTTCATCATGAATAGTATAGGCAAAACGGATACGTTCAGCAATCTGCTCGACATCGACCTGACGGGCTGCGTGAATCGTCAGTAATGGCTCACCGGCGGCGACCTTATCACCGACTTTAGCGTGTAACACCAACCCAACCGCGTGATCGATAATATCTTCTTTACGCGACCGCCCACCGCCCAACGCATTCACAGCCAGACCCAAGACCTGGCCATCAATCGCAGAGACAAAACCGCTACGTGGAGCCGGAAACGCCACCTGCACTGGGGCAGTAGGCAGATGTTCGGGTTCATCGATCACCGATGGATCACCACCCTGGTTAATAACCATCGCTCGAAACTTCTCCCAGGCCGCGCCACTTTGCAGGGCTTCAATGAGCACCGCACGTGCAGCATCAATATCATCGCGCAAACCGGCCATGCGCACCAACTCACTCCCCAGTACCAGTGATAGTTCGACCAAATCGGATGGGCCAGAACCACGCAGTGCAGCGATGGCTTCCCGTACCTCCAGCGCATTCCCTATCGCAAAACCGAGCGGCTGCTGCATACTGCTGAGAACAGCAGTCACTTTCCGTCCGGCCTGACGCCCAATCGCAACCATCGTTCGTGCCAACTGCCGGGCATCGGCGAGCGTCTGCATGAATGCTCCGCGCCCATATTTTACGTCAAGCACAATACAATCCGCACCGGAAGCCAGTTTTTTGCTCATCACGCTGGCAGCAATCAGCGGAATCGACTCAACTGTTGCGGTCACATCGCGAAGGGCGTAAAGTTTTTTATCGGCTGGCGCCAGATCACCGCTCTGCGCAGCAACTACCAATCCCAGTTCACGGACGGCACGCCGAAACTCTGCTGCACTCAGATTGGAGCGAAAGCCAGGAATGCTCTCAAGTTTATCAATAGTACCGCCACTGAAACCGAGACCACGACCACTCATCTTTGCCACCGGCAAGCCTACCGCTGCGACCATCGGCGCCACAACGAGCGTTGTCTTATCACCGACCCCGCCGGTTGAATGCTTATCAACGGTTATCGGGGCGATGTCATGCAGATCGAGTGTATCGCCGCTATTGGCCATTGCAATGGTCAAATCGGCTGTTTCGCGGTCATCCATTCCCCGCAGTACAATAGCCATTGCGAGTGCGGCCATCTGATAATCAGGAATATCACCGGCGACGTAATGTTTGACCACCCACTCGATTTCGGCGGTGGTCAAAGGGCGGCCATCGCGCTTAGCCGCAATTATTTCCACCATTCGCATGACTACTCTTCCTTTCTGCATCCTGGCCCGGTTTCTTAACCGGAGCGTACCTCTTGTATCACTAGCGGTAAGAGCGGCAACAAATCACCGGCAATCACACCGGCATCGCCAAAAGTAGCTCGTGCTCGTGCGCCAGCCGCACCGTGTAGATAGACACCCAACGTTGCAGCAGCGAATGGTGGACAGCCTTGCGCGATCAAACCGGCAATTACTCCAGCCAATACATCACCCGATCCAGCGGTTGCCAATGCCGGATTCGCCCCATCGTGGATCATCGTTCGCCCATCTGGCGACGCGATCACCGTCGTCGCCCCTTTAAGTACAACGGTTTGCCGCCAATGTTGCGCCGCTTCTGCTGCCGTCTGAACCAGATCGGCAGGCAATTCAGCCACACCTAACAGACGCCGCATCTCACCGGGATGTGGCGTAAGAACACAACGCTCAGGTGGTAAACGTTCAAACCATTGTGACGCACCGGCAAGGATATTCAGGCCATCGGCGTCGATCACGGTATGTGGCAATTCAACCGTTTGCTGTGCCGATTCTGGGGTCATTTCACCAATGGCTACAAAGCCGACGCGGGTCCGGCTCCGAGCCTGATCAAGCCCAAACAAACGTAATACCAGCTTGCGGGTGACTTCAGCCTGTCCTAAGCCTGGGCCGATCAGCAATGCCTGATAACGAGGTAAATGTTCGGCCAGATCGTCGATTGCAGCCGGACCAATTGCCCCCCAATCACCTTCGGCGACTGGCAAAAGCGTAACTTCTGGCGGCAAGGTCGCTAGCGATAATACCGTGCGACCGGTAGCCAGAGTCACCAAACCGGCGCCAGCGCGTTGGGCGGCTGCGCATGCCAAAACCGCTGCACCGGGATAATTAATGGAACCGGCCAACACCAGGACCTTACCGAATATACCCTTATGGGCATCAGCCGGACGGGGTGGCAATAAGGCACGTGCATGCGAAGTAGTTAACAATTCGCTCATCGTCAGTGCTCGATCGAGTGCAGATAATCCGATAGGAGCCACAACAATCTTGCCCGCAAACCCACGACCGGGCCAGAGCAATAATCCACGCTTCATCAAACCGGTAGCCACAGTCAGATCGGCTCGAATAGCAACGGTAGGTATCTGTCCATCATCGGCGGCTACCCCGCTCGGTAGATCGATAGCCACTACCCGCAACTCAGGACGGCGAGTACGTGCGGCATTCACTGCCTTAATAATCGTTGCCAGATCGTTCGTTGGCGGTCTCCCGCCGGTCCCTAATAGACCATCAATCACAACAGCCGCCGTCGCCAGCGCCGAAGCAAGCTGAGAACCATCAGAATCGGCAGTCGAATATAGCTCAGGAATATTGCGGGCACGACAGGCCAGGAGATTATCATCTGCACCAGTTCTGCGCCAGATATACAGAACAACCCTAACCCCTGCATCAGCCAGATGGCGTGCCGCAACTAACGCATCGCCACCGTTATTGCCAGGACCGACAAAGACTAATACGTGTCGATCAGCCGGCAATGCAACATGTTGACGCACTGCCAGAGCGACACCGGCGCCAGCCTGTTCCATCAACGCAGCCCACGTCGTTCCCTGCGCAACAGCCGCCTCTTCTGCCGCACGCATCTGACTGGCGGTTACAACAAATGGCAATATCGTTTCACTCATACCTTCAACCTGCCCAACCAACCACGCTAGCGATAGCCAGTTCATTCGTATGCGACAGACTTACGACCAACGCTCGAATACCCAACGCGGAAGCAGTTTCAGCGGCCACCCCTGATAGCCGCAGCAGAGGGCGACCGGTAGCATCACGTATCACTTCGACTTCCTGAAACCCTGCACGTGGTTGATCGGTAACGGCCAACGCCCCCAGACCGCGCAAACCAATCCCCAGCGCTTTGGCACAGGCCTCTTTGGCCGCCCAACGCGCTGCCAGCGCTTCATAACGGATTCCCGCCGGGGCTGCGATACAATCAGCTTGTTCAGTTGCCGTATACACTCGGCACAAAAATCGCTGACCGTAACGCATCACCGCTCGACGAACACGCGCCACCTCTACCAAATCAACCCCGTGATACAGCATACACCAGCCTACTGTGTTCCTATCAGCGAAACTTCAGCCACCCGCGAGTCATAGTCGTGACCGTTGGCATAGATCTCAACACTGCGCAGATAGCGATAATCAGGTAACCAGTTTTCACCACGTAAATCGACCTGAAACCGGCTCCAGGTTGATGGCTCTACTCGCTGATAAAAGACCCCATCTGCACGCACGCGCAACGCATCATCACTGGCAGCAGTGTAGATGCACACAACTCGCTCCTCATCAGGATCGGACGGACTGCTACGACGAGCAATGATCCGAATCATGATCGGGCACTCAGTACCACGATCACCGGCTGCTGGTAATGATTGATAATCTACCCGTGCCCACAGCGAGAAGATGAGCGAGCGGAACTCGGACACGTCAATCCCTGTTCCCTGAACCCCCAACGCCTGACGAATGCTGGTGACAAAGCCGTTAGTCTGACCACCCATACGGTAAAACCAGGCCGCAGTACGAAAATCTTCAATCGGGCAAACGAGCGTATTATTCGGTGGACGACAAATCTGCGCCAACCGAAAGAAGCCGCGTTCGGGAAGAGGCAGACTCGGTGTACCCGAAACCTGCCATGTCGTTGAGCGCGGAAGGGTCGGATCATCGGTACGAGTGGTGTTATTGTACTCAATTTCGGAAAAGCGCGAAAAACCACCGTCACGGATCAATTCCCAGCGTGCCGGTACCGGCAAGCCGGGCATACCTGCTGGATCAACTTCAACCCGCTGCCCAGCCACCAGGTGGATTGGTTGACCAACCATACCTGTCACGATAGCCTGACCACTGCGTACCGCCACATCGGCCACCAGAGCAGGACGACCATCACTACGCATCACACGTCGCTCTGGTGGAGACAGTCCGATACTATAACTGCCACCAGGCAACAGTACAACCTGAGCATCACCAATCGTAACCCTTATATTCACGTTGTGAAAGGGCTGATCGGCTCGCACATCGTAGCGTACATAACCGTTAAGCTGCTCGATGGCAATTTCTAGTGTACCACTATGCCAGCGTGTCGTGCGAAGTGATGTTAGACGCACATCTGTTCCCGCCCAGAGATCGAGTTGACTCCCCTCAAACAAACGTAACGAAGCCACCTGACCATAGCCGGCATTGGGTAAAGCGCGCACTGCGTCGCCTTCATTCAACAGTTGTTGATCACGTACACCCTGAAAAATGGTACGACCGGCTGGTTGCCAGACAATGCTCTCGCTTGTGCCACGGACTACCAACGTTGCCGTCTGCGTATCAGTCGCCGTCAGATACCACTGCCAGACGCTGAACATCACGCAGGTAATGAGAGCCAGAAACAAACCAAAGAAGACGAAAAGGGTCAGCCAGGCAATCCGCAACGTGCGGCGCTGAGCGGCTAATCGGTCATCTGTGAATACCATTGATGTCTTCATATCTGCAATTATACTCGAAGCAATCAAGCGTGTGAGAAGGAGGTGATTCTGAGAGCGTGGTCAGAAACTCGTGGTTTTGATCAGGCGCTCAGCAGGAGTGTGGGCTGAAGGGGTGAGAAACTACGAGACTCATCAGACACTTGGTCTTGTGATGAGGCGCGACCATGACATCTCCAGAACGGTGAGAGGAACAGTGTTGAAAAGTTGAGGATGTAGAGCGATTTCAAGCATTGGGACGGGGTCTCGATAGGCATGGTGATCCTGTCACCGCTTTGAGGCGTAGGTCTCAGGCACAACCACCAGCGGAGCCACCATCACCCGTGCGCAGCACCCAACGCCACGAGTGCATCCCCCACTAGCGCAGGCTGATCTCCCCCTGCGCCACCGACGACCGGGCGGAACCCCCGACGGTTCAGCATTGTCGATCCGCGTGCCGACGGCTCCCATCTACCGCGTGACCACCGCCACCACCAGATCCTGCCCGACAACGGCAGTTGGCCGCGCTGCCCAGCCCAGCCCATCGACGTGCATTGGCGAACGCCCGCTTCGTCCCACGGGCACAGGAGACAGATCGGTCAGCAGCACCCACGGTTCCGCGTGGTCGGCCCTCGCTGCCATCGTCAGCGGACCCGCCATCCGCTGCGGGACGTGCGTGACGGCGCCCCTGGTGCCCTACCCATCCACGTCGCGGTCCGAGTGCCAGGCGCTGCACCGGCTGGCGTGCCTGACCGGTCGGCGCGACGGTCGACTCGCGGCGCACGCACAGGAGGACGATGTCATCCCGTCGATAGGAGGCATCTAGGCCGCGTACCACCGGTTCGCCCGTCCCGTGCGTGTCTATCCAGCAGAGCATGGCGCCGCCGCACGCACGCGGACTGACCACCGGTGGTACCCCTGCCGCAGGTGGGTCGGTGGGGGGCTAAGCCGGGGCAGTGATCCAGGCGTTCCAGGCGTCCGCCCGCGTGCGGCGCGGGCGTTCCCGACGGTGCCGGTGACGGAACCCGCCTAGGAGGTCTGGATTCTGCTGCGGCACGAGCTGTTCCGGAGACGTGCGGACAATTCCTGCTGTGATGCTCTTGCTACCAACGGATTGGTGCGCGTGGGTGGTAGCACGGAATTGCCAAGCGACCTGCCGATCCCTCCTTCCGTTCACCCCATCCCCCCGTGCGCGCAAAACTGTCGCCAAATTGTTACCGTTTTCCCCGCTTATTCCTGCTATTGTAGGTCGTATCAGGATCCGCTTCTTGAACACCGATTGGAGCACACGATGTCATCCCTGCCCCCGCACGACCTGATTGCCGCTATCCGGAATCGTGACCCCCACGCGCTGAGCTGGGTCTACGAAACCTACGGCCCACGCCTGTTCAGCTATCTCCTGCGTCGCCTCGGTGACCCCGACCTCGCCCGCGATGCCCACCACGATGTGTTTGTCCGCTTTTTGGAACGGGCCGATACCTTTGAAGACCGTGGTGTGCCGCTCATTGCCTGGCTCTTCCGCCTCGCCCGCAACCTGAGCATCGATCTGCAGCGACGCCAGGGGCGTACCATTCCATTCAGTGCGATGGTCGTGGCCGATTACAGCGCTGACGACGGCCAGACCCATCTCACCCTCTTGGCCGAGAGCCAGGCGCTGCGGATGGCGCTAGCGAGCCTGCCGCCGACCTACCGCCAGGTGCTGCTCTTGCGCTTTGAGTACCATCTTTCGTTGCCGGAGACCGCCCGCCAGCTCGGACGCACGCTGGGTGCCACCAAAGCCCTCCAGACACGCGCCGTGCAGCTCCTCCGCGAACGGATGGGCAGCGATGACCGGCCCGACGAGCGTCTCCCGTCGCCACCGATGGCGTAGCGCCGGTTCGACATCTCCGGTCACAGCACGCGAGGGGTGGTGCGCGCACCGTCCCTCCGTGGATACCATCAGGTGCTGCCCGACAGCACCCGGCAGGATTGTGGATGTGAGCACGCGGCGAGTCACTCCCGATAGCAGGTGATGGCACTGTTCCGAGGTGCGTCCTGCCTCGGAGGGATACGCCTGGAACAGGGTACACCGTCGGATGTGGTAGGGGCGGGAGCTCGATCCGCCCCAACCACAAGCGGGGGCAGGCAGGCGCTGCACGACGCACGACACCGGGATGGTCAGCGGCATCATGCGTGAACGACGCCCGTCCGTCGCTGCATCGGCAGCCGGTGGCCGCGCAACCCGCCCTCGCGGCGCCCCGCACCCATCAGCACCCCTTGATAAGCACGGCCTGTTGCAACGTCCGGCACATCTCCGGCGAGCCGTTGCTGGCAATCGGTGTCATCGTCAGCCGATAGCCAATCCCGCGCATCGTGTGCACATAGCGCGTCTGCTGCGGATCCGGCTCCAGTTTCCGGCGCAGATAGGGCATCCGGGCTTGCACCAGGCATCTGAGATCAGGGTCACGCCGATGGTACAAGTGGACCGCAAGATCGCGATACCGGCACACCATCCCGTTGTACCGTGCGAGAGACGACAGCAGCCGGGCTTCTAAGAGCCTATCCGGAATACCCTGTCGCAGAAGAAGATCGGTTGGGGCGCAGCGGCGCTGCGTCCGTCCATCGATCAGGTTTCATCCGCTGTACGGTGAGACGATTATTCGGAGCGGCGCTTCGTACCGCTCACACCGGTATGCTCCACACCCGCAATTGCCGTGTTTTTTCGTGTAACTTTTTGGCCGCTCAAACGGTTTTTATATCGAGCACCGTTTTGAGCGCCAGGAAAACACGATGAATGGAACATACCACTACCCGCTGCCCGTTGCGCTGCCACCCTCGCCCCTGCACGCTGCCCAGCGCTATGCTACAATACCGGCAGACCTACCTACCACAGCAAGGAGTAACCGTGATGACCCATCCTACCGTCACCACACCGGCGCCGCCACCGGCCGACGACCCCTTCCGCTACGGCTGGCGCTACGTCCGTCGGCCTACCCCCGACGACCCCGACCACCTCGAACCGGTGCCGCTCACCCTCGAAGATGTGTTGCATCCCGAAGAGGGAGACTTCATCGTGCACAGTGACCGCCACGAAACCGACCGGATGTACCTCACCGCAGTGCTGCGCGCTCGGCTCGAAGTGCACGGGCGGGCCATCGTGCTGAGCGACGTGCGGGTGGCGTGGGACGTGCCTGACCTGCGGCCGCACGGACCGGACGTGATGGTCATTCCGGGACTGCGCGAGCGGCGCGACTGGAGCACGTTTGACGTGGCGGAGGAGGGGGTGCGACCGGCGTTGATGATTGAAATCACCTCGCCGGAGACGCGGGAGAACGACGTGGTGTGGAAGGTGGCGCACTACGCACGGGCGGGAGTGGCGCAGTATGTGATTGTGGACAACATTGGACGGCGAGGAGAGCGGCAGCTCCGGTTGCTCGACTATCGGCTGGTGGGCGACACCTACCGGCTGCAACCGTCGGACGAGCGGGGGTGGGTGTATCTGGAGCTGGCCGACCTGTGGGTGGGGGTGGAAGGCGACCACGTGGTGTGCTACGCCGACGACGGCACGGCGTTTGGCGACTACGCGACGGTGGTACAGCAGGCGGCAGAAGCTGAGGCGCGAGCGCGAGCAGCGGAAGAACAGGCGCAGCGGGAAGCGGCAGCGCGGGCGGAGGCGGAAGCACGAGCGCGAGCAGCGGAAGAACAGGCGCAGCGGGAAGCGGCAGCGCGGGCGGAGGCGGAGGAACAAGCCCGACGCGAAGCGGCAGCGCGGGCCGAGGCGGAGGAACAGGCCCAGCGGGAAGCCGCAGCGCGGGCCGCGCTTGAATCCCGTCTGCGTGAATTGGAAGCCAAGTTGCAGCGGTTACAGGGGACGTAGGCGCAAACACCACAACCGATGCGACGACAACACGCGGAGGTGCCCAACGCAGGTGCCCCTTCGCGTTGGTGTTGCACCCGTGTCTATCTGACCGCAGTGTCCATTCCCTCGCCACTGTCGGTATCTCCGCTACACTCTGTGCCTTCCTTCGCAATTGCCGTGTTTTTTCGTGTAACTTTTTGGCCGCTCAAACGGTTTTTATATCGAGCACCGTTTTGAGCGCCAGGAAAACACGATGAATGGAACATACCACTACCCGCTGCCCGTTGCGCTGCCACCCTCGCCCCTGCACGCTGCCCAGCGCTATGCTACAATACCGGCAGACCTACCTACCACAGCAAGGAGTAACCGTGATGACCCATCCTACCGTCACCACACCGGCGCCGCCACCGGCCGACGACCCCTTCCGCTACGGCTGGCGCTACGTCCGTCGGCCTACCCCCGACGACCCCGACCACCTCGAACCGGTGCCGCTCACCCTCGAAGATGTGTTGCATCCCGAAGAGGGAGACTTCATCGTGCACAGTGACCGCCACGAAACCGACCGGATGTACCTCACCGCAGTGCTGCGCGCTCGGCTCGAAGTGCACGGGCGGGCCATCGTGCTGAGCGACGTGCGGGTGGCGTGGGACGTGCCTGACCTGCGGCCGCACGGACCGGACGTGATGGTCATTCCGGGACTGCGCGAGCGGCGCGACTGGAGCACGTTTGACGTGGCGGAGGAGGGGGTGCGACCGGCGTTGATAATTGAAATCACCTCGCCGGAGACGCGGGAGAACGACGTGGTGTGGAAGGTGGCGCACTACGCACGGGCGGGAGTGGCGCAGTATGTGATTGTGGACAACATTGGACGGCGAGGAGAGCGGCAGCTCCGGTTGCTCGACTATCGGCTGGTGGGCGACACCTACCGGCTGCAACCGTCGGACGAGCGGGGGTGGGTGTATCTGGAGCTGGCCGACCTGTGGGTGGGGGTGGAAGGCGACCACGTGGTGTGCTACGCCGACGACGGCACGGCGTTTGGCGACTACGCGACGGTGGTACAGCAGGCGGCAGAAGCTGAGGCGCGAGCGCGAGCAGCGGAAGAACAGGCGCAGCGGGAAGCGGCAGCGCGGGCCGAGGCGGAGGAACAAGCCCGACGGGAAGCGGCCGCACGGGCGGAGGCGGAGGAACAGGCCCGACGCGAAGCCGCAGCACGGGCCGCGCTTGAAGCCCGTCTGCGTGAGCTAGAGGCCGAGTTGCGGCGGTTGCGTGGATGAGCGGAATGATCAGCGATACGTACAGCAGCGCTCCCCCTATCGCGATGGACGATAAGGGGGCAACATATCCAATCCTCGGTCACCTTACGATACTTAGGATGCGGGCCAGAGGCCCGCGCACCCTGGCAAAGGGGCAACATATCTAATCCTCGGTCGCCTTACGCTACACTGACGAAGGTCTGTGTGTGCGCTGCTTCATCCAGTTCTCGAAGTGTTCCGAACCCGAGCACGTTGAAGAGCTGTCGAGACCGTACATCTTTCACATCAGAAGTCTGCGTCTGAGCATGCGGCATCTTTCCTGGCCGACGATTACCAATGGTAAGCGTGAGGTTGTCTGCCATGACGTTTGCAGGCGCTTATGCGCAAGGTATCAGAGCATCTGCCCGATATACGCGCATCAAGCATGATAAATTGTTGTGTTCTTCAAGACATAAAAAGAGCGATAGAGTATCATAACTCTATCGCTCTATTGGTAGCGGCGGCAGGATTCGAACCTGCGACCTTCGGGTTATGAGCCCGACGAGCTGCCACTGCTCCACGCCGCGTCGGCACTGAATAATATAGCAGTTTTGCTGCGTATTGTCAAGAGAGTTTTCACCAGATTCGCTACAATGTATTGTTGTGCATTCGAGAATGTTCCTGCGCGCACAAGGTTTCAACGTCGTCAGTGTTCGTTCGAGTTCACCAATATACTGTGTACAACACCGGTCACCGGAAAACGCCCGTAAGCACGATGAGGGTGGGTGCCAGACTCGCCCATTTTCTGTGCGCATAACAGAGCGAGTGCTAGACGCCCACCAGTGATAATCCAGTAAGCTACCGCACCGACCGATACCCGCCATTCACTCCACGCGGCGAAAGCACCAGTTGCCAGAGCTGACTGGCCCGCGCCATAAAGCTGCCGGCACTCATAAGCAGGTATAGTCGCCACATACGGTAAAAGCGCTCGTCGTAACGGCTTGCCAGTTGTGGCCACGCACGCTCGAAGTTGGCATGCCAGGCTTTCAAGGTGGTCACGTAGTTTACCCCGAAATTGTGCCAGTCTTCCAGTACAAAGAGACCCTCAAATGCGGCAGTAATGAGGCGCGGCGAGGGGAGCATTGAGTTCGGGAAGATGTAGCGTTCAATCCACGAGTCACGCCCTTGATAGGCAACATTCGTGCCAATCGTGTGCAACAGGAATAGACCGTCGTCGCTTAACAAGCGACGGACGACTTGCATAAATGTTCGATAGTTCCGGTAACCAACATGCTCGAACATACCAACCGAGATGATCCGATCAAATGTCCCCCTGGTCTGGCGGTAATCCTCTAATCTGATTTCAACCGGCAATCCGCAGCAACGCTCACTCGCCAGCCTGGCCTGCTCTTTCGAGACGGTGATGCCTACAACACGCACCCCGTAACGTTCCGCCAGATATTGTGCTGTTCCTCCCCAACCACAACCAATGTCGAGAACGCGCATCCCCGGTTGGAGATCGAGCTTACGGGCGATCAGGTCAAGTTTTGCTTCCTGTGCTTCATCGAGCGTGCGCGCTCCACTGTCCCAGTAGGCACAACTGTAGATCATCCTTCGGTCGAGCATGGCCTCATAGAGGTCATTTCCAATATCGTAATGTCGCTGGCCAATGACGAAGGCGTCCTTGCCACGCTGACGATTGATGAATCGACTGTCGAACCAGAGCGGAAGCTGTACGAACCAGCCAACCGCCTGTGGTGTTTGAACCTTCAGGAGCCGACAGATAAACTCATCAATCGCCGCACAATCCCACCAGCCATCCATGTAGGCTTCACCCAACCCTAATGAGCCGTGGAGCAAACAACGCAGGTATAATCGTTCATCGCGAACCTGAATATCCCAGGGCTGTGAGCCGTTGATTGTTATGCCGGCAGCATCGAGGAGCTGACGTGCATACGCACGCGCCCATTGGTGCAGACGATGGCGCATTGGTTTAGGTGCTTGCGACGCTGTACTCAGAGAAGTCAGTTCATGTTCTGTCATTGTGACATCCTCCCTACACTTACAAGACAATTGAACGTGCTTCTCAACCTTCCTTGCCACAAATTCACCTAAGATGCTACTTCATCACTTGTCACCTTCTTGAAAGAGCAGTATACTGCTTGCAAAGAAAACGGTTGCATATGTGCAGGTTTACTATTATGAAACAACACGAAGCTCGTTCTCATTTGCCACACCAGCTTATCCACGATGTCTATGTGCTGCTGGATGACGGGGATCGTCGTGCATTGGCGCATACGAACCTGACTCCACTTGAGTTTAACCTGTTGTTGCAGTTAGACCTTGAACAGGGTCAGCGACTGACCGATGTCGGAGCGAAGTTGCTATGCGTCAAGAGCACGATTACCCGTCTGGTTGATCGGCTCGAGCGTGAAGGGCTGGTACGGCGTAATCCCGACCCTGATGACCGTCGGGCACAACGATTAATCTTGACACCACGCGGAGCCGCAGTACGAGCTGAGGCGCTGGCAATGCACAATGCCGCTGTCGAACGTCGGATGAGCTTGCTCGATGAGGAGGAACAAGAGCAGTTGACGCGCCTACTTCTGAAGTTACGAGATGGGCTGGCTGCCGATCTGGCTGCGCAGCAGGCCGTTGAGACCGAATCATAGTAAGTTCTCCGCATTTGGGCGTATCCTTGCCTACCTGTAAACGGTATTTTATATAGTACCGTATGTTTAACGATAGGCAAGGATATGAAGCTCATTCAACTGGCAATCGGCTGGCTCATTGGGATAGCGCTCGCCGGATCGCTCAATCCCCCTTTTCACTGGTGGGCTGCGGCAACAGTGCTGGGGTGTGTAGTCTGTTTGTTCGACCGTAGCTTACAACGGTGGATGTCTTTGTCGGTGTTGTGTCTGCTGCTGGGTGGTCTTCGTGTTCTCGTCGCGCAACCTCTCTTTGGTCCCCAACATATCGAGCGGTGGACTGATGACTCCACGCATACCTTGATAGGATACGTGGCTGAAGAACCACGTCGTGATGATTTCGGCCAAAAAGTGGTTGTAGCCATTACGCATGCAGTTACATCAGAACAACTCTCACCGGCAGAAGGTCGAATCCTGGTACGATTCCCTCCCTATCCACAGTATTATCCGGGTGATCGTCTACAAATTGAGGGCCGTTTGAGTAGACCTGCCCTTGCCCAACGAGCAGGTGAATTCGATTATCGTGCTTACCTGGCCCGTCAGAATATCTTTGTCATCATGAACCGTCCAACCGCGATCCGGAAGCTCGATGCACCGACAGTAGACTGGGGCATCTCCGCCATCAGCCGGTTTCGCGAGCATTGTCGGCGGATCGTGTTGCGTCTTCTCCCCGAACCACAGGCAGCATTGGCAATCGGTATCCTGCTGGGGATTCAGGCTGGTTTGCCGGAAACGACTCGGAGTGCTTTTGCTGTCACCGGTACCTCGCATATTTTGGTGGTGTCGGGGTGGAATTTTAGCATCGCCGCCGCTGCACTGACAGCCCTTGCCCGTCTGTTACGATTGCCACCATGGCCGGCGTTCTGGTTGAGTCTAGCGGTCATGTGGGTCTACGCCGGATTTACCGGCGCATCGGCAGCCGTCGTGCGGGCAGCAATGATGGCCAGTCTTGCCCTGCTGGCTCGTACTGTGGAGCGTCAGAGTGAACCCTGGCGTCTCTTACTCGCTGCCTGCTGGTTGCTGACTTTGATAAATCCCTACACGTTGTGGGATTTGGGATTTCAACTGTCAGCACTGGCAACTGCCAGTCTCTTTGCATTTGGCAAGCCGGTTGATGTCTGGCTGGATCAGATGCACTGGCCGACACATCCGATCTCGGCGGCGATGCGTGAGGCGCTCGGTGCTACGCTGGCTGCCCAAGTGCTGACCCTGCCGCTTATGCTTTACCACTTCGGCAATCTCTCACTGATTGCGCCACTGGCGAACATCTTGATCGTGCCGGTCGTACCATTTGCAATGTTGCTCGGTGGTTGTGCGCTGATAGGCGGTCTGATCTGGTTACCCCTGGGCCAATGGCTGGCACTTGGGGCCTGGCTTCCGCTCAGTTGGATCAACAACGTGGCCACAATTCTCTCACAACCAGCCTGGGCCGTTATACCGTTCCCTACATTTTCACTCTGGGTTCTGGTGATCGCCTATACCGCCATTGCCGGTATATGGTGGCGCTGGCTACGCACTGTGGTATGATGAAAGAAACCGCGTCTAATAGGGGAATACGCTATGACCCAGATCGCCCCATACGGCACTTGGCGCTCGCCAATCTCGGCTGCTATGCTGGTCAGTCGGCAAGTTAGTCTGAACTGGCCGCAAATCGACGGTACTGACATCTACTGGGTTGAAGGTCGTCCCCAGGAAGGTGGACGAAACGTGCTGGTACGGCGCACAGTTGATGGCTCGATCAGCGATGTTACACCAGTTGGGATGAATATTCGCACATTAGTGCACGAGTACGGTGGACGCAGCTTCGTCGTTGATCAGGGAGAGGTCTTTTTTGTTGAGTTCAACGATCAGTGCCTTTACCGGCAACGATCTGGTGAAGCACCGGTTGCTCTTGGGACTCCAGCGGGAGTGCGCTTTGCCGAGATGCTGGTGGATCGCCAACGCAACCGACTGATTGCAGTTGCCGAAGATCATCGCGAGGGTGGCGAACCCCAAAACTACCTTGCGGCGGTTGACCTGACCAACGGTACGCTAACACCACTGCTCACCGGACGTGATTTCGTCGCTGCACCGCGCCTCAGTCCTGATGGAGCCTGGCTGGCCTGGTTGGCATGGGATCATCCCAATATGCCGTGGGATGCAGCCGAGCTATGGGTGGCACCGATCCAGACCGACGGCAGCCTTGGCGAGGCCCGCCAGCTTGCTGGTGGACCTGGTGACTCGTGTTTTCAACCTGAATGGACAACCGATGGTCATCTGTTGGTCGTATCCGAACGTACCGGCTGGTGGAATCTCTATCGCCTTGACCTTGCCGGTTATGCTACACCCCTGTACCCGCTCGAGGCTGAATTTGGTCAACCGCTCTGGCAATTAGGGATGCGCACGTATGTGCCGTTGACCGACGGTCGTGTGCTGGCCACGTTCCTCCAGCAAGGTCGCTGGTCTATGGTTGTTATTGACCGTCATGGGCAGCGCCGACCGATTGATCTACCGGTTTCGGTCGTGCATATTGTCAATGGAGCGGATCATCGGATCGTGTTTATTGGTAGTTCACCCACAACACCGACCACGCTGTTTCTCCTTAACCTCGCCGATCAAACACTTTCTCCGATTCGTCGCAGTGGTGATTTGCCGGTTGACCCAGCGTATCTGTCGTTACCAGAGATGATTAGCTTCCCCAGCACCGGCGGTCGTACTGCTTATGGCATTTTCTACCCGCCCCACAATCCCGATTTTATCGCATCAGAAGATGAACAACCACCACTCCTGGTGATGATCCACGGCGGGCCAACGGCCGCTGCTCAACCGACGCTCCGGCTCTCGATCCAATACTGGACGAGTCGCGGAATTGGTGTACTTGATGTGAACTATGGTGGTAGCACTGGATTTGGGCGTGCTTACCGCGAATTACTCAATGGGGCGTGGGGTGTGGTGGATGTCGAAGATTGTATTGCTGGCGCCCAATTTCTTGCAGCCAGCGGTCGGGCCGATCCTGACCGTCTCTTGATAACCGGTGGCAGCGCAGGTGGATTTACTGTATTGGCAGCCTTGGCCTTTCATCGTGTCTTCCGGGCTGGAGCTAGCCACTTTGGGGTTGCTGACCTGGCTGCCCTGGCACGTGACACGCACAAGTTCGAGTCGCGCTATCTCGACCGGCTGATTGGCCCGTACCCCGAGCGGGCCGACCTGTATCAGTCCAGATCACCCCTGTACCATGCTGACCAAATTACTAGTCCGGTCATTTTCTTTCAAGGGTTAGAAGATAAAGTTGTCCCGCCGTCCCAATCGGAAATGATGCACGAAGCTTTACGGTCACGAGGTATCTATACCGAGTATGTACCATTTCCTGGTGAGCAACACGGTTTTCGTAAGGCGGAACATATTATTACGGCTATCGAGCGCGAACTGGCATTCTACGGGAAGGTGCTTGGGTTCACACCGGCCTTGTAAGGGATCGGCTTAACAGAACGGTCGCCTTCCCGCCCCATCGCGGGTTATGTAGGAGGGACGGGTTCTCAACCCGCACACATCACGTGCTCCGCGACAAGCACTGCTTTCCCATCAAGAGGGGAGGGTGCTGAAGAGCTTATCCGGAATACCCTGTCGCAGAAGAAGATCGGTTGGGGTGCAGCGGTGCTGCACCCGTACATCTATCAGGTTTCATCCGCTGTACTGTGAGACAATTATTCGGATAGGCTCTAAGAGCCTGATCAAAAACCCGAATTTCTCATTTGGCACGTACCGTGTCCGTGCGACCATCGCGTGAGGAGGTTCCGACGTTCTTGCGCTCCAGCTCCCCCACGTTCCTCTCCCCGTGGAGGAGAGGAAGGGGAGCAGGGGGAAGGTGAGGAGCCAATGCCGACAACCCGCACGCGCCCGTCTACGCAAGACGGCCGGTGGGCAGGTTAGGAACCTGCCCCTACTGGTACGGGGTGGGCAGGTTGGAAACCTGCCCCTACTGGTACGGTGTGGGCAGGTTGGAAACCTGCCCCTACTGGTGCGGGGTGGGCAGGTTGGAAACCTGCCCCTACTGGTGCGGGGTGGACAGGTTGGAAACCTGCCC
The DNA here is from genome assembly GCF_030444705.1 of Chloroflexus sp. MS-CIW-1. Lineage (NCBI taxonomy): Bacteria > Bacillati > Chloroflexota > Chloroflexia > Chloroflexales > Chloroflexaceae > Chloroflexus > Chloroflexus sp. MS-CIW-1. The sequence continues at coordinate 135,856 of NZ_JAUBWR010000002.1, forward strand.
CTCCTGGTGCGGGAACGGGAGGGAAGGCGAGGGGGCGATGCTATCCCCCCTTCCTCTCCCCGTGGAGGAGAGGAAGGGGAGCAGGGAAAAAGTGAAGGCCGACGCCGACAACCCGCACGCGCCCGTCTACGCAAGACGGCCGGTGGGCAGGTTAGGAACCTGCCCCTACTGGTACGGCCGGGGGGCAGGTTGGAAACCTGCCCCTACGGTACGGGGTGGGCAGGTTGGAAACCTGCCCCTACTGGTGCGGGGTGGGCAGGTTGGAAACCTGCCCCTACTGGTACGGGATGGGCAGGTTGGAAACCTGCCCCTACTGGTACGGGGTGGGCAGGTTGGAAACCTGCCCCTACTGGTGCGGGGTGGGCAGGTTGGAAACCTGCCCCTACCGGTGCGGGAACGGGAGGGAAGGCGAGGGGGGCAGGGGGAAGGTGAGGGCCACCAGGCGTGCTCCGCAGCACAGGCACTGAAACCGTTGAACCCTTGTGTCAGCGCGAAGAGGAGACGTATGCGTTACCGTTCGCGCATCAAAGCAAGATGACGCTTTGATCATCTTGTGCCCCTTCATTGATGATCGGTTGCGTGCTATACTTAAACCATCAATGAGACCAGACGAGGGAGTACGGCCTTGAGCACGGAGCCAGCCGTCTTGCTTGAACGCGCTACAGCAATTGTCAACGCCCAGCTAACTGAACTTCGCCAGTTATACCAGGCTGCGCTGCAACAACAAGAGAGCCTGGTACAACGAGTACGTCTCCTTTCACGGCAACTCGATGAGGCGGTCATTCAAGAGCAATTTGCCCGTGAACGTGGTCTGTCAACTGTGGCTGCAGCAGCACGAGTTCAACAGTTGCGCAGCGAGCATACGGCGGCTGCGCAAACCGAATCTGAACTGCGCCGGGCACTGCGTCAACTCGATCAACTCATTCGCCAGATTGAGATGAGCAGTACGACCTTAACCCGTCACGCAGAGGGCATCGCAGCCGATCCCTGGGTGCAGGCTCTCCGCGCTCAAATTATTAAAGGGCGTGAAGAAGAGCGGATCCGCCTGGCGCGTGAAGTACACGACGGCCCAGCCCAGGTGCTTGCCAATGCACTGATGGGCGTCGAAGTCTGTCAGAATCTGTTGCAAGAGCAACAACTTGATCGGCTAGGCTCGATCTTAAGTCAGTTGGGTGACAGCGTGCGTGAAGGATTACGCGAAGTACGGAGCTTTATCGCCGATCTCCGTCCTGGAAAACTTGAAGAACAGGGATTGGTAGCCGCACTCCACGAATATATTCGCCGCTACCGGGATACAGTGACCAATCCTGTTCATTTTGAAGCGGATTCGATACCGAGACTCCCCCCTGAAGTCGAAATTGTCCTGTACCGTATCGTGCAGGAAGCGTTGCAAAATGCTCGCAAACACGCCCGTGGTGCGCCAGTACGAGTAACTCTGACGCTACGTAAAGACCGGCTGTATCTATCGATTCGTGATGAAGGGCCGGGCTTTGATCTCCGTGAAGTAAGTCGTCGCGCCGGTCGTGAAAGCTGGGGATTGACCAGTATGCGCGAACGCGCCGAATTGGTCGGCGCACAATTAACGGTCATCACTCGCCGGGGTGCCGGTACCGAAGTGCAGGTGACGATGCCGTTATCGTGATATTCGATTGGTAATGATGTTACCCCTTAAGGGAATGAACAGCAGAGGAGTCGCCTGTGGCAACATCGGCAAAAATAAAAGTATTGGTCATTGACGATCACCCGCTCTTTCGTCAGGGTGTCCGCTGGAGCTTAGAAAGCGCATCTGATATTGAAGTGGTGGGAGAAGCCGAGAATGGGCAGGAAGCGATCAAACTCACGGAACGGCTTTTTCCCGATGTTGTTCTCGTCGATATTAACCTCCCTGGCTTGAATGGCCTGGAAGTGGCACGAGTAATCAAGCGGCGTGAACCGCGAACCGGTATTATTGTGCTCAGTGTCTACGAAGACGATGAACAACTGTTTCAGGCGATCAAGGTCGGCGCTGCGGCTTTTACGTCAAAAGACATCAGCCCTGAAGAGCTGGTTCACATGATCCGTGAGGTCGCACGTGGTCGCTACCTGATCAATGATGCCGTACTGGCACGCCCAAATGTCGCGGCCCGCGTGTTACATCAGTTTCGCGAACTGGCCGCAACAGATGAAGAAGATGGCACGAATCTGTTCGCACCGCTTACCTCACGCGAAATTGAGATTCTCGATTGCATTGCCCGTGGCCTCTCAAATAAAGAGATTGCCAGTGAATTAAGCATTAGCGGTCAAACTGTTAAAAATCATATTACCTCGATTCTCGCTAAGCTACAGGTTAATGATCGAACAATGGCGGTGATTGTTGCGATCAAAAAGGGCTGGATTAAGATGGGGTATTCACAGTCACCAGAGGGGTAGTTGGTGAGAGTGGTGAGCGTGCCTCTGAACGATGCCTCTGTTTCGCGCCATGAAGTGGTCTTGATGGCACCTGCGCCCATCTCAGAGCACGTTATCAGGGGTAGATTGCAACCGCTCTCTCACCTTCCCCCGTCCTCAATCCCATGTGAGAGGAAAGGTGAGAAGACATAGGCGTTGCGAACGTTGAAAATCCCTGCCCCTCCGTAAGGCTTTTCAGCATTCTCAGTTTGTAGCGTGCGCTGGTGAACGTCGTTCGCACCACCACCCATCTCCGACCCACGCGATTTCCTGAACATCCGCATCCATCAGTGAGCGGACAGGAAGCTCTCGTTGATTGGAGCAACACGCTATCGGTGACGAATAGCAACCCTGCCGCTCATTTCCTTCCCCTCTTCCTGTGGGAGCGGAAGGAGAGGATGGGAAAGGTGAGAGGACGCAGATACTACAGAACACCTCACCTCTCAAAAGGCCGCTAACGCCCTGGTCGTGTTATACTACTCCACATGATGAGATAGTGACGTGCACACGAGAACCGCTATGCTGGATGCAGACAATCTTGCTGCGCTGACGGTTGCCGAATTAGTCGCGCATGTGCGTGAATTACGGCAGGCAAATGCCCAACTGCGCCGACAGTTACGTCCGATTGGGCCACCATTGGCAGCCCAGGCGTTGACGGAAGAGCTGATCCGACAGACTGCACTGCTCACGCGGCTCGGTATCGAGTTTCGAGAGGATATTGAACCAACAGCACTCGTGCAGCAGGTTCTCCAGAGCATTACTGTGCACCTGCCGGCTGATGAAGCCACCATCATTCTCGTTGGGCCTGACCAGACTCCACAACATGCGCTCACGGTCTCATTGGGTGCGCCACGCTTGTTGCCGAACGAGCGTGCTGCCGAACTCTTGGCTCACGGGAGTGCAGGTTGGGCCTTGCGCCATGGAAGCAGTGTTATCTTGCTCGATCTTGCCAATGAAACACAGCGGTTTCAGTTACGCGAAACAGGAACCGCAACCGGCTCTGTCGAACCGAGTAGTGGAAGTCTGATCGCTACACCGATCCGCCAATCAGTTGCGACTATTGGGGTGCTCACGGTCTATCGACTGGCGACACACGCTTTTGGCAGCCACGAGCTGATGTTGATCGAAAGTATCGCTGCCCAGATCGGTATAGCCATTGGTGCGGCCCGTTTCCATCAACAACACCGGCTCCGTCAGCAGCATATGTTAACGTTGATCAACTTCGGTCAGATGGCGGGTAGCGCTCAGACAGCGAGTGATGTAGCCGGGCAATGCCATCAGATTGCCAGGGATGTATTTGCTGCCCGCTGGGGCTTGCTTTTCCTGCGCTCAACATCACAGGGACAACCCGAATGGATTGCCCCCACCAATATATCTCTTGAAGCACCTGTAGCGGCAGCGGGTGGCGCCGTCAAGCTGACGGTCGAGAGTCAAAGTGTGGTTACAATGGCGCTCACCGATGAGCAAACCTGTATTGCGATACCACTCATGCACGACGGTCATGCGATTGGGGGGCTGGCTTTAGGCTACAGCGGCACCCAACTAAACCCATCGACGATTGATTGGAATCTGCTAGACTTGTTTGCCCGTCAGACAGCAACCATTTGTGTAACGCTGCAATTAGTGGCCCGCTTACGAGAACAAACCCAGTTGCTGGAAGAGCTGGTTACCGAACGTACCAACCAATTGCAGCGCTCACGTGATCTGCTCCGCATCGTCTTCGACAGCCTGCCAGAAGGGATTGCCCTCTTTGATGAGACTGAGCGGTTGGTCGCTATTAATACTGTGTTCGCCAACCAGATAGTTGGCCGTCATCCACGAGAACTGGTCGGCAAAACATACGCCCAACTGCTACGAATACTGGAACGAGCTGCACCGACAGCGATTGAATTTCTTGCCCAGCGTCAAGAGCACCAGCATCTGCGTATACGACAGGCTTTACCGGAAGGTGAACGTTCGTATCTTATCGAACGATTAGAGATTCCGCCCTCGCATGGGCAGCCTGCATCACGACTCGAACTCTGGCGTCGCGAAGTGTAACCGTTGTTTGTAAACAGACCCATACCTGCAATGCCATACTTGCACATTACACCAAACGGGATTCGTATCCTGATCGAAGAACTGCCACACACATACTCGGTCGCGATCGGTTGTTTCATCGACATCGGTGCCCGGTACGAGCCGACAGAGCTGGCCGGGGCTGCCCATTTTATCGAGCATATGCTCTTCAAGGGAACCAGGGCATACCCGACGGCACACGCTATCTCGCTGGCCATTGAAGGCGTTGGCGGCTATCTCAACGCTTCTACCAGTTATGAAACGACCGTCTTCTATGCAAAAGTTGCGGCAATTCATTTCGCCCGTGCGTTGCATGTGTTGAGCGAAATGGTCCAACGACCACTCTTTGAAGCAAGCGAGTTAGAAAAAGAACGTCGGGTGATTATCGAAGAGATTCGCGGCATTCAAGATAATCCGACTGAGGTAGTTCACGAATTACTACAACATACGATGTGGGGCGATCATCCATTTGGCCGCGATATTACCGGTAGCATTGCCACGGTCAGCGCCATCTCGCGCACTGAACTCTTACAGTTCTTCAGCCAGGGCTATCACGCTGGTAATCTGATCGTGTCAGTTGCCGGCAACGTTCATCACGAAGAGGTTATTCCGGCAATTGAACGGTCATTCGCCGATCTACCAACCGGTCAGCGGCCAACGGCCTTGGCAGCGCCACCATTACCGTCTCAGCCTAGACTCAGTTTACTACCACGCGATATTGAACAGGGGAATTTCTGCCTCGGCATGCCCGGTGTGTCGTATCACGATCCTGATCGACGGGCTGTGCAGGCGCTCGATGCGCTCCTCGGTGGTGGTATGTCGTCACGCCTCTTTCAGAAAATTCGCGAGGAGCATGGCCTGAGCTACAACATCGGTTCGTACCACAACGAGTTTGCCGATACCGGTATGTGGGTCATCTATGCCGGTGTTGAACCAGAAGCACTTCGTGATGCGGTAGCGATGACACGCACGGTACTTCACGATCTGGCAGAGCATGGTCCCACCGAACAAGAACTGGTCACTGTGAAAGAGCAACTCAAGGGAAGTTTATTACTCTCGCTTGAAGACACCTGGTCAATTGCCTCGCGCAACGCCGTCAGTCTGCTGCGTTACCAAACGGTACCGCCGGTCGAACAAATTATCGCCGAGTTCGATGCGCTGACGCTGGCCGATTTGCAACGAGCTGCACAGCGGTTGATCGGTAGCGAACAACAGTGGCTGGCGGTAGTTGGACCGTACAACGATGAGGATCAAGCCGATTTGCAAGCCTTGCTAGAAGGGTAAAGCCCCATGGTTAAGAGGGTAGCAATCGTTGGCGCCGGTGTTGCCGGATTAGCGGCTGCCCGTTCGCTGGTTGATGCTCATACCGATATTGTACCGGTTGTCTTTGAAAAGAGTCGTGGCGTTGGGGGACGAGCTGCTACCCGGCGTATCGGCGATTTCTGCTTCGACCACGGTGCGCAGTATGTTAAGGTACCAACTCCTGCCATCCGCGATTTGATCGTCGCTACTGGCGATGCGGTAACCATTGATCGTCCGGTCTGGACCTTCACTCGCTCAAATACGATTGCACCCGGCGATGTCGCTTTGGCCGATGAACAGAAATGGACCTGGCCGACCGGCATTACCCGACTGGCAAAGTATCTGGCCAGCGGGATTGATGTTCGTATAGAGACCACCGTTGCCAGCTTGAACCGTGAGGGTGACGCCTATCGCTTGTTCGCCGACGATGGTCAGGTATTAGGCAACTTTGCCGCAGTCGTGCTTACGGCGCCTGCACCACAGTCGGCAGCAATCTTGATGGCGGGCAATTTCAGCGAAGCGAACGATCTGGTCGAGGCGTTACAAGCAGTACAATACCGGCGTTCAATCAGTATCACGGTCGCCTTTCCGCAACGACCAGTAGTCCCGTGGTACGCTCTGGTCAACGTTGATCGTCAACATACGATCAGTTGGCTGGCCTGCGAACACGATAAACCAAACCGTGCTCCACCCGATCACGGCCTGTTGATCGCCCAGATGAGCGATGCCTGGGCTACAGCCCACTGGGATGAGTTGCAAAAAGGAACATACACCCTCAGCGATGCTCCATCACCGGTTATCGAGGCACTTGCTGACATCGAGTCGTTGATCGGTGATTTAGGAGCACCATACTGGATTAATGTCCAACGCTGGCGTTACGCGCTGCCCGATACTGCCACCCCCTTGCGAAGCTACGAGCGCATTGTGCTCGCGGGCGATCTGACCGGTGGACAGGGACGGGTCCATCTTGCGATTGAAAGTGGCTGGCAGGCTGCCAACCAGATTCGTGCTCTCTTGTTGTGAGGACGTGCTCATGACAACGACCATGTAGCTGCCAATCTTCGATGGACACAACGACGTGATCCTCGATCTGTATCGACCACGCCCCGGTACCGAGCGGAGCTTTTTCGAGAGTAGCCCACACGGACATCTCGACCTCCCGCGTGCCCGCAAAGGCGGATTCGGTGGTGGATTCTTTGCCATCTATGTTCCACCGCCACCTACCGCTGAGACGCCATCCGACCATTTGCCCGATCCTCCGTATCATTTGCCACTACCACCGGCCCTCAATCACTCTTACGCATTGCAAACAACCCTGGCCATGGCAGCACGCCTCTTTCGATTAACACAGGAATCCAACGGTCAGGTGCGCCTGTGTCGTACAGCCAATGCAATCCATGAATGCCTTACTAACGGTGTCATCGCAGCCGTTTTCCATATCGAGGGCGCTGAAGCGATTGGTCCCGATCTCGATGAACTAGAGGTACTCTACCAGGCCGGATTACGTTCACTAGGGCCGGTCTGGAGTCGGCCAAATATCTTTGGGTACGGCGTTCCCTTTGCCTTTCCCGCCTCACCGGACATCGGGCCGGGGCTGACTGACGCCGGTAAGGCGCTGATCAAAGCCTGTAATCAATTACGCATTCTGATTGATGTTTCTCATCTGAACGAAGCCGGTTTCTGGGACGTGGCTCGACTGAGTGATGCGCCACTGGTGGCAACCCACTCCAATGCACACGCCATCTGTCCAAGCAGTCGTAACCTTACCGATCGTCAGCTTGCTGCCATTCGTGATTCTGATGGAATGGTTGGGTTGAATTTTGCCGTCACATTTTTGCGTCCTGATGGTCATCGTGATGCCAGTATGCCAATTGACGTGATGGTTCGGCACGTGCAGTATTTGGTTGAACGGTTAGGTATAGACCGGGTCGGCTTTGGATCGGATTTCGATGGCGCCCTCATGCCGCAAGCCATTCGTGATGTGAGCGGTTTACCTGTTCTGCTACAGGCGTTAGCCGATGCAGGATTCACACCGGCTGAACTACGGAAATTGGCTTACGAGAACTGGCTGCGCGTGTTGCGCTTGACGTGGGGCGAATAGAACTTGCAGTGCACAATCTGACGGAATTGAAAGACACAAACTATCACCATTATGCTATGATGACCTCCAGCAACAACTCTCGCTGCAATCTGGATTTAGTGTATGAAACGCATCAGCCGGTTTATCTTCACCATCATCGCCTTCCTGATCAGTTTGTTGCTATTCATTCCGCCAGCAGCGGTTTATGCCGATCTACCACGTCTTAGCGTGACGCCGACCAGCCTTTCGGCTACAGTCGAGCTTGGCAGTACCACAACGCTCAACCTCACGATTACCAATACTGACAGTAATCCATCGACGATCCATCTCTACACCGGCTATCCACCACCGGCAGCCCCGGCAATGATGGCCACACCGCTCAGTATTCCGGTGCCGCTACCTCAGCAGCAGGAACCGATCGATCCTGATCTGCAAGCAGAATTGCGCCACGGCACGACACGCTTTCTCGTTTTTTTTGCCGACCGTCCTGATCTGGGACAAGCCTTTCTCATCCGTGATTGGGAAGCGCGTGGGGAGTATGTGTACCAAACGCTTACCAGCCACGCCGAACGGAGTCAACGCAGGGTGCGGGCGATGCTTGACGCCCTCGGCGTTCGCTACCAGCCACTCTGGATTGTGAATGCACTGCTGGTTGAAGGTGACGCAGCACTGGCGCAAGCACTGGCCGCTCACAGCGACGTCGCAATGCTCACCGCCGATCACGAATTGCAGATGACTCCACCGGCCACGACATCGACGGTATCCTGTTCAGCTACCTCCAACAACGTGTGCTGGAATATTGCTCGCATCGGCGCCGATCGAGTCTGGCGTGAGTTTGGTGTCACCGGTAGTGGGATCACCGTCGCCAATATTGATAGTGGGGTAAATTATACCCATCCAGCCCTTGTGAACCAGTACCGTGGCAATCTCGGCGGCGGCAATTTTGATCACAACTACAACTGGTTCGATCCGGTCGGAAACCAACCGGCGCCAGTCGACTCGGGAACTCATGGGACACACGTGATGGGCATCATGGTTGCCGATCCACCTGGTCAACCGGCTATGGGTGTTGCGCCAGGCGCACGCTGGATTGCGGCCCGTGCTTGTAGTGTGACCAATTGCAACGATAGTGATATTATTGCTGCCGCGCAATGGATGTTGGCGCCCACCGACCTCAACGGTAATAACCCGCGTCCCAGCCTGCGGCCCCACGTGCTGAACAATTCATGGGCGTTCGACACGGGCGGCAATCAGGTGTATAGCGGGTATGCCACTGCCTGGCAGGCAGCCGGTATCTTCGTTGTATTTGCCGCTGGCAATATCAATAATAACTTCACCGGCTGTAGTTCAGTTGCTTCACCCGGTGACTATCCGAACGTCGTTGCAGTGGGCGCTACCGGTCAAGATGATCTCGTAACATACTTTAGTCGGATCGGCCCGACCATCAATAACCGGATCAAGCCCGATCTGGTTGCCCCTGGCGCTGGCATCGTTGCTACCGTTTCAAGCTCGAGTCTCTACGGTTCACTCTCTGGCACTTCGATGGCCGCACCACATGTAGCCGGTGCAGTGGCCTTACTCTGGGCAGCAAAACCGCAACTGATCGGCGATTACGATGCGACGTATGCCCTGCTTACCGGCAACGCCCTGCCTATCACCGGAGATAGTCGATACATGGGTTCAGCGCACAGCAACTGCCAACCTACGACTGTGCCAAACAACATCTACGGGTATGGCCGCCTTGACATCTTTAAGGCTGTCGCTGCTGCTCGGGTGACAGTACCGTGGCTGGTTTTACCATCTTCATCATCACCAACGTTGGCCAGCAACGGGAGTCTAGATATCGAGATTACGCTCGATGCCCGCCGCGTAGCAGGTTCAGGTAGATATACTGCCCGACTACTCATATACGACAACGATCTCACGAATCCGCCACTGGTGGTACCAATCACGATGACTGTGCCGAGTCGTGCAACCCATGCAACGATCAGCGGAACAGTGACTGATAGTGAGACGGGTAACCCGCTGCGCGGTACTGTAACGACTGCACATGGCCTGACCGTAACAACCAATGCAACCGGATTCTACAGTATGACAGTACCTGGCGGCGTGACGCAGAACCTGACGATAAGCGCCAGTGGTTTTGCGCCGTACATGCAATCGATCACACCAGCCGCAGGGAGTTCAGTGACGCTTAATGCAGCCCTTGATCCGTTACGGCCCAGGTTGACCGTTGTCCAAGACCTGCTGACCGCAACGGTTGATTTCAATCAGACTGCACCGATCACGTTGCCACTGCGCAACGATGGTAATCTTCCACTCAGTTACACGCTCCAGATTGATCCAGAGCCATACGGCGTCTGGCGAAGTGATGAGCCGGATGGGCCGGTTGGCGGCTGGATCGATCCACCACTTGATGCTCAGGTGCTGAATCTGTTTGATGATGGAACCAGTTCAGGGATAGATCTTGGTTTTGATTTCCCCTTTGGCGGCACGTATTATCGCACGATGTACATTAGCGCGAACGGGATCATTGCCTTTGCCCCGTTTAGTAACTCGACCGTTTACTTTGAACCTAGATGTCTACCCTTGGCCGAAACCACTGCACCAGCCATTGTGCCTCTGCATGTCGATTTCAATAGTGCAGAAGGTGGTCAGATCAACATTGCGCGCATCAGCACCGGTGCGCTTATTACATGGGATAACGTGCCCATCTACGGCACGAACCGTAGGCTGAGTGTGCAGGCACTGCTACAACCGAACGGTATTATTCGCTTCCATTATCGCAACGTTGCCAACCTGCAAAAGAATGACATGGGGGCCATTGGTCTACAGTTAGGAGAAGTGACGCAATCAATTGCTTGCGACATTGCCGGTACCAATCAATTACCACTGACACTCACCGATGGTCTGGTCATCGAGTTGCGACCACAAATCAACCCGCAGGTCTGGTTGAGCATTAGCTCAGCCAGTAGTGGGAATATCAATGTCGGCGAACAGGTGAATGTCCAACTCTCGAGTCGCTGGATTGGGCCACTGTATGCTACACAGCAAGCGAGACTCCGTATCATCAGTAATGATCCGCAGCGCCCGGTAACAGTTGCGCGGATTCGTCTGAACGAGGGTAATCCGGCACCGTATCAGATCATACTGCCAATTATTTATCGGTAATCTGCAACATAACGCTGGTGAATCCAGTCTAAGTGTTTGAGGTATGTTCCTGGTTGCTTAAAGGGGGCGGGCTGCTGGCCTACCTCCGACGATGCGAGGGAGAACTCATCACGCGCTGCATCAACACAATACACCATCGGAGCAGGGTACACCTACTGCCCCCTCTTGCATCCGCCATCCTCACTGCTAGAGAGGGAAACACGTTGAAACCCCCTCCTTTCAGCCGCAGCAGAGCCGGTCTGAAGAGGTAAGATGGTTTCAGAATCGTACAATCAACGACCATAGGGCAAGAGGTCACCTCGACTGCTATACCGGCATATACGTGTTTCTGAGAGAAGCGCACCAGATATGTGAGGACGTAAGATTCGTTTATCTGAATTCGCTATGAACAAACACCAGGATGAGGTCTTTGCGCCGATTGATACCGATCATGTGCTTGAGCGCGTGGCAGGCGGCAACGAGACAGAGGTGTATCGAAGTGACGATTATCGCTTTGTCGTCAAGCTCAAAGGCGAGATGGGGAGTCGCGATGTAGCGGCAGCGCTCGCTGCTGCTCGGCAGATGAAGCAGGCTGCACGACGTTTTGCCGCGTGTCTCGGTGCAGAGCACTCTATCCCCACTTTTTTCATCCTTAGTCGTGACCGGGCTGGTTTCGTACACGTGTTGACAATTCAACCTTACCTTCATAGCGCACAGGTCTTGGCTAACGTAGATTGGAAAGCTGTTCCTCGTGATCAACGGCGTCAGATAGGTCATGACCTGCGACAGATCATCAAACGCGCTATCGGCTGCCTGTTTCGCACTGGTCACTTACCCGATCTCTACGGGCGAGTGAGTACAAACCCCGAAGAACGGCGACAGCGTAAGCAGCTCCGCTACTTACCCGAACGGCTATGGAGTTTTCTCGTCAAGCGTACAATTCTGCGTTCGCAAAACTTAATGCTTACTAACGAGCAACTACCGCGCCTTGTGTTAATCGACTACGATGAAGTTCGACGTCACGCATTGTATCGAGTAATCTACTTCCTGACCCGCCTGGTGCTCTTCATACGCGATCTTGTCATTATCTGGTGGCAATTAGAGCGTTGATCTGTAGAGACGATGGTCAACGCAAATACGAATTGGCAGCAAGCTGCAAGAATTCACGCCAACGTTCAATCGGTTGGGCACCGGCAAGCAGTTGGTTATTGATGAAGAAGACCGGTGTACCGAAGATATGCAGCTCGTGCGCCTCGCTTACATGACGGGCAATCACTTCTTGAGTGGAGGGACGTGCGATACAATCTTGCAATTCTGCGCGATCAAGACCTAGCTCAGCCGCGATGGTCATAATCTGGCGACGCGCATTGACTACATCACCGTACCAAACATCACCGGCAGCGAAGAGGGCATCGTGCATCGTCCAATAGGCCCCTTGTTCGCCAGCACAGATCGCAGCCAACGCCGCCAACTCTCCTTGCGGGCTTGTTACCGGGAACTGTTTGACAACGTAGAATACCTGTCCACTCGTAACGAATTCGTCGACCAGATGGCGAAAGGTAAACTGGTGATGGCGACGGCAAAAGGAGCAACCAAAATCCGTAAACTCAACGATGGTGATCAGTGCATCAGGATCGCCAAGTATCGCATAGGGTTCGGCGCTCAGACCGAGCTGCGCCATCGCAGCAGTGATGACTCCCGCTGTCGAAATAACTGCTGTTGGTACTGGGGTTGCGGTAAAGGTAGGGATTGGGTTTTCGGCCAGTCGTATAATCCTTGAGGTAGGAGTGACTTTAAGGAGGGGTTCAGGAGTCACTGTTGGGAGGCGCGGAATGGTAGGTGGCGGCGGTACCGGCGCCGCCGCTGTACAGCCGATCAGCCAGATCAAGATGCTCAATACAATCCATCGCTGATGCACGATTACTCACTCACTGCTTGCGGGGCAACAACCAGACCCAACTCGCGCAGAACCTCGTCCATGTGCTTCACCAGCACAATCTCTAGTTGCTCTTTGGCCTCAGCAGGAACTTCGCGGAGATCGATTTCATTCTCTTTCGGTAACAGTACCTTCCGCACTCCGGCCCGCTGAGCCGCTAGCAGCTTCTCTTTCACCCCACCGATGGGTAAGATCTTACCACGAAGCGTTACTTCACCGGTCATTGCGATCCGTTTATCAACTTCACGCCCAGTCAGAGCCGAAATCAGCGCACTCGCCATCGTAATTCCGGCTGAAGGCCCATCTTTCGGTACAGCTCCGGCAGGAACGTGAATGTGAATATCACGCTTCTGAAAGATTTCTGGGTCAATCCCCAATTCGTGCGCACGCGAACGCGCATACGTTACCGCCGCCCGGGCCGATTCCTTCATCACATCACCCAATTGACCGGTGAGGATCAATTGCCCATTGCCCGGGATCACGCTCACTTCAACAAAGAGCACATCACCGCCGGTGGGTGTCCAGGCCAGACCGGTAACTACGCCGACCTCATTTTCGCCAAGGATCGTTTCGCTACGGAAGCGCGGCGGTCCTAGCAGCTCATCGAGATCGGAGGCATCAATCTGATCTGGTAACTCCTGACCGCTAGCCAGCCGGGTCGCCATTTTTCGATAAATTGCTCCAATCCGGCGTTCCAGATCACGCACGCCTGCCTCGTGGGTATACTCACGAATCAGACGTTGTAAAGCGGCATCGGTCAATACCGGTCCCCGATCAACCATGCCCTGTTCCTTCCGTTGACGTGGTATCAGATAACGGCGGGCAATCTCGGTCTTCTCTTGCTCGGTATAACCAGCCAGATCGAGTAATTCCATCCGATCAAGCAGCGCAGGCGGGATGGTATCGGCCCGGTTTGCCGTACAAACGAAGAGCACTTTGCTCAAATCAAACGGAACGTCGAGATAGCGATCAACAAAAGCGACATTTTGCTCAGGATCAAGCACTTCGAGCAATGCCGCTGCCGGATCGCCCTGGAAGCCAATACTAAGCTTGTCAACCTCATCAAGCAGCAAAACCGGATTGTTGCTCCCAGCGCGACTCAAGCCTTGGATGATACGACCGGGTAACGCACCGATGTAGGTTCGTCGATGGCCGCGAATTTCGGCCTCATCGCGTACACCGCCAAGGGCAACCCGCACGAACTTACGACCGAGCGCACGGGCAATCGAGGCGCCGAGGCTCGTCTTCCCAACACCGGGCGGCCCAACGAAGCATAAAATCGGACCACGGGCTTCGCCGCCTTGCCCTTCTTCCTGGCGAAGCTTACGCACCGCCAGATATTCGACAATGCGCTCTTTGATGCGCTCAAGATCGAAATGGTCCTCATCAAGTATCTGTCGAGCCTGGACAATATCAAGATTGTCTTCAGTGCTGGTGTGCCACGGCAAATCGAGTAACCAATCGAGATACGTCCGTGCGACCGTATATTCAGCCGCACCGGGTGGCATCCGTTCCAGACGCGACAATTCACGCTCAGCTTCCTGGCGCGCCTCAGCCGGAAGATTGGCCTCTTCGATACGACGCCGCAACTCGGCGATCTCGGCGGCGTGATCATCGGTCTCGCCCAATTCACGCTTAATCGCTTCGAGTTGTTGGCGTAACACATATTCACGTTGATTCTTCGAGACCTCTTCCTGCGCTTTACGCCCAATCAGCAGAATCTCCCGTTCGCGTTCGAGGAAGCGCAAGACCAGTTGCAGTCGCTCGGAGACATCGAAAGTATCAAGCACCGTCTGCTGGTCATCAAGACTCAAATTAAGATTGGCAGCGATCAGATCGGCCAGCATTCCAGGATGCGGTGCATTCGCGGCCGCAATAGCTAGCTCATCGGGTAGATTTGGGCTCTGTTCGACGATCTGCTGGAAGCCAACCAGTGCCGCCCGTGCCAGGCCAGCCGTCTCAATCGAGACATCAACCGGGTCGATAGCAACAGTGATTCGGGCCTGCGGATACGGTTTGGTTGTGATCCACTGCCGTACCTGAATCCGAGCCTGACCCTGCAACAGCAGTTGCACGCCACCCTGTGGGAGGCGCATCATCCGCACGATCAGCGCGGCGGTACCGGTCGAAGCCAGCATTGCCGGTTCAAACTCGGCCCCAGTTTGAACCCGACGAAAGACGCCGATGATCTTTGTTGAGAGCGCTGCTTCATCGACTAAACGCACCCAGGCATCACCACTGACCACTAACGGCAAGAACATGCCTGGGAAAAGCACAGCATTGTTTATCGGTAATACCGGCAATACTTCCGGAATATCCGGTATCGGTAAACGTTGAGGAGAGGCACTTTCGCTCACGATTATTCTCCCTCCAGCACTGGAATAACGACCTGGCGCAGGGTATGTCTGGCAAAGGGCAACCGAATCTCGAGCAGACCGTGAAAGGAACGAGCACTGCTCTGTTCGGGATCAACGGCATGCTCGAATGGTATCTCAAACTGAAACATCCCGGCAGCAATCTCCATTCGGTGCAATCGCCGTAGGCCGGGCGGCAGCGTGAGCTGGCGTACCCCGGCGATTCGCACCCGTTCGGGATAGGCTTCAATCTGCACCGTGGTCGGATCAACACCGGCAAGCTCGATAACCAGGATGATCTCGCGATCAGTCTCGAAGATATTGAGCGGCGGCGACCATGGTCGTATGTCGAACTGAGCATACGGTAGTCGGGTACGTAAAATACGAATATACGATGAGTCGCTCATTGGTTACATCCTTTTCTGCTACGCCTCGATGATAAACGAGCGCTTGAAGAGCTCGTACCGACGTTTAACCTGTCGCACCCGCCAGCCCAGCACCAGTAATACGCTACCAATAGCGATGAAAAAGGCCGCAGCCAGCAGCGCTAAAAGTTCAGGCCAGATGATCACTGCAATCCCCAGAGCGATTAAGGCTAAGCCCTGCGAGAGGTAGAACCACCAGAGCGCCGATAGTTCGGCGGTGAGATAATCGAATGGTCGAAAATCGATAGAATAGACCGGCATAATACACCTCCTAACGGTATATGTTCACGTCAGCCTGTCCAACCCGATCACTTATTCGTACCAATCAGCATCAACCCAGTTCATATCGGGTTGCAGAGCACGTCGGTAAGCCAGTTCCGCACGGAGACGGGCAATTTCGCGTTGCATTGCCAGCATACGGCGACGCATATGCAAAATGACATCAACGGCATCCGACGGTACCCCTAAATCATCGATCAAACGGCGGATCAAACGCAATTCGGCAAACTCTGCCGCCGGCAACTCAGGGATTGGATGAATATACCCGAGATCAACGAGATGCTGCAAAACCGGTACCGGCAAACCCACTGTCAGCGCCAGGTCTTCTAAACTCCTCCGTCGCACCAGCATAGGCGGCGTCTCCTTTATCATTTATCATTGCAACTCAGCCAACGTGACCGGCAACACCTGCTCGCGACCATCACGCAACACCTTGACCTGCACCGTCTCGCCAACTTGGGTTTGCGTTTCGAGATAGACGATTAAATCCTGGCTGGTCGTTATTGGCTGATTGTTAATAGCGACAATGACGTCACCCCCAAGTGGCAGACTGACATTGCCTACCCGAGCCAGACGGTCAGGTCCGCGTAATCCAGCCCGTGCTGCCGGTCCATTCGCAACCAATTCAGCGATCAACAAACCCTGGTCAGGTAATTGCACACCGGCCCGTCTGAACAAGGCAGCCCGCTGAGGCGTCAACTCAATCACCCGCACCCCTAACGATGGATGTGGATAACGACCGTCTCGGATCAAGACCGGCACAACTCGTTGGACAGTACGTGCTGAGATGGCAAATCCAATACCAGCATTAGCGCCACTCGGACTCAGAATAGCCGAATTGACACCTATCACCTGTCCGGTGAGATTGAGCAACGGGCCGCCTGAATTACCAGGATTGATCGCGACATCAGATTGAATAACTTCGCCGATGAAGCGTTGGTTAGGGCTTTCAATGACTCGCCCCAATGCACTGACAATACCGAAGGTAAGAGTGCGTTCCAAACCAAACGGATTGCCGATTGCCAACACAAATTGACCTACGTACACTTGGGTAGAATCACCGATTGGCAAGGGACGGATCGACCCGGCGGGCAGATCAACTTTGATCACCGCCAGATCGTTTGATGGATCACTGCCAACAATCTGGGCGGGAACAGTCTGCCCATCGGCCAGGGTAACCTGTAGTTCATCGGCATCGGCAATCACGTGATAGTTCGTCACAATATGGCCTTGAGTATCGTAGAAAAAACCTGAACCGCTACCCTGACGTGGGATCGGATTGAAGAAGAAATCATAACTGACCGAGCGACTAGTGATATTCACCACGCTCGATCCGGCTTCACGATACACGTCTGCAATTCGAGCCTCAAGGTCGGTCACGGACAGCGGGATCACCGTTGGCCCAACAGTTGGCGCTATCTGCATCGCCGGCGTCGGCGATGGTGAAACTGCAACAGCCGTCGGACGATTGCCAACCAATGCAGCCCAAACAAACGCACCGGCAATCACAGCCAGGAGCGCCAGTTCGAGTAACAGCATGATCCACCGTCCGCGTCCCGATTGACGTTCCATAGAAACCTCTTGTTTAGTGATACAACGTTCTAACGCCTACGACGACGTACCAGATCACGGAGTGTTGCTAGCTCGTCCTCGCTTAGCGGTTCAGGCAAGACCAATTTCACCCGCACAAAGAGATCACCCCGCTCTGACGGATTGTCGAGACGTGGCATGCCCTTACCGCGCAGCCGGAACACCCGGTCAGCCTGGGTTAACGGTGGTATCTTGAGCGTCACGGTCCCATCAATCGTCGGTACCCGCACTTCACCACCCACCGCAGCAGTGAAGGCGTCAACTTCAACTACTGATCGCAGATCATCACCATCACGTTCAAACTGCGGATGCGGCGCCACTTCAACGATCAGGTAGAGATCACCATCAGGTCCACCACCGATACCAGGCGCGCCCTGACCACTCAGACGCACACGGGTACCGGTTTGCACCCCACGCGGAATGCGCGCCTCGATCCGCCGGTTACCGACCTGAAGGGAGCGAGTTGTCCCCGAAAAAGCCTCTTCCAGGGTGATAGTGACCGGAACTTCGAGATCGCGTCCACGCGCACTTCGGCTCGTCCGCCGAAATTGTGGTTGACCGAAAATCGAACTGAAGAAGTCGGAGAAGGGACTGTCGGCGCCAAACAAGTCTTCGAGATCTTCTGGCGACACATTGTAGGTATAGACTTGTTGACCAGGCGCCGCCTGCCACTGGCTCCAGTTGAAATCACCGCGGCCACCGCTGCGCTGCCAGCGCTGATAGTACGACCGCAGCTCGTCGTACTTTCGCCGCCGCTCAGGATCACTCAGCGCCTGATAGGCCTCATTTATTTCTTTAAAGCGCTCCTCAGCCTTTTTGTCACCCGGATTGACATCAGGATGGTACTGCCGCGCCAGCTTGCGATAGGCTTGTTTAATCGCTTGTTCATCAGCATCCGGGCTAAGGCCTAAGATTGCGTAGTAATCCTTGAATTCCATAGTTTCCCACACACGTGATGTTGTAAGATAGCGATGTTACCCGTGTGAGGCACGGATGACCTCTTGACGACCGGTATAACGTCTTACCGGCACATACTGGTACACTTACCAGCGGAAGATTCCGGCCAGACCGTTAAAATCGCGCATCAGCCGCTCTTGAGCAGCACCGGTCACAAACTCTAACCGGGTAGCAAAGGCGGCACAGGCATCGACCAACACATCACGAAGGGCAACCGGTTGCGGATCGCTATCAGGGGCCAGTAAAACGGCCTGTTCACGACTGGCAGCCAATAGCCCTTCAGGGGTCATCCAGACCTGTGCGTCTAGATACCAGGGTGCAATCAGCAGACTCAAGCGACCCTCCTGCAACGCATTCAGAGTTGGATCAACTCCCCACACACCCGGTTGGCGCACAACCTGTTCGAGCAGAGATTGCTCGTGGGTCTGTTCAACCTGTTCTAATACCGGCATGACTTTGGCGAGCACATGAGCCGGTGCTGCATCGGGATGCGGCAGATCGGCAACATGCGCCACAATCATCTGTCGAACAGAACGGGGCAACAGATCGGCAAACTGTTTGGTTGCCTCTTCACGACCAAGTAATACCAGGCGGCGCACCCGCAGATGATCAAGTGCACGTTCAGTTAACTCGGCTAGACGTTGCAGGTAGCGTACCGCAATGTTCTCCATTCGTCGGGCAAATCGGTCGCGATTCCCCATTGCCTGGGCACGCAATGCCTCCCGCAGCCGTCGTGGATCGAACTGTGTTAATTGCTGCCAGAGATCGGACTCAACACTGCGGAACACATCAGTGTGCTCAACGATCTCGCCGAGGAAGACTTCAAAGAAGCGCCAGCCTTCGCCACGCAACCAGACAACGGCAGTGTGCTCGTACTGATCGAGAGCATAGATCAGCGGCGAAATATACGGCTCGCCCCAGCGCGCCTCAACCCGTCCGTTCCGCACATCAACCAAAGGTAAATTGATATGGAGCGGTAACCTCGTTACCGCAACGGTGGTGCTCTTGCGTTCGGCAGCAGGCGCTGCGGCAAACAGCGCCAGCGTGCGCGCCTCCGGCGCAATTTCAGCCTCAAGCGCTGTCAGCACCGCCTGTTCAATCTCTGCCGGTGCTGCGAGTGCCTTTACTGCGTTACGTGCACGCAAAACCCACGCTCGCCGTTCGTTTTCGGGCCTGGTTGGATCAACCTCAACGTACAGCGACAGCACTGGTGGCTGCAATTCACTTAACTCTGCGCGGAGCTGTTGCACTGCTTCCCGATCGATCATACACACTTCCTTTCTGACAATCATCGCCACCAGCGGGCAATCACGTTGGCGATGATCGTCAATATCAGACTCACGACTAACATGGTGCCAAGCGGAATGAAAATCGTCAGGTTGTCGCGTTCGATCAGAATATCACCAGGCAGGCGACCCAACCATGGCAAACGTCCGGCAGCCATCATGACTAGCCCGATCACAACCAGCAGGATACCAACGCCAATTAACCAGCGGCCAATTTCCGTCATACGTACACCTCGATACGGGCACTGAAACAGCCCTTTTCTATCTGCTTGCTATTATGATGGCACGGTATTAGCTGCTGATCAACAGCTTGCTAACAATGTATTAGAATGTCTTTGTAGCAATGACTATGTTTCCCCATCGTCATGATACTCGATCTGAGCAGCGCCGCACCGGATACACCTGAAGAAACCCATTGCAACATGTGGAATTCATCCCCGATGATAGAGCAGCTTTATGAGGTATACTGCATGTAGGAACTTATTTCCTTATCTGTACAGGGTGAGACACTTGTTGAAATAGAAAGTGCAGAACGATGAACCAAAGACGTCAATCTTTTCCTACGCCGACCATGAGCGGATGGTCAATGTCAGCAATATTCTCCATCATTATCCTGGGGATGGTCGCAGTCTTTATTGTGATCAATTCGGTAACGACCATTGAAGCCGGTACCAGAGGTGTACTGAAGACATTCGGCGAAATTACCGGTGTGCTCAACGAAGGGCTTCACTTTCGCCCACCGTTTATTACCTCCGTCACCATCGTGGAAGTACGCACCCAGCGCTATGAGTCCAATTCAAGCGCAGCTTCACGTGACCTGCAAACCGTAACCACCCAGGTGGTCATCAACTACCGGCCTGACGCCAGCCAGGTTGATCGACTGGTACGCGAGATCGGTGTAGACTACGAACGCCGCGTGGTTGATCCCGCCATTCAGGAGGCGCTCAAAGCAGCAACAGCACGCTTTACGGCTGAAGAACTGATCACCCGTCGTCCTGAAGTGTCAGATTTGATCCTAAACATTTTGAGTGAACGCCTAACACCCCGTGGGGTCATCGTTGAAAGTGTCTCGATCACCGACTTCAATTTCAGTCCTGAGTTTGCCCGTGCTATCGAAGCGAAGCAGGTTGCCGAGCAAGACGCACTACGGGCCGCACGCGAGCTTGAACGGGCGCGGATCGAGGCCCAACAGCAAGTCGCTCGTGCTGAAGCTGAGGCAAAGGCTCGCCTCGAAATTGCTCGCGCTGAAGCCGAATCGCTCCGCCTGCTCGGTGAAGTCGTTTCTCCGCAATTGCTCCAATTGCGCTTTATCGAACGCTGGGATGGTGTCTTGCCGCGCTTGGTAAGTGGCGATAATGGCCTGTTGACCATGCTGAGCATTCCAAGCGACGGTATGCTAGGTGATACACCGGCGGCAACCAGACCACGCGATGGTGAGCCGGTGACCGGAACTGCAGGTGGTGAGTAGAGTTGAAGACCGTTTCGTTGGAATGGGTAAATACGGCTGCACTTTGTCATCGATCTGGTGCAATCCCACCTTGAGATGGAGAGGTACGGTATCTCGTGCCTCTCCCTAGTAGTGACACTGCGTGCGGTACATCGTTGTTGAGACGACGGATTCTGCAACACAGAGACACGGAAAATACAGAGATGAATGAAACACCAATGATGAGCCGTCATCGCTCACTGTCACGATTTCCAAATGAGAACGTCTCACACGTGTGCAGAATGACTTACCCCGATAATGGCCATCGGTTCTGAAAAACACGCTGACCAGGGCCTTTCAAGGTCTTCATCTTTTGGTATCACGAGAGCCACTTCGCTGTAACCGAATGGGGAGACATGCACGATGCATGTCATCCATGCGCGAGACGATCCCCGACTCGCGCGATTGCCCTTGGAGCGCGGGCCTCCGGCCTGCATCCTCCGGCGTGAAGCTGAAATCCGTCGTTTATCCCATCAACAAGCCATCAGGAGCGGGTTCCAATCCCACCTCACCCTCCCCCTTCCGCTCCCACAAAGGGAGCGGAAGGGGGTTGGGGAGAAGGTGAGGGGTGTTAGGCGCACGTCGCCGCACAACGTTGAAAACCCCTACACGCTGACAGGGAACAGTTGCAAAATCGTGTCAGTTGTGCTAGTATATGGGCAATATTGACAAGCTTATATCGTCGCGGTGACCCGTAGGCCCGGATGCCAGGGCGTAAAGGTGGAAGCTGGTGCAAGTCCAGCGCTGTGCCGCAACTGTAACCGGTTCTAATACCGGAAGCCAGGATGCCTGCCGCGATGCGATGATGTTCGGCCCTTCTCGAGCTAAGGAGGAGAACATGCCTGCCGTAGTTTACCCCACTGAACGGGCAGTGTTTATATCCCCAGCTCTCGGAAGAGACTGGGGATGTTTTGTTGATGGTTATCATCAACAGCACCATCTGCCCACTACGCCAATTTCCGACAAACAATAGTGACTATTCGTTGAGCAGATCGCTCGTTCCCAGTACCCGATAGCATTTTCTGCTAGCGGCGAAGGATCTCTTGCATTATTTTTTGCATTTTTGGAGGAAAACTATGTATCGTTTAGCACATTACATGCTTTCGTTTTTCTTCGTCATCTTCTTTATTGGGTGTGGAAATCAGACTGCGACCAGACCTGTGCCAACCGCTGTTCCAACAACGGCATTAGGAGCTATAGGTACACCAATCCCGACTGCTGTACCTACGGCTACTCCAGACATGCTCACACCACCGCTTACCAACCTTACCGATGAGTGTGTTACTGAGTTCGATCCGGAAGTCGATTACTTCCCAGAGAAAGTTACTCTGGAAGAGGCAACTGGTTGGAAGATTGAGTATTTCAACCATT
Organism: Chloroflexus sp. MS-CIW-1; assembly: GCF_030444705.1. NCBI lineage: Bacteria > Bacillati > Chloroflexota > Chloroflexia > Chloroflexales > Chloroflexaceae > Chloroflexus > Chloroflexus sp. MS-CIW-1. The sequence continues at coordinate 158,557 of NZ_JAUBWR010000002.1, forward strand.
ACAAGATCATCACTGTGCTCAATCCGTGGCGCGACGCTGATGTTCAATTCCGGTATGTCCTGCTTCAGTGCGGCACTCCGCCACCTGATCTAAAAGATAATACGCTACTGATCGAAATTCCGGTACAGCGTGTGGTGGCAATGTCAACCACACAACTGCCCCATCTCGACGAACTTGGCCTGCTTGATAGGTTAGTCGGTGTCGATAGCTTCCTGTACATCAACAACGAGACCGTGCGTCAGAAGATCGCTGCCGGAGAGCTGGTGGAAATCGGGAGTGGAGGCCAGGTGAATGTTGAACAAGCTCTCGATCTCAATCCCGATCTGATCATGACGTATGGGGTTGGTAATCCTGAGTTCGACGCCCATCCTAAGTTACTCGAGGCTGGTCTAAAGGTTGTCTTGAACAGCGAATACATGGAAAGCACACCGCTCGGTCGCGCTGAATGGATTAAATTCACCGCAGCATTCTTCAACCAGGAAATGGCAGCCAATAAAGCCTACGCCGCTATCGCTAACCGCTATCGCGAGATAGCCGCTAAAGCCCGCGAAGTAGCCAACAAACCTACTGTCTTTGCTAATGCTCCGTTTCGGGGAACATGGTATATGCCCGGTGGTAAAAGCTATGTGGCCCAACTTCTAGCCGATGCCGGTGCAACCTACCTCTGGGCTGACGATACATCGAGCGGAAGTCAACCACTGAGCTTTGAAGAGGTTTTTGAACGCGCCCAGAATGCCGATTTCTGGCTGAACCCTGGTAGTGCGAAGAGTTTGAGCGAATTGCAGCAAATAGACGAACGCTTTTCGCAGTTTACCGCCTTTCAGAAAGGCAACGTCTTCAACAACAACAAGCGATTGAACGAGAACGGCGGCAATGATTATTGGGAAACCGGTGTTACTAACCCTCATCTCATTCTGGCCGACTTGATCAAGATATTGCACCCAGAATTACTACCTGATCACGAACTCTTCTTTTACCAACAGCTTGCACCATAGAGGACGGTATGACTAAACCCCATATGAACCCATATTCTCGCCATATCTTTATCTGTACTGGACACTATTGCGATCCAGACGGCAAAGCAGCACAATTGTACTCACAATTAGCCCACCTGCTTGGGCCGTTAGGGGATTACCAGAATCCGAACAGAGTCAAGCGGGGCACGACGCCGTGTCTTGGTGTCTGCTCCGCCGGTCCTATTGTCGTGGTATACCCTGAAGGCATCTGGTACCACCACGTTGACCAAGTAGTAATTAGACGAATTATTCATGAACATCTGATACATAATAGCCCTGTGGAAGAATATATTTTTCATCGGTTAAAACGATAACTTCAATCAGTACGAAAATTGTATGGGGAAAATATTCGCTACCACAAACAAATCATCTGTACATTTACACCAACACCTACAGATGGTTATCCTCATCGTCATGTCTGGTATTACTCTAGTGAGTTTCTTATTAAGCCTCAGTGCAGGATCAGTACCCATTCCATTGGAACAGGTTCTAACAATCCTCTTCCACAAGGAAGCTGAACGAGCGACGTGGGTAACGATCATATACGACTTTCGCATACCTAAAGCACTCACCGCGGCGCTAGCCGGAGCCGCACTCGGCGTGAGCGGCCTACAAATGCAAACCCTCTTCCGCAACCCGCTAGCCGATCCATTTATTCTTGGCATCAGTTCAGGGGCCAGCCTTGGGGTTGCCATCGTTGTGTTAAGCGTTGGTACTGCCAACACAAGTTTGTTGGCTGTTACCGGACTGTTGAGTAATATTAGCCTGGTAGTCGCCGCCAGTTTCGGTGCCGGTATCGTGATGATTCTTGTTATCTTTATAGCTCAACAAGTGCGGAGCAGCATTACTCTTCTTATCTTAGGGCTTATGATCAGTTATGTTACCAGTGCTGTGGTAAGTCTGCTGTTGTACTTTAGTATTGCCGAGCGCATTCATGCATACATTGCCTGGAGCTTTGGCAATTTCGGTGGTGTAACCTGGAGTCAACTGTGGGTTCTAGGGCCAACCATCGGTATTGGGTTGTTCTTGGCTTTCCTTCTGACCAAAGCTCTTAATGCGTTACTGCTCGGTGAGACATACGCACGCAGTATGGGTATGAACATCCAAATGACTAGAAGTGGGATTGTCCTGAGCAGTGCCGTACTTGCTGGAGCAGTAACCGCCTTTTGTGGTCCAATAGCTTTTCTTGGGGTTGCGGTGCCTCACCTCTGTCGAGCACTGCTGCGAACGTCAGATCATAATGTGCTGATCCCGGCATGTATATGGGTTGGAGCAACGACAGCCCTTGTCGGCGATCTGATAGCTCAAGCACCAGGGTTTAGTATTGTCCTCCCCTTAAATGCCATTACATCGCTCGTTGGGGCGCCTATTGTCATCTGGGTTATCCTCCAGCGGTATCGGGGAACCTTTAGCTTATGAACGAACCAGTTTTAACCACTGAGAACTTGCGCATTGGTTACTCTGGCAGAGGCGGGGTACGGCGTATCATTGCCGATCACCTCAATTTAACGCTTCGTAGCGGTGAAGTTGTTTGCTTAATGGGACCAAACGGCGTCGGTAAATCAACCCTCCTACGAACCCTGATCGGTATGCAACCGCCATTAGCCGGACGAGTGTTCCTTGATAAGACTGATCTGGCGACGCTCAAACCGCGTGAGATTGCTCGCCGGATTAGTGTTGTTCTCACCGAACGCATTGAGGTTGGTCAGCTTTCGGTGTACAACCTAGTTGCCCTTGGGCGCTATCCATACACGAATTGGTTTGGGCGATTAACACCTCACGATGAAGCAATCGTGCAAACGGCAATTGCAGCGACTCAGGCAGAACACCTCGCTAGACGCTATATCCACGAATTGAGTGACGGTGAACGGCAACGAGTCATGGTAGCACGTGCCCTGGCTCAAGAGCCGCAGGTTATGGTGCTCGATGAACCAACCGCTTTCCTCGATCTGTCACACCGGGTAGCGATGATGCAACTCCTACGCAGACTGGCCCACGACACGCAACGAGCCGTCATTCTTTCAACCCACGATCTTGATCTCGCTTTACGTAGTGCCGATATAGTATGGTTGATGACAACTGATGGTACGGTATATTCCGGTGCACCAGAAGATCTTGTGTTGAGCGGAGCATTTGAAAAGGCTTTCGCCAATTGCGAGATTACCTTTGATCGCTATCACGGCCAATTTCGCTTTCACTATTCTTCAGTGCATCGGGCAACACTTCTTGGTGAAGGTCTTATTCGCAAATGGACATCTCATGCGCTTGAACGAATCGGATATCTGACTAGTTCAACAGATAATCCGACAGCGCTACGTATTACCATTAGTGGCACTGAACAACAACCTTGCTGGCATATCCAGGCGAAAGGACATCCCGAACGATGTGTGTATTCACTTCACGATCTCGTGACACTGGTACGCGAAATGTCGCCGAGTGGCAACTGACAGGAGGTTATTTTTTATGACAACACCATCCTCTTATATCGTTGAAGAACCAGGGAATGGGACACTCGAAATCTTTCCACTCGAACCAGAAGAGTCAGTACTTACCACGCTGATGACCGAACTGTTTCGTGATCATTGGGACAAGATATATTTTGGTCCACTTATTCAGGGTTCAGTATTCGAGATCAAAGTTACTCAGCCACCACAGCGAATTGGTATGCTCGATGGGTACCTGACCGTTGATTTCGGAGTCTGGCACTTTCATCTGTGCATCGGTGAGCATAAAGGCAGCAAGCAGAAACCTGTCGATCCGGAACTTGCCCGCCATCGGCGAACAGGACGAGCTGAATTTTACCGTCGGCTAAACCCTGATGGAACGGTAGGCAGTTGGGGATTACGGCTATTCAATGGTAAGGGTGAGAACCAGATTTATATCTTCTTCCCCAATCCATTTCTCACCGACGACATGAAGTTCCGCAAGGAGCCTGACTGGTCACGACTGGCATTGTGGGATGATTTACGTCAGCGATATTTAGGACTACCACCCGATCCAAAAGACCGCAGTGGGAAGACGATGTACCATGACTAAGCGCAGGGTTAAGAGCACCTGAAAGACGTTCCTTTTCGCCGTCATTGCGCATCTCTGGCTTTCGTGCCGATGTAAGCAAAGTGGAATCTTGCTGAGCTGTTGCCTGACTATACGCCTTGGCGTGTACTGCCCACAGCCTTAGGTGGCGATCATCTTTACCCAACCTTCTTCGCCCACAAAGTGGAAGAGCAGGAAAAACACCACATAGACATCCTCATCATCTCTTCATTCCGCCAACGAAGACCTCAATTCCGCCATTCAGGACGTGGCAGAACACAAGTCACCGGACGACTCGATTCTAGGGTATGACTCAGCGGCGTTAACGGTTCAGGGCCAAAAAGTTTCAAACGGGCTGCAGCGTGCCAGAGAAGAGCAGCCAGATCGTACAGATCACTTTGGCTCAAATGCACACCTATCTCGCGGTACCAGAGCTGCAATGAGCCATCAAGCCGCCGGACAATGCAAAATGGTTCGCTCCGCGCCTCTTCGAAGTCTGGCTTCCAACACTGAATCAGCGCGAGCAGAGGGAGCAGCTCGGCTGGATGCAGAAAGAGCGCCGCCCGTGCCCAATAGAGATGGATTGTTCCATGCTCGCACTGAGCGATGATGCGGTTGGCGCTATCGCGAGCCAGGATAGTCAACTTATGACACATCGTCTTCTCCTTCCAATTGTCTAGCTTAAACAGAGATTAGGCCGACAGCATTACTTGTTGGTTGAATCGCTATATCTTGCCGCAATCATAGTTCACACTCCGGTAAGCATTCCCGCTTTTGCAAAAATCCCGTACCATCCGACCAATACACTACACTGCGGTCGGCTGCGCAATAGAGAAATGAAGATAAGTTTTATGACTTGCGAAAAGATTTAAATTGCTGCTTTCGGTCAATAAACAAAATGATGATCAGCTATTCTCGAACCTTTAGCGGACATGGATCGGTTGTTCGGAAAACAAACCAGATCGTGACCTGGCCGTAACTCAACCCGTACTCGCGTACCAGGTGCATAGACAGACGTATGCGGCATCAGGCTGTAGACAGTATGGCCTGACGGTAAAGCGATCTGATACATACAGTGCATCCCTTGAAAACCAGCACGAACGATATACGCCGTACCTTCCTCGTCTGGATACACCGACAGATCATCGGGACGAACCAGGATATTCACTTCAGAACCCGGAGCAAGCGAGAGACGTTGCGATAAAAAGCCAAGCTCGGTTTCCAATCCAGCAGACGTTACGTGACCCGAAATAAATGCCGTATAGCCGAAAAACTCGGCAACGAAGTAGGTCGCAGGCTGGTGAAAAACTTGCTCAGGTGTACCTACCTGCTCGATCTGACCCTGGTTCATAACAGCCACTCGGTCGCCCAGCAGGAGAGCCTCTTCCTGATCGTGGGTAACGAAGAAGGTCGTAATGTTGATGCCTTTCAGCAGACGCTGGATATGTTCGCGCATTGTTGTGCGTAACCCAGCATCCAGGTTTGAAAAAGGCTCATCGAGCAGCAGGATATCGGGTCGCGGTGCCAGCGCACGGGCCAAAGCCACCCGCTGTCGTTCACCACCAGACAACTCATGAGGGTAGCGGTCTGCCAGATGAGCAAGTTGTACCATATCAAGCATTTCGTACACACGCTGTCTGACATCTGCTTTAGACCAGCGGTGAAGGCCAAAAGCTACATTTTTGGCAATCGTCATGTGTGGGAAGAGTGCATAATCCTGGAATACCAGTCCCACGCGACGTTTTTCTGGTGGCACGAAGACGCCGTTCCCACTTACAATCCGGTTCTGTATCGTAATGCTTCCTTCGTCTTGCACGTCTAAACCCGCAACCAGACGAAGCAGCGTCGTCTTGCCACAACCACTCGGCCCGACAATGACAAGGAATTCACCCTGTGACACCTCTAAAGAGATGTCGTTCACCGCTACAATGCTGCCATACCGGCGGGTGACATGGTGTAATTGAAGTCCGGGTTCGGTGCTACGAAGCATCGGAATATCTCCTCTAGCCAAATCTCTAGTGTGCCCTGAAGCGCAGGGTTGCCGACCGAATAAGAATTCCCACCACCAGCAAGTCTGTAACAACAATCGTTAACGCCGGTAAAGCCGCTTCGCCCCACAAAGACTCAGCGACATTCTGCCATATCCAGAGAGCCAGTGTATCGTATCCAAAAGGCCGCAGCAGCAGGGTGATGGGAAGTTCCTTCATTACATCAACAAAGACGAGTACCGCACCGGTCAACATACCTGTCCGGATAAGGGGCAGATGAATGCGAAACAATACGCGCACCGGACTAGCGCCCAACGTGCGTGCCGCTGCTTCAATACTGGGTGAGACTTTCTCTAGACTGGCCTCGACGCTAGAATAAGCGACGGCCATAAAGCGAACGACATACGCATAGATGAGACCGGTTATCGAGCCTGTAAAAATTAATCCTGGGAGAACTCCCCACCATTGATACGTAAGATCGTTCAACGTGTGGTCTAGCCAGGCCAGGGGGATAAGAACGCCCAACCCGATTACTGCACCAGGAATAGCATAACCAAGCATTGCACCACGTGCAGCTAGGCGGGTGATTGGAGAGCGGCTCAGGTGGACACCGTATGCCAACAACACTGCCACTAACACAGAGATAGCGGCGCCGGTTCCAGCCAACATGAGCGTAGCGCGTGCATGCCGCCAGTAAACGGCCAGCAAACCTTCGGGCATTCGCTGCTGCAACTCGTAAACGCTCCACAGTATTAACTGCGAAATAGGGAGCAAGAATGCAGTTGCCAACACGAAGAAGCATAGCAGCGTTGCCATCAGAGCACGCCAACCTGTTAACGGAACTTTCACAAGACCGTGGCCGCGTGAACCCTCTTGAACATATCGGGCACGCCCACGAGTCAGGCGTTCGAGAAGCAATGCTGCGAAGGCGAATAACAGCAGTACTGCGGCTGATTGCAGTGCCGCATCCCGATCCATCATGCCGTGCCAGATCCGAAAAATACCATCACTCAAGGTAGGGAAATTCAGAAAGCGCACTGTTCCCACATCGGTCAGCGCTTCCATTAACACCAGTGAAAGCCCGGCAACCAACGATGGTCTTGCCATCGGAAGGACAACCCGGAAAAAGGCTTGCAGACGGGTGGCGCCAAGTGTACGAGCAACCTCAAACGTTCCCAATGCATGTTCATGAAATGCCGCACGAGTGAGCAAGTAAACGTATGGATAGAGAGTCAGGCTCATCACAAATACGGCACCGCCGCCCGATCGAATAGATGGAAACCACACACTACTGCCGAACCAGTCACGCAGCGCTTTTTGCACTGGGCCAGTATAGTCGAATGTCGCCATGAAAACAAACGCCAGCACATACGAAGGCACCGCCATTGGCAACATTAATGCCCAGTCAAACAATCGTTGACCGGGAAAGCGGTACGCAGTTACCAACCAGGCAAGACCGGTTCCCAACAGCACTGTACCAGTCCCCACCCCAACGAGGAGGATCACGGTGTTGGTCAGAAATTCTGCCAGCCGCGTCGCCCAGAGATGTTGCCATACATCAGGCGCCGGTAACAGAAGCATCCGCAGGATGATCGCGATAGGCAAAAGTGCCAGACCGGCAATCAATAACGCGATGATACTCCAACGATCTAGCGAAGGGAAAGACCAACTTGTTGCCAGCTGTTTTTGTCTGATCAGCATAATAAAGATACACCTACGACCGTAATATACCTGAGAATCAACGGGAGAGCCGGTGTACCGTCACTCCCGTTGATTCGCGAGGAAACGTCTACCGGATATTGACCAACTTACTGATAACCAGCCTCATTCATAAGTTTGACTGCATCAGCCTGCAAACTTCCGATCTCACTTATCTGAACAGTGTCACGCTTGAACTCACCCCAGCTCTTGATAAGTTCGTGCGGTGTCACAGCAGGGTTAGCCGGATACTCGAAATTACTATCAGCAAACAGCCGCTGACCGCGCTCGGTGCTTAACCACTCGAGCAAACGAATCGCATTCTCTGGATGACGAGCATACGTTGTTACCCCAGCGCCGCTTGCATTCACATGCACGCCCCGATCATCCTGATTAGCCCAAAGGAGCTTCACCGGGAAGTTAGCGTCCTTATCGAGGAGACGGGCGAGATAATAATGGTTGACCACACCAACATCACACCCTCCTGCCGCAATTGCCTCGAGAATTTTCGTGTCGCTGTCAATGTATTCTTTGCTATTCTTCGCCCAACCTGACACAATTTCCTTCGCCTTATCGTAGCCATGGTGGACGATCAGGCTGGCCACGAGCGACTGGGTATACGACTTGGTAGAAGGACGCCAGCAGATGCGACCTGCCCATTTTGAATCGGCTAGCGATTCGTAGGTAGAGATTTCTGCCGGATTGACTCGATCGGGATGGTAGGCGATAGTTCGTATTCGCAAGGAGAGAGCATACCATTGGTTGCTTGGATCCTGCAAGTAATCAGGGATATTGCTCTCTAGCACGTCTGAATTAATCGGGCGTAAGAGACCCTCTTGCCCAGCCAACCAGAGATTTGCCGCATCAACAGTGAACAGCACATCAGCAGGGGTGAAACGTCCCTCGGCCTTCAAACGCTCACGTAGCTCTGCATCGCTACCAAACGTAAATCGGACTTCAATGCCTGTTTCCTTCGTAAATTCGGCAAATGCCGTTTCCATCTGACCATAATGACGGGCAGAGTATACGTAGACAATTGGCTCCTCCACCGGAACTTCAACCGTCTCGCGCACAACAACCGTTTCCCGAACTGGAACTTCTTGAGTCACAACAACAGTCTCGCGGACAGTCTGTGTTGCGCTCTGGTTTGTACAGGCTCCCAGAGAGAGCAAAAGAAGCATCACACCGATAAAGGTAAGTCCGACTGTTTTCCTTCGTATGGAGAGCATGTGTTTCCTCCCTACTTATAAGAACCTCATTGACGAGGTTAGCATACACTAATAAATCAAGTTTGTCAACTAAATACCTATAAAAATAAAACCGACATCCCCCAGTAACCGACGGTATCCTGTATTGGTTCCTTGTCAGCGTCTTGTGCTTTTAATCATCACTACAGAAGAGTCAGCGGAGGGGAAGCATCGCTACAACTGATTGTTATCACACGCCAAACCTGATCCCAGTCACCGTCACCAGGCTTACGACCAACTCTTGCACACCAACCAGTGGTGTTGGTGTGGCAAGACTATGCGGCAACAATCCTAACCAGCACCGTACTATCAAGAAAGCAAAAACGAGTGGAACTGGCCAGCTTACCCAACCCATTAGCAAAAATCCAATAACGACGACTAGCATCACACTATGGATCAGAAGAGCCGGTGTACGTTGAGCCGGTTGGTTGCGCGCCAATCGCAAACGAACGCGCACGTAAATGATTGCAGCAACCGTTTGCATTGCCAGCAGCAACCAGATGAAGAGTGCTGGCAATAGCGACCAGCCGGCAGCCATGACAATAGCTGACACTAAAGCACTCATTGCAACCGAACCGCACAATTCGGCAGCCAACTGACGGCTTTGTTTTCGCAGATCGTAATACAATAGACCGATGGCAAAAGGGATCGCTAGTACAATTGGTTGCCAGAAGGGAGCTATCGCTTGCCAGAAGGCCATCACACTCGCAACGAGGGCAATCACACTGTAGCCGAGCAAAAATCGCTCTGCCCATGCCGTTCTCAGGTAGCGCTTGCCCTGCCGATAGTCACTCACGACGAGCTTGAGCGGTTGACGAACAAGGAAGATACCCAGTGCGGCAAGACTCAACCAGAACCCGGCTGGTGATGGGGCTAACCACAATCCCAACAGTATCGGTGCACCTAACATCCCCCAGCCGCCGTGTTCAACCGGTAAAGCAACGAGCCGCAGACGTACCGATGCTGATGGCGCCGCAGTAGTATTGTTGTGAGGCATACGCATAAGATACCTGCGTCAATCGTGATCTATCGTGTGCCGCGTGAACATAGTAAGCGTATCCCACTTCGGTGTGTGCTAGCAGGTTTAGCGCCTATCCAGAATACCCTATCGCAGAAGAAGATCGGGTTGGGGCACAGCGGCGCTGTGCCCGTGCATGTATCAGGTTTCATCCGCCGTACTGTGAGACGATTATTCAAGTTATGAGAAGAATGCTTCCGAACAATCAGGTTTAACATACGACTTGACGAAAACAGACCGTGACACGGTAAGGAACCAAAACATCAGATGGGCGATGTCGCCACTGCGAACCGGCTAACATTGTGCGCAAGTATATGCTAATATAAAAAATTTGTCAACATAAATCTTTCTAAATTCAAGAGTGTATTCATACCATTTCGTTATAAAAGACATCACCGCGGCGCTATGAACGTCTGTCTGAAAAACTATTTTCATCCCTACCCGGCTGTGTTGACACCAAGAGATGGCGAGTCGTGCCGATCATAGCCATCACCGCAGGGTACGAGCGGGTTCCGATTGCTACGCACCACGCAACCTGAGCTGGCTACGCACACGGCTGGGAAAACTGCAAGAATCGTTGTGAGGGTATGAAAGACACTCTATCAAAAACTGAGAGCGTGACCAGAAACTCGTGGTTTTGATCAGGCGCTCAGCAGGCTGGTGCCACCCTCACCTTCCCCCTAGCCCCTCTGTCTCTCACACGAGGCGAGGAAGGGGGGACGTGGGATGACTGATGTTGGCCCCTCTCACGCAATGGTTGCGCGGGCACGGTATGTTCCCAATTCCGGGTTTTTGCTCAGGCTCTGAGGACATTGAACAGCCATCTCTTCGACATACCACACTTGACACAACCCCCGACTCCTGGTATAGTCGTAGCGCTATGAGTGACGTAACCTTTTTCACCAAGCAGAGCAAGCGTGCAAAAAAGCCGGACGAAAGGTCTGGTTAGCTACGCTTGTCTGCTGTGCGTAAGAGACAAGACCCGGCTCACCAGACCAACGGTGCGCCGGGTCAATGGTTTGTATGGAGGGAACTATGAAACGGTACGTAACTGTCAGCCCAGTCGCTTACACGCCACGCTATTGCCGACCAGAACTCTTTGGCTCATGTCAAGTGAGAGAGGTGCTCCGCTATGTCACTGCCTGAGCGCTTATTTTTCGTTGATACGACTTTGCGCGAAGGCGAGCAATTCGCCAGCGCTCGTTTTACCTCAGCCCAACGCCTGGCTATCGCCGAAATGCTTGATGCCTTTGGCGTCGAGTATATTGAACTCACTTCCCCCGCTGCATCACCACAAAGTGCTCGCGATCTGGCAACGATTGCCCGGCATGGCTTCCGTGCTCGTATCCTCACCCACATCCGCTGTCACATGGCTGATGCCCGGCTTGCCGTTGAACACGGCGCTCAGGGTGCGAACCTGCTGTTTGCCACGTCTGAACCTTTACGCGCAGTCAGTCACGGTCGCAGCCTGAGCGAAATTCTGGCTGAAGCTGAACAAGTGATTACGTACCTCCGTGATCACGATGTTGAGGTGCGCTTTTCGTGTGAAGATAGCTTTCGCACCGACCTCGCTGACCTAATCCGTATTTACCGCGCAGTCGAAACAATGGGTGTACAACGTATTGGCCTTGCCGATACAGTAGGGATTGCCACTCCACGTCAGGTCTACGATGTCGTTCGTGCGGTGCGCGCTGAAGTGACATGCGACATCGAGTTTCACGGTCATAACGATAGCGGTTGCGCCATTGCTAATACCTTTACAGCGTATGAAGCCGGTGCTACGCATCTCGATGTCACCGTGCTCGGTATCGGTGAGCGTAACGGGATCGCCAGTTTGAGCGGCATGATTGCCCGGATCGCAAGCATCGATCCGGCCCGTGTCCAACGATACCGCCTCGATCTCCTGCCCAAAATCGACGAGACGGTAGCGACGATGCTCGGCATCGAGATTCCGTTTAACCAGTGCATTACCAGCCCCACTGCGTTCCACCATAAGGCCGGTATGCACACCAAAGCCGTGCTGGCCGATCCGCGTAGCTATGAAGTGCTCGATCCAAATCTATTTGGTCGCCAACGCACGATTGCGATTGCCCATCGGTTGGTGGGCTGGCATGCAGTAGCTGAACGTGCCCGCGAATTAGGGATTACGCTCAGTGAAGCACAGGCGCGTGCTGCTGCGGCCCGTATCAAGGCACTTGGTGATGAACACGACCTCGATGGCGCGATGATCGATGAGATTCTGTACAGCTACGCCGAGTAAACGTAAACGGAGGATACATATATGCCAACAATGAGTGAGCAGATTTTAAGCCGTGTCGCCGGAAGACCGGTACGTGCTGGCGATGTGGTGACGGCAAATGTCGATCTGGTGATGGTTCACGATAGTCTTGCCCCGGGGATCATTCGCATCTTGCACAATGAATTGGGAGCCGACCGGGTATGGGACGCTCAACGGGTAGCTGTTGTGATCGACCACGTTGCCCCGGCGGCCAGTGTCCAGACAGCCGAGAAGCAGCAAGAGGTGCGACGCTGGGTTCGTGCTCAGGGTATTCCGAACCTGTTTGATGTCGGTCGCGGCATTTCGCATCCAGTGTTAGTGGAAGAGGGCCTGGCTCAACCAGGGATGCTCATTTTGGGTAGTGACAGTCACAGTACTGCCTACGGTTGTATCGGCGCATTCGGTACTGGTATGGGCAGTACCGATATTGCCCTGGCGCTTGCGACCGGTAAGACCTGGCTACGAGTTCCTGAAACAATTGTAGTGCGCGCTCACGGAACGTTTGGCTTTGGAGTCGGTCCCAAAGACCTGGCGCTCCGCGCTGCCCGTATCTTACGCGCTGACGGAGCAACGTATGCTGCAATTGAGTGGCACGGTGTCGAGCATTTAAGTGTGATGGAGCGAATGACACTGGCGACCCTTTCGATTGAAATGGGGGCGAAAGCGGGCATTGTGCCACCTACTGGTTTAAATGTGACCGGCCCGCTTGTCCCGACAGTCGATGCTGACGCTCAGTATCAAGAGGTGGTCGACATCGATCTAAGCCGACTCGAGCCACAGGTTTCGGCGCCGCATTATGTTGACAATGTTGTCGATCTGAGCGATCTGGGGCAGGTAGCCGTTGATGTCGTCTATCTTGGCACCTGCACCAACGGTCACTATGAAGACATGGCTGTTGCTGCCCAGATTTTAGCCGGACGTCGGCTGGCCCCTGGAGTGCGGATGATTGTCGTCCCGGCCAGTGCCCAGGCATTACAACGTGCCGCGTCTGACGGCACCCTTGCCACGCTGCTGGCGGCAGGGGCAACCATCGGAACACCGGGATGCGGTGCGTGTATCGGTCGCCACATGGGTGTGCTAGCTCCCGGTGAGGTGTGTGTCTTTACAGGTAATCGCAACTTCCGGGGGCGAATGGGTAGCCCTGAAGCGCAGATTTATCTGGCATCACCGGCAGTGGCCGCTGCAACTGCGCTTACCGGTTATTTGACCGATCCACGCACGGTGATGGATAGGTCGCCGGCTGTCGCTCATTAAAGAAAGAGAGGTATCCAATGGCTCGTGTCTGGCTTTTTGGCTCCGATGTAAATACCGACCAGATTGTTCCCGGTCGCTATGCGCCGTATATGCTCAAAGACGAGAGTGAATTGCGTCGGTATCCGTTTATCGAACATCGCCCCGATTTTGCTCCCAATGTACGCCCTGGTGATATTATCGTCGCCGGAAAAAATTTCGGTTGCGGTAGCTCGCGCGAATACGCACCTTTGGCCCTCCGTATGGTCGGCATTGGCGCGATTATCGCCCCGCTCTTTGCGCGCATTTTCTTCCGCAACGCGCTGAATCTCGGCATTCCTTGTTTTACCGCCGATTTAACCGGCGAACTCGCCGATGGTGATGAGGTCGAACTCGATCTGGAGCAAGGTCACATCACAACGGCTGATGGGAGAGTGATCCATTTGCCGCCACCACCACTCTTTCTGCGTGAAGTCTGGGCGGCTGGCGGCATTGTCCCCTTCTACCGTCAGTATGGTCGCTTCCCCGGAGAGGTCGTGCAATGAACATCTGCGTCATTCCTGGTGATGGGATCGGCCCGGAAGTGATGGCCGTTGCAACAGATGCTCTTCGGCGGTTAGCCCCCGACCTGACGCTCGTTGAAGCCGAAGCCGGATGGGGTGTTTTTCAGCGCACCGGAACGGCACTCCCTGAGACCACGCTCGCGATAGCCCGTCAGGCAACGGCAATCCTCTTTGGCGCCGTCGCTTCACCTAGCTATCCGGTACCTGGTTACCGCAGTCCCATCGTCGAATTACGTCGCACCCTCGATCTCTACGCGAATATCCGACCTACCACTGGCCCAGGGGTTGATCTGGTCATCGTGCGCGAAAATACCGAAGACCTGTACAGTGGCCGGGAACGACTCGAAGACGACGGCAATACCGCTATCGCTGAACGAGTCATTACCCGCAATGCATCGGCCCGTATTGTTCGTACCGCCTGCGAACTGGCCCGCACACGCCAGACGACCGGTCATCCCGGCAAAGTGACTATCGTCCATAAAGCCAATGTGCTGCGAGTCAGTGATGGTCTGTTCCGCACCGTAGCGTTTGAGATCGCTGCCGACTACCCTGAACTGAGCTTTGAAGAACGACTGGTTGATGTGGCAGCGATGCAACTGGCAGCCCAACCACAACGCTTTGATGTCATCGTCACCACAAACCTGTTTGGCGATATTCTGTCGGATATTGCCTGCATTCACGGCGGTGGTTTGGGTGTTGCCGCCAGCAGCAACCTTGGTCAAGATCGGGCACTCTTTGAACCGGTACACGGTGCAGCACCCGACATTGCCGGACGCGGAATTGCCAATCCAACCGCAGCTCTCAACTGTGTGGTGATGTTGCTCGATTGGCTCAATCGGCCACAAGCTGCCGATCACCTGCAGCGAGCGATCGCTGCCGTGGCTACCGCAGGAATTTGTACCCCTGATGTTGGTGGTGAGGCTACCACCCGTGAAGTTGCTGATGCCATTCTTGAACAGTTGACGATCCAACCCTGAAAGGAGAACTTGCAATGCATGCCGAATGCCCTGAATGTGTCGCACTCATCACTCTGCCGGCCAACACCCTTGAGAGCGAGATCATTGCCTGCCCTGATTGTGGTGCTGAGCTAGAGGTTATCAGTCTCAGTCCACCGACCCTTGCCCTGGCGCCTGAGGTCGAAGAGGATTGGGGTGAGTAAGCACATAGAGAATTGAAAGGAGCAACCCCTATGCATGCCGAATGCCCGGAATGTGGCGCCCAGATTGCTCTACCCGATGGTACGCTCACCAACGAAATCATTGCCTGTCCTGATTGCGGCGCCGAACTGGAAGTTGTGAGTCTCGATCCACCGACCCTTGTCCTGGCGCCTGAGGTCGAAGAGGATTGGGGTGAGTAGAGCCAACAGATAGAGCGGAGCTGCAACTATCGGCTCCGCCCGTTTCAAGGGAGAAACCAACTATGCGCATTGCCGTCCTTTGTTCGCGCATTCGCGCCGAAGAAAAACTGCTCTTCCAGGAGCTTGAACGTCGTGGTCTCGATTATGTCAAAATTGATGACCGCGAGCAGGTTTTTGACCTGCACACAACCACCTATCCGTTTGACGTCATTCTCGAACGGTGTATCCAGCATAGTCGTGCACTCTATATGCTCAAAATCTTCAACGATGCTGGGATACCGACTGTTAATACCTACCACGTTGCCCTCACCTGTGGCGACAAATTTCTCACTACGCAGGCCCTTATTCACGCCGGTGTACCCACACCACGCTGTTTGCTAGCCTTTACGCCAGAAAGTGCGCTGGAAGCAATTGAACAGCTCGGATACCCGGTGGTGCTCAAACCGGTTATTGGCTCGTGGGGGCGAATGGTGAGTAAAATCAACGACCGGGATGCGGCTGAAGCAATCTTAGAGCACCGTGATGTCCTGGGAAACTATCAGCACTCTATCTTCTACATTCAACAGTACATCAACAAACCGGGGCGCGATATTCGTAGTTTCGTGATCGGCGACGAGTGCATTGCGGCAATCTACCGTACCAGCCCACACTGGATCACGAACACAGCGCGCGGTGGAGTTGCAACAAACTGCCCGGTAACCCCTGAGCTGGCCGATATTAGCGTGCGCGCCGCGCATGCCGTTGGAGGCGGTGTGCTCGCTATCGATATTCTGGAAACACCTGAAGGAGAATTACTGGTTAACGAAGTAAACTACACGATGGAGTTTCGGAATAGCATCGACACAACTGGCGTTGACATTCCGGCCCGTATTATCGACTATGTCCTTGATGTTGGGCGTGGTCGTAGGTAGATGAGCAATCGTTCTACAGCCACACTCAATGCCACCATACTGGTAGGGGCGGGTTTCCAGCCCGCCCAGACATCACAAGATGTATTTTGGAGAAAGGCTGTAAAATCTTGTCGGCACAGGCAGGGACGGGTGCTAAACGTATCCCCGCCAGCTAGCATATCTTAAACGTCTCTCTTTTTTCTTACGAGGCAAGCAATGACACTGCGCGTAAGCATTGTAGGCGCGAGCGGTTATGTAGGCGGTGAACTCCTGCGTCTCTTGCTCGATCATCCTCATGTCTCAATTCTCCAGGCCACGAGTGCCCGGAATGCAGGACGTTATCTGTATCAGGTACACCCAAACCTACGTGGGCGTACTAACCTTCAGTTTGTTCACCCCGATCAACTGCAACCGTGCGATCTGCTTTTCTTAGCCCTTCCCCACGGCGAAGCCGCCCAGTCAATAGAACGATACGCCAGCCTGGCTGAACGAATCATTGAT
Organism: Chloroflexus sp. MS-CIW-1; assembly: GCF_030444705.1. Taxonomy (NCBI): domain Bacteria; kingdom Bacillati; phylum Chloroflexota; class Chloroflexia; order Chloroflexales; family Chloroflexaceae; genus Chloroflexus; species Chloroflexus sp. MS-CIW-1. The sequence continues at coordinate 175,376 of NZ_JAUBWR010000002.1, forward strand.
TGTTCGGCAGACTTTCGCCTACGTGATCCGGCGGTCTACCAGCAATGGTACGGGAGTGCGCATCCGGCGCCAGAGTGGCTTGAGCGCTTTGTGTACGGCCTCCCAGAAGTAAACCGACAGGCCCTCACCGGTGCTCGCTATGCCAGTGGTGTTGGCTGTAACGCCACTGCCACCAACCTCGCCCTTTTACCGCTGGTTCAGGCCGATCTTATCGATCGGGATCGGCCCATCATTGCCGACGTCAAGGTCGGTTCATCGGAAGGCGGCGCAACCGTCAGTGAAGCTAGCCATCACCCAGAACGATCCGGCGCTGTGCGCTCCTTTGCACCAGTCGGTCATCGTCATCAGGCCGAAATCGAACAGGTAACCGGTTTGCGCAACGTGCATCTATCAATCACTGCCATTGAGCTGGTTCGTGGTGCGCTGGCGACCGTGCACGTCTTCGCCAGCCGCGATCTGAGCGAGAAGGATCTCTGGCAAGCCTACCGTGCCTTTGCGCGCGAACAACCGTTCATCCGCATCGTGAAAGAGCGACAAGGCATTTATCGCTACCCTGAACCAAAAATTGTGGCCGGGACCAATTATGCTGACATTGGCTTCGCCTACGAACCAGCGTCACGTCGGATCGTCAGCATCTGTGCAATTGATAACTTGATGAAGGGAGCGGCAGGGAGTGCCGTACAGTGCATGAACCTGATGTGTGGATTTGCCGAGACAACAGCTCTGACGTTTACCGGTTTACATCCGTAGGTCGAGCAGCAGCACCAGATCAGACCTGATTCATCACTCGACCGCAGACTGTTATGCTGATGTGGGGGTAGATGCCAGGTCTGCCCCCACTATGCTCTATTCGTGTTCGGTCAACTGCTGATCGGCAAGCTCAGCCTGCAACGATTGAATAGCAATCAGCAGATGGCGCTCGCGATCAGCCAGTGTAGCGGCCATTGCCCGAGCTGCCGAAAGTTGTGCAGCGCGGGCCAATGCAGTAGCCCCTGCCGGAACAGATTCGTTTTCCAGGCGTGTCACCGACTGCCGTGCCCGTTCCAGACTCGCACGGAGATTGTCCAGACGTGCCGTTAGAACTTCGATGCGCTGACGAAAGTAGGTTTGCATTGAATCTCTCCACACATTTTCGCCGGGCGCAACAAAAAGCGCCGCAGCAACAATGACCAGAGCGGCCCCGTCGCCGCGACTTCTGCGTCTAGTATAGCGTGTTTGCAAGATTTTTGCAAATAGTTTGCATCTTGATTGCACTGAAAGGTTTACAAAGGGAAATGGCACGGATCACCCATCATATCGGTGGTGTAACAGCGGCAGATACAGAGATTGCCGCCAAAATGTGTTATCGCAGGCAAGAGCCTGATTGTTCAGCAACTCTCTCCAAGCGGTTCTGACATGACATTAATAAATCTTTAATGACCAGTATTATCCATACAGCGTACATTCAACATAGCAACATATTGGACTTACTAGCGAGGGTAACTATGGTCTTTTCAACTCCAATCCGAACGAGCGAACAGAGCATCGACCGCGTGCTAAGGGCCGGCTTACCCGTACTCCTGATCTTCGAGCGCCGGAACTGTCCGACCTGCCAGCAGCTCGACCCAACACTCGAACGACTGGCCCAACGCTTCGCCGGAAAGGCATTGCTCGCACGGATCGATGCTGATGATAATCCGCGATTAGTACAGAAATACAACATTACCGATTTGCCGGGTCTGGTCTTTATCAGCAACGGCGCAACGGTAGCGCAGACACATGGTGTAGTGTCTGAATCCGCATTGCAGACGTGGTTACAGTATCTGAGTGATGGTGGATCGCAGCCGCCATTACCGAAAGGGCCGAGTGTACCACTTCAATCATCAGCGGCTACAGCAAATGGTACAACTCATTCCAAACCATCGACGCACGGCTCAACGACTGAGCGACATCAACAGGTTGGGCCGGTGGTGCTCAGTGATGCCACTTTCGATCAGATCGTTGGGCAGAGCAAGCAACCGGTGTTAGTCGATTTCTGGGCACCGTGGTGCGGGCCATGCCGTGCAGTTGCCCCGGCAGTCGAGCGACTGGCGCACGAGTTTGCCGGACGCGCTGTGGTCGCCAAGCTCAATGTAGACGAAAACCCATATACGGCACAGCGGTTTGGCATTACCGGTATCCCGGCGCTGTACATTTTCAAGGATGGGCGAGTTGTTGAACGTTTAGTGGGCGCTCAGCCATATCAGGTCTTGTATCAGGCGCTGGCCCGGCATGCGATGTGAGATTGGGAGAGAAGAGAGCGGGGAAGGTTGCAAACCTCCCCGCCATAGGATGCTGATGTAGCCCGAAACTAGGAGTGGCCTCTGATCGTTTCGACGACGCATAAACGTTACTGCAATCCTCCCAGGATTACGCTCGCGTAGAGAACCAGATCGCCCACGGATGGAATGACGAAATTACCGTGAGTACGAACCCGTATCGGTATGGCGACAATGCTCTACTGTGATAGCAAGGCGAGTGGATCAGTTGCCTATGCCGACAATGACAGATTAGGTCGAGGGAAATATCGTCTTATCCGTATTTGAAGTGACTCTTGATCATCGCAACCAGGAAAAGGAGTGATCAGGTATCCTTACAGAAGCAAGCAATGACCTGTTCTGACAATTCCTTGTCTCTTGATCAACAAAATATCGCGAATACGGAGTGCATAATGAAACCTTTTCTGGCTGGATTGTTCTTGCTCGCCCTCGGCATATTTCTGTCGGCATTAGGATGGCAAGCGTATGCCAATATCACCCAAACACTGAAAACGATGATCCCGACGAGCGGCAAAGTGGTTGACATGAACCCTCGCATTATCAACACCAACAGCGGCGACAAAACCTTCTACTATCCCATTGTGGAATTTCAGACTGCTGCTGGCGAGACCATTCGATTCGAGAACGAACAGGGAGGCAACCCTCCGGCATACCAGATAGGCGATCAGGTAGATGTCAGGTATAATCCACAGCGTCCACAAGTGGCAATGGTTACTTCGTGGGAAATCTGGTTGCCGACAGCACTATTTGGTTTCGCTGGCGGACTACTCATCTTGATCGGTGGTCTCATCTTCGTCACGACAGTCGCATCATTACTCAAACAGTAAGGATACTCTAACCAGGAGCCGTAAAACAGCATACGAGGAGGTCAGACTATTTGCGTGACCTCCTCAACCAGGAACAAACCGTTTGTTGTCCTTGTGTCAAACCCTACGGCGTAACCGACGGTGCAGGCTGTGCTGGCTGTGGGATCACCAATGCCTGACCATCGGCAGCCTGATTATTAAGCAGAATAGTCAGATTGGTATTCGGATCAACAAACCAGATATTCCCTTTACTCATCATCTCGACCAGTAATTCACGTTTGCGCAGCTCAAACAGCTCGGGATTTTCGCGCCAGTAGCGACCCTCAATCGCCCGTATCTGAGCTTCGCGGTTAGCTGCCTCAAGCGCAGCCGCTGTGATACCACGCTCGCGCGTGAGTGCCACCAGTGCTTCTTGCTCGGCCTGAAACAGATTATTCGCTTGCTGGGCCTCAATTTGCTGCCGTCGCTTCTGTTCAGTCTCAATCTGTACTTCGAGATTGGCCTTTTCGGCCAGCAACTGCGCATACGTCTCACCAACCTTAATATCGAGTACCTTCACTGCTTCAATCGTGATGTAAAGCTGATCGACCGGCGCCCGCTGCCCATCACCGGGAGAAGTGGTGAGAAAGCGGCGGATCCGTTCGGCAAATGCACCCCGGTCAGAGAGTGCTTCATCGAGAGTAAACTGGGTACTGGCACTCTTGAGTGCATCGTTAATGAACCCATCGAGGAATTCGTTCAACTGCTGGTCACTGACACCAATTTCAGCATACGCCGCTCTGAGTGCATCTTCGTTAGGTAAACGCCGAAAATCAACCTGAATGTCAATGTCGTACAACTGCTTATCACTACTGGCGACATTCTGTGAAATCTGACGGGTTTGCCGACGAATATTTACGAGCTGTATCTCGGTGAAAGGCGCAAACGGACGGAAGATCGGTCCTGGCCCATGGACAGCGACAATCCGACCCTGCACCAATTCAATCGCGGCTTGGCCCTCATCGACCTGTACGTACTTCATTGTGCTTAGACCAACACCGGCAATAATCAACAACAAAACAAACCCACTTACGAATGTTAAACGCGAATTCATAGCTCCTCCTTTTGGCATACGTTGACTCATCGTATCATCCTACTCTATTACCGGTGATTGTTCCTTATGAGTAGTACGCATATTACCCGCCGATGTTGCAGCTGTTTCATCAATACCTAATGTCTCGGCAACAATGTACAGAGGTCGCCCCTTCACCTCGTCATAAATGCGTCCGACATATTCACCGATAATCCCGAGTGAAATGAGCTGCACGGCACCCAGGAAGAGCACACTGGCCAGCGTACTGGCCTGACCGTAGAACGCCGGTTCAGTTGCTGCCGGATTGGAAAGCCGCATCACGAACACCACAAACAAAAAGATGATGCTGATGGCAGCCACAATGAACCCAACATAGGTTGCCAGTTGGAGCGGTAAATACGAAAAGCTGGTAATACCGTCAAGCGCGAAGCGCAGCATTTTTCGCAGCGGATATTTGGTAGTACCAGCAGCACGGGCATGACGACGGTAGAGCACACCGGTTTGCCGAAAACCAACCCACGCCGACAGACCACGCATAAAACGGTGATGCTCGCGCATGCGTTTCAGGGCATCGACCACCTTACGATCCATCAGGCGAAAATCACCGGTATCAACCGGGATATTGACATTCGTAATCCGCACAATCAGTCGGTAGAAGATCGCTGCGGTCGTCTTCTTAAACCAGGTCTCACCCTGACGTTCTTCGCGCACGCCATAGACAACCTGATACCCTTCGCGCCAACGGGCTATCAGATCAGGAATGACTTCGGGCGGGTCTTGCAAGTCGGAGTCGATCACGATGACGGCCCGACCGGTAGCATAGTCGGTACCGGCCGTAATCGCGATCTGATGACCAAAATTGCGCGAAAAATTGATCACTTTGATCCGCGGATCACGTTGATGCAATTCACGCATAATATCTGGTGAACGATCGCGACAGCCGTCATTCACCAGAATCAACTCAAACGGCTCACCAAGCGGTTCAAGCGCCGCGATCACCCGACGGCAAAACTCGGCAATCAGTTGTTCTTCGTTATACACCGGTGCGACGACGGAAAAGGTCGGTGGTTGGGTATCCATACTTCCTCCACACCATCAATGGTGATGGTCAGCTATGCTATTGTGTTGATCATAACAAATCTGGCAATCTATGTGATCATCCTCGTAATACGAAATATGTTACGTTGGCTGACAATTCATCTCGCTGCTGCAAAGAGCCTCGGCGATGGATACAATCCGATACACGAGGAGGGGTGAGGTGACGCCTCGCTTTCCTTGATAGGTTTCAATCTCGATAGATCCAATTCTGTACCAGTTTTTGATAACCGGTTTCCGTAACGCTTGCCGTGATTGTTCGAGGACTCATCTCCGCTCGACCAGAGAAACTCTAGTCACTGCTCTGTAGCCGGGCTTCCCTAACGGCAACAAAACGAAATAGCCGTGGCGTTGTGTCATGAGGACGGTTACTATCAAATATAAATACCATGAGACATTCTCCGGATTATGCCAACATACAAAGCTTCTACACCTTGCGATTGAGCTTATCGATGACGTTACCAACGCACTGTACCGTATCCCAATAACTCTGTTTCAGCTAGAGCTAAATGAAAAAGTATCCAAACAATTAATCCGACTAAGAAGATGAATGATACTCTGTTCCAATATCGCCCCATACTTTGAAAGCGATTATGTATTGTGAACAGAAATACAAGTACAAATAGTACTAGCAATGGTATGATCGGAAGAAAAAAACGTGTTTTATTGGCAGTCAATGCAACAGCAGCAATATATATCCCTATCCGGATCAGCATCAGGCTATACCGCTTATCGTAAGACTGGGTGATTACAATCGTTATACCGGCAAAAGCAAGTAATCCAAGAGGCCAAATAAGTAGATAATGAATTGTTTTCAGGCTAAACTGGATAATATTTTCCACCGAATGCCGAAAGAGCGCTGTAGGGTCATAATTTACAATAAACCACATTTGTGCTAAGCTTGTCCCTTCTGGCAGAGGATCAGTACGTTCGTAAGCGAACAACCAGATATTAATGTACTGTCTGTTGAAGAAAGGATAGCCCGTATCACGAATATCCAAAACCCATTGTGGAGCAGTTGTCACTATAAAAGCTAAGAGAAACAAGAACGGTTTAAACCACCATTTATCATGAGGAAACCAGACAAAACTCCTCGAAAGGGGGACAATTGGTTGAAAAGCCAGCCAGATCATCGTTGCAGGAAGGAAAAGCATAGCCTGGTAACGAAAGAGATAAGCACATCCAAGAAAAAACCGGCGAGAATAACGTGATAAACTGTCAGACTTGGGTTCCAGCAGAGTACTAGAAGTGCTGCTATAGCGAAAGCAACCATCGGTGCGTCCGTACTTGCTAGTACCCCATAGGCTACGACAATTGGCGATCCCAGCAATAGCAATCCAGCATACCACGCAAAAGCACGACCTTGAAGGCGATAGGCCAGGGCCATTGTTAATCCTATGGTGAATAATGTCGAAACCGTACCAAGGATTCGTCCGAAGAGAAGTGCTTGATTGCCGGCCAACTGACCAAGCCACAATACTAAAGGAAACCCAAAAGGATAAAAATCATGTGCCCGGAAAACTCGCTCCCACGAGCCACCATGGTTGAGATGCCAGCCGTAATCAGGTCCTTCAACCATCCAGTAAAGCTGTAATGTCACTAATAACGCTAAAGCAATAAGAAAAACAGTACCAGATACAACAAATACGCCTTTTCGAGAATCCCAACTATAGCGAATGAACAGAAGACCTATCAAAACGAAAGTCAGCAGTTCTGGGAGCCACCAAAAGGGTAACCAGGTATAATTAGTTGTTGGTGGATGCCAGACAAGCAATTCATAAAGTATAGGGAGGGAAAGAGCAGTTACAATATAGATGAAGAGTTGCTTCCCACGGAATGGCCACAGTAACCCTGTCAGGCTAATGATGCTAAGACTAACCAGGATAAATGGTTCTAGTGAAACACTATATCCATCTACCTCCCGAAAGATTATTCTGTTCACTGCAATCCCAAGAAGACGGTCATCTGGAGGAAACGATCTGGGTTGAGACAGGATAGTTAATTGACGAGCACCTAACCCTCCAAACCAGGAGCTGGTAAGCGGCGAGGACCAAATCACCTGATATGTACGAAATCCAGTTTGGGCTTCTATTGAACTGACCTAACGTTCACGATCTCTCAGTTCAAAATCATATGATACACCAGGCCCAATATTCGCCCGAATTGCAACCAGATATCCGGTACGGAGCCATGGAACATTCACTATTGCTGACCCATTCGTCCAGCGAAAGGGTACGTTATCAATGGAAACTTCTTTCGTGTAAAAACCTGTACCCAGGAAAGCCGAGTCGTGAGTACCAACCGGAATCTGTATTTGCCATGAACGCTCTACGAAAATCTGGGTAATAGTCAATGCGATGATAAGGGTTGTCACTGAAACAATTACTCTTGCGAACACCTGATTTGATGATCGCTTCATTTCATTGGGCATTTCCATCTTCCTCTAGGTTGATAACCTGCTTTGTATGATTGGACAAGTTCTCTATGCGTTTTGGTCAACCTTGACGCCCATCGCCCATTTTCCCTTATTCCACCACTATCGGACTCATCTCTTCCCAATTAGGGCCGGTTTCAAGATTGACACTAAGTGGTACTTTTAGTTCGTAAACACCACTCATCACTTCACGCAGAAGCTGCGCAGCCGCTGTCACTTCTGATTCAGGCGCTTCGGCGATCAATTCATCGTGTACCTGTAGAAGCAGGCGGGTGCGCAACCCACGCTCACGCAGCGCCCGATGAACATTGACCATTGCCATCTTCATCAGATCGGCAGCCGTTCCCTGAATCGGTGCATTGATCGCTTCTCGTTCGGCAGCAGCCCGACGGGCACCACTGGCTCGCAGATCTTCCATGATGCGACGACGGCCAAAGAGCGTTTGCACATAGCCGTTTTGACGACCAAAGGCAAGCGTTTGATCGATGTAGTGCCGAATACCGGGGAACTGGGTAAACAGGTTATCGATCAATTGGCGAGCCAACTCGCGCTCGATGCCCAACCGCTGCGCCAGGCCAAATGGGCTAATGCCGTAGATCACGCCAAATACCACAGTCTTGGCAACCCGACGCTGGTTCTTATCGACGGCTGTCGGCTCTACACCAAAGAGCCGACTCGCAGTCGCGGCATGAATGTCAAGTCCTTGCTCGAATGCAGCAATCAGATTTTCATCACCACTGATATGAGCCAGGACACGCAACTCGATCTGGGAATAGTCGGCCGCAACAAAACGGTGACCCGGCGCTGCCACAAAAGCACGCCGAATTTCGCGTCCTTCTTCAGTGCGTACCGGAATGTTTTGCAGATTGGGGTTATTTGACGATAAACGGCCCGTGGCAGCACCAAGCTGATTGTACGAGGTGTGAATGCGCCCGGTACGCGGATTGACCAGTTCGGGAAGCGCATCAATGTACGTACTCTTGAGCTTGGTTAACTGGCGATAGGTTAGAATATCGGCCGCAATAGGATAGAGTTGAGCCAGCTCTTCCAGCACCTCGGCAGTGATCGAGTAGCCGCCACTTTTGAGCTTGCTTAGTCCATGTGCACGGGGATCAATGCCTATGCGTTCAAACAATACTTCATTAAGTTGCTGCCCCGAATTGATATTAAATGGACTGCCGGCCTGCTGATAAATACGTTCGGCCACTTCATTGATGCGTCGGGCGAAACGTTCACCCAACTCGCGCAGATACATCTGATCGAGCAAGATGCCGGTCAATTCCATCTCGGTCAGCACCTCAATCAGAGGTAGCTCAACCCGGTAGTAGAGATCGCGCAGCGCCGTATCAGTCTCTAACTGGCTGCGTAATCGTTCGGTCAGGTGCAGGGTATACAGTGCATCAGCACCGGCATATGGCGCAGCCTGTTCAATGGGAACTGCTGCAAAACTTATCTGCTTCCTTCCCCGACCGATCATATCCTCGATAGTTGCCGGCGGCTCAGGCAATTTTAATTCGTAGAAGGCGAGGTCTTTCAAACCTTGCCGCTTCCCTAACATTGCTGCCGCAATCATCGTATCGAACGATAAACCCACCACCCGAATCCCAGCCCCGGCCAGCACCTCTATATCAAACTTGGCATTGTGGGCAAATTTCGGTTTTTGCGGATCGGCAAAAAATGGCGCCAGGGCAGAAATCACCTCGCTGCGCGGTGCTTGTTCACCATCTTGGTGAGCAACCGGTACATACCAGACATCACCGGGGGCAAGCGCAATCGAGATCCCAACCAAATCACTCATAACTGGTTGAAGACTGGTACATTCGGTGTCGAACGCGAAGGCAGGCGCTGCGCGCAATCGTGCCACCAGTTCTGATAATGCTCTCGTATCGCGGACAATCGTCACCGGTGGTGGCTCTGCGGTTGGCAACCTGGGTGCAGAGTCACTGTCACCGTTAAAGAGTGCCAGTTGCGTCGGCCCATCAGCATGCGGCGTGGCTGGAAGTTCAGCGGGAAGTGGTGCCAATGTTGGCGATTGAACGACCGGTGGGAGTTTCTTAATCAAGTTGGAGGCAACGCCAAACTCTAGCTCCTGAAAGAGTGCCATAACTGCTGCCCGGTCGTAGGTGCCCAACCGACAAGAATGCAGGTCGAGTTGAATCGGAACATCGGTCACGATGGTCGCCAGTTGACGCGAAAAACGGGCATCCTCACCTTGCTCACGCAACAGAGCCTGATACCGCTTCGGGGCCTCATCGATATGCGCGAGCAAATGATCGAGCGAACCAAACTGCTTGAGTAAGGCAATTGCACCCTTTTCACCAATCCCACGCACACCCGGGATATTGTCAGAGGAATCACCCTTCAAGCCGCGCAGATCGGCCAACTGCGCCGGTTCGAGTCCATCGTAACGCTTGCGCACCTGCTCAACATCGTACAAGGTGACACTTGTCTTACCACCATAGGGATTTGCCAGCGCAACCCGCACGTGCTCATCAACCAGTTGTAAAACGTCGGAATCGCCGGTAAGAATAATAGTATCGATCCCCTGAGCAGAAGCCTGACGAGCCAGCGTCCCGATCACATCGTCAGCCTCATACCCCTCGGCAGTGTAGATCGGGATGTTGAGCGCCTGTACCAGTTGTTTCATCCGCTCAAACTGTGGATAAAACTCTTCTGGCGTTTCGGCGCGCCCGGCCTTGTATTCAGCATACAGATCATCACGAAACGTGCGACCGACATCAAAGGCAACCGCAGCGTAATCGGGTCGATAATCGGCCAGCGTCGTCAACAGAATCTGGGCAAAGCCAAAAACGGCATACGTTGGCTCGCCGCGTGATGAACGTAAGCCACTCTCACGTAACGCGAAAAATGCCCGATACGCCAGGGCATGACCGTCAACCAAAATCAAAAGCGGACGCGACATAGACTGTCTCCATTCGCACAGATTTGCGAGTGGATTATACCATTTGTGGAGCGTTCGTTGAACCAGTGGTGATAGCCGTCGTGGTACAATGGAGAAAATGACGGCGGTGAATGGATCATACAGCTTGCCATCACGGTACAGAAGAGGTTATGACCACAGCTATTTTAACCGATCAGCGATTTGATCTTCACACGTGGCATGGTCACGTCGAACAGGCTGCACGACTACACGCTATTCGACGGGCAATCGAGGCTGACGGTTTGTTACCCCATCTCGTTCAATTGCCAATCCGGCCGGCTACCGAGACTGAGTTGCTGGCGGTACACAACGCACAGATGCTGCATCGTGTACGGCAACTCGCCAGTTATGGCGGTGGTCAGATTGACAGTGACACCTACGTTACGGCTGACTCATGGGATGTGGCCCTACTGGCAGCGGGAGCAACGATTTGTATGGCTGAAGCACTAGTGGAAGGACGTTGCCACAACGCCTTTGCGCTGGTGCGACCACCGGGACATCACGCAACTGATTTTCGCTCAATGGGTTTCTGTCTTTTCAATAACATCGCGGTTGCGGCCAGGTTTCTGTTAGACCGCTACCAGCTTCAACGGATCGCGATCATTGATTTCGATGTTCATCACGGCAACGGTACGCAAGACATCTTTTACCGCGATGGACGAGTATTCTTCTGTTCAACGCATGCCACACCCCTCTACCCAGGCACCGGCGCCGCTTACGAGATGGGTGATCCACGGACAGCGGCTGGCACGACGCTCAATGTCCCTCTTCCTTATGGCACCGGCGATAGGGGCTATGATCGCGTCTTCCGGCAGCTCATCGGGCCAGCGCTCCGCAGATTCCAACCGGAAATTATCTTGGTGTCGGCAGGGTTTGATGCCCACTGGAGCGATCCCATTGGGCCGATGGCCCTTTCGGTCAAAGGTTTTGCCCAGATCGTACAACATCTGCTCGACTGGGCCAACGAGTTGTGTCAGGGTCGGATTGGATTTGTCCTTGAAGGCGGATATAGTCTCTCTGCCCTGGCTGCCAGCGTTGTTGCAACCTTACGGCTGCTGCTTGGCAAGGCACCCGGCCATGACCCCATGGGTGGCGGAGATGTCCCCGAACCTAACATTGATCACATCATTACGACGTTACAAAATCAGCATCCGTTGTTAATGCATGCCGGGTATCAAGGAGTGTCATGATTGCAGTGATTAATTACGGCGCCGGCAACCTGCCAAACGTTGTGCGCGCATTACAACGTGTCGGTGCTCCGCTTGTAGTGACCGATGATCCAAATGTTATTCGCTCGGCGCAGGCCGTTGTCTTGCCTGGTGTTGGCGCGACCGCCGATACGATGGCGAGCCTGCGCCACCTGGGCATTGCTGAGGTGCTACCGGCCATTATCGCTGCTGGAACACCCTTTCTAGGCATTTGTGTCGGTATGCAAGTCTTACTGAGTGAAAGTGAAGAGTTTGGTCTCCATTCCTGTCTTAACATCATTCAGGGTACCGTGCGCCGTCTTCCCGAAAGCGCTGGCAAGATTCCCCAGATCGGTTGGAATCAAATTCATATCACACCGCCTTTCCGTGACCACCCTCTCTTCGATGGCGTTCCCGACGGTGCTGATGTCTACTTTGTGCATTCGTACTACTGTGCCGTCGCCGACGAATCGGTAATTGCTGCGCGCACCGATTACGGTCTCGCTTTCCCCAGCGTTATCATTCGCAATCGCCTTGCGGCTGTGCAATTTCATCCTGAAAAGAGCGGCGATTATGGCCTCCGCCTGCTGGCCAATTTTGTGCGCTGGAGCGGTGTTTCACATTCAATCGGAGCATAATGATGGAGATTATTCCTGCTATTGATATCAAAGATGGTCGCTGTGTTAGACTATATCAGGGCGACTTTGCGCAGATGACCATATATGCCGATGATCCGGTTGCGGTGGCCCGTCATTGGGAAGCACAAGGTGCCGGTCGGTTACATCTGGTCGATCTTGACGGCGCCCGTACCGGTCGCCCCCAGAACGTAGACGTCATCCTCGCCATTACTCAGGCTGTGCAGATTCCGGTGCAACTTGGGGGCGGCCTGCGTCGTGAGGCAGATGTAGAAGCGGCGCTCGCGTTGGGGGTTGAACGAGTCATCATCGGCACGGCGGCCATCGTTGAAATTGAACTGGTTGCTCGTTTGCTCAATCGCTTCGGAGAGCAGATCGTGATCGGGATTGATGCCCGCAACGGCCTGGTTGCGACCGATGGCTGGACAGTTACGTCAACGGTGAAGGCAACCGCTCTGGCCGAACAGATGGCTGGCCTTGGTGCGCGCCGGATCATTTATACTGACATCAGCCGCGATGGTGCACTCAGTGGGCCAAATTTTACCGCCCTGGCCGAGCTGATCTCTCCCACTGGCCCGGCAATTATCGCCAGTGGTGGCATCGCCAGCCTCGAACACGTGCGTCGCCTTGCGCAACTTGGCGTCGAAGGGGCCATCATTGGGAAAGCGCTTTACGTCGGCTCGGTGAAATTACCTGAAGCGATTGCCATTGCCCAGACAACGACCGTGTAAAAATACTAAACCCATACCAACCAGGAGAGAGTATGTCAAATCCAGACCTGACCGCACGCTACGAAGAAGAGCGGCTCCGAGCCCAGGAACAATCGCAACTCGTCTACCTGCAAGGTCAGATTGACGAGCTTCGCCGCTTGTTGAAAGACCAGACCAACAAGTATCAATGGGCAATGGAACAGGTTCGCAAAAACGAAGGGGCAATTGCACAAATACAGAGCCTCTTTGATCGACACACTGGCGACGTTGCGCAGGCCAATGAAATCGTGCGCCGTGATGTCATCGCACTACGCCGCGAGGTTGCCGCTGCCCTCGTTAAAATCGAAGATGGCTTGCGTCCAATCCGTGATATGCAAGCTCAGATACAACAGATTGCCGAAGCGCGCAAACAAGACCGCGATTTCCTGGCGGGCTGGATCAACCGTATCGAGCAAGTGGAACGGCAAGTTGCTGCACTCGCGTCACAGATCAAAGAGCTTGATGAGCGGCAGCGACAATTAGCCCTCCAACTTGAACGATTGCGTGAAGCTGACGCTGCGGTTATGCAAGAAGTACGGCGGTTTGGTGATGATTTACAGATTGAAAAACAACACATACGCCGAATGGCGGTAGAATCACAGCAACTGCTTGCCGATCTGCGTCCACTAATCGATGACATGCAAACCCGAATTGCTCGCCTGGAAGAGATTCGACAGCAGATTGATCTGTTTGCTGAAATGTTACCGGCGCAAATAAAAGAGTTAGCCGCCAAACTTCCTGACATCAATGCCGAGATCAAGCGGATTGAACGACTCTCGACCGAGCGTTTTCTGATGAATCAGGAGCGCCTCGAAGAGTTGCGCCAGATGGCCGACGAACGTATGAGCGCCTTACAAGAGACCGACGAGCAATACCTGCGGCAACTCACCTCCTGGCTTGAGCGCGTAGATAGCTGGTTGCGCGAACTCGAGCAACGTCTGTCGCGTACCACTGATCGGATCGAGTTAGAACAGAAAGCTCATCTCTTACGCATTATGGCGCTCGAACGGCGCGAGATTGATACACTTGGTGCTCAATTAGATATGCTACGTCAACGGCTGGAAGTTGTGCGTGCTGCCCAGATCGAGACAGGGGGCAGTAGCGAAGGGTAGAGACCAGTTTATGATGAGCTGCGTCGTAACACAAAGATGCGCGGGTAAAGCCCACGGAGATTAACGCGCAATTGCTGTTCGACGCACCATCCTGGGAGTTCAGCTAACAATCGTTCCATCAATCGTACTTCGTGACTGATCAGCACTGCCCGCCCACCAGGACGGGTCACGCGAGCCGCTTCGGCCAGTAGTGCCGGGTAGAGCGTCAGATTGGTTGCATGTGAACCAACCAGATGACCAAAGGGAAGATCGGCCAGCACAACATCGATGCTCGCTGAAGGTAACGGCAGAGAGCAAGCATCCCAATCGTATAGCTCGACCCGATTGCTGAAACCGGCGGCGGCCAGGTTCTGCTGCGCGCAGGCCAGCGCTTCTGAATCGGTATCGCAACCAACAACTCGCGCTGCCGGTCCAGCAAATAACCGCTCGATTATCAGCGATCCCGAACCACATCCGACATTGAGAACCCTATCGTTATCGCGTGGCTTACTTAATACTGCCATAGCATAGGCAACCGGGCCACTGAGTGCACCTTCACGATTACACACTCGCCACAAGCGGGTCGCCAATGGTCTTGGTGTAAGGCGAACTAATACTTCCCATCCATCGCGATCAGGCGCTGGCCGTAACCGGATCAGCAAATCTCCATCTTCTCCACCAGGCATAAGACCGAGCCGGGTACAGAGTTCATGCTTGAAACGCTGTAACACGCTGCTCTCAGCACCGGCTGCGCTGAGAAACAGAGTCTGAAAGGTCCCGGCAGGATGCAGCCGACGCACCATCTCGATAGTGGCTAAGACAGCTCGCAAGTGCTCGTCACCGAGTAGTGCGCGTGGGCGCGGGATGGCAAAGCGACGTACTGCATAAATTGATGTGACGCACCGTAGCTGAAAGAGTGCCTGCAACGCACCGTACATCGTGGCGCCGATCACCCCATCTTTGTGAACTGGATCGAGCCGTAATCCGGTAATCCGTTGCATTTCGGTACGGGCCAACGCTTCAAGTCCGGCAGGTACGACGATTTCAATGCGCTGAGACATTCTAATCCTATACTCCTATCGCCATTCTGTAGTAAGCGTTATACTATAATGGAATATGTACCTGCTGTCGATACATTGGCAGCCAAAGACGATGCCGGTTCCATCATAGCAGATGATTTACCCTGTGGCGCGGCCTAATCTCATAAGCGCCATATCTGCAATGCCGGGTTAGAGATGGAACAAGACAAGCACAAACGCTTATGAACATCGGAATCAACATCTGGCCACCAATGCCAGCGCGTCCGCAAGCGCTGGCGGCAAGCTGGTCGATCTTCGACCATGGTGCTTTACGCGAGTTTTTACAGCGTGCTCGCGATGTTGGTATCAAACAGGTACGGTTTGAACTGCGCTGGGCTGAAGTACAGCCAGGGCCTCAGCGAATCTCGGTTGCTACCCTTAATGGCTTTCAGCGAGGGCTTGATCTGGCCCAATCTAATCATCTACAGGTGGTTGTCTCTCTTATGAGTGCAACGCTGGGGCCGACCCTGCATTTGCCTGATTGGGCACTCGGGATTCCACCCCAGGCCTTGACTACTCAGTCGGTGCAGGCCTTGCTGACCGTACCACCGTTGACCATTCTCGACAATTCCTTTTACCGTCACGAACCGGTACGTGATCTCTATGCCGACCCTGACATGCGGTCAGCACAACGATACCTGTTACGGGAGGTCGTCGGCAACTTTGCCGATCATCCTGCGATCACCGGTTGGCTGCTGGCCGCCGGTTTCGAGCGCGTGCGTGCACCAACCGATCATCGCGATATGGCAGCCTGGTGGGCCGATCTGGCTGAACAAGCCCGCGCATATGGTGCCAACCAGCTCTTCGGGTATGTCGATGCCACCACCCTAAGCAATCGCGCCAGCCTGCGCCCTTACGATATCGCGATGGCCGGTGGCGCGGTAGTTGTCAGTGTGGGACCATGGCCGCCTCTCGGCGGTGGATCACCAGCCCGTGGTGAGGCTGCCTGTTTCCTCCATGCGATTGTCGCCGGTCTACTGGCCGAAGAAATTAACGACACGGCTGCGGCTCAAGTAGTTGTTGCCGACCTGGGGTGGCCGACGGCTCCGGTCAGCAACCTGATCGGCTGGCAGGCCGATCACATCTTTGCGCAACCGACTCAGACCTTTCTTGCGCACGAAGAAGCGGCTGCAACCGCCTTGCAAGAGTCGCTCGTCAATCTGGCCCGCGCCGGCGCAGCCACTGTCTGGCTGGCTGGCATGGTTGATCCACCTGAAGATCATTGGAACGTCCCCCCCTTCGACAGCAGTTGGATAGCACGCACCTGGGGGTTATGGACGGCAAACGGACGCCCGAAGGCCGCATGGGATGCCTTGCGCGAAGTGATCAACCGATTGCCGACGACAAAGACGTTACCTGCGTTACCGATTGATCCCGAACGCTACTGGCGTGATCCGGCTACCGAATTACGACGTCTCTGGCATGAATACCGCAGTGAAGCAGCTTCGGTATGAGGCAGGACCTTGGCTCAGAGGGGGTTCAGCATTCTCTGCTGCGAGTCATCGATGTACCAGCAGCGGAATACCGACGACGATCCTGTCCCCGTTGCCGATAACTCCTGATCCACGCACGCACCTGGGGGCGCGGGCCAGCGGCCCGCCTAAGACCACTGCGCCAATGAGCAGGTGTGTGACACACCCCTACACGCACCTGGATGCGCGGGCCTCTGGCCCGCCTAAGACCACTGCGCCGACGAGCAGGTGGGTGATACCACCTCGCACGCACCTGGGGGCGTGGGCCTCTGGCCCGCCTAAGACCACTGCGCCGACGAGCAGGTTCGCGATACCACCCCGCACGCACCTGGGGGCGTGGGCCTCTGGCCCGCCTAAGACCACTGCGCCGATGAGCAGGTTCGCGATACCACCCTGCACGCACCTGGGTGCGCGGGCATCTGGCCCGCAGGTATGGTGGAGACAAGCCCCCATCGGGAAGCACATCAGCGCCCCATCATCCTTAGACCTCCAGCCCCCCGCTCGCGGGGAGGTGGGGGAAGCGGCAGAACCTACCTTCGGCCACACAGATGCGGTTCAGATACCCTCACACCAGAATACACGATGCTCGTGGACAGGATTGGCATTAGAAACTACATCCACGTGGCGAATACGCACAAGAGATGGTGTGCTCTGGACACGCTGATCGCTGATGGATTTAATCCTACCCCTTCCTTCCCCATTTCACGAAAGGAAGGGGATACTACAGTCCAACCGTTCAGTAGCTTTCCCGGTCGTTAATCAGCCGCTGCCGCAGTCGTCTTTTCCAGCGCAAGGGGAGCAGTGCCGAGCGCGATCACCGTTGGCGTGCTACCTACTCGTCGGCCAAGGGCATGGATGGTTTCCGCTACGATCCTGACACAACGATCAGCCTCATCTCTGGTAAGGATCAACGGCGGGGCCAGTTGGATCACCGGTTCAAGCCGATCATCAGCTCGACAGATCAGGCCGCGCTGCTTCAACTGATCACTCAGCCAGACCATCAGGCGTTCTTCGTCCAGAGACTCTCGTGTCGTGCGGTCACGAACTAGCTCAACCGCCATAAACATCCCCATCCCACGCACCTCACCGACATTAGGATGATCACCAACGGCAGCGATCAACTCGCGCATCAAGTAAGCCCCCATCTCACGTGCACGCTCAAGCAGATGTTCTCGCTCGATAATCGCCAGATTGGCTAACGCCGCTGCACAACTAGCAACGTGTCCGCCAAAGGTGATGCCATGCATGAACTTATCGGCATCATTCTCAGAAACGAAAACATCGGCAATCGTATCGCGTACAATAGCTGCTCCGAGTGGCGCATAACCACTGGTAATACCTTTTGCGCAGGTGATGATGTCAGGGCTTACCCCCATTGCAGTCGAACCAAACCAGTCACCAACCCGGCCAAAGCCGCAGATCACCTCGTCCATGATCATCACGATACCGTAGTGATCGCAGATCTGGCGAATACGTTGCAGGTAACCCGGAGGTGAAACAATTGCACCACCACTGTTTTGGACCGGTTCCATAATAATAGCGGCAATTGTTTCAGGACCTTCAAACTCGATCAGGCGTTCCACCTCATCAACGCAAACACCCCGGCAAGCACTATGTTCCGCACAATAGTCGCAGCGGAAGCGATACGGTAGCGGGACATGGCGTGCACCGGGCACGAGCGGACCAAAGCCGTTGCGGATCGAGGTCACACCATTGACCGAGAGGGCACCCATCGAGGTACCGTGATAACTGACACGGCGGGCAATAATCTTCGTCCGGTCGGCGAAGCCACGGCGACGCTGGTACACCTTCGCTATTTTCAGCGCCGTCTCGACGGCATCGGAGCCACCGGTTGTCAGGAATACTCGTGACCGGGGGCCGGTTGGACTGATTGCTGCCAGGCGGGCAGACAGATCGATCAGGGGAAGACTGGGGAAGCTAAAGGGACTGACGTAAGCAATGTCGCTCAATTGCGCACTGATAGCCTCGATGATCTCGCGACGACCATAACCTACATTTACCGTGAATAAACCAGAGAGACCGTCAATGTACTCGTTACCGTCTTGATCCCATACGCGCGACCCTTCACCTCGCACCAGTATCGTGGGCCGCGCGTTGGTACTGGAAAAGTGGCCCATTTGGAAAAAGTGCAGCCAAACGTTATCACTGAGGGCCTGATGTCGATTGTTTGTGATGGTACTCATATAAACTCCTGGCTACGTCCGCAACCGTGATCTCTGACGCGCAGTATGCGCGGCTGCAACACCGCAGCAGGTTCATGAAAGGAGACCACATCGTGGGCACATACCCCGACGCTGGCGCGGACACGACGAACAGGGCTACACGCCGGTCTATGCAACCGGTGTGACCGAGATGCGGGCGGCCCTGACACGCACGCACCTCATGCCAATCAATCTGCCAATGTTATTCCTTTCTAGCCGATATTTCGGCAGCAATAAAATACAAACCGGCGCGTACACCAAACCCTCCGCGAACAGCTATTTGCTGTTCGTGAAGGAAAGGTCTGGTGTCGCGAGGTTAATTATCGACGAGGCGAATAACCCGGAATACTTCGGCGTAAGCAACGCCAATCTGTGCGCCGTTCTCGGCATCCCACTTGCGCACCCAATCGGCAACATCGGGGCCGAGTTGTGAACGATGGCAGAGCAGACTTTCAATTTTCTGCTCGATCCGATCGCTGATGTCGAGGTAGAGATCAGGGGCAGCCGGGAACATCAGATAGAGTTCGCGCACTTTGTGCGGTTCATACCCTTCGGCCAGCAATTCCGGGAAGATCGGGCGCGTTTCAGCGCTCGGGAAAACAGCGTAGATCGCAGCTTCACCGGCGGCACGGTGATCGGGATGGTTGATGTAAGTGCTACCGGCAAAGACAAGCGTTGGGTCCTGACAAAGGACACGGAAGGGGCGGACAGCGCGAATAAGGCGGGTTAGTTCGCGTCGTAGCTCGAGTGTTGGCTGGAGGATACCATCACGGTAACCAAGGAAGCGCACATCCTGCACCCCAAGGACGTGCGCTGCTGCACGTTGTTCGTCCTGGCGACGCTTGATCAAGTCTGCCGCAAGTGTCCCTGGTTCGTTCGAGCCAGCCGACCCATCAGTGATGATGCAGTACGTGATGGGATAGCCTTCCGCTGCCCAGCCGGCAATCGTTCCGGCAGCGGCAAACTCAATATCGTCGGCATGTGCAGCAATGACCAGGATTGGCTCGCGTGAGACGTGCATAGAACCTCCTGTATCTTAGTTTACAGAAAGAGCTGGCATTTGTCTAGGGGGGCTTGATGTCTTACTTAGAGCATGATCAAAAAACTTAGACTTTTGATGAGGCTCGATTATGGCATCTCCATAATCGTCAGGGGAACGTTGGCTGGCAACGTATGCGTCTCCGCGACACACTGGAACAGAGTTGCAACGATGTCAGCGCCTGTACTGCCGAGCACGCCTGGCTCCCCTCACCTTCCCCCTGGCCCCCTTCCTCTCCCACACGGGGAGAGGAAGGGGGAACGTGGGGACTGGAGAGAAAGAACGTTGGCCCCCCTCACGGCAGGCCTTCAGAGTTTTTTCCTAGTCAACAGTGGCGAGGTGAAGAGATAAGAAATAGGAAAGAGGAGTGAGAGGAAGGGGTAGGTACTAACCCACCCCCCCCCCATTTTTCCGTTCTCTCATCTGCTGAGAGAGGAAGGAGGACAGGGAGAAAGTGAGGCGTGTCAGCCTCGCCTCCATTTTTCCCGTCCTCTCTCCTAGGTGAGAGAAGTGTCAGCCACCTCCATTTCCCCCGTCCTCTCACCTGGTGAGAGAGGACAGGGGCGAGTTAGCAGGTGTTGGAAAGGAATTTTTCAGACACATATGAGAACAATTTGCACATTTCTCACACAGTAATCGCTCTCCCACGATGGATTCGGCCAGCGTAGCGCGTATCTGATTCGGGTGGAAGTGGCGCGGTCACCAACAGTACCGCTTCGATGAAGCGTTCGAGTTCTTGTTGGCGTTCATGCGGATCGCGTGGCTCTTCAGCACGTGCGCGACGGGTCAGGTCTACCTGATTGATCAGAATACGCTGCGCAGTACGTTCACTTTCGACGCCGACGGTCGCGGTGAAGGCATGTAAAGTTGTTTTGACAAAGTTCGCCAACGCAAATTGTTCGGTACTCGACGTAGCAGTCGTTTCTGGTGTGACCAGCGCCAGGCTAGCACCGTCGCACAAGGCAATTTTGCGCGCCACCCGGAAGTGGTGAGTCAGTTGGTGTTCACACAAATCAGCAAATTCGGCTTCACTTAGCACTGTACTCCAGTCGCTATCTTTACGGCCAACCAGTGGTGCAGTGGGCAGAGGACGGAAAGGCGTACAGACTACCGGCCCAGGGCGACCATAGTGCGCAATTGCCCGATCAATCGCTGCTTCAATCTGATCGCTGGCAACAATCGTCATAAGCCGACCGGCCTCAACATGATCATGGAGCAAGCGACGCATAGTCTCTGCACCGGCTTCTGTCTCTACGATCATCACGACTTGGCGCGCACCGTAGCGTTCGAGATAAGCCCGTGCAAGGAGATTCAGATGCTCGGTAAGATGTTCGCCAATGAGGTACACGGTTGTACCGACCAACTCGGCCAGCCGTTCCGGAGCAGGCATGCCAAACAGCTCACCGCCGGTAGGAGTGCGTTCGTAGCGCAACCCTCCCGAGGGGTGGAAGGTCTCGCCGCTGACATTGCGGTCGGCGAGATAGTAAACCGTAGCCATCGCCACATCAAACTCGGTTGGCATCCGTTGTAGATAGAGCATTCCCATGATACCATCGCGCACCTTGCGCGCCTCACGGTCGATCTGAGCACGGGTGAAGAATGGATCGGGCGGAAGAGGCAGATGCGCAAACATATCGGCAGGTAGCTCGTAGCCACCGTTTATCAAGCGGGCGAGGAGCTTTGCCGCAATCGAGCGGTTAAGCAGTGCGCTACTCGAAGAAGCTGCTGGATCACCTTCGCTACGAATACGTTTGGCCAGTTCACGTAAGGCTTGCGGCGTCGCGGGATTCTGCTCTAGCGCGACCACATCGTTCGGTAATAGCAGTTCCACCAGCTCACGCATCGGACGTGCATCGGTACGGGCAGTGGTTATTAGTGCCGCGTGCAGTTCATTAAGCCGCTTGTTTTCTAAAATGAGCCGTGCGCGACGGGCAAACAGACCAGGACGTTCACCCGTGCCACGCAAACGATCGCCTTCAACCGGCCCCGGCGCAATCGCGTTGATCTGCACTTCTGGCCCCAGAAAGCGGGCAAAGACCTCGGCCATTGCCCGCTGACCAGCCTTTGAAACGGCATAGTCAGCCCGATTGGGATAGGGAATGGCAGCCTCTTTTTCACCGCCAAAGTAGGAGGAAACGTTCAAGATATAGCCACTACCTTGTTTCTTCATCAAGGGCGCCAGTTTACGCATTAGCGAGTAGTTGCTGATCAGGTTAGCGTACAGTGTGTTCCGCCAGCCCTCTACCGGCATGTCTATAACCATTTCTTCGACACCAGCGATGCCAGCGTTGTTAATGAGATAGTCCACGGTGCCAAACGTAGCCAGGGTACGTTCGACAAGATCAACAAGCTGTTCTTCACTACTGACATCGCAACCAGGTGCGATGTGTACCCGATCTTCGACATCAGTGTAACCCACTTCAGCCAGTTCGGCCCGAATCATCGCCTGCATCTGCTCTAGTTTATGACGGTCGCGGGCTGCCAGCATCACTCGTGCACCGCTGAGCGCCAGTAGCCGACCGATCTGGCCGCCGATGCCGGCACTACCACCGGTGATGAGCGCAACCTTGCCCAGGTGTAAGCCGATCAGACTTTCGGCCCAACCCACTGACGCACTACGCGCACCGGTAGTAGCGCTAACGTTAGCAGGAATATTGAGAGTAATTTCGCTGATCCGGCGTTGGCTGTGTAGTAACTGAGCCGTCCACGCACAGGCAAATTCTAACCCTTCAGGGCTGCGATTATCGAAGCGCACAATCTGATTTGTCCATACCGCCGGTAACACCCGCTCACCATTGGCAGTCACACGGGCATAATCGAGTTCGGCCTCGTGACGCCATACCCGAATCAACTGCTCGATAGCCGCACTTTGAATGCGACCGTACACGTTCCCTGCGGCATTCGCTCCATTCGAGAGGAAGATAACCTGTGGACTACGGGCACGGGCGCCCGGCGTCAGACGCTGAGATTGCCAATAACGGGCCAAGCGACTGGCAATCACAATCGTACCAACAATCTCATCGGCCAGAAATTGCATGACGTGGGCATCATCAACCTCAATCACCTGGTTAGCCGGTTCACGGCTAGAAGCAGGGAGAATAATTGCTGCGTGAATGCCACCGGTATTCTCTCCCGCCCAGTCGAAGATCGCATCGATTGTGGTTGGATCACGGGGATCGAGTGGTAACGCAATTGGTGGGGTAAAGGTTGCACCCGCTAAATGACGACTTTCACTCACTGCTTGCTCGAACTGAGCCAGAGCAGTGGCCGAACGGAAGCCGATAATGACTTCACTGCCACACGTGCGTAACATACCGGCCAGCGCCATCACCTCTTCGATCTGATCACCGGCACAGATCAGCGTCGTCCGACCACTCGCATCGATCGTGCGCAGGTCGGTGCGCGCCAGTAAGCTGGTTTCGCTGCGCAGCGGAAGTTCCATGCCATGGGTAACAGCAATGGTTTCCCCAGCAAGGGCTGCTGCCTCATCACTGGCCAGAAAGACCGCCGCATCGGCCACATCACCAACCGTTGGGAAGCGGCGCTCGAGATTCCCCTGGTCGTTGGTCCGCCATAATCGCATCGTTGCTAAAAATTGCTGCGCCGTATCACCTTCCGCACGACCTTTCAACTGATCCATGCGCTGGAAGACCGTGTGAATTCGTTCGCTCTCAATCGGGCCGGGAAAGATGGTATTCACGCGAATACCACGTGCACCCAGTTCGCGGGCTGCGATCTGCGAGAGCGCATTGAGAGCAGCTTTCGGGGTGACATACGGGATACGTCCATAGTATTCAGCATACGAAAAGATAGTTGAAACATTGATGATAGCGCCGCCTGGCGGTATATGTGGTGCCGCGATCCGCATCAAATGCCACGGCATACCAAGTAAATTGGCAACGCTCGTAGTCAACGTTTCCTCGGCGCCAGGACCGAGTTCGGCATCGGTAAGCGGAATATCAGCCAACCGTCGTTGGGCGCCTGCGCTGCCAGCATTGTTCACTAAAATATCAATCTTGCCATGACGGGCCACGATCGCCTCAATACCAGCACGCACATCTGCCGGATTGCTCCCATCCATCACTTCGAGGTCGATCCGCTTCGCTGGAACTCCAGCCTCTGACCGCATCTGTTCGGCCAGGGCAGTGAGTTTGGCGCCATTACGCCCACTAATGATAACTGTTGCTCCTTCAGCTAGAAAACGTTTTGTCAGTTCGCTACCAATGTTGCCAGCACCGCCGGTAATGAGCGCAATCTTTCCTGCCAGTCGCCCTGTTACACTCATGGACTCCCCCGTCATCAACGAATCATTGTTGTGCGATCATTTAGTTGAAGGTTCACCGATAGCTGTAGTATACCATGATGTTGTTCTAAATTTCACGGACGGTTAACGCTTTGCGACATGGAATGAACATCTGACAAGCGTGGTATGATGTTGATACGTGCCCGTGATACGCTGAATGTTTGAAACGGATGCGGGTCAATGCACTGTTGTCCTTTTTTCCCGACATCGGGGAAGACTTGCTATCAGACGCATTGTGATGCGGAAAGAGCGATTTTGCCAGTCGAGGCGCCGATGAAGGGGCTTCCTACAATTTGCGGCTACCGTATCAATATCGTTCCTGCATAGTATCTATCACGATTTGACATTGATTACCGGAACGGCGTTGTGTATCGTCAACGCTGATCATCCTGAACAACACTCCTGGCGGTTCGGAAGATTAAGGACGGTATACCCATTACGTTTCCCCAGCAGCGAAGATAATCTCTGGTGACAAGCTGAGGAAATGCCAGGTATTGCAACCCTCTCACATCGGGATGCGGACCAGCGTGCCATCGGCAGAAAACAGGAGTATTCTCTTGAGCATACGCTGGGTAATTATGAATCAAGGTGGTGTAGGATGCTAATCCATGTTCCTTCTCCTGTATCGATCCGGAATCTTCAGCGGTTGCGTCGTGATCCCCTAACGTTACTGACCGATCTGGCAATGCGCGGTGATGTGGTGGAATTTTGGGCCGGACCACAACGCATGGTACTGGTGAATCATCCTGACTGCATTCGCGAGGTGCTGGTCACTAAAAATCGGGCTTTTGTGAAGGGGCGCGTGCTCGAACGGGCCAAGCGATTGCTCGGCGAAGGATTGCTCACCAGCGAAGGTGAAACGCACCTTCGTCAACGACGGCTGATTCAGCCAGCTTTTCACCGTCAACGACTCGCGTCCTATGGCCCAGCCATGGTGGCTGCGGCTGAGGAACGGAGTAGCCACTGGCAAGATGGCGCCGTGCTGGATATGAGTCGTGAGTTGATGGCAATCACGCTGCGGATTGTCGGGGTAACACTCTTTTCCGCCGATACCGAGGCTGATGCTGATCAAGTATTCACCGCAATGCATGATCTGGTGGCTATGTTTGATCTGGCGGTGTTACCGTTCGCCGACTGGTTGATGGCTTTACCACTACCACCGGTGCGGCGATTTCAGCAGGCGAAAATGCGCCTCGATACGATTATCTACCGGATCATCGCTGCCCGTCGTGCCAATCCCGGTAATCGTGACGATCTGCTTTCACTGTTGTTAGCAGCAGTCGATGACGAGGGAGATGGGTATCGCATGACTGACACTCAATTGCGCGACGAGTTGATGACACTCTTCCTGGCCGGTCATGAGACCACCGCAAATGCGTTGACGTGGGCGCTTTATTTGTTGGCTACGCATCCAACAATTGCGGCAACGTTACATAGCGAACTTGATACCGTACTTGGTGAACGTGCACCAACGGTAGCCGATCTGCCATCGTTGTCCTATACCCACTGGCTCTTTGCCGAAGCCTTACGTCTTTATCCACCGGCCTGGATCATTGGCCGACGAGCAATCGCGCCGGTGACGATTGGTGATGTACCGATCAAACCAGATACGATTGTTCTGATGAGTCCCTGGCTGATGCATCACGATAGTCGTTTCTTTCCCGATCCATACCGTTGTGAGCCACTTCGTCATACACCAGCCGCACAAGCTACACGACCAAAATTTGCTTTTTTTCCCTTTGGTGGCGGGCCGCGTAATTGCATCGGCGAACCGTTTGCCTGGATGGAGGGGGTGTTAGTACTGGCTACTCTGGCACAGCGGTGGCATGTGCTACCGGTACCCGATCATCCGATTGCCTTGCAGACAGGCATTACGTTACGTCCTCGTTACGGCATGCAACTTCAACTCAAGCTCCGTCGGCCAGTCTTGCAAGTGCCGTGATACAATAAAATATATGACAGGCACGTACTCATGACATCAAAACGTATGGAAGATGTTACATCGGCAAGCTATAACGCTATCTACAGCACTGCCGCAATCCTCGACGAATCAGATCGTGGACGGCTCTGGATGCGTGGTCGTGATCGGGCTGCGTTGCTCCATCGTCTCTCGACCAACGCTATTGAGCCGTTACAACCCGGACAGGGTACCCTCACGGTCTTGACGACCCCCATCGGGCGAATGATCGATCTGCTGCGAGTATATGTACTGCCTGATGCCTTATTGCTTGAAACGGGTTCTGGGCATGGAGCAGCCATTTTACGCCATTTGCGAAAGAATATCTTTTTCAACGATCAGGTAACGGTCGCTGATGCTAGCCTCGAATTGGGGCAGATCGGTGTGTATGGGCCGCAGGCGAGTCAGGTACTCCGGACAATCGGGTTGCCCACCGATATACCCCGCTATGGTATTACGTCAGCTCAGTGGGCTGAACATCAAATCTTCGTTGCCCGGTGTGAGCCAATGGGAGGCGACGGCTATACCCTCTACCCACACCCTACGCAGGTCATGGCCTTTATGACAGCCCTGACCAACGCCGGCGCGGTCGAGCTTGATAAGAACACCGCCGAAATAGTTCGGGTTGAACACGGCTATCCGCGTTTCAAGCACGAAATCACACTGGATTACATTCCGCTCGAAGCCGATTTGTGGCGAGCAGTCAGTTTTCACAAAGGCTGTTACGTTGGTCAAGAGATCATTGCCCGTATGGAGAGCCGTGGTCGAATTGCCAAACTGTTGCGCGGTTTACGCCTATCGGCGGCACCCGAATCATTACCGGCAAAGGTCATGGCTGATGGCAAAGAGGTTGGTGATCTGACCAGTGCTGTCTGTTCGCCACGCTTCGGTTGGATTGGGCTGGCGTATTTGCGGCGGGTATACGCTGAACCCGGCACGACCGTAACCGTGTTTGATCGTCCGGCAACGGTTTGTACACTGCCGTTTGAGATGCACGAAGCGACAGGAATGAAGGAATGACCCGTACAGCTCGTCGGCGTCAATTGATCGGCGATCTCCAGCGACAGCGCGATGCGTTGCGTCGACAACAAGAGCGCGATCAGCGCATTCTGGCGTCATTGTACGCGATTGGATTGGTAGCACGTCATCGACCACCGCTACGCACATTGTTTGAGACAGTTGTGCGTGAATTGCACCACATCTTCGATTTTGATTCCTGTTATCTTGCTTTTTGTGATGAGCGACCAGAACTGTTCAAAGCCGCTCTACTCTACGATGAAGGTCAGATTGAGTTTCTCGAAAATCGTGAATACGGCTATCTGACCGGATTGATCGTCCGTCGCCGTGAGCCACTGCTCTTCCGCGATCTGTTGACCGAACGCGACGCCAGTTTGCCGCCAGTACCGTTTGGTAACACTGCTAAACGCTCACGTTCGTGGATCGGTGTGCCACTGATGATCAGCGAATCGGTGGTTGGAGTCATCTCTCTGCAAAGCTACCAACCCGGCCTGTACAATCACGAAACCCTTGAACTCCTTCAGCAAATAGCCAACGTGATTGCATTGGCACTCGAAAATGTGGTGCTGGTAGAAGAGCAAGATCGACTGAGTCGCGAGTTGACTGAACAGTTGACAGCACGCCGCGAAGAGTTAGCTGCATTAAGTACACTGGCTGCGACGCTGGTTGATACCCGTTCATTTGATAATGTGCTCGATCAGGCATTGGAAATTGCCGTCACGACACTCCATTTTGATGCCGGTAATGTGCGTTTGCTCGATGAAACCGGTACGCTGCTCGTGCTACACGCCTGTCGTGGGTTCAGCCAGGAATACATTGAACAGACCCGCCAGATTCCACTTGAGATCAGTCCACTGCGCGAGGTAGTTACCCTGCTGCAACCACGGGTGATTCACCGCGATTGGCAGTCACACTACGATCCGGCAACGTTTCCCCTCCATCTCTTCCCACCATTTGAGTCAACTATCAATTTACCGCTCTTTGTTGGGCGGCGGGTACTGGGTACGTTAAGTCTGTTCGGTTTTACGCCACGCGAGCCAGCGCCGCACGAGCTGGCACTGGCCCAGTCGGTTGCCAACCAGATTGCTATTCTGATCGAACATAGTCGCCTCACAGCGGAACGCGAGCGCCAGATTGCTGAACTGCGGGCCTTGCGTGAGATTAGTCTGGCCGCCTCAACGGCGCAAACGACTCGTGAGTTACTGCAACGAGCAGCCTTCGGTTTACAAAACTGTATTGATTTGGACGCCTTTTCAATGGTGATTTACGATCCAGAACGACATTTGATTACGGATGGTATCACCCTTGACGATGGACAAATCTACGATTTTTGGATTAACCAACCGCCACCAGCAAACTCCCTCACCGCCCACATTCTGCGTGAGTGTGAACCGTTGTTTCTCTGCGACTTGCCCGACGAGATTCGAGCCTTTCCCGATGTAGAGATTGTTGTTATCGGTGCTGAACGGATCGCACGCTCTTGGATGGGGTGGCCGCTGCTTGATCGCGATGGACGACCGATTGGGGTCGTGTCGGTGCAAAGCTACCGTTCGTATGCCTTTACTCCGCGTGATATGGAGTTTCTCGGCAATATTGCCGCCCAACTTACCCTGCACGTGAAGAATGTGACATTGCATGCGCAACGAACTCGACAAATCGCTGAACTACAGGCGATCAATCAGATCGGCACGCTGGTGGCAGCATCGTATGATCTGAATCGCATTTTGCATGAGACACAGCGGATTGTAATTGATCTGACGGCAGCTTCTGTCTTCTATCTGATGCTATGCGATCCGGATTCACGCCAGATTGAATATGCTATCTTTGTTGAACACAATCATCAATTAGACCACAACCTGATTGGGCGGCATGTACCATCAGCCTCGTTTTCCGAATGGTTACTCACCCATCGCCAGCCACTACGCTTTGATGATCTCCTGACCGATGCGCAGCAGGTGAAGGCCATGGGTATCCAACCGTATTCGATAGGGGCAGCACACCTGATGCGTTCATGGATCGGTGTACCAATCCTTGCGCAGCACGAAGTGGCAATTGGGGTACTGGTACTACAAGATGAACGCCCATACTGTTATGACGACAATACCATCGATGTGCTGGCGCAAATTGCCAGTTTGATCAGTCTGGCCGTACAGAAGG
Source organism: Chloroflexus sp. MS-CIW-1 (assembly GCF_030444705.1). NCBI lineage: Bacteria > Bacillati > Chloroflexota > Chloroflexia > Chloroflexales > Chloroflexaceae > Chloroflexus > Chloroflexus sp. MS-CIW-1. Next base: position 204,929 of record NZ_JAUBWR010000002.1, read on the forward strand.
TACAATTACTCACCGAACGTGAGCAGCAGGCACGCGAGAATGCCCATCTCTTTCAAGCAGCGCAAGCACATGCACTTGCTGCTGAGCGCCAGGCAGCCCGTATGGCGCTTGTAAATCGGATTGCCGGTTTGCTGGCTGCTCACCTTGATCAACAAGAAATCCTTGACATCGCCACCCGCGAGTTAGTTCAACTCTTCTGGGCTGATCACACCGGTCTGGTGTTGTTTCGTGACGACAAAACCGGTTTCGTTGCCGCAGAATATCCATCTACCGGCATGGTCGGTACGGTCATCGACCTTCAGCATAATCCATTGGTCGATGTTCTCCGCACGACACGCCGACCACAGGTTATTCTGGATATTGAAAACGATCCACGAGCATTGTCATCACGTGACCGCTGGCGTGAAATGGGATTGCGTTCACTGGTAGTCGTGCCATTGATCAGCCGTGATCGGGTGTTTGGATCGATCTCATTTGATAGTTTTGGTGAGCCGCGCTCCTATGATGAAGATGAATTAGAGTTAATGATGACAGTGACGACCTCAGTCGCGACGGCTTACGAAAACGCGCTGCTCTTTGCCGCTGAACAAGAGCAACGGCGTACTGCTGAGACACTGCGTGAGGTCGCCCGTGTGTTAAGTTCAAGTTTTGACCCCAACGAAGTGCTCCAGCTCGTGTTAGCCGAACTGCGCAAGGTCATAAACTACGATACATCAACGATTATGTTGCTAGATGGACCGATCTTGCGCATCGCAGCGGCAAGCGGTTGGTCACCAGACGAAATTCCTTTAGGGCGCACCCTGCCGGTTGCTACGAGTGGCGCCGGTCAGGTTGTACGTGAACGACGACCGATCTTACTGGTCGCTCCGCCTGGGCAAACGATCTGGCCGCCCGGTGATATGGGGGAACGTATCCTGACCTGGCTGGGAGTACCACTGATTGCCAAAGGACGAGTGCTTGGAGTGTTGAACATCGATGCGTATCGGCGGCATGCCTTCAGTGAACGTAATCTGGAGGTTGCCCTGGCCTTCGCCAACCACGCGGCACTGGCTATCGAAAATGCACAACTTTACCAGGAATCGGTGACGCGCGTCGAACAGGAGATGGCGATTGCACGCCAGATCCAGCTAAACCTCTTTCCGCACGAGTTACCAGTGTGTGCAGGCTTGCAGGTGGCTGCACGGTGTTTGCCAGCTCGTGAGACGGGGGGTGATTTCTACGATGTGATTGCGCTCGGTTCCCGACTAGGAGTCATTATCGGTGATGTGAGTGGCAAATCGCTGCCAGCGGCAATGCTAATGGCAGTAGCCCGTTCGACTGTTCGTTCGGAAGCTCGTAATCACGAATTTCCCCGACTGGTACTGACCGAGACGAATCGCTGGCTAGTCGATGATGTGCCACGGAATACCTTTGTTGCACTTGGGTATGCACTGATTGATCCGATTGAGCAACGATTGATCCTGGCCAACGCCGGTCAGTTGTCGCCACTGTTACGACACGCCGATGGCCGCACAACATTTCTGGAAACTGCTGGCGCTTTACCGTTAGGAATACAACGTGATGCACGTTACAATCAACTAGAACTCGATCTGGCGCCTGGCGATACGCTGGTATTCTACACCGATGGGGTTGTTGAAGCACAAAATCATCAGCGTGAATTGTTTGGTTTTGATCGCCTTGAGCATCTGGTGCGCCACTGGGGGTACCTCCCGCCAGAAGAACTTCTTGAACGTTTGCTGTCAGCCGTGCAAACGTTCAGTGAAGGCCGCAGCCCTCACGACGATATAACGCTGGTGGTGGTACAGGTGGAGAACCATCTCTAACCACTACGGCGACGGCAGGTTCACTTCGCTTCACAATCGCTCGGTTGTGTGATCATACAGTTCACTGCATAGGAATGCTATGCTGGATGAACAGGATTGGATACCGTCACCATTAATACGGTGTAGAGCTTTGTTCCGGGTATCACATCCATAGCCCACGAGCGTTTGCATGTCCTCACCAGATATGGTAGGGCGCAACAAGAAATGGCAAAAAGAAACGTGACGCGACAACATTGCTCAAATGTTACCCGGTTGTTGATGATGCCCAACTGGCGAAGTGAGTGGAAGCATTCCTCATGCACCTGTGGTATACCGTTCAGGCATGATGACGGCCCATCATCTGCTTCGGCTCAACCCATTTCATACGGTATCGGTACACTGTGGGAGGTGGATTGAGAACCTACCTCTACCAGCGCAGTGACGGTCAGATTGGCGAGAAACACTATCGATCATCGGTGATACCCACTCGGCACTGTGTTTCATCGCTAAGCTAACCCACCATATCTGCGCTTCTACACTAGAGGGAGCAAGATTGTGTTGAGTGTGATTGAGCCGGCAGCATTGTGGTTATTTGTTCTTGCTGTTCCCCTCATCGGTACACTATGGTTGAATCGAGCTGAGCTTCTTCGTCGGCTTAGTCGGCTCCGGCTATGGCTGCTCCTGGTAGTACGGTTGCTGATGCTGGCGGCTCTGGTGTTAGCGATAGCAGGTCTCCAACTTGGCCGACCAGTGCAGGCAACGGCGACCGTTTTTCTCCTCGATGTTAGCGATTCGGTGGCACCGAGTCAGCGCCTCGCAGCGCTCGATTATATCAAACAGGCCGTGGCTACAGCCGATCCAGACGATCGCATGGCGGTTGTTGTCTTTGGAGCGCGTGCCCAGGTTGAACGAGTAGCCGAACCGCCACGTCCACTTGATCGGATCGATGGGCTGGTCGCCGGCTCCCGAACCAACATCGAAGATGCTATCCAGTTGGCGCTGGCAATCTTACCCGGTGCTATGCACCAACGTCTGGTACTGCTATCGGATGGAGGCGAGAATGTGGGGCAAGCGCTGAACGCTGCTCGCCTGGCAGCGGCGCGAGGAGTATCGCTTGACGTTGTTCCCCTGGTATCCGATCGCGGTCCTGACGCACTGATTGCAGCACTGAACGCTCCATCCAGCGCGAGTGTTGATCAGCTCATCCCCCTGACCGTTCTGATCGAGAGCGAGATGAGCGGCTCAGCAACGGTGCAATTACTCGTTGATGGTCAGTTGCGCATTGAACAACCGGTTACATTAACGACCGGTCTCAACCAGTTTTCGTTGACGGTACCGGCTGGTGAGCGAGGTTTTCGACGATTTGAAGCGTATCTGATGGCCCCTTTCGATACCCAGGCGGCAAATAATCGGGCGGTAGCATTCACGTTTGTTTCCGGTCCACCCCGTATCCTTGTGTTGACCGTTGCTGTCGAAAAGGTGGCAGCTCTGGTTAACGCCTGGCGGGCGAGTGGGTTCGATGTAACCGTACAGGAACCAATCCAGGCTCCCGTCCGTCCGCTCGATTTACGTGTATTCGACGTGGTGGCACTTGTTGATACGCCCGCCAGTGCTGTTCCAACGACACTTCAGCGCGCACTGACCACATACGTGCGTGATCTTGGTGGTGGACTGTTGATGATCGGTGGGCCGCAATCGTTTGGAGCCGGTGGCTGGCGACGGTCACCTCTTGAACCACTGCTTCCCGTCTCGCTTGATCCACCAGTGATTGAAGAGCGCTTCGATCTGGCATTGGTATTGGTGATCGACCGCAGTGGGAGTATGAATGAATTGGTTGATGGCTCCCGCACACAGCTTGATCTGGCCCGTGAGGCAGCATTTCAGGCCAGTCGAGGTCTGACCCAGCGCGATCAACTTGCTATCATCGCATTCGACAGTTTGGCCGAAACCCTGCTCCCATTGCAGCCGCTTCCCGATCTGTTTACGATTGAAGGTGCACTGAGTCGGCTAACGGCTGGAGGAGGTACGAACATTCGGAGCGGTATCGCAATGGCTGCTGAGACCATCACAACGGCTGACGCCCGGATCAAGCATGTGATCCTCTTAACCGATGGCATATCTGAAACCGAATATGCCGATATGGTTTCCGATCTCTATGCGCAGGGCGTAACCGTTAGCACAGTAGCGATTGGGCGTAATACTGATCCGGCGCTCGAACGAGTTGCTCGTATTGGTGGAGGGAAATACTATGCTGTTCAGCAGGTGACTGAACTGCCGCAAATTTTTCTAGAAGAAACGGTACGTGTTGCCAATCGTGATTTGATAGAAGAGCCATTCGTGCCGATTCTAGCCCTACCCACACCTTGGCTCCGTGATGTTGGCGCATTGCCGCCGCTCCAGGGTCGCAATGTCGTTGCCAACCGAGCGACCGGGCGCATGGTGCTTGCAGCGCCTGATGGCTCGCCATTGCTGGCAACAGCCCAAATGGGATTAGGGCGCGTGCTAGCATGGGCAAGCGATCTAACCGGCCGTTGGGCTATTGACTGGGTGTCGTGGGCAGAGTTTCCGCGCTTTACTGCCAATCTGGTCACAGAAGTGCTGCCACTGAGCAACAGTGATCGTCTATCGCTGACAGCTACAGTTATTGCCGATCAGGTTGAGATTGAGCTGACAGCACGTGATGCGGGCGGTTTACCAATCGAGCTGAACGACATTCGTAGTTGGATGAGTGGCCTGGCGCTTGAACGTGATCTGGTATTTACTCAGATTGCCCCCGGACGCTACCGGACTGTCACAACAATTGATCAAGTCGGTGCTTACCTAATACAGGTATATGCTACCGATCAGGCAGGTCAGCCGCTTGGCAATGCCAGTATCGGTGTGACAGTCAACTATTCACCGGAATATGGACGAATGGCCGATAATCCAGGGCTGTTGGAAGAATTGGCTGCATTCACCGGTGGGCGAGTTAATCCGCCACCTACCACAATCTTTACACCGACAGAACGCACCGTATACGAGGTGTGGTCCGTTACGATCCCGTTACTCTGGTTGGCATTGGCACTGTTGCCAATCGATGTTGCCCTCCGGCGGCTCTTCGTTCCGTTCCCTGATTGGCAAGCGAAGATGCTACCCTACACCCGGCGCAAGGTATCAGGCTCCACAGAAACACCGTCATCGTTACCAGACAAGCCGCCTGCACCACCATTAAGTGAAGAAGAGCGTATTGCAGCCTTATTAACAGCAAAACGCCGGCAACATCGGGAAGAGTGACACTTTATGTTATACTGCCAGCAGAAGATGGTATGTACGTTTAGCGACGGAGTAGCCCATGTCTACTGAACAACCTACAGTTGCCGTGCGGCCTACCGTCTCATTCGCGGTTGCCAGTGATGAAGAACTCGAACGTCCATATCGCGTTATTGTGCAGAATGACGACGTAACGCCGATGGACTTTGTTGTTATGGTCTTGCAAGTATTCTTCGAGCTTGACTATCGACGGGCTGAACAGGTTATGCTGACCGCTCACTATGAAGGACGTGCGCTGGTGACGGTATTACCTTTTCAGGAAGCCCAGGAACGAGTCTATCAGGCTCATCACGCTGCCCGTGAGGCTGGTTATCCGTTGACATTTTATCTTGAGCCTGACGAGTAATATCGTCTGTGCTATAAGTAAATATCTGGTAGGAATGATCTCCATCTGTCGCCTGCACTGTAACAATGGAGTTTTGTACAGCTATGAACTTCCGGCCACGTTTGTTTGCCATTGCCCTGATCTGCATGGCAATTCTCGCCGGGTGTACGCCAGCACCCCGTTCGACCTTATCGTATGAACCGGCGCTTGCAGCAGAATCAACCCCGGTTTCAGTTCCGCCACTGCCAACACCACTACCGGTTTACGCGCCTGGAACCGAGGTCGCCAATGTGCCAATTGGTGGGCTGACCGCTACCGAAGCAGAAGCGGTCTTAGCTGCTGCCCTAACAGCAAACGTTGTTCCGTTAAAACTAGTTGCTGGTGGATATACATACACCATCGACCCGGCCACACTTCAACTCCGCCCTGATCTGACAACGTTGCTTTCTGAAGCGGCGCCGGCGCTGGGCAGTAACACGCCGGTCAACGTTCCACTTCAGCTCATCTTCAATGAGGATACTCTCCACGAGCAGATGCGTGCCTTTGCCGACGAGACGGCCATTCCGCCCCAGGTAACGGTTATCTCTTCAACAGAGGTGCTCTCACGTAGCTTCGCCTATCTGCCCGGACGGGCAATCGATCTCGACCGCTCGGTCGCAATCGTTAGCGGTTTACTCCGTCGTGGTCGGATAACTACTCCCATTGCGCTCACGCTCTGGCCAACGAATGATCAACCCCGTATTTCGACTGCTCAGCTTGCTGAACAGCTTGAGCAAATGGCCGAGGTATGGGATGGTGTCGCCGGAATCTATCTCTACGATCTGGCGACCGGCGCCGAGGTGGCTGTCAACGCCCGCACGGTGTTTCCAGGGGCAAGCACGATCAAAACTGCGATTATGCTCTACGGTTATACAAAGCTCGAAACGTTTACCGAAGAGCAGTGGCAGAAAATGCGTCTCATGATCATCGAAAGTGATAACCTAGCGGCCAACGATATTTTAGCCGCCGGTGCCGGTGGTATCGGTACCGACATCGCATTTCGCGGTGCGGTTGAGATGAGCGAAATGCTCGCCGATCTTGGTCTGGAACACCTCTACCTCTACATTCCTTTTGAAGCTGTTGATTACATTAAACTCTACAACATCAAATACCGTTGTGGGCCTCAAGACCCGGTTGGCGAACCACCATACACCGAGACCGGCTGTGCACTGCGGGCAACTCCTTATGCGATAGGGCAGCTCTACCGTATGATTGATGAGTGTGCCCGTGGTAAAGGTGTTTTGTTAGAAAAATTCGCTCTGCTTCGTCCAGATCGTTGCCAGGAGATGCTCGATCTGCTGGCTGAAAATGCCGATCGTACCCGTATGGTTGCTGGCATTCCAGAGGGAATACGGGTTGAGCATAAATCGGGCTGGATCGAGCATACGCAGGCCGATGCCGGCATCGTTCGCTCGCCAGGTGGTGACTATGTGTTGGCTGTGTATATCTACAAACCGCTTGGCAATAACCTGTCCTGGTCAGATTCTCTCCTGGGTGGTGCCATTGCCGATTTTAGTCGTCTCGTGTACACTGCCTACAACCCGATCCGTCTTCAGTCGGTTGCGCAAGGAGAGACTCCATGACAGGTCTGCCCATCAAGCGAATAGTGCTCTATAAGCACGGTGTGGGCTATTTCGAGCGTCGTGGAACGTTTAGCGGTGAAGTTTTGACCCTTAGCTTCCCACTGAGCGCAATGGATGACGTGCTTAAGAGCCTGGTCGTGATTGATCGCAGCGGGCAGGTACGCAATATCGACTTCGCTACACCTGAAGATCGCGCTTCGTTGCTGTCTCGCGGGAGTATTCACCTCTCAGACCAACGCAGTCTCCTCGACTTACTACGCGATCTGCGCGGACGTACTGTTCGCTTGATGTTGACCGGTAAACAGGGCGAGATCGTAAGTGGTCAGGTTGTTGGCGTTGACGTAGAAGATGAACGACCACTCCGCCGGGCACTGGTGAGCCTCTACGACAGTAAAGAGCGAACTGTCCGGCCAATTGCGCTCGAAGAGATTGTGCGCATTGAGCTACTCGACGACAAGGCACATCACGATCTCACCTTCTTTTTGCGCGCAGCTCAAAACGATGAACGTAATCGCACGGCGACCATTCATCTCACACCCGGCGAGCACGATCTGCTGATCGGGTATGTTGCACCCGCTCCGGCATGGCGGGTAAGTTATCGCCTGCTTTTCGAAGAGAGTGCCGATGATACGTCACGTTGTTTCTTACAGGGATGGGGATTGTTCGATAATCAGTTGGAAGAAGATTTGATCGATGTTGAAGTAACGCTCGTTGCCGGGCAACCGGTCTCGTTTCGTTACCGCTTGTACGAACCACAAACCCCCGACCGCCCCTTCCTTCAAGATCAACCACGCCCACAACCAAAGCTGGCAACCCGCATGCGTGCTATGGTCGCAGAGATGGCCGCGCCAGAACATTTCAACGACGATGGAGGACTACTTGCAGCAACATCGCCATCACCAGCATTTACCATTGATACCTTGACAGAAAGTGTGCGCTCTGTAGCCATTGGTGAGGACCAGGGAGCACTCTTTGCGTACCGGGTCACGCAGCCGGTAAGCGTTGGTCGTGGGCAGTCGGCAATGGCGCCGATTGTAGGTGCCCAGCTTTCTGCTCAGCGAGAACTGGTCTACAACCGTCGGCGCTTGGAACGTCACCCTCTGGCCGCACTCCGCCTCGTTAACGAGACAGGGCTTACCCTTGAACAAGGGCCAACAACAGTGTTGATCAATGGCGAGTACGCCGGCGAGTCGGTGCTGCCATTCACCCGCGCTGGCGCGCAGTTTGTCATCTTTCACGCTGTTGAGTTAGGAGTGACAGTCACTGAGGCGACACACCAGACCCGTTATCTGAGCGGGATTCGGCTTCACGAAAGCGATCTGCTCCTTGACGAGTATCTCCTCACCTTTCAGCAATATACCATTATCAGCTCACTGGCAACCCCCTGTACGGTCATAATAGAGTATCAGCGCACCGAGCAGACGGAACTGATCGATACACCATCACCCCTCCGTGAAGATGGTCAACTGGCTTGTTGGGCTGTACGTGTACCCGCTAACGGACAGATGACCTTCACAGTTTGCGAGCGACGCCTACTCTCGCGTCGCCAGACCATCAGTAGTCTTACCGGCGAGCAGTTACAGAACTTTCTACGTGATAAAGTCCTCGATGACCGGACGTTCCAGCGGCTGAAGGGTGTGATCAATCTGTTTCACCAGATTGAAGCAGCCCGGCAGACGATGAAGCAACACGAAGCTGAGCAAAAGCGGATTGTTGAGCGTCAACAACAATTACGGCAAAAGATCGAACCGCTCCGCAGCGACGGCGAGGAAGGGATGTTACGTCAACGCTACATCGCATCGTTGGCCCAGCTTGAAGATCAGCTTGAGCGGCTCGATACCGCTATTGCCGAACAACAAGCGCTCATTCAGAAGCTGACCACACAGGTCGAACGCCGTCTGCGACGTCTCCACGAATGAAAAAGAATTGTACCCATGGTCCGTGATAGACGAACATTCTTATCGATCGTTCTGACAACGCTCAGCGGTTGGATCATTGCATGGGTGGTATACACACTGGTCGGATCTAACCGTACCCCCGAAGTGCTCCGTTGGCTGGGGCTGGTGATCTTTATCACACCACTAACCAGTTTCATCGGCTGGATCGGTGCCCGACCTCACGAATGGCGCCTAGCTGCCGCTTCTTGTGGCGCGCTCTATTTCTTCACTCCCTTCATTGCAGCGCGCATCGAGACCATCATTGCGCCTGAGGCCGCCTACCAAACGGTAGGGCTGCACACCGTCTATTTCGTCAGCGTATTAATCTGCCACTTGCTGGGGGCAATCGTATTCGCATGGTGGCGAGGGCGATCCTGGAATGTTGCCGGAAAAACCCGGTAGGTACGCAACTCCCAGCCTACCCGGTGACAAAAACAGGCAGCAGCCCTGCTCTGCGATAGACAAGGAATACGTGCCTGTCTGAATCTCCTGTGCCGTGCGATGAAGGTTAGCGCAGATCGTTCCCAGTGATCGGTATGCTATTCGACATCGTGGATACTTATCGTGACGAGGTGCATCAGTCGTCGTGAAATGAATGATCCGGATCGGTGCTTCGTGCCCGTCCGCAATACCCTGTTGCGGGATGAAGGGCAGTTCGCGAACCGCTCCTTCGGCAAGGCGGGGTCTTGTCTCTCTACGTGAACCTATACGGCATCAGGCTGATCGCCCATCGTCCCCGACTTGAAGATCAACAGCGTTTAGAGTAAAATTGACACTAACCATAGTCATTGTGTCTCGTATCAACATCTCGCAATGTGAAAGGCAAGACGATGAAAGCAGCCCAACTATTAGCCGATTATGTAGACCATCCGGCATTTCGCGAGATGTGTCGGGCTGCCAAACAGATGTTAAAGGAGGGAATTGAACCGCAGGTGATACGGCAGCAGATCGCTGCACGCTACGGCCAACCTCCGGTCGAGCTGCGACTCCGCGATCAACCGCAGCCGCTCAAAATTATTGGTGAGCATCTGGTGGAACCAGGGGCCATTGACCAGATCAAAACCGCTCTGCGCTTGCCGCCAGCCATCCGTGGTGCCTTGATGCCTGATGCGCATCAAGGCTACGCCCTGCCGGTTGGTGGGGTCATCGCCTATGATCGCGCAGTCGCTCCGTATCAGGTGGGAGTGGATATTGGCTGCCGGATGCATCTCTCGATCTTTGCCGGAATAACTCCCGACGATGCCCGTCGTGACCGGCACCACCTGCTCGATACGATCACGAAGGTGACGGTCTTTGGCATCGGATCGCCGAAAAAGCCGGTTGCCGACCATCCGGTGCTTACCGACTCGCGCTGGCAGGCAACGAAGCTGCTCCGCACCCTGCACGAGATAGCGAAACTCCAGATTGGCACCTCAGGTGGCGGCAACCACTTCGCCGAAATCGTGATCGGTGAATGGCTTGATACGCACCAACCATTTGTTGGTCTGCTCACCCATAGCGGGAGCCGCGGTGTTGGCGCCCAGATTGCCCGCCACTACGCCGAAATAGCCGACCGTGAGACAGCAGCGATTGCGCGCGGCATCCCGAAAACGTATGGCTGGCTAAGTACTGAAACCGAAGCCGGTCAAGAATATCTGCATGCCATGCGCCTCGCCGGTGACTTCGCCCGCGCCAACCACGAGGTGATCCATGCCCGCTTCGCGAAGGCATTGGGCCTGACCGTCGAGCGCGTCATCGAGAATCATCATAACTTTGCCTGGGAACAACCTGACGGGACGGTGATCCATCGCAAAGGGGCAACGCCAGCAGAAGCTGGTGTCCTGGGAATTATTCCCGGCTCAATGGCGACTGCCAGCTATATCGTCGAAGGGTTAGGTGATAAGGCATCGCTGTCGAGTGCTGCCCACGGCGCCGGTCGTCGATTTAGCCGCTCAGAGGCACGTCGCACCATCACTCCGGCAATGGCAGCCGCTGTCGTTCGTGAGGCGGGAGTCCTTGTGCGCGGTCTGGCCGTTGACGAATCGCCGCTGGCGTACAAAGACATCGAGACGGTGATGCAGGTCCAAATTGCGGCCGGTCTTATCCGCCCTGTTGCCAAAATGCGACCACTGGTGGTTGTGATGTCAGGGACAGAGGGAGAAGATTAGGCCATGCCGGAACGGTCGCTATCACCATCGCAGCAGGAAGCTATGCCTTTCCCTCGTTTCCTCTCTCCATGCGGTAAGCGTATCGTGGGGATGGTGAGCGTGAAGACCATCCCCATGACACCTAACTGCGCACAATAAATGGAATGTACGCCCGCGGGGTGAGCAGTACGCCATTGGCATTGAAAGGCGTATCGCTCGACCAGTGATCTGCACCACCGGTTCGTGGCTTCAGCTCGCCAGGACTCTGATTCCCAGGCGTGCTGTCATTGATCGTCGTGCCGCTTCCTTCATCAAACCGGTACAGCGCAATTGTGTTGCTATCTAGGGTATGCGGAGCAGTGGGGCGAGAAAAAGACCCAGAATAGCGGACCACATTCGACAATCGCATATCGTCAAGCCAACCGTTGTAGTAACGACTGCCAGGATAATCATGCTTCTCTGCGCCCAAAACGAGATAGGGATCGCTGTTGGGATAACTAGTTGAGCGGTTAAGCCGATAATCGATCCGTCCTGATGGCCCCGGCATCTCATTATCAAGCTGCCCATCAATGTAGAGACGCACTAGGCCACTGTTTGCACGGGTAACAGCAACATGATGCCATTGACCGTCAGTCACTGTTACATGACCTTTGAGAAGACGATCATCACTACCTACACTAAAACCAACAACCAGTTTGCCATCACAAATCGCAACGCCATAATCACCATAGTCGCCATTACCGAATATATCCCGGTCGATGATAATATTCCCATAGTACCATCCATCACAATTTGGCGCATCATTGTCACCTGGATTAGCCTTCATCCAGAACTCTAGCGTCATATCACCACTGACATTAACCGGACGCGAGCTGGTGAGTTCGCCATTGCTATTGATGTTCCCCAGCGGGATTTTAATTCGATCACTGTCAGGTGCCTCATGATCACTGTTATGAAAGCCGTAAAAGCGGATAGAGAAACCACTGGTAGTAGCCGGTGCTGCTGAAGATGAAGATAAGGTTGATACACCGGTAGATGGCAGTGTTGGCTGAGTATCAGGTGCGCGATCGGGCGTAACCGATGGCGCTGCGGTCACATCACGCACCGATTCCGAAGTAAGCGGTGTTCCACTCGCGCCGCAGGCGATCAGGATCAGACAAATCCATCCACTCAACCATCGCGTATGCCACTGGCGTCCCATGCCATCCTCCGCTCGCCGCTGGCTATCTCGCTACCAAACCGCGATCTGCTCGTAACGTTGCCAATGAAACACGACACAGAACAGTCATTCCCTGTTGATAGCTGCGTTTCCGGTAACGAATGCCTCCCATACCGATACATGCGGTTCTTAATACTCCCTGCAACACGCGCCAGCAGTCTCCGCTTCAGGCAAACAATTCGTGAACCACCCAGTTGCCTGGTACACATCTACCTCTGCCTATGATGGCTAGAACCCAGTAGTGTTCTGAGTTCATCCATCAAATTTTTGCTACTACGCAATACATATTCACGGTACCACATTAGCAAAGGATGACACAATAGCCAGAAAGTACCACTAGGATGTTCAGGGTTCTTGCCCTTCCCGGTAGTGGTAATAGCAGAGGGGTGACAGGTTCATCCCTTCCGGCAGAAATGCAGTGAAGAGAGGATAGAGAAACGTAGACAAGATGGCTTCCCAACCCGATTGTAACCATACCCTCTCCCTTGCCTCGCCCGGTCAGCAAAGGGGTACCCCGAAGCTGAGCATGTTAAAACCACTGGATGCAGGTGAAGGTAGCTAACGCACTCCGCAACCCGAAAACAGCAAATACTACCCATCCCTAAAGTACCGCATACCGATGCTGATCGGCATATTCATGAATGATACGAGCGGCCCGTCTCCCTAATTCAACCGCATAATTCGTCCCACGATCCCAAGGGTAGACCTGACTCATACTCGCCCAGTACAAACCAGGAAGCGGGGTTGTAATCGGCGGAATGTTACGGCTATGGTTGACCGGCACTATCGGCTGGGCATACGTTTCGCGATGGAGCCAGAAGGCGCGTATCCAATCCGGTTGAAAAGCAGGATTAATCTGGCGTAGAGCCGGCAAAAATCGTTCGAGCAACGTTTGCGCATCAAGCCGAAAGTACTCGTGATCGGGATCGAGATAGTCGCCACAATAAATGAGGTGGTCACCGCCATAATGCACCGGTTCAATAAAGTTGGTATGCTCGACCAGCGCCAGAAACGGAAATTCATCTTTAGGCAGATTGAGCCAGTAGATACCGTTGGTTAGTGGACGACGAAGAGCAATTGTCATGACGACTGCCCCCATCGAATGTAGTCGGCGCAATTGCCCAAGATACTCACCAGGGAGTGAGGGAACCAGGCGGGCTAGCAATCCCGGCGCTCCGGTCACCAGCAACGCATCATATTCGACCGGTAGTGACTGAGAAGCAATAATTTGCCATCCGTTTGTTGTCTGGGTAACTATATTGACCGGTGTCTGAAGGAAAATTTGCACTCCACGGCGGCAGCATGCAGTCCCCAGTTCATCAGCGAAAGCTTGAAACCCACCCCGAAAATAGCCCAGCTTAAAGCTGCGTGCGCGCAGACGCGCCCAGAGCCAGGCCATGTTTACTTCATCAGCATGTGGGCCAAATTTACCTTCCAACAACGGCCGCCAGATAACCTGCGCCACCCGCTGCCCTGCAAAACGCTCAGTCCAGGACATCGCTGTAACCCGTTCGAGCTTTTGCCAGTTCCGGGTCACAAACTTCAGATAAAAGGCAGTGAGTCCGAAACGCAGCCGGTCAATGAACGGTAAGCCAGGGAAACGCAACACCGGCAGGACACCATCGAGGGCATAACCGCACCCCCGCCACCACTGAGCCGTGACCGGCGCCCGAAAGAAGAGACGGTCACGCATCCCAATTTCATTGGTCAGATTGATAATCGCATGATCGGTTGTAAAGATATGGTGGTAAAACCGCTCAAGCGGCCATTCCCAACCTGCATCGCGAAAGCCGCTGGCTAACCCGCCCAATTGTGCGCTTGCTTCATAAACAGTGACTGAGTGACCCTGACCGGCGAGATCGTAGGCCGCGCTGAGACCGGCAATACCGCCACCAATGACAGCAATCTTCATGGCAGCACCTTCTGCGAATTTGCCGGTTCAGCAATGTCGCTCTCGACTGTGTCCGATGCACGCAGTTCCGCCGCCCGATCCATATCACGCCAGGTCAAACTCTGGCGCAACATATACCAGGCGCCAAGCAGCGTCACCGGCAACCACAAGGCAACATGCAGCACCAGCGTATAACCGGCAGCAACGGCATGCACAACGCCAAATTGGGTCAAGATAGCAATTCCCGGCGCATCAAAGGTGCCCACATACCCCGGTGTTGAGGGAATTGTCGTAAACAGATTGACCACCGCCGTCATCAGCATCAGCACCAGAAAAGAGACCTCAAAGGGGAAAGCATGCATCACAAACCAGTACTTCAGCGTCTCTCCCAACCAGATCAGGGTCGATGTCAACAGAATTACGATCATTTCACGTGGACTACGCAGTGATTGCAAACCAATGATAAAGCGATCAAAGAGGCCATGAATGTGTGGCCGCAACCGGTCTGGTGCAAAGCGATCAACCAGCATCGTATAGAAACGACTCATACGCTGCGGACGGGCAGCCAACCAAATAAATCCGATCAACGCGACCAGAAAAATGCCACTGAACCCTATCACCAACGAGCGAAACATTGGTGGTAACGGTGCAAAAGGCAGGGTAACTGCAACAAACAGCAGCATGACCAGGCCATCGAATAGCCGCTCGAGCACCACCGTCGCCAAAGAAGCACTCATCGCGATACCACAGTTTCGTCGGAGCACATAACTACGGAGCACTTCCCCCGCTCGTACTGGATAGACGTTGTTTCCCATGTAACCAATCACGACAATTGGGAACAGCGTGCGCAACGGCACTGAGGCAATATGGTTGAGCATCGACTGCCAGCGCCAGGTTCGTATCCAGACCGTGATGAAATAGACAACAACTCCTGGTATCAACCACCAATAATTTGCCTCACGCAATGCCTCCCAGAAATGAGCCAGATCGAGGCCATAGAGCGCAACAGCGAGAAAAATGAGACTAATGATCAGGCCAAGCCATAGTTTCCAGTGCCGCACCGATGTTCCTTTAGCTTTAATGACAGAGCTATCGCGATTCAATCACCTTTGTGCATCTTACCCTTGCTATTGCCGAATGTCAAAGCGGTAGGATCAAGAGCGCGAAGGGGAGCGGTACGAATGGGTCGACACGGACACCACCTTGATGCCCCTGTGCTATCAAACCACTCGAAGAACCACCATCAAGGTTAACTGCAACCTCAATGGCTAGATCAACCGTCGCCAGGAACTGTGACCATTCGGCAAGGCTAAAGCTGGCGCCAGGGGCAACAATCAACAAGACCCGACCGGCCTGATCAAGCGCAATCGCGCTTCGCCGCGCACGCTGATCGTCAGCTACCGTGTAAGCAGCCTCTCCCTGCCTTCTGACCAGGAGTGGCCATCCCTGAATAGCTTGTGCAAAGGGCTTCCCATCGTAAGGTTGTTCGGCCAGCGACCAGAGATGGGGCCTGCCTTGCGCATCAATGGCAAACATCCCGCCTTGATCGACATAGCTGGTTCCAATCACCCGTTGATCGCTGATCAGGAGTGCAACCGGCTCTCCATACTGATCGAAAAATCCACCATTAATCGCGGCTACAGCACCGTACTGCACTGCCCATGCCTGCAAGGTACGGGGCTTAGTCGGATCATAGGCAACAACAAACCGTACTTGCGTTGGATCGATCCGCACGATTTGTACCGGTAATCCCGGTGCTTCGATCTGGCGAATTTCGACTCCCGATGCTATCAAACGCCAGGTAGCATCAGTATCAGGAGGTGTGGGAGTTGATAGAAGCGTTGGAACGATAACCGGACTGTCAACCTTGATCGGCGCCATCGTACAAGCCGCCAGGTAGATCGTCACTCCCAGCAGAATGAGCATCGGCACAACGTGCCGATAGGAGGCGCTCGTTGGTTGGCGGTGATAAACGCTCACTTACGCACCTCTTGATGTAGATTGTCGCCAATGACACGTAACCCGTTTGTGCTGCCTCTATTACCGCTTGCCATCGAGAGAAGAGTAGAAGGTTAGGAAAGGGTAAGAGTCGAACAGCAATTGCACAACCACGCTCGTAAGTATAGCGGAAGACCCCATTCTCGGAAGACGGAGAAGATGAACGTTGTCTTATACTCGTCGAAGCTACGCTCTTACCCTAGACGCAAACTAACTATGGTATGCTTTGACCCGCCACTTACCCCAACTGATGGTAGCCTGATCGGTAATAGAGCAGCGGTCTGCCCCCAAAGACCCGTGCCGCGATCACTTCGCCCACGAAGATTGTATGATCGCCACCGGGTAGCTTGTCGTAGAGCCGACACTCGATCTGTGCCAATACTCCGTTGAGCAACGGTAGCCCATTGGGTGACATCGTAAAGCTATGTGGCGTAAATTTTGCCCCGTCGTGCATTGCAAATCGCCGCGAGAGATATTCCTGATCTTCAGCCAGGATGTTCACCGCAAACTGACCGGCAGCGGCAATAACATCATGACTGGCAGCATTATGGTCAATGCAAATCAGCACCAGCGGTGGGTTAAGCGATAATGAAGCAAACGAACTGACCGTCAGACCGGCCAGGCGATCACCAAGGGCAGTGGTGACCACAGTTACTCCCGAGGCAAAGTGACTCATGGTCTGGCGAAAGAGTGATTCATCAATCATGGTTATCCTGTGGTTCGTTTACTACGTCGTGCAGCGATTGCAGCGTGAATCTCAGCCCCAATAGCATGTTCTGCCCGCGCCTCATCATCGAGGAGTAGCAATTGCGGTACAACCGGCGCTGGACCACCTTCGCGGTTAATAGCCACCATACTGAAGTAGCCGGTTGTGCATAGTCGGCGATCACCGATTAAGGGATGCTCGGCAAAGAGATGCACCCGCACCACCATCGAGCTGCGACCTACGTAAATAACTCGCGAGAACGCTTCAACAATTTCTCCCTGACCGATTGGAGTGCGAAAATCAATCCGTTCAGTCGAGGCAGTAACGACCGGTAAGCGGCAGAAACGCAGCGCAGCGATGGCCGCAGCTTTATCCATCAAAGCCATCACATCACCGCCAAACATCGTTCCGTACCCATTCGTTTGATGCGGCAGGATGATCTCGGCCATCCGCTCTTCATTGGCAGCCCGTGCCGGTCGATGTTGCAACGACATGTCGTTCATATCGTTTGATCCTGAAGGTACAAAACGGCGCTCTGCCGAGCGCCGTCGCTGGCTACACGCAAACTCGTTGTGGGTATGAGCAAAGGGTTTTCTCGCCTGTCCTCATGCCAGTTCTGAACAGACAAGCGACACCATTTACCCACCCCATCCCTTTGAGAGTTGGGTCTCCTCACCAGGCTTACGCTTCGGCAAGCGGTAGATAAAGCGCACAATCTGATCGGCGGCCACGAACATAATAATTAGTGCCTGCACAATTTTAATCACATCGATAGAGAGGCTAGCGCGTACCTGCATCAGCCGTGCACCGGTCAGCAGCCCTCCCCACAGCAATCCCGAAAAGATGATCCCAACCGGATTAGCACGGGCCAACAGAGCTACTGCAATCGCATCAAAACCCAACCCCGAAAAAAAGTCTGCACTGAGCGCACCGCGCACGCCAATAACCTCAATCGCACCGGCGATACCGGCTAGACTACCGGCAATTGCCATCGCCAGAATAATCGTGCGTGGCACATTGATACCGGCATAGCGCGCTGCATTCGGATTAGTACCGGCAGTTCGCATCTCGAAGCCGAGCGTTGTTCGATACAATAACCAGGCTACAACGAAGACCAGTACCAGCGCCAGAGGAATTCCCAGATGAAGAATGGTAGAGCTACCAACCTGAATCCCCGGTAAGCGCGCTGTTTCAGCTATCAGACGCGAGCGAGCACCCGTGGTATCGGCGGGATCACCAAGAATATATGGCGTTTTGCTCCGGATCAGCCAATCTGTCATGCGCAACGCGATATAGTTGAGCATAATCGTATTGATCACTTCGTGAGCACCGGTACGGGCTTTCAGAAAACCGGCAATCGCCGCCCAGGCTGCGCCACCCAGCGCTCCTGCAATCAGTGCTGCCGGAATATGAAAAATGGCTGGCATTTGTAATGTGGTGCCGATCACAACTGAGGCAACCGCACCGGCGTAAAGCTGTCCTTCGGCCCCGATGTTGAAAAGACCGGCCTTGAAGGCCAGGGCAACGCACAACCCACAGATGATGAACGGCGTTGAACGAACCACCGTGTCGGCAAATGCCCGTGGCGAACCAAAGGCACCTTCCCAGAGGCCAATATATGCCGCCTGCCAGTCAGCACCGGTTACACCGATAATGAATGCACCCACTACGAGCGCCGTAAAGACGGCCAAAATCGGCACTAAAACCCCTGACCAGCGATCCCAAAATAGACGGAGCGCAGATGGGCGAATTCCTGTTTCAGTAGCTGCCTGCGCCATGCTTCTCCCCCTGACTACGTCCGAGTAGTCACCTTGTGCAATCTTGTCTGAATCGGCTTACCCCTTCCCACGTCTTTACCATCTGGTCAGGCAGGCAAAGGACGGACAAGGAAGGTGAATAGCGTGCTCGTTTAAACACGATCTCAGACTTCAATCGAGACTGAACGATCCAACGTCGCACCGGCCATCAGCAAACCAAGCTCCTCGCGCGAGAGTTCGCCATTTCTCACAGTCGCAACGATCTGGCCGTGATACATCACCGCAATGCGGTCGGCCAACGAGAGGATTTCATCGAGTTCAGCCGAGACCAGCAAAACTGCAACCCCTTCGTCACGCTTTTTAACAATCTGATTGTGAATAAACTCAATTGATCCGACATCGATGCCACGGGTCGGTTGGGCAGCAATCAACAACTTAAGCTGACGACTGAACTCGCGGGCAACGATCAGTTTTTGCTGATTACCACCACTGAGCGAGCTGGCCGGCACGGTAATTCCAGGGGTGCGTACATCAAACTCTTTGACCAGTCGGGCGCAGTGTTCGTTAATTGCCTGATCGTTCCGCACAATCCCACGGGCAAAAGGCGGGAGGTAGTACAACTCTAACACCGAATTATCTGTCAGCGGGTACGAAGCTACCAATCCATCACGCTGACGATCTTCGGGAATGTGAGCAACACCCAGTTCACTGATTTGACGCGGTGTTGCGTTCGTCACATCAACCCCATCAATGCGGATAGTACCTGCTTCGCTGGGGCGAAGACCGGTCAGCGCCGCAACCAACTCCGTTTGCCCATTACCCTGAACACCAGCAATCCCCAGAATCTCACCAGCACGTACTTCGAGATCGACCCCTTTGACCGCCAGTAGTTGCCGGTCATCGCGTACCCGTAATCCACGCACTTCAAGCACTATTGCACCAGGACGGGCGGGTTGCTTTTCGACCTTCAAAATAACTTCACGCCCAACCATCATCGCCGCCAGACTGGCTTCTGTCGCCTGAGCCGGTGTTGTTTCGCCAACGACTTTACCACCACGTAACACAATGATCCGGTCAGCTACCTCCAGCACTTCACGCAGTTTGTGGGTAATGAAGATGATCGATGTACCCTGAGCAGTCAATGTACGCATCACCCGTACCAGGTCATCAGCTTCCTGCGGCGTTAATACGGCAGTTGGTTCATCGAGAATGAGAATATCGGCGTTGCGGTAAAGTGCTTTAATGATCTCAACCCGTTGTTGCGCGCCAACATCAAGGTCGGCGACCAGGGCATCGGGATCGACGGCTAGATTGTACTGCGCAGAAATAGCACGGATACGCTCGGCAGCCTGTTTGCGGTTGAGGAAGGGGCCACGAGTGACTTCATTGCCAAGAATGATGTTTTCGGTGACGGTCATCACCGGCACCAGTTGAAAGTGCTGGTGTACCATCCCGATACCGCGTGCAATCGACTCGTGCGGGTTGGTAATCCTGACCAGCTCACCTTTAACAAAAATTTCGCCCTCGTCCTGATGGTAGAGGCCGTAAAGGATATTCATCAGGGTTGATTTACCGGCGCCGTTTTCACCAAGGAGGGCCAGCACTTCACCCTTATACAGTTTGAGCGAAACATTATCGTTAGCGACGACACCGGGGAAACGTTTGGTAATATTGCGCGCTTCCAGTACAACCGGGCGTTCCTGGCCATTTTGCGTCACAGGCGACCTCTATTCAGATGTACCACATTACAATCTTACGCAGATATATCATATTGTAGCATATTCTGACGGTTTCGCTGATAACCATTTCCACCTTTGTTTTCAGCGCGGCCTGCGCGGCGTCGGCCTTGGGTATCCCGCAAATAACAGAAAAGCAGTGTTGAGTGCTATATACCTAGCTCTGACCGCAGATTGCGCTGAAGAGTCTCGATCGTTGTCACCAGCGTCGCACGTTCTGCTGACGGTAAGAACGTGGCCTGAGCAGCGTTGCGCGTCATGGTGCAAAGATCATCGACGGTAAAACCCAGATGAATAGCAGCCCGACGAAACTCCTCGCTGATCGTCGTCTCAAAAAAGGTTGGATCGTCGGAATTGATCGTTACCAATACGCCAGCATCGTACAGTTGTCGCAACGGATGCGTTTGCCAGGAAGTGACAGCTTTTGTACGTACATTACTGCTTGGACAAACATCGAGCACAATGTCACGCTCGATAAGGGTCGCTACCAGAGTTGGGTCTTCGATACTGCGAATACCGTGACCGATTCGGCTAACCCCCAAGACATCAATCGCCCCCCACACACTGGCCGGCCCCACAACTTCACCGGCATGGGCCATCACACCCAACCCAGCCTGACGCGCCGTTGCAAATAACGCAGCAAATTCTTCCGGCGGGTGACCAATCTCGTTGCCACCAATCGACCATCCCACCACTCCCAGCGCCCGACAGTCAATAGCTACTTCGAGGATTGGCCAGGCCGCTTCGGCACCGTATTGGCGGCCATAATCAAAGACGATCCCCACTAACGGCCCACCCTGCTCTCTGGCTTGCGCAAAACCCGCCGCCGCACCAGCCACTACCTCACGGAGATCGATCCCCCGCCGCACGTGCTGCATTGGCGAAATCATCACTTCGGCATAGAGTACCTGCTGCGCTGCCAGTTCTTTCCCCAACTCGTAAGCGAGCAGCGCAAAATCTTCACCAGAAACGATTGTTTCGGCTAAGACCATAAACGTGTCGAGGAAATGCTGAAAGTCGTCGTATTGGAAGAGCGCAGCTAATTCTGCTTCATGCTGTACCGGCAGTGCAACACCATTGCGCTGACTCAACTGCAAAAAGGTGCGCGGTGAAACGGCGCCTTCAAGATGGAGATGCAGTTCAACTTTGGGCATGCGCTCAATGAAGGTTGCAAGGGCCGGTGGCAACATGACGCTCTCCTGCTTGATGCCAACAGTACGATCAGGTATCGTTACTAGTGGCGTACATTGTACCCGATAATTGGGAGATTCCCGCACGGGATAGACAAGAACGAACGCACAGCGGCCACCTCCAAACACACCGACTACGACAACACTTGCATGGCTGGCGCGGAGCCATTATTGTTTCTTGTTGATCTGCCACGTGCGCCTGACACCAATTCTACCAGGCAGAACCGGATCACACCAATCCTATTTACACATCATATTCCGTACACTGACGCATACGCCTGGTAAGATCGGACACGGGTTGCCACAGCAAGAATTGGTGTAAGTGCCTATCCGCATAACCGTCTCACGGTATAACGGATGCAACCCATCGATGGATGTAGGGGCACAGTGACCATCGTCGTGGACACCGGTAGGGGCAAAGGGGTGCCTCGCCCCTCCTCGTGAATCTCGTGCATTGCATGACAGACTTCACTGCAAGAAGGTGATCTTCTCACCATAGAGACCAAAGATAATTTTATCTTTCATTGAACATAGGATTGTGAAAAATTTTTCTTACATACGCCCAATGATCAAAAATTATCCTTTTATTCATAAATCTTAGAGAGTGTCTGAAATGTATCTAGTCGAGGGTTTTGATGGATACGTGATGGTATGAACGAACAGATCAGACGAACATCATATCCTACCGACCTTGGAGATTGGCAACAACAGCGATAAGGCACGTATGCAGGATCAGGACGATCCCCAGACAATGGGTTACAAAAGGGGGGTAGAGCGATTCCAGGTATTGGGACGGGGTATCGAGATGCAACAGGTTCAGTTCGCACTTCTGCCCCCTCCCCCAACCTCCCGACCCGCCAGTGCGCGGGGAGAGGTCTGCGTGCCAGAGGTGCAGCGGCACTGCATCAGGCGCTTCTTCCATTCCCTGAGCGTGTAGCTGAATATGCCCTTGCTGAACAGGGATTGAAGGAATGATTGGCTTGCTGAAGTCAAGTCTCAGTGTTGTACATAACTCAACATTTTTTCAGACAGGTAATGATTACGCGGGTACGGTACGTGCTCCACGAGAAAGCTGGGTGTTTGGTCAGGCTCTAAGCGATGTCTCATTCGTATGATCAGAATGCCTGCCGTACAGTGAGGAGACACGCGCTGCTGCACGCAGTCAAATAATTGCTGAGAGCAGCTATATCCGCTCACCTCAGGAGTGCGGGCCAGAAGCTCACACTCCCAGGTGCAAGACGTGGATCGGATACACACTCAGTTGCTGATGCCACTGGCCCGCAACCGTTCGGCGTTATCGTAGATGATCAACGCCTCAATAATTTTATCAAGTTCACCGTCAAGAACTGCCGGCAAGTTCGAGAAGTTCTGTCCAATCCGGTGGTCGGTAATACGATCTTGCGGAAAGTTATAGGTCCGAATCTTCTCGGCCCGTTCACCAGTTCCCACCTGAGCAAGCCGAGATGCGCCGATTTCGCGTTGACGCTTCTCCTGTTCACGAGCGTACAGACGTGCACGCAGCACAGCCATCGCTCGCTCACGGTTTTGTATTTGCGACCGGCCATCCTGACAGGTGACAACAATTTCTTCCGGTGTACCGGGCTTATAGACGATCCGTACTGCCGAGTCGGTTGTATTCACCCCTTGCCCACCGTGACCAGCGCTCCGAAAGACATCAATGCGCAAGTCTTCCGGCTTGATCTCAATCTCAGTATCTTCGACTTCAGGGAGCACAGCTACAGTGGCCGTCGATGTGTGGATACGACCACGCGCTTCGGTGGCCGGTACACGCTGCACGCGATGAACACCACCCTCGTACTTCAACTGGCTGTAAGCCCCTCGACCGTGAATCTGGAAAATCACCTCTTTGATGCCACCGATGCCGTTTTCGGTCAGGCTATCCACTTCAACTTTCCAACCACGCGACTCGGCGAACCGGGTGTACATACGAAAGAGATCGGCGGCAAAGAGCGCTGCTTCGTCACCACCTTCGCCCTGCCGGATCTCCATAATGACATCCTTTTCGTCGTTGGGATCACGTGGCAGCAGGAGCAGCTTCAACTGCTCTTCGAGCTTGAGTAACCGCTTTCGCTGCGTCTCAAGCTCTTCCTGGGCCAGTGCCCGCAATTCCGGATCGCTATCGTCGAGCATCGCTTCCGCTTCGTCAATTGCACGTTGGGTAGCCTGATATTCACGATACGTAGCAACAATGTCTTCCAGTTCGCGCTGTTCACGGGCATACTGCTGCAAGAGGGACGCATTTGTTGCTACCTCTGGCTTCGCCATCAATTCGGTTAATTCATCGTAGCGTGCGGCAACGGCAGCCAGTTTATCAAACATAATCTTATCTTCCGCTACTCAAGATGGTCGATGGCACAATACGTGCTTTACGCTGCAACGTATGTGCCATCGAAGGTTTTTCAATTCAGACCAAGCGCAGCAGCTTTGGCCAGTTTCTTTCGACGATTCCGCTCGGCGCGACGACGCTTCTCTTTGCGCTGCTCACTCTTCGAGATAAAGTGCATTTTCTCGCGATAGGTTTTGGTGATTCGCTCAGCGACAACACCTTTATTAAAGCGGCGAATGAGCTGTTCTACGGTTTCGCCTTCTCGACGTTCAACTCGCATAGCGCTGCCGGATCAACGGTACCTAGTTGTGATAGAGAATCGTGACCTGGCGCGGGGCAACGCCCGATTTCTCTGGTGTTACCGTGATCCTCCTCTATCACCTCCTTCGCTGTAGATTTGGTGCGCCCCTGTGCAGCGACATGCGCCGTTATCGTACACCGAAAATACAGTATACCTGATCGTTCATTAATGCGCAACCGTCACCCCTTTCGTTAGAAGTTTTTAGCTTCGGGTCTCCTTTCAGGTACGCGGGCCTCCGGCCCGCCTCAGACAGGCATACGGGAGACGGCGGGCGGATTGCGAAGCCACCCCGACATCATCGTCTAGGTACGCGGGCCTCCGGCCCGCCTCAGACAGGCATACGGGAGACGGCGGGAGGCTTGAGAAACCGCCCCAACCATACACTAACGAATATGATCAACGAGCGAAGAGTGGCTTGGGAAGACTGCTAACGGAACAGGAAGCTGAGCAACGCTACGTACTGGGGAGAAGTTAGCAATCCGCCTCTGCTGCTCCCGTTTCTCTCTCCTCTCAGCACCTCTGCCAGGTAGAGGAAAAGTTTGAAAAGCCCTAGATTCGCCGCAACACAGCTCCACCATACGCCGGTAACGCTACCCGTCCACCAATGATGTCGGCTGATTGGGTAGCCAGAACGACCTCCCAACGTCCTGACGGTAATGGGATCATACCGGCATGCGGTGCCTGCTGAAGGGCTACCAGCCAGGTCTCGCCGTTGGCAGTACAGGTATATGCCAGTTGGCCATACTGGTCATCGATGTGAATGAATTGCCGTTCACCACGCCAGATTGCTGTGGTTGCCCGACGCAATGATCCAAGTCGCCGGTAAAACTCGAGCAGTTCGCGATCTTGATCCTCGTCCCACAACATCGGCAATCGCGACTCTTCAGGATGGCCGCTACCATCGGCATGACGTACATCGAGCCGCTGACTTAGCCCAACTTCCGTGCCGTAGTAGAGGATTGGTGGATGAGGTAAGGTGTACTGACACAGAGCAGCCAGGCGCAAACGACGAGTATCACCGCGCACAATCCACAGAAAGCGGTTCATATCGTGATTATCGAGAAAACTGGGCAGGTAGAAGCCAGGTGGAAAGTAGTGTAAATGCCGGTTAAGAAACACCGCAAATTGACTGGCACTCATCTCATCGAAGGCAAAGAAGCGTCGGATGGCCTGAAGTAACAGGAAGTCTAGACAACCGTCGAGCCGACCAACATACGAGCGAAGCACCTCAGCCGTATCAACTGCCTCGCCCAACAGCACACAATCTGGCTTGACAGTTCGTAGGACTGCCCGAAACATCGTCCAGAAATCGTGTGAAGGTCCTATCGTGTAATCGAGCCGATACCCGTCAATCCCCTGTTCTAACCAGTAGCGTGCGGCATCGATCATAAACTGGCGTGCTGGTGGGTGATCCAGGTCAAGCTGTGGCAGTTCAGCAACCCCAAAGAATGAGACGTATCGATCTGGATAGCGGGTAAAGGTAAACCATTCCCGTTCTGGACTGTGCGGGTCGCTAATAGCCCGACGGAAGATAGGATGCTGGTTTGAAAAGTGATTGGCCGTGTAATCCAGAATGACTCGCATCCCACGATCATGGGCTGCTGCGATTAGGTGCTTCAGGTCGGCCATTGTTCCCAGACGAGGTTCGACATCGTAGTAATCAGTCGCGTCATAGCCATGGTGTGAAGGTGAAGGGAACAGTGGCGATAGCCAGATCGCCGTAGTACCTAAACTGGCGATGTAGTCAAGATGAGAGGTGATCCCGGCCAGTGTACCGCCGTAGATACCCATCGGTGTCGGTGGACTGGCAAACTGACGACCAGGGCCAGGATGAAACCGATCGATAAAGATATGGTAGATCAATGTCTCACCGAGCCAGTCGGGTGCTCCCTCATCACCCACGCGATACGCGCACGTCCGAGGACGACGGAAGAAGGTCAGATGAAACTCTGCGCCCATCTCGTGAAGATAATGATCTCCTGGCCCAGGATGACCAACCACACTTCCATCGCCTTCGGTAGCACCGATCACTTCACTATACCAGACCGACTCGGTTCCTTCGCGCAACCAGGCTTCGATCCGGTAGCGAACAACGGCGCCGTTTGGTTGTGGTGGCAAATCAATCGCCCACTCTTCCGCATACCCCCAGAGCAGAGTGTCCCAATGACTGGCAATGCGCTGACCAACCGCTACCGCACTCCCCAGTGCTGGCTCACCACGTTTCCCATTTGGCTCACTCCCATCGGTGGTATAGTAAACGCATACCTGATCGGCGGTAATCGATGGCCCTAATGTAACCAGGAGCCGGACAGGATCACCAGCTTGTGGTACCGCCGGTATCATCCGATAGCGGTGAGAAATACCCGCTATCTCTGCCCGCACATACCCTAATCGACGACTATCGGTCGCCATTGTTCCGAAAATAAAGTCAGCCGAGACGTGTATCTGTTCCACGGTGAACAATCCTTTTGATTTCAACTTGCGGGAATTATACGATCCGTTGTTCCTACAGGAGTGATCGGTCTCAAACATTCCCTCACCAGAGAATGTCTCATTCATGCCGCTACCAGATTATGTCAAGTGCAAAAAAGCATGTGTCCGATGACACACCAGACGGTGTCAGAGCACAATAGTCCTGCGGCAAAGTTGTTTACCCGCCGTGCAGAGGAGTATAGAACATTTGCTCTGCTACATTTGTTTTGGTTTGTGCTTGTAATGCATCCATCTGCCTCCCTGGCAAGGCATTGGTAACATCGTGCGACGCACCCATCCCAATGCCATCCTGATGCTCGCGCGAACGGTGTATCGCAGATGTTTGCAACTTACCGCTGACAGGAGCGAGACCGGCGAAGTGATAACATCGTGTCCGCAGAGCACCCATCGTTGTGCAAACATTTTACCTATGCTGAATCTCTGCCTGGCGCGGCAGCAAAAAATCATCGCACGTCAGCGCGTATCTGCAAACGTCTCCCTTATTGCCTGCGCATGCATTGCTGACCGGCACACCAACGGGCACGGACAGCATCCGATCTGCACTGTTTCCTGACCGCATTCGGCAGCGCAAGATTTGCCGTTACCCCGGCCACCTCGCAACTATCCCTTCACACCACCTAACGTCAGGCCGCCAATGATATAGCGTTGCAGCAGAAGATAGACAATCGCGACCGGTAATGAAAGCAAGATCGAGAAAGCGGCAAATCGCGACCATGGAATCTGGCCTGCATACTGACCGGTCATATTGTAGAGTGACATCGCCAGCGTGAAATCTTTTGGATCGGTCAAGAATTGCCAAGACAGAAAGAACTCAGTCCAACCACCGGTAAAACCGAGAAAACCCGTAACGGCCAGTGCCGGTGTTGCGAGGGGCAAAACTATCTGGAAAAAGACTTGATTGGGTGAAGCACCATCAATAATGGCAGCCTCTTCCAGCTCCTTTGGAATTGTATCAAGATAGCCCTTCAAATTCCAGATCGCAAATGGGAGAGCACCGGACACCATCGCAATACCAACGCCGAGCAGCGAGTTCCGTAGCACGAAGACATCGCTGCGAGCTGGAGTAAGACCACTGACGATCAAGCCAATGCTGATCGTCAGCCCAACCGCACCGAAGAAATAATTGCCTGGCCCGGCAGAACCCATGCGAATTGCGGGAGCGACCGCAAAAATGGTCAGGCCGAGCAGCATCAACCCGGCAATAATCAACACAATGCTCATAATGGCACTACTGATACGTACACTGTTCAGTAGCGCGAAGAGAGGTGCGATGGTCGCTACACTCGGCAAGACAGTAATTGCCAAGACCGCAATCATCATAAACTGCCGACCGGGAAACTTAAAACGTGAGAAGGCATAGGCAGCACTGACACCGATCAGCAAAGCGAATGCCGAAACTCCACCAGCCAGCCGTAGACTGTTAAACGCTAGTTCGGTAAACGTCACCGGATTAGCAGTTGGGCGATCAAGTACTTGCAAATAGGCCTGAAATGATGCACCAGGGGGGATAAGGTTCAGCTCTGTCGGTCGCGAAATATTACGCGGATCGAGGGACATACTAACGATCCAAAGTACGGGGAAGAGCACAGTGGCTGCAATAAACAGACAGATGGCCTGTAATACAAGCTGCTGCCACCACTTCAAGCGGCGGCCAGCAGTTGTGCTGCCCGAACGGCGCGAGGGAACGGTGACACTAGACATCGTAGCTCTCCGTAGCACGTGAAATCTTGTTCGTTATCAAGAAGATCGGTATTAGGACCAGCGCAATAATCACTGAGAAAGCGGCTGCAACCCCGTAAAGCTGATTGACATTGATCAGTTTGAACGCTTGCGTCACCATAATCTCAGTCCGACCAAGTGGACCACCACCGCTCATAAAGTAGATAACATGGAATAAGTTGAAGGTGGTAACAATACCGACCATTGCTGCCGGTACCATTGCCGGACGGAGCAGTGGGAGGGTTATGCGCCAGAATTGCTGTAATCCGGTGGCGCCATCGATACTGGCCGCTTCATACATCTCTTTTGGAATCGATTGCAAAGCGCCGGTTGCCACAATCGTCATAAATGGCCATCCAAGCCAGATGTTCGCGATCAGCATTGCGTAATAGCTGAGTGGCAAACCAATGCCGGGAATCGGGTCTTGAATCTGGTTAAACCAGCGAATTTGAACCGGATCGAAGCCGAATGGTGTGATGAAAAGATTGATCAACTGATTTATCGAGCCATACTGATCATCAAACATATTGCGCCAGACAGTGGCAACGACGATATTCGGTAGCACCATGGGTAAAATATAAATGGCCCGATAAATCTTACGTCCCCACAACCCCTCAACATTTAACAACACGGCAATAATGACGCCTAAAGCGACGTGGAAACCGACGTTTGAAAACGTCCACCATAGATTAAAAGCCAGTAACCGCCAAAAATCAAAATTCCCCCCCAGACGAGCGACAAACTGAGGGTTGTTCGTAACAATATCAAGATAGTTTTTGAAACCGACATATTGAGCCGGTCGGTAATTTGGCGGTGTAGTGCCATTAGGGCCAAAGGGATTGAGCGTTTGCTTGCCCTCCTCTTTAATAACCCCATAATCGGTAAACGACATCCAGACCTGAAAAGCCAGCGGGTAAAAGGTGATGAGCATCATGATAACCAACGCTGGCAGCAAGTAGATCAATGGGGTGCGCAGTTGTTTCCACCCCTCGGACAGAGCTGAACGCGGTACCCGAACCGGTTGTGAGGTCAGCTCTGGATTTGTGGTTGCCATGCGGCTTCCTCCCCTTCGATTGGACTGAAAGGCATGAAGCAGTTTGTTGCCGTATCACTCAACGATACCACTGAATGCTGATGATGTTATATGGAGTGGTGACTGATCACTGGCGGGAGCATCAGAACCTGCCATGCTCCCGCCAGATGATCCCTGTCACTCCTGAAACCGCTGCTCATCCTCATTTCGCTCTGCACGTTGCCACTATCACAGAGACGCGCAGCAAAGGTTTATGTGACAGAGGGACAGGTTTGAAACCTACCCCAGCGTTTGGGCAACAGCGTTCAGGCTTACTTACCATTCGCCGTATTCATCAATGCACAAGCTTCGGTAACTGCTGCCGCCGGATCGGCCCCACCATCCAGCACTTTGGTCATCGCATCACCAAATGGCCCCCAATAGTTGTCTAGTTCAGGAATCTGGGGCCGCGGTACGCCGGTAGCAGAGGCTTGGGCAAAGGCCTGTACTAATGGGTCGCTAATCTCAACCTTCGTGCTGACAGGGACATGACCAGCTTCATCAACGTAGACCTTCATCGATTCGGGACTGGTCAAAAACATCGCCAACGCCACAGCACCTGCGACATTCTGGCTGTTAATGCTGACATAGAACCCATCAACACCAGTGAGCGGGCCAGCCGGCTTTACTGCACCTGGCATAGGCGCGACGCCGAGGTTATCACCGAGGACGGCACGGTAGTCACCCAAAACCCATGGGCCGTTGATGATCATATCGGCTTTGCCATCCTTGAAGAGCGAGTCAGCCTGACCTCCATCGGTGGAGAAAGTGACGGTCGGAACTTCTTTGAGTGCCTTCAGGTAAGCAAACCACTCGGCACCACCTGCCTGATCAGCGATGCACTTGCCGCTAGCATCCATCAATTGACCACCGAATGCCTGTAGCCAACCGAAATTGTGGTAGGCATTCTGGTTGAGTACGAGCGTATTACCTCCCTTCACCAGGGCTAGCAGCTCATCGGTCGTCGTCGGTGGGTTAGCAACTTTGCTCTTGTTGTAATAGAGAGCAACGGCCTTAAACGATTCGGGAATACCGTACAGCTTGCCGTTGAGCGACATCCCGGCAACACCGGTTGGGGCAACATCGGTTAGGCGACTTTGATATTCGCTCAGATCAGCTAACACACCGGCCCGAATCTGACTGCCCAGGCTGTCATTGGGAGCAACGAACATATCAGGTCCACCACCCGACGAAACTTCATTATTGAACTTGTTGAATATCTGATCAAACGGAATTTGTAGAACATTGATTGTAGCATTCGGGTAGGCAGCGCGTGCCCGGTCGATCAGAATGTTAATCGCTTTTTCCTCGGCACTTCCGGTACCATACGCATGCCAGAGGGTTATAGTACCGGTAATGGCCATTCCATCGGTTGTCGGTTGTGCAGGAGCAGCAGTAGGTGCGGCAGGGGCAGCCGTCGGTTGCGCAGCGGGGGTTGCCTGACCACAGGCGGATAGCAGGGTGGCAAACAAAGCCAGCAAAGCAATGAGCGAGAAGGTTAACCGCTTCACAAGAAACTCCTTTGTCTAGTGCATCAATGCTTCATACCAGATACGGGCATATGTGTTTTCAATCGCGGTTAGACAGTACGTCACCTCCTTTCGCTGTACCGTGTTGCAGTATCGTTAATTCGCGACGGAGCTTAAGGAGTAAGCGGGTTATCGTTTCGCGTTCGGTATGATCAAGGACAGCCCAACGTCGTGCGACCGATTCGCTAAACGCAGCCCGTACCAGCCCCAAATGCTCATAGCCACGCTTTGTCAACACAATCCGTTGCACCCGTCGATCATTGGGATCGGCCATGCGTTCAACAAATCCAAACGCACTGAGACGATCAACCAGGCGAGTGGTGCTACTCTTATCGATCAACAAATGCTCACTCAAATCTGACAACCGCACACCGTGATGCTCGGCCAGTAGCAACAGCGCCGCGTATTGGGTTGGATTAAGCTGGAATTGACGCAACAAGCGACGGTCGCCATCATCCAGCAAGACATACACTTCTTGGATCATACGGTATTGCCCTGGCCCAGATGGCGTCATAGAATTGCAAAACACTTCGTTGTTTCAAAAATAGTTGTATTTTAAACTATTGTGTCTGAGATTGTATCAGATGCGACGAAGTCTGTCAAGTACCTTACCCACTACAGACAAGAACAATGTATAATACTAACGGTTTTCGGTGATAAACGATTGTGATTCATCACTATGGTAACCATCACCGTTCGTGATGTCGTTCGTCTAGCACTGCCAGAAGGAACGACGATTGTAGCTGGCGCTGCCGGATTGGGGCGTCAGGTTAGCTGGATAGCCACACTGCGCGCCACATTACCGGCCTTTGCCGAACTGCGTGGTGGTGAGCTAGCCTTACTATCGGTTGAAGCCGCAATCGCCCTCGACCCACGACTAACGCTGGCAGTGCTGGTACGCCGCCTGGCTCAGGCACCGGTACCAATTGCCGGTGTCGCCGTTTTGGGCACTATTACTGCCGAAGATCAGCAAGCAGCCGAAGATGCGCGTCTGCCGTTGTTGAAGCTCCCGGAAGGGGTTGACTTACGTGAGGTCGAGCGGGAGATCACTCGGCTAATTACCGATTACGAAGCCCAATTCGAGCGGCGCGCCGCTCGCCTCTACGATCTCTTGACCCAGTGTTCATTGCAAGGGGGTGGAATCGGTGGCTTGCTCGACATTTTGTACGAGCGTACCGGGCAGAGCGTTGCTTGCTACGCACCGAACGGCGCGTTACGAGCCCAGCGTGGGCGTGGGCAGGCACGGCTGGCCTTACAAGCACTACGCCCAAGTGGGCGCGGTGAAATAACCCTACTCAATCAGCAGATTTGGGTAGAGCCAATCGGTAATCCAACCCTGCCGACCGGTTATGTCGCTATTGCCGGGACAATGCTTGACGCATGGGATCGTACCGCGGCGCAACGCGGTGCCCTGGCGCTGGCGCTCGAACTGGCAAAGGAGCAGGCAGTACAGGCGGCTGAAGAGCGATTACGCGGTGATTTTATTGCCGGTATTCTAGCCGGTTCAGCCGGTGATCTGGCAGCAGCAATTCAGCGTGGACAAGAATTAGGGTATACCCTCAATGTGCCCCACACCGCGATGCTGGTTCATATCGACGACGCCGGCCCAGCAACACTGGCACGTGCAGCGACGAATGTTCAGAACGAGTTGAAACGACTGGGCATTAACGCACCGATCTCCCGTCGCGAGAGCAATGTGCTCTGTATGCTACCAACCACAAGCGTAACGCGCATACGCGAACTGGCCGAACAATTGCGTGAACGATTACGGATTGATCACCCGAACGTAGTCATCGCCATTGGTATGCCAGCCGCGCAACTAAACGAGTGGCGGCGTTCGGTTGAAGAGGCTGAACAATCGTTGAGTCTCGGTCGGCAGATTTTTGGCGATGACCGGGTATTGGCGTTTGGTGATCTTGGAGTATATCGCCTCCTGATTCGTCTGCGTGAAACGCCGGAGTTGTGGTCGTTTTATCGGGAAACACTCGCAAACCTGGCTGAATACGACAAACGGCAACATTCCGATTTGATCAAAACCCTTGAAGCCTACTTCAACAACCTTGGGAATTTGCGTGCTACTTCAGAAGCCCTGCACGTGCACCGCAATACCCTGCTCTACCGTCTCGAACGGATTAAAGAGATCAGTGGTATGGACCTCGATAATGCCGAAGAGCATTTTGCGCTTTGGTTGGCTGTGCGGGTACATCGTATCCTGGCTACCCTGGAAGAGTAAACCTTTTCAACGTTTTATCCGCCTCGACAGCGGTGAGGAGAGAGGCTACTTCCTGTTCAACAGTGGTTTTACGTGTTCTCGTTGATCATGCCCTCAGCGCACAAGAGAGACCGGTTCCAAACCCGTTCCCGATGGTGTGCACATGCGCTAGCCGATGCCTTCGATGTTCACACCCAGGTTTATTGACAGCGGATGCGGGCGTTTTGTCGGTGTACCTCCACTGTGTATTGTCCGGTTATCAAAAGCGTCTTGAAACTGAGCACGCTGAAAAGCTCCACTTCCAACACCCTCGCATTGACGATTGGTACCGTTGTCGGGTACAATCAAGGCAGGTTTGCAATGGATGAGGACACAACAAACGAACAATGGATAATCTTTCACGTTCTCAACCCATCGAGCGTCTTGCCCCATTTAGTGCGCAATCATTACGCGCTCTGCTGCGCACCATGCGTCCACGGCAATGGATCAAGAATGTGTTCGTGTTTGCGGCGATTGCCTTTTCTGAAGGGCGGCTCTGGTATAACGAACCACTGCAATTATTGCGGGTGATTGGCGCATTCATTGCCTTCTGTATGGCTGCTAGTGCCATCTACTTGATTAACGATCTGGTTGACATGGAGAAAGATCGGGCCCACCCGAAAAAACGTCATCGGCCACTGGCTGCCGGTATTCTCAGCCCGACTCTGGCTGCAATCACTGCCGCAATATTGATCGTGAGCGTCTTTCCGCTGGCGCTATGGCTCGATGGTGATAGTGATTTTGCAATTGTTTTGGCCGTGTATGTCGTTGTACAAGGATTTTTGTACAGTTACTGGCTGAAAAATGTCGTCATTTTTGATATTCTGATCATTGCCGCCGGTTTCATTTTACGAGCGATTGCCGGGGCAGCGGTGATTGATATTGTTATCACACCATGGCTGATCGTTTGTATGGGATTACTGGCGCTTTTCCTCGGGATTGGGAAGCGCCGTCACGAGTTGAAATTGCTCGAAAATGGAGCCGGAAACCATCGCCGTATCCTGACCGAGTATTCGATACCGTTACTCGATCAGATGCAATCAATCGTTACTGCCAGTATTGTTATGGCATATAGCATGACAGCGTTTTCAGCACCGGTTGCCCCGCAAAAACCATTTCCGATGCTCATGATCACTGTTCCGTTTGTGGTGTATGCAATTTTCCGCTATCTGTATTTGATCTATCAGCGTGATGGCGGCGGCGCACCCGAAGACCTAGTCTTGCAAGATCGTCCGTTAGCGATCAGCATTGTATTGTGGGGTATCACTGTACTGGCTGTCTTGATGTTCTTTCCGTCATAAACGGCTGTGTATACCTTCATTAAATTTGGTGGTTCAGTTATCACCGACAAAACCGGTCGTGAGTCAGCTAATCTGGACGTTATTCAGCGGCTGGCACAGGCTGTTGCAGCGGCACGTGCCGCCAATCCGGCGCTGGCATTGGTGCTGGGGCACGGCAGCGGTTCCTTTGGTCACCACTATGCAGCACGTTACGGGGTACACCGTGGTATACCGCTCGATGCCGATCATACCGGCTTCGCCCTGACTGCCGCGGCAGCGCTACGACTCAATCGCATTGTTGTTGATACACTTCTAGAGGCTGATGTACCGGCTGTTAGCCTACAGCCATCGGCCTCACTCCGTAGTGCGAACGGTCAAATTACTCATTGGGAGACCACGCCGATATACGAAGCGTTACAGCGTCGGCTGATACCGGTCATTCACGGCGATGTTGCCTTTGATGAAACGCAAGGGACAGCGATTATTTCTACCGAAGCCCTGCTGAGCTTCCTCGCCCTACGGAGTCCGCTGCGTCCACAGCGAATCATTCTGGTGGGGGAGCAGGCGGTGTACACTGCTGATCCGCACCGAGATCCAACCGCCCAACCGATCCCGTTGATTACGCAGGAAAATATTGCCCAGGTATTATCACAGACCGGCGGTTCACGGGCAGCCGATGTGACCGGTGGTATGCGCAGTAAGATCGAGTTCATGTGGCAACTGGTTGAGGCCATCCCTGATCTGGAAGTCTGGCTGATCGGGCCGATACCCGAACGATTAACCGCCGTCCTGCTCGGTCAATCACCTGCGGTAGGAACCCTGATGAAGCAATGCTGAGACCTGACCAACACATTCAGCAACGTTCAGCGTCATGGAAGCGGCTTGAGGAGCTTATCAATCGCGGTAGTGGTGGTATTAGCCACTTATCAGCCGCTGAATTGCGTGAACTTGGGCAATTGTACCGTCAAGCCTGTACCGATCTGGCCATAGCTCGCCGGGATTATCCCGATCACATGGTCACCGATTACCTTAATCAGATTGTTGCCCGTGCGCATGGGATTATCTACCGCTATAACGAAACCCAACGCATCATCACCTTTTTTCAAACCACACTCCCACACACATTCCGAACAACCTGGCCGATGACGCTGATCGCCGCGTTGTTGTTCTTCTTACCGGCAATTGCCGCCTTCATCATAACGTTTCGCGATCCAACGCTCGGTGAGGCCCTTGTTCCCGACGTAGCGATGCTCACCGAACAGATTCGGGCCGGCGAAGAGTGGTGGCAGCAAATCAATGAAAGCCCGGCGGCAGCTTCTGCCGAAATTATGACCAATAACATTAATGTTACAATCAGAGCGTTTGCCGGTGGTGTAACATTAGGATTGTACACAGCGTACATCTTGATATTTAATGGATTACTTTTTGGTACAGTAACCGCTATTGCGCAACGTTTTGATTTTGCCGATAACCTCTGGAACTTTATCATTGGTCATATTACACTTGAGTTCAGTGCGATCTTTATTGCCGGTGGTGCCGGGTTGCAATTGGGCTGGGCGATCCTCCGCCCCGGCACGCTCAGTCGGCGTGGGGCACTGGTTGTAGCGGGTAAAAGGGCCGTTGTGCTGGTGATCGGCTGTGCCCTCATTCTGGTCGCCGCCGGTATGATCGAAAGTTTTATTTCGCCAACGAATCTGCCATTTCCGGTCAAAATGATAATCTCAATCGGTTCAGGGATGTTGTTGTACGCCTATTTGCTGCTCAGCGGGCGCAGAGCGTAGCTGACACCTGTCAGCAGTCGGCACCTTGCCCCCGTTCTCTCTGCCACCAGCCTGCTCTGTTGGGAAACCCGATACGATGATTCGAGGAGACGTACCAGAGTTTTCAGCGTTCTTCATCACACCTGGGTACGCGGGCCTCTGGCTCAACTCAGCAGTCGGCACCTTGCCCCCCATTCTCTCTGCCACCAGCCTGCTCTGTTGGGAAACCCGATACGATAATTCGAGGAGACGTACCAGAGTTTTCAGCGTTCTTCATCACACCTGGGTACGCGGGCCTCTGGCCCGCATTCTGTGACAGGACGTGCACGTGATCAGCATTGCCACAGGAGAGCCATCTCGGTATGCACATGCTGCCGGCCCCCATCCCATATGTTTGGCGCATCGGCGGCACCTAAGTGCACGCGCTGCTGGCCCGCGTCACATAATGGGGGAAGCATCGACTGGTGCATGCGCAAACTTTGCGGGGAAAAAGAAGCGAGAAGATAGGGCAGA
Organism: Chloroflexus sp. MS-CIW-1; assembly: GCF_030444705.1. Classification (NCBI taxonomy): domain Bacteria; kingdom Bacillati; phylum Chloroflexota; class Chloroflexia; order Chloroflexales; family Chloroflexaceae; genus Chloroflexus; species Chloroflexus sp. MS-CIW-1. The sequence continues at coordinate 241,812 of NZ_JAUBWR010000002.1, forward strand.
GGAGTGAGAGGAACAGACTCTCTCCCCCTACTTCCTCACCATTTAACCACAAGCCAGAGAAAAGGGGTGGAATCCGCCGCTACACACGAGAACGAGTGTAATCGGTGCACAACTATAGCACCTGGTCGCTAATTACAGTTGGAACCGGAAACTGCCGCTTCTGCGTATACTGCTCAGCCCATTTCACGTTCCTCGCCGCGATCTTCTCATCGGGATAGGTATAGGTTCGGAAACGCTCCATTTCGCTTTCCTCACCTGCTGCCAGATTGGTTGAAAACGTTGCCAGACCCTATCCCACACCCGACAATATTGACGGGGCGACATATACATCGCCCCGCCACGATAGCAACTGACGCCCAGAATGCGCCTGATCAGGCGCTCACAGTATCTGGCTCAGGAACAGTCTGGTGCGCTCATTACGTGGATTACTAAAGAACTGATCAGGAGTGCCCTCTTCGACAATCTGGCCCTGATCCATAAACACAATCCGGTCGGCAACTTCACGAGCAAACCCCATCTCGTGAGTAACACACAGCATCGTCATTCCACTTCGCGCCAGCGTTTTCATCACGTCAAGGACTTCCTTAACCATTTCGGGATCGAGTGCCGATGTCGGCTCATCGAACAGCATAATTCGCGGCTCCATTGCCAATGCGCGAGCAATCGCGACTCGTTGTTGCTGACCACCGGAAAGCTGGCCGGGATATTTATGCGCCTGCTCTTTAATGCCTACCCGTTCGAGTAATTCGAGCGCCTTCGCTTCACTCTCCTTGCGCGTCTTTTTACGTACCCAAATCGGCGCCAACGTTATATTTTGCATCACCGTCAGATGTGGAAAAAGATTAAACTGCTGGAACACCATCCCCACTTCGCGTCGAATAGCATCGATGTTGCGAATATCGTTAGTCATTTCAATGCCATCGACAATAATACGACCTTCCTGATGTTCCTCAAGCCGATTAATGGTACGAATAAACGTACTCTTACCACTTCCCGATGGCCCACAGATCACCACAACCTCACCTCGCTTCACGCGCAAGCTGACATCTTTGAGCGCGTGAAAATCACCGTACCATTTATTAACATTTTCACAGATAATAATATAATCATTACTGCCATTCCCACTCATATAATGATCCTTTCACGAATCAGGTAGAACTTACTTGCCACACTATAACGGTATTTATGCAGAAATGAAGTAAAGCTAGTGACGACTCCGTGCAATCTGATCTTCGATCCGTTTGCTGATCCGCGACATTGTAAAGCTGAAAACCCAGTAAATAGCAGCAATGACCAAAAACGTCTCGCGCCAGACTCCACCGGGCGTACCGAGCCATTGGGGTTGACCAACGATATTCTGCGCAGCACCAAGCAGATCGACCAGACCGATAATCACGACGAGCGATGTATCTTTGAAGAGCGCAATAAATTGACCGACCAGCACCGGCACGACTGCTCGCAACGCCTGTGGCAGCGTAATCAATAAGGTCGTCTGAAAGACATTCAGACCCAACGCACGGGCGGCTTCTATCTGTCCTTTGGGAATCGACTGTAACCCACCCCGCACATTTTCGGCCAGGTAGGCGGCACTAAACAAGGTTATTGCGACAATTGCACGTACCAGCGCATCAATACTCTCACCACCGGGGAGGAAAAGGGGGAGCAAGAGTGCACCCATGAAGAGTACGGTCACCAGCGGCACACCACGGATCAACTCAATATAGAGCACACAGAACACACGAATAACCGGTAGCGTACTGCGGCGACCTAGAGCTAGTAGCACTCCTAGTGGGAATGAGAGCACAATTCCACTGATCGCCAGCAGCAGCGTCAGCATGAGACCGCCCCAAAGCTTCGTCTCAACGATTGGTAAACCAAAGCCGCCCCGCAGTATCACGATCGCAACCGGGTAAGAAAGCAGCCAGGCAATAATCAGCGGCCAGCGTAGGTGATTGCGCAACCGACGTGCTATTTGATCACCACCGATTAGTAACCCCACACAGAGGAAAAGAAAGAGCCAGCCGGGAAGTGACGTCTGACCGGGTAGGTCGGGGAACGTAAAGGCAACAATACCTAATCCGGCGTTGATTGCGGCCGCGCCAAACGTTACCATCCGAACGATTCCTCCCCATACCCCGCTACTCAGACCGAGGAGCAGAAAGACCAGTCCGGTTACTGCCTGTGGACGCCAGAGATGCTCGACCGGGTACGTCCAGGTCAGCAGCAGCTTGATGTTCGTAAACGCCGCCGGCCACCCTGGTGCAGTGATCATCCATGAAACAAAACTGGTAACTGCCTGGAAAATGACGTAAAGGAGAACAAGGGTAATAATAACGTTGTACCAGGTCGAAAAGAGATTTTTGCGCAACCACTCGATCAAACCAATTTGCTGACGTGGTGCGCGGCGCGAACTTGGACGACTCACTTCAGTTGCCACAGGCGTCTCCTTAACGCTCGACAAGTTGGATCCGGCGGTTATACCAGTTCATAAAGAGAGACGTCAGTAGACTAACCGAGAGATAGCTGGCCATCAACATCAAGATCACCGGTATCGCCTGACCCGTCTGATTGTTAATCGTGTTAGCGACATAGAAGAGATCGGGATAGGCAATGGCAATCGCCAGACTACTATTCTTGGTCAGGTTGAGATACTGACTGGTGAGCGGGGGAACAATAACGCGCAGTGCCTGGGGCAGAATGACAAGCCGCATCGTTTGACCAGGCGTGAGACCCAATGCCCGCGCAGCTTCACGCTGACCTTTACTAACTGCCAGGATTCCACTTCGTACAATTTCACCAATAAAAACAGCCGTATAGATCACTAATCCAATCAACAGAGCGGCAAAGCTATTCGTGATCGTTATTCCACCCTCAAAATTAAATCGTTGTAACACCGGTACAGACAGGCTTACCGGCCAGACGCCATTCATCAAATAGGTCACCAGGAAGCCAAGCAACGCAATCCCCAACGCAATAAGGAACGCATACGGCAAAGCGACTCCTGGCCGGTCACGACGGATAAACTGAATCCGCCGCACCACGTAAAAAACGCCGCCAACCACAATTCCGCCATAAACCCACAGCATCCAGGTATCGAAATCGTTACCGACCTGCGGCCAGGCCATTGTCACGCCACGGTTATGCAGAAAGATGAGACCACCAACATCGATGCTCTCTTGAATACGGGGAAAAAGACGAGTGAGCGAAAACCAGAAGATCAACTGCAAAAGCAACGGAATGTTACGAACAATTTCCACATACACCAGAGCTACATTTCGCAACAGCCAGTTATCTGAGAGTCGGGCAATACCCAGTATTAAGCCAAGGAGTGTCGCCAGAATGATCCCAATAACGGCAACTCGTACTGTATTCAAAATCCCAACAACAAACGCCCGTCCATATGTCATTGAAGGATTGTATTCAATAACACTTTCAGCAATTGGAAAACCGGCAGGAACTGACAAAAACGAAAAAGTAGGTAACAAATTAGCCTGCCGTAAACCATTCATCATATTTGAGTAGAGATACCAGATTCCAACAGCAACCAAAAAAGCAAAAACGATTTGGACAATCACTGCAATAATGCGCGTGTCACGATAAAAAGGGATATTTACTTTGCCCGGCGGGATCGATGGCGAGCCAACGGCCATAATGTTCTCCTTGAAACGAGACTGTCACCCCGACTTCAAAACAAGCAAACTATTTTATTCGGAACGTACCTTTACGAAGTCCGTTGCAAATATGCTTTAACCTCTCCTACCAGATGCACACGGCGGAGGTGTTCTACCTCCACCGTGTGTCGTTTACCGTCTAGCGGAAAGGTGGTGAGTAGAGCAAACCGCCGTCGGTGTAAAGTGCGTTCAAGCCACGAGGCAGGTTGAACGGCGTATCAGGGCCGAGATTACGATTGTAGATCTCGGCATAGTTACCGACGTGACGGATAATCCGCACTGCAAAATCGTTCGGCAACCCAATACCAGCCCCCAGTTCACCTTCAAGTCCAAGGAAGCGGCGGATCTCCGGCACGTCACTGTTCAGGAACTGATCCAGGTTCTGCGAAGTAATCCCGTATTCTTCGGCCTGGAAGGTCGCAAAGACGATCCAGCGCACCGCATCGAACCACTGTGGATCACCTTGACGTACAGCCGGGCCGAGCGGCTCCTTTGACATTGTTACGTCCAGAATCTTATGATCTCCCGGATTCGACAGCAGCGTCAGACTGGAAATCAGACCCGACTTGTCGGTAGTGAAACCATCACACTGACCGGCATCATACGCGGCTCGCGTCGAATCACCATCGGGGAAAACGACCGGCGTGAAGGTCAGACCGCGGGCACGAAACTGGTCAGCCAGATTCAACTCAGTGGTCGTACCCGTCTGCACACAGATCGTTGCCCCGTTCATGTCTTCAAGCGTCTCGATACCACTATCCTTGCGTACCATCATGCCCTGACCATCGTAGAAGGTGGTTGGTGCCCAATCCAGACCAAGTGCACCGTCACGTCCTAATGTCCAGGTACTGTTGCGGATCAGCACATCAATTTCACCACTCTGTAGTGCCGTAAAACGCTCTTGGGCACTCAGCGGCCGGAAGTCGATTTTCGTTGGATCATCGAATAGAGCTGCCGCGACGGCACGGCAGAAGTCGATGTCGAACCCACGATAGACACCAGCCGAGTCGACCGAGGCAAAACCGGGTAAGGGGTTGTTGTTTACACCGCAGATCAGTCGGCCACGGCTGAGAATCCGTTCAATCACCCCGCCGGCTGCCGGTTGGGCCGACGTACCACCTGCTGGGGCAGATGTCGCTGCCGGGGCAGCGGTTGGCGCCGGTGCAGCAGTTGGTTGTTCCGGCGCAGTCGTTGCCGGTTGCGCCGGCGCAGTCGTTGGCGCCTGCTGAGCTTGCCCTCCACAGGCCGCCAATACGAAACTGAGAATGCCTGCTAGTACCAAAATGATGTGTTTGCGCATGTTTACTCCTGTATCATCTGTACGGTTACACAAATACACCGGACCCTCCGGTGATGTCTAACCGTGCGGTCCCATTGCTACCAGGCACGTTACCCTACTATGGCGTCGTCGCACAACATTGACTTCACGTCTACTGGATTGCGAAAATGATACCATGGGTAAACCGATCACGCAAGTTGAATCGGTCGTAGTTAACGAGTTTCTCTGCCGGTGAGCAGGAGTACGTGGAGAGGAGAGTGTTCAACGATGCCTTAAGCATTCCCTACATCTCCCACAAGTAAGGTGAGGGAGCCGGACGTCCTCGGTAGCACAGACACCGAATATGCTGAAGACTCACCTGGGTACGTGGACCTCTGGCCCGCATCCTGCGGTGTGCGGCTAGAAGCCGCCATCTGGCGTAGGAGCATATTATCAGGTGCGAGTTCGGAACTTTGCCGCTACCGTGGCAGTGATGGACATCATCGCTACAACAACGGTGATAGTTAGCCCTTCTCACCTCATACCTCACCGTTTCTCCGCTGTCAACACTGCCTGGCAGGCGCTAAAACTGCTCATCAGTAGCATCCTCTTGACTCTGACTGGTCATTCAGCTAGAATACTCACATTCTGAATACTCAAGAGATGATAATTTTGTCTGAAAATAACCCGTCGGATATTTACGGTACCTGACAATTGCTCATCCCTGACATCGAATCTCATCAGATAAAGCGCCGTCAGGGTCTATCATTGCACCGGATAATGAATATTCCGGCACCTAGCAGGTCACAATGGCTTCAGCTAAACAATCGCTCACCATCGAGCTGGCTTTACTCGGCCTATTACGCCGACAGCCAATGCATCCGTATGAATTGTTCCAGCAATTGCAACGAAAAGATACACTCGGCTTTATCTGGCAGGTAAAGCAGAGTCACCTCTATGCCTTACTTGACCGGCTTGAAGCAGATGGCTACCTCAGTCACCAGCTTGAAACACAGGGGAGCCGACCACCGCGCAAGGTGCTTTCGCTGACCCCTGCTGGCGAGTCACGTTTTGTGGCCTGGGTCACGACTCCAGTTGCACATGGGCGTGATATGCGGCTTGAGTTTCTGGCGAAGTTCTATTTTGCACGTCTTGAAGGTTCGTCAACGGTCGTCCAATTGCTTGAACGCCAGTTGGCCTGTTGTCGGCAATGGTTAGCAGACAACGAGGAACGCATTGCCCGGCTAGCTCCCGACTCGTTTGAGCGGCTCGTGTTGCGGTACCGTACCGGGCAATTGCAGGCTACGATCCACTGGTTGGAAGCGTGTTGGCGTGAGATAGCGCTTCAAGACGAAATTGAGCAGAACTGAGAGGGAGGCATGACGCGCCCATGGTTTATCGTCTTGTTCATTCTGCCATTTCTAGTCGCATGCGGTACGATACGCGCCGATACCGGTGAGCTGACCGTTGCCGCAGCGGCTGATGTAACGCTAGCTTTTCAGGAAATTGGGCCACTCTTCACCGCGCAAACCGGGATTCCGGTGGTATTTAATTTTGGCTCGACCGGTCAACTAGCCCAGCAGATCGAACGGGGCGCGCCGATTGACCTCTTTTTCGCGGCTAATAAGCGTTTCGTCGAAGATTTAGCAGCCAAAGCGATGGTCGATCCGGAAACGATGAAGGTCTACGCTCAAGGTCGGATCACCATCTGGACGCGGGCCGACTCTGCGTTGCGGCCTCAACAGATCACCGATCTCGCCGATCCGGTGTACCGTCGAATTGCGATTGCCAACCCCGAGCACGCACCGTATGGTCAGGCGGCACGGGAAGCGCTGGAACGAGCTGGGATTTGGAAACAGATCGAAGATCGACTGGTGTTCGGTGAAAATGTAGCTCAGACATTGACACTGGCCGATACCGGGAATGTCGATGTTGCAATTGTCGCGCTCTCGCTTAGTATACAAAGGGAGGGGTATTGGGTACTGATCCCGTCCGAATTGCACCCTGATCATCCGCTCATTCAGATGGCAGCAGTGGTGAACGGAACACAACACGCTGAATCGGCACGTCGCTTTGTGGAGTTTGTGCTTGGCCCAGAAGGTCATGCCATTATGCGGAAATACGGCTTTCTGCTCCCTGGAGAGATCATCGAACGTTGAGGATAGCCTATGAACTGGTCAGCATTCTGGCTTTCGCTTCAGGTAGCGGCGGTTGCAACCGTGTGTATTATGTCCATCGGGCTACCGCTGGCGCTGTGGCTGGCACGAACGAACTTTCCCGGTCAAACTATTCTTGAAACCATCCTTATGCTGCCGTTAATCCTGCCACCCAGTGTTGTCGGGTATTATCTGCTCCTTGCCTTGGGACGTGGCAGTCCACTGGTCGAATGGTTTCACATACGACTGCTCTTTTCGTGGCCAGCGGCGGTCGTAGCTGCGGTCGTGGTCGGTTTACCACTGATGATTCAGAGTAGTCGGGCTGCTCTGGCAAACGTTGATCCGCGACTAGAACAGGCAGCGCGTACATTAGGCGCCGGTGAGCTGCGGATTCTGATGCAGATCACACTACCGTTGGCACGAAGAGGGATCATCGCCGGTATTGTATTGGGTGCAGCACGAGCATTGGGTGAATTTGGCGCGACCCTGATGGTAACCGGGAATATCCCCGGTCGTACTCAGACGCTACCGATTGCGATCTACGATGCCGTGCAGGCCCAACGGTACCAGGATGCTAATCTGATGGTGTTGGTAATGACGGCAATTGCGTTTGTCGGATTATGGTGGGTGAGAAGACTGGAACGTTCACCAGAAGCAGTAACTCCACTGTCAGAGGTGTTACAGAATGACCAGGAAGCAACCGCAATTGTACGTTGATATTCGTCGTCGGTTTCCCCATCTGACCCTGGCAATCCAATTGCAGGTCGGAGCCGAAATTCTCGTGTTGTTTGGCCCTTCGGGAGCAGGCAAGACCCAGACTCTGCAAGCGATTGCCGGTCTGATGACGCCTGACGAGGGGCAAATCATTCTGGATCAGACGATCTTCTTTCAACGACGCCCCGGCCTCCCGTCGATCAACCTGCCGCCCCGCCGTCGACGGGTAGGTTACGTGTTTCAACATTATGCGCTGTTTCCCCACATGACAGCGCTGGAAAATGTAGCATTTCCGACAGGTAACGATGCGCAGGGACGGCGACATGCCTACGAGCTGCTTGAACGGATGAACCTGGCCCATCTGGCCCATCGGAAACCGCATGAATTATCAGGTGGACAACAACAACGAGTGGCGATTGCACGAGCACTGGCAACCGAGTCACCAATTTTGCTACTCGATGAGGCATTCTCGGCGCTTGATCAGCCGGTGCGCGATCAGTTGCACGCCGATTTGCGTACACTCCAGGCCGAGCGTGGGTTGGTTGTGATCTACGTCACCCATAATCTTGATGATGCGTTTGCCGTCGGGCAGCGTATCGCCATTCTCCGTGAAGGTCAGATTGAACAAATTGGTACGCTTGATGCCGTATGTCGCTTTCCGGCGAATACACGTGTGGCCCGCATGTTGGGTCTGAGTAATATGATCAAGGGTCAGGTAGTTGCCGTGGAACTGAATCGGCTCTGGCTCGATTGGAATGGCGTGCGCATTGAAGCGACGTGTCCTTCTCCGGAGCCAACAGTCGGATCACAGGTAACGGCGTTTGTCCGTTCAGAAGAGATTCGTCTGGTCTATCCTGATCGACCGATGACTCGTTTCGTCGATCATAATCTTCTGTCAGGCCGGATTGTTGAACGACGGCCCGGTCGTCGGCTCTATCATGTATGGGTGGAGGTTGGAACAACAATGATCGAGATTGCCCATCCATATACCGCATATACCGGTCTTGATACGAGTATTGGTCAGATTGTGCAGATTGGTTTTCGTCCCGAAAGTGTTGTGATTATCCCGGAGGCTGGGAGATTGATAACCACCCAGCCGCCTGTAGCACAGCCGATCAGTGAGTATCATCGATGATCTACGATTTGACACGTTGTATCAGCTCAGGAATGCCGGTCTATCCGGGTGATCCGCCGGTAGCGATCACGCCTTTACTCGCACCACCATGGCAAATCAGCACGCTGCGTCTAGGCAGTCACAGTGGTACCCATCTGGATGCACCGCGACACCGGTTCACCAACGGAATCGGCATTGACGAGATTCCTCCAGAGCGACTCATCGGGATGGGGATCGTTATTGATGCCCGTGGTTATGCGGCAAACACACCGATTGGGCCAGAGGTCTTAGCAGGCAACCGGCTTCAAGCCGGAATGATGGTGATGATCCGTACCGGTTGGGAAGATTTCTGGGGAAACGACGACTACTTCCGCCACCCTTACCTTAGCGCAGACCTGACCAGCATGTTGGTAGCGTGTGGCATTACCCTGATCGGGATCGATGCACCAAACGTTGATTCAACAGTGGATGGCAGCGACACAGCCCACGTTATTCTCTTGCAAGCCCATTGTTTGATCGCCGAGAACCTCTGTAACCTCGCCGCCCTGCGCTGCGGAGTACAGTATACCTTTGCCTGTCTACCCCTTAAAATAGCCGATGCTGATGGGGCACCAGCACGGGTACTAGCCTGGGATGCGAACGAAGATACTGTGCTTCGCGATGCGAAGCATACCTGAAGCAGGGCATTTTTGTCTGGCGACGTGCACCGGCGGTCAGTGAGTAAAAGCTTGCGATAGGTTGGAAACTCGCTGCAATCGCTCACTCATCACGCGGCTTTGCTATAATAGCTGCCACACAAGAAATGGAAGAGGTCTGGTATGAGTATTGAACAAATCGTCGCCGGATGCGTCGTGCAGCTTGAGAGCATTCACAATGCACGGGAACGAGCGATTACTGCGACCCGAATATTAGTACGACAAAGCGCCAACAGCATTCGAGCGGCGCATCGCGGAGACTTCGCGACTGCTCGCCAGCTTTTGGCAATGGCCGGTGAAGTAGCAGCCGAGCTTCATGACGCTACGGTTGGTGCACCTGAAGTGCGCTATGCCGGTTATACGCAAGATGCGTTGAAAGAGTACGCCGAGGCCCACCTAGTCGTTGCGTTTCTGGCCGGTGAAGAGCCGCCGACCGGTGAGATGATCGGGGTTGAACCGGCTGCCTACCTCAACGGTCTGGCCGAGGCCGCCAGCGAATTGCGACGCGCTATCCTCGACGGTCTTCGGCGAGGCGAGGTGCGACGGGGCGAACAGTTACTGGAGATCATGGACGATGTCTACAGTGCGTTGATCACGGTTGATTATCCCGAAGCAATTACCGGCGGGCTTCGCCGTGCTACCGATGCGCTGCGGGCCGTGCTTGAACGTACTCGGGGTGATGTCACGGCTGCGATTCGTCAAGAACAGTTGATGGCAGCCATGCACTCATTAGAGGTGCGTCTGCGAGAATGACCGGCTAGGCAGGTGAGGTTCGTACAGCGCTGCGCTAGAATCAGAACGGTGCTGCGTGTGCATCCCCCTGCTCGTATGGATCGCTATCGTCAATTCCCGGTGTTCCAACTGTATCAACTGCACTTAGTGCCTATCCGAATAATCGTCTCACGGTACGGCGAATGAAACCTGATAGATGTACGGGCGCAGCGCTGCTGTGCCCCAACTGATCTGCTTCTTGACCACAACCAGGTTATGCCTTATGAGTTTGTGGCTCCTCTAGCCGAATGGGTAGACGAATAGTAACCGTTGTTCCCTGGTCGGTGAGAATATTCAGCGTCACACCGAGTTGCCGACAGAGACCATGAACCAATTGCATGCCCAGACTACCACTGCTGGCAGCTTGTGGTGGCATGCCAATGCCATTGTCAGCAACCTCAATTTGCAGAACGTCGGCCTCTTTTGCTACCCGCAGTCGGATAACACCATCTTTACTATGCTCGGGAAAAGCATGTTTTACACAGTTTGAGACCAGTTCGGTCACAATCAAGCCCAGCGAAATAGCCTGGTCGATATTAATACTAACCCCGTGACAGACTTCGCTCACCAGCCGAATCGAGCTACCCCGCATACTGAGCGAACGCCAGACGCTGGTCGAAATATTGTGCAGGTACTCACCAATATCAATGTGGGCCAGACTTTCTGAACGGTACAATTGCTCGTGAACGAGGGCCAACGCTCGAATCCGATTTTGACTATCTTGCACTGCTGCGCTTACCCGTTCATCGCTGATGTTTTCTGCCTGTAAGCGCAAAAGACTGGACACAATCTGCAAGTTATTTTTCACCCGATGGTGCACTTCTCGTAAGAGTAATTCTTTTTCCGCCAGGGCTGCGCGAAGTTGCGCCGCCACGGCTTGCGGCCCGGAGAGATCGGTTACAACCGCACACATATTCGCTTCGGTCTCATTCTTCAAGGCACGGAGTGAAATCTGAGCCGGCCGTTGGCCGCCATTCACATCCTGCAAGGTAATTGGCCCCTTGCTTGATCCGTTGGCACCGGTAGCTAACAGCTCGGCGCAGAGCAATCGATCAGTTGGCGCCACCAGATCAAGCAGCGAGCGTCCGGTAAGTTGATCTTGCGACAGACCAACCATCTCGGCAAACTTACTATTGCAGTAGAGGATCGTCCCATCGGCGAGTAGGGTCAGGGCACCTTCATTCATTGTCTCCACCAGGACGCGGTACGGATGTTCGGCGCCTTTCAAGGTATATACGAGCGGTCCCCTTGGGCCATCAATCACTATTGCATCAGCTTCCCCCATCTGAAGCGCACGCATCAGCTCTTCAAGTTCGGCCAGGCGCGCTTGCAGACGGGCGATCTCTGATGGATGCATCTGTGGTTCGTTTTCCATAGGTACTTCCCGGTTATGCTCAGGTTCTTTACGCTCATGCAGGCTCAGGAACGATTGTATGGGAGTCCATCTTTTGCCAAACCACTCCTGAATCTGCTTGAGGAAGTACAATAGACCATCATTCTTCGTCGGTCAAAATATTCAATGCCGCAGCGATGCGCGGCCAGTCTGACGGACGTAACTCGCCGATAAAGGCAGTTGGTGGACCGGGGTGAACGATCAGGAGAGTCGGCGTAGCAATGATATGATCCTCACGTGCCCGCTCAGGTTGTTGATACACATCTATCACCTCAAGCCGATAACGTCCGGGGAGATACCGTTCGCACAATCGTCGTACCGTTGTAATGGCACGGGTCGAACGGTTGGTGGCCCCGGCGACGTATAGCCGTAACAGCGGTACTACTGGTTGATCAGTTATGTCCATTGGCTCAACTCCCTGCTGATCGCCGGGGTATTAATCTCGTGCCAATCCAGAGTTCTGCTGCCTGAGCGTGCGACGGCGATCTTCTGCATCGGCAGTAGCAATGTTTGACCAGGGATGCGATAGTCAATATCATAGGTGACGTTACTGCAAACAGATAATCTTTATCACAGAGAATATTGATATATCTACCGAGTGACAAAAGCGATTAAAGATACTAAGTCTTTTACCCATACCGTAGATGCGATCTTCGTACTTTCGGTACGCTCTGTCTTGAACTCAGGCATCATTCGATGATAACGAATCGGTTCCAGGGCAGTCGGCAAGAGCACTCAGACCCAAACTGGCCAGATCGGCAACAACAGCCGCCAACTGATAACTACCACCATCGCTGGGATCGGGATGATACAGACTCAACACCCCAACAGTTTCGTTCTGTTGATGAATCGGAAGACACATTCGCTCACCAAGCAGACCGTTTGGGATGAAATGACAGACATGGTCATCTTGAGCCATACTCAACGCCCAACGCCGTTCTCCCCAACAAGAGCAACGCGGCACCGGTCGGTGAACCAGTGGTTCACCCCAATGCCCCACAGGATGAACGAGATCGGTATCGCGCTGGTAGATGAGAAGTGTCCCACGGTACGCAGGCAGAAGCGTTGCGCCAGCCGTGATCACTGCTGCATAGACTTGCTGAGGTGAGCGGGATTCCCGCAGCCTATACGCCAGCGATCCCAGGGTAGTAATTGCCTGCCGATACTGATCGAGCTGAAGTTGCGTCTGATGCAACTGTCGGCGCGCTTCTTGCAATTGATCAATGGCGCGTTGTCGTTCGCTCACGTTGCGAAACACAATCACCACACCCTCGTTAACCCCATCATCGCCAGTAATTTGCGTAACCGTGTGTTCAACCAACAACTGTTCACCATGGCGGGTCAACAACGTCACTGGCATTGGGAGATCGCTCATGGCATTGTTCGCGGCGCTATCTGCGGGTAAGCCGGTATTGGTGACGACCAGGGTATAGACACGGGCCAGCGGCCAGCCAATAGCTTCCTCGGGACTGATACCGAGCATGCGAGCGGCTACCGGATTGACGAAGGTGATACGACTCTGCGGATCGGTGACAATCACCCCATCGCCAATACTGGTCAGTGTAGTACGCAGATGGCGCTCACTTGATCTGAGACGGCGTTCCAAGCGGTGTTTATACGCTGCCACCGTGATAGCAACTTCGAGTTCGCGTTCGTCGAAGGGTTTCAGGAGATATGCCCATGGTTCGGCCAGTAATGCTTCACGTACCGTTTGATCGTCAGCGTGAGCGGTGAGAAAGACAACTGGAATCCCCCAGCGGTTGTATATCCGCCGGGCAGCTTCAATTCCGTCCATGCTTCCGCTCAAACGAATATCCATCAAGACGAGATCGGGCATCTGACGTTCAACCGATCTGAGCGCATCCTCACCACTTGTAACGACGTCGATCACCGAATGGCCAATGCGCTTCAGAGTATGGCTGAGGTCTTGAGCGATAATCAATTCATCTTCGACGATCAGTACTCGCATGGGTCTTTTCTTACTGGAAAGAAGAGATTATATTGCTGTTAGTATATCGTGTTATTGGATCTTTGGTTGCAGCGTTATTTTAGGCCGAACCCAGATAATCAAGATAAGGACTGCCAGCGCAATAACTTGTGATGCTCTCACCCGACCCGGCAAGAGCCAGTCGGCTGCGCTGAAGCCATTACCAATCAGGGTACCGGCGGCCAGGATTGCACAAACGTTGAGAAAAAGACTCCCGGCGGGTTGCGGCTTGCGATAATTCTTCCGCCAGACGATCAGCGCTATTAGCGCAGTAAGCGCGGCGTACAGTTGGGTTGGATGACGGTATTCGCCCCAAAGTGGAATCGCCCATGGTACTGTTGAGGGTAAGCCGTAACCATCACCACTGGCGAATTGCATGAGGGCATAGGTGAGGGCAGCCAGGGCTACTCCCGGCGCCAGAGTATCGAGAACGACCCATAGTGGCCAACGTTGACGCCAGAGCTGCCAGCTACCAACAATGACACCAGTGACAATTCCATACGGCAACGAAAACGCTTGCAGATCACGAGATAGGAATGCCCAAGGATCGTTTACGTAAGCCGGCCATGCGGCAAGGGCATAGCCTACACGAACGCCAATTATCCCGCTGACGAGGACAATGACGACAATGATTTCCATTCGCTCACCGTCGAGACCCCGGGTAAATGCAGCACGCCGAACTGCCTGTACGATCAACCAGCTCCCCAGCAAGAAGATCAAGCCAGGCGTGTATAAGGCAAATGGGCCAATGTTTACGACTGGAAGCATAGATGTACATTGCTCGCTCGTGGTCAAGCGAGCATCGTTAAGAACGAAACAACCCGATCACTCTTCACGCAGGAGCGGTTCAACAGCGTTCCGTAAGCTCGCCTCGCTCAATGGCCCACCAAACAGAACTTGCCGAATCACCCCTTGCCGATCTATGATAAAGGTTGTCGGTAACATGCGCACACCATAGCGATGACCGACCGTACCCTCGTAGTCGAGCAGAATTGGGAAGCTCAGACCTAAATCGCGTCGCATTTGCGCTACATTCGTCTGATCGTCCTGGAAGGTACTGTTGACGGCTAGCACTGTCAGACCACGTGTCTGTTCGATCTGGTATAATCGTTCGAGTGTTGGCATCTCGGCACGACACGGGCCACACCAACTGGCCCAGAAATTGACGATCACCACCTGTCCCTTGAACGCATCTAAGCTGACCAGCTCACCATCGAGCTGTGGCAAGACAATCGCAGGCGCGATAAAACCCGCTCGTGGACTAACGGACATGGTATGATTATCCGGCGGACGACTGATCAAAATCCAGCTCACACCACTCATAATAAGAGTCGCTATAAGCCATTCACGGCGAATGCCTGTCAACATAGCAACTCCTTGTATTGCCACGTTTATCACAATTTGTGGTATTATATAACGAGTCTGTGACCATCACAGTGTGTAACTCTCACCGGTACAATAAGGTCACGCGCACATTGGGGAGCATTTCTGCCACCAACTGCGCTACAGCGCCGCCGAACAGGCGCTCTGTAAGCACAGCTTCCCGTTCTCGTTACTGTGGTTGAGTTGATGGAGCCGAAACGCCTTGGGCTGGCGAGGCGCATCATTTGTTGAACACGCCAGACCGGCAGATGTGAAACCGGTGCGATCCAAGCTGCGGAGTCTTCTGGAACAGGAATATGGAAACACTTGAATTATCGCTTATCACCCCTCGCGTTACCCTAATCGCTGCGGCTGAAAATTACGGTCGATTTGCAATTGCACCATTACAACGGGGACATGCCACCTCGCTTGGGAATGCCCTCCGTCGGGTACTGCTCTCGTCTATCCCTGGTGCGGCCATTACCCGAATTAAGATAACAGGTGTTATTCATGAATTTACCAGCATCCCCGGCGTAGTAGAAGATGGGACACAACTGGTCCTCAATATCAAAGGAATTCGCCTCCGTTCGTACAGTGATCGCGCCGTTGCGCTCCAACTGGTCAAACAAGGTCCTGGACCTGTGTTCGCCAGAGATATTGATACGCCCAGCACCGTAGAAATTGTCAACCCGCAACACTATATCTGTACGATTGACGACGAGCACACAACCCTTGAGATGCAACTTACTGTCGAGCGTGGACGTGGCGTGCAGTTGGCGGATACGGTGAGCGGGATGCCGATTGGCGAAATCGCCGTTGATGCTCTCTTCAGTCCAATCCCACGGGTGAACTTTTTGGTCGAAGAGGTTGGTGACGATCCACTCACCGGCTACGACCGCTTGATTATCGAAATCTGGACCGATGGCACAATCAAGCCGGGTGACGCTCTGAGCCATGCCGCACAAATCCTGGCTCAGTATTTCGGGCGTATTGTTAACCTGAGTCAGCCGGAAGAAGTGGAGCAACCAGCACATTTGCCACCACCTATCCCCGACGAGATCGCCAGTCGTTCAATTGATGAGTTGGGATTGAGCACTCGTACTTACAACAGCTTGCGGCGAGCGGATATTCACACCATTGGTCAGTTACTGCGCCTTGATGATCGTGGATTGATGGGCATCCGCAATCTGGGCGCCAAAGGGATCGAAGAGATTCGTCAACGCCTTGAAGCGCTTGGATATCGTGAACGTCCGGCAGATCGTCTACCGGGTACATTATCTGGCGAAGCTGCACAGTCGCCTGAACAATCCCACAAAGAGGAGTAATGTATCACAAGATGGAAGAAAAATCTATGACTACAGGAACTTCTGACACAACAGACAGAACTCGTCGCCGTCGGCGACGGGTAAATGGTGACGCGGTGTCATCTGGTGAAGGTGACATCACCACTACATCAACCGTAGCAACCGCTGTTCTTGAAGAACCGGTGACCACCCAGGGCGCTGGTCTGCTAGAAATTGTCCCGGATGGGCATGGCTTTCTGCGCAATGCGCGACTCAGTCCCAGCACAGATGATGTGTATGTCGCTCAATCGCAGATTCGGCGCTTCAATCTGCGTACCGGCGATATGATTGAAGGTCGGGTTCGACCACCAAAAGAACTTGAGCGCTACCCATCACTGCTGTACGTCGAACGAATCAACGGCCTACCAGCAGAGATGGCGCAGAAACGTCCCCTCTTTGAACAGTTGACCCCTATCCACCCGAATGTGCAGATTGTGCTCTCTACAGAGCCAAATATTTTGCCCACGCGCATTGTTGATGTTATCGCACCGATTGGACGTGGTCAGCGTGGGTTGATCGTCGCCCCACCCAAGGCCGGAAAGACAATGTTGTTGAAAGCGATTGCAAATGGGGTGACGACCAATGCCCCCGATATTCAGCTTATTGTGCTCTTAATTGGAGAACGTCCCGAAGAAGTGACCGATATGCGTCGTTCGGTTAAAGGCGAGGTTGTTGCCGCTACCTTTGATGAACCGGTTGAACAACATATTAAGGTTGCTGAACTGGTGCTCGAAAAAGCAAAGCGCCAGGTAGAGCATGGCCGCCATGTCGTTATCCTGATGGATTCACTAACGCGCTTGACCCGCGCCTATAATATTGCCATGCCACCAAGCGGACGTACTCTCTCTGGTGGAGTTGACCCGGCAGCACTCTACCCGCCGAAGCGTTTCTTCGGTTCGGCACGTAATATCGAAGATGGTGGTTCACTGACCATTATCGCAACATGTCTGGTCGATACCGGTTCACGGATGGATGACGTAATCTACGAAGAGTTTAAGGGTACCGGCAACATGGAGCTTCACCTCGACCGGAAACTGGCCGAGAAGCGTATCTTCCCCGCCGTTGACATCCAGCGCTCAGGAACACGCCGTGAAGACCTTCTGCTTGATCCGGTAACGTTGCGCCAGAGCTGGATGTTACGCCGGATGGTCAGTATGCTTGGCGAAAATGAGGGCGCTGAGCTGATGTTGACCCGTATGGCCAAGACTAAGAGCAACGCCGAGTTTCTGGCCTCACTCGGTAAAGTTGGCTCCTGATTACCATCTGTCTGTGTCTGAACATCCGCTGATATGTCTGATCATCCGTTAAGTGGCATTGTGATAGCCGGCGGGCGCAGTCGTCGTTTTGGCACCGACAAGCGGCGATTACGATTGTGGGGAGATCAGGGACCGCATTTGCTTGGGCACGCCGTTGATTTGCTCAAACCACTCTGTGTTGAGACTATCGTCGTGATGAACGACGGCGCCGCGTGGTCCGATCTACCGGCTCGCATCGTCGCCGATGAAGAGCCGGGAAGTGGTGCCCTTGGCGGTCTGATCAGCGGTCTCCAGGCAATGCACACACCGGCAGCTCTGGTTATTGCCGCTGATATGCCACTCATTGAACCAGCACTGCTTTCAGCTCTGGCACACTGGCCGTTTGTTGGTGATGTGTTGGCGCCAACTGATCCTGGAGCACCAGGATCACCGCAACCACTTCTGGCTATCTACCGGCAGAGTGCCCTCGATCCGCTACGCCGGGCTTTTGCCGCCGGTGAACGCCGCTTACAAGTAGTATTAACGACGCTGCGTTGGGTTGATCCTGGCCCTGAACTCTGGCAGCAATTTGATCCGGAGTGCCGCTCTCTGGTAAATATCAATACGCCAGAGGATCTCGTGACGGTATCCAGGTGGTTAAAAAATCTTAAGATTGCTATCTTCGCCATTTTCCTCGCCAACAGGGTAGCACTGGATATGCATGCCTCCGGTACTGAATGGCGAGACAGCCGGGAATCCGTTTCTCTCGTAGCTCCAAGAGCAATTTCGTGCCTAAGTGGTATCCCGAATCAGGCGCGATGACCGCTCATTATCTTCGTCGGCCTTCCCCATTGCAGGCTGGATCAAGGCAATGACCATCGCGCGTACCGATCTGGCACAGGCAAATTGTCATGACACCACGCTCTTACTATTACTATTATTGAGTGTGTTGTTCGCTTGTCGGCATGTCGTACATCGATCATGTGATACTTCAATGTTCATCCACTTGAAAGAAAAGTTATTTTGCCAATCGGTCGTACACAGCCGTAGTTTATCTATGAGCACTATCCTGATGATTACCACGTGGGAACAGTGCCGTTTTGTATGATGGAAGTCCGACACGACAATGCAGCAGCAATCATTTCCTGGCCGATTCCTCGCTACACCAGCCGACCCCGCTTCGTCGGCACTCGATGTTTTGTGGCGTGAATTGTTGGTTGCTTACCATGGAACCTGTGCGATTAGTGGCTGTCAGGTTCGTGCTGTCTTACGACCAACGTTAATCGATCCCCAGGGGCCACTCGAACCGCACAATGCGCTATTGTTGCGCGCCGATCTGCAATTACTCTTTCAAGCCGGTTTACTCACCGTCGATGCCATGACTCTTGAGGTGCTGATTGCGCCTGAATTGCGCGATAGTGAATACGGTTTGTTGGTTGGACGACGGTTACGCCAACCAGAACGATTGGCGCTGCGACCGAGCCGACAGTTGTTAGCCGTCCATCATCGGCTGTTTCAGCTTGAACAACCGATTCCACCGGCAAGGGTATCGCAACAGCCGCTGTTATATCAGATACTGGCGGTGCAAAGCTGGGTAAGCAGTGTGGCGTTCAGCCCAGATCAACAGATACTGGCAACCGGATCATGGGATGGGATGCTCCGGCTGTGGAATTTACCCGATATTGAGTTGCGTCAGGCGATCAACGGTCATATCGGTGAGATCAACGCGATAGCGTTCAGCCCCGATAGTCAACTGGTGGCCGCAGCCGGTCGGCTCCATGGGGTACGAGTCTGGCGTGTGGCAGATGGAACGTTTCTCTTCCACCTTGGTGACCCAAAGCGCCATGGTGCTTGTTTCAGTGTGGCATTTCAACCGCAAGGTCATGTGATTGCCACTGGTGGTTGGGATCAGGTGATCTACCTCTGGGATCGCACTGATGGACAGTCAATCGGTACTTTCGTCGGTCACGAGGGCCTGATCAATAGTCTTACTTTTAGTCCTGATGGATCGTTACTATTTTCGGCCGGCTATGATCGAATAGTTCGCATCTGGCGAATGGCGGATCGCTCGCTGATGTACGCTCTACGCGGTCATGGTGATACTATCTTTAGCGTGGCAGCAAGTCCAGATGGTAGTCTGGCAGCAAGTGCCAGCGCCGATGGTATGATCTTTATCTGGCGTGTTACCGATGGTCAACCACTGCAAGTTCTGTCCACACCTGCCGGTGCATGTTTTGGGCTGGCATTCAGCCCCGATGGTCGTTACCTCGCCAGTGCCCACTACGGTCGGGTTGTTTGCGTCTGGCAAATCAGTGATGGAACGTTACGCTGGGAACTCGGTTCCCATAATGAAAGTGTTACCTGTGTTGCATTTACCCCAGATGGTCATCTGCTGGCCAGCGGTAGTTATGACTCGACAGTGCGTATCTGGTCATTTCGATAGCCATGTCTGCTCATCATCAAGCTGTTCGTGCCTTCTACCGTCAGACCGACTGGATGTTTCGCGTGTTCGGCTGGATTCGTGGGTCGCAGGCGATGCATGCCGGGTTATGGCAGCAGGCGCGCAGTCATCGAGCTGCACTTCGTTCCATTGATGAAACGCTCTTGGCGACCGTTGACCTGAAACCGGGTGAGTGTCTGTTAGATGCTGGCTGTGGCGCCGGGGCCAGTGCCAACCGCATTGCAGCCAGCCACCAGGGGCCGGTCATCGGCATAACGATAGTACCCGAACAGGCAAAACGTGCCCGGCGTGCTGGTCATGCGCAGTTTCTTTGTGCCGATTACGCTGCCACCCCTTTACGGAGTGGATGTTGTGATGTGATCTGGATGCTGGAGAGTATCTGCCACGCGCCCGATAAACCAGCGCTCCTTACCGAGATCATTCGCCTGCTTCGTCCGGGCGGACGGTTGATCGTTGCCGACCGCTTTGCCGCTCGTTCCACGCTGACATCTGCCGAGCGTCAGCAACTACGGGCCTGGTTGCAACCGTGGGCCATGCCTGATCTGCTGACTGCCGATGAACTGGTTGCGTTAGCAGAGCATACCGGTTTACGGTTACGCCAACGTGATGATCTGACGCTCAGCGCCGGGCCATCGTTACGATTCCTCGGTCATTTTGCGCAATTAACTCTACCTGCGGCCCTAATCCTTCACGCCCTACGCCTACAGTCTAATCTCCAGATAGCCGCCATGCGAGCCTGTATTGCCCAGACCAGAACACTGAATGCCGGTCTATGGCGCTACTATCTTCTGCTCTTTGAAAAGCCGGCACCAGGCAACATGAACACGACCGTCTCGTATCTCGGATGAGTATACTTGAAAAACAGTAGTAAACTCATACCTGATCCAGGGAGTGGGATGGTGTATGCAATCCTCTCATGAGCAGTCACAGACTGAACAATTTCGCACTCTGCAAATGACTGTGCTGATGACACCGGATATGGCCAATTTTGCCGGTAATGTGCATGGCGGTCATATTCTGAAACTGCTCGATCAAGTGGCATATGCCTGTGCTTCACGCTATTCTGGACGCTACGTTGTCACCGTTTCAGTAGATCAAGTCATCTTTCGGGCCCGGATTCATGTCGGCGAGCTGGTTACATTTTTGGCTTCGGTCAACTATACTGGAAACACCTCGATGGAGGTTGGGATTCGAGTGGTCGCCGAAAACATTACCGCTCGGACGCAGCGTCACGTGATGACCTGCTACTTTACGATGGTTGCCGTTGACGAGGAGTTTCGTCCGTGCCCGGTGCCACCTCTCCGGATCGAAACTGCCGAACAACGACGGCGCTGGATGGCAGCCCGTCTACGCCGTGAGTTACGACGAGAGATCGAGCAGCGTAGTCTGGAGATTCGGCAGCATCCAGAGGATTTTCTCAACGAACTGGATAGTGAGCCGCATTAGGATGTGCTGGCGAGCCACACCTTATTCCTTCCCGATCAAAAACGACAGGAAGGATAAGGTGCGGCAGCCCCCCCACTGAAAAGGGACGTCCAATTTCCGTCTTCTTCCGTTCCTCATCTATGAGCAAGACGTGATACGAGTAGGATGCAGTCATATACCTTACAGCATAGATCGTGTCTGAAAAACACTCTTACTACCTCCGGGAGTGCGGGCCACTAGCTCAGGTCTTGTGGTGCGTGACCAGGAACTATCGCTCGCCGCATCAGTATGTCGCTATCCAGAGTGGGTTGCCCCTACCACTTACCCCTATCCCCGCTCCTACCACTGTCAGGCGGGAAAAAACTTTGAAAATCCCACACAACCTTACCGCATTGACGAGCCTGCTCTGTCTGCGTATACTACGAGTATGATACGAATTTTAGTTATTGAAGATGAGACTGAAATAGCCTCATTTCTGCGTCGGGGCCTTAGTCTTGAAGGGTATCAGGTCGATGTGGCCTTCGACGGCACACGCGGTTTAGAGTTAGCAGCTACGATTGACTACGATCTGATCGTACTTGATCTGATGCTGCCGGGCGTTGATGGTTTCGAGGTCGCTCGTCGACTCCGTGCAGATTCAAATGTGCCTATCATTATGCTCACAGCACGCGATGCCGTGCGCGATCGGGTAGCCGGCCTTGAGGCCGGGGCCGATGATTACCTGGTAAAGCCGTTTGCCTTCGAGGAATTACTGGCACGGATTCGGGCCCAGTTGCGCCGTCGGCAAGCTGCTCAATCGCAAGATGTGTTGCGTTTCGCCAACTTAACGCTCGATACCCGCTCACGGGAAGTACGTATCGGTGAACGACGGGTAGAACTGACTGCGAAAGAGTACGATCTCCTCGAACTCTTTATGCGCCATCCCAATCAGGTCCTCACCCGCGATATTATTTACGACCGGGTATGGAATTACGATTTCGGGGGTGAGAGTAATATCCTCGAAGTGTATGTACGCTATCTGCGGCAAAAACTCGAGGCGAATGGTGAACCGCGTCTGATTCATACAGTGCGTAGTGTGGGTTATATTCTCCGCGAAGAGTAGGCAACAGGTGAACAACCTATCTCAATTCGAGGGGAATGGTCAGTTAGTATTTCAAGTAGGGCAAACGCTCTGTATAACCTCATGTATCGGAGCGACTTGCCATCATGTTGCTGTGAGTACACGGTAACCACTAGCGTTTGGTCAGCAATCCTGTTTTTTTATTCTTCATCTCAACCACCTACGCATCGGGTATTTTAACTAATGACTCCACTGCAAAAACGAGTCGACAAATTTTATCCGAATACCCTCCTCAAAATGGGCAAACCTTAATATAATGCGGGCAACCCAAACTCTCGGAGAGCCGTCATGTTCCGCAAGAACAGCCGTCACCTGCACATCCCTCTCCCCAGCCATGTGGATGAATTGCCTGAGCCGCTGCGCAAACGCTTGCACAACTCTTGGGCGGAAACCTTCTCCCAGCACTTCTTTTGCCGTCTGGATGAAACGCCCTGCGAAGGGTGGTAGGCAGACCTGCCTTCGCGTCCGCATGTGCCAGTCACCGTGCTGGTATCGCTGGAATTTCTCAAAGCAGCCAACGGTTAGACGGATGCAGAATTGGACGATAACGCCTGCTTCGACGTTCTGGTGCGCTATGCCATTGGGTATCGTCAGTTGAGCGCGGGGGATGTTGACCTGCGCACCTTGTACTCCTTCCGCGAACGTCTCAGCCGCTATATGCAGGAAACCGGCGTCAATCTCCTTGACCAGGCCTTCGCGCAGGGGACTGACGCTCACATCCATGCCTTTTCGCGCAAGACGGGCAACCAGCGCATGGACAGCACGCTGCTGGCTTCCAACATTCGGCGGATGGGACGCGTGCACCTGCTGGTGACGGTGTTGCAGCGGGTGCATCGTATGGTGGGGGAAGCCGACCAGCGGCGCGATGCGGAGTTGTTGGCGCCAGATCTGAAGGGGCATGCCGGGCAATACGTCTATCGCCTGAAGACGGAAGACCTGGCCGAACAGCTTCAGCGCATCGGCACGGACATGCGCCGCCTGGTGCGCGCATTGGAAGCGGAGGATCACACCCACCCGACCTACGCCGTACCGGCGCGGGTGGGCGTGGAACACTGTCGGGTAGTCGCCGAGCGGTTGGAGGGCAAAAAGGGAGACGAATTGAGCGCTTCCCGTCCGCAATCGCCTGACGACCTGGAGGCGGCCTACCGCGCAAAACACGGACAACGTGTGCCGGGGTTCTCCGCCCACCTGAGCCAGCCTGGCGACCCAGACAATCCCGTTCAACTCATGACGCATTCCGCACGTTGCACCGGCCAACACTGACGACCCCCAGGTGCTGCTGGAAGCCGCTCCCCGCTTGCAAGCACGCACCGGCTTGCGGGCTGCCATCACAGACGGCGCCTCTGCCAACGAGCAACCCGATGCCTTGCTGCATGCCTTGGGCATCACGCACATTCAGACGGCGCTGCGCGGACGCACTCCCGATGAACATCGTCTGGGCCTGCACGACTTCGCGGGTGCCTGCGCTGCAGACGGTCAACCGCAACAGATGACCTGCCCCAACGGGCACACGGTCGAAGGCACGCACTCGGCAGAGCAGGCCTCCTTCCTGGCCCGCTTCCTGCAAGCGACCTGTCAGAGCTGTCCACTGCGCGAGACATGCCCGGTGACCCCGTACAAGCAACAACCCGACACCCGGTTGCGTTTCGACCAGGCCGCTCTGCGGCGTGCACAACGGCGGAAAATCGCCCAAGCCGACTGTCCCCTCGGACACCATCTGCGTGCCGCTATCGAAGCCATTGTGCGCAGCGTCAGGCATCCTTTTCCGGCAGGCACGTTGCCGGTACGAGGGGTGTTCCGGGCTGCCGGGATGGTGATAGGTTCGGCCACCGTGAGCACCATGCGGCCAATGCACCGTTACCTGCTGGCGTAGCAAAAGGCGGAATGGCCTGGAGGACCGAAAGAACAGAGCAGCCGTCAAGCAGAAAATGCCTTGGCACCGGCGGCAGATATGATTGGTTCGCTTTTCCGGTGCTTCTTCCTTGCCCCTGAGCGGCGTTCCATCTCATGTTTCAGTTGGTAACGTTCAACCTTTTTGCACAGGAGTCGATCTTGGAACGATAGAGACTATGAGATTCTCTTACGGCAAGCGGTAAGACCAAGGTCGTAGTTTCACTCATCACCAAAACAACCTCTTGAAATCATCTGTTTAGAGCCCCATAGGGAGCCGGACTCTAGTTTGACTTATAGTACGCGATAGTGTATAACGGTGCTCATGGAAAACACCATGCGCACAGGGAAAGCCGCAACACTCCTTGGTGTCTCGGTCAAGACGTTGCAGCGTTGGGAACGCGAAGGAAGGCTGATTCCGGTGGCCCGAACGGACAGCAACCGCCGTCTCTCCCCTGAGACGCAAATCCGTGAGTTCATCGGTTTGCGGCAGGCGAACCATGCGCCAACCACGCTGGTCGCCTCCTGTCGGGTATCGCGTGCGGCACAGCAGCCGGACCTGGCGAATCAGCGCAACGTGCTGGAAGAGGTCGTGGTGGCGAAGGGATTGGCGGGGGTCGAGTGTATCGAGGAAGTGGGCGGCGGGCTGAACGTCACGCGCAAGCGGTTTCTGGCCCGTATGGACGAGATCGGGCGACGGGACGTCACGATGCTGATCCTCGCGCACCGGGACCGCCTCACCCGTTTCGGCGTTGAGTGGTTCGAACATGACGCCAAAACCCATGGCTGCGCAGTGCTGGTGCTCACCCAGGAACGGCTGTCTCCCGAACCGGAAATGGTGCAAGACGTGATGACCATCGTGCACGGTTGTTCGTCTCGGCGATACGGTGTGAGGAACGATCGAAAGCAGGTGGATGCAGCGCTGAAACAGGATGCACATGGCGTCAAACAGGCCCAACCATGCAACGAACCCACAAGATCGCTCTTTGTCCGACTCCTGAGCAGGTGGACTACGTCAAGCGCGCCTGCGGCACGGCGCGGCGTGTCTGGAACTGGGCGCTCAATGAGTGGAACAGGCAATACGCAGCAGGCGGCAGGCCAAACGCCATGGCGCTCAAAAAGCAGTTCAACGCCATCAAATACACCGACCCACAGTGGCTCGACGAGAAGGGACGGCCGTGGTTGCGAGACATTCACCGGGACGCACACGCCCAGCCGTTTGCCCATCTCGCCAAAGCCTGGGAAAGATTCTTCACCGACCTCAAGGCTGGCAAAGAGGCGCACGCACCGCGCTTCAAGAAAAAGGGGCGCTGCCGCGACAGCTTTTACGTAGCCAACGACAAGTTCCGTCTGGACGGCAAGACGATCCGCCTACCCAAGATCGGCGACGTCGCCATGACCGAGGAACTGCGCTTCAAAGGAAAGATACTGGGCGCGACGGTCTCGCGCACGGCGGATCGTTGGTTTGTGGCCATACAGGTCGAAGTGCCTGATGCGCAATGCTATCGGCGTCGCACGGCGCACGATGTCAACGGCATCGACTTGGGCGTTACGGCTGCCGCAACGATCTCCAGCGGCGAAGTCATCGAAGCGCCAAAGCCGCTCAACGCAGCGCTGCGTCGCCTCAAGATTCGCGGTCGGCGTCTCAGCCGCAAGCTGCAAGCCGCCAAAGAGATGGCGGGGTTTGGACGCCATGCCCGCCTGCCCAAAGGAACGCGCCTGCCGGTATCGAACAACCGGCGAAAGTCCGCTGCGACATTGGCAAGGCTCTATGCCCGCCTTGCCAATCTCCGAGCGGACGTTACTCATAAGCTCACGACCCGACTCTGCCGCGAAAACCAAGCGGTAGTGATCGAGGATGTAAACGTCAAAGGGATGCTCGCGAACGAGAGACTCGCCCGCGCCATCTCTGACGTGGGCTTTGGTGTGTTCCGCTCGCAGGTGGAATACAAGGCGAAACGCTACGGTACTCATCTCATCATCGCCGATCGTTGGTATCCAAGTAGCCGACTCTGTTCCAAGTGTGGCTGGAAGAACGAGGCGCTGACGTTGAGCGATCGAGAATGGGTGTGTGCGCAATGTGGCGAGCGCCATGACCGTGACCTCAATGCGGCGCGGAACCTGAAACGGCTGGCAACCGAAACTGCCCTACCCGTGGCGAGTCCGACCAGTAATGGCGGCGCTGCAGCGGGGACCGTCCCCGCCGCAGCCGGGAAAGTCACGCCTGTCAGAGACGACGGTGGTCATCAAGACACGTCGGGGCAGGAAGAGAAGTGTGCGCACTTTTGCGCACTTTCTTGATAGCAGATAAGCAGCCTAACGGCTTGCGCTTCAGCCGCCGCGAAGCGCAGCGGAGCGGCGTCAACTGCAAGCCGGTGTTATGCCGCTTTTATTCAAGTTCACGACTGATATAAAGCGAAAAATCGCCGTCGCTCATAACCTTGTGAAATGATTGCTCCCAAGACTTCCAATACTGGATATGTTCTGATAACGGTAAATACACTGCTTTGTCATCTAAAGAACCTGATAATACAACTTTTTCAGTCATAATTCGTGCAATTTCTGTAAAATAGGCTGATAAATCAGATTTTGAACCAGCGAACTCTTCGTTGCCAACTACCCAGTATTCGGAAAATGGATTCACACCGTCAAAAACAAGACGATAATTTTCGGGACCAAATTCGTAATGGCTTCTGGAAAAATGTTCTAATTCCCTTATCGCTGCATAAGCATTGCCCCTGAAGTAATCTGAGAAGTGGGATGCAGACGGATATATTTCGGGAACGGTCAGGATGCAAAGTGCTAGCGATTCAGGAAACATATTCTTCAAGAAATAACCAATATCAAGAAATAGTCCACTACCAGTATCACCGCATAACAAAGCAATCACAAATATACGCTCGGGTTGAAACCCACTTCCAAGAAATCTATCAATATTTGCCAATCGCCCGTTCTTGCCTTGCAACAAATCGTAGTACAAACAAACGCACCGAATGCGTCTGTTTAAATTGGGGAATAACAAGGTGCTTGAACGATCATCGCTATATGTTCCTATCTAGACCGGCAAACCTGACGTGAGAAACTGCTGCTCCAGGCCGCGCACATAGGCGTCCGGATCGCGGCGGAAGCGCAGACCCTGCGCACGGGTGGCGAAGCGTGCCCACACCGCCTGGCGCACCTCGCGCCAGGCAGCGACATTTGATGGCGCCAACTCAGCGGCCGTCCAGCGCTGCAGCCGGCTGGCGACACTCGTTATCAGGCGCACTGGGCCACGCAACACCGTGTCGGGCGTCCCCCGTTTCCGCCCAGTCGTACGGCGCTCGTGATGACGATGCTGCCCGAAGCACTGCTCCAGTCCATGATTTGTGCGCGGGATGTCCAGATGCGTATCGCAGTGGAACAACCCCGGCGCGTAGCTGCGCGTCACCTTCAGGACGTGCGTCAGCGCACCTTCCAGCGTGCCACCGTGTCGCTTCACCAGTCCCATCCGTCGTCGCACCCGCAGGTAGGCGGCCTGCACCTGGTCGGCTGGCAGTCCCGCCCCAGTGTTGAGCACCGTCGCCGCCTGCCAGACCAGTGTGTCGGCGCGTCGGATTGGCGCCCACAGCGCGGCGGTCTCGTCCAATGCTCGCTCGACCAGTCGGAGCAGTGTGGTCAGCAGCGGACGCGATCCCCCTGTTGCGCCATCGCCTGCATGCTGCGCTGGATCTGGCGGAGACGCTCCTGCAACCGCAATCCGGGCCCATCGAGCGGGGCCAGCCCATCGTCGCTGAGCGCGCTGCGGATGGCGACCGCATCCACGCCCTCCAGGGTCGCCGCTGGGTTGTCCTGCTCCGCCCCAGCGCGCGCAAGCGGGCGCACTCCGCGCAGGCGCTTCTTCCGCTCCTGCTTCGCATGCCGGTCAGCCTCGGAGACCAGCGTGGCCGCCGCTTGCAGGTAGGGAACCTGGCAGCGCTGATGCGGCACATCCGGCAGCGCCTGCGCCATCGCGTTGCGCACCGACGGCTGACCATCCGAGATGACCCCGACGATTGGGACGGCAAGCGCCTCCTTGACCGCAGTCAGCAGCGGCGCGCGGTCGTCAGCGGTGGCCGCCAGCAGGCTGCGCGCCAGCAGGATGGCGCCGGACAGCCAGTCGCGCACTCCCCAGCGGACGTCGTTCCCCACCGTCGGCTGCCGGCCATCGCGTGCCAGCACCACCTTCCCAGCCGCCTGCGTCGCCGCCCTGAGCCGGGCCGGGTCGTTCAGTTGCAGCGCCACCAGCGCATCATCGCGGTCGCGCACGTTGGTCACCCGGCGCTCGCTGATCGGCAGGTGGCGGGCCTGGAGTCGCTGGTGGATCGCAGGGACGCTGGCGTGCGCCTGGGAGCGGAGACGGCCGACTTCGGCGATGACATCACGGCCAAACGCGTGCTGCGGCAGGCTCTAGCGCCCCTCGGCCTCGGGACGGTAGGGTGTGTGAGCGCGTGGGCAGGTCGACGTGCGGCACTGCTGCATGCGCAGGCGCAACTCGACCACCCCCTCCAGCGTGACCACCCGTCGGCGATTGGGATCCGGTCGCCAGGTCGGTCCACCGCAGAGCGGACAGGTTGGCTGCAGGCACTGCAGCACCTCGCTGCGCACAGCCGTCGGGCGATTCAAGCGTTTCCTGCGCGACTCCTTCACGAAACAGCGATGTGTCGCTATCCTACGTCTTCAGTGGGGTCACGTCAAGCTGACTTTGCCGGTCTAGAGCACATTGGAGCGTAATTGGTGCGTATTGTTTGAAAGCTCTTGCTTTGCCTGCTCAAGCGCTTGCTGATATGCTTGCTGTGCTTCTAAGCTTTGCATTTCGGAACGCTGAATAATCAATTTTAACCAATTTCGATAAGAATAACTCAATTGCTCGATACAGTGTGATCTTTTTGCTAAGGCTGCTTTGCGTCGTTTACTGTTTATATAGATCCCTGTTGCAGTGAGGAAGATGGGCAAAATACACCAAGTCGCTGGCATAGGATTAGATTCTGGTGAAAAAAGACTAATCTGATTAAGAGACCGACAAAAATCAAAAATCCTATTGCTAGCAAAGTAGCACCCAGAAGGCTTTCTGAATCCACTGATTTTTTGCTAATTCTGCCAACTTCTCGAATTTGCTCCTTAATTGAAGACATATCACCTGACTCAAAATCTGCTTTTACTGTTATATGTTCATTTTTCTCTATCTCTGAAAGCATCTGAGCGCGCAATTTTTCTCTCGCTTGTTCTCTGCTCGCCCTATGTTCTTCCTTAACTCCACTCATGGGCAATTCTGCATCCAGGATTGTGGTGATGTATTTGTCCCTTGCCTGTTCGTACTCCCGCTTTGCTTCTTGCTCGGCGGCGGCCTTGTCTGCCTGGATTTGCTCCAGGGTACGCTCCAGGCGCTCTTGGGCCTCGGCGATTTGCTGCTGATACTGGCTTACTGCGCTATGGAGCGTGTGCAGGATTTGGCGTTGCTGTTGGATCAATGCTGAAACGGTCATTGTACACCTCCTGTGTTTATTTTATGCGCGTTTGACTTTGCCATTGGGCATCGGCGGTGGTGGTGAGTTGGCTATGGTGCGCCGTCGTCTGGCGCAGGCGTCGCAGGATGACGCGTTGTTCTTGAATCAGGATGGGTTCGGACATGGAAACATTCCTCCGACAGATCTTTCAATCAGCCGTCCGATTCGGCCTCATTGCCGCTTGAGCGAGAGGCACAATGAGGCCCTCGCGACGGGCTATCTCAATGAGGGCACTGCTGTCATCCTCTTCAAACTGGCGCTGTCCAACCGCAACAGGTTC
The DNA here is from genome assembly GCF_030444705.1 of Chloroflexus sp. MS-CIW-1. Lineage (NCBI taxonomy): Bacteria > Bacillati > Chloroflexota > Chloroflexia > Chloroflexales > Chloroflexaceae > Chloroflexus > Chloroflexus sp. MS-CIW-1. The sequence continues at coordinate 272,209 of NZ_JAUBWR010000002.1, forward strand.
GATGCGACTATCGGTGCGGGCCGCCACTCGCCATAGCAGGTTCACGTCATCCCGCCGGCGTTCGTTGTCAAACCGGGGTGACACCACCAGCACATCAATGTCGCTCCAGGGGTCGGGATGACCACTCGCCTGAGAGCCAAACAGTACACCAAAGCGAACAGGAATACCATGCCGCACCAGGGCTTGCAGGTACCGCCTGACCACCTTTACAATCGCTTCATCAGCCATCGGTATATCTCCTGTGCCCGCCGCAAATAGCCTTCTGCTTCATCTTGGGAGGGTGGTGGAATCAGCACATCGGGATAACGGCCTTCGATGTGAAAGGCGTTTATCTCCGCCAGGACATCTACCTAGGCCTGACTCAGGGGAAGTGCGGCCAGTTCAGCCAGGCGTACCAGGTTATGGACAGGTTATGGAGCCTGGGAGCCAAATCCTGGGTATGACGGCATACATGAGCTTTGAGCAACTTTTCCAGGCTCAAATGGACAAAGAATAGTCCATGGCGTGTTCTGCCGCGTTCGATCAATTCCTGAGCGATTTCCCAATCTTCAACCGCTCCGTCTCGCCAATAAGCCACCTGTTTTTCAATATTGATCATGACCTTTAGTTTCCGCTAACTGATGTTGATAAAAAGGTTGGTAATGGGTTCAATGCGTGGTAATCTTGTGTTACCCAACATAAGACCACAGCAAGGAGCCCATTACCATGACAAATCATACCACAAGTGTTTTGGTTACGTTGCTTCAACGTCTTCTGGTGGGGACCAATCTTGCCCTGTTCCATTTCATGGGGATGATGGTGAGCGGGGCGCGCTTGCCGAACCGTGGAGCCATGTTTCCGGCGCTGAAAGCAACGGGATTGTCGGATGCGGCCATTCGCAGGGCGTGGGTAGCCTTTCGCAAAGGCACCTGGCAGATAGACGTGCTGTTGCATCTGTGGCGGGAATATGTGATGGGATTGAAAGGCTGGCAGGAGCATCGTTACGAAGGATATGTTCCGGTGACGGTGGATATCACGGTGTTTTGGCGTCCAGCGCTGAAAAGATGCCCCAGCAAGCACGATCACCCGGCGGCCAATCGGGCTTTGCCGGCGGTGATTTGTGGCATCAGCGGGGAAGTAGGTGAACTGAATGGGCAGCGGATGGCCCTGCCACGGGCTTTTGAACGGGTACATCCCAAAGACACGAGCGAGAACGGTTTGTGGCAGATGACGCTCGAACACGTCCAGAAAGGTCTTCGGGAAGACGAAATGGTGGTGGTGGATGCCGGGATGAAAATCAGCGTTCTGCAAGAGACGGGGATTGAGGGCTATGTCATCCGCCTGGCGACCAATTTCACGGCACGGCGCAACGTTCTCCCCGACCATCACCGCGGGCGCAAGGCGAAGGATGGTAAGCTGGTGCGACCGTTGCCGCGCCAGTATAACGGCAACACGCTGGCAGCCACCCCACCCGACGAAACATACACCTGGGAGGAGAACGGACGTCGGCTGCGCGCCGAGATTTGGCGCGACCTGGTTGTGAACGAGGTGACGCCTGACCCGCAGCACCGGGTTTTTGACGTGTACGCCATCTCCGACCCGGCTTTCAAACAGCCCTGGCTGTTGGCGACACCTGTCAAACTCAAGCCAGAAAGTGTGCGGGCCATTTCCAAAGACCGCTGGCCGGTGGCGCACATCCCGTTGAGTGCCAAGCACATGGTCGGCGCCCACCGTCAGTTTGTTCACAACCCGGAACGTGTCCAACGCTTGCCCGCATTGGCGCTCCTGGCTGGCTCAATGTTGAGTTTCCTGGCGGCCACATTCCCCGCTCCCCCAACCGGCTTCTGGGATCGTAAACCCCACCGAACGCCAGGGCGCTTCCGCCGCCTGTTGATCGGCCAGCCATTTCCGAAAGATGTCAATCTTCCGGGGCACCTTCGCGAAAAGAAGTCGGTGACGGGGCATGTGCCCAAAGGAAACCTGGCGCGATGGCTGAAAACGGCCAACATGGCGGCAACGTAGGCCGTCTGGCACGCACAAACAGGTTATGTTGTAAGGCTCAAACCTGCCGGAAGCCAATTCCAGCGCACGAGGCTGGCAACTTTTAGCGGAAAGGAAAGTCATGACTCGATTTCCCTAAATCTACCAGGAAAGTTCTTGGTTTTGCGTCTCGGCGGTGAAAGCCCGGCATCCTCCTACCCAATCATCGGGATGAGATTCTCCAGGGCAATCTTGCGCTCCGTTTTCAGGCCAGAGATGTATTCGGAGGCATCCAGAATCTCGATGCCCACGATGCGCCCGTCGGGAGCGTCGTTGATAGCGACTTCTTCGCTCAACCGCTGGGTGGTCACCTCGACCGGTTCATCGCTCAGGCGGATATACAGGGCATCTACTTCGGGATCATACGTGACTTTCATCGGTTTCTCTCCTGACTAAAACTCGAAGCAGAGAGCGTCAGAGTTTGACGGCGTTCTCGGTTTCCGGCCCGAAGGTCTCTATGTGAAACTCGATTGCCGATTTCACATCGGCCAGGGCTTCTTCGTAAGTATCCACCTCTCCTACCACGACACCCTTCAATCCAAGCGGATAGGCTACATAGCCATCAGGATGTTTCTCAACGATTATCTTGAACTGCTTGACCATTTCTGCCTCCTTCAGGCAAGGTATCGTTCGACATAGGCTTTCCAAAAGTGATAACGCTGGGCGTAAGGGTCGGCCACGTGGGCCTGACAGACACGCAAGATTTTTCCAGCACGGCGCGATCGGCCAGGGCGGCCTTGCGCAACTCGGCCCAATCCTGCCGCTTGCCGCGGGCGATGATAGCGGCCAGGGTATATTGCTGGTGGGTAAGATGGCGGTGCAACATCTGCCCCTCCTCTACTTCACACTTCTCCTCGCCTCGGCAATGACCTGCGCCAGGCGTTCCATCTCACGCTGGACGGCGGGCGGCTGGGGCACCAGCACTTCCCAGTATTCCTTTTCAAAATCGCGGCGCACCAGGTCGGTCCACACCTCTTTGGTCTCCTCCCAGCGCAGGGCGAGGGCTTTCCACTCGGTCTCCAGTTGGGAAATGGCAGTGTTCAGGTTGGACATAGTTCTCTCCTGTTACAGGTGGTTCTCATCCTCGCTCCGGGCTGCCCATCATCCCTTCAATGGACTCGGGACCACACTCCCTCTCCGGGCTGCCGGCGGCTTTGGGATGGCTGCCCGCGCCGCTTGCTCCAGCCAGCGCTTCAGCCAGCGAAACGCCCTCCCGCAGCGGCTGCCAGGCGTCGCTGCCGGAGGGACGCACGTACACGCCTGCCAGCCCCGTCTCGCTCTGGATGACCATCGCCACGGCAGGGATGTTCTCCGATCCCAACTCCTTCACCAGAGCGGCGATGCGCTCGTTAGTCGGACTCCACTGGGCCGAAGTCGGGTCACCCATCTTCTCTGTCTGGGCGGCAATCCATTCAGGCGAGCCTTGCTCACCGTGCCGGGTCTGGCCAGGGTGGAAGGGCACACGGCCGTGCGCCCCTACAACTTTGGATTCTAGCACGATGAGCGGCAGTCCAGGTGCGGTGAAAACGCGGTCGAAGCCGTGTTTGGGTTGGTCGAAGGGGAGTTCCTGGAAGCCGGGCTGCTCACGCACCAGGCGCGCCGAGAGTTCTTCGCCCACTGCGCCCAGCGCGTGGCGCACGTCGGTCGCCAGCCAGCGGGTCACGGCGATGGCGGCAGCGGTCAAGCCCACGCCCAGCGCGGCCAGCCCGACGGCTGCAACAAAGGTCTCGCCTGCAGCCTGCGCCGGCGGAGTGGTCACGTAGCCGCCGGAGGAAATGCCCATTGCCACGTAGGATTGCAGCGTGGTAATCTTGCGTTCCAGGAAGGCGTTGGCTTTGGGCAGTTCGCCATCCAGCCAGGCTTTGAGTCGCTGCGCCTGACGGTGGTACTCATCAGCCTGTCTTTCTACCAGGCGGGTCCACTCCTGGACGGTACGCAGTTCGGCCTCCGCTTCGGCCAGATGAAGACGCGCGCGCTGGACAGCAGCTTCTTCTGCCGGGCAGGGGTGTTGGATGACGTTGCCGTTCTTATCGCGCATACGGCGGCTTTCCAGGCAACGCTGATAAGCCGCCCAGGCGCGGTTATAGACTTCTCGCCGACGGTTGATCTCGTTGCGCCAGTAGTTCAGCCGTTCCTGCAGCCAGTCCAGTGTGCGGCGGATTTCTATTTCGGCGGCGTTGAGGATTTCCTGCGCCTGCGCGTTGAAGCGAGTCAGATGTCCCTTGAATTCTTCCAACGCCTGGATAGACAGGACGTGAGCCGAAGACATCGCCCCTCCTTAACGTTGTTGCAGGTACTCCTCGATCCGCTGGGCTTTGCGCAACAGGAAGGGGATATGCTCATCGGCGGTGCGCATAAAGTGCGCAAGCACGCGCATCGTCTGCTCAAACTCCTGGGCGAACTTTTGGTGTTCCTAGTCGCGCCAGGTATCGCCCAGGCGGACGAACTGGGCCTGCAGGCGTGAGGTGCTCTCGCGTAACTGGTTGTTGAACTGCTTAAGTTCAGCCGCAAAACGTCGCAGGTCTTCAGGATTAGCAATGGCTTGGGGCATAAACAACCTCCAAACGGCTGTAAATGTGATAGGGCTGTGCCGCCCAACGGCTCGCGCATCAGCCGCAGCGCGGAGCGAAGCGGAGCAAGCGGAGCACTGTCGGCTGGATGCGCAGGTTAGCCCGCTTTCATCACAAACTTGAAATCAACAAGCCTAAACGTTTTCTTTTAACGTACTAAGCCTTGTGCTCTAAGATCTTCAAGAGTTATTGGTGGAAGTGGGTTGTTGCGATAATTTTCACGTACAACACTTTCACATTCTATTGGCCACTGCCAAGCCGAGCCACCACCTAAAAGAGTTCGTGGATCATTTGGACCAAGTAGAAGCTTGTGTTCTGTTTGGTCAACCCCTGGCTCATTAGACCAAAAATTGACGATTATCCAACCACCACTGGGAAGAATCCAGGGCTGGCCAACAACTGGTGCTCTGTGCGGCAGGGGAGTGCCCATTCCACAGTTTAATGGAGGGGCTGCAGTTCGTTGTGTAGGGATAGGCTGGTATATTGGTGTAGGTTGAGTGTTCTGTTGCATTGTTCCACACCCCAAATCCCGACTTGAAACTTGCTCCACCGAAACAGGGATACGCACTTCATACGTCCCACTCTTGCCATTCACCTGAACGTTTCCAGCCCGCACATCATCAGACCAGCGTAACACAAACTCCATATTCGTCCCAGGCGGCGCAACCAAACGCTGGCTTCCAAATGTATTTCGGTACTCGCTGTACTTAGCGGAAAGGCTACCTTGTACAATGGATTGATAACCCGCAGAAACGCCCGCTCCAAACTCAACAGTGGTTGCAAAGTCTCGTAACTTGGTTTGTTCGCTATCGCCTTTGCCGCCGCAGTTGTTGATGCGCACTATCTCATCATAGACAACAGTGTTTTTGCTGAGTTCAACAACTTGAACATCAGGGTTGGAAGCACATCCGCTCAAGAGCAGTAATACTAATGCGATTCCGCAAAGGATATGTTTGCTCATTCCACGTCACCGTAGCGGGCTAACGATCTGCGCTTGAGCCGCAGCGCCGAAGGCGCTGTCGGCTCAAAGCGCGGGTTAGCCGCCGTTTCTGTCAAACTCCCACATCAGAACAGTATCTGTGCCGTGCGGTGACTCTGCCAACAATTCTCCGTCGGCGCTGACAATCATTGCACCGCCAAAAGATGGGTCGTCGGTGTTTATCTCAAGAGCATTTACGATCAGCGTGGTAACACCCACTGCTTTGACGGCTTCTATATACACCTGTCGCTCTTCGGAAATCCACCGCTCAACATCAGGCGAGCGTTTATTGAAACTGCGTGCCATTGGCACGATCAACAAGTTCAGTGAGGGCTCCAATTCCCGTATCACATCCCCGTTGAACAAGTCACCGCAAATCAATAGACCCAGCCGTCCCAGTTCGGTATCAACGCTGCTTACAGTATCACCATTTACAAAAGGCGGCTTTTCTTCGATCTTCCGGTGCTTGAGAATGATTTTGCCCTTTCTATCTAACAATACGGCCGAATTGTACACGCCAGATTCTGCAACTTCCAACAATCCGAAGCAAAGATAGGTCGTATATCTCCTGGCTGATTGTCCCATTCGTTCAGTAATAGGCCCTGGTATGGGTTCGGCGAATTGCTTGAAGTCATCTTCCTCGTATAAGTAACCTGTGAAAGTACATTCGGGCAGGCAAATCAAATCAGGCTGATAATGGGCTATCTCTTCAAGGCATTGCCCCAGGCGGTCCAGGTTTGCTGAGGGATTACGAGGTTCGGTTTTGAGCGGGATAAGGCAAACACGCATAACTTACAGCCCCTTGATTACAGTGAGTAAGACGGCTAACGTTTGAGTTGAGCGGCGGCCCGAAAGGGCCGTCCGCTCGAACGAATGGTTAGGCCGCTACGCTCGCTTAATGGCCCGAGCAATGACGAGAAGCACCACCGCGCCGATGGTGGCGACCACGATGCTGCCGATCAGATCGCCATTGGAGCCGAGGCCAAGGAGACTGAACAGAAAACCGCCGATGAAGGCGCCGACTACGCCAACAACGAGATTGCCGATAAGGCCGAAGCCGCCGCCCTTAACCAGGACGCCAGCCAACCAGCCGGCAATGATCCCGACGATAAGAAACCAGATGAAGTTCATTGCGCTCTCCTTGCGTTGAAAAGGTGGCCACTAGCAGAACACAGTAACGGATGCTCGAAATGCCGACTGCTCAAAAATTCCTAGCGGCCTAACGATTTGCGCTTCACCTGCGCCGCGTAGCGCAGCGGAGCGGCGTCAGGTGCAAGCGCGTGTTAGGCCACACTATTTTCATCGAAAAGCGACATTTGCAAGGAATCTTCATCTTGTATTTGAGCAACTGGCACTTCTTGGAAGTTAATTCCGTCTTTTGTAAATGTAACCTGTGTTATTAAAAAAGACCTGTAATGCCCACTATATCGAAAACCACCGCCACGTTTCTTTTTCTCGAGCATCTCTTTCACTGGTTGGGTAATCACATCTCTTTTAGCACACTCTTCTCCAATTTTCGGCAATGTTCTGACGGATTTAGCCCCAACATAGCAGGCTCTCATTATGGATCCTAATAAAAGATCAGCAATTTGGAGAAAATTCGCATGCATATAATCTTCGGTATCAGGCTGATGCTTATTGTGATCAGATGGTAAGTGAGTAATAAGGGCATCTGGAGAAAAGGCAACATACTCCCGTAAAGGGCTTTTCCCATCATAGGTCAATCGCCAAACAATTCTGTCTTCATCCAACTGCCTGTGAGCAGAGTCACCATCGGAAATTATCCTGAACACTTCAACAGGATTAGAAGCATCATAGAGATAATGACATGCGCCCTTAAGCAATATTCGCAGAAGTGTCTCATCGTGCCTGAGTTTTTGCTCTTTGCGCGAATCACCGCCATATATATTCCAATCGGCGCCTTTTGGATAAAAAATTGTAGCAACTTTGCAATTTAGTGGACGGGGAAATATCTGAGGAGATTTACTGCGCAGGGCGTCTACAGCAAGAGTGATGGCTTTTTGGTATGCGTAATCATATTTCTTCCAAGTTCGACCGCTAATTTCAGTAAAATGTAATTTTCCATTGCAAGCAAACTCTTGGCGACAACGGATCAGTTCGGTTAAGAACATTTTCTGAGGGCGGTATTCTTCTTCGGCAATCCCAAGAAGTGGTGTCTCACTTCTAACTGATAATGTGACAGGCACGAAAAAGAGAACATGCCCCTTGAAATTTCGACCAGGCACATCTTTGGTCTCATCGTGATAAATGACAACATGGTGAAGCGAAGTGTTGCTCATCTGTCATCTTCGAAATGTGGCCTAACGTTTGAGTTGAGCGGCGGCCCGAAAGGGCCGTCCGCTCGAACGAATGGTTAGGCCGCTACGCTCGCTTAATGGCCCGAGCAATGACGAGAAGCACCACCGCGCCGATGGTGGCGACCACGATGCTGCCGATCAGATCGCCATTGGAGCCGAGGCCAAGGAGACTGAACAGAAAACCGCCGATGAAGGCGCCGACTACGCCAACAACGAGATTGCCGATAAGGCCGAAGCCGCCGCCCTTAACCAGGACGCCAGCCAACCAGCCGGCAATGATCCCGACGATAAGAAACCAGATGAAGTTCATTGCGCTCTCCTTGCGTTGAAAAGGTGGCCACTAGCAGAACACAGTAACGGATGCTCGAAATGCCGACTGCTCAAAAATTCCTAGCGGCCTAACTTGTACTTATCTCGACTCTCTATGTTATCTTGCGTGACTCTCTATGTTATGCCATACGACAGCCACAGTTGATTAGGGGCTTACGCGCTCATGCTATCATCAACGGATATTTCCGTCAACGTAGGGGCACCATCATGCCAGAGAGAAAACCGGCCGATCGCATCCGCGACGCCATCCGCCTACGCGGCTATTCCATCCGCACCGAGAAAGCCTATCTCCATTGGTACGAACGCTTCGTTCGCTTCCACAAACTCCGCCACCCCGCCACCATGGGCGCGCCAGAGGTCGAAGCCTTCCTTACCCATCTCGCCGTACATGAGCAGGTCTCTGCTTCTACTCAAAACCAGGCCCTCTCCGCCCTTCTGTTTCTCTACCAGGAAGTTCTCGCCATCCCCCTCGGCGATGTGCACGCCCTGCGCGCCAAGAAAAGCACCTACGTCCAGCCCTACCTCAGCCATGACGAATGCCTGCGCATCCTCGCCGAATTGGACGGCACGCCTTACCTCGTCGCCTGCCTTCTCTACGGCAGCGGACTGCGATTGCTCGAAGCGCTGCGCCTGCGTATCCAGGACCTCGATGTTGAGAACTCCCTCATCACCGTTCGCAACACCAAGTCCAACCGCGACCGCGTGACCTTCCTCCCAGACGAGGAGCGGTTTCTCCAACGCCTCCGCGCCCACCTGGAGGGGGTCCGCCGCCTTTATGAGGTTCACCTTGACGTTCCGGTCTCCATGCCGCCAGCGCTGGCGCGCAAATATCCGGGAGCAGCCACCTCCTGGGAATGGCAGTACGTCTTCCCTTCCCGTGACCGCTCCGTAGACCCCCGTACCCTTGTCGTCAAGAGGCATCACCTCCACCCCAGCGGTGTTCAGAAGGCCATCACCGCCGCTGTCCATGCCGCAGGCATGACCAAACGCGCCACCGCCCACACCCTGCGCGCTGCCTTCGCTCACCGGCTTAAAGAGGCCGGTTACCAGCTCGACGATATCCAACACCTCATGGGGCATGCCGATATTCGCACCACTCAGCATTCCCTTGAAGGCCAGGCGCCTGCCTGCAAACGCTTACGCGGTCCCCTATCCTCCAGAACCTGAGGCTGCCCTTTGGCTACAGAGACGGGATGACCATCCAAATCTCCACTTCAGGGGCGCTATCGGGTGCATTCCTCCCGCGGGATGGTGCGTGCCATCGTCTCCATCTTGTCACGTGGGTTCGCCTGGCGGATGCTTCCTCACGACATCCCGCCACGGCAGACGGTCTATTCTTCCGTTCGTCGCCAGCGGCAGGACGGGACCTGGACATGGTACACTGATGCGCTCCGAACGGAGGTGTGCCGTGCATCGGGACGTGAGGCGGAACTGCGCGTTGCCATGCTGGTCTTTAAATACATAATCCGCCATAGCCCGTACAGGCGGGCTTCGCCTTGCACAGCCGAGGGCTGATCGTAGCCGATAGCCAATGGTTGATGGTCGATGGGGTTGCCGTTGGAGTTCGCGTTATGCGCAGACAGGCTTTGCCCCAGAAGCTGGAATAGAACACGGATCGGCACGGATACGACGGAGCAACGCGGGTGGAGTTTTGTCTGGAATAGCCCGCGCCAGCGAGCTTCGCCTTGCATAGCCGAAGGCTTTAGCCCGACGGCACGCAGCGCATACGGGGAGCACAGCGCTGTTGCGCCCGTACAGGGGGCGCGGGGGCGCAGCGCACCTCACATGGACTTTGAAGAAATACTCCGCTCTCGCCCGCGCCGGCGGGCTTCGCCTTGCCTGGCCAAGGGCTTCAGCCCCACGGCTCGTGCGGTAGGAGCGGATTTCTAGCAATTCCCATAAAGGTTGAACCAATTATAGATGTTTATCTCCTAATAAGCTTTGCTTACGCAGTTTACCTTGATTGCCAGTTGACGACCACCGACACCACTGGCACGATCGCGGGTGCCAAACCACCATCATCGCCAGGAGGAGCCGATGGACGCCTATTGGATGATACCTGCTGTTGTCGTGATCGACATGCTGATGGAACACCTGGGGCAGCGCCGTGATGGGCGGGCGCAGGTGCCCGACTCCGCGATGCTGACGATTGCGGTCGTCGCCGCCACGTATGTTGGCAGTCATCACGAACGGGCGGTGCAGATCATGCACGGGTGCGGCTATCTGTCGGGGCGGATCAGCGTCTCGCGCTTCAATCGTCGTCTGCATCAGCTCGCCGATTGGATGGCCTGGATTCCGGAAGTGTTGGGGGAGGTGTTCACCACGGGCGACGGGTTCATTATCGATAGCCTCCCCCTGCCAGTCTGCCGTCGTGTGCGCGCCCGGCGCTGTCGGAAGGTGCGCGGGCGCGCATGCTGCGGGTCGTGCGCCGCCAAACGGGAGACGTTCTTTGGATGGCGCGTGCATCTCGTCTGCCGCCCGGATGGCGTGCCCGTACGCGTTCAGATGCTGCCCGCAGGGGTGCACGACCTGACGACCCCCCCGAACCCCCCGCGCACGGGGGGGACTGGGGGGGTGCGTATGGCCTGCCCGCCGGGGCGCGGCTGTTGGGCGATACAGCCTCCAACAGCGCGGCTGATGAGGCCAGCATCCTGGCGGAGACGGGGGTGCGCAGCGGCGCTGCGCCCGTACAGGTGCGCTGGGCGAACATGCGTCCACACGCCTGGGGTATGGACGCCATCGAAGTGCGCGCGTATCGTCATCCGATTGAGACGGTCAACCGTCACCTGGAGACGATGGGCATTGAGCGGCTTGACGCACGTCCCAATGCCGGGTTTGAACTGAAGGTGCACGCAACGCTCATTGCACTCATCTGTACGAACATGAACTAGCAATCAAGGTACTCTGTTTGTCCTATCAGTTCGCCAACCGATTCGATGACATAATCTGGTTGAACAGGCGAATCGATCAGCGCACGGCGATCGGTTGCGCCGGTGAGGGTCAGCGCAGTCGCCATGCCAGCGGCGCGTCCCATCGCAATATCGGTTTCGAGTCGGTCGCCGACCATGAGGCACTGTTCAGGCGGCAGTTGCAGGATATCGGCGACGGTTTGCGCCATGATCGGCGATGGTTTGCCGACCACCACTTCGACCGGATGTGAGGTGCACGCTTCAATGGCGGCAATGATTGCTGCGGCATCCGGTTCGCCGCCGGTTGGCGTCGGACAGTAGCGGTCGGGATTCGTGGCGACGAAGCGCGCTCCGGCGCGAATGGCATCGAATGCGATCTGCAACTTGCGATAGGTGAAGGTGCGGTCGAATGATGCAATGACGAATTGAACACCGCCAGCATCTGTCGCCAGGTCGAAACCGGCGGCAGCCAGTTCGCTGCAGAGCGGTTGTTCTCCGATAACGAAAATCCGGCTGCCCGGCGCTTCTGCCTGTAACCAGCGTACCATCACATACGATGAGTTGATCACCGCATCCGGCGTGGTCGGAATGCCGAGCGCAGTCAATTTTGCCGCGTATTGGGCGCGCGTGCGGGTCGGATTATTGGAGAGGAACAGAACCTTCGACCCGCTGGTGCGCAGACGGGCGATGGTTTCGGCAGCGCCGGGCAGGAGTGCGTCACCCAGGTACATCGTTCCATCGAGATCGAAGATGTATGCGCTGTAGCGTAGAAGTGGCATCGTGCTGTGTTCCCCGCGTTTACCCTCAACCTTCCGCCTTCAACCCCTTCTGCACCGCAACCGGCGTCAGATACCAGAGGAAGACGGCGATGTTGATCGCCAGGGCCGCACCAAAGGCGGCGATGTAGGCTTCCACAGGATAGCGTCCTGCCTCATCCGGCGTGAATGCGCCGATAATGACACCCATCCCCCACTGGATCGCCGTGGCGCCGGTGAAGCCGAACAGGTTGACGGCCGTCACGGCGCGCCCGGCCATGGACGGCGGAAACAGGATGCGGACTTCGGTGAGCATCAGCAGGTTGAATGCGCCAGTGAACCCGAACATGAAGAATGCGACCGCAAGCGCTGGCGGCGGCAGCGGTACAGGTAACAGCAGAGGTGTTTGCAATGCGAGAAAGAGCACCATGCCTCCCTGCACGGTGCGTCGCACGCCAAAGGTGTCTGCCAGTGCGCCGCAACTCGCATACCCAGTCGCAACACCGGCGCTGATGAGCAACAGGAGGTTGCCGGTTTCGATCTGCGGCAGGCGCAACACATCGAAGAGGTAGGGTCCCGCCCATAGAGTCTGGACAGAAAGCATCGTCCCGAGCCAGACAAAGTTGAGCGGCGCAATGCGCCAGAACTGGCTGTTTCGGAAAATCCGGCCAAATCCATCATCGGCGGCATCAGACGTTGCACACCAGGGCACACCTGGCGGTGCGTTCCGGGCGCCGAGGGCGATGCCAGCTGCGCTCAGCAGAACGACGCCAGCGCCACCGAGAAACACAGCCCGCCAGCCAAACTGCTGGTTCAGCCACGCGAGCGGTGTTGCCGCCACCAGTGCACCCAGCGCCCCAATCCCCACCATCAGGCCGGTGAATGTCGCCACCCGGTGTGGTGGAAACCAGACGCCAAACGCCTTGACGGCGCCCATCAGGTTGCCTGCCATGCCGATACCGATCAGGGTGCGCCCAACTGCCACCTGTGGCAGCGCCGTTGCAGTGGCGAATAACAGGCATCCGACGACTGTCATCAGCATCAGGGACGGCACTGCGATACGCGGACCGATGCGATCCAGAGCGACGCCAAGAGGCAGCTGGACCGTAGCAAATCCGGCGTAGAACAGACTGGTCATCATTCCCAGGTCAGCGGCGCTCAGTCCCAGGTCACGCATGAGGTCGCCGGCAATGACCGCATTGGCGGCGCGGAAGAAGTTCGAAAGGAAGTAGCCGATGCCAAAGAGGATAAAGACCGCAAGTGCGCGATTCATGGCGTCTCGTTCTCATGGCGAATGGCGGTATCGAGGTCGTTGATCAGTTGCGCCAGACGTTCCGGTCCGATACCACGCGCTGCCGCCGCCTGATGCAGCGGTTCCCAGAACGGAACCTCGACCGTTTCCCACGGGATGCCGTATGCGTCAAGGATTGCGCGGGTTGCGGGCCATGCTGCGGCGATAGCGGCGACTGGCGTGGTTGCTGTGATAGGAAGATGCGGCAGAGGCAAGGTTTTCTGGTGTGGTGCGGGGTTTTCTGGTGATCCCCCGGCGGGCGGAATCAATCCCAGCAGGCGGGCGGCATTGCGTCCGAGAATGTCATCGCGAACGTCTGGGACGATGTCCAGCGCAATGATTTCGTTGAGAAAGGCGGACATATCGGGTTCACGCGATCGGCGCGGATAGAGCGGCAGCGGATAATCACTGCCGAACAGGATTTTATGGGACGACAGGCATCGCAGCGCCACCGCCATAACATCGGCGGTCAGATAGAGAAGCGGCGATGCTGCCGTATCGTACCAGACATTGCGCAGTGCGCGGCGTACCGACGGCATCAGTTCGTAGAAGAGCAGCCCGCCGCCCCAGTGTGCCAGGATGAGTTTGAGTTCCGGATAGCGCACTGCCAGGTCGTAGTACTGCACCAGTGGCGTGACAGCTTTACCAGGGTAGTAGCGTCCAACCGGTTCGTTCACGTGGAGCAGGATCGGCAGGTTGAGGTCGATACAGCATTCCGCCAGGCGCAGGAATGCTGGTGAGTCGAGCCGAAATCCCTGCGCATATGGGTTGAGTTCGCCGATGCCGACTGCGCCTGCTGCAGCGCAGCGTTGCACTTCATCAAGCGCGCGTTCATCGGTGGGCTGTACGGTTGCAAAGACCAGCAACCGTTCAGGGTATCGGCGTTGCAGCGCCAGTGCGCGATCATTGGCAGCAACGCACGACTCATGCTGACGGTAGTATTCGCCCTGGATCACGGCACGATCAATGCCAGCGTGATCCATATCGACGAGCATGCGATCGGCGTCAGGAGCAACAGGGGGGCGCCCCGTTGTCGGGTCGGGCGCCAGCAACAGCGCCCAGTAGGGTTCACGTCCTGCGTGCGTTGCCAGGTACGCGATCAATTCAGGCGGTTGAAAATGGATGTGGATGTCGATGCGCACGGCTACCTTAATGCAGCAAGCAACTTCTCCACTTCCGCAAGGTCCTCGGTGCGCCGCTGTGTGCGGTACAACTCGGCTGCACGCTGATAATCCGCCCGCGCTTCGGCGACGTCGCGCAGCGCCTGGTGCGCTCTGCCCCGTTCTCGATAGGCATCGGCGTTGTCGGGGTCGCGCGCAATGACGACATCGAGATCGGCGATGGCGGTGCGATAATCTCTGAGGGCAATCGCCGCTCTGGCGCGGCAGAGGTAGGCGTCGATCTCGGTGGCGTCGAGTTCGATAGCGCGCGAACAATCGCTGAGCGCGCCGCGTGCATCGCGCTGTTCCAATCGCAGCAGTCCGCGCCCAACGAACGCCAGGCGATACTCCGGTGCAATGGTCAGTGCACGGTCGAAATCGGCGCGCGCGGTCGAATTCACCGGTTGCCTGGAACAGCAGCGCCCGGTGGTAGTAGGTAAAACTGACATCCGGGTTCAGTTGCAGCGACTGATCGAAATCTGCCAGCGCCTCGTCGTACTGTCGATTGTCGCGGTAGGCAACGCCACGTCGCATCAGAATGACATCATTGTTGGGGTCGCGCTCCAGCGCCTCGGTAAAGTCGCGAATAGCTGCATCGTACTGGTTCAGACGGTAGAACGCGCGAGCACGCTGATGGTACGCTTCGACATTGTCCGGATCGAGAGCAAGCGCTTTGGTGAAGTCATCGATGGCGCTCTGAAAGAGCGACAGGTTGAAGTTGACCTGCGCGCGTCCGAAGTATGCCTCGAAGGGGGATGGATCGGCACGGATCGCCTCGGTGTAGCGTTCGACTGCCTGCCCAAGGCTACCGCTTGCGGCAAGTTCATTGGCTTCGCGGATCAGTTCGCGGACGTCTGCTGGCGTTGGGGTTGGAAGGGGCGTTGCCGTTGGAATGCTCGTCGGAGTGGGAACCGGTGTGGGTGAGGCTGGTTCGGGTTCCGCAGTTGGTGCGGACGCTTCTTCAGGTGATCGCAATGGCGTGAACAGTTCGGGATACAGATACACACTGCCGACGATCAGGAGCGCAACCACCACCAGCACACTCAAAAGGGCGACAACGAGGGTGCGCGAGCGTTTCTTCGGCTGAACGGTCGTTGTGTCTGTCGGTGTTGCGCTGGTCTCAATCTTGCCGGGTACGCCGGGACGACGCAGCAGCGAGCTGCGTTTTGCGCCTGAACCGGGACGCAGCGATGCCAGCGGATCGACGGGTGACGCCGCAGGGGGCGACTCTGGCAGGCGTTGCCGTGGTTCTGCTGGCTTCGGCGTTGCAGGGGGAGCGCTGCCAGGAAGGGGGTGCGTGCTGGCAGCGCGTCTGGCGCTTTCTGCCGACTCTGGCGTTCCGGTTGCAGCGCTGCCGGTTGCCTGAGCAGATGGTCGCGGCGCGGGGGGAGGCGACGAAGCAACGGATGCAGCTGGCGAGGGCGCACTGGTTGGTCGGTCGCGTTTCGCCGTAACATCTGGCGCGAGCGGGTCGAAGACGGGTTGTGAGCGCGGAGGCGTGGTCGGTTTCGATGCGCTTGCAGACGGCGCTGCCGGTGGAGCGGCGGACGTAAGGCTTGCCAATCCGCGTTTTGCCACTTCGTTCTGCGGATTAATGGCAAGCACGCGCTCCAGGCAATAGCGGCGCTGGGCGGCATCCGGCAGTGCACCGGAAAGCCATAACCATCCACGTTCGTTCTGTGGGTCAAGTTGCACTGCCTGACTGAGCAACTGGCGGGCACGCATCTGGTCGCCAGCGCGGATCGCCGCAATTCCTTCGTCGATCAACTGCGCGGCGCGTTGGCGGGGGTTCGCAGGTTCACTCATGGTCGTTCGGACAACAGTGGGCATTCTTCCGCCCAGGATCGGATCGCAGTATAGCACGATCCCGGCAGTGAAACAATAGTACAGGGGGTTATGCTGACGTTTGACCACGCCTTGAACATCAGCTACAGGCCATGGTATAATTGAGCGTTACCATTCTGTACTCCTGCTCACTACACTCTTGGGTAGTACAGGAGATCGGCATACATCGTCGAACATCATGACCATGCCTGTGAACCCTTACATTGCAGGAAAGCCGGTTGGGAAGACACAAAACTTCATTGGCCGTGAGGCTGTGCTGCGCCAGATCGAGCGTTTTCTGCGCAATCCGCACCAGCACGCGATAACCATCTACGGTCAGCGTCGCGTTGGCAAGACCTCAATCCTCCAATATCTGGAGACCAATCTCCCGCAGCAGGGAGCGTACATCCCTGTCCTCTTCGACCTGATGCCGCTGGCTGATGTTCGGCTCGATCGTGTGCTCCACGAGCTGGCCCACAAAATTGCTCACCACCTCAAGTTGTCTGAACCAAACCTGGCTTCACCCCTGACCGAGTCGTTTCGCACCACATTTTTGCCCGGCCTGCGTGAACACCTCGCACCACAGGCAATGCTGGTGCTATTGTTCGACGAATTCGATATTCTGGCCGATCCGCAAGACAGGAACGAAGACAGGAACGAAGGCAGGAGGCGAATTCTCAGATATCTGCATGAACTCTTCCAGCTTCAGAGCGAACAACCATGGCTGAAGTTCGTGCTGACGCTCGGACGTAACATCGAAGACCTGGACATCTTCGTCCACGGGTTGTTGAAGGATGTACAGAATATACGGGTGTCGTTCCTGACAGAACAAGACACCATTGCTCTGATACGTATATCCGAGCGGGATGGTAGCCTGCAATGGAACGATGATGCGGTTCAGGCGGTCTGGCGGCTCACCGGTGGTCATCCCTTTCTGACGCAGGCGTTATGTAGCCAGGTGTGGGAAGCAGCGTATGAACGATCTGATACACCACAGCCGGTCCGGGCATCTGATGTGGCAGCAGCAGTCGAGCAAACGCTCGAAGCGAGCACCCATGCGTTTGAATGGATCTGGGGTGGCCTGGGTGCGGCGGAAAAGGTTGCTGCGGCTGCGCTGGCTGAGTTGGGAGCAGACTGTGTTGATGAAACCCAATTGGTGAAGAGGTTAAATGACAGCGGCGTCCGCATTGTGTTACGCGAGCTGAGTGACGCACCGAAGAAGCTGGAAGAATGGGATATTCTCACAACGGCCAACGGTGGTTACCGGTTTCGAGTGGAGTTGCTGCGCCAATGGATTGCGACGCGCAAACCACTTGACCGAACCTGGAATGAGCTGGATCGGATCATTCCTTTGGCTGACAATCGGTACGAGGCGGCCCGTCTGCTGTATCAAAGTCAACAGTATCAGGAAGCTGAGACAGATGTACGTCAGGCCATCAAGCTCAACCCCAACCATACGGGCGCCCTGGAGTTGCTGGCCGAGCTGTTGCTGATCGATAACCGTCTTGACGAAGCGCAACAGACGCTAGAAAGGCTATTTGACATCGCGCCCGGACGAGCATATCCCCGCCTCAAACAGGTCTACCTGGATCAGCTTCAGCGTGCCGCCAACTCGGAACAACGACGGGCAATTGTTGACAAAGCCGCAGAGCGAATACCAGACGACTCCGATATTCGTAAAGAACGCAGCAACCTGTACCGGCAGATCGGCGCCGACCATGAAGCGCAGGGTCGGCTAGACGAGGCATTGCAAGCGTATGAACAGGCGGCGGACGAGCAAGCTATTCTCCGCGTCCGCACCCGCATCCGCCAGCACGAAGTTCAACGGGCACTGGTCGAACTTGCACAGCTCAAGGTAGTCCGCGACTACATTACGGCTAAATCGCGGATACAGGCGTTGATGGAAGCCTACCCTGCTGATCATAACTGGCAGCACGAGCTGGACACGGTGGAACGGGCGATACTTCTCGACGAGTATTACCGACAGGCATTGGGTGCGTTGCAACAACACGACCCTGTTGCTGCCAAACGGCTGCTGGCCGAAGTCGTTGCCCTTGACCCCGATTACGAAGAAGCCAGTCGGTATTTGTACCAGGCAGTCACCGGTAGCGATCCAAAAGCGGAACGAGAGCAGCGCGATGCCACCATCGCCCGCCTCCAGCACGACCTGGAGCAGCGCGATGCCACCATCGCCAGCCTCTGGCGCGACCTGGAGCAACGCGATACCTCCATCGCCCGGCTCCGGCACGACCTGGAGCAGCGTGATGCCTCCATCAGCCGACAGCAGCACGACCTGGAACAGCGCGATGCCACCATCGCCCGCCTCCAGCACGACCTGGAGCAGCGTGATGCCACCATCGCCCGCCTCCAGCACGACCTGGAGCAGCGCGATGCCACCATCGCCCGCCTCCAGCACGACCTGGAGCAGCGCGATGCCATTATCAGCCAAAAGCAGCGCGACCTGGAGCAGCGCGATGCCACTATCAGCCAAAAGCAGCGCGACCTGGAGCAGCGCGATGCCTCCATCGCCAGCCTCCGGCACGACCTGGAGCAACGCGATGCCACCATCAGCCGACAGCAGCGCGACCTGGAACAGCGCGATGATACCATCGCCAGCCTCCGGCGCGACCTGAAACAACGCGATGATACCATTGACCGGTTCAAATCACTCCCCCAACTCTCGCGCTGGAACCCTTTCGACTGGCTGCGCCTGCTGTGGTGGATTTTTATGCGGCCAGCAACAATTGACGATTACGAGAAAACCTACGGCAATACAGAACTGGTAGGAAGTCGATTGGTCTACCTGCTATCCTTCGGTCCGCTGTTCATCGTGACTCTGGGGTTCAGTTTTGGGTTGATGGGAGAGCCGTCGGCTGCATTCCTTGAACAGACGCAGCGTACCTGGATATGGCAGTTACGAGGCTGGATGCCCCTGTTGACCGGTCTGGTCTGGTTACTATTCTGGCTGCTGAGCGATCTTCTCGATGACGTGAGCGAAGTGTGGGGTTTCATGGCGGGCATCGTGGCGGGCGGCGTGACGGTCGGCGTGGCGCTCGGCGTGGCGGGCGGCGTGGCGCTCGGCGTGGCGGTCGGCGTGGCGCTCGGCGTGGTGCTCAGCGTGATGGCCGGCGTGGCGAGCATCGTGGGCATCGTGGCGGGCGACTTGGCGGGCGGCGTGGCGGGCGTCGGGGCGGGCGGCGTGGCGGGCAGCGTGACGTTCGGCGTGATATCTCGTATGTTGGATCTCGCAGACAAGATGAAATCTGAACGACAAGCCCGTCTCTGGCTGTTCTTGATGCTCATCATGAGCTGGCTCTACCTGCTCTTCGCCAGCAGTGGCGGGCTAGTCTGGCTGAGTAGTGGGCGATGGCCGCGACCGGTCTGGCCCTATTGAACTGAGACCTGGAGGCAGTGCGCATGGAGAACCCATTCGTATTCGGCAACCCGGTGCGTGGCGCCTCATTCATTGGGCGGCAGCGCGAGCGACAACGGTTGCGCAGGGCGCTGCAACAGGGGCGATCAACGCTGATAACCGGTGAACCCCGTATGGGGAAGACATCACTCCTGTTGGCTGTGAAGAACGACATTGAGGGCTTTCCGGAGTCGGAGCGCTCTCATGTATGCTACCTCGATGCATATGCTCTGACGGGGTGGCGTGTACCGCAATTCTGGCAGGCAGCACTGGAGTCGATCAGGCATCTCCCATCAGTGCGCCAGGCTTACGATTCGGCGAAGCGCGAACAATTCGGCACCTTCTTGCTCGAACGCCTGTTTCTGCAACTGGAAAAGGAAGACCGGAAGCTGATCCTGATCCTTGATGAATTTGATCGCATCCTGCACGAACCGGGCTTAAGCCGTGCTGAATTCTACGGTGGGCTACGCTCTCTGGCCTCCCGCTACAACTCGCTTGTGCTCATCATCGCTGCCCGTCAATCTACTGATACGCTTAACTCCAGCACCCAAGAGTATAGTCGTACCGGCTCGCCTTACTTCAATTTCATGGAGGAGATCACGGTCAGCACCTTTACCGACAAAGATGTTGAGCAGCTCTTAGCGAAAGCTTCTTTCTCTGAGAAGGAACAGCAGTACCTGGCCGATCTGAGTGGCGGGCATCCGTACATCTTGCAGGTTGCTGCACACTTCTGGTATGAGATGCACGCCGAACAACGCGACCCTGCGCAATACTGCGAAGCGGTCGTTTGGCAAGCGTTTCACCAGGTTGAAAGTATCCTGCGCGATACCTGGCGGCTCTGGTCGCCGTACCAGCAAATGGCGTTTACAATGGCTGCGCTGGAAGCAATGCCGGGTCTGCTTTCGCAGCGTGAATTTGATGTGAACCGTTTGCTCGATGATCTGCCCGACGTCGGACCTGAACAGCGTCAGATCATACAGCGCGGCTTCCTCCGCGAGGATGCTACAAAACGTTGTGGCGCCACCCCAACCAGCGCCATGATGACGTGGTTTCTGGCCGAAGAACTGACTCGTCTCCTGCGACCTGCCAACCCCGATATAGCGGCGTGGTTACGGGCGCAACAGTGGGAAGGTTATCTGAGACAGAGTGAACGCGAAGCGATCGGCAAAGCGTTGGCAGCGCTTAAGCCACTGTTGCAGAATGGAATCAGCACGTTTGTGAAGGCGGCAGTTGAGGCATTTATCAGGATGTGAGGGACTGATCAAGAACCCATTGCCGCTGCCATGTATGGCCCTCAGCTCGCGGCATGCGGGCTGGAAGCCCGCGCACCCAGGCGGTGCAGGGGTGATGGGGTGTATCGCTGTATGCGGGCGCAATGCCTGTGCACCCGGCATGCGGGCTGGAAGCCCGCGCACCCAGGCGGTGCAGGGGTGATGGGGTGTATCGCTGTATGCGGGCGCAATGCCTGTGCACCCGGCATGCGGGCTGGAAGCCCGCGCTCCCAGGTGGTGTATCGCTGTATGCGGGCTGCAAGCCCGCGCACCCAGCATGCGGGTGCGACGCTCGTGTTCTCAGAGGAGATGTGAGATCGTGTGATCCGGCACACCACATCCAGCAGCGTGCCGGACGCCCTGTGATGTCACAACGAACATTTCGGGCATTCTTCGTCGGCATATGGTCCGTGATCGGGGCAATCGCCACCCGGTGCATCGTCTGGCAGATCGTCGTAGTCCATGGCGCTGAGTCCTCCCTTTGACTAATCACATGTGGGAGTACCATACGCGCCGGGGAGGATTACGACCAAGATCAGGACATGACCGGAAGATTATCAGGACATGACAGGAAGATTAATGGTGGTTAACTGGAAGATGTCACGCTTCTTCCCATCATTCGTCGCATAAGCGCCCGCTCTTCAGGTCCAAACGCACCAAGCGCCCAGAGCGCCGCGAAGTAGACCGGCATCCCGACTACGATCGCCGCTACTGGCGAGAAGGGGAGTGTCACCCACATTGACGCCCCCATCACGCATGAGGCGACTGCCGGGCGCCAGGCAAGGCGCAGCAGTGGTGGTGCAACGCCTTCGCGTCGCAATGTGCGCAAAAACGGCAACAACAGGACTGCCTCGGTTGCCACTGTGACCGTCGCAGCCGCCAGGTAGCCATACACGGGGATAAGCGCCAGGTTCATGCCCAGATTGAACAGCGCGCCGATCGCAAATGCAACCGTGATCGATTGCTGGCGTCGGAGGGCGATCAGGACGTACTGGGTCACGCCGTTGGCATACGAAAGCGGCAGATACCAGATGAGGATCGCCAGCGCCAGCGCCGCCCCCGGCAAAAACGCCTGCCCGCCGATAATGGCGATAATCGTTGGCGCCAGCAGCGTTCCGCCGACTGCGCCGGGCCAGGCGAGGAGTTGCAGGAAACTGAGCGCGCGGTGATACATCCGTTCGAGTGCAGCGCGATCCATCACCGCATACCGCGCCAGCAGCGGAAACAGTGCTGCCACGAAGTATGGTGGAATGATCTGGGTCATATTGATGACTTTGTAGGCTGCATCGTACAAACCGAGCGCTTCGGCGCCAGCCTGCGCCCGGAGCAGCACGACATCGAAACGAAAAAAACCGCCAGCAGCAGACTGTTCAACAGCAGTGGAAACCCCTCGCGCAGCAGTTCGCGTCCGGTAGGCCAGTCCCACACCAGCGACGCGCGAAACAGCATGCGCCGTTGCAGGGCGAAGAACACCGCAGCATTCAGCATTGTCGCTCCCAGCGCCACTGCTGCCAGCGCCACCACTCGCGTGGGGATGTCGGGCGCGATGATCAGCGCCCCGACGCCGACGAGCGTCTTCACCACATTCGTCAACAGCAGAACCAGCGCCGTCACTTCCATCCGCTGATATGCCTGAAATGACGCTGAACACGCTGCGGCGAGCGCTGCCGGGTAGAGGTGGATCATCAGCAGCGCCAGTGCGAGCATTTCAGCACTGCTTAACGGGCGTTCGATCAGCGAGTATCCGATCACCAGGATCGCAGCAACCGGCATCAGCAGCGTGGCGATGCCAAGGCGGAGGAGGAGCGTGATGCTGAACAGACGCGGCGCGCGTGCAAGATCAGGCGCTGCCTCGCGCACCGCCAGGTCGTTCAACCCCCAGTTGGTGATGGTTAAAAAGTAGAGACCGGCTATCAGGGCGACGAACGCATACGCGCCATTTCCTTCCGGTCCCAGAAAGCGGAGTGCGATGACCGCAAAGCCAAAGTCGACGACCTTGTTGATCAGATTTGCGGCGATGGGCAGCAGGCTGTTTTTAGCAACCGTGCGCGCGGTGTCGGTGTGTCGTCCTGGTAGAATCGACGCCATAGCCAGGCTGCAATCAGGAGCAGCGGGAGCAGGGCAGCGACGACGATCAAAAAAATCCGGGCATTGGCACTCAGCATGCGGCATATGATACCACACCCAAGCGCCTGCTCCCGATAGCATCATCGCCGCACGACGGCAACTGCCAGAAAGGTTGCGCCAGCAGCGGCATCCTCGGTATGGGCGATTGCGAGGAGTTGATAGCCGTTGCGCCACTCGGCGTAACTGATCGTATCTCCTTCGACCAGCAAGCGGGCGTCGGCGCGCCACTCGTTGGGTTCGAGGCGTCCGGCGTAGAACTGTTTGACCTGTTCCCATGCAATACTGCCCGGCGCACGGAAGAGCCGGATTGCGGCAGCGTCGCGCTCGCCGACGATTTCGGTTGTGAAGCCGCTCATCATCGCATCTGCCAGCGGCGACTCGCCGCGCGCGGCAGGTGTGGCATCAGGATAGACAGGCGGTTCCGCCAGTGGCGCGCTGCCGCACGCAGCCAACACAAGCGCCAGGAACACGAGAAGTAATCGAGCGTTCATGATCGATCCCGGAATGTATGGTTATCATTCGTGTGAACTATACGCAGGCGGGTGGAAGGAGGATGTTGGCTGTGTTGGACGAGTGCAATACAGCTCTCGCCCGCGCAGGCGGGCTTCGCCTTGCCTGGCCGAGGGCTTATGGTCTTTGAATAAATAATACCTTGATTGCCAGTTGACGACCACCGACACCACTGGCACGATCGCGGGTGCCAAACCACCATCATCGCCAGGAGGAGCCGATGGACGCCTATTGGATGATACCTGCTGTTGTCGTGATCGACACACTGATGGAACACCTGGGGCAGCGCCGTGATGGGCGGGCGCAGGTGCCCGACTCCGCGATGCTGACGATTGCGGTCGTCGCCGCCACGGATGTTGGCGGTCATCACGAACGGGCGGTGCAGATCATGCACGGGTGCGGCTCTCGGTTGGGGCGGATCAGCGTCGCACGCGTCCATCGTCGTCTGCATCAGCGCGCCGATTGGATGGCCTGGATTCCTGCGAACGTCGGGGGAGCGTCGCCACGGGCGACGGGTTCATTATCGATAGCCTCCCCCTGCCAGTCTGCCGTCGCGTGCGCGCCCGGCGCTGGCGGAAGGTGCGCGGGCGCGCATGCTACGGGTAGTGCGCGGCGAAACGGGAGACGTTCGTTGAATGGCGTGTGCATCTGGTCTGCCGTCCGGATGGCGTGCCCGTGCGCGTTCCGATGCTGCCCGCAGGGGTGCGTCTGGCCTGCCCGCCGGGGCGCGGCGGTTGGGCGATACAGCCTCCAAGAGCGCGGCTGATGAGGCCAGCATCCTGGCGGAGACGGGGGTGCGCAGCGGCGCTGCGCCCGTACAGGTGCGCTGGGCGACCATGCGTCCACACGCCTGGGGTATAGACGCCATCGAAGTGCGCGCGTATCGTCATCCGATTGAGACGGTCAACCGTCACCTGGAGACGATGGGCATTGAGCGGCTTGACGCACGTCCCAATGCCGGGGTTGAACTGAAGGTACACGCAGCGCTCATTGCACTCATCTGTACGAACATGAACTAGCAATCAAGGCAACTTAGAAAAATATCCGCGTCTTTACATGTGCATAGAGGCGAGGCTGTGACGGTTGAAAACTGGGTTAATCCTTTTGATAACCCCGAACTGGTTGCCGGTTATGAAACCTGGTACGAGACCGACGGACGTTCTGCCGACATCGCCGAGCGTCGTTTGATCCGATGGTTACTGTCGGGGCTACCACAGGCGCAGAGACTGTTAGAGATCGGTGTCGGAACCGGTCACTTTGCGCGCTGGTTGGCCTCGGAAGGGTATCATGTTACAGGTGTGGATCTGTCTGCGCCTATGATTGCTGAAGCTAGTCGCCGTGGCGGTGTGTACCTGGTACGTGCCGATGCGGAAGCACTGCCTTTCTCTGATGATACCTTCGATGGGGTGCTACTCATTACTGCACTTGAGTTTCTGCCACATCCTGAACGTGCGTTGCAAGAAGCAGCGCGTGTCACTCGCCACGGGATCGTCTTAGGTGTACTCAACCGCTGGCATCCAATGGCCTGGAAGCGAAAACGTAGTGGTTTGCCGGTCTGGCAGATTGCACGTTTTTACTCTCCATTTGAGCTTGAACGCCTGGCCCACAAGGTGTTGTCTCTCCACAACCCTCAGACGACGTGGCGCACCACATTGCTTCCCGGTTTGTGGTGGTATTATTCGCAGCTACCGCTGGGTGCTTTTATCGGAATGCGTGTGCTTTTTTCACAGTAAAATATTCTCATAATAAAAGGAGTGAATTCATGGTGAATAAAGAATTGTCATTCACATCTGGTGGTCTGACAGCGCAGGTCAGTATTTACCCCTTGCGACAGCAGCACCTTGGCCCGGCTATTGATACGGCGCTAGCGATCTGGCGTGATCGCGGCTTGGATGTGCAACCAGGTGCGATGAGTACTCTAATCGCTGGTGATGAAATGACAGTATGGGAAGCACTGCGTGCGGCGTTTGCGGCTGCAACTGCACTCGGTGAGACAGTTATGGTAGTTACAGTATCGAATGCCTGTCCCTGGTCACCATCTACGCAGGGGTAACGACTGCTACGACAGCAACACGTTTGTTCGTTCATCAATATCTTGATCTAGCTCACAGATAGAGAGTTTTCTTGGCGCCATCTGCCCATAATGAAAGTATCAAGAAGTATTACATCTTTACCTCTGTCGTACAAGGGATCAAAGAACTGCTCTCAATGAGAGGCTTTTTACTGCGCTGATTGTGAAGAATAAACCGGCCGGATCTGAACCTAATTCGCAGTGCCCATCTGTGCCGATAATAGCTCGATATACCTCTCCTTCCTCGTACCTCTATCATCTCTGTCTGCTACGTGGTGGGAATAGCCAGCGCGAGACTCATCAGCACATCCTTAAGGGCGACTTCCTAACCCGTCTTTCCTTGTTTGGCACCTATCCGAATGATCGTCTCACGATACAGCGGATGAAACCTGATAATAGAGGTACGGGCGTAGCGCCGCTGCGCCCCGACCGTTCTTCTTCTGCGACAGGGTACTCCGGACAGGCACTAAGCCGTTTTCCCCGCCTGCACCTCACCGAGCGCGGCAATCAGTTGCTGGACTGCACTGACAACTGGCAGCGTACCCTCAACGACCGCCTGTTCAAGGGTCGGCAGACGCTCACGCACGACCGGATGAGCAAAGAACAGCGTTCGTAATTGTTCATCGATTAATGTGTACAACCAATCGCGCGCCTGCTCACGACGGCGATTGGCGAATACACCACTGGCAGTTAGTTCATCACGGAATCGCTCAATCTCCTGCCAGATTTCGGTGATACCGGCGCCGGTGAGCGCCGAGCATGTCCGTACCGGTGGTTTCCAGCCCGGTGTAGCCGGAGTAAGGTAGCGTAGCGCGTGGCGATATTCAGCTTGCGCAGCCAATGCCCGTTGTCGATTGTCGCCGTCTGCTTTAGTGATGAGGAGCGCGTCAGCCAGCTCAATGACTCCTTTTTTGATCCCTTGCAGTTCATCACCGGCGCCTGCCAGCATCAACAGCAAGAAGAAGTCAACCATGCCGCGCACCGCAGTTTCGCTTTGACCAACCCCCACCGTCTCAACCAGAATGATGTCAAATCCGGCTGCTTCACATAGCAACAGCGTCTCGCGTGTTTTACGGGCTACCCCCCCTAGACTACCGCCACTCGGTGAGGGACGAATGTAGGCATTAGGATGTCGTGCCAGCCGTTCCATACGGGTTTTATCACCCAGGATACTGCCACGCGAAATGCTACTAGAGGGATCGATGGCCAGCACTGCGACTCGATGCCCTCGTTCACAGAGCATAGTACCGAGTGCCTCG
This sequence comes from Chloroflexus sp. MS-CIW-1, assembly GCF_030444705.1. Taxonomy (NCBI): domain Bacteria; kingdom Bacillati; phylum Chloroflexota; class Chloroflexia; order Chloroflexales; family Chloroflexaceae; genus Chloroflexus; species Chloroflexus sp. MS-CIW-1. Next base: position 299,014 of record NZ_JAUBWR010000002.1, read on the forward strand.
ATAAAGGTGCTCTTGCCAACTCCGGGCACGCCAGTAATGCCTACTCGCAGTGAATGACCCGTGAAGGGTAACAGCGCACGCAATACCTCTTGAGCCTGTGCAATATGAGCTGGGGCATTGCTCTCGATCAGGGTAATAGCACGGGCCAGAATAGTTCGATCTCCGTTACGCACACCGGCAACGTATTCCTCAACCGTCAACTGCCGACGACGTGGGCTAGCAGGTGGTATCGATGCAGTAGAAGCGCTACCGGGTAAACCGTCGTGACGGCTGGCTATTCCGGCCAACACCGATAGCGCAAATGGTAATTCGTCAGAATTGGTAGGCCGATGTTCGTTGGTCATGTTCCTGCTTTACCTCTGCTCATGACGCTGGGGCGGCAACGCTATCACCGTGAAGGCGCTGTTGCAACTCGCGCAGCAATTTTTCAGCAGCTATTGGAATAATGGTACCAGGACCAAAGATTAGGGCTGCGCCATGAGCACGGAGAAACTCATAGTCTTGCGGCGGGATAATACCACCAATCACAACCATAATGTCCTCACGACCCAGTTTGCGCAACTCTTCGACCAGTTGCGGTAAAAGAGTTTTGTGACCGCCGGCCAATGAACTGATGCCGACTACGTGCACATCATTTTCCACTGCCTGGCGCGCCACTTCTTCTGGGGTTTGGAAGAGGGAACCAATATCCACATCGAAACCTAGATCGGCAAACGCAGTTGCGACGACTTTTGCCCCCCGGTCGTGGCCGTCCTGACCGATTTTCGCAACCAGAATACGCGGTCGGCGTCCTTCGATAGCGGCAAAGGCATCGGCCATCGCCCGCACATGGTGTATCTGCTCGACATCACTGTATTCGCTACTGTATACACCCGATACAGCACGAATCTCAGCCTTGAAACGCCCAAAGACCTTTTCCATCGCCAGCGAAATTTCACCCAGCGTAGCACGGGCCCGCGCTGCTTCGATTGCTGCCTCTAACAAATTACCCTCACCAGAAGCTGCAACCCGCGTTAGCTCGTTTAATGTTGCCTGCACTCGTGCCTCATCACGTTCAGCCCGTAGTTTTTGCAAGCGTTCGATCTGCTTCTGGCGCACAGCGGTATTATCGACTTCCAGAATCTCAATCGGCGCTTCGTAGTCGAGGCGATATTTATTGACGCCAACAATCGTCTCACGCCCTGAGTCGATGCGTGCTTGCCGACGGGCTGCTGCCTCTTCAATTCGTAGTTTGGGTAGGCCGGCCTCGATAGCTTTAGCCATACCGCCCAGCTCTTCGACTTCCTGAATGTGCGCCCAGGCGCGGCGGGCAAGCGCATCGGTAAGCCATTCGAGGTAGTACGAACCTCCCCACGGATCAATGATCTTGCAAATACCGGTCTCTTCCTGGAGATACAACTGCGTATTACGTGCAATACGGGCCGAGAAGTCGGTTGGCAGCGCGATTGCCTCATCAAGCGCATTGGTGTGCAACGACTGAGTATGACCGAGAGCGGCAGCCATTGCTTCGATGCATGTGCGGGCAACGTTGTTGAATGGGTCTTGTTCGGTCAGGCTCCAGCCTGAAGTCTGGCAATGAGTGCGCAGCGCCATCGAGCGCGGATCTTGGGGATTGAACTGTTTGATAATCTTCGCCCAGAGCAAACGTGCCGCACGCATCTTGGCAATCTCCATGAAATAATTCATGCCGATTGCCCAGAAGAACGAGAGACGGGGGGCGAAGGTATCGATTGCCAGTCCTGCTTTCAAACCGGCACGTACATACTCCAGACCATCGGCCAGCGTGTAAGCTAGCTCAAGGTCGGCGGTGGCACCCGCCTCTTGCATATGGTAGCCCGAAATGCTGATGCTGTTGAACTTGGGCATGTGTTTGGCCGTGTAGGCAAAGATGTCGGCAATGATGCGCATCGATGGTTCAGGGGGATAGATATACGTATTGCGCACCATATACTCTTTCAAGATGTCGTTTTGGATCGTACCGGTAAGCTGTTCTGGGCGTACTCCCTGCTCTTCGGCAGCAACAATATAGAAGGCCATAATGGGGATCACGGCCCCATTCATTGTCATCGAGACCGACATCTGATCGAGCGGGATGCCATCGAACAAAATTTTCATATCGAGCACCGAGTCGATAGCAACCCCTGCCTTGCCGACATCACCAACAACCCGCGGATGGTCAGAGTCGTAACCGCGATGAGTCGCCAGATCAAAGGCAACCGATAACCCCTTTTGACCGGCAGCAAGGTTACGCCGGTAGAAGGCATTACTCGCTTCCGCAGTTGAAAATCCGGCGTACTGGCGGATCGTCCATGGTTGAGTAACATACATGGTTGGGTATGGCCCCCGCAGATAGGGCGGAATTCCGGCTGTGAAGCCCAGATGTTCAAGGCCGGTCAGGTCAGTGGCGGTATAGAGCGGTCGCACATCAATCTGTTCCATCGTATGCCAGACCAGCTCACTCAGTGGTTGTCCAGCCTCTTGTTCAGCCCGATCCTGCCATTGGCTCAGGGTCGGCACAGGCCATGTATCGCGGTATGATATGGTCGTAAAATCGGGATTTTTCACGCGGCTACTCCTTTCAAGTGTTGCAGCCGGGTCAGTATCTCGTAGCAGTTGGCACGCAGGTGGATAAATTCATCAACTCCGGCAGCACGATACATATCGATCAGATCGGTCGGATAACCCGCCAGCACTACCGTTGTGGTCGGACTTTGCGATTTAATGGCGTGGGTGAGTGCTGGCACAATATCGGGATATGTTTCATCTGTCGAACAGATTGTTACGATCCCAGCACCAGATGCCAGCGCAGCCGCTGCTGCTTCCTCAATACTGGCGAACCCATCATTGCCGATTACTGCGAAACCGCCGGCGTTGAAAAAGCCGGTGGCGAAGTCGGCGCGAGCCTTATGCTGGCTGATCGGCCCCATATTGGCGAGGAAAACGGCTGGTCGCTGACCGGTACGGGCGGTGTAAGCATCAGCAGTTACTCGTAAGGCTTCAAATTGTTCGGCGGCCCGATGCGCTGGAAGTGGTTCGACCTGCGGTGCGGCCGTGTCGGCTGCGGCCAGCGCACAGCTCAGCTCACCCAGGGTTGCTCCTGCCCGTACTGCTGCCAGGACGGCGGCTACCGTGCGTTGCTGTGCAAGTTCGGTCAGGGCAGTTTGACAGGCATCGGCATCGCGAATCTCGCGTGCATGACGCAGATCAACGGCGCGGGCCGTATGTAACTGAAGATGATCGATCTGACGAATGTCCGGTAATTTTTCCTGAAGATTGGGATACATATTCACACCGACGATCACTTCACGACGATGTGCAATTGCCGTAAAGCGTTCGCTCCGTGTCGCCGCAATCGCTTCTTGAGGCTTCCCGGCCTGTAAGGCGGCTGCCATGCCGCCGTGCCGCTCAATCTCCTGGAAAAACGCCCAGGCTTTGGCTGCAATCTCGTCGGTAAGTTTCTCGATGGCCCACGAACCACCGGGTGGATCGATCAAGCGGAAGAAGTTACATTCCTCTTGCAGAATGATGTGTAGGTTACGGGCAATTCGGCGCGAGAATTCGTCTGGCAAGCCCCAAGCCTCATCGAAGTGGCTGATATGCAGGCTTTGGGCTCCTCCCATCACGGCAGCCATAGCCTCACCGGTTGCACGGAGCATGTTATTGTATACATCATACCGTGTTTTGGTCCAAGCTGAAGTCCGTGCGTGGATATTCATGCGTTGGGCTACCTCATTGCCATCGAAAGCAGCGACGATCCGTGCCCAAAGCATACGGGCTGCTCGTAACCGGGCAACTTCGAGAAAGAACTGCGATCCAATCGAGAATGCAAACTGCATCCGTGGTGCAACATCATCGACCGTCAAGCCACGCTCTTGCATTGCCCGCAAATAAGCAACGCCCGTCGCCAGGGCGCATCCCAGTTCTTGCACTACATTGGCACCGCTGTTATGGTACACGTGCGTACTGACAACGATAGTGCGTAGTCGGGGCGTATGTGTCAACGCCCACCGTGTCCATTCAGCCAGTCCGTCGTAACAGCGGTCGAGTGATGCGGGCAATGAGCCATCGGCTGCCAGCGCACCGAGTGGATCGGCGCCAAGTGTGCCCTGCCACCGTGCAGGAGTCAGTCCGCGCTCTTCGGCGACAGCCAGGAGTAATCCTACAACCGGCAATACTTGCGAGCCGGTATTGATCAGCAATGGCAGATGATCGAGATCGAGCCGATCGCACAACCGTCTGGCGTCATCAAGTGTGGCAAGCGAAAGCCCACCTGCGCCAACGTGACTAGGAGCGGCGACATCAGGATCGATCCCCTGCCGTGTCGCCTGGTCGAGTGGTACGTTGAGCGTCGTTAACCCACGCGGGAGATCGGCATGCGCTGCTTGATTCACTTCGGTCGCGGTAGGGTACGGTAATTCCTGCGCCACCTGCCAGCGTTCACAAACCGGCCCTAATGTGCGGGTATCGCGGACAAAAGGCGCAAAACCGGGGAGTGACTCAAGATGCGGGAGATCGGCAATATCTTCGGCATTATAGATCGGCTGGAGCAGAATCTGCTCGTAGGTCTTGGTAATCAGACGCTTCTCGAACGGTACGCCCTTTAAGGTTTTTTCTGCTGCTGCTCGCCACTCAGCGTATGTTGACGGGGCAAACATATCAAACAAGCGTGGAGGCTCTGCCGACTCCGTCGTCGTATTTTGGGTGTCGTGCGCCATGACCTTACTCCTTGCGACAGCACATGACAACACGTTGCTATCGTTAGTATACCGCAAATCACCTGACCAAACGGCCTGATGTATTGCCACAAAAGGAATACATTCGTCACTTCCCGGAAAGAATATGCTGATCAACTGGTGATTTCAAGGGTTTATTATATATAGGTGGGTTACAGCACGATAACCGCCAGGAATTGTAGCGGTTTTCAACGTTTTTCCCTGGCCGGTTATGGTGATGGCGAAGAGAGGGGCAGGTTCGCCCGCCTCGCGAGCGGGGGCTTAGGGATGCCGCTGGCGAGCGGTCTTGGAGCATGATCAAAAACCCGGGTTTCGCATGAAGTTCGTACTGTGCATATCCGACCATATACATGCGCAGACCAACGTTCGTTCTCGTCAGTCACCCCACGTTCTCCCTTCCTCTCCCCGGGTAGGAGAGGAAGGGGGCAAGGGGAAGGTGAGGAAGCGCCAGCCGTACGTTGCAGCACTGGTACGTAACACGTTGAACACTCTTGCCATCGCGGAAGGGCGACGCATGCCCTGCCTGCCAACGGTTCTCATCCGCAACGATCCGGTACCTATCGTTTGGAATGCCCTTGGAGAACCGCATCAACCGTCCAGGTTTTTGATCATACTCTTAGGAATGATAATGTACGAATGCGTCAGGCAATGGAGATTCCACATACCACAAACGCGGGCCAGCGGCCCGCCCTCCCAGGCGACATCGTGGATCCATGCAGTACATAACGTTCGTCAGCGGCTCTCCGCTCACTCTTTTCGCGCTCCCGTTCAGAGTTCCTCACTCTCCCACAGTTTCTTTCCTCGTCCAAAAGGAAAGAGGAGGAATCTGAAGCAGGGAAGGAACCTCCCTCCCCGCTTATTCCCCCTCTCACCTCGCTCGTCTGTCAACACTGCTTGGCAGGAAAAACCTTGAAAGGCGCTTGACTGATATGCTTGCAGAAGTGGCTTGAGCGACTCAGTTAGCTGATCCGCTCAAAAATGCCGGCTGCGCCCATCCCACCACCAATACACATTGTCACCATACCGTACCGACCACCGCGGCGCTCGAGTTCATCGAGGAGTTGTACCGTTAATTTAGCGCCAGTACAACCAAGCGGATGACCGAGGGCAATTGCTCCGCCGTTGACGTTAACCCGTTCTTCGTCGAGTTCGAGTCGGCGAATAACGGCGATGGATTGGGCGGCAAAGGCTTCGTTCAGTTCGATCAGATCAATATCGGCAAGGTTGAGGCCTGCCAGTTTCAGTGCCTTGGGGATGGCGACAACCGGCCCGATACCCATCACTTCCGGTTCGACCCCACCGACTGCAAAACTGACAAAGCGTGCGCGAGGCTTCAATCCCAATTCGGCAGCCCGCTCGGCGCTCATCACGACAACGGCTGCCGCGCCGTCACTCATCTGCGAAGAATTACCGGCAGTAACGGTTCCCTCTGCGGCAAAGACCGGTTTCAATTTCGCCAGTGCTTCCATCGATGTGTCGGCACGCGGCCCTTCGTCGCGATCAAAGACCTGAACTCGTCGTTGTGGCCGACCGTCTGGACCAATCTCGACCTGCTCAACTTCAACCGGCACGATACTGCGGTCAAACAGGCCGGCAGCTTGTGCTGCCAGTGCCCGCTGGTGAGAACGCAGGGCAAAGGCATCCTGCTCGGCGCGGTCAATTTCAAAGCGTTGGGCCACCTTTTCAGCCGTGAGACCCATGCTCAGATAGACTGCCGGATCGTGTTGGGCTAGATAAGGGTTGGGCGAAAACTTATTCCCACTCATGGGGACCATACTCATACTCTCGGTGCCACCCGCGACAACAACCTCGCTCTGGCCTGACATGATCTGATAAGCGGCCATTGCGATAGTCTGTAACCCCGAGGCACAGAAGCGGTTGACCGTTACTCCACATACACTATCAGGAAGACCGGCACGCTGAGCGGCGATGCGAGCGACATTCAAGCCCTGCTCACCTTCAGGCATTGCACAGCCCATGATCACGTCTTCTACCAGTGCCGGATCGATTGCAGCCCGTTCGATGGCCGCTTTCACCACGATTGCTGCCAGATCATCGGGCCGAACGGTACGCAATGCACCACGACCGGCTTTCCCGACGGCTGTCCGTACTCCAGAAACAATGACTGCCTCACGCATTGTGATACTCCTTCGTTTATCGTGAGCGCTGCTATGATGCTAACCACCGGCTCCGCGCCGTACCGCGGAGCACACAATCGTCCCTTACCCTTCGATTGCTGTTGTTCGATGGTGTTTAATTCCGTAGCGGTTTACCGTGTTCGAGCATATGACGAGCACGCGCCTGTGTCCGTGGATCCTTCAGGAGTTCGAGCACCATTGCCCGTTCCAGTGAATGCAGGTAAACATCATCAACCCACTGTGGACTTGTTAGTTCCCCGCCGCACAACACATAGGCGAGTTTTTCGGCGATAACCGCATCGTAGGGCGTGGCAAAACCGCCTTCGCGCATCTGGTAAATTGCAATGCGCGCTGCTGCCAATCCATCGCGACCAAGTGCATAGCACGGTTTGGCAGTGATAGCTGGCGTATACCCTTCTGCAACTAGACGCAAGACCTCACGCTTGGCTTCGCCGATCAGATAATCTGGATTAAAGACGATGCGATCAGTCGGACGGAGCAGGCCCAATTCTTTCGCTTCATGAGCGCTAGTCGCAACTTTTGCCAGCGCAATCGTCTCAAAAACATGCTGGAAAGCCTTAAGCGGATCACCACCGTTGCGGACGGCTGCTGCGATAAACCGTCGATTCATCTCGGTACAGCCACCCCATGCTGGAATAACACCCACTCCGAATTCGACAAAGCCCATATAGGTTTCAGCAGCGGCAACCGAGGCCGAGCTGTGCATCGCAAGTTCAACACCACCGCCTAGCGTCTGCCCAAACGGCGCACTTACAATCGGTTTGGCGCTATCACGCATGCGACGGAACGTCTGCTGAACCAGCGCTGCATACTCGTCAATATCGTCCCAGGCGCCGGTCATGACAGCAGCGCCAACATCATTGAGATCAAGACCGGCAGAGAAACGAGGACCCTGATTGCCGACGACCATCCCGACCCATGGCCCTTGCTCCAACTCATCGAGAGCCTTAATCAACATCTCGATGACTTGACCACCAATTGTATTCGCCTTCGAGTGCAACTCGAAGCACAGCACACCATCACCGAGATCGATGACACTGGCGCTCTCGTTTCCATGCACTTCACGTCCGGCAGCTTTCAACGCCGCCAGATCAATCGCTCTTGGATCACGAGCAATCGGTTCGAGCTTGCCGGTAGCAACATTGTACGCTGCCGGTGTTCCGTTCACTTCGCCGTAGAACTTGCCCTCAGCGGCAATCAGTTGATCGACCCAGGCTGGAAGGCTCTCGCCAAATGCACGCATACGGTTGGCCGTTTCGGCGATACCCATCGCCTGCCAGAGCTGGAATGGCCCTTGTTCGTGGGCAAACCCCCAACGCATCGCGTTATCTACATCGGCGACGCTGTCGGCAATCTCTGGCAGCCGACGCGCAGCGTAAGCCATCATCGGATAGATCGCTGCCGCAACCAGCTTGGCCCCGCGATCGCCTTCTTCAGCCTGACCGAGAATATAGCGCAGCCGTTCGGGGAGTGATTTGATTTTGCGGGCTGCTGCTACCAATTCATCGACAGTTGCAGTACCTTGCGGCGGTACATACTCGAGGGTCTGTAGATCAAGCGGCCAGAATTCACGCTTGCCATCACGCTTAACCTCCTTGTAAAAGCCCTGTCCGACTTTCTTCCCCAATTTCCCTGCTGCCACCAGTTTTTGGGTGAGATCGTTCTGGCGGTAGACCTCACGACTCTCGTCGTCGGGAATGGCCTCGTACAGATTACCGGCAACGTAGGCCATTACGTCAATGCCGACCTGGTCGAGTAATCGGAAGGTGGCAGTGTTGGGGCGCCCAATAAGTGGGCCGGTGAGCGCATCGACCTCTTCTACCTGATAACCGTGCTGTATGGTGTAATTGAGCAGGACCTGCCCGGCGTATACAAAGATTCGGTTGCCGATAAAGTTAGGACGATCTTTGCACATGACCACCCCTTTGCCCAGACGTTCTTCGGCAAACCGGCGGAAAGCGGCTACGACGACCGGGTCGGCATCATCACCGGGAATGATTTCGAGCAAGCGCAGGTAACGCGGAGGATTGAAGAAGTGGCTCCCGAAGAAGTGGCGGCGAAATGCTTCGCTGCGTCCTTCTGCAATGATACGGATAGGAATACCAGAGGTGTTTGTGGTGACAATAGCGGTTGGTTTGCGTATCGTTTCGAGACGGGCCATGAGGGCTTGTTTAGGGCCGATCTGCTCGACAATCGCTTCAACGATCCAATCACATTCGGCCAACCGATGAAAATCGTCCTCGGTATTACCTAACATGATAAGTTCGGCGCTCCGCTCGCTGTACAGATTGGATGGACGAGCCTTGCGCATGCGCTCAAACCCTTGTTGCACAATCCGATTGCGAACCTGTGGGTGATCGAGGGTCAGCCCTTTGGCTTCTTCTTCGGCGGTGAGTGACGTTGGGGGAACATCGAGCAATACGACCGGGATACCGGTGCCGGCCACCAGTGCAGCAATTGCCGCACCCATGGTACCGGCGCCAATTACGCCAACGCGCTTGATCTGGTAGGTCATTGGGTCCTCCTTGACCATTCGAGACGGCACGTTATCCAGGTAAACGCGCCATACACGGATCGACGCACAAGTCGGGTTCGCTAGGTGGTTCCGACGAAACCCTTAGACGCACTGCGTCATGGAATGCTCTTATCATACCATAAGTTGCTGTTTGTTGGGAAGTGCGAAGCAACGTTACCGGTTTGCCTTCGTCTCCGCGATGCAGCGCTTCTGGCAGTGGGCAGAAGCATTGCCGTGAGTGAGCGGTACGCGACCGGACACCTCACTTTTTACAGCCGCTTCCTCTCACTTCTCTGGTTTTTGATCTGAGCAAATGGTACATTGACGCATTACCAGCTTATTGCTACAATTGTTAAGCGATCTACTTGACTATTGGGAGGCAAAGATGCGCATCTCAAGCAAAGGTGATTACGGACTGCGAGCATTGTTCGATCTCGCACAGCACTACGGCGAGGGGCCGATCCAGAGCGAAGCCATTGCCAGCCGTCAGGGTATTCCGGTCAACTACCTCAATCAACTGCTGATCACCTTACGGCGAGCAGGGTTAGTCGAAAGTCTGCGCGGGCCACAGGGTGGTCATCTCCTTGCTCGTTCACCCGAAACAATCACACTGCTAGAAGTGCTGACGGTTCTGGAAGGCCCCATCTTACCTACCGAAGGCGGTCGTGACGATCTTCAGCCCACAGAGCCGGTTGATCGCATGGTTATCGATGAGGTCTGGAGTGAGATACGAACGACTGTTGAGCGTCGGCTCGCCGCAATCACCCTTGATGATCTCTGTCAACGCAAACGGAGCAGGGATGGTGCAGTAATGTATTACATCTAAAGGAACAGGGCAAAAGGTACAGTTCGATGTCGGCCACATCACAAGATCAGTCCCATGCTCTCCATCCAAAAACGGAGCCACGACATCACGCCGGCAATCAAAAGGGTTGGAATAAGCGCAATCGTTGCCGGTTGAGCAAGTTGCCGCAGATGGGTCACTTTCCCTTCATAACCCATGAACAGACTTGTCAAGAGCAAACAAACCAGATAGAGCACGCCAAGAATGCCGAAAAAGGCGAGAAAAGCCAGTGGCCAGAACGTAATGCCCAGATTACCGTAGATCGCCGCCAGTGCCAGCAAGTCTACTGCGATAATGCCGAGCAATTCTGACCAGCGGGAAAAGACCGGTTGTTGCGGATCAACGTTTTGGCGCAGGGTATTGTTGAGCACAATGTGCAGCATTGTTGCGATAGTGATCCCCATTCCCATGCCGGTAAGCGTGCGTAAGAAATTATCCGGCTGATACCAGTTGGGTAAGCCTAAATCGAGCAAGAGTGAATTGAATCCATCAACGGCCATAATCCCGACAAACGCCAACAGCGTAAGAGAGATATGCCATGGAGGAAGTTTGCCAGCCCGTCCCCGCCCTATCGCGTACAAATAGATAAATGTCAACATAAAGCTCAGGTAAATACCGCTGTTTCTGGCGCAGAGTGGAAATTGTAGTCCGCCGACAAAGATGTTGTGTTGCTGAGCGCAGATACCATGCACTACTGCGTACATCTTCCATTCCAGCGGCATCCCCGGACTAAACAGCAATGCCAACAACAAGGCGCTAAAGCTGCCGAGAAAGATCGCTCCCCACGGTAATGAGCGTCTAGTCGCTACCTTACGCGCAGCTATACGCTCCTGGGCCATGCGCAGAATATCGTCTGGAGTGTACTCGCTCATCGTACCTCCGCTAGTCGTTCGGCCAATCGCTCGGCGGTTAGCGCCCCGACGTGACGCACAGCAATCGTTCCATCACGATTGATGAAGAACGTGGTTGGCAGATTAACCACTCCGTAGCGTTCACCGATTGCACCGTCACGGTCGGTGATCAACGGGAAACTTACTCCGACTTTTGGTGCAAAGGCGCTGATCGCCTCGGTTGACTCGTTACGATTCACCGCCAGGATGACCAGATCGGGGTTTGTGCGGCGTGCTGCATCGAGAGTTGGCATCTCTTCCACGCACGGTAGACACCAGCTTGCCCAGAAATTGACAATAACCAGTTTTCCTCGTAAATCGCTCAATTTATGAGTCCCATCCGCTAGCGTATAACTGAAATCAGGCGCCATTTCACCGGGAATAGCTGCCCAATCAGGTCGTGCATCAATAAGACGGCTTTCTGAAGCTATGGGTGTTTCACCCACCACGAGCGGCTGACCGGTCGTCGAACCATTACTACATGCGGTTGCTGTTAAACCGAAAATCAGACTGAAGAGAATGATAAGACGTTTCATATCGACCATGTGTAACAGTACGATTTCTTTTTCTACCATCTGTTCATTGTACCACGTTAGCAAGGTGATTGTCGCTTGTTCGGAGCACGTCTGATTTCCATCTCCCTGCTGGTCCCTTAAGAAGATCGCAAGCCTCACCTACCTCTAAATTTCTTCATCTCCCATGATGAGGATTAGCATAAGAATCCGATGCAGCGAGGAACAACGTATGCGTAGACACGTTTTTCAGTGTAATAACGGTTAATTTCACCATTGAGAAAGGAGAAATGAAGGCAATGTCATGTTTTCGTCTATCCCTTGCAAGATTTAACTTGTATTGTAATATGGGAGAAACTTGTTAGTTCATGATTTTTCAATCGCCAACCTGAAAACTAATAAAGCTACTACTATACTAACAGGTAGGAACAACAATGTTTCGATAGAAGAAATTGACAGAAAGTTTCCTATTATATTAAGGAGAGCGTAGATAAAAATAATCCATAACAGGATGTTAAAGACTTTTTTAAAACGACCAACCTTGATATAGTCTACTTTTATAGCTATTGTAACAGCAAAAAACACTACTGTTATCAAGGCAATCATCTCAAACACAACCAGCTCTGTTGGCGAATCACCAATTTGCCCTCCCCACACAATGTCAGGTGGAATCACCTGGGCCAGCACAAGAAGATGAAAGATAACTAAAAGGCCATAAATAGCCAACAGAATATTAGCAGCGAGTTTTGTGCTTATGAATTTTTTCACTTTTGACCTCCATTTACACGCCAGTATTACTTTCTGGGAGCTAGTTTGGAATGACTTGTATGATCCGTGCAACGTCTTCGTCCCGATACCAAACTCAATGACACACTACGAACATCCCTTTACGTGATAAGGTTTGCGGCTTATACAGTAATACCACGATCACTGCCCAAATTATAACCATCGTGCTTACGATTGCTGCAAGTAATCCATTACCCGCACTAGAGGCGGATATGTAATTGAAACAGCCGTGAAATATGGCAACAATAAGGATACTTCCTTCCGTATTGTTAAACAACCATGTGAACACAATCGCTCCAGCAAAGAGGCCAATGAGCCATCCAGGAGCGATTGACGCTTCAAATACGTAAAAGAATTGTGGCAAATGCCACAGCGCCCAGAAAAACGTCAATATGGTAGTTGCAAAAAATGCATTGTAATCTTTTTGTAAACGAGGAAGTACGAACCCTCGCCAGCCAATTTCTTCACCTAAACCAAAAGTGAATATCCAGAGAAACAATGCCCCTATACCTAATGGTGGTAGAAAACGAACGGTTCCTAAATCAAAGATGGATATACAGTCGTTGGTTAACATATTTATCACTATAGCAACAAGGAACCCCATGATAAGCGGTGATAAGGCAACAACCCACCAGACAACCCCGACTCGCCATTTGATAATTCTTTTCCAAAGTTCTTGTAGTCCTGACTGCCCCTGAGTGACGAACGTCATGATCAGAGCGGCTAGCATCGGCCCGTAGGCTACGAGGTAATGAAACCATTTTGGAAAGATAGGTTGGATCATTCCCTGTTTGGCGAGTGCTAGAGGAATACCGAGTGCCCACGAAATACTATAGGCGAGGAAAAAATACCCGATAAGGTTGCTTTTATTCTGTGAGAGCGGTAACTTACGCATCATGCTCTCCTTCGGAGCGACGTTGATTTGATACGACACCTAGCTGAACGGCGAAGCAGTGGTGATCGGAAGCATCACTTAGTTTAGTAAACCTTTGATGCTTACCCGTCCCAAATATCGACTTACCTAGCGATGATGGAGTGCTGTATTAAAAAGCGGAAGATATTCGTAATGTTCGTTATCTGTGAGCATGCAATACTGGATGCAGTTTACATCAAAATATTCTCCATGTGAAGACACTTTTGCAAATTCTAAAGATTTTCCACGTTTCTGCCCGTCTAGCCAAATAAGTAAGGAGCGGTGAGTGGTGGAGACGAGTTCTCAACAACCTTCAACCTCGCGTTTCCAATCACCGTGTGGAAGAGAATTAGTAATATAATATCATCAACCAATCGATTAGGATGAGAGATACAGCATATGTCCGATACCGACTTGTGTCTGCAACCAGCAACCGTGATCGCCCGCTTAATTCGTCAGCGTACCGTTTCAGCAAGCGAGGTGTTAGCCGCTCATCTGCAACGCATCGCAGATGTGAATCCACAGGTGAATGCTATTGTCACGCTCGACATCGACGGTGCACAGGCACGGGCGCGGGCAATTGACGAGGCACTAGATCGCGGTGAAGACCCTGGCCCATTGGCAGGCTTACCGATAGCCCATAAAGATCTGGCCGAGACCAAAGGCATGCGTACAACGTATGGTTCACCGATCTTTGCCGATTTTGTCCCTGATTTTGATGCGCTGATTGTTGCTCGTCTGAAAGCAGCAGGTGCAGTCACCCTGGGCAAGACAAATACGCCAGAGTTCGGTGCCGGTTCGCAAACCTTTAACCCGATCTTTGGCCCGACCCGCAATCCCTACGATCTGAGCAAAACTTGTGGCGGCAGTAGCGGTGGTGCTGCTGTCGCACTGGCCTGCGGTATGATAGCAATTGCCGATGGCAGTGACCTCGGTGGCTCATTACGTAATCCGGCCGGTTATTGCAATGTCGTCGGTTTTCGCCCTTCACCAGGCAGAGTACCGGTCTGGCCCGATCCAACGCCTTTTCTGCCCTTTGCGGTTGATGGCCCTATGGCTCGTACCGTGGCCGATATTGCGTTGATGTTACAGGCCATTGCCGGTCCAGATCCACGGGCGCCACTCTCGATCAGCGAACCGGCCACTCTGTTTACGCAGTCGCTCGAACGAGACTTTCGTGGTGTACGCATTGCCTGGAGTCCTGATCTGGGTGGGTTGCCGGTTGATCCTCGCGTCAGTGAAGTGCTTGCAGCCAAACGTGATATTTTCATCCAGCTCGGTTGCCGTGTTGAGGAGGCAACACCCGATTTACACGATGCAGATGAAATCTTTCAGGTCATGCGGGCTTTCCGCTATGAACTAACGCTCGGCGAGTTGCTCGACCGTGAACGACATCGGATGAAAGACACAGTTATCTGGAACATTGAAGCCGGACGTGCTTTAAGTGGGCCGCAAGTCGGTCGCGCCATGCGACTCCACGCTGCGCTGCTCGGCCGCTTATACGATTTTATGCAAACGTATGAATTTATTGTGGCACCAGTGAGTCAAGTACCACCGTTCCCGGTTGAACAACCGTATATCACCGAGATTAACGGTGTACCAATGAGTAATTATATTGAATGGATGCGATCGTGTTACTATATATCGGTTTGCAATGTACCGGCTATTTCCGTACCCGCCGGCTTTACTCGTGATGGCTTACCGGTCGGTATCCAGATCATCGGACGTCCGAGAGCCGATCTGGAAGTGTTACAATTAGCTCATGCATTTGAACAGGCAACGCAATACTGGCGACAGCATCCAAAACTGGTTATTGGTTGCAATTGAGAGTGCTATAATGCAATTGTGCAAACGACATCACTGCCAGTTGGAATACCACCTGTCTTAGGGCGGCCACAGATCATCTTCTTCTGTGAATTGGAAGGGCCGTCTCTGTTAGAGTTGCTAGCTACACCAGGATTGCTCTCATTTCTGGCAACCGGAGGATACGGTGTTGCCGTTGCTCTTCACAACCTCGCTACAGAGACAGCCCAGGCGATTGCAATCCTGAACAAGCATCATATTCCGGTAATTGCATGGCTACTCTTACCGGCTGAAGAGGGCTTTTGGTTCAATCTTCAGAACTATCCCCAAGCTATCGAACGTTATCGTTCGGTACGGCAGTGGGCCATTAACCATCATGTGCAATTTCAGGCTATTGGTCTTGACATCGAACCGCCGCTAGCTGAAGTGATTGCCAGTCGGCGACGTGGAATTCGCGACATTGCCCGTCGAATCTGGCTGGCCCACGAAAATGTTCTCTACGAGAGTGCCCGTGCAGCCTACATGGATCTTATTGCTGAAATACACCATGACGGCTACGAAGTGCATACATACCAATTGCCATTGATTGTCGATGATCGGCGGGCAGCGACGACAACCCTTCAGCGTGCTCTTGACATTGTCGATCTGCCGGCTGATGTCGAAGTATTACTTTGTTTCAGCAGTATCCCGATCAGTCAGTTAGGCAATGATCTGGGTGGTGCCCTGATCGACAGTTACGGTCCCGCTGCTGATGCTATTGGCGTGGGATGTATCGTTGGTAGTACGGTACGAGCCAGTAGTGCTGAAGATCTTCCACCATTGACATGGGATGCGCTCGAACGGGATCTCCAACTGGCTGCCCATCATACAGATACAATTTATCTCTTTTCACTGGAAGGATGTGTTGAACGCGGTTTACTGCCACGTCTTAATCAAATCGATTGGACGGTCGTTCCGCGTCCAGATGTCACCAAACGTCTCCTCGTCAATAGCTTGCGTATATTGCTTTTCATTGTCATGCTGATCATGCGCTTCAGTCGACCACTATTAGCCTGGTCTGGGTGGATTGTCGCTGCGTTCTTATTCTTCCGTTTGCGCCAACAGAGCCAACAGAAACGCTATGACAATTAATTCTTATGCTGATATTGAAGCTGCGTTGCGTGCCGAGATGGTGCTTTGTGGTCGTTTACTCTACGAGCGTGGCTTAATCGTGGCCGGTGATGGAAACTTATCTGCTCGCCTCCCTGATGGTTCGATCCTCATTACCCCGGCAGGATTAGCCAAGGGGATGTTAAACCCTGAAGACCTGGTCGTCATTGATCATGATGGTCAATTGATCCGTGGTTCACCAGAACGACAGCCATCTTCAGAACGATATCTGCACCTCTTTGTCTATCGTCATCGCCCCGATGTTATGGCTTGTGTGCATGCCCACCCGCCAACGGCGGTAGGCGCAACACTGGCTGGGGTCAGTCTGGCCGAACCGATCTTACCAGAAGCGTTGATTGCCCTGGGACCGATTCCAACGGCGCCATATGCACGTACTGGAACAACCGAAATGGGTGCAGCAATTGCCCCATTTGTCGCCGATCACGACGCAATTCTTCTGGCGTATCACGGCGCACTTACCTACGGTTCGAGCCTACTTCAGGCGTTTCATCGTATGGAGCAGATCGAGCATTGCGCTCGCACCCTGCTCGCTGCGCACTTGTTTGGTGGTGCCCGACCTCTCCCCCCAGAACGGATTGCTGAATTAGCAGAAGTGCGTCGTGCTTTTCGCGCTATGGGACGAATTTAATGAGAAGGGAGGAGGACATGAAACTTTCACCAGCAAAAATTGATCAACTGGCAGCAATGTTAGTTGATGTACTAGCCGAGACAGAGGGTGTCTTGTTTCAAGCCAGCGATCCGGAATTACGTGCAGCCATTCGTGAAATTATGACCGATGAGCTAGAGGTAGAAGATCGGCTGAATGCCGAAGTTCATCGGATGTTACAGGCGTATAAATACGAAATTACGCAAGGGCGTCTCGATTATGATACGCTTTTTCGTCGTTTACGTCAAAAATTGATTGTTGAACGCAAAATTGTTCTCTAAAATTCGTTTGCTACGAAGCAGTGGTGTGCTGGCAAGGTGTTTTCACTCGTATTCACTAAAGCAACACCTCTCTTTTATGACTGAGGTAGCCTCTATGCTGCAAATCGAAACTGACAAACGCGAGCAAACAACGGCTGTGACCGATCTGATGTTGGCCGGAGCAGCATTAGGCGCTATCTGGCGTTTACGAACGGGTAGAGGTTGGCGCGCTCGTCTCTGGCAGCTTGCGTTTGGATTACTGGTCATAAGCAGTTTGCTGGGGGCAATTATTCATGGCTTACGGCTTTCAGCATCTACTCGTGAGCGATTGTGGCAACCCTTGAATGCACTGCTCGCGCTCATTATCTCGTTTTTTATCACGCTGGCTATAGATGATCGCTGGGGGGTAAACGTTAGCCGTCGTGTTTTACCTGTGCTCGTCAGTACAGCACCTGCTTTTGCCTGGATCAGTCATCGTTTTCGACGTGGTTTTCTCACATTTATCATTTATGAAACAGTGGCGATGACCATAGCCCTGGCCATTTACATCGATTTGGCTTACCGTTATCGCTTCCCCGGAGCTCCTAAGATCGCATTTGGTATTCTCGTCACGATACTGGCTGCTGCTATTCAAAACAGTTCCATGGAGTTGCATGTCGGAGGTGTCGTGTTTGATCACAATGGCCTTTTTCATCTCGTACAAATAGTAGGACTATTATTTCTGATGGAAGGTGCTCAAGCCAGCATAGTGGTGGACAGCAATGTATGATACGTTGGCTTCACGTCATTGGTATATTAAGCAGTTTATTGTTAATCATAGGGTGTGATAGTCAATCGGTACCGTTACGAGAAACCCAGGTGATTGATGGACTGGCAATCACCTTGGAAACACTTGAACGTCCGCAAATGAACACTGCCGTCGATTTTATTGTTGTGTTGCAAGATGATCAGGGCAATCCGGTATCCGATGCGAATGTCTATCTCGATCTCGATATGCCGGCAATGCCGATGGGAATAACTCGACCGGTAGCCGTACCTGAAGGTTCGGGTCGCTATTGGGCACGCACTGCGTATACGATGGAAGGTTTGTGGGAAATCACTGTTGTTGTGGAACATGCAGAAACCACCTATCGTGCCACCTTTCGTCGCGATGTACTGAAATAAGTGGGGAGAATTATGCTGAACCCTCGCCTCTTTTTGACGCTGATCGTCAGCATTGTAACAATTGTTATGGTTGGGTGTGGTCAACCTGCGACTGCCCCTACGCCTGCCGCATTACCAATTGCACCCGTCATTGCAGCGTCTGAGCTGGTGATAGGGCTTAATCGTCTGCCCTTTGGTCTTCTTCAAGGTGGTGTCCCGCTCAACGATCCAGATTTGACTCTGGGTGTGACCCTATACTATGTTGGCCCTGATGGTGATCGAACCAAACCCGTTTCCACAACGCAGGCTGTCTATCGCGGACAGGGTCTACCGGTTGGGCTGTATGTTGCCTACGCGACGTTTGATCGGGCGGGTGGTTGGGAAGCTGAAATTACCGTTCCACAGCCGAATGGGACCCAGACAAACCGGATTCGCCTCGACGTGAGCGAGCGTGCTTTTGCACCTATGGTTGGTGATCGTGCAATCCCATCACGAAATCTGACGGCAGCCGACGTGCCTTCCCTCGATCAACTGACATCAGATCCACGCCCTGATCCGGATTTTTACCGAATGACCATCGCCGACGCCATAAATGCTGGTAAACCGTTCGTTGTCTCATTTGCAACGCCAGGCTATTGCCAGACCGCAGTCTGCGCGCCAAATATGGCTGTCTTGAAACAGCTTAAAAGTGAATTCGGGGATCAGGTCAATTTCATTCACGTTGAAGTCTACCCGTACCCTTTTGGCGAGTCATTCCAGCAAGCCAGAACTGTCGATGCCATGAAAGAATGGAACTTACGTACTGAACCCTGGACGTTCCTGGTTGACCGGCAAGGCATTATTCAAGCTCGCTACGAAGGGGGAATTACGTTTGCCGAATTGCGACCGGCGATTGCTCAACTCGCTGCTGGTCAGCCGATTAATCCAGTGCCGTAGTCGGATGTTCAAATCCGAACCAGATATTGAGTGGGCCATCACGTGCTGCCTCAGTTGGCGTCAAAACTGGCGAGACACAAGCATCAAGCGGTTCAAAAATGGTCATCCATTCGTGTAATGACCGTTGGCGAAAAATATCGGCTAAGGTTGTTATCAGGGTAGATTGAAGGGAACGTTCATACTGAAGAGGAATAAGATCAGGTCGTTCTAATGCCAGACAGACCCGTTGCCAGAAATGCGGTTCTAGCGCAGCCACTGCCAGATAGCGGTCATCAGCCGTCTTATAAAGACGATAGCAAGCCAGATGTCCATTCAGCGTATCATCACTACTTTGCAGACCGGCGAGCGCCAGGGCAAGGGCAGGAGCATTAAGCCAGCGTGCGGCTGTTAGCATAGAGGTTTCAATGCGTCCCCCGCGACCTGAAAGACTGCGCGACAGTAACCCGGCCAGTACGCTTGTTGATGCCATTAGTCCGCTTATCATATCGGCAACGTGCACACCTGGAGTTTGTGGAACGCCGGCACCGGAAGCAAGAATCCCGGCCAGCGCTTGAGCGTTCAGATCGTGCAACGCTTCATACTGACGCGGATGGCCACTCGGAGCACCTCTAATTGAAACGATGAGTAATCTTGGGTTCATTACCAAGAGGTCGTGGTCGGCAAAACCTAGTTTGGCCAGTGCGCCGAGGCGTAAACCGTCGATCAACACATCGGCAGATCGAATCAAATTGTTCAACACTGCTCGATCTGCTGGTTGACGCAGATCAAGAGTACGAAACTGCTTCGACCGATTTAGAAATGCGAACAGCGGATGTTCGCCCGCTGCATTCAGCGGAGGCAAGGTACGCATCGGATCGCCGCCAGGACGCTCAATCTTTACCACCGTCGCCCCAAGTTGAGCGAGAATTGCGGTACAGAGCGGCCCTGGAATGTAACTAGCGATCTCGATGACCGTTATCCCATTGAGAACATGCGAGAGTTGAAGCATAAGACCTCGCTCTCGTTTTTATTCGAGTCGGTGGTATCGTACCACAACTACACGTGCTTGAAAATGTCGCAAAATCATGAAGCATGACCTTCAGTTAAAAGTAAGATTTAGCTCTTCAGAAAGCAGTAAAACAAAATTTTTAAGACCCTCTTGACAACCTACGACCAACATGCTATACTACGCGAGCTGGAACGAACGAGGTCTCACTCGTGAGTAACGAGGCAGACCAAACAAGTGGAGAGAAAACCGAGCGAAACGCGCTGAAGACAATTCAGAGACGTCGCCAGGAAACTTCAGTAATACTGGATTTTCCTGGTTTTGTTTTCTCCCTCGTTCCGCAAAAGCACCTTCACAACTGAATGACGAGAATAGCCAATAGACGCCACGTCAATTCGGTGAAGGGAGGCAGCGCAAGCTGCAACTCAACACCAAGCATGTAGAGTTTGATCCTGGCTCAGGACGAACGCTGGCGGCGTGCCTAATGCATGCAAGTCGAACGCAGCAGCTTCGGCTGGCTGCGTGGCGAACGGCTGAGGAACACGTGGGTGACCTGCCCCAGAGTGGGGGATACCCCGTCGAAAGACGGGATAATCCCGCATACGCTCTACGGAGGAAAGCCCCTACGGGCGCTCTGGGAGGGGCCTGCGGCCCATCAGGTTGTTGGTGTGGTAACGGCGCACCAAGCCACTGACGGGTACCCGGTCTGAGAGGACGGCCGGGCAGACTGGGACTGCGACACGGCCCAGACTCCTACGGGAGGCAGCAGCAAGGAATTTTCCCCAATGGGCGGAAGCCTGAGGGAGCAACGCCGCGTGGAGGACGACGGCCTTCGGGTTGTAAACTCCTTTCGGGTGGGACGACCACGACGGTACCACCAGAAGCAGCCCCGGCTAACTCTGTGCCAGCAGCCGCGGTAAGACAGAGGGGGCAAGCGTTGTCCGGAGTTACTGGGCGTAAAGGGCGCGGAGGCGGTCTGCGGCGTCGGCGCTGAAAGCGCCCCGCTTAACGGGGCGAGGCGTGCCGATACGCGCAGACTTGAGGCGAGCAGAGGGTGGTGGAATTCCGGGTGGAGCGGTGAAATGCGTAGAGATCCGGAGGAACGCCAGTGGGGAAGCCGGCCACCTGGGCTCGTCCTGACGCTGCGGCGCGACAGCGTGGGGAGCAAACCGGATTAGATACCCGGGTAGTCCACGCCGTAAACGATGCCAGCTCGGCGTGTGGCGCACGGTTGTGCGCTGCGTGCCTTAGCTCACGCGATAAGCTGGCCGCCTGGGGACTACGAGCGCAAGCTTAAAACTCAAAGGAATTGACGGGGGCCCGCACAAGCAGCGGAGCGTGTGGTTTAATTCGACGCAACACGAAGAACCTTACCTGGGCTTGACATGACGCTGCACGCCGTCGAAAGACGGCCGCCTGCGAGGGTGCGTCACAGGTGCTGCATGGCTGTCGTCAGCTCGTGTCGTGAGATGTTGGGTTCAGTCCCGCAACGAGCGCAACCCGCGTCGGTAGTTACCCGTGTCTACCGAGACTGCCGCCGTGACCGGCGGAGGAAGGCGCGGATGACGTCAAGTCAGCATGGCCCTTACGTCCAGGGCGACACACACGCTACAATGGCCACGACAATGCGTTGCCAAGCCGCAAGGCGGAGCTAATCGCTTAAACGTGGTCTCAGTGCAGATCGGGGGCTGCAACTCGCCCCCGTGAAGGCGGAGTTGCTAGTAACCGCGTATCAGCCATGGCGCGGTGAATACGTTCCCGGGCCTTGTACACACCGCCCGTCACGTCATGGGAGTGGCCAATGCTTGAAGTCCGTGTGCTAACCCCCAACGGGGAGGCAGCGGCCGAGGGCAGGGGCCGCGACTGGGACGAAGTCGTAACAAGGTAGCCGTACCGGAAGGTGCGGCTGGATCACCTCCTTTCTAGGGAGTCACTCCCAATCTAAATTGTTGTGGTGTCCAGCTTCTCGTCATTCAGTGTGGGTGCGCTGGTCGTACCTTAACAACTCACGCGATTGCAAAGAGTTATTTGCTGCCGGTCAGCGGTGTGTGCGTCCACCCGCACCGTGTGACCGGGTCACGGTCGGTTGGCCGTGACGGAAGGAAGACATGATGAGCACACGATGGATGCCATGGCGCTGCGTGCCGATGAAGGACGGGGCACGGCACCGATATGCTCCGGGGAGCCGCGTGCAGGCTGTGATCCGGAGGTCTCCGAATGGGGCAACCCGCTGCCAGCTGGCAGCGCTCCGCTGATGCGGAGCGGGAACCCGGCCAACTGAAACATCTCAGTAGCCGGAGGAAGAGTAAACCACACCCGTAGTAGCGGCGAGCGAACCGGGTGCAGCCTAAACCGCGTGCGTGTCCAAGGGAGCAGCCGTTGCGCACGCGGGGTTGGAGGACGACCCCTGACCGACCTGCTCGTCGGTCACCCAGGCGACCGCGCTGCGCCGAAGCAGTGTGGAACCCTGCACCGCAGAGCGTGAGAGTCGCGTAGGCAAGCGCCTTAGCCGGGTGGGTCGCTCCTGAGTAGGTCCGGGCACGAAGAACCCGGGCTGAAGCCGGGCAGACCACTGTCCAAGGCAACCTACACGCAGTGACCGATAGCGCACAGTACCGTGAGGGAACGGTGAAAAGTACCCCGGTGAGGGGAGTGAAAGAGACCCTGAAATCGTGTGCTTCCACGCCGTGGGAGCCGGAAACACCGGTGACCGCGTGCCTTTTGGAGTATGATCCGGCGAGTTATCCTCGGTGGCGTGGTTAAGGCAGTGCCAGCCGGAGCCGGAGTGAACGCGAGCCTGAAACGGGCGACCGTCGCCGGGGATAGACCCGAAACCGTGTGAGCTACCCATGGCCAGGCTGAAGCGTCCCTAACAGGACGTGGAGGGCCGCACCGGTGTCTGTTGCAAAAGGCTCGGATGAGCTGTGGGTAGGGGTGAAATGCCAATCGAACACGGAGATAGCTGGTTCTCCCCGAAATGTATTGAGGTACAGCCGCGGCTCTGGTTCCCCTGGAGGTAGAGCCCTGTTGTTGTGCGGGGGCTTCACCGCTTACCAAGCGACGGCAAACTGCAAATGCCAGGGGTGGGCACCGCGCGTGAGACGGCGGGTGCGAACATCCGTCGTCGAGAGGGAAACAACCCAGACCGCCAGCTAAGGTCCCCAAGTCATCGCTGAGTGGGAAAGGTTGTGGCGCCGCTCAGACAACCAGGAGGTTGGCTTAGAAGCAGCCATCCTTGAAAGAGTGCGTAACAGCTCACTGGTCAAGCAGCGCTGCGCCGACGCTGTAACGGGGCAAAGCGATGCACCGAAGCTGCGGGTTTGCCATCGGCAAACGGTAGGGGAGCGTCGTCGTCGCAGCGAAGGCGGCGCGGAAGCGTCGCTGGAGTGACGACGAGTGCGAATGCCGGAATGAGTAACGGAGAAGCGATGTCGCAATCATCGCCACCGAACGTCTAAGGGTTCTGCCGCACGGGTGCACCGCGGCAGGGTAGTCGGGCCTAAGGGGACGGCACACGCCTGACCTGATGGACAACAGGTTGATAGTCCTGTACCGTGGAGCGGTCGCTTGACCAATGCCGGACGCTGAGGGGTAGTCGCCGCGGCGAGACGAGCGCCGTCCAAGCCGGTAGGGAGCCGCACGACGCAAATCCGTGCGGCGGTGACCGAGAGGCGAGTGAAAGGGGGGCGGACCTCCGCCTCCCAATGGCGAGGCGCCTGTGCAGCCAAGAAAGGCCGGCTCGGGAGACCCTCCACGCCCGTACCGCAAACCGACACCGGTAGACAGGTCGAGGAGACCAAGGTGGACGAGTGACCCCCGGTTAAGGAACTCGGCAAATTGACCCCGTACCTTCGGAAGAAGGGGTGCTGCGCGTAGCGTGAAACCCCTGGCGGGTGGAGCGCGAGGCAGCCGCAGGGTCCAGGCCCGGGCGACTGGTTACCAGAACCACAGCTCCCTGCTCAAGCCGAAAGGCGACGTATAGGGGGTGATGCCTGCCCAGTGCCGGAAGGTTAAGGGGCGGGGTGCAAGCTCCAAACCGAAGCCCCGGTAAACGGCGGCTGTAACTATAACAGTCCTAAGGTAGCGAAATTCCTTGTCGGGTAAGTTCCGACCCGCACGAAAGGCATAACGACCTGGGCACTGTCTCGACCGGGGGCTCGGTGAAATTGCAGTGGCCGTGAAGATGCGGCCAACTCAGAGCGGGACAAAAAGACCCCGTGGAGCTTTACTACAGCTTGCCATCGGGTAGCGGAGGCCGATGCGGAGGATAGGTGGGAGGCGGAGAAGGCTGGCTTGCGGGCTGGCTGGAGCCGACGGTGAAATACCACTCTTCGGTCTGCGCTGCCCTCACCCGCTGCAGGCGGGGACGGTGGCTGGTGGGTAGTTTGACTGGGGCGGTCGCCTCCTAAAGGGTAACGGAGGCGCGCAACGGCGCCCTCAGGCGGGATGGTCATCCGCCGTGGAGTGCAACGGCAGAAGGGCGCTTGACTGCGAGGCAGACCGGCCGAGCAGGGATGAAAGTCGGCCGTAGTGATCCCACAGGACCGGGTGGAAGGCCTGTGGCTTAACGGATAAAAGCTACCCCGGGGATAACAGGCTCAGACCGCCCAAGAGTTCATATCGACGGCGGAGCGTGGCACCTCGATGTCGGCTCGTCGCATCCTGGGGCTGGAGTAGGTCCCAAGGGTTGGGCTGTTCGCCCATGAAAGCGGCACGCGAGCTGGGTTCAGAACGTCGTGAGACAGTTCGGTCTCTATCCGCTCTGAGCGCCTAGAGCAGTGCGCGGGGCTGGCCCTAGTACGAGAGGACCGGGCTGGACGGACCGCTGGTGGAGGAGTTGTAGGGCGTCCTGCAGGCTCCGTAGCTATGTCCGGGAGTGAGAACCGCTGAAAGCATCTAAGTGGGAAACACGCCGCAAGACGACTGCTCTCACAGCGCAAGGCTGGTAAGCCCCCCGCGAGATGAGCGGGCCAAGCGGCCGGAGCTGGAGGCGGGGTGACCCGTAGAGGCGACCGGTGCGCAGGGGCGAGGGCTTCCTTCCGTCACGGCGAACCGACCGGCAGCAGGAAAACAGGGTGCACGAGCAAGCAATCGCGTGAGGGGTGAAGGGACGACGGTCTCTTCTCCCAATGGGTGTGTGTGGAGCGCGGTGGACCCACCCCGTCCCATCCCGAACCGGGTCGTGAAACACCGCAGCGCCGATCCTACTGGCGGCTCACCGCTGGGAACCTAGGTCCATGCACCCTTCGACGGCCCCGCTCGGATACCGACTACGGTACCGAGCGGGGTTTTTTGTGTTCAAAATCCCTGAACACAATAACGGCAGAAGCTGGTTCCAAGCTGCCCGCCGATTACCAGGGCCTTTCTGTGTTTTTCAGCTTTAAGTTGTATGTAATGACCGAACGGCTCAACAAAGGAGCGATACTGACGAACATCGCGTAGCCACTAACGCCGATCCGTGATCCGCACCGTTCCTCGAAGAACAAAGGCTGCTGACCCGCATCTTGCGATGGACGAGTGAAACCATCACATATTGCATCAGCAGATTATCGGGGACAGGTTTGGAACCTGCTCCTCTATCACTGCCTCTTACCGCAAGATAAATGACTCAATTGTTCAGCACCGCTACGTTACTACCCACGAGACGTACAAGAGTACCAACAAAAAAATCCTCGCCGTCTGAATTGGTACAGACGGCGAGGGAAATGGTAGCTAGCGTTGTACGAGGGGAACGCGCACAATGAAGGTGGGTGATGGCTCTTGCTGCTCAGCTTCTAATCCCAAACCGAGCGTACCACGTTCATGGAGAAGTTGGAAATAGGCTGTAACTTCATCAACCGGTTGATCCTGGGTTAGTGGCTCGCTAGCCACAGCCGATGATGCAGAAGGTTGCGCTACGCCGTACCACGCGCCATCAGCACGTCCCCAGGTAACTTCCAGGTACGCCAGACCACCAGCTTCGTAGTGTTCAACCTGGAAGGTGCGCCAGCCTGCACTAATGTCAATGTTCGCACATGTCTGACCGACACTATCACGCCAGCGTTCAAATCGAACCGTTCCGTCAACCTTAAACCTGAAACCATCATCGGAGTTTACACAGATACGATACGTACCGCCACGTAACGATACCGGCCAGGTAAACCGCGATGAAAAGTTATCTTGCCACCAGGAATTATGAGGCCCTCCCAACCACCATCGTTTGCTAACCGAATTGAGAACTTCGCTTCGGTAATTGCCGGTAAAGTCACGCTTGTCCCAATATTCGGCCCACACCCGAGGCCAGAAGGCAAATTCCATCGAAGCTACACCACCACGCTCGTAGAAATCAACGACTATATTGTGTGTACCAGCATTGAGGGATTGATAGTTCGAGTAAGCTGATTGAGCAGGATGATCCCACCACTGATCAAGAACCTTCTGACCATTCACAAAGACCCGACTACCATCATCACTGCGGGTATAGAATTGCCAGGCTCCACCCGGCAGATACAGTGAGCGGCGCCAACGTACTGAGAAGTTGTCGGCTGGAATGGAACTATCTGGACTACCCAAACCCCAGTCAAACTTGATATTTTGATCGTTGCGGAGGAAGGCAGGTTCACCTGACAGGTTCGGGTTGCGGTAGTAAGCCCCTTCCCACACCATTGATGGTGTGTGATATTGCAAGTCCACTAGGACGATAGCACGATCGATGATGTCATAGTACTCAACTTCGATCAGATGCTCACCAACCGAGATATAGACATCGGTTGTCGAACGAGTAAAAGGGCGATTGTACCACTGGTTCAGGATCGTTCGACCGTCTATCCGAATCCGCAGGCCATCGTCAGAGCCGGTAGTGAAGCGGTAGACACCACTCCGGTCAAAACGCACCATTTTCTTCCAGCGAACTGAGAAGTTATCAGCAGCTACACCAGATCCAGGCGAGCCGGTGCCCCAATCAAAGTCGATCCTATTATCGCTCCGCACAAGCACCGGTGTACCCGACAGATTTGTGTTATTGTAGTATTCACCACGCCATTGACCTGGCAAGACAGTATTAGTACCGGTGGCAACAGCGTTGACTTTGAATCCCCACTGGAAACGAAGTTTTTCCCAGGTGTAAACAACACCGGCACCATTGCGCCGCGAGCCATTGTATGGAGAAAGGTTGGCATTTCCAAACGGATCGTTAACAATCAGGCGAACTTCAGCACCGGCTCGTTCGTAGCCAATAATCACGACAATATGACCGGCGCTAGTTAAAGCGGTTGCCGCGATAACAGCATGACCACGTTCAAGAGCATCAACGATTTGTTGGAGATTGAAGACGTGGTGCTGTCGTGTCTCAGCATTGTAGGGTGGTCCTCCTTTCTGATCGATACCATAGACACGGAGCGCCTGTTCCATCCACTCGCGTCCACCATAGCTCCGGGACGGGTCGGAAGTTTGGACCCAGCGGCCGTTATGATTGTGACCGTTATGGAATTTTCTAACCTCTTCGCCGAGATTATTACTCTCTAGCTTTTGGAGAGCAGCCAGCACCATGACTGTCGAGGCCGCACCACAGGCATTATACTTACGATCAAAGTTAGTAGGCGTATCGAGGACTTGATGTACATACGGCTCATACGTCGTGGGATTGAAACCGGGAACGATATAGCGTGCGTAGCGCGTATTTGCTGTGGCCTGCGTCTCAATCGAGGCCAGAGTGGTACTATCCAGTCCGAATACAACTAACCCCTTCGTAAAGGGATTCGTCGTGCTATCGAGTGCTGGTAATCCGATCAACGCAGTGCCATCCTCATTCCACTGGAGACCCGTGGATTGCACCGAGACTGCCAGCGGTTGCGTTGTTCCCTGGTTCAGATCGTGGATCAACACTTCACCGGTTGAATGACGCACGATTGCCACCTTGTCGCCTTGTGGCGACCAGACTGCCGCACCGATGTCAAGTGGGTCACTGTAGATAACCTGCGCACCGCTACCATCAAGATTGGCGGTCAGCAGTTTTGTGCCATCTCCAGGCAGTGTAGAAAACAGCGAATTTGCTGTCACTGCCGCAATGCGCATCGTATTGGGAGCGGTCTGTACAAGATCGAAAGCGAGGTAGACAGTATTATCAGTCTTGCGGAAAAGGTCATTGACCGTCTTATCGTCAAGATCAATGCTGTTTAGCCCTATGAGGTCCTGCGTTTCAGTGTTTACCACCGTGTAGAAGAGAGAGTTGGAACCGGTGATACCACCGATTACCTGACCAACCCCTTCACCCACAATCTGGTCATGGGTACTACCATCGGCACTGCTCAGCCATAATTCACCGGAATAATTGGCCTGAGCAGCTTGCTCCAACCGATTAATTACCGTGCCATCTGCCTCGCCAGCAAAAGGTCCGCGGGCCAGAGTGTAGGCGATCTGATCGCCATACCAGGCAAACGAGGTGGCAGCTAACGCAGGATCATCACTAGCGTAGATCAGGGTGGTGTCGAGACCATAGAGATCGGTAACGAAGATCGCACTATTTCCGGTCTCGCCGTCGATGATCATATAGGCCACACGCTGACGATTCGGCGATAGTTTGGCAATCACCCGATCTACTGTAACCGAACTAACCGGTACGGCTGTCACTAACCGCCAGGTATCATTTTCAAGGAAATAGATGCCGTAGGTTGATGGGTTGAACGCCAGGACATAAACACTCGGCGGTAGATTCGGATCGCCTGACATAATCAGGTTTTGCTCTTGATTCTGCGCCACGGTCGGTGCGGGCGGCTGGCCCATACTGAGCAGAAGCAGCAAAATAAGGCTTAGCGGGATGAGCCATCGTTGTAGTGTACGGGCACGCATAGAACACTCCTTTCGCGTTTGAATCATCGTTGTACGAGTGGCAGATAGACTTGAACTGGTTGGTTCACGTCATGCATCTCAAAGGGAAGGGCCGGTGCTGTCGTTACTCGATAAAAGCGACCTCCGTTGTCTTCAACACTCCCATCCATCGCAATCAGACGGAGCAGATACGTAGTTTCTGGCTTCAAATGACGGAGTACTATCAGCGTCTCTCCGGGAATAGTGCTTGATGTTCCCGTCTGACTTATCCATGGACCTCCTTCCTGTTCGGCATACTCTAAACGGGCAATCCGACCATCGGGTGCCATCCAGCGCACAACCATGCTGTTTGCGGTGCGATGGGTGATAAACGGATGGCTCTGGCGTAACACCCTCTGTATTGAGAGACTCACGGGAATTCGGATTTCGGCAGCGGTCGGATCATTACTTTGAATAACAAGCTCGGCCCGATACGTTCCCATCGTCATCCCTCGTCCATCGAACTGGATGGGGAATGAGAGGGTTTGACCGGGCTGAACCACGCCACTCGTTTGCGGAAGACGGAGCCAGCCGAGACCGGTTTGGGCCGCCTGTGCAGCAGCGTATACGTCAAGCAGACCGTAACCGGTCTGTGCATCTGGACCCGGTGCAGCCAGATCACGGGCTGTTGTACGGAGTAACGTCTCGATTTGATCAACATTTAGGCCAGGACGTAACGAGAGGAGCAAAGCGACAGCACCGGCTGTATGGGGACTTGCCATAGAGGTGCCATTTTGGGGAATAGTACCTCCGTTAAGAGCTGCCGACTCGATACTTGCACCAGGAGCAACCAGGTCTGGTTTTACATTCGAGGTCAAACGTGATGGACCCTGGCTGCTAAATGGTGCCAGTGCGTCTTGTGAATCTGTCGCACCGGTGGCAAAGCTTTCGGCATAGTCACCGGGAGAGCTGATACTGCCACTACCAGATATGGGGCATCCTGGGCGGGCCTGACCACAGTTCCCAGCAGCAAAAGCTGGAAAGATACCGGCAGCCCGCCATACCGCCACCATCTGCTGGAATAGGGGGCGTCCACCCGGCCCACCCCAGGAATTATTGACAACTTGTGGACGCATATCGGGATTGGCAGCCGTCGGACCAATCGCTGCCGGATATGGCGCCAGCATCCATTCCATAGCCCGCAAGATGTCGAAATCCCGACATGACCGATTGCTACAGGCACGGGCGGAAATCCAGCGCGCCCCTGGCGCAACACCAATGCCATCGATGCCGACCATCGTACCGATGGTATGCGTACCGTGTCCGTTATCGTCGCCGGGCGCATTCGGAAACGAGCCGGTCGGATCAAACCAGCTATAGGTGTGATCGTAGGTGCCATCGGGATTGCGACCACGATACGTCGGATTGAGGAGAGGATGATCGAGGAGGGCACCAGTATCAATACTCCCCACGACTACCCCTTCGCCCCGCACACCGAATTCGCCCCAGACCCGATCGGCGCCAATGCGTCTGATATTCCATCTGACGCCAGTTGTTGATTGGGGCAACGGTACTTGTGATACATCGTTCAGGGCGTAAACTTCGCTGATTGTGATACCAACCACTCGCGGTTGCGCTAACAGGGTACGCAATGTCTCTGCGTTCCCACGCACGACAATTGCATTGACACTGTAAAGCGACCAGTAAAAACTCACTGCCCCATTGCGTTGTTGCTCATCCAGATAGCGCAATGTATCGGCCTGACTGCGTGTAGCAACTTCCTGCAATTGCTGCACGACTGCTCGACCTCGCTCGCGCCAATCCTGGATTTGCGCAGCAGCCCGCAAATCGGCGACTTCGTTCATGTAGACTAGGTACGTTTCCTGGCGATTCGATGTCGTTTGGGCGAAGCGGGTAAGCCGCGCATCGAGACGTTCGTTAGGGCGGTACGGACGAGGGATGGTTAAAGATGTACTCTCTCCTGACAGAGATGCCGTCGGCAAAGATGAGAACGATGAGACAGACTCCGCACGGAGATTCACCAATAGCGGACTGGCTCCCTGATTGGCGATGGTTAGTGTTCGTTCGGTGCGGTCACCACTCACGAGGGTTACGGTGATAGGATCGGTTGACACCACCAGTCTGGGGTTATCAATGATGGTTAATGTTTGGGTTACCGGTAATGACCAAATTCCCGCATCGTCACGCACTGCCAGCGAGACTTCATAGACCCCCACTGCGAAATCAGATGCGTTCACGGTAAGCGACGCACTCGTGCCGAGCAGTTGCGTGCCGTTGAGGAGCCAGCGATAGGCCTGAATCTGCCGACCGCTGCCAGACGCTGCGTTACCACTGCCGATGAGTTGAATACGGTCGGTGCTGCGATTGGCCGGATTCGGCGATACACTGTCGATGCGGGCTGTTGGGAGGGCAGAACACGACGACTCGCGCTGTTGCCACGTGTTAAGACGCTGAAATTCTGTCTCCCTACTCAGGATGAGCGCACGACAGCTTACCAGTTGATAGACTGCGGTATGGAAGGCTTGCGTCGGCGGGCGCAGCGTATCGGGGCGTTGCGTCCATGACAATCCGTTCCAGGCCCAGATCGTTGAGTCAATGGAGGTTGATCCAATTCCACCGAAGAGGACGGTCTCGCGACGCACAGCATCGTAGAACAGGGTGTGACCCATCCGGCCAGCCGGTCCACTCGCTACCACACGTTGCCAGCGCTCGCCATCCCATTCCCACGTATCGTCGAAATAGATCGGTGTCTGCCCGTTAATGGCATAACCGCCGAACACAACTACTCGTCCGCGCACAGAATCATAGGCGGCAGCATGGTTTCTGCGGGCAGGGGGCTGGGTGGTCGGAGAGCGGGCAATCCAGGTCTGACCATCCCATTCCCAGGTGTCATTGTAGAAACCGATTGTGCTTTGTGCGCCACCGAACAGGACAATCCGGCCACGCGCTGCATCGTAGGTGAGAGTGTGACCCCAACGGGGTGGCGGTGATACCGGCGGATTACGCAGGAGCCACGTACTCCCGTTCCATACCCAGGTATCATTACGGCTACTGCCACTATAACCGCCAAAAAGGACAACCTCATTGCGAAGGGGATCATACGCCATCGCGTGACCATAACGCGGGGAAGGTCGCGTGGCGGGTGATGCCATCTGCCAACCCTGTTCTGCCGTCCACAACCAGGTATCGTCCAGAACTGCACTGTTCACCCCACCGAAAAGAACGATCGTGCCCCGTCCAATATCATCGGCCAGTGCAGCCTGCATACGAGATGAAGGTGCAGTAGGATCGGGGAAGAGTCGCCAGTTGCTCCCATTCCAGACCCAGGTATCAGCATAGGTGTTGAACAGACCACTCCCACCAAACAGGAATATGTGCTGATGTGTGGCCGAGAATGCCGCGGCAGCTCCGCTGCGAGCAGTCGGTGACACTGCCGGGGTCAATCGCTGCCATGTACCACCGTTCCACAACCAGGTATCGGCAAGGATGTCGTCTTCATTCTCACCACCGAAGAGCAAGACCCCATTCGACGTTGTTACCAGAATGTGATCGCTTCGCGCCGGAGGGGTCGGATCAGACGTTTCTCGCGTCCAGTTGGCACCGTCCCAAACCCAAACATCGTTCAGGAACCTGGTATTGAGACCCAATACGATCTTTCCGCCAAACAACACGACGCGATCGGTCGTTGTATCGTAGGTCATTGCATAGGACTGGCGGGGTAGAGGTTGGGTTTCCGGTTCCAGCTTGATCCAGATCGTCCCATTCCAAACCCAGGTGTCGTTGAGCGATTGACCGTTACTGCCTCCGAAGAGCACAATTTGCCGCCGCTGGGTGTCGTAGACCATCGCATGAGATCGGCGCGGCGATGGTGATTGGGCTGGCTGGAGTTGCTGCCATGTCCCGTCTCGCCATACCCACGTATCACTCAGGAACGAAAGCCCATCCCATCCGCCAAACAGCACTAATTCCTGCCGACGGGCATCGTATGCGAGCGCAGTATCACGACGTGGTGTGGGACCGTCATTACCAATCCACTGCCAGCGTTCGTTGCGCCAGATCCAGAGGTCGTTAAGCAATCGGTTGCCATTGGCCGCTATGCCACCAAAGAGGAAGACAGTATCCGCACTGGCGGTCATAGCATGATACTGACGAGCTGGTGGAACATCTGGCTGCCAGCCGAGTAGTTGAGTCGCGCCAACAGTGGGAGTAATAGTAAACCAGGAACTACACAACGTGACAATGAGCAAGCACTGAAACATCAGTCGCGTCATACGCTGCTCCATTCACCTACTGGTGAGCATGTGCTCTGCTATTGTGAGAGAGTGTGGAAGAAGTCTTTTTTTGGCAGCGAAGACACGAATAAGAGGTATGTGCTATCGTTGTAGGGGATCGTAAAAGCTCATAGTCTAGCAAAGAGAAAGCAGGGGCGGATCTGCACTCGCCCCTGCTATGACGAGGTAAGGAGAGGAAGCCTCCCTCCCAGTTGAGGGAGGCACGTGATGGGAGTCAGATTTGAAGAGGGTTTCTGCCAACGTACCGCTACCGTACCACCAACGGCACGTACACTATATCTTTCGGGCGAAGTAATGGTAAGAGACCTGCTGGTCCCAGATCAATAATCGGTAAAGTGGTCACGGTAAAGTAATTGTTCAGGAAATCGTCCCACTGGCTGTTGGCAGTGAATTGGAACAGTCGGTGAGAGCTATAGCTTTGGAAAGCATTGCCGCCTGACGAGAGTGGGAAATAGATACTGACCCCATTGGCGTTATCAAGATTGATAGAGAGATTGTCAATATTACCACTCTCTCGACGCGAAACGACGACCAACTGATTGCGTACCCGATCCAGCACCTGCTGCGCGGCAGCATTGATGGACGAATTGGGGATCGACTGTACCAGACTCGCCCAGTGCACGAGATCGATATACTCATCCTCCTGGGTAATCTTGTACAACGGCTCGCGGGAGTCGAACTTCTGCACGTTCTGACGCGCTCGTTGGAGATCGGTCTTGACGCTTTGCAGGTTATTTTGTAATAGGGTTAGCAGTTGATCGAGCGCCTGCCGAACCGACTCAACCTGCTCCAGATCGAGCACGGAGATGGTGCGTGGGGAGCCGACCAGGGCTACATGCCCGAAATAGCGTTCGGCAATCTGCGTTGCCAGGCTGCGGGGCGTACTTTCGGCGCTTACCTCTGCAATCACCTCGTTGAGACCTACCAACATTGGAACACCCTGGAGACTGACCTGTTCCGCATAATTTTGATACGCAAAGACCGACCAGGCCAGATACTGTGACGCAATCAGATACCCGGCATAGTTCCGCAGCTCGTAGGCATGCTCGAGAAGCGCCATCGAACAGGCATCGTAATGCACAATATCTATCTTGCGCTGCCCATTGTTCGTCGCCGCTCGTAGAGCCTGGCTGATTTCCCATGGCTCCAAAACATCGTTCCCACTATTCTGATCCGGTCCAATACCTACCAATCCATTGCCATGTCCGGCCAGAGCCAGATAGGAATATCGAGCCGGATAGCGATCCCGTGCCCACCGGACAAACTCCTGGAGGGTCTGGGGGTTCCCCATATTCAGTTCACCTAGCAGCTCTCGCTGTATACTTGTTGCCTCAAACACCAGACGCTGCGTATCACCGTTTTGATCGCCATCGACCAAGACCACGATCTTGACATTAGGGTTCGCCGTTGCCCGTTCGAGGGACTGAAGAGCGCGGGCTATATAGCGATAAAGGTCATTATCACCGTTGAGGTAGAGCATAAAGAGGAAGAGTGTACAATCCGCCGTCGTTGCCGTTACCGTATTGCTCGGTGCCGATTCCCCGGCATTGCTGTAGGCGCTAACCCGATACGTATACGACTGCCCGCACTGCAAATCGGTGATAGTGTGCGTGGTTGCATTCGCGCCCAATGTGGCAATCCGGTTCCAAGTATTGCCATTCTGAACGTAGATGTAGAAGCCGGTCTCATCCGTGGAGTTATCTTGCCAGGTGAGCGTAATGCTGGTAATGGTTCGTCCGATCTGGCGTAAATTGCTAGGAGGTTCAGGGGCAGGCAATTTCGTCCACGAGAACTCAAGGCAGGCATGACCTGTTAATTCAGTGAACTCGGCCAATACATTATGGTAGCCTGCACTGATGTAGCGATCAACTACGTATTCTTCATTCACCTGACTGGCATCCTCATCGAGAATCACCGGGTTCTGGTTAATATAGAGGTTGATGACATCATCAGCCCGAGCGCGGAAGCGATACACGCCCTCCTCGAAGTAAAACCGTCCACTCATCCGTACCGTGAAATAATCTGCCCAAACACCCCACTTACCATCAAGAGGAGAGCCATTACCCCAGCACAGGCTATTTACGGGATAAAGGGCTCCATTCCTGACCCAGGTCGGTCCCATCTGAACGTTTGAGGGATTGGAAACATAATTGCGATACTCGATGCGCCACTGCCCGTCCACGGGTGTCGGCCACGGACGTGCTTCAACATTTTCCGATGAGTGATAAATAAGAATACCGTTACGAAAGTTCTGTTGCGGTTTACCATCGGTATTAATGTATTCATCGCTCGTAGGTGGACCAAGCCA
Source organism: Chloroflexus sp. MS-CIW-1 (assembly GCF_030444705.1). NCBI lineage: Bacteria > Bacillati > Chloroflexota > Chloroflexia > Chloroflexales > Chloroflexaceae > Chloroflexus > Chloroflexus sp. MS-CIW-1. The sequence goes on from NZ_JAUBWR010000002.1 coordinate 334,714, forward strand.
CGAATCCCACGCCCCTAAGACGTGTCTGTAGTGATGCCAAATTCCCCCACGAATGATATAAGCTGGTGTCCCACGAACCTGCTCATCGCTCGGGCGGTCAAGCACGATAAACAGTGCACCAAGCTCGCCACCGTCGAACTCCTGCAGCATCACTCGGTTCGTGTTACCATGCCAACGAACTGGCCCAACAGGATAACCAACCTTCGCCGCTCCACCATTGCGGTTGTAAGCCTGCTCAAACACCTCCACCCGATCACTAGGTTGACCAATGGTGTACCCTGTACCAATAGCACCTTCGTTCACAATCAGACTGTTGACACAGCGGCTCAACCCATCGCGAATGCGCACCATACAATTCCCGGATACCCGCCAGCCACCAATATCAATTCCGTCAATTGCCAGGTTTTGTCCATTCACTTTGATCCAGAACTGAAAGTGAGCACCGGTCACCCACCCCCCACAGCGTACCTTCGTGCCCTGCACCCCAATCGGCGCCCAACGACTCACCCACTGACCATTCGGAACAGAGATTGAGTCCAGATGATAGTAATGGCTCTCCACGCCACCGCCGTGATCGATCCGCACGTAAGTATCTGCTGCACCAGGACATGCGTGGTAGACGACCCCACCACGTGCGGCGTGAACCAGCGCTCCAGGCGAACCGGCAAAGTCGAGTGCTGCCAGTATCGATCCGCCTGGCGCATGGGGACCCTGGGTTAGATACCGACTCTCGCCGACCGGCCAGGGTAACCCCATAGCCAACCCAAGGTCATCTTGCAATGTTACCGCTTCATCGGCTGCAAGCGTAATCGGTTGGTCTGACGTGAGGGTAGCCCACTGCTCAGGGGTGAGTAATAGGCGCGGAATAGTACGCAAGGCAGTTGCAAAATGCGTGGTATGTTCAATAGCCACTGCCCAGGTATCGCTCTGCTGTTTTGCCAGGAAGAGAACGATGTCTGGAGCCGCATCTGATTCGGGAAAGACACTGACCGAACCAAAGGACCACTGCTCGTATTCGGAAATTCGGTTGACAAACAGCGTGGCGTTAGTCGGTATTGTTGCCTGATCGCGAATTGCTGTCTGCACCGCTTGCTCAAGCGTACCTCGATATTTAGGAATGTTTGGTTTTGTTTCGGCTTGAGCAATTGACAACGAGCCGATAATAACGAGGATACCGGTCATAAGAACAAACAGACGATAGCGTAGCATAAAGGTGTTCCTCCACGATAGTGTCAGGTCGACGAACAGCAATTAATGTTTGCTTGAGAGGTCTTCTTTTCATAAGAGATGCTCAGATGGGGGCAAATTTGGCAGGGTTGGAGATGTCAGTTGGGAACAATAGCGATGTTTCTCCTTCGCTCGAGCAAATTAAAGGCTTAAATGGTGAGGGGAACGTTGACAGGCAACTGGCTCCCCTTCCTCGCACCGTGTGGAAGCGGAAGGATGGACAGAGCGTGGCTAGCGCGAAAGCATGTTGGCAATCCCTCACGCAATGGTTGTGCGGGCACAGTACGTTCCCAATAAGAAATCCGGGTTTTTGATCAGGCTCTGCGAATCCGTGCCTGGCATGAACGAGGGGTACATACGCCAGATGGGATGGTGTTCGGTGTTGGCAGCCAACTGCAAAAAAATGGGACTACGGTAACGGTGCGTTGCTGCGAGTGTTACCACTCGTCCTCTTGCACGCCGGCAGTGGTAGACGGTTATCGAGAAGCCTGGAACACTGCTGGCAATTGTCTGCGTAGGACACCTAATCAGGCGCGGATGGAGCTTGCAACAGACAAGTCCGACACCTAGTGAGGGAAAGGGAGATGTGATCGGTACGCTACATTCGGCGCGCCGGGCAACTGCTTAGCGTACTGGTTATGTGTAGATCGTGCGTCGCAAACAAATACGATACCGGTACAACTGACTGCTACGCAGACGGTTGTACCGGTATTCGTTATGACTTACGGGTATTCCTGGATTCTGGCGTCAGCAATTGCGTAGTCAAGTGTTGTTGAACCGATTGCTGCTCTCAGGTAATCGCCATGAGATTGATCGCACGAAGCTACGCTATACCTGCTGTGGTGCAATCGAGTCGCCGATACTCTGTTCCAGAGTGCGAAAGATCCTCTACACCTGACGTATCACCGATTGCAGGTTTAACTGTTGATGAATAATACGGGCAATCTGGATAGCGCCATCACGTGGCACGGCATGCTTAAGCCGTTCTACCGTTGCCGCATAGCGCTCTGGGTCTTCAAGACTGGCAATAGCTGCTACAATTCGTTCATTCGTTGGGCAGAAGAACCCCAATTCGTAATTGAGAACAAAATCTATATTTCCGTGTTCCTGCAAACCGACCGCTTCGGTAACGATCACTGGTTTGCGCATCACCAGAGCTTCCATCAATGTTCCTGGACCGGCTTTGGTCACCACAACATCACTGGCCGCCATTAACTCTTCCATGTTGTGAACAAAACCAAACAGATGGGTATAGGGCAACCGTGGCCCATTCCGCAACTCTTCGTAGAGCGCACGATTCTTGCCGGTGACAACCAGAAACTGTTTGTCGGGCATCTGTTGCTCGAGCATTTGCACCAGTTCACCGAGTCGACCAGAACCAACCCCACCGGCAGTCAAGAGCACGGTAAACCGATCCGGATCAAACCCTAGATCGCGACGGGCTGTTGGTGCATCGCGATTCTCGGCAGCGAACTTCGGATGTACCGGAAAGCCACAACGCTGAAGCTGGCTGGGTTTCATGCCACGTTTGTGCATCAATCGGTAGGCTTCATCGGTTGGCGTGAGCGCCAGATCGACACCAGGGTAGCTCCAAGAAGCGTGCAACGAAACCAGATCGGTGACGACGGTCAGCACACGAAATGCATGCCGACGGCGGCGACGAGCGGCACAGACCAGCCGATGAACAAGCGGGTGGGTGACGACGACTAAGCGCGGCTGTCGTTCACTGAGGAGGCGATCTAGATTCTGGCGAGCGATAAGATAGACAATCCGCGACAGAAAACTCACGGTCGATTGAGAGTCGGTCAGGCGAAACGAGAAATTGTACAGCTTGAGCCAGCGGGTTGATAACTGATCGTAGATACCAGGGGCACTACGAATACCGGGCACATTCGTTGCCTGTAAGAGGTCTTCGATAGCCCAGGTAATACTCTTCCCTGACATTAGTTCGAGCGCAGCACTGATCGCCACCGCAGCACTGCGGTGACCACCTCCAGTATCAGAAATGGCAAACAAGACATCAATTGGTTGTCGGTTCGTCATAACTCAATCGTGAACATGATGGGCAAGATCGGCAATCACCTTTTCAGCAATATCGAGTGCAGCACGTGGATGGGCCGCAGCTTGGGCACAACGCCGCATTTCGGCCAACATCGTTGGGTGGTTCAACAGCGTCAAGACAGCTCGTGGCGCCGAATCACACATTCGCAACTGGATGCCGCTACCGGTGCTCACCACGTAGTCAGCATTCCATTCCTCCTGACCAAGGATTGGATCGACGATAATCATCGGTGTGCCACGTGCCATGACTTCACTTACAATCAAACCACCAGCTTTGGTAATGACCAAATCGCTGGCCGTAATCAGATCATCGACGTAATCGATAAATCCCAGTACCCGCAATTCAATATTGGGTGTGGAGATAAAGTCACTCAGCGATTCGACTAATGTCGTATTGCGACCGGCAACCACGATCAGTGTGGCCTTTAGTGGACTCTGCATTAAACCACTCACCATCAGCCGCACGTGTTCATCGTCAATTCCGCCACCGAAGAGGGTAACGACCGTTCCTTCCATGGGCAGATCGCGACGCCGACGTGCCGACAAGCAATCGTTTGGCTCGGCAAAACAGGGATCTATTGGAATACCACTCACAACAATTTGTTGTGGACTTACCCCACGCTCGATCAATTGATTGCGCGTCTGTTCATCACCAACAAAATAGCCATCAATCTCGGTGTAGGTCCAGAATGTATGAGCTGCGTAATCGGTGATGACACAATAAATCGGCTCAGTCAGACGGGCACTCCGCTTATACCCAACCAGTAGCTCCATCGGTAGAAAGTGGGTGCAGATAATCACGTCTGGCTGAAATGCGCGTAACACCTCTTTAAGACCGTTGGTACCGATGCTCTCAACTAGTTTGCGAATATTGTTGGTGATTTCGGCCAGATTCGGATCAGCATTGGTCTGCGTGTAAAAATACCCCCATACCAGCGGCGCCCGGTCGGTCAATTCAAGGTACGACCGGGCATATGCGAGGCGAAAGAGCCGTGAGGTGTGGTCGAGGACATCCTCGACTCGTACTTCACCTGGCTGACGACGGCTAAACGCCGCAGCCAGCGCCTCAGCCGCACGCTTGTGGCCGGTTCCTACCGATGCGTGTAAAATCAGGACTCGTGGCATAGCACTATCTCCGACGAGGCACCGTTCCGAGAGGGCCTTTCATCCTGTACCGAAATTGCCAGGCACTACTCGTTGTGATGCAACCGATAATCCTTTCTCGTTAACGGTATGGTACCATGTTTCGCCGCGATCTGTTTTACGTAGCACCAGTATTTTAGAAACGAGTCGGAAAAGTGCTTCTGTTGCAGCCTTCACTTGCTGTACCATTGGCGTCCCTCACCTTCCCCTCCAGCCCCCCTTCCGTTCCCACAAGGGGCAGGGACCGCTTCCTTCTCTATTTCGGCCACCGGAGAGAGAAATTCCCGACATCTACCATCGCCCCTTTTTCAAGAATATGCAGAACCCATTTGCCTGCAAGCGAACCTTCACGCACAATGAACATGGTATGCTGCAAGGAATACATCTATCGGAGCATATATGCGAGGAATCGGTCGCTTGTTGAGGGTGCTTTTTCGGAGTCCGGTGCGTGCATTTGGCTGCCTGGTGTTTATCCTTGGAGGAAGTAGTCTGGCAACCTGGTCATTGTTCACCGTCGGCACTATCGTAACACTCATCACCCTGTTCACAATTGTTGTCGGGCTAACCCTCTTCTGGCGTAACGCGGACTGGTGGCATCGTCTCTGGGTAGGTGGCCTGATGTTGGCGGTAGCCGCATCCGTGATCGCACTGCTCAATCTCAATACGCCACGAGGGTTGGTGTTTCAAGTGGTAGCGGGCCTGGCCCTCTTACCATCACTTATCGCTGCCACCGGCTACGTCTGGCAGCAGCGCTTACGTGGTCGCTATGACATGCCGGCTCAGTCGCTGCCCACATCGCCACCAGCACCTACCGATCTGCCCCCACCATTACAGTGGCAGAGACCGGTTATCACCGATTTGCCGCCACCGTTACCGTGGCTGAGAACAGCTATCACCGATCCGTCAACACCAGCATCCCGGCAGGTGTCTTCGCCCGATGACCTGCCAATGCCACTGCAACACGAGAGCACAATTCCCGCGACTGACTTGCTTGACCGGTTATTGAATACACCGCCAGAGAAGTGATATGGAGATCGATCCACGTGCTCAATTGATTGAATGGCCCAGCACCAGCCTGGGGGTCAACGGACGAATGTATATCTATACGCCGCCAGAGTACGATCCTGATGGTCCAGCGCTACCGGTTGTCTATCTTTTGCGCGGTCACGAGCGTGAGTGGATCAATCGACGTGAAGATGATAGCCGGATTGGAAGCGCCATTGATGTTTACGAGCGAGTACGCGCACGGGGTGAGATTGGCCCGATGTTGTTAGTTATGCCCGGTTTAGCCAGTACTGACAACCGCATTCCCGGTTTACTGGCCGATTTCATTGCGCCACAATTGACCGATGCGCCGGGCATTGGGCATGGTCGCTTCGCTACGTTCTTTTTCGATGAGGTACTGCCTCTTGTTGAACACCAATTCAACGCTCATCCGCGTGCCAGAGCGATTACCGGATTTTCACTTGGTGGTTATATGGCGATCAAAGCTGTTGCCATGCGCCCGGAGCTGTTCGTAAGCGTCAGCGCCTACGATGGCTCCTTCCCATACGCCAGTGATTGTGGTCGCAGACCGCGTCGTTACGATACGCTCTTTACGGCACCGATGTTTGATCCGGCACTGGGTCGTCCACGCAACTGGCAACAATTGCGCGATCACAATCCGATTTGCCTGCTTATGCAGGCCGATAGAACTGCACTGCGTCGAATTAGCTGGATGATCCAATATGGGCCAGAGCACATTGAACCATGGGGTTCAAATTTTTATCGGGGTGAGTACCTACTACGGGCACTAGCTACGCTGGGTATCGCCAATGCCGCCCCGCAAGCTGCTCTTCCTGATGGTGCGCATACCTGGGCAGTCGCTGATCGTCATCTCGAACAGGCTCTACCATTACACTATCGGGCTTTTGAACACATTATCAAGAAAGACCCATGAAATCACCGCCATCCAATACAATTGAATTGCTGATCCGCTTACGCTGGCCGCTCGCCGCAGTTGTAGGATTGCTGTTTGCGCTTACCCGGATGGTAGAAGGTATCTTCTTCGACGCGGCGATGGAAACACCGACTGGGCGAACCCTTGATCCAATTGTCTGGGGTATTCTCGCCTTTGGTGCTATCTGGGTGGTGTTCAGTTGGGCCATTCGTCAAGAGCAGATCCGTAGGTCGAATGAAGCGCGGATGCTTGAGGCACTGCGCGAAAGTAACGAACGGCTGGAATTGCTCTACGAAATAAATCAGCGCGTGGCATCGAGTGCGACTCTCGATGAAGTCCTCGATTACGCTATTACTCTGCCGGCCAGATTAGTCCATGCGGCTGCTGCCACGATCGTTCTTATCGATGAACGAGGACAGCCGTATACCGCACGAGTGACCGGGATAGATGCCGCCTCCCTCGAACGCACCAGAACTGCTTTCCATCAGCTTTCGATGAGCATCCCTCCGAGTCAACCGGTTATACTCCAACCACAACAGCCATGTGCCTGGACAGCATGTCTGATTTTACCGTTGGTTGAACGAGCAGTACAACCAATTGGCTGGATTGAAGCATTTTTGAAAGAAGACAAGGCAGCCGCGACAGAAAGCCGACAGCCATTGTTAGCAACTGTAGCCGCTGAACTGACCGAAGCAATCATCAACTGTCGGCGCCGTGACCGGGTTATTGCCAGCATAGCTGCTGTTGAACGCGCTATCAGCGCCGAGCGTACTCGCATTGCTCGTGACCTCCACGACGGTGTTGCCCAATCGTTGGCATTTATGCGGATGCGGATCGATTTGTGGGAAGACTGGCTACAACAAGAGCCAGAACGTCTACGCGCCGAGTTTGCCGATTTCAAGAGGAACCTGCGGCGCCAGATTGAAGAGTTACGACGGGCAATTTTTGCCCTGCGCCCGATTGAAATCGGACAGCTCGGCTTTGCCGGTGCGCTCCGGCGCTTCGTTCAGGAGTTTGCCGAACAACATGACTGGAATGTTGCCATCGATTTCGCCGAGTTGCCCCCTGATATACCGCCAGTATTGGAACTAGCCGCCTTTCGCTTTGTTCAGGAAGCGCTGAACAATGTTGCCAAACACGCGCAGGCTCGTCGGGTTTGGGTCAAGCTAGGAGTGCGTGACCAGGGACTGATCATTCATGTACGTGATGACGGAATTGGGTTTAATCCGGGCGAAGAACTGCCAGCCGGTCACCTGGGTTTGCGTCAGATGCGGGAACGGGCTGCGGCTCTCGATGGTCATGTAACTATCATTTCACGTCCTGGCGATGGCACTGAAGTGCGAGTCTGGTTGCCATTGCTCTATTCATCAACACCGGTGGCCTGAAACTGGGGGGCAACCAGTATGCTGATGCGTCAAACGATGGTTTCCAGCCACGTACTGCAAGACGCAGGACAGCGGCCCGCACATCCAGGGCGAAAATCCTTAAAAGCTCTACCTGCAACCAAATCCAACTTCTGGCGTATCCCATGATCGCCCGTTTGTCGAGTATGATAGAGACGCCGGTATGACACCACGCTGGCGTGGTGCACAATACATGTGAGGAACTATGACAACAACTACTGACCGTATCCAAATCTTCGAGCACGTCCTGGAAGGTTTAATGCGCCGTTACCGCGAACGGGTTCCAGACGTCACCGCAATTGCTCAGGCGATGGTCGGCGAAGGGATTATCGCAACACCTGATCACATCGAGAACGATCACATTGCATTCCGTACCCTGGGAGTGCCACACCTAGGAATTCGCTCACTGGAAAAGATATTTCTGTACTACGGCTACCAACGTCGTGATCGCTACCACTTCCCGGCCAAAAAGCTCGACGCATTCTGGTACCATCCACCACGTCCCGATCTGCCGCGTATCTTCATCTCTGAACTGCGGGTGAATGATCTCTCAGCAGAAGCGGCAGCCATTATCCATAGCTACACTGCTGAAGTTACCGCCGATCCGGTTGATTCACTTGACTTGAACGATGCCAATCAGGTTGACGATTTTCTCCATCGTCCACTCTGGCGATTACCAACCTGGGCCGACTATCAACGTCTGGCTGCCGAGAGTGAATATGCGGCCTGGGTGATTTACAATCGCTATTACCTCAATCACTTCACCATTACCGTTCACAACTTACCGACCGGATACAATACGATTGCCGATTTTAATGCCTTCCTCGAGCGGCATGGTTTTAAGCTTAACGATGCTGGCGGGAAGATCAAAGTTAGTCCTGATGGGAAATTACTCCAGTCGAGCACAGTCGCTGAAATGATCTGGGCCGAGTTTGCCGGTGGCGAACGGCATCAGATTGCCGGTTCGTATGTCGAATTTGCCGAACGGCGACCACTCGATGAATTTGCCCATCTCCCTCCACACGAACTGCGCCGTGAACATCGTCGTGAAGGGTTTGAGGCTGGGAACGCCGATAAAATCTTCGAGAGTACCTACAGCACACAAACGGCGAAACGAGTCGGTTAGATGCAGAGATCGACGGGGCGAAGCATGCTTCGCCCTGTTATGATAATTGCTTCACGAAGTACCTGACGAGAGCATCTCATTCTTGACAGTCAAAGACCTCTTTGCTACATTATACACTCGATACACTTTCAACTCTCTAAAACATTCTCATTAAGGAGATATGATAAAGCGTATGGAAGAATTTCATGATCAGATTTCTCCACCCTCTGAAGTGAAAGAAATCTCTGGATCGTATATCCGTAACAAAGAAATTCCTACTTTTTTCGGTCAACAAATACTCAAAGGAGAAATTTTTGACGTTGAAAAAGATTGCATCGTTCCTGAAAGACCTATGCTTTATTACTCACATCCTCATGGCGAGATATGGATTGGAGACGCTATTGCCTGGCTGCGGTCACTGGAAACCGAGTCGGTGGATATGATCTTTGCCGATCCGCCATACAACATCCAAAAAGCGGCATGGGATACATTCGAATCGCAAGCTGCGTATGTTGAATGGTCATTGCAATGGATTGCTGAAGCGGCTCGTGTGCTGAAACCAACTGGTACCCTGTATATTTGTGGATTCTCTGAAATTATTGCCGATCTGAAACTACCCGCATCTCGCTTCTTCAGAGGATGCCGCTGGCTGATATGGCACTACAAAAATAAAGCAAACCTTGGCAGAGACTGGGGGCGTTCACACGAAAGTATTCTCCATTTTAGAAAGGATCGACAATTCACATTCAATATTGATGATATTCGCATTCCTTATGGGAATCATACATTAAAGTATCCCGAACACCCACAAGCCGAGACCAGCCAGTACAGTAGAGGGAGACGACGTCATCAGATGTGGCAGCCGCATCCACGAGGTGCCAAACCCAAAGATGTTTTGGAAATACCGACAACCTGCAACGGTATGCACGAGAAAACACCACATCCTACCCAAAAACCCGAAGAGCTTCTCCGCAAGCTGGTTCTGGCTTCGTCCAACATTGGTGATGTCATCGTTGATCCATTTCTTGGTTCTGGAACGACTGCTGTGGTGGCGGAACAACTGCAACGGCGCTGGAAGGGATGTGATATTTCGCTTGAATATTGCCAATGGGCTGTCCGTCGTGTCGAGCTGGTCGAAGATTGGCCAATTGAGAAATGGATCCAATACGATTTTGAGAATGCGAAGCGAAGGAAATCTCTTCGATGAGCAATATTACATTGCAAGATCTGCAATTCAGAATTCAAGATAAGAATTATCTCCGTAAACTGGATGATTTCTATACACTATGTGATTCATTTTTGGCATTTATATATCACCAACCACCAACCCGAATTACCTCCCCTAACCGCCATCATTACATCTTTTATCAGTTTGATCAGTTGCATGGCTATAGAATCACTCGGCCACTAAATACAAACCTTTTTATCGATAGACCAGACCAATTTCAGGAGGAGCAAAAGCGATTTACAGATTTTCTTGGTAAGCTAGCGAATGCCAGGCATCATGCTATCAATCAACCAGACATCCAGACGTATATACAGTCTCGAGGGATCCACAAAGTTATCTACACAATACAGCAGGCAATTGGCTGTATTGGCGATTCGCTCACAAACACCAATCAATCACGGAAGCGTATCGGACAACTCTTCGAGATATTCATTAGACTCATTATTCAGAAATTAGGATTACATTGCGAGTCAAGAACGCTTACTATCCGGCTGCCTGATTATCCTGAATATGAAATGTCTTATGAATTAGATATGGTATTTTCGCAAGGCAGAGCTATTATCGTCTCCGAGACGAGAACGCTCCACGAAAAAGAAATTGTTGCATCGGTAAAGACGACAAGTAAGGATCGATTGGATAAAATCTTTCTTGATAAATATCTCCTTAGTAAGCTTCTTGGAAGAGACATTCCAGTAATAGCAATCTTCTTGCATGACGTTCAGCGATCTATGAAGATGCATTTAGTTTTTCCTGATTCTCATTTAGAGTAAAGTGTTCGATCCTGAGACCACGCCCATAGTCCCGGATATGCCAATCGCCTCGTTCGTCTTCATATATTTCTATGTTGTCGCTCCCAGTTAGGATCTGTTCATCAAGAGCATTAGCGATAATTTCTCGTAAAGCATGTTCAACTTCCCAGTTTTCCAGTACTTTTTCGATGTTTAGATCAAATGCTCGTAGAGCCATAAACCTCTCCCACTCGAAATTATTGTTAATCTGATTGTAGATAGGTTGGGAACAGTACTTATCCAATCCTACGAGAACCAACTACTAGGTTAGACTATACTACAAATTTGCATCTAGCCTAAAAATGCCAATGTCGTACCGAAAGCGATCAATACTAGCTCAATTGCTAGCAGTATCTACCATTGATTTGGACGCTTAATGTTTACTGGGAAATACTTACTGACTATGATACCGCCCACGGTTGCAAGACGTAATACCACCAGTTGTTCAATACGCCGTCAGTCTCACCGGCCACTCTGGGCAGATGGTCGAGCCACCAGAGATGGTGTAGCCGCATATCGCCAGCGCCCCATTCGGTACAGTGCATCAGACGCGGTGGTGCACTCAGGTCGGGAAAGGCGTACCAGGCATCGGCCCGTGACCAGACACGGCGTGGGTTCCCCCAATCGTAGTCGCGAGCGCTTGACGGCGCAAAATGCACATTTCCGCACTCGTCAAGCCGCGTGAATCGTGCCCAAAGATTCCGTTCTGGTGGATGATGCCGGTAAACATGCGCCATAATTGATTCGACCCGATGACCAAAATTCTCTAGCATACAACCAACGTCACGTTCGACGTTAAAACCCATCACGATATAGCGACGGGCCGTCGGTAGGAACAATGGTGGTGCATTGCACCAGAACGCATCAATCCCAACCATCCGACTCTCGTAGTAACCGGCGTAGGGAAAGCCAAATAGCCAGATTTCGTCAATCTCGCCCTGTTCAATCGCTTCAGTAAGACCGATTTCGGCCAGCAATCGCTCGTAATCGGCTTCATCGGGCTGATGAAACGGTTGTCGTCGTTCCCATGCCGCCAGGTAAGTTGCACTATTGTAGCGAAAACCATCGATTTTGACCGGAAACTCATCAAACACCCGCCGCAATACAATCCGGTAATCGGCGATTCCTCCCGAACACGCCCGCAAATCAGTAATGTACTGCTGAGCCAGCATTTCGGCATCGTTCCAGCCCATCACCCGACTCAACGGTAAACCGCCCCGCTCAGGGATCGACGGGTCGTGCACGATCATAGCTACTCGGAGAGCGATTGGCGATCCGGGTCGATCACCACGCACAATCGGCGACCGATCAGGTGGTTCATTTCGCTCTCCCCTATTGAACAGCCAATCAAGCATCAGTAGTTCCTCTCTCGACAACGCTGTGGCTCTGTGTATGGTACCACGGTGCAGTGGACTATATCCACTCATCAAAGCAGCCAGGTTGTGATAAGATGCTAGTATGATCCGACTATTGCTGTTTCTCATTGTAACACTCAGTAGCCTCTCACTACTCGCGCCGGTTGGTATCTTTCACACTGATCCACCATCGGCTAGCACGACATTTGATCCCTTTATCGCGAAACAAACTGCCGCGATGCGGTCAGACTATGTTGATGCTGTGCTGTATGAAGCATGGGATCGTTATACGCTTCATCTCTCCCTTGATCCCGCAGGGCCACAGCTTCGTGGCGAACTGAGCGTGTACCTGACCAACCACAGCGACGTTGCGTTTGATACCATCTGGTTTCATCTCTACCCAAACCACCCTGACTTCGGTGGACGGCTTGATGTCACTTCGGCTCACATTGATGGTATTCCTGTACCGTCACGCACACTTCATGGCGATACGCTGATCGGGCTAATCCTGCCGCAAGCACTGCGGCCCGGTCACAGCGTAACAGCCTCAATGACCTTCATCGCCCGTACCCCGCGCAATGCCAGTCAGCGCAGCTTTGGCGCCTACAATATGGAAGTCGGAGTCTGGTCAATTGCCTCTAGTTACCCTTTGCTCGCCCGCTACATTCCAGGCATCGGCTGGGATACGCGCCCGATTGAAGCACGTGGCGACTTCACGGTGAGCGCAATTGCGCTCTACGATGTCGTTGTAGACGCACCGACTGACTGGCATCTGGTAAGTAGCGGCACGCGCATCGAACATCACCAAACATCCGAACAACGTCAGATTGCGCGCTTCGTCAGCGGCCCTCAGCGAGAGTTCTACTTGGCTGCGCTGCAAGGACTGGAGCAAATGTACACCGAAGTTGATGGTATTCGCGTGGTGAGCTATGTCCAACCAGGTGATAAAGCAGCCGGCGCTCAGAGCCTGGAAATCGCCGCCAGAGCATTACGCGCTTTCAACCAACGTTTCGGCGCATACCCCTACAACGAATTCGAGATCATTCAGGCCGCGTTAACGCAGTTCTACGGCATGGAATATCCGGGTGTGGTGCTGATCGAGCAGCGCCTCTACCGTCGTGATGATCAGTTGTTAGAGACAACCATCGTGCACGAAATCAGTCATCAATGGTGGTACGGATTGGTGGGGAACGATGCCCAAGGCGAGGCATGGCTTGATGAAGGCCTGGCGAGCTACAGTCAGATTCTCTACTACCAGATGACTGACAGACCAGCACAGGCTCAGGCCGAACTCGATGCCTTTCGCGCCACGTACCGTCGTCTGCGTGAACGTGGCGGTGATGCACCGCTAGCGACACCACCGGCAGCGCTACATAATGGTCGTTACGTACCGGTTGTGTATGCGAAAGGGGCACTCTTTTTCCATGCGTTACGCCAACGCATCGGCGAAACAGCGTTTGATCGCTTTTTACAGGAATATGTGACGACCAACAGCTTCCGCGAAATAGCAGGACCTGATTTGCTACGTGCCGCCGAGCAGGCGTGTGCATGTGAGCTAGACGATCTGTTTCACGACTGGGTGATAACGGCGGCGGAAGTGCCTATGCCGTAGAGGATGGTGAATTTTCTTTTCACAGTAGTTCTGAGATTTTCTCACGATTAAAAAACTGGATCATTAGATCAGGCGCTGAGAGCGCGTCTGAAGCAAGATTCTCTTGCTCTATGATTGCGAACCTCAGCCCGTCTCTTAACAGTGCAAGAGGTAGACCAATTTCTCTTTTCCTGTATAAGCGGAGAGGTCTTGATGGTTCTGATCCTCCTCGAACGTATCCATTCCTAGACCGGGAAAAGAATGAGGCTGATGGCTCATAACGACCACCAGCCGCTCTTTTTCTGATAAGCGAGAATTTTCACTCGTTTTTGACAATCGGTAGGAAGGAGCGCCACTGGAGCTGAGCCTGATAGATGCTCACTGTGCCACTAACCTCGTTTGCTACGAAGAGCAGTGGCAGACCGTTCGGGCTACTATTGGCCGGAACGAACAGCACAATTTCTGGCCCGCTATCAGGACCAACGCTTGTTTGGTTGAAATTCCGGTTGTTGATATACTGCACAAAAGTCGGTGCCGTCGGGACACTTATGTCAAAAATCATGACACCGCCTTGTCGCTCAAGACCAATGAAGGCGTAAGGTCGATTATTAATGAACCCAATTGCCACTCCCTCTGGCTCAGGCCCCTTATTGTCACTCCTTGTATCGCGGGTGTTTGCGTTATTATCACTATTGAAAAATTCAGGGTAGGTTTCTGCGACGATCCTTTCAATCCGATCACCGCTATCGAAAATCAACTGCCCCTCGCTGCTCCAAATTGAGAACGAGCGCGTACCAAAGACATGAATCTGATCAAAATCACCATCACCATCGAGATCACCACTCGCAGCACTGACGGTCAATCGACCAAGGGCAGTATTGTTCTTTAGCGCCGTAGCATTAGGAAAAATCGTTGGATCGAGTTGATACTGACTAGCACCTACTCGTCGCTCCTCACTATAACCGGTGTAATCACGTGCATCCCCCTCATTAGCAGTGACAAGATAGAGCTGGTCGTTCACCATGTAGGAAGCGATCGCATCTGGTTGGTACATGCCGAAGACCGGCCAGTTGGTAATATTAATGGTATCATCTCGATCACTGGCATCAAGGCCGTTACCCGGCAGAGAGTGATCCTTTAAGCCGAGCGATCGCACCCACTCAACTGTGTTCGATTGCAGATTGATCTTTGCGATTGCATTATTTTCCTGTTAAGGTGACAAACGCAAACTGATTGTCGCTCGTCACGGTGATATACTCCGGCTCCAAATTCTTCTGCACTGCATCAGAATCACTTGCCGTTGGCCCAAAGATGCGAGTGGCAGTATCAAATTGAGTGCGTCTGGCGCCACCAACTTCAAAGTCGCTGAATCCAACACTGATTACATCTGCATCACTCAAATCTGCGATATTACCGCTTACCGGAATGATGCTGATCGTTCCGTATGGATCGATAGTGTAATCGTCATTTGGCTCACCTTCATTCGCTACTAGTAGTCGCTGGCCGTCTGGTGTAAACGTCAGCATATCCGGTAATGCACCTACTCGGACTCGATTGAGATACTGACCTTGTGCGTTAAAAAAGACGACCGAACCAGGATCAGTCTTTGGATTTGCTTCAACAGCTACTGCAACGAGATCGTCACGCACTGCAACACTGTTGGGGCTAGCGCCATAGGGTGAAAGATCGATTCGTGTGATTCGTGTCGGATTCGTTATCGTACTCAGATCAACGATGTCGAGTGAATTGTTATTGCTATTTGTAACATACATTCGATTGCCGCTAACAGCAACGGTTTCACCAGAAAGATTGCCTAAACCGGTTGTGTAGGTAGCGAGAAGAGTGAATACAGGAGTGGATGACGGGCCAGTAGCATTTGCCAGATGGCTCGACGAACCAACCAATAATAAACCAGCGACGAATATGGTCAGTATCCGAAAGTACATCATAACACCTCACGGCATCAGCATAAGCGGCTAGCGAGTAGATAATAAAAGAGATTTGTTAAGAAAAAGGGGTGTTTAGATTAATTGATAGTTATCAAATAGTACATGTTGTTTTAATAGTACAGAATCATCGCGTACCAGTGATCCTTAATTACACACACGAGAGATTCAGCTAGATGTAGTTGGTGTCTTGCAAGGTCTCGGAATTATACTATCACCGTGAATGATGTTAACGATAAGATAAGTGAATATTGTGTAAAAAGCCTACAATATTCATCGGCCATAGATTAGATCAGTCGAAATGTTTCATTTGGTATGAGGAATTATCATAAAGGGTTAGGATAAGAAGCCGGTTTCATCGTCAAAAGTATGAAGTAGGCCGTTATGGACAACGACACACTTGACTTTATCGCATACAGTACCGTACAACCCTCCATTTGCACCAGTGGACTATTCCGCGCATTGGTCAACCGCTACACAAGTATCGGATATACCTTGACTCGTGGGATTCCGTATCCCATCTCGGCACCGACCAATATCCTGTACACCGAAACGGAGATCGATGCAGCAATCCGGCACGCCTGTGATTTTTCGCGCCGTCGTCGCATTCTCAATCTGTGGCGGGCATCGTTTTCCTTCGCGTTGCACCTCGCGCAACCCACACCGGACGTTATCACTTGGACGCTGTTTGTATGGAGGGATATCTTTTTTCATGCCGACCCTGACCGCACGGAACAGCACGCACGCGAATTGCTCAATGCCGTTACCATCGCTGTTGAGATGCTCCCGACGCACTACGGGTGTCTGGCGACGCTCCACTATCCACCGACGGTTGAGCAGGTCTTGAACGGCAATATCTCAAGGTTATATCCGATAAATTACTTCGGCGATCAGTTGCTCGCCCAGATCGGGCGCGCACGGTTGGAACAGGCACCAGCCTGGCTCAATGTAGACGTTGGGCTAGGGCGCCTCATCGTTCCTGACCTGAATGCTATTTACCAGGGTGATACTACAACCGTGCAGGCAGCCAATCGCTATCTCTTCGGGGATACTCTTCCATTGACCACAGATGGAAATGGTGAAATCAATTGACAGTGCCGCCGTATTGGTGAAGTAAGGGCAGTATGAATATGTTCACTCCTCCGGAATGCGAAGATTTCACGTATTTCAGGACAGTTCTGGAAAATGTGTTTTGGCTTGAAACACTGCTGGTTCTAGAAAAACAAAAATTTATAAAATCCACAACCGACAATAAAGAGAAACTCGCCCTTAGTGAAGGACGAGAAATCAAGGGCAACTTTTCACCAAATGAAAAGAGTGGTACGGGCTTGCCGGTCATGCGTGTAGGCATGACTGTAAAACCATACGATGGTACTCCAATACAGAACGTTCAGAGGTCGTGAAGTATAACACTCGTTACGTATCTAAACGTTATACGAGATGCCGTAGAGAACTTCCTACTAGGTCAGAAGGTGCGTCAACAGCAACATCAGTACATTTTGACAACCGGTAGGAGAATGATGGTAGGAACATTGAGCGACTACAGCTCGTTGCTCGAACGATTTCTAGCAAGAGCTATCTGTAGAGAAATTACAGCACCCCTATCGCACCCTGTTCAAAAGCAAAATTCTGCGGTAGAGATCGCTTGTCTCTCTCACGCTTTCGAGAGCGCGTGGGAGTCGAACCCA
Organism: Chloroflexus sp. MS-CIW-1; assembly: GCF_030444705.1. Classification (NCBI taxonomy): domain Bacteria; kingdom Bacillati; phylum Chloroflexota; class Chloroflexia; order Chloroflexales; family Chloroflexaceae; genus Chloroflexus; species Chloroflexus sp. MS-CIW-1. Next base: position 352,188 of record NZ_JAUBWR010000002.1, read on the forward strand.
CCGGCGCAGTTCGTCACTCCGCCCAACGGTTTTGAAGACCGTGACAGCCACCGGGCCATATGCGCTCTCAATCGAGATTGTAGAGAGAGCCGTACAGATTGTCAACTCTGGTACCTGAGACGGCGGATGGGTCATACCAACAAGTTCACAGCCGCAGGCAATACTTCAACGTCAACGCGCTGGGCAGCAGTCGCGATGACCTCACCATCGGTCGCAACTGGGATCGGGGTCGAGCAGGTGACTTCAATTCGGCGTGCACGTGTCATCATAACCTCCGGTTCATTGGTATGTACACCGCGCATCAGGAGGGGTATCTTACGTAACGCACGGGAGATTGGCATTGTATCGACCATACAGAGATCGAGTAAACCATCATCAAGTTGTGCATCGGGGGTTATCCAAAACCCTCCTCCCTGACAACGACCATTACCGACACTGGCAAAGAAGAGTTGGCGACTGATCTGCCGACCATCAAAACGCACCGTCATTGGACCAGGACGATACGTTGCCAGTGCACGAAGTGATGCGATCAGGTAGACGGCAAAGCCGCGTAAGAGGGGAATTTTAAGGCTCTCGACGGCAACTGCCGCGTCGAGACCCATACCGAGACCGTTTATAAAGTAGCGAGTCAGGGTCAAGCGTCCGGCTCTGACACGAATCCGCCCAACATCAATCGACCGCGTCTGGTTAGCAACAATGCGTTGCACAGCGCCCACGATGTCGTTCTGTTTAAAGCTGGGGAACGATTTGATAAAATCACTCCCTGTGCCAAGTGGGACGATGCCCAAGGTCACCGGCACCCGCTTACCCGCCTGGAGAATACCGTTGACAACCTCATTGATCGTGCCATCGCCCCCTACGGCTATGATTCGGGTGTTTCCCCGATTGATTGCCTGGATCGCCAGCTCGGTAGCACCACCACGGGCGTGAGTTGTAAACAGTTCGTACTCGAGATTGTGTTTACGCAGTTCGGCTTCAATGATACGCCGCCGCCGACCGGCCAAACCACGTCCCGCTGCCGGATTAAGAATGACTGTTGTCATACGCGCCGCCCCGCGCATATTCAAAAGAAACGATTGCGAAATATTGAGATGGATTCAGAGCGGAATGCTCTCTGATAAACTACTACCCATCCACCGTCGTTCAGGTGCATGTGCAACACGATGCTGGGCAAGGAGCGCTATATAGGAGTTCCTGACGATCATATGTCATCGCACCAGGCGGGGCAATTACTGACCCGCCCACGATAAGAGCCTGCTGATCGTATACAAAAACAACCACCGACTACCAGGCGAGGCAGAAATGCTTGCCCACCGTGTAACATGTTGCAGCAACTACAACTGGCGCTCCTTACCCACTTACCCGATCCGAACAGGGTCACCCAGCACCGACGTTAGATTGAAACCCCTAATAGATCGGCGACGGTGAAAATGTCTTTATCGCCTCGTCCAGAGAGATTGACCAGAATGATCTGGTCAGGTCGCATTGTTGGCGCCAGACGCACCGCTTCAGCAACCGCGTGAGCACTTTCCAGCGCCGGAATAATACCTTCAAGCCGGGCCAACAACTGAAACGCTGCTAGTGCTTCATCATCACTGGCCGCTGTGTACGTTGCACGTCCACTGTCGTGTAGCCAGGCATGTTCAGGACCAATACTGGCGTAGTCGAGACCTGCGCTGACCGAATGGGTCAGTGCAATTTGACCAGCTTCGTCTTGCAAGACATACGAGTAGGTACCCTGCAAAACACCGGGTGTTGCTGCGCGAAAGCGGGCGGCATGCTCACCGAGGCGATCACCTTTGCCACCGGCTTCCACACCACGCAGGGCTACGCTATGGTCTTCGAGGAATGGGTGAAAGATGCCAATCGCATTCGAGCCGCCACCAACACAGGCCACCACGACATCTGGTAAGCGCCCGGTAGCGGCCAGGATCTGCTCGCGTGCTTCCAGACCAATAATCCGCTGAAAGTCGCGCACCATCGTCGGGTAGGGGTGCGGGCCGAGCGCTGAACCGAGGAGATAGTAGCTATCGGGATTAGTAACCCAGTCGCGCATAGCTTCGTTAATCGCATCTTTGAGCGTGCGTGAACCGCTACTGACGCCTCGTACTTCTGCACCTAGCAGACGCATACGAAAGACATTTGGTCGTTGGCGGGCCATGTCGTCTACACCCATATAGACGACACACTCAAGCCCTAGCAGAGCACAGACGGTCGCAGTGGCAACGCCATGCTGACCGGCCCCGGTCTCGGCGATGACGCGCCGTTTTCCCATCCGTTTCGCCAATAACCCCTGACCGAGGGCATTATTGATCTTGTGGGCGCCGGTATGGGCCAGGTCTTCGCGTTTGAGATAAATCTGTGCACCACCGCAATGCGCAGTCAGGCGAGCGGCAAAGCTTAGTGGTGTTGGACGACCGGTGTACGTGCGGTGCAGATTCGTCAATTCGGCCCAAAAGTTTAGATCGGCCTTTGCCTCTTCATACGCCGCTTCAAGCGCACTAACTGCCGGCATCAGTGTTTCAGGAACGTACCGCCCACCGTAAGGGCCAAAACGCCCCGGTCGTGAAGCAACCTCGTGCATGGTTCAACTTTCTAGCCAGGGCGCGTTGAAAACGCACCCCCTTACACTCCCACCCAATGCGTATCTCAACCTGTCAGTATCTCGTCGAGCCGGGCTTACTTCTGGATCAGACTCTCGTCTTTGTTCTTCTCACCCTCTTCAAGCAGCATGATCGGGATGCCATCTTCAATCGGATAGCGATACCCATTCCGCCGGTTGACCAACCACTCCTTGCCGTTGGCATCAACCATCAACTCGACTGGCCCCTTATCACCAGGATCGGCCAGCATACTGAGTAGCTCTGGGCTAATGCTGCCACGTTGCCCACTGGTATTGGTATTGCTGTTAGTGGCCGGTGTGAGGTCGAAAACACTATCTTCCTGATACTGACGAACAGCTCGGAAGATGGCAATTGCTAACCCGATCACTGCTGCAATGCCGAGGATGCGCAGCACCTTTTTCATAGCTTGTTCCTCCTTTTGCTAACCTTTTTCGCGACGATGGTAGAACGCTTGCACACTTGCCCTTATTGTACACGACTTTGTTTACGTTGCCGCGAAGGTTCTTCTTCAACCCACACTCGTGGTGGTTGGTCAGGCCCATACCAGACCAGCAATTGACCATGCGGGATACCGTCGGCGTCGTTGATAATTTCCAGGAACGGATAGCGTTGGGTTGGACGACGCATTGTTTCGACATCGAAAACAATATCAGTCCAGGTACCGGTATTAATATATACACGGTTGTGATCGAGCTTAATAACGCGCGCCAGATGCGTATGCCCACAGACAAAAAGTCGATCGGCACGGTACGATGGTTGCTGGGCCAGCAGAGCCATCTCCCGTGCTATTTCATCGTTGAATGCTGACACTTCACGACTGGCCTGGCGACGTGCTTCATCGCGTACCTGGTCAACAACTTCTGGTAGATTATCGACGGCTTCAGCCACAGCACCAAATTGACGGGCAATTGCCTGATGTCGGGCAACACGCTGGCGACGAAACGTTGCAATCGGTTGCCAAAGTACCTTCAGTGGTGAGTTCCTGAGCCATTCATCTGGTTCACTGGAGAGATGATGAGGTGGCGCCCACGCAGTTACTTGCAAGAAGCCCACAATGCCACGGGTAACAAAACGACGTGCATCCGGATCACGCAATCGTTGTAAGCTCATCAAGTACCAAAAGAAAGCCGAAGACGGCTTAATGTTGTCGATCAGCGGCGCTAGTGGAAAGCGATCCTCTTCGAGTTCGTTGATCACCTCTTTGACAAGCTGCGTCCCACGCACCACTTCAAACGGCTCACTGATACTGGCAAAGTTGATGAAGCGATTCCACCGATCAAATTGGTTGCCATGGACGATATACACGCCGCCACCGTGATAGCTGATGCCAAAACGCAAGCGATGATCGTCAGTTGCAAGATTAAGTGCCTCACGTAAGACCGCTTTCGCCGTTGGATAGTGCAGTTCAAAATCGTGATTGCCGATCAGGATGGTTAATTGGTTACCTTCCTGCTGCACAAAGCGGCGTAATGCGTCGATTACGCCAGCATGAGCGGCGATGATAGCCTGTAAGCGACGCGCTGCTGCACGCGGTGTCCATTCATCATCGGCGACATCGGGCAAACTGACCTGCAAAAATTCAAAGGTGTCACCGGCTAGGATTAATTCGGTCGGTTCACGACTGACATAGTGATCGAGAAACGCGATCAACGCTTCATCGTCGCAAAAATCGTCTTTACGATCGCCAGCACCCAGATGCAAATCGCTGATAACAATGCGACGTCGACGGACATCGATTGACTCAGGACCTATCGGAGGGGTCGTATATGGCGTGGGTCGAATTTGTACGCGACGGATGCGCAAGACAATCCAGCGCAGTAGAAGTAACAAGGTGATCGCGACCGCCAATCGCAATAGCAAACGCAGGATCCAACTGACAACCTTCATAAGAATGTTGACACTAGCGTTAAATCGTTGCTTCGATTGGCGAACGTTGGAACGACGAAGCATGAATAGGTCCTGTTTCGTGTAGTCAAGGAGTTGTGTTCCGTCACATTTCCTGATTTTTCTGACCAACAACCAGTAGCATCGAGCGTGTTGGCGGAATAGCCATCGTCAAGGCAAAAAAGAGTGCTTTTGCTAACACCCGATGAGGTGTCCGCAACAGCCGACCTGCTTCAAGACCCACTCGTTCCCATGGCGCCTCGAATCGTTTGGTCAGGATCCGAAACCCTGCCCGTTCGATCAGCCAGGTCAATTCGGCCATTGTATAGGTACGACTGTGGGTTGTGTAGCGCGCCTCGCCTTCTAGCAACATCTGGTGACGAAACTCTTCAGGTGTACTCAGGCTCTGCCAGAGCAGCATTCGGAGAATGGCACGCGCTCGACTTTTCAAATAGAGTTCATTCGGTGTGGTCACGAGCAACCGACCGCCTGGACGCAACACACGATAAAACTCGCGCAAGATCGGCAATGGTGAATAGACCATGTGCTCGATCACCTCTGAGAAGACGACCCAATCAAAGCTAGCATCGGGGTAAGGCAGTGGCTCACGTTCGAGATGTACCTGGCGTACCTCTACCCCCAATCGATCCCAGAGGGCTTTGCGGGTGAATGGATCAAGATCAGCTCCGCTGACCTGAAAACCGGCGCCGACGAGGAGTTCGGTAAATTGACCCGGCGTGACGCCAACTTCAAGGACGCGAGCACCATTGGCTGGCCCCATCGCTTGCAGCATTGCCGCGAAACGGTAGCGGTGTAATCGAAAATAGGCTTCTTTCCCATCTGCCCGCGCACTCTGTTCAACGCGGGCAAATAATGCGCTCTGGTCAACTTTTGTCATTGTTTGTTCGTCAATCATAGTGACAGTCGCTCGCTCAAGCGATCCCGCGTCGTATAGTATCATACTCACCAAAGAAGAGCGAGTCGTCGGGGTATCCGCGGTCATGTTTAAGGAGTAGTCAATGTCTTCAACTCCTTCACCTTCAACTCGAGTACGGCACGAGCTTAGCCGTCTGTTCTTACGCTGGCTAATCTACTCACTCGCAATCTTTGCTGCGGTCTGGATTGTGCCGGGCATAGAGTTCAGCGGGCCGGGGTGGCAAATTGGGATCGTTGCTCTCCTCTTTGGCTTTCTCAATGCCTTGTTGCGCCCATTACTCTACCTGCTCACCTGTCCGCTGGTCATCTTGACACTCGGTCTGTTTGGGCTGATTATCAATGCCCTGCTACTGGGCTTGACTTCTGCGCTGGCCGATCAATTGGGGATTGCGTTCGTGGTGAATGGGTTCTGGCCGGCTTTCTTCGGTGGACTGGTCATCTCGCTAGTCAGCACAACGCTGCAATACCTTGCCGGTGATGTTCAGGTCCGGATTGTCGTTGAACGTCGGCCACGCGAATAAATGCTGGCCCGGATGGCAGCTCCGTCGTGGTGGGCAAAGGTGAAACCCGCTCCCAATGCGGTAGGTCAGAGCAGACCGAACGGCGAAGTGTGCATTGAAACGCGAAAGAACACATCCTTACTCAAACATTCCCTTTCGCCCCTCAACCCAAAGTAAGAGGGAAGAGGGGCAAATGGTACGGTACAAACGTAGCCGTCGCTATCAGATTCGCTCGCGGGCACGATGTAGACGGATCGTGCGCGTTAGCAAGGTTGCGCCAAGCAGCAGCACACCAAGGAATGGAATTCCGGCACTCGTGTTTGGTAACGGTGCTGTTCCACCGGTCTGACCACCTACCACCACCACAGTTGCTGATGGCGTAGCAGTAGCGGTCGCTGAAGAACCACTACCCAACACCACAGAGGACGTTGCCGTAGCAGTAGCAACAGGTGAAAGAGTCAGTGTAGCCGTGACAGGCACAGCCGTCGTCGTGAAGGTTGGACTGACGACCGGTGCAAGGGTTGCGGTCGCAGTCGCTGGCTGCTGATCTCCCACCACCAGCACCGTACTGATGTTCGAGAAAACCGGTCGATTCAGCTCACGATAGGTCGCCTGGGCCTGCACCACCAGCAAGGTACCGGTTGCCACATTCGGACGGATGCGGGTCGCAATATTGATTTCAATCCGCTCACCAGGCGCCAGATCGGGCGCGACGTAGGTAACCGTCTGGCCATTGATGGTCGGATCGGAACCACGACTCGCACTTGCACTCAGAATGCGCAGGTTAGAAGGCATCACACTACGTACATTCACGGCACTTACTGTCTGAGCCGGATGAGTATTTCCCAGCACGATGGTAAAGACAATGTCTTGATCGGCATAGGCGCTCCCCCAATCACTTGTCAGCCGCAAGAGCAGATCACTCTCCCCGAAGACAGCCGGTGCTGGTGGCTCGGTTGGAGTCGGCGAAGCCTCCGGCGTCGGAGTTCTAGTCGGTGACGCTGGAGGTCGAGGTCGTGGTGTCGCTGTTGGCCGAGGCGCAACTGTCACCACCAGCGTTGGCGGCGGTGGCTCCGTTGGTAAGATGACCGGTGATTCGGTTGGAGCTGGTGGCGGCTCAGTCGGAGGCGGTGGCGGTTCAGGTGGGCGCGGTTGAGGCGGCGATGTTGGTCGTGGTGTAGGTGGTACGGGTGAAGTCACCGGTGTATTAGTTACAACTGGCGTAACGGTCGTTATAGGTGTTACTGTCACTACTATTGGTGTGACCGGGGTTGGAGTATCAGTTTCAACCTGGGTCGGCGTATTCGTAATCGGTGCAGTAGGAGTAGAACCCCCCAAAACCCGCACTACAACCACATTGGAGACTCCAACTTGCTGGCTCCCCTGTTCCAGCACAGCCTGATTAGGAATATTGGATCCTTCGCTAGCAGACGGTCGTACCCGCACTTGCAGAGTTACCGAAGCGGGATTAAACCTGCTTACAGTTAGCGTACAGACAACTGTTTGACCGGTAGAACAGCTACCACCAAACGCCGAAGCACTCAAAAGCTCCAGATTAGAATCCAGTACATCGCGCAAGGTGAGGGTGATTGGAGTATCACTCTGGGTTGTAACCGACAGACTATAGCTGAATTCTTGACCAATACTCACCGTTGTGAGTGAGGCAACTTTCGTAACCCGAGTCGCGCCCGGTGTCGGTGAGGGAGTAAACGTTGGAATCGGCGTTGTTGTAACCGGTGTAGGGGTGACAGCCGTCGGTGTGACCGGTGTCGGTGTAACTGGCGTCGGCGTATCAGCCGTCGGTGTGACCGGCGTCGGCGTATCAGCCGTCGGTGTGACCGGTGTCGGCGTAACTGGGGTCGCTGTCCCAGATGTCGGCGTATTTGTCGGTGCCGGTGTAAATGTGGGCGGACGCTGTTCTAGCTCAATCGTTGGCCCAGTAGCTTCCATCAACCCCTGCGCAGGCGCAATTGGCGGTTGAATCCAGTTCAGTCCTTCTACAACGAGTGGAACAACAATCATCAAAATACTTACTGCAATCGCCATCAGCTCCCAGATCGTCCAGGGTGCTGGCCCACGGCCTCGACCGGAAGGAAACTGAGCTGAAGGTGAAGATTTTGGCGGCATACAGACCCCTCGCCTCAACTGCGCGGACGCGAATCGATCAGATCGGCGATGACGATCAGGCGCTGCGTATCCCAGTTGGTACAGGTAATCAGCGTAAGCACAGGCGTTGGTGTCGGATCCATCACTTCAACCTGTGTAGGCCAGACATTGCGCATGTCGCGCACACGATAGCGATATGACCAGCCACCCGTCTCTAGAAATATCTCATCACCGATCTTGAGTGCTGGAAGATCTCGAAACACTGCGCCACGTAATCCGGCATGACCGGACAATACGGTATTGCCTGTATTCCCCGGAAGAGCCGTGCCGTGATGATAGCCAGCAGCATATTCCGCAACCTGCCAAGCACCATCCACAACAAAAACCTCATACACCGGCGTATCGAGCTGAATAGCCGGAATACGTAACCGTTGCGGTCGCGGATCTGTTTTGGGGAGAGGTTGAATATGCGTTTGCGGCGCAAGATAATCGGCTGGCTCAACCACCAATTCGGGTGCGGTAAAGGGCAATGCCGGGAGATGCGGAGCTGCTGCTGGCGGTGAAACCGGTGTCGGTATAACGACCGGTGTGGTGACAACCATACCCGATGGTGAGGCAGACCCCCACCATGCCCGCCACCAATCACGTCCGTAGCCATCGATCAGCCAGTAGGCAAAAACGATGATCATTGCGCCGAAGAGGGTTAGCTCGGCGATGAACAAGACGCGATCAACCCAGGTACGCACTAGAAAACCTTGCAGCGCATCGCGGCGATACACAGCATGTGACCGCAATTGTATCGGACGGAGCGGATCACGCCGGGCAGGGAGATCGTGTAAGAGTAATTGTTGCAGCAATTCGTGATCGCCGGTAGGTGGTACCGGTGTCGGTGACGACCGTCGACTGGTAGAACGGTGCTGCGGAAAAGTGGTCATTGCTTTGCTGTTTCTGAAGCATGTACCGGCAAGCCGATTGCAAGAATTATACACGACGATACAACCCTCTGCAATAGTCTGACCAATAGAATGAGCTACAAACAATGTTCTACTACTGCCAGGTGTAAAATGAAGTGGGATAGTAAAAAAGACAACACTAATGCGCTTGTCGTGACATGAACAACTCTAAATCAGTGCCGCATAGAGACGTTCGACACCGACGGCAAAGGTTGTCGGTTCAGTCAGTGCCGATAGCATAATATGACAACCGGGAACCTCGCCATAGAAGTAGCCTGGATGCACAAACACGCCCCGTTCGAGGAGATAGAGCACCAGTCGCTCTTCATCAGCCCACCCATCAATAGCCGGAAAGAGATAATACCCACCGGCGGGTGGTCGAGCATGAATGCGTGGATGATCGGCAAATCGTTGCAGAGCCAGGGTCAGATTGGCCCGTACTCGATCAACCATCATACGCACAAAGGTTTCACCCTGCGCAAACAAGGTTGGTAAGAGATGCTGACTTAAGGCATTAGCGCCTAACAAAGTATCGTTCAACAATTCAAGACGTGGGGCAAAGACTCGTGCCGGTCGGTTGAGAACGATCCAGCCCAATTTGAGATCAGGTAAAGCAAAGAGTTTTGAGATACCGTTCAAGGTAAACAGCGGCAGATCAGGATGCAGAGCAGCCAACGGCGGTGTGTCCGATACCGCATACGTAAACGGGGCAAACACCTCATCACAGATGACCGGTATACCCAATAAATCAAGGGTTGCCAGTGGAGCATCTACAATTGCTCCGGTAGGATTATGCGGCGAGACAATGATAATCGCCCGTGTGCGTTCATCGACTGCACGGCGTAGCGACCGGGCATTAATCCGCCAGTTTCGTTCTTCATCAAGCTGGTAAAAACGTAGTTCAAGGTTACGCAGTGCTGCGAGGTATTCAAAGAGCGGGTAGGTAACGTTTGGCACGAGCAGATTATCACCGGGGTCGGCCAGCAGAGCGAAAAGCAAACTATAAGCTTCACTCGTACTGGCCGTCAGAAATACGTCGTCAGGCTGAAGCACGAGCGGCGGCGAACGACGTGCGTAGTATTCAACCACTGCCGTGCGTGCTGCTAGATCACCGTGCGGATCCGGATGATAGCGGCGCGCAGACCAATAGGACGTGGCGGCAGCAGCCAGAATTTCGGCAGGAAAGATCAAACCTTGCGTTGTCGGATTACTGCTGGTCAGATCGATCAAATCACCCTGTGCCGCCCGTGCATCTCGCGCTAACGTCAACCGGTTTGGCGTCAAGTCAAGCTGTGAGAAGACACCAGGCATCGCTTACCGACCATTAAGCGAAGTAGTGAGATGACGCCAGAACGCATCACGCTCACCCGGAATAAATGGCATATACAGGGCTACGCGATCCAACAATCCTTCATAGCGTTCACGCAACGCTGCCGGTAAATCGGCGGGATCGGCTTCCACGGCAAACGTTGCCACCATCGTATCATCGATCAGGTTGCTCATCTCGGCCCAACGCTGCTGAGCGGCTAACCGTGACAACTCTTCACCCAATTCGCCCCAACCATGGCATTCCAGCACAGCGCGATAGGTTGGCGTGGAAGCGTAGAACGCAATTTGTTGCCGGACGAATGCACGCATTCGTTCACGTTCTTTTGTGTCGTGACCGGTAATGACCAATGCACTACCGGCAATCACACAGGCTGATGGTTCTCTACCGGCTGCTGCGGCACCAGCAGCAATGTGCGGTCGCAGCACTTCCCGCAAGTAGCGGGCACTACTCAGCGGGTGAGCATGAAAACCATCGCAAACCTCACCGGCCAAATGGGCAAGACCGGTATTGACACCGGCAATATAGATCGGAATCTCAGGGTGCGCGATAGGACCAGGGCTGAAGAACGGTGTCATTAAGGTATGCTGGTAATATTGACCACGGTAATCGAGTTTCTCGCCGGTCTGCCAGCAGCGCCAGATGGCCCGTAAAGCGCCGATATAATCACGGAGTCGTCCGACCGGTGAGTCCCACACACTACTAAACCGACGCTCGATATGCGCCTTCACCTGAGTACCCAGCCCCAGGATAAAACGTCCACCACTGAAACCGGCCAAATCCCACGCAATCTGGGCAGTGACCATTGGGCTACGCGGAAATGCAATGGCTACCGCTGTGCCGATGGTCAGATGATGCGTATGCTCGGCAGCAATGGTTAAAGCCAGAAACGGGTTATGGGCTGTCTCTGGCGCCCATAACGCGGCAAAGCCGATGTCTTCAGCACTCCGCGCTACAACAGCAGCACTGGGTAGCGGATTAGCGTTAACCTGAAACGCAGCGTCAAGAAGGAGCATGCACGCTCTCCAATCTTCGGCACAGCAGGCAATCAATCTCAGCCTTTGTGCAACAAGATTATCATCGAACTTTACAGGAACTCTACACCTTATACCACACTACTTCATCGTCTCTGAGAAGAGATGAACAGCAAGCTACTGTCGGTGGATACATGCCCAGGCTCTCAACATCAGGGGCGGAGCCGGGAGAGCAGGGCCGTCAACCGGTCATAATCATCTTTCAACAGACGGGCCAGCTCGCGCCCCACACGTATCAGATAGGTTGGGCCATCACGTCGCGCCATCGCGATAGTTCGTACCGCTGCCGTAAGCAACTCATCGGTTGGCAACCCAGACGCCAGCAAGAGGGTGCGCAGAAAATCCAGGTGTTCACCAAATGCAACCAATTCTTCGTCGCTACAGGCATAGACCGAATAATGTACCGGCGGTGGTTGTGGAGGCAACCGCTGCATCAAGCGACCATTGTGCCGATAACCAACCGTCAACGCAGCAAATTCCGTCTGGAGCACCTCACCAAGATCGGGATGCGCACGATAAATCTCGTCATCGTAGAGCAGCCGCCCAGTGTACGTTCGACCACGCACCACTGCCCGTCCACCTGGTTCACGGCTGCCGGTGTGGATATTGTACACCAGACCGTAGACTACTAACGACTGATCGGTTGTTGTTGCCCGTACCAACGCGCCAAATGGTGGTGATTCGAGCACCTTATACGAAGCAGCGACGAAATGGGTAGTCGAAGATTCGAGCACCTCGCCTATCCGACCGTTCTGCGCTCCTGAGGTCATACGCTACCCTTGCACGAACTGTTTACTCTCACGTTTTGCCGAGAAACCAGGAGATAATTCGGCCTGACGCAATGCACCAGTAACCATTTGTTCAAAGACACGCCGTTCCGGACTCCGAATCACCGCCTGTTCGTGCGCCCGTTGCAATGCCACCGGATAGCCCTGCCCACGTGCCGCCTGATCATACACTAGTGCGTGAACGTGGTCAACCAACTGCGGGTTCGTCGCTACCCACGCCGGCATCTCGACCCGTGCCAGTTCACGGCCAATACGGAGAAAGAAAAAGTGAATCTGGTGATGTTCATACCCTTCAATGCTGATCCGACTGAACGAGCGAAATAGAGGGCCACGCTGACCTTCTTGTAAACGTGGTGCGAAGAGATCGGCATCAATCAGATTTTGACAGATCATACACGATGGGATTTTACCACGCTTGGCATCGCTACATTGCATACAATTCGCACCACGCTGGCCATCAACATTCACATCAGGACAGAGCATGAGCCGCACTAATCCCATCACTTCCGGCGAACGAGTCCGACTAATGTATGAAGCAACCGGGATTCCGTACTGCTGCATCTGCTCCAGATAGGCCAGGTATTGGCGCAAATAGTGATCACGGATCGGCGGTTCGGCATTTGCCAGTGCCCAACGGATCAGGGTACCATCTTGCAATGCCAGCCGGGGAATAGTAAGCCGAGCAAGGTATTGTCCGGCTAAACGACCCAGGGCAACCCCTTCCTCGATGTCACGCCGTACACTTAGCAAAGCCCCCTCAATCGGGATGCGCTGTGTCTCATTGGCAATGTACAGATCCGCTTCCGTGAAATAGAGCTGGGGTGACGATTCGAGGTACGCTTCCGGCTGATCACCATACCGGATGTAGACTTGACCGATGTTGATCAGATAGCAATTGACCTCACCGTGTCGATCAACATCAATATGCGAGCCATCGGTCGCGACAACTGCATAGTCGGTAGGTATATCACCAAGATCGCGAACAGTATTTAGCGGTTCAATCGGCTCGGCCAACAGCCAGTGCGCAGAATCTTTACTTAACTCAACAGCTTTTGCCCAATATTGCTCACGACCGGTTTCATCCAGATAACGTTGGCGAAGCTGCGCAAGCTGCTCATCGCGTTGACGAACGGTAAGCGCCACTTGCTGGCTCATGGTGCGAATCTGTTCACTCAATGCAGCGAGATTCAGGCTCATATTCACCCCTTCGCTCATCCGTTCGTGTCGTTGAGTATAGACGATCTCATACGGTTCGTCAATCTGCTCGTACATACGGTGCCTGTGCTGCACTGTGCGCCTGGTCCTCTTCACCTTCTCCCCAGCCTCTTTCCACTCCCACGGCGGGCGAGAAAGGAGTATCTCGCCCAACCGAAAACCGGAAACTTTGAAAGCCCTATCAATGGTATGATAAGCCAATACACGCAAGAGGCGGATTAGTCCGCTTTAGAACAGCACACGGCGGAAGTTTCAGCTATGCAGATTCAGTCATATCAGGCAGCACTCGATTACATCTACAGCTTTATCGATCCTACCCGCCAGGGATCACCCGATCCGGCTATTGCAGCTCGTGCCCTGGCGCGGATCACGGCATTGCTGGCCGATGCCGGTAATCCCCACCAACATCTGGCCGCCGTCGTCGTAGCCGGTACAAAGGGGAAAGGTAGCACCTGCGCCTTGATCGAAGCAATGGCTCGCGCTGCTGGCTTGCGGGTTGGTCTATGGACTTCACCCCATCTCAGTTCATACCGCGAACGAATCCAGATTGACCGCGAGCCAATCTCTCAGGCAACGCTGATCGATCTGGTCAATGAAGTTCGACCGGTTGTAGAGGCGTTTGATGCCACTACGTATGGACGGCCCAGCACCTTCGACGTTGGCTTTGTGATCGCGATGCGCCATTTTGCGGCAGCACGGGTTGATCTGGCAGTGGTTGAAGTGGGGTTAGGTGGTCGTTACGACGCTGCTGCCACCATTACCCCACTTGTATCGGTCATCTCGTCAATTAGCTTCGACCATGTGGCTATTCTGGGACCAACTCTGCACGATATTGCGTTCAACAAGGCCGGTATTATGCGCAGAGGAGTACCGGCAATCACCGTACCACAACACCCTGATGCAGCCGCAGTGTTTGCTGCTGAAGCACAGACGGTGAATGCGCCGCTCTGGTTGGCTGCCGAGCATGCTGTTGAACCCTGGATCGCGACTGGTCAACCACTGGCTTACCCCGCAGCACCCCAACCTGGTCGTTTACGAGGCTCGTTCCAACGCGAGAATGCGCGGCTGGCGATGGGCACTGCGCTGCTGCTACGGCAGCAGGGGCTGGCGATTGATGATCAGGCAATACGGCGCGGCCTGGCTGAAGCCTGGTGGCCTGGGCGCTTCGAGTTGATCGCAGGGCCACCACGGATTCTCATCGATGGCGCGCACAACGGCGATTCGGCGCAGAAGTTGTGGCAGGCTATCACCGAAGAGCTACCACATCGCCACCTGATCCTGGTGCTCGGTACTTCCCGCGACAAAGACATTACCGCCATCGCGGCTGCATTGGTCCCCCATGCATCACACGTGATCATTACGCGATCAAGTCATCCTAAAGCAATGGACCTTGACCGCATTGCTGCTGAGGTGGCGCCGTTTTCCTCGGCACCGATCCAGATTGTTCCAGTTGTGGCTGAGGCATTGGCCAAAGCCCAGGAGCTGGCAACAGCAGATGATCTGATTTGCGTTACCGGTTCACTGTTCGTCGCAGGCGCGGCCCGCGAGACGTTGGGTTTAGCGGTAGCTGATTAACCGGCAAAACAACGTCGTATTCGGAGATAGGCTCATCGTTGTCAGCCTATGATGAAGCGCTGGTATACGAACGCAAACCAACGCGCCAAAAGGCGCGAGCAGCTAGCAAGAGCAGACCGGCCATCATCGGCGCTAATAGCAGATACAATGGATCGAGCAACCCAATGAGTACAGCAGCCGGAAACGTGGTCAGAAAGGCGATGGGAATGATAAAGGTCAACACTAGACGAATCCACCAGTTGTAAGCCGTCACCGGGAAACGACCGGTTTCATAGATGATGGTAAGGAGTTCGGCGATATTTTCAACCTGTACTAACCAGAATGCACTTGTCACCAGCAGCATCCAGATCGCATATGCCATGACGACACCGCAGATGAGCAAAAAGAGAAAGGAGATCATCTGGAGTGGTGTTGGCCAGAACTGGCCCATCCAAATACCGTAGCCGATCAGGCCAAACCCGACCAGAATATCAGGAAATACAAACAGATTGATCTGGCGTAACGAAGCCATGAACTGGCTGTCAACCGGCTTGACCAGTACAAAATCGAGCGTTCCTTTCTGGATGTGCTCAACAATTCTGGTAATGTTTGGCCGCATGATACCGTCAAGCAACCCTTCAAAGATGCGGAACAAACCCACAACTAACAGTGCCTGCGGGAAGGTCCAACCACCGAGGGTACCGGTAAATTGAAAGAAGACCAGGATTCCAAGCACACCCCAGAGGAGCCAGACAATGCTCTGAACGAGCGCAGTCACGAAGTTGACCCGATACTCAAGGGCAATCTGCAAACTATTGTGAACAAAAAGAGCAAGCAGACGAAGATAACGGAGCATAAGGGAACTCCTGCCATCCTGATAGAAAGAGAGTGATGAAGCAGGTACCATTGAAGAGGGATGTTCAGACACGCAGCTAGCGCTCACAAATTTCGCTCACGAAACTAGGCGGGGCAGGTGTTGCGAACCCGCCCCTGCCACCGATGCCCCCATTCTATTACTGCTGACAACCGAGTTACACTCGCTCAAAGCGAGCAAATTGCGGTGCCAGTGCCGGAGGTAATCGCCCAACAATATGAGCGCCCTCACTCCCAAACTCCTCAACCTCAATCACCCCGCGCTGCCGCCAGAGTGCAACCAGATCGTTCCGCTGATATGGAATATATGCATCGACCCGCACCATATGCCGGGCCAGCGTTTCCACGATTCGTTCACCTAACGTCTGCAATCCCCATCCTCGTGCCGCCGAAACTGCGACAATATCTTTAGGCAACCCCATTTCGGCCGCGATCTGACCGACATCCTCAGCGGTTGCCCCTTCGAGCAGGTCAATCTTATTGAGGACGGTCAGAGTCGGCTTATCGGCAACACCTAACTCGCGCAGCGTTTGCTCGACCGTTTGCGCGTGCTCTTGTGCATTACGATGGGTAACATCGACGACATGCAGCAGTACATCAGCTTCCTCAATCTCTTCCAGGGTTGCCCGAAACGCAGCGATAAGCTGTGGTGGCAATTTCTGAATAAAACCGACTGTATCGGTCATAAGTGCGATGATGTTACCGGGCAACAGTACCTGCCGTGTCGTCGGATCAAGGGTTGCAAACAGCTTATCTTCGGCAAGCACGTCAGCGCCGGTCATCGCATTGAGCAACGTGCTCTTACCGGCATTGGTATAACCGACAAGCGCGATCACCGGCATACCAGCCTGCCGTCGGCGCTGACGGTACAGCTCGCGGTGTCGGTGAACGTCGGCCAGTTGTTCTTTCAGCCATGCAATGCGGCGCTCGATCAACCGACGGTCAATTTCAAGCTGCGTCTCACCAGGTCCACGCAAGCCTACCACGCCACCGGCAGCCGTCCCACCCGTACCGGCCTGTCGTTCGAGGTGTGTCCATTGACGGCGCAAACGAGGCAGCAGGTACTGGTACTGCGCCAGTTCAACCTGGAGCCTTCCCTCGTGAGTACGTGCGTGGCGCGCAAAAATGTCGAGGATCAGACCTGTCCGATCAATGACCTGAGTCTGTAGCTCCTCTTCGAGATTGCGCGTCTGCGCTGGACTCAGTTCCTCATCGAACACAATAAGGTCGGCTTGCGTTTGCTCACACAATGCCGCGACCTCTTTCACCTTACCGGGGCCAATAAAGAACTTTGGTTGTGGCTCTGACAGGCGCTGAAAGATGCGACCTACCACCTCAAGATCTGCCGTTTTGGCGAGCAATGCTAGCTCGTCAAGCGAGTCTTCGACCGGCCATGGGCTGCGTAGGCTGGCAATCTCTGCGCCTACCAGCAGCGCACGTCGGCGTGGTACTGCCGTAGGATACAGACGTTTTCCGTCGTGAGTTCGCAAGTTGTTAATAGATGTCTCCTTCGACTGAATATGCAATCGTTTCATCATTAATTGGATTATAGCACTGTTCGTTTGCCACCTTCAAGACCTGAGATGATACCTGAAAGACAACCAGATCGATGGCTTCATGTCTATTATACTGCACCGTGCAACAGGTGTCCTGGCCTACAAATGGATAATTCACGGTTTTTCAACGTTCTTCTTTGTCAATCTGGAAGTAAAAATCCCGTGATGAGAAGCAGAAAAAGATCGATTGGGGCACGGCGGCGCAGTACCCGTATATCCCGGTTGTACCGTGAGACGGTGATGCGGATAGGTGCTCAACGATCACAATGTGTCTAGTCGCTGCAAAAGCTCCTGCGCCTGGCGGACAATTTCCTGACGTTCTGTGGGTGTTATGCGTTGCAAACCCAGCACTGCTGGCCCCAGTCGTGGATTAGCCCGCAGTGTCGTTTCGTGTACGATAAGAAAATGCCAGTAGAGTGTGTTGAATGGGCAGGCACGTGGCCCAACCCGTGCTTTTCGGTCGTAAAAACATCCACGACAGTAATCGCTCATTTTGTCGATATAAGCTGCACTGGCAAGGTACGGCTTCGTTGCAGTCCGTCCACCGTCGGCATGTAAGCCCATCCCGATCACATTGGGGGTTACCACCCATTCGTAAGCATCGACATAGCTCTCGAGAAACCAGTCGTTCACCGCACGCGGTTGGATGCCTGCCAGAAGCGCAAAATTGCACAAGATCATTAACCGCTCAATATGGTGACAGTAGCCATTTCGTAAGACCCGACGAATAACGCAGCTCATGCAACGCATGCGCGTCTCACCAGTCCAGTACCACGTTGGTAACGGACGCTCGGCCTGCCAGGCATTGGCCGCCAACAATGCCGGCATCAATTCCCAATAGCGGTAGTAGATATATTCACGCCAGCCAATAATCTGGCGCACAAAACCCTCGACCGAAGATAGCGGGGCCAGACCCCTGTGATAAGCGTTCACCGCCGCAGATGCTGTTTCCAAGGGATCGAGCAACCCAATGTTCAGCACAGGCGAGAGCTGCGAGTGAAACAAGATGTCGTGGTCGGCACTCATGGCATCCTCGAAGGGGCCAAAGTCTGCCAGTCGATGCGCGATAAAATCTCCGAGCGCAGCCAATGCCTGTGCCCGTGTCACCGGTAGATCAAAGGTGTCTGCTGAACCGATTGCATCAGGGCAACGATGAGCCAGATCAGCGATAACCTGTCGAGTGATTTCATCGGCGGGAAAACGCAATGGAGAGGGGACCGGGCGACCATCGTAACGACGCCGATTCTCACGATCAAGATTCCAGACGCCACCGGTTGGCTCACCGTCTGGCTCAATCAGTAAACCAGTTTGCCGACGCATTGCCCGATAAAATGGCTCCATAAATGCCGGTGAGCGTGATGGTGGATAGCGTTCAACCAGGAAGAGCGTATTGGGGAGGATCGTCACGGCAATACCCAATTCGGCAGCCAGATTCTGCTGAAATTGACGGGTGTTGTATTCGGCTGCCGCCATACAAACCAAATGGCGTACACCGAATTGGGCAACGTGATCGCGCAGACCTTGCAAAAAATCTGCTGCTGAACGTATATCAACCTCATAACCAGCCGCACGCAGCTCGGCGGCGAAATGACGCATCGCGCTGACGATTAACACCAGCTTTCGCCGATGGTAGCGACGCTGATTGAGACGGGCCAATGATTCGATCAAAACAACCCGTCGCCCTGGGATGAGACCGGGATGGCGGGTACTAAGCTGATCACCAAGAATCCAGACCGACTCTTGGGGATAACTTGTATCAGTAACAGGCATACAGCTATTCTCGAAGACTATGCTACAGACAGGAATGAGCAAAAGAAACTTATCGTGCGTTGTGAGCCTATCTGAGCCACTTCCATCGTATGGGCACGGCAGTGCCGTGCTCTTTTACACGCTCCTGATTGATAGAATTGAAAGACGACGAAACTTTCGCGTCACAGCCACCAGCGCAAAGCAGTTCTTGCTTTCCTGTTGAAGCAATTTTGCTACCGAAGAGCAACGGGCCGGAAAACACATCGTCTCCTAACGCGCACGTTACTGACGGAAGAGGCGATCAAGGGCTGCATTCCAGGCTTTCATCCGTTCTGGATCACCGCCAACATCAGGATGGTGGAGGCGGGCCATTGCCTTGCGGATCGCATTTACTTCGTCTTCACTGATCTGACCAGCCAGTGAACTGATATCAATCACCGCCTTGGAACGCTGTTCTTCGTGGAGTGAGGCTTCGAGGCGTTGGGCGCGAGCACGCCACATATCCCGTTCGTGACAAAGAATCGTATTTTCGCGCATTGTCTCGGTAAGAGTTTCAACCATTTTGGCATGGGCACGCTGAGCTTCCTGCGCAGCCGCCAGAGCTTTTTCCAACTGGCGACGCAACGACCGGATCAGAGCGTGGGCGTCATTCAGTTCACGACGCAACAACTCTAGCTCACGTTGGGCACAGGTATTACTGGTTGGCGTTAACTCATCCGAGGTTAACACACAAAACTCCTCACACCGTTAATCACTGTACTCAGTATAATGCAAATCCAACTAACAGTCGATAGTAGTTCTATTATAGCGCATAAAAAGCGGTATGGGTCACCGGGCATTACCCGATGACCCGTACTGATGTGGCAACGGCCACTTTCTGGTGGCCGTAGGGGGATTATGGGGAGCAACAGTGAGGATTGGGAGGATACACGTCGGGCGATGTCTGTTGCTCCATCGCTCGACCTGTGAAAAGTATAGCAAGCTTAGTCACAATCGTCTATCCGCCTTAAGACCGATTCTGAGTCAGTATAGCATCAATGGCAGCCACCACCGAAAGCCATGCCGTACTAGAGGGAGTCGTTAGCTCAAAGTGTCCACAAGCAGGGAGAATAGCAAGGTGCGCCGGATCACCGACCTGGCAGGCTGTGGCGACAAAATCAGCTACGTATGCTGCCGGTACGATAGGGTCTTCGTGACCGACCAGATGGCGATGCGGTACACCGAGTGGCAAGAGCGCACGGGGTGAGGCCTCTTGATAACGTGCTTCGTCGTTGCCAACAAGTTCGGCACAGGCAGAACCACAGGCCGTTTTGGTTACACCCTGAACCAGATCGGCTACGGCAGCCAGGGCCACCACACCGTGAATTGGCAACGGGTTCGGTGTATAGATCTGACTGGTGGTAGGGAGCCTGGAGCGAGCGGCCAGCCAGAGGGCTAACTGCCCACCTGCCGAATGCCCGACTACAATGACACGGTTCAGATCGAGCATATAGGGCTGCGCCAGATCGCGCAACCGATCTACACCGGCAGCAACGTCCAGAAACGTATGCGGCCAACCGCCACCGTTACCGAGCCGACGATACTCAAGACTCCACACGGTGTACCCACGTGCCCGTAGATCAACACAACACGCGCTCAGCGGGGTGAGATCATAAGCAGCCTGCCAGCAACCGCCATGGATCATCACTACCACTGGCGTCGGTTGTGTGGCCTGAGCAAGGTAGAGATCACCAAACTGCCAGACTTGATCACCGTAGGGAATACGCTCGTCAGGATCTATCACTGGTTGAGCCAGATAATCATTTACCGTCAGCATGACGTTTCAGCTTCGGCCCAGGCCAGATAATCGGCCAGTGGGCCATTGAAATAGACATGCACCACCTGGTTAAAGGTAATCCGACTTACGGCGTCCCATACTTCTTCTGGATCGGTACTATACGCGACCAGCATCGCCCGCTCTGGACGCTCTTCATCTTCACCGGGAGGGATGACCAGCGCCAGCCACTGCCCTGGGTACCGTTGTTCAATCAGCGCGACCGGTTCTACCCGACCACGTTCAACCATACCGGTATAGGGGCACCCACAACCACAATCTGGCCCGCAACTGCTATGGTCACCCGTCCCACAACTCGGTGTGGTGCCACCATGCGTAGCACTGGTAAGCTGAATCACCACCGGCATAAGCGTCATTTCCTCTCTGAACACCTAGCCCAACCCCGCTGATCACGGGCCAATCCGTTCCATTCCGCCCATATACGGGCGCAACACTTCAGGAATGAGAATACTCCCGTCTTCCTGCTGATAATTCTCCATAATCGCAATAATGGTGCGGGGTAAGCCTAAACCTGAGCCGTTCAAGGTATGGAGAAACTCTGGCTTCGCTCCGGGTTCTGGGCGATAGCGAAGATTCGCGCGGCGGGCCTGAAATGCTTCAACGTTCGAGCACGAACTGACCTCCAGCCATTCGCCAACCCCCGGCGCCCACACTTCAATATCGTAGGTTTTTGCCGAACCAAAACCGAGATCACCCGTACAGAGCAGCTTGGTGCGGAACGGCAAGCCTAAGCGTCGGGCACACTCTTCGGCATCGCGACGCAGCTTCTCGAGCGCCTGATAGCTCTGATCAGGTGTCACAAACATATACATTTCAACTTTATCAAACTGATGTCCACGTTTAATGCCACGCACATCACGTCCGGCACTGAGCTGTTCTTTGCGAAAACAGGGTGTATACGCGACGTGATAGATCGGCAACTGACTCGCTTCGAGAATCTCATCGGCGTACAGGCTGGTAAGTGGCACTTCAGCCGTTGGAACCAACCACAGGCCCGACTCTTCATCGCGATAGAGATTATCACGAAACTTTGGCAACTGACCAGAGGCCCACAACACCGACTCCTTGACCACAAAGGGCGTATAGACCTCTTGATAGCCCTGCTCCAGGTGGAGATCGATCAACCACTGAATGACGGCACGCTGGAGACGGGCACCAGCCCCTCGCATGACGTAGAATCGTGAACCGGCCAGCTTCACGCCTCGCTCAAAGTCGAGAATACCTAACGCTTCCCCTAGCTCCCAATGTGGACGAGCGGGAAATGGTAATTGACGCGCTTCACCCTCTTGATACACCACCACATTATCGCGTTCATCCACGCCATCGGGCACGTCAGGATGAGGCAAATTACGAATTTCAAGCATGATCGTGCGTTGCCGCTCTTCCAATTCGGCCAATTGGTGATCGAGCGCCGCAATCTCATCACCCAACCGCCGCATTGCCTCGATCTTTGCTTGCCGCTCGACCGGATCTTTCATCGCGCCAATCTGCTTCGAGACCGTATTCCGTTCAGCTTTACGAGTTTCAACCTCGTAAATGAAACGTCGGCGCTGCTCATCAAGTGCCAATACCTGATCGATGATGGCTCCATCGACCCCACAACGAGCCAATCGGCGCTTCACTTCATCGGGTTGCTCACGAATTAGTTTGATGTCAAGCATAGGCTTAGCTAGGGTTCAATATGCCGTGCGACGATGGCACGGACGATCGTATAAGCTGCATTATACCACGGTGCATCAGACAGCACCGATCCGGCTGTACCGCCAATCTACCGGTTGACCATTGGCGTAAGGCATCACACCGTGAAACGGACGAGGGTCATTATCAAAGACGAGCGGCAAAAACAGCCGATCACCAGGCCAGAGGGGTAAATCCATTACGCGCTGGAGCGGCACCCATTCGAGTGTACCTTCCTCATTTCGGGGCGGAGGTTCTCCGGCAAAACTGGTGATCAAAAAGATAAAAGCGAACCAATCTTCACCATTTTTGCCAAAACCCGGCCAACTGATCGTCCCACGCAATGTCATTTCGAGCGCCGTAATACCCGCCTCTTCATACAACTCACGTTGAATACCGGCTACGACCTCTTCATTCCGTTCGAGTTTACCACCTAATCCATTATATTTCCCTAGGTGTTGATCGCCAGCGCGCGCATTACGATGTACCATCAACACTGATTGTCGATCAGAAGACAAAACGTAACCAAGTGTAGCCAGAATTGGTGTGTAAGGCATAGAAACCTCATTATTTACCATGACGTAAATAAACCATGCTCACCACGACGTACCTCAGCAATACGGCGTACACTCCCGGCCTCAACCCCCACTGGCAACTGATCGGGATGAAAGAAACGTGCATCACAAATCTCAAGATCACCAACTGGTGGTAGTGCTGAGCCATCGGCCACCGCCGTAAACACAATAATATAATCGCTCAGGCCATGCGCCAGGTAGTGAAACACCCCATGCAAACCTGTAATTGTCACCGGGCAACCACTCTCCTCCAACACTTCACGACGGGCCGCATCAGCCGGCGCCTCTCCTCTATCAATTGCGCCGCCAGGTAACCCCCATGGAGCTGCCCCACCCCGATGATGCACCAATAGAAACTCATCGCCACGGCGCACTACAACCCGAACACCAATAGCGCGGGGCCGAAGCACACGCCAGGCGACAAAGCGCAACATGATAAAACAGCGATAGATCAGGGTCAGCCCCAATTCTCGCATGAGTGTGTTCCCTCTTATCACATCAGTGCCCTCGTTCCATACCGGAAGAGGGCACTAACCATTGGACATTATCGTTGCATTCTCGCGACTCAGACGATTTCACCAGAAGAGAAAATCTGAAGAGCGTTCTACCGGTAATCATCTCGGCTGGTGGTCTCTGTAGGGCGTTTTTACCGTAGACGCACCCTGATACAACGTATGATAGCACGCTTGAAACAACTGGGCAAACCAGCACGTCAATATCAAACAGTAACCAGAGTTTTTCAGCGACCGCATAATAACGGTTGTTAAACCAGCCGCACTAGAGTCACCGATGAACGCAGCGTAACGCCAGGCCCCGTACCGGACAGAGAATATCGAAACAGGAAGCTCTCGATTCTGCGCTCGTTTCGCTTTCCCTCCCCGTGCTCCGCTCTTCTGTTTTCTCCAGCATGTGTTACGATACGTTGTGATCTCGTAGTATTGCTTGTGGAGAAACAGGTGGTCATGACTGATATTACTGCACAAAAAGCCGCTTTGCGTGCTGCGATGATCGTGCAGAGGGACAACGTATCTGACCGTGAGTGGCGTAGTGCCCGCATTTGTGAACTGGTACAAGCGTTACCCTTGTTTATCACCGCCAGAGCAATTCACTGTTATATCCCAATACGTTCAGAAGTTGACACCCGACCGCTCATTGCAGCTGCGCTGGCAGCCGGGAAGGCAGTGGCGGTACCAGTAGTTGGATCGCAGCAGCAGCTTTCACATAGCTGGATCAAGAGCCTGGCGTGCGACGAATGGGAGCCGGGGCGATTCGGCACACTCCAACCGCGATCAATGATACCAGCCCAGCCTGGCGAGTGGTCATTAACCATCGTTCCCTTAGTAGCGTTTGATCGCGAACTGTATCGGCTTGGCTATGGTGGTGGATACTACGACAGGTTATTAGCAACCGCACCGACCATCGCTATCGGTGTCGCCTTCACCGTGCAGGAAGTTGCGAGGCTGCCGCGTGAATCACACGACCGCCAGCTTGATCTGGTTGTGTGCGAAGATGGTCTACGCCAGCGGCGCTGATGTTGCCGGTAGCGAATTCTTATCTGGCGGCAACCTCTACTCTGCGGTATGATGAAAGAAGTACAGAGCAAGGTTTCGGTTTCTGAGATAGCCGGTTCTTTAACCTGTTTTCTACTGCCAGGACGTGGGTTCTACCTCTGCACAGGTGTCTGAAAATACGACCCCCTGAACTTTTTTCTCTACCGGAATAGCGATGTGGAGAGAATGGAGGGATGCTTCAGACACATCTGGCAGGGTTTGTCTGACTGTTGAATAGGTAAGGAGTTTTGATCGATGCGTGCCTGCGATTTGCCGATGATTATTCAAGGTGGCATGGGCGCCGCCGTTTCCGATTGGCGCCTGGCACGGGCGGTTGCAGCCTGTGGGCAGCTTGGCGTTATTTCTGGTACCGGTATCGACACGATTCTGATCCGTCGCTTGCAAGATGGCGATCCAGATGGCGCTATGCGGCGAGCGATGGCACATTTTCCGCTACCTGGCGTAGCCGAGCGTGTGCTGACCACTTATTTCCGTCCGGCAGGTCGGGCACCTGACGAACCCTACGAACTCTTGCCGATGTATAACCTAAAGGTGAGCAAAGAGCGGCAACAAATTGCCATGTTGGCCGCGTTTGTCGAGGTCTGGTTGGCAAAGGAGGGGCACAACCGTCCTATCGGTATGAATTTATTGACAAAGATACAACTTCCTAATCTGGCATTGCTGTACGGAGCGATGCTGGCTGGAGTTGATGTGATTATTATGGGAGCCGGGATCCCACGGGAAATTCCAGCCGCTCTTGATGCTCTGGCTGCCCATCGACCTGCGCAACTGACTGCTGAGATAGAGGGCGATGAAGGCTCACCACCAACCTACATCACCTTCGATCCGCTTGCCCACTGGGAGAGTGCGCCGCCGTCTTTGCATCGACCACTCTTTTTGCCGATTGTCGCAAGCGTGACTCTGGCCACGATGTTTGCCCGTAAGATTGCCGGGGTTGATGGGCTAGTTATTGAGGGGCCGACTGCCGGTGGCCACAATGCCCCGCCACGTGGTGAATTACGGCTTAACGAACGGGGCGAACCGGTGTACGGGCCGCGAGATATGGTCGATCCGACGAAGATTGCCGCACTCGGTTTACCCTTCTGGCTGGCCGGTGGTACTGCTTCTCCCGAAGGACTGGCAACTGCACGTGCAGCAGGTGCGATGGGGATTCAGGTTGGTACGCTCTTCGCCTTCTGCAACGAGTCGGGGTTGGCCGATCCGCTACGTCGTTCAGTGCTTGAAGCTCTGGCACGCGGTGCTGTTGATGTCTTTACCGACCCGCGCGCATCGCCAACCGGCTATCCGTTTAAGGTGGTGCGCTGGGATACCGATCCGGCTCAGGGAGTCCCACGGCAGCGCATTTGCGATCTGGGCTATTTGCGTACAATGTATCGAACTCCCAAAGGAACGATTGGCTATCGGTGTGCCAGCGAACCGATTGCAACATTTGTGAAAAAGGGCGGTGATATTGCTGAAACCGAAGGGCGGCGTTGCTTGTGCAATGCGCTGATGTCAAACATTGGCGTTGGTCAGGCCCGTACCGACATTGGGGTCGAACCGCCACTACTCACGAGTGGTGACGATTTGCTGCGCCTCCCCACAATTTTCGATGTGAAGCAAGGCTATACGGCAGCCGATGTGATTGCCTATCTTCTTGGTCAACGACCAGCCCTGTCTTCAACACCATTGCTGACACAACCGGTCGAGTCGCTCGCCGGATAGAAACTTACTTTGTCCAGGACAAGCCGCCATCTGCTTTGATGGCAAAGTCAGTTGAGAGTTGCCGAGGTGTTCCTAGTGCGAGCGCCTCGGCAGTTATTTTAACCTCGGCAATGAAGAGGTCAAAACCCTTTCCACCAGAAGGCACCGCAAGGAACGCCAGCGTATTTCCATCAGGGGCAAAGACCGGTGCACGAGCAGTACCAATATCGGTCAATCGTACTGCTGCACCCCCACCAACCGGTAGCGCATACAGATCGCTCCCACCGTTTACACCAACGGCAAAAATCAACCAGTTCCCGTCAGGACTGATCGTCGGATCATAAGCTGGGGTTGGTGCTCCGGCTAACGGTGTGGCCTGGCCGTTTACGATCCGAACCAGTTGTTGCTGGCCATCCCTACCGAGCGGTGTGCGTACTGCGATCAGGTCGCCGGTGGGGAGAACGATGCTCCGCCCTAGATGCGCATTAGAATCGCTGAAAACTATTTGACGTTGACCGGTCATGTCGTAGCGGAACAAGGCAAGGGGCGCATCAACCGGTGGATCACCAACCGGGGCTACCGCCTGTACCGCTGCCAGAATGCCGTTCCCATCAGGTAGCCACGTCGGATAAAATGCCCAGACTGCACGGTACACCCGATCAAGACTTCCCACCGGCACGGCTGGATCGTGATGGGTCAGTTGCGTCAAGACAGTTCCCGTTTGATCGGCGATCAGCAGATCGCTGGCGCCATCACGAACGATCACGTAGGCAATCTGTTCACCGGAAGGGCTAAATGCTGGTTGTGTCGCCGGTGGACTGAGCAAGCGGCGCGCAGTGCGTTCCTCCCATAGCCAGATGCCATCATCGCGGCAGAAGAGAATCCGACCGGAAACGGTATCACCCTGGAGGGATGCAGGTGGAGTCGGAGTGCGTGAAACCGATGTTGTGGCACAGGCTGAGATCAGCCCGATCAGGAAGTAGAGAAAGATGATAGATAGCCGTCGTTTCATAGCGCTATGCGTTGGTTCATCAATGATCGAGCCGTCGGCGCAACCAGAGCAGCAACCGCTGCGGCCAGCGGCGCGCAACCGGTGGCGGTTGCTGGATCAGGTCATCTGGTAAATCAGGTGGAAGCAGTGCCCGTAATGCGGAAGGGACCACCGTGAAACGTAGCGGCGTGGTACCGATCGGGTCACCGTCGACCTGTACCGGTAGCGGTGGGCGAGTAACAACTTCAATCGTATGCGCACGGTAGTAAGCAATATCGGGGTTGAGACTAAAACGGCGACGCAAGATTGCGATCAGATGCCCGATAGCGTTGATACCGTTATCACCTTTGATCACGCACACATCGAGGAGACCATCATCAATACTTGCCCGATGAGTAATTTTCACCAGACCACCGTACAACTGGGAATTGCCGATCACAATCATCAACACGCGGGCCTTGATCTGGCGTCCATCGAGCCAGATTCGAGCACGGGTACCACGAATCCGCATCACCTCTTCAATACCGCGTACGACGTATGCTAACGCTCCTAGTCGTCTTTTCTCATCGGGACGAATATTAGCGGTGATGGCAGCATCAAAACCGATTCCGGCCATCAAAAGAAAGTAGCGATCACCGGCACGCCCCAAATCAATCGGTCGTGGCGACCAGGTACACAGTGTCTGGGCAGCGGCTCGCGGTTGGAGTGGTAGCCCCAGTTCACGTGCCCAGACATTCATTGTACCGAGTGGGAGAGTCGCTAGCGCCGTCTGGCTACCTGCCAGGCCATTGACCACCTCGTTGATCGTACCATCACCGCCAGCAGCAACAACCAGGTCATATCCTTCAGTGGCTGCCTGGCGTGCCAGGCGGCACCCATCACCCGGGCCGCTAGTCGGTTGTAATTCAACTGTCCAACCCTTTTGACGCCAGACCTGGGCGGCAGCCTCAAGTTCAGCTTCTAACTGTTCAGCGTGACCGGCTGTCGGGTTGAAAACGATTAACGTGCGCATGCAACATTAACTCTCTCTTTTAGAAAACTACGGTCAGTATAACAGAATCTTGTTGAGACGCTATTGTTCAGCGTCACGCATGGTACAATAGGCGAGTGGAACACCAGAGCAGGAGGTTGCCAATGACGCAGTCGCAGTCAACAC
Organism: Chloroflexus sp. MS-CIW-1; assembly: GCF_030444705.1. NCBI lineage: Bacteria > Bacillati > Chloroflexota > Chloroflexia > Chloroflexales > Chloroflexaceae > Chloroflexus > Chloroflexus sp. MS-CIW-1. The sequence goes on from NZ_JAUBWR010000002.1 coordinate 380,774, forward strand.
TCCCCCCGTTGATAGCGGTTGAATGGGTGCAGACAACCATTTGTCGTCTGCAAGATACCGACCGTGATCGGGAAGAACGCGAATGTCCTGTGTGTCAGACGGAGATGCAGCGTTGGGCCGGATTCTATCGCTGTCAGCACTGTGGTTTCAAAGAGAGCTGTTGCTTTTAGATTGACGTGTTGCCGTCTTTCTATTACCATAACAGCTATGCACGAAGCCTTCAACGAGTGGGCAAACGCATGAACCAGGATGTAGCGCAATTTCTTGCTTATATAGCCGATGAACGAAAGATGTCGGCTAACACAGTTGCCGCCTATCGTACCGATCTCGATCAACTCTGCGCATTTCTGCACGAACGTGGGGTCGCAGGCTGGTCTGAGGTTGACGAAGAGGTCATGATGGCCTTCGTGATCAACCTCAAAGAGAAACGGTACGCCAGTTCAACGATGGCGCGTCGTTTGGCGGCGATCAAGTCGTTCTTTGCATTTTTACAAGAACGCAGTGTTATCAGTCGCGATCCCACTGCCCAACTTGATGCACCACGGGTTGACCGGTTTCCTCCGCGGGCGATCTCACAGCATCAGGTTGACGAGCTGCTGGAATTACCACTGCAAAACAGTACACCCGAAGGCATCCGCGATAAGGCGATGCTGGAAGTGCTGTATGCCACCGGTATGCGGGTGAGCGAACTGGTTGCTCTAAATATTGATGACGTGGTGTTTGAAGCCAAAACGGTACGCTGTTTAGGGCGCCAGGGTCGAGAACGGACTGTGCCACTGAGTGATGCAGCTATCACTGCCCTGGAAGAATATCTCGATATAGCGCGGCCGCAACTTGCACGTCAAGATAATCATGACGAGGTGGCACTGTTTCTAAACCACCGTGGAAAACGGCTCACGCGGCAGGGGTTCTGGCTGATTTTAAAGACGTATGCTGAACAGGTGGGGTTGCATGAGCTGACGCCGCATATGTTGCGTCACTCTTTTGCGGCCCACCAGCTACGAAATGGCGTTGATCTGCGTGAACTGCAAGAGCGGCTAGGTCATGCCTCACTTGCCACGACCCAGATGTATACCCATCTGACCGAACATACGGCACAATCGGGCATTACCAGTAATGGGAGGTCACGTTCGTCTTAGTTTGTCTCACGGTTGCGAGTGATCATTAGATTGTGCTATACTCGCAACATATCGGCGATGATCCGGAGGAGTACGCCGCGAGGGGCGTCCAGCGAACCAGGGGTGGTGCGAGCCTGGTGGCTCTGAATGGCGGAACGGCGCCGGGGAGCCGTACTAACCTTGAGGTGAGCGACTACGGTCGCTAACCGGGGTGGAACCGCGCGTCAGGTTTTGATGCGTCCCCGGGCGCTTTGTCGCCCGGTTTTTTTATTGGGTGAAAGGAGGGTATTTGTGCCAGCTACATCACTTGATCAGATTGTGGCGCTGGCGAAGCGTCGCGGTTTTATCTTTCCCAGTAGCGAAATCTATGGCGGTCTTCAGGGGGTGTATGATTACGGCCCACTAGGCGTAGAACTGAAGAATAATATCATCGCCGACTGGTGGCGCACAAACGTGTATGAGCGAGATGATATGGAGGGTCTTGATGCAGCGATCCTGATGAATCGACTGGTCTGGAAGTACTCCGGTCACGAAGAGACCTTCAACGATCCGCTGGTTGATTGCCGCACCTGCAAGATGCGCTGGCGTGCCGACCACATTCATGGCGTGTGTCCGAATTGTGGTTCGCGTGATCTCACCGAGCCGCGCCCGTTTAATATGATGTTCCGTACCCAGATCGGGCCGGTAGCCGATAGCGGTTCATTTGCCTACTTACGACCGGAAACAGCGCAGGGCATCTTTGTGAATTTTGCTAATGTCTTGACGACAACGGCCCGAAAATTACCGTTCGGGATCGCTCAGGTCGGAAAGGCATTTCGTAACGAGATCAATCCGCGCAATTTTCTCTTCCGTGTCCGCGAATTTGAGCAGATGGAGATCGAATATTTCGTGATGCCCGGTACTGATGAAGAGTGGCATCAGCGCTGGCTCGCCGATCGGTTGGCCTGGTGGGAGCAGATTGGTATTCCGCGCAGTCGGATCACCATCTACGATGTGCCGGCGACTGAACTGGCCCATTACTCAAAACGTACCTTCGATTTGATGTACGAGTATCCCAATATCGGGGTGCAAGAGATTGAAGGCATCGCCAACCGAACGGATTACGATCTCGGCTCGCATAGCAAAGATCAAGAACAACTGAACCTGACGGCTCGGGTGAATCACAATGAAGATAGTATTGCGCGTCTGACCTACTATGATCAGGCCAGTGGCCGCCATATTGTACCCTACGTGATTGAGCCATCGGCTGGCGTTGGTCGGTGCATGCTCGCAGTGATGTGTGAAGGGTATGCCGAAGAGCTGACCAAAACGCCATCGCTAGAACGATTGACCGCAGTTAGTGAAGCACTTCAGGCGTTTCTCAAGTCGGTCGGACGCAGCGAGAAGTTGAGCGGTGAAGCCCGTGATGCTATTTTGGCCCGCGGTGAAGCGCTTAGTCAGGCGCTGGCCGAACGGTTGCCAGAAGTCGAACAATTACTGGCGATGCCTGGCGCCGATCAAATAGAGCTGGGCAAGAAGTTGCGCGGGCAGGCTCAGCCCCTGATTGATGAACATTATCGTACCGTATTGCGGCTCAAACCACGACTGGCCCCGATTAAGGTCGCAGTCTTTCCGTTGAAACGTAATCACGAACAGATCGTTGCTACTGCTAAAGCCGTGCGTCGGCAGTTGCAGGCAGGTGGTCAGATGCGAACTGTTTACGACGATACAGGAGCGATCGGGAAGCTCTACCGCCGCCAGGACGAGATCGGTACGCCGTTCTGCATCACGGTCGATTTCGATACCATTGGTCAGGGGAAAGACCCGGCATTGGCCGGTACGGTGACGGTGCGTGATCGCGATACGATGGCTCAAGAACGGGTACCAATTGCTGAGTTAGAGGCATACCTGCGCGAGAAGGTAATGGCGTAAGGTACAAGGAGTCCTTATCTCAACACTGGCTGTCGATCTGTCACGAACGTGATCCTGACGAGCGGGCGGGTTCCGGCCCGCCCGCTCAATGTACTTCGACCTGCCAATGTCGAACAGTGCTTTGACCACGATGATCGCTAACACGCACGGCCAGCAGATGATTGCCAGTTGTGGGCGTCCAGGTGTAGCTGAAACGACGCCAGGCTCGTGGCCCTAAGTCGTTGTCAAGGGTAGCCGATTGCCACGGCCCTGCATCGACCGCTAGCGCGACCTGCGCGATCCCGTTGGCTGCCGACCAGGCTACACCACAGAGAGTAGTCGGTGTATTGGCACGCAACGTTGACAGGTTGAAAAAGCGACAATCAATGGTCAATTCGCCATCGAGGGAAGTTTCCGTTGGGAGACGCTCACCTGAGAGTAGCGTAATTTGGGATACCCATTTCAGCCAGTAAGTCGCCTTCCAACCCGGTACTACCAATCGTACCGGCCCACCATGGACGGCAGGCAAGGGATGGTCATTGACAGCGTAGGCCAGCATGACATCCCACCAGAGTTTACTGAGTGGTAGATACCGAACTACCGGTTTGGGACCGTAACTCCAGCATGCGGCAATTCTGGCCTGCGGCTTTACTCCCGCCGTTTCGAGCAAGAGCGCCAGTGGTGTCCCCATCCACTCGACGTTAGCAATCATTGCGTATTCGTTAGAATGGTTTTGTTGCCCGATAAGGGCTGCAAAGAAGCTGCTGGTTGGCTCGTGAAGCAAATCGCGCATGTTGATCGTCAGTGGATACCGCACCAGTCCATCAATACTCAATTCCCAATCTTCATCGGTGATAGACGGGACTGGCTGATTGTTACGTACAAACCATCGCTCGACAGGCGTCACTGCTTCGTCGAGAATTGATAGCGGTGGTTCGAGATGCTGTGGATTGTCGCTCACTACTCGCAGACGATGATCTTTGGTTAGTGTCGGCAGGTTACGCAGCGAAAGTGTTTCAAGTGACATACCATATTCCATGACAATCAAGATTGCTCTGACGGTAAGTAGTATAGGATGTCTGGCTTGATAAATAATGACAGTTGCCGACAGGCAGACTACAAAACGTTCAGATAGACACTGATCTACGGTGAAGCAACGAGATGGTTTTTGTCGTTAGCCAGGTGTAACTATTGTCATTTCGGCATGGGGATTTGATACGCCGATGAACGTTATTCACGTATACATAGCAGTCTGCCACTGTGTGCTGGGATCGCGGGCCGCTAGTCGGCGCCGTGTGGTATGGCCGGGCACCGTCATTTGGCGTATCAGCACGCCACCATCTCCAAGCCCCCGCTTGTAGGGGGTTGGGGATAAACCCGCACCTACCGCTTTCAAGCCACTAATAGTATCACTTGGAGATCAACCCCAACACTTGCGTTTCCAGTGAAGCCACCGGCTACCACTTCAGCCAGTGCGCGCTCGATTGGCATCGTCCAGCGTGGGCTAAAATGCACCAGTACGAGCTGTTGCACACCAGCCGCCGCCGCCACTGCGCCGGCCTGCCGTGGCGTACTGTGACCAGGAGAAGGTTCTGGGGTCGTTGCTTCATGGATCAAAACACGTGCACCTGTCGCCAAGCGGATGACCTCCTGGCACGGTTCGGTATCCGCTGAGTAGCACACCGCAGGAACCGCCGGTGCAGATAAACGAACGGCAATGCAAGGCCGACTATGGCTAGTTTGCGCAGTCGCTATCTCTAGTCCCTCACCGAGCTGCAAACGCTCACCAGCGGCTAACGGCTGCCAAACGACCGGTGTTGCCCACTCTTCCAAACCGGCGGCTGCCAGAAAGCTATTCGCCAGCTCAAGCGTTTCCGGTAATCCGTAGATTGGCAGTGGCTCGGTACGACCACCCAGCCGCAAGCTGAAGAGTAATGCTGGCAGACCATTGATGTGGTCACAGTGACTATGAGTAAGGATAATCCCGCGCAACAGCTGCGGATCGATCCCGCCAGCCAGCAAACGGCGGTAGCTATCACCACCAACGTCGATCAGCAACGGCCCACCCGGCCCATCCCACGCTAGATGGGTATAGGTTCGGTCAGGGTCGGGCAAGCCGGTACCTGTTCCGAGCAGTAGAACTCGTGCGGTCATAATGCTACTCTTCCTGATCAATTGGCACTAGGCGCTTACGTAAGGCATAAATGGCGACTTGGGTGCGGTCGGCCAGATGTAACTTCGATAGAATATTACTGATGTGGGTCTTGACGGTCTTTTCAGAGACGATCAACGTTTCGGCAATCTCTTTGTTTGACATACCCTTTGCTACCAGGCGTAAGACATCCATCTCGCGGGGTGTGAGCTGTTCGACCGGCGCTTCGTTTGGACGCGGTGTATTAAACTCTTGCATTAATTTGGCGGCAACGTCAGGATGCAAGACTGCTTCGCCGCGACACGCAGCGCGAATCGCGTGAGCTAACTCTTCGGGTGAGATGTCTTTCAGCAGGTAGGAAATGGCGCCAGCCTTGATCGCCGGAAACACCTTGTCATCGTCGGCAAAGCTGGTCAATACGATCACCTGCGAAGATGGGCTAACCGCTTTCAAGCGCCGGGTTGTCTCAACCCCATCAATACCGGGCATCACCAGGTCCATCAGGACTACATCAGGCAACAGCTCTCGTGCCAGTTCAATCCCCTCTGCACCACTACCGGCTTCACCCACGATCTCGATGTCGGCCTGTAATTCAAGAAAGTCACGTAATCCCTGGCGGACCACACGGTGGTCATCAATCAGGAGGACGGTTATCTTCTCCATGCGCTCACCTCCTTTAGTTTGAGAAATTACCGTAACGATGGCGCTCACATGCTTAGTGCGGGTAAGACATTCAGCTTTTCCTGGTCAGATGGGTACAGGAGCTCTGACGCACATTACAAAGATGAGCGGGGTGTCGGTGACTCTGATCGTTCATCACCAACATTACGCTTGTGTAGAGGCACCACCACCTCTACTTCAGTACCGGCGCCGGGTTGGGAATTGACCGTAAATGAACCGCCGAGTTCAAGAGCGCGCTCGCGCATACCGAGTAATCCGAAATGACGCCCCTCGCCAGAAAGGGGGGCCTGTGGATCGAAACCCTTCCCATCATCGGTAATCCGAATACGCACGTGTTCAGCATTCAGTTCAAGCAAAATCTGCACATTGCGGGCCGCTGCGTGTTTCACAATATTATTCAACGCCTCTTGAACAATACGGAAAAGCGGTTGTTCTATCCCCCGCACATGGCGCTCATCACCGATGACGTTCAATTCTATCCGCAAACCTTCACGATGTGCAAGATGCTGGGCATGGTGTTGCACTGCCGCAACCAACCCCTGATCGCGTAAGGCTGGTGGTCGCAACTGAAAGATGAGGGCCCGCATCTCGGCTAGTGCAGCGGTAGCTGTCTCGTGCAATCGTTCGAGCAGCACCGGCACTCGCGCCGGATTACGCTCAAACTGTGCCCGTGCCGCCTGTGCTGTCAGCGTCATACTAAAGAGCTGCTGGCTTACGCTGTCGTGAAGTTCGCGCGCCAGGCGATGACGCTCTTCGATCACGGCTGCCTGTTGTGCACGCTGGTACAGTCGGCCATTCTCGACTGCACCAGCCAGCATGTCGGCTACGGTCTCTAAAACCGCAGCATCTTCTTCGGTCAGGCCAGCTAATTGCGGTGATTCGATATTGAGGACGCCCAGAGTTTTACCATTGGTGACTAGCGGCACACACAACTCCGAGCGAATATCGAGCCGCTCACTTAAGCCTAGATAGTCTGTTTCGGCTGCAACATTCTCGGCACGCACAATTTGACCGCTACGTGCCGCACGCCCAACCAACCCCAGATTAATGTGCTGCCGATAGCCAACCCGTTCCGGTGCATAACGTCCGGCTGAAGCGACCAGGATCAGTTCGCTGGCATCTTCATCGAGCAAAAAGAGGTCAACTTGTGGGTAGCCAAAACCCTGTTGGATGCGTTGAGTAGCCAGCGGCAACGATTCACGCAGATCGAGCGTAGCAGTGATGATGCGAGCAATCGAATTGAGAACGGCTAACTGATCGGCGCGACGTTGTACTTGCGCTGCCAGTCGCTGCGCTTCGGCATAAAGGCGGGCACTAACCAGTGGGCCACTCACCTGAGCAGCAATCGCTTCGAGTAATTCTACATCTTCGTCGCTGAATGCACCGGCCTGCTGATGCACCACGCTTAACACTCCAATCACGCGCCCACCGCTGCGTAGGGGCGCAAGAATGTACGATGCAACATCAGGGCCAAACAAAACCGTTTCCGGAGCACTTGCCCAACAATCATCCATTACAAACGATTGACAACGTTGCACTACCCATGCCAACGGGTTATCGTGAAGCGGTAACTGCTTACCGATAAAGTCGGTCAACGGAGGCACCGCCACGGCAACCGTTAACCCCTGCTGATCATCAAGCAGAGCTACCAGACCACTCCCAAACGCTGTTGCCAAACGCTGAACAGTTTGGTGCAAGATGACGTTCAGATCGAGGGTCGCTCCAACGGCGCGGCCCAACTCAGCCAGCAACTGCTCTTTTGCCAGCAACCGGGCGCTCCGCTCGGCCAGGCGCACATTTTCTACCGCCAAGGCAGCCTGACGGGCAATCGCCTCCACCATTCGTACCATGGTCAGATCAAGCTGATCGGGCCATGCCAGGACAATCACGCCGATCAATCGACCACCCCGACCGCGCAAGGGGGTTAACAATGCTGCGTATGGGGCAATGACCGCCGTATCGGGTACATCAGGTGGCAGTTCAGCCGCTGGTATCAGGTACGAACTACTCTGTCGATACTCAGGACGCAGCAACGGATGGTAGATCGTCGGCCCGATTGGTGTTGTGCGCAACTGATCAATCAAAGATGGCTGAATACCGGCAAAGGCAACTGCATAGAGTGTCTCATTATCGGCGTCGTGTAAACGTGCATACACCGACGGACTGCCAACAATTCGGCGTAACGTTTCGACCACTTCACCGAGCAGGCTTTCAGGAGTATCATCGGCTCGTAACGCATCACCAAATGCCAGTAGATCTCCCAATGGGAGCGAGCGATCAGTAGCAGCGGTTGCCATGTGCGAAGAACCGGTCATAGTGTACTCTTTCCGAATGATCTGGCATTGTCACCCGAAGTGGTGGCAAGGTCCTATATTATCATCACAACACCATCCCGCTTACATTATGATACACCACCGATAGGGCGTTTCAAAGCTCTTTCCTTGCCCAACAGTGGCGAATTGGAGTCATTTGGAATCGGTGATAGAGGCAGCTTACCCTCTTGCGGGGCCTAACGATTGCGCTTGTTCCGCTTACGCATCACAAGACGTAGACGGGGAGGTTCAGGCGCGCAGGTAAAAGAAATCCAAAAAATGAAAAGCCCTGACTAACGACAGTGATAATTAACGAACAGGTTCGCCCATGGTACAATGACACCAATTCATCTGGACAACATCAATAACAAAACCTCATTGAACGTAGAACGACTATGGGCATTAACACCGATCAGCTCCAAAGATCACTTTGCGCACTTGAAACCGCTCTCGCCCTGTACGAACGTGCAACAGCCACGCAATCTGCCAATGAACAAGAGGTTTTCCGTATGGCGATCATCAAGGGGTTCGAGTTGGCGCAGGAGATCTCGTTCAAGCTGATCAAGCGGCGGTTACGAGACTTCGGGTATACCAGTCGCCGCTTGGAAGCGACACCGGTCAAAGAACTTCTTCGTCTTGCTGCTCAGCACAGCTTGCTTTCGCTTGCCGAAGTCGAGCGCTGGTTTTCCTACCGCGACAATCGTAATAGCACGGCTCACGATTACGGTGAAGCCTTCGTTCAGCAGACGCTGTGTCTCCTGCCCAATTTCATTCGTGATGCACACGCCCTAGCAGAGCGACTACACACTGGCTCACTCCTCACCGGGGAGGAAGAATGACCGATGTACCCAACCTCGATTTGCCACCAAACTATCTGAAAAAAGTACGTTCAATTCTGCAGCAGTACGTCCCCGACTACGACATCTGGGCTTATGGGAGCCGTGTGAAAGGCGGGGCGTTCGAGGCCAGTGATCTCGATCTGGTGGTGCGGAACCCGCGTCAGTTATGGCAACCATGCGATCGACTGGTCGAACTACGGTCTGCTTTTCTTGAGAGCGACCTACCCATTCGGGTTGATGTGATCGATTGGGCGCTTCTGCCACCTGCCTTTCAGTACGAGATCGAACGCGGGTATGTGGTAGTGCAAGAGGGGAAATTGCCAGAGGCGGATGCTTCTTCACGGCAATAGTAGGGGCGGAAGATTGGTCACCTATACCGATCCGCCCATCACGCCAGCCTTATCGTCATCACCGTCTGAGGCGTCGGTGCCGTCGTGCACTTACTCATCACGATCTTCAACCATTATCGGTGCTACACCTCGCCCGATCATAATCGGACCGAAAAGGATTGTCTGTTCGATAACAATTGCCCGTCGCTTCAACAATTCGAGCATTGCCCAGAAAGCGACAATCACCTCTTCCGTTGTCGGTTGCGCCGTTAGCAGATCACCGAAATCGAACCAGGCTGTGTGTTCGAGCCGTTCGCGGATCCGTGCCGCGACTTCGGCTACTGTCAAGCGGGGAGGCAAAACGACCGCTTCAGGTTGATCGAGCGGTAACTGAAGCTGTCTTCGCCGCTTAAGCGCCCGGAGCAGATCGTTCAGGTGGTAGTTCATAACCACCTTCGTTGATAGCATAAGTTGCTCGGATGGTGGCGCCAGGCGCCCAAATGTACACCGACCCTGCTCTTGCCAGTGGCGTAACTGATCGGCCACTTGCTTGAAGCGGCGATACAACTCTAACTGTGCGGCCAACTGCCCGGCATCTTCATCAATCGGATCAGGTGCTGCATTCGGCGAACGTGGCAACAGTGCCCGTGATTTAATCAGAATCAACCGGGCTGCCAGACTCACAAACTCCGCCAGCTCGCGTGGCTCAACCTCTTCTAAGGTGCGCACATAGGCCAGATACTGATCGGCAACACTCGCCAGGGCAATGGTCGTAATATCAAGTTCCGCCCGTTCGATCAAGCGCAGCAGCAAATCGAGAGGGCCGGTAAACTCTGGTAAAGAAATCGTGTAGGGCATAGATCAATGTTGTTCATCGGCCCATTGCAGGCGAGCGGCGCGTCCTTGCGGATGGGGATCGTGATAGTGCCGGAGTGTCTCGACGATTTCTGGTGGACAACCCGCTGCAGCCGCCATTCGCGCCCCGCGTACAGCGTGTTCGGCATAAATAGCAATTGCCGGAATAAAACGAGCCGCGATCAGATAGAGCGCTGGCCACCGCTTGAGAATCGTTGCCAACACATACCATCGCAGCGCCATCGGTCGACCCTCATCATCAACTTTGCCGCAATCGTGATACAGAGCAGCCCGCAACAAAAACTCATCATGCTCCCCTTCTGCTACCAGGGTCTGATACACATCGAGACAGTGGCGCTGATCGTACAGCGGCATCTGCAAAAACAACCGCTGTTCAGCTGGGGTCAGCAACTGGGCAACCAGCTCATATTCTGCTGGCGTAACCTGTGAATCTAGCGCATTGCGAAACTGACGAAGACGGTACGAGAGCGACATACGGGTACTGTAGCTAATGAACAGCCGAGCAAATGACCGACTATGTATTATATCAAATCAGGATCGATGCGACGATTCTATGCCGGATAAGGCCAGAGCTTTTCGACGTTTTCACCCTTCTCGGAAATGATGTGAGAAGAGGAAGAGCGGGTTTCAAGCAAGCGCAATCCTCTCCCACGCGGCAAGAAGAAGCGGATGAGGTGAGGAATGGTGATCAGCAGCCCAAACTCCCGGCGAGACCGTGTGGATCGGGGATTATCGTGAACGAGTGTGTGATCTTTGTCAGTGTCGCTTTGTTTTTAACGGTCGTGAAGCTAAGAACCCTGAAAAGTCGTAAAAGATTGCAGCATCCTAAGTAATATGCTGGTACAATATTCTGGTAGTTATGCTGTAGCACAAATTCGATCAACATAAGAGTGTTTGAAACACGCTCATAATTAATTGGAACTCGATCTAAGCTATCGTCTAACGAGGTCCTGTAGCACACCATGGTATAAGGTTATTTCGTGAGCCTTGCCTTTCCTTCCTTGCCCCTTATCGGAGAATGAGGGTAATTTGGAGAAAATTATTGACTCTGAGAAAACACTGGGTCGATGAGGCATAACACATGGGTAATCGCTACAAAGACTGGTGGCGGCAGGCGGAAGCGGACTTACGCCATGCCCGCAATGCGCTCGCCGATGGAGATTACGAATGGAGTTGCTTTGCCGCACAACAGGCCGCAGAAAAAGCGATTAAGGCACTTTTCCAAAAGCTGGGAATGGATGCCTGGGGCCATACATTAACGGTGCTAATTGGAAATTTGCCCTCAACCATCCAACCGCCAACTGAGCTGATAGATTATGCCCGTATTCTGGACAAACACTACATTCCTACACGATATCCAAACGGCTTCGATTCGGGGGCACCGACCGATTTCTACACTTCTATGGAGGCCCAATATGCCATTCAATGCGCCGAGTCCATCCTCGAGTTCTGTCGTCATCAAATCGATTGACCGTGCCTCCATTGAGCAGGCTGTTGCCCACTACGCTGCCAGGTTGCGTGCCGAGCACGCGGAAATCGAACGTATTATCTGGTTTGGCTCCTGGGTGAACGGGATACCTACCCCTAAAAGTGATGTTGATCTATGCGTGATCGTCGCTTCGACAGATAAGGCTTTCCATGAACGAGCCGTCGATTTTTTGCCGGTTGGCTTTCCAGTGGGAATCGATCTGTTTGTTTATACATCAGAAGAGTTCGAGCGGTTGCGTAAAGAGCATCCCAGTTGGTATGAGAGTATTCAATCTGGGCGCGAGGTTGGGAACCCCGCAAAGGAGGATGGCGAGAGCTGAAAACCAATCATATGCAAGCGTAAGAAAGGAGGTTCAGCACCGTATAAACGAGCAGACTACACGTGCAAATGGAAGAAAGTAGGGGAGTAGTATCATTGAACCAATGCCGACGTCTGAGTTATTGATATGCCAAAATGTTCCCTCCCTTATCGTGTAGTACACGACTGAGACTCTTACCTCTCTGACTGTCCTCTTTCGGAATCATTTCTATCGAGCGAAGAGATTGGTCTCGCCTGAACATCGCTCTCTTTCGACTACAAAATCAAAAGAGAGTAGTGATGTGACCGCCTTCTCACACCGCCATGGGCTGTACTGAGTCGGGTGAGCATGTTTGTCGGATAGGCCATTCTCAAACCGGAGTAACAGCAATGGAAGATTGGATGATCTACGGCGCCAACGGTTACACCGGTCAACTGATTGCACGAGCAGCGGTACAGGCTGGTCTGCGCCCAAGATTAGCTGGCCGCAATGCGGTACAGATTACAGCTTTGGCGAATGAGTTGAACGTACCATTTACGATTTGTCGATTAGACAACGAAGCTGAATTGCATCGGGCGTTGCAGGGTATGCGTCTGGTTCTCCATTGTGCCGGACCATTTCAGGAAACCAGTGCACCAATGGTACGGGCGTGTTTGCAGTCTGGCGTGCACTATCTCGATATTACCGGTGAGATCAGTGTTTTCGAGGCAATCGCGCAGCAAGATCGTGCCGCTCGACAGGCTGGCGTAATGCTCATGCCCGGTGTCGGTTTTGATGTGGTTCCTTCAGACTGTCTATCTGCCCACTTAGCACGTCGGCTTCCAGGTGCAACCGAACTGACGCTAGCCTTTCGTGCACTTGGCAGTATCTCTCGTGGTACTGCGATCACGATGTTGACCATGGCAGGGCAAGGGTGCGAACGGCGTCAGGGCCGACTAGTAGCGACTCTACCGCTTCGTGATGTGCGAACGTTCGACTTTGGTCATGGCCCTCAGCCCTGTGTAAGCATCCCGTGGGGTGATGTCGCTACCGCGTACTATACGACCGGTATTCCCAACATAACGGTTTTCGTGGCCATCCCGCGTCGAATGTTGCCCTGGCTGGGAATAGTACGGACACTGTTGCCAATCCTACGACTCAGGCCTGTACGACACATACTGCGAGCCTGGTTTAGACGGACGCTTGAGGGACCAGACGAGACAACCCGTCGCACCGGGAAGAGCATCATCGCCGGTGAGGCAAGAGACGAGCGTGGGCAACGGGTAATGAGCCGTTTGGTTGGTCCCGAAGGCTACGCGCTCACGGTTATGACTGCCGTGCTTATCGTTCAGCGTGTGTTGAATGGGCAGATTGCAGCAGGATTTCATACACCGGGCGGGCTATATGGTCCAGACCTCATTTGTGAAGTACCAGGTGTAGCACGCTACGATGTAGAGAATAGTTCAGAGCGTGATCAGAAACAATGATCTTGGAGAGCCGACTCAGAACACTACGATGGAAGTATCTTGCAAAGGTAACACATGGTCGGCCCAGATCGCGTCGGATATGGATTTGTCGTATTGTCGTGTTGTAGATAGTCATTGCTAGTGACAATCAGTTCGACGAGAGTGAAAAAATCCTTTCACCCCCTATTGGCATCTCAGCCATACAGGTAATGAGGGTTGGACAACCAGGATCGACCATGATGATACGATCAAATTGACATCGCTACACCCTCGGCGATAGCATAATCCTGCTCCAAACCATCCCTTCCACGATACAGTAGAACACACCCGCACCGCTTCTTCGGAGAGACGCGGTGCGGCAAATAAGGCACTACGAGCGCATCAACAGCTCAGGTTTCTGATCGCGCTCTTGTAAACTATTCCTTCTCTACCGATTCGGCGATAGAGATGAACATAATTAGCGAGAAGCGCATTTCTCTCGGCAGCAGTACAATCGACCAGAGGCAGGAAGAAAAAGCTAGATACCTTTGCCAACTCTACATCACTGTCTGAAGAGTAGGCCGCAGCCCGGTGAAGTATCGTCTACGTGTACGTGCGTAAAGCTTGCGCGCTAGATACCCGCTCTACCTGCCACAACGCCGAACAATCTAACGACTCTTCAACTGACGCAGAAGCTGCTGCCGCTCTTCCGCCGTCACCAATCCAAAACTATCACCGCGATTGAGGTACACGATTTCCTCATTCTTGATCCCAACCACCAGATCGAGCATTCCATCACCATTCATATCGGTTAGACGCATCGTGACTGGCGTCAGGTTCTCATGCGCCCCAACAAGGTACGGACCTACAATGGTTCGTGTCTTAGTCACGTCACCTCCTGGAATCTCTAGAATGAGTACCTGACGATCAAGATTCATCGCGATTAAGCGTGTTGGACCAATAGTCTCTTCAGGACGACCAACTTCGGCGATCAGATGAAATGTGCGTGGCCGACCATACTGCCAGTCGTCGAGCAGTGTCTGACCCCAACTAATAAAAGCACTCACCAAAACGTATATAGCGAGAATTGCCAGCAGGCTGGTTACAATATAGGCAGAATTGCTGAGGGCCAGCTTGGGCATGGCAATTGAAGACATCCGACGTGGTGAGCGGATTTCACGACTGGTCACTGCCATTGCGGGCCTCCTCTCCAGAGAGTGTGTCTATAAAAATAGAACAAAGGTTCGATAGCTCACTTGTTCGGAATTATAGCAGAGGTATTGTTGACTGTCAAGAACTTTTGTGCTGCATAGGATTTTGCAAAGTTTTCAGTTTTCGGCAATACGTGATGCGCTAAAGCATGTCATGCTCCTGCTCACGACGAGCCCCGACCTGTACCGTTTCGCTGGCCTCTGGCCCGCGTCATACAGTATGCGGGGGTAACAATTGCACGCCTCATAAACACTTCATTGACCGATAGCCTTACTCATTCCATCACCTGAACAGACCAATTTGCAATAGTCGCCAACATATGTGACGGTGACAACTAACTGTTATTATCACCGTCTCAATGTCGAGAACTAGCGCCTGCGCATTGCCGCGATACTCTATCCGTTCATCGGTGCGTTAATCACGACAGAATTGAGAGTCATCTATGCAACGTCTAAGCGCCTGATCAAAAACGTTTCATCGGGCATGTACGGCGCCCGTGCGACTACAGCGTGAGAGGTTTTCAGCGTTCTTTCTCTCAGACCTACGTTCCTCCCCTCTTCCCTACAGGGAGAGGAGGAGGCCAGGGGGAAGGTGAGGGCCGCCAGGTGTGCTCCGCAGCACCGATGCCGACACTGTTGCAATATATTAGCGATGCGGCTATCGTCCTCTCCCAGCATCACTGCGTTCTTCGCAGCACGAAACGGAGACAACCGTCGCTGACCTGCATCTCCCTCTGTCTGCGACAGCCGGGTATCCTTCTCCCAAACTTATACGTTGGCGAACGGAATGCGGTGAACGGATGGGATCAGTGCGGCGTAGGAGTGGCACGATAAGACCCGGTTCCTCGTGCCAGAATTGGTATAAGCTCCACCAACCGCGGGCATGTGGTTATGGTAAAATGCAAGACGGTGATCATTATCAACAAAGCGTTTCCTGGTAAGTGCGGCTGGCGCCGTGCACGAATTTCCTCTCCTTGCCTCCTCTAACACGGCAGCAGGGGTTGAAGCCAGGAAATAAGTTCGCAACGTATAGACGCTCGCTCAGATATAGTGTAGTACCTGCCATATGTTGATTGAGTTGCAGATTCAGGATTTTGCAATTATTGACCGACTGCATCTGCGCTTTGAGCAGGGTTTTAACGTGCTGACCGGCGAGACCGGTGCCGGCAAATCGATTATTATCGATGCGCTCGGTACGTTGCGCGGTGAGCGCGTTGATGCGACATTCGTTCGGGCAGGGTCTACCCGTGCTCGTATTGAAGGCGTTTTTAGTCTCGATGATTGCCCGCAACTCATCCCATTGCTGAGCCAATACGATCTGCTCGATGAGGGCGATGATCAGCTCATTTTGACACGCGAGATTTCGGCTGAGTCGGGGCGTAGTGTCGCCCGTGTGAACGGACAGGCGGTAAACAGCGCAACGCTGCGCGAGATTGGTAGTCGATTGATTGATATCCATGGTCAACACGAGGGTCAATCGCTGTTTAATCCACGTACCCATCTTGATCTGCTTGATCGCTTCGGTGAACTGCTGCCCTTACGTCAGCAGGTGGCCGATCAACTTGCTGCATTGCGCAGAGTTCAGGCACAGTTAGCCGATTTACGCGCCGGTGAAGCGCGTCGGCAAGCTCGCATTGAAGAGTTGCAACTGTTACGTGAGGATGTTATTGCTGCAAAAATCAAGCCCGGTGAAGAGGAAGAACTCCTCCGCGAACGCAGTATTGTCCAGAACGCAGCGCGCATTGCAACCCTGGCAGAAGACGCCTATCGAGCGCTTTATAGTGGTGAGGGTGGACGTGGAGGGCGTCCGGCAACCGAGGCGATGGCGCTGGCTGTGAGTGCGCTCAATGAGCTGAGCCGTTTTGATGACCGGGCTGAGCCTATCGCTCGGCAAGCTGCCGAACTGCACTATCAGCTTGAAGACCTAGTTGTTGCCTTGCGCCGGTATCGCTCGAACCTTGAAGTTGATCCACATCGGCTTGATGCGATTGAAGATCGGCTGACTGTTTTGCGCAATTTGCAGCGTAAGTATGGGGTTGATCTGGCGACGTTGATCGAGCGGGCAGCGAACGCTGAACACGAGATTGAGCAATTGAGCAATAGTGCATCTCAGATCGCAGCGTTGGAACAACAAGAACGAGTATTGTTAGACGAGCTGGCCCGTTGTGCCGGTGAACTCTCACAACAACGAAAACGAGTCGGTGAAGAACTGAGCCGGCAAATCAGTATTGCCATGAACGATCTGGCAATGCCAAATATCCGTTTTGCAGTGCAATTTACCTGGGAAGATGATCCTGACGGGCCGCTGATTCATGATCGACGCCTGGCATGCGACCGTACCGGCGTTGATCGGGTTGAATTTCTAATTTCGCCGAACCCCGGTGAACCGCTGAAACCACTGGCGCGGATCGCGTCGGGTGGTGAAAGTGCCCGTCTGTTGTTGGCGCTCAAATCGATTTTGTCACAAGTTGATGATGTGCCGACGCTGGTCTTCGATGAGATCGATGTTGGTGTCGGTGGCCGTGCTGGTCACGTGGTTGGTCAAAAATTGTGGTTCATCAGTCAACGTCATCAGGTGTTGTGCATTACGCATTTGCCCCAGGTAGCAGCTTTTGCTCATGCCCATTATCACATTCGCAAAGAAGTTGTTGATGGCCGCACACGTACCAGTGTTGAGCGCTTGTCGCCTGAGCAGCGGGTTGAAGAGATTGCCGCCATGCTCGACGGTACTCCTGGCGATCACAGTCGGGCTAATGCTCGTCAGATCCTCGAACGAGCGCAAGCCTGGAAGTTGCATCGTCAGGCAGAACTTACCCGGTCGTGATGTTGCACCATACAGAAGTTCCCTCGTTCATGACTCCCCGGTACGGCCACGTTATAGTGTTGGAACAGAGAGGTTGTTGGAATCGATATGTCCTCACAACATACAATCAGCCGCTGGAGTGCTCGTATCGTCGAGGCGAGCTGGTTGCTTGCCCTCACGCTCATACCAATCTATTTCAATCTTTATTCAGCTCGTCATTTTGAACCTGATAAGGCTGCTGTTTTACGTTCACTGGCCCTTGTCGGTGCTGCGGCGGCGCTGATCTGGTTGCTCAGTCGGGTCGATCAACGTTCTACCGCGACGCAGCGGATTGGTTGGGATTGGGCAACCCTCCGCAAACATCCTCTATTCTGGCCGATCACCGGTTATACGACGATCTTTATTGTTACGACTATCACCTCGGTAACACCGGCTACCAGTCTGTGGGGGTCTTATCAGCGAATGCAGGGACTGTACACGTTTCTGTCGTATCTCGTATTTGCTCTGCTGATTGCAACAACCCTGCGTTCTCCTGCTCAACGTGAGCGCTTTATTTCGCTCAATCTGTCTACTGCAACGGTGGTTGCTCTTTACGGCATTATGCAGCACTACCAGCTCGATCCGTTGCCATGGCGAGGTGACGTTATCTCGCGTGTTGCCTCAACGTTGGGGAATTCAATTTTTGTTGCTGCATACTTGATTATGATCGTCCCACTGGCGCTTTACCGGTTATTCGCTGCCCTGGCAGCGATACGGACAGCGCCAGTTCCGACTCAGCCATCTGCCGAGTGGCGTTGGGCGATCATCCGCGTGCTCTTGTGGCTAGCCGGCGCTTTGCTCATTCTGGCAACGGTCAAGTTCAGTGTAGCAGTCCGAACAGTGGATTTCCGGTACTGGTGGTGTTTTCCAGGCGCTATTTTCTGTGCATCGGCACTTTGGTGGCTGCTGACTGTATCGGGTAGCTCTGCTCTTCCACGCTGGCCCCTTGTGCTGACCCTAATCTACCTGCTCGGCTTTGGTATTGCGTTTGCGGTCAATGCAGCTAGCGGTATTCAGCAGGTTGCTGCGGCTGAGGTTGCGGCCAATGCCCTCGATTGGTGGCTCTGGTTAATACTGGCTGTTGTGGCATTGGTCGGTGCCTACGGCCTGAGTATGCTTGGGAGAGCACCGCAAGAGCCATCACGTCTTACCTGGCAACTCCGAGCGACAGGCAGTACAATCGTGCTCGGACTGATACTGACCACGATCTTTTTCAGTCAGAGCCGTGGCCCGTGGATCGGGTTGGGCGCCGGTCTCTTTCTATTCATTTCGCTGGCCCTCTGGTTTGGAAAACAACGCTTCGCCGCCGATGGTGATCAGCGCAACAGTCGTCGGTTGGGGCAACTGTTAGCAGGTTGGGTCGCAATAACGCTGACGGTTGGTGGGTTCTTGATCGTGTTTAATGTGTCAGACGCCCCCTTCTTCCATCGGCTACGTGATGTTCCCTACATCGGTCGGATGGGTCGGTTGCTTGAGATTGAGAGCGGTACCGGCCTGGTGCGACGGCTGATCTGGTTTGGTGATGAACACGCTGGCGGTACGCTTGCGCTGATCACGAGTGACCCTCTACGGCTCTTCATCGGTTGGGGGCCGGAAAGTATGTTCGTAGCGTTCAATCGCTTTTATCCACCATCGCTGGCGAATGTCGAGGCGCGCGGTGCTTCCCCTGATCGCTCGCATCAGGCTCTCCTCGATGAAGTTGTAACCAAAGGTTTACTTGGCCTAGCAATGTATCTCTGGGTGATTGGCAGTCTGACCATGTATTGCCTGCATCAATTACGGACCGCAACAAGCTGGCGTCATCAACTGCTCGTTATTGCAATTCTTAGCGCAGTGACGGCACACCTGGTTGAAGGGTTGACCGGTATCCCGATTGTTGCCACCCTGATGATGTTCTGGATGTTGCTGGGCCTGAGTGTCGCCGTAGCCCATATGGAGAGCGTGCAGCCATCGGTAACGATTACCGAACCGCAAACGATACCGGCAAAGCCGACCGGACGCCAACCCGCTCGTCGCAATCCGCCACGCCCTGCATCGCGACAGGCTGATAAAAGTATGCTTGGGGTTGCTTGCTTGATTGGATTGTGTACCACTGCTCTCATCTGGTGGCTGAACCTGCAACCGATTTATGCCGATATGCGTTTTCAGCAGGCCCAAAGTTATGCCGATCAGGGTCAAGGGTCAGCGCAAACATTGCTGGCAGCTCTAAACGAATACATTGGAACGATCCGGGCTAATCCGAGTGAGGATTTTTACTATCTTCATCTCACCCGTACTCTTATGACGCTAGCAAATACGCTGCGTGCGCAAGGGAGTGCGCTTGGTGATGCCGGTCAGGTTCACCTCGATACACTCCTCCAGCTTGACGGGATTCCGGCAGTTACGGCCTTCGTCCAACGTTCATCACCGATACGTCTGCTGGCCTATGCTGAAGCTGCTTTGTTACGCGCTCACCAGATCAGTCCGTTGAATAAAGATCACTACGCAAACCTGGGTCGCGTTAATACCTTTTGGTACGGCTGGACGGGTGACGTGCAACGGCTGTATACAGCACTCCAATGGTATGAACGGGTCGCCACGATTGCACCTCGTGATGTAACCTTGATAAACGAGCGGGCTGGCGTTCTGATGCAATTGGCCGAATACGCTACTACCAGCGGTGATGCTCATCAGGCAGGTACCTTTTTTCAGCAAGCCGATGAGCTGTTGCAGACCTCAGCCCAACTTGATCCACGCTACGGTGATACAGCACTACGACGTGGTGACCTAATACGCTTCCGTACCGGCGATCTTGATGCAGCAACGACCTTCTACGTACAGGCAATCGAACGTTCACCGCAGCAGGTGGTAGACAACCTCGATCGCATTGCCAGAGCTTTGAGCAGTCGCCCTGATTTGCTGAGTCAACTGCGTCGCGCATTTGCGGTGCAGGCTGAACGTGCTGAACAAACTCTAGCCGATGTCAAAGGGAAACCAGAACGGGCCATTGAGATACCGACGCTGGTAGATCAGGCTGGCAGATTATACGCGGCTGTGGCCCACCTGGCAGTTCAGGCTGGCGATATTGCCGGCGCGGTAGAGCCATACGCCCGAGCGGTGGCGATTCAGCCCGAAAACGTTGCGCTCAGTCAACAATACACGCTGGTATTGAGCGAGACACTTCAGTATGACGCCGCTATCGCTGAAACCCAACGCATGTTAGCAGTACTTAGAAACAGAGGCCGTACCAGTGAAGTAGCACAGGTGGAGCAGTTGAAAGCAGTGTTGGAACAAGTCCGCCGCTAGTCGGTACCACACTGGTTATTAGCCGGGTTGGCAGGGTTATTGGAACATCATCAATGCACTGGGAATGTATGCTATGGCAAACATTGCCTTGATCTTGATAGCGGCGCTTACCTTCTCGATCCTGGTTACGCCAATTGCGCGGCGAACCGCCCTACGTAGTGGACTTATTGCAATCCCACGCAGTCGCGACAGTCACACGACACCAATCCCTCTTCTTGGTGGGGCGGCAATCTACACTGCATTTGTTGCTGCACTGCTGTTATTCGGTGATCTGGCTCATATTCGTGAACTGATTGGGATTTTGCTCGGCGCTACGATTGTCTCACTCTTTGGTTTAGCTGATGATCGGTGGGGCATGCCGGCAATAATCAAACTCGGCGGTCAGATGTTGGCTGCAACGGTCTTACTCCTCGCCGGCACTCAGGTACAACTCTTGCCGTGGCCTGCTCTTAACTGGGCCTTGACCTTGCTATGGGTCGTTGTCATTACCAATGCCATCAACTTTCTCGACAACATGGATGGGCTTTCAGGTGGAGTGGCTACTATTGCGGCTGCTTTTTTTCTGCTCCTGGCGGCTATGAATCAACCGCGGCAGGTATTAGTCGGCGCAATGGCTGCTGCTCTGATTGGTGCCTGTATCGGATTTTTACGCTACAATTTCAACCCCGCCAGTATCTTTATGGGTGATACCGGCAGTCTCTTTATCGGATTCATCCTGGCAGCCCTAGCGATCAAACTGCGCTTTCTCAACAACATTCCGCTGGTAACCTGGCTGGTACCGGTCTGCGTCCTGGGTTTACCACTCTTCGATCTGGCCCTGGTCTTCGTTGCTCGTGTTCGCCGTGGGGTAAATCCCTTTACTACGGCCGGTAAAGACCATCTTTCACACCGCCTCCACGCATTAGGAATGACAAAGCGCGAAGCGGTTCTTACCTGCTATCTACTGGCAGGTGCCAGCGGCTTAATTGGCGTATACATTACCCAGGCCCGCCCTTCAGAAGCGTACCTCGTTTTCGCTGGTCTCCTGATCGTGGCCCTTGCCGGGATTGTCTGGCTCGAACGAGTGTGTCCTTCAGGCCAGCCACGTCAGCACCAAACGGACTAAGAGCCTATACGGAATACCCTGTGTCGCAGAAGAAGATCGGTTGGGGCGCAGCGGCGCTGCGCCCGTACATCTATCAGGTTTCATCCGCTGTACTGTGAGGTTCAGATAGGCTCTAAATAAGTCGGGGGCGGGTTCTGAAACCCGCCCCCTTCACCGTTATCGCTCACCAGCCGTCCAGGCCTCGTACAACTCGTCTTTGCTCTTCAGGCCGAGTCGTGGCAAGGCGTGATTGACTACATACGTAGCTGCGGTGTGGCGATTTTCCCACATTGCCTGATGTGCTTCGGGCAACTTATCCCACGGCACCACCGCCGGTTCGGTGATTGTCAACAGACCAGCGCTAATCTCATCGTTGAGGCGCAAGACCTCGTAAGCGTTCGAGAGATGGGTGCCGAAGATTTGCGCAGTTGGCATATAGATGCGGCGTTGTCGCACCCAGATTTGGGGCGCGAAGAAGGAGTAGCGTCGCCCACCAATATCCTCGAAGTAGACGATCCGACCGGTGAAGGGCTTAATCAGCATTGCGCTCACGGCCAGCGCATCGTGATCTGCCCGTTCGATGATCAGATCGGGATAGCCGCGAGGATTATCGGCACTGCGCAAGAACGTGCCAACCGCACTACCGAGCGGCTTGAAGACCAGATCGTTAAAGCGACGCACCGCCTCTTTCAAACCTTGCGGGTCCTGACGAGCATTGGGTAGTGGCGGCATCGTGCGTGGCCACTCGAATTCATCGCCAAAGCGGCGTTTGAGTTCGGCTAAACTCACCACTCCGCGCAACGCAGCACCGAACCCAAGCGACAGGATGAACTCGCGTTGCGCATCGTTTACCGTAACCACGACAATCCGTGCGCCCAGGAGACGTGCCGCCTCGATGGCTTCCAGACCACCGGCATCGACCAAATCGTCGCCGCCGACACCGTAATAGATGAGCACGGCCTCACCGGCACGCAGATTGGCTCGCCGCAACATCTCGGTTGGCGAAGCGGCGCCCGGTTTACCGAGGAAGGTAAAGTGATAGCCGCTCGTGGCACCGTAGAAGGTCAGCGTCGGAATATGTCCATCGTGCGGCTCACCGAGCAGTTGGAAACTCCGCGGGAATGCCGTCTCACCAGCATGAGAAACTACGTAATCGGCCAGGCGACCGTTGTTCTGCGCACGGAACATCTCGAGCAATGGCTGGCCAGCGGCCTCCCACTCTGCCCAGGCTGCCGGGTCTTCCGGTACACGGGTAAAGCAATTCGCTACCGACGGATCCTTACGATTGATCGCGCCATGGGCGCCCGCTGCAAGGAGAGTCGCTGCGCGTTCCGCCGAACTGACCATACCGATCACGCGCAGGCCGTTGCGTGCTGCCGACCGGGCGGCATCCAGACCGGTACCGGTAGCGGCACCTTCGATGAAGATCGTCCGACCGGCCTGAATCCGTAGCGTAGTGAAAAGCGCACGATAGATTGTACCCAGGTTAAGGATATAGCTTCCCGCCGCTTCAATACTCATATCGGTGGGAATAGCGAGACATTGCGGTGCCTGCGCCAGCATAAATTGCTGGTGTGAACCATCTGGCGTATCATTCCCCTGGATCACGAAGTCGGCTGCCATCGGATCAAGTCCCATCATCGGTGACAACAAATCCGACTGACCAGAGTAGATGGCAACCAGATCGCCCACCTTCAGCCGCCCCTCGCGTCGCGCCTCCTCACCAAGGGCAACGATCAGACCGATGCCACCCGAACCGGTAACGTGCCAGTCGCGGTCGTGTTCATCAAACCGCGAGACCGGAATACCGGTAATTGCCCAGATGTCGTTGAAGTTTACCTCTGAGGCCAGGACGTAGATGAGGGCCTGATTCGCCCGTGGTCGTTCCACCGGCACGATAATCTGTTTTTCGGCCACTATCGGATCGCCGTGTGCAGCAGCACCGGTTTCAGGATCACGAATGACCGCCTGCGCATATTGCCACTTCGGAATCCGATCAACACCGGGGAAGAAAGGCGAACCGATCGGTAAAAGTTCTTTTTGTTCGAGCAAGATTCGCTCCTGTTCAGGTGTGATCAACGGTCGGCGTGTCGGCAGCGGTGCACTCTGGCGATCAAGGAACTCGCGGATACCACGCTTACCGCCGTTCGGGTCAACTACCGCTTCGGCAAAGAGCTTCGCTTCGTGTTCAAGACCTGCCTCGAAGCCGTGGATAAAGCCATAGCGGATCGCTTCCAAAGCGCGATGGACTGCCGTATCGCGACCAACACTATGCGCCTGCTTAATCACCCGCTCGATACGCGGATGGGCGATAATCGAGCGCAGTTCATCGTCAGCGAAGCGGGGATCGGGCTTGCGCCACTCTTCGAGTTGTTCATGACGATGGCGGAACGCCTGTGTAACGGCAGCCGTATCGATCAACTGCCCATCAGTGCCAATCGCAGCGCGGGCCAGCTCGCATGCCAGTGAAAGTGCATCTTGATCGCCAGTAGCAATTGCGTCGATCAAGCCCAATTCTAACGCCTCGTCAGCCGGTATACTCCGCCCACCCAGGATCATCTCCAGCGCACGTAAGAGACCGGTACCGTTGTTCCGCTTGTACAGCAACCGTGGCAGACGCTGAGTACCGCCATAGCCCGGCAGTAAGCGCAGATTAATCTCTGGTTGACCAAACTCGGCGTAAACATCGGCCACGCGATAGTGACAGGCCATGGCGAATTCAAGTCCACCACCCAGTGCGACACCGTTGATGGCTGCAATGCACGGCTTGTTCATCCGTTCGATCTTACGGAAGGCGAGGTGCGCATTGTTGGGTAGGGCCATCGCCTCTTCGACCGTGTGAATCTCTTCGAGTAACTGGCGAATATCAGCCCCGGCGACGAAACTCTTGGCGCCCTGGCCGGTAAAGACGATTGCTGCTACGTCGTTCCGTCGGGCAAGGTGATCAACAATCGTATTCAACTCATCAAGTGCACGCTCATTCAGTGCATTAACCGGCGGATTGGTTACCGTCACGACGGCCAGCTTACCGGCGCTGGCTGTCGGTGGATGGTACTCGATGCGGAAATAGCGGTAGCGTTCGATGATCTGCTGCTCTTCCGCCATGCGCTGCTTACGCTTCCACTCAGCAATCTTTGCGGCAATCTCTTCCAGCACCTCTGGGTTACGCAGCGTTGTCGTATCACCGAGTGGTTCGTCGAGCATCATATTGCGCAGGAAGCGACGCATATATTTGCCACTGCGCGTTTCGGGGAAAGCGCTCACTTCAATGTAATCTTCGGGAACGCTCACCGCACCCTTCTCGGTGCGCACCAACTCATCGAGCCGCCGACGGTCAGCACCGGTAAGATGCCGACCGGGCGCAGGCTGAATAAAGGCCACCGGTGTCAAGCCCTTCTCGCGGTGTGGTGCACCAACCACAATACAATTACCTACCGGCGAATCGGGCGTAATCTGGCGATCACGCAAGATTGCCCCTTCGATCTCTTCCGTACCCATTCGGTGACCAGAAACGTTGATGACGTCGTCTGAACGACCGTGGAGGGTGAAGCTGCCGTCGGGATACTTCATGGCGAAATCGCCCTGAATATAGCCCCATTCACCATTCGGTCCGCGGCGCCAGTAGGTCTTGATAAAGCGTTCGGCATCTCCCTTCCACGCCGTTAGTGGGATTTCTCCCCGCAAGTATGCTTCAAAGCCGGGTACATCGCCCCAGATCGTGCGGGTTAGGTAAGGATACGGCGCAGTGATGACAATTTCGCCCTTTTCTTCAAAATCGGCTACTCGATACCGAACGTTCCCACTCTCGTCGGTTTCAGCCACCCACACATCACCGGCAATCCACGGTAACGGATACGTATGAGCATCGGGGCGCAGCGGAAAGTCTTGATTACCGTAGAAGTGTGTCCAGACGATACCACCGTGCTCGGTGGCCCAGTACGAATTAATGTACTGCGGGGTCATAATCTGCATTCCAAATTGCTGCACCGCCGGGCTAACCGGTTCAGCACAGAAGGTGGCAACCCGCAGTGAGTGCATATCGTACATGCGCACGTCTTCGATATTTTGCGGGTTAGACATCACCGTCTTGAGGAACGTGACACCCGCCTTAAAAATCTGGACACCGTAGCGTTCAATGATACTAGCGTAGCGTCCGGCAGAGGGGAAGAGCGGCGATCCCTCGGCGATCACACCCGTCAAGCGACCGGCCATAGTTGCCGTCAGCATATAGCTCTGACCGGTGATCCAACCCGGATCGGCGATCACGTAGATAGTATCGCCCGGCTCGGCATCAAAACTGACCCGCAAGGTGTGGACCACGCCTGCCACATACCCACCATGCACGTGGATCACGCCTTTGGGTTTACCGGTGCTACCGGAGGTGTAAATGATAAACATCGGATACTCGGCATCAACCGGCTCGCAGGGAATACTGGCATAGAGGGCAGGTACAAGCTTGTCATCGGGCAGATTGAGTAAATCAGCCTCAGAGTGGACATCAAAACCGGCAGCACGGGCATTAGCCAGAATCTTCTCTAGCGCGGCATCGAGCAGTTCATGGCTCCACCGGTCACGGCTTGCATTCCACAGAATTTCCTGGCCGGTATGGCGCACTACCACAACCGCATCGACCCGTGGCGGAGACTCAACTAACGCCTGTGCCAGCGTGGTGCGTATCTTCGCCTGCACGGCAGCATCGAGATCACGCAATTTCGCCAGCGCTGCGCCAACTCCGCGCATCACATCCGAACGCTCAACCGTAATCTCGCCGGCCAGTGCCGCATCGACTTCGCTGACAATTGTCTGACGCTGATCATCGTTCAGCGATAGCGTTGCCAGCGTGTCGATCACAATCTGCCGTGCTGTTTCAACCGGAATGTACTTGTCGAGCGCCTGATCGGTGTACGCTTCTTTGTATGGAACAACCTGCGCATTACGATAGGCACCGTCAGAGGTGATGACAACCCGTGCACCCGCATTATGAATACGATCTGACAGAGTTTTATCTGAGAAACCACCAAATACCGGTGTATATAAGATACCCAGTCGTTTCGCCGCTTCGGTATAATAAATCTGCGGCATAATATTTGGCATATTGAGCGCGATCCGATCGCCCTTCTTCAAACCTAAATCGCGCAACACCTGGGCTGCTTTCACGACTTCGACTAGCAAGCGCCGTCGCGTAATCGTTTCTTGCACCACCGGGCCGCCACGACCATTGTTGAGCGAGTTATCCCAACGATCGCCCTCAAAGTAGTATGCAACCTCGTCGCCGTAACCGAGCATGACATGCCGGTCAACCTCATTGAAACAGGCATTGGTCAGTCCGCCGATGAACCAGCGGTAGAACGGTGCTTCACTGTCATCAAACGCCTTTTGCCAGGGCTGATAATCGACCGGGTAATCGACCGCAACCGGCGCACCGGTGGCAGCGTCAAGCCCTTCCCAGCGTTGGCTTTCTTCGTTAAACCGAATCCAACAGTTGTGTTGCGGATCGTACCAGTGAATGACCGTGCGAGCAATCGCGCCGTGGAAGGCGCCGGGATCGGCCAGCGCAGCAGCGCGCTGAGCTTCCCAATCTTGACGATTCCGAATTGGATTAGAACGTGGCGCCCGTGATGGGGCGGGGGGCGCAGTGTCGATCATCGACAGTCCTCCTTGACGCAAACGCTACCATACCAGATCAGTTGTGACATAGATAACAAGGGGTACATCATATAGCCTACAGTGCATAACGCAATTCGTCAAGACCTCAACAATTGAGAATTGTTCACTATTTGCCCAGATAATGTCTTGCAATTGCCGATCCGCCAGTTGTCGGTTCAGATCAAATATTGCTTGAACATATGCAATCCATACATAGGACACATCACTGTCTGCCACAGTGACCATTGCCCGTCCAAACCTGATCTAGCTAACATCTCGAGGTGGTATACTGCTCATATCATCCAGGTCAGAATCACGAACGGGTCAGAGTTACGAACCTCGCTATGCCAGGTTTAGCCGTTCACTGCTTAGATAGAGACTAAATCCATGCCCTTTCAGGTAAATATTGACGAGCAATTGATCATCGAGGGAACCAGTTATTACGTCTGTGCCCATCCGGCCATCCCTGGTTACCCCTTCATCCAGGAGGGGCAATCCAGCCGCGTTGTGCAATTGCGCAGTACTAATGGTTTTGTTGCCTTGAAGGTGCAATCACAGCTTCGTGATCAGGCCCTTTGCACCCATGCGTTGCAGCTTCAACCACTTAGTGCGATTCCCGGTTTACAAGCAGCACGCCGCCTTGTTCTTACCGCTGCCGATCAACCCGCCCTGATCAGAACCTATCCCGAACTCGAATACGCTATTCTGATGCCGTGGGTTCATGGGCCGCCTTGGCAAGAACTGATACGCTATCGTCGTCCACTCACGCCATCACAATGCCTGAACCTTGCCCATGCTCTGGCCGATGTTCTGGTTAACCTCGAGCAGCGAGGACTGGTACACGGTGATCTGCAATCGGCCAATGTTATGCTGCCTGGCCTGATCGATCTGGGGGCTGCGGCATCTGTTGCACTGGTTGATCTTGAAACGGTGCACGGCGCAGGCGTGTTACGGTTACCACTGCCGCCACCAGTTAGCCCCTATCTGCATCCTGCACCTGCACAAGGGTTAATGGCCGACCGCTTCAGTGGTGCACTCTTGATCTTGGAATTACTCGGTTGGTGTGATGAAAACGTGCGCAACGCTGCGGCTGATAACAGCTTTTTTTCTGCCGCTGACCTGCTGCAACCGACCGAACGCTACCACATTCTCCGCGAGGCATTAGCCAGACGGTGGGGGCTAGGCCCGGCGCAAATGCTTGATCGTCTCTGGCAGAGCACCAGCCCGTCGATGTGCCCTCCATTGAAAGATTGGCAGGCCATTTTGCCCTCACCAACAATGGCTCCGGTTGAGGAGCCATCGCCGTCGTTGCCAACACCATCTTTACCTGACCCGGTTGCGCAGCTCATGACCAGGGCCTCTACGTTATACGATCAGGGTCAACCGTATCAAGCGTTGAATGAGTATCGCAGTGCACTTGAACGATTGCCAGCCCATGATCCGCGGGTCGGCGAGGTCATGCAAACCATCGATACTCTTGAACGACAGCTCTCACAATCGACGATCACGAAACAGCGTTCTGATCTGAACATGGCAGTTCCGGTCGGTATTGGCGTCGTCATCATTGTCTTGCTTGCTTTGGCATCTGCAATTGGGTTGAATCGTGTCCCCCCATCAGACCTTGTTGTCACATCTCCTACAGCGGTTGTTGAACCGGCAACACCGCTGGTAACACCATCGCCAACGCCGACAATGACCCCCAGCCCCTTGCCATCACCATCTCCGGTACTCGCATTTCGCGTTGATCGGATCATGCCAACCGAACTCTTCACCGGAGCAATACCACTTGAATTTACCGTGCAGGGTGCAGGATTATCAACGGTACGCACGGCAACCCTTCGTGCGGCTGGCTACGAGCCGATTGCATTGACGATCATTGCTGGTAGTAGCGATAGTGAATTACGCCTGCGTCTTGCAAACCTGAAAACTTCCCTTGCTGGGGCAATTCCGTTCACCCTCGAACTGAACGGTACACCGGTGCCTGGTGCGGCGGTGACTCTGCGTGACTTCATCAGTATCCGAACTGTTGCTGGTGTGCGCGCAGAATATCGCTATACCGGTCGGATTGAAGAAGATGGTCAGGGTCTGTTCTCCCGTCTGTATGCTGAACCGGTAGCTACCAGTAGCCTAACCGATCCAATTCGGAATGGCGATGAAGTGGAAATCTTGAGTGATCAACCCGCAGGCTGGTATCGGATACGGCTTCGAACCAGCAGCGATCAGAATCTGGCGGGACGCAGTGGCTATATTGAACGATGGTTGATCGACAACATCGATGTTCCACCGCCACCGACGCCAACTGTTCCACCTGAACCTCCCCGGTTACGATTCAGGAAGCTAAGTGAGACTGAAGATTCACGCTGTGTGCTCATTCAGATTAGAGGTGTTGATACAAGTGGCTGGAGCGTTTCAGTAGATGGTCTGCGACTCGGCGCAGTTTTCGATGCGAGTGGTGATGCCCGTATTTGCGGCTTACGCCCACGCCAAGAAGTGACATTTACTGTGCGCGACGAGCAGGGTGCACCGGTTCGTGGTGGTGTCGGTGTCCCTACTCGTGGCAATGATGTGATGTTCGCCGAATGGCGCTGAGTAGTTACACTCCTCTTCACACGAGATGGCTGTAATCTGCGTGTGGTTCATCCGCAGGTGGATTAAGCTTTGCGGTAAGTATTTCTTCCAGCACTGAAGCGGCAATCGGTAATAGTGGTACCAGACTGAGATTGTAACGTTCGCCAGCATCACCTTGTAGGCGGAGCACTCGTCGTCCTAAAAAGATCAAGGCTGGCAGTAATGCCGGAAGCACCGCCAGTACAATCCCACGTGGCAACCAGCGTTCACGTGGTAACTGACCGATCAGGGCCTGCCCAATGGTAACAACCATCATCGTGTTGAACAGTAATCGTGTGTGCTCTGCGGTACTCTCATTCCGTAAACTCAGATAAGGAATCTTTGGCCAAAATTGTCGTGAATTACCATGTAAAATGATCATCACGACAACATTGGCGATAACAAAACCAAGACTGCGCACGATCCGTTTGCCCATACGATCACTCCTCTAGTGATAACGCACCACGTTCCTCGATTAATCATAGCATCTTACAATGACAACGAGAATAGTTACACGCCCAGGGCAAGATGTCTGTTATCGAATTTATACCGTGAATTGTCTCTCGTTCTCCGCCATGTTTGACGAGGCAGGCAGCTCGGAGTATAGTACACGCAGAACGATACGCACAAGGTGCGACCATCGTTCTCTAGCAATGCACATAACATTAGTACACTGAGCTGGTTATGTCATTTGCCTCTGCGGGCAAGACGCTCGTGACCTCAATTGTACATGGATTATTCTGTACGTCGCTCTAAGGCAGCAGTCATTCATCCCCCTGCGCTGACCGCGGGGGTTTTTTGTAATCAGTACCGGAGGAGGTTTGCATGGGTATCGCTTGGGAAGAAAAATTTGCGCGTGAAGGGCTGACCTTTGATGACGTTCTCCTTATTCCAGCCGAATCCGATGTTTTGCCGGCCACTGTCGATGTCTCAACCTGGCTTACCCGTAACATTCGCCTCAACATACCGATCGTGAGCGCTGCAATGGATACAGTCACCGAACATCGGTTGGCCATTGCTCTTGCCCGTGAAGGCGGCATTGGCATTATCCACAAAAATATGCCGATTGCCAACCAGGCCGAGATGGTGCGCAAAGTAAAACGTTCGGAGAGTGGTATGATCACCGATCCGATTACCCTACCACCCGACCGTACTGTTGGCGATGCCCTCGATCTAATGGCAGAATACAAAATTTCCGGCGTTCCTGTCACGACCCCTGATGGCGATCTCGTCGGTATCATCACCAACCGCGATTTACGTTTTGAAACCGACCGTAGCCGTCCGATTCGCGATCTGATGACATCACGGAACCTGGTAACGGTTCCTGAAGGGACGACTCTTGAAGAGGCGAAGGAGGTATTACACCGTCACCGAATCGAGAAGGTATTGGTCGTCGATCAACGAGGCAAACTGAGCGGGATGATTACCGTCAAAGACATTATGAAGCGAATCGAGTATCCAAACGCCTGCAAAGATGATATGGGACGGCTGCGCGTTGGCGCAGCCGTTGGCGTCAGTGGCGATTATATCGAACGCGCAACTGAGCTGGTACGCGCCGGGGTTGATGTCTTAGTGATCGATACCGCTCACGGCCACTCGCGTGGTGTGCTCGATGCCGTAGTCAAATTACGGGAATTGTTCCCTCAGATTCAGCTTATTGGCGGGAATGTTTCAACTGCCGCTGCTACCATCGCCCTGATCGAGCGTGGGGTGGATGGAGTGAAAGTTGGGCAGGGTCCTGGTTCGATCTGTACCACGCGCGTTGTCACCGGCGCCGGTATGCCTCAGATTACGGCTATTTTTGACTGTGCCCGCGCCGCTGAACCATACGGTATTCCGATTATTGCCGATGGCGGTATTAAGTATTCAGGTGATATTCCTAAAGCAATTGCCGCCGGTGCTCATAGCGTTATGATCGGATCGATTTTCGCCGGTACCGAAGAGAGTCCCGGTGAACTGATCCTCTACGAAGGTCGGAGCTATAAGAGTTATCGCGGCATGGGGAGCATCGGGGCGATGCAACGCGGCGGTGGTGATCGCTATTTCCAGACCAATGTTACCGAGGCCCGCAAGCTGGTAGCTGAGGGGATTGAGGGTATGGTACCGTTCAAAGGGCCACTGAGCGATACCGTTTATCAGTTAGTCGGCGGCTTGCGTGCAGGAATGGGGTATGTTGGCGCAGCTAATATTGAAGCGCTGCGGCGCAATGCACGCTTTATCCGTATTACCACTGCCGGTCAGATTGAGAGCCATCCGCACGATGTCATTATTACGAAACAGGCACCAAATTATGGTGGTCGGCAGTAGGGAGATCGACCGAATCTCCTCACAACCTGCTCTCCCCCTTCCTCTTTGCACGAGAGGAAGGGGGCAATGCCGAACGATGAGCAACTGGCAGAAAAGCAGCACTCGGCAGGACACTGCTCTCTCAGAGCGAATCTTTGACTTGCCTTTAGCATTCGTGTAACGTCAGTACAGGAAACATTCGTGTCTATGCACACCTCTACCATTCCACCAGAATTTGCCGATCTTGTGGCCCCAATGCGGTCGGCCCACGAACGCATCCTGGCCGATTTGCAACACTATCAGCTCATCCCCCCACCACTACCATCTCTCCCTCCGGCCCGTCCACGCGGTGTTGCTGCTGCCCGTGCGTACCCAATGCAGGGTGTGCTCAAATATCACGGGCTGAGTGATTGGGCACAGCGTATTGCCTTTTTGCCATCGATCTCACTTAACAATGCTGCTGCCCACACAACGACTCTGGTCGAGTTCGATCCTGCCTTACCGGTTGATAGTGCTGTTATCGGCGGTATTCCGGCCCAGGGACGTGAACTTGAGCGGGTAGTAACAGTGCTCGATGCCGTACGATCACTGGCCGGTATCACCAGCCATGCCCGTGTTGTTTCGCGGAATGTGCTACGCACGCGGGTGGCCGGTAAGGGTCTGGGAACCAGTGCGTCGGCAGCGGCAGCGCTAGCTTGTGCCGCCGTGGGTGCGATCTTCGGCCCAGAACTGGCTGGTCATACCCGTTTTCTATCCACCCTGGCTCGCCTGCTGGCCGGTTCCGGTTGTCGCAGCGCTGCTGGCGGATTGGCACTCTGGCTTAGCTATCCTGGCATTCCTCCTGCCGAAAGCTACGCCGTGCGCCTCGATCAGCACCACGAACTTGATAATATCGCGTTGATCACCGTACCTATCGATTCGCGGATCGGCTTGAAAACCGAACAGGCGCATCATGATGCGCCGCATAGTATCTTCTTCCGCGCCTGGATGTTGGCGCGTGGCGATGAAGTCCGTGAGTGTATTGGTGCGGTACGACGGGGCGATTGGAAAACCATCGGTCAACTCGCCGAACTCGATAGCATGCGTCTCCATGGCGTGACGATGTCCGGTTCGCGCGAGCAGCGCATTATTGGCTGGGAACCGGAAAACATTACTCTATTCCGGCTGTGCAACGATCTGCGTGCACGCGGGATACCGGTTTATGCCAGTACCGATACTGGCCCGACGGTGGTCTTCATAACCGAACGTGAGTACGTGCCCGCTGTGATCACTGCCGTCACTGATCTCGGTCTGGGATTAGAAACGGTCACAGCTCCAATTGGTGGTCCGGCTTATCTCATTTCGGTCGAAGAGGCACTTGCTGAGTTGTGAGTGCATAAATATAGTCGAGCACTTATCGTTGCATCGTAGGGGCGGGTGCCCGACCCGCCCGGCACGACGTGCGTATAAGGCTCGACAACGGGGATTGGGCAACTTCTCGCTGCGGAACAAAAGCTCTGTCAGATTACACCAAGTTGTAACCGACGATGGTTCTCGTTTTCAATGGTCAACAACCGACAACAATAAACACGAGATCGTTTACGTTCGTACCAGTTGGGCCAGGACGGAGCAAGTCATCTAATGCCGCAAAAAAGGGATAGGCATCGTTTCGCCGCAAATGATCAACCGGGTCATACCCTAACGCTCTGGCGCGTCTCACCGTTGCCCCGGTTGCCACTGCCCCAGCAGCATCGGTTGGCCCATCACCACCATCGGTTGCCAGTGCAATCACTGCCGCATGCTCAAGCCCATCCAGCGCAATCGCTGCACTTAACGCTAACTCTTGGTTACGCCCACCTCGCCCTGTTCCGCGCAGCGTTACTGTCGTTTCGCCACCGGCAATAAGACATGCTGGCAGCGGTAATGGTTGATGAGATGTCGCAATCTCGCGTGCAATTGCCGCCAGCACCTGACCAACCTCACGGGCTTCTCCCTCTAAAAAGGTTGTCAAGATCATCGTATGAAATCCAGCCGTCTGTGCTGCTGCTAGCGCTGCCTGTGCGGCCTGAGCATTACTTCCGATCAAGACGTTTTGTACCTTGCTTGCGCGGGGATCATCCGGTTTGAGCGTTTCAGGGTGATCACCGCGTGCACCCGCTGCAAGATAAGCCAAAATAGCCGGTGGGCAGCGGTTACGCAATTCGTACCGTTCGATCACGGCCAGTGCTTCGGCAAACGTCGTCGGATCGGCGACCGTCGGCCCGGAGGCAATGACTTCCAACGGACTACCAACCACATCGGAGAGGATCAGAGTGACGAGAGTCGCCGGCGCTGCCATTCGCACCAATCCGCCACCCTTGATCTGATCGAGATGTTTCCGGATCGTGTTGATCGCGCCGATTGGCGCTCCACAGGCGAGCAATTCGGTGGTAAGCTGCTGAATATCGGCCAGGGTTACCCCTGTCACCGGCAGGTTGAGCAATGCCGATCCACCCCCTGAAATCAGCGCCACCACCAGATCGCGTTCGGATGCCTGAGCCAGCAGCGTTGCAATGCGTTGACCGGCAAGCACGCTCCGTTCATCGGGTGTTGGATGTGCAGCGCGCATCAGGGTAACACCGGGAATCTCCGGTAGCGGGGCACCATCGTCCTTCACCACTACAATCCCGCCGCTCAGTCGATCCCCCAACACCTGTGCTGTCGCCTGCGCCATTGCCGAACCTGCCTTACCTGCGCCAACCAGCCAGATTCGGTCGAATGCTTGCAGGTCGTAACGCCGCTCACCAACCAGCAACCACTCACCCTCGCGACGGAGCGTGGCAATGGTTGCCTGGGCCGGATCAACCGCTGCCAATGCTGCTGCCATCATGTGGGTAACTGCCGCACCCCATGGCGCAGAACGCAGCGACGCCGTCCACAATCGTTCAGACATTGAAGAGGAAATGGCAGATGTCTCCATCTTGAATAATGTACTGCTTGCCTTCCATCCGAACCAGACCGGCTTTTTTTGCCTCGTTCATGCCGCCAGCAGCAATCAGATCGCTGTACGCCACAATTTCGGCCCGAATAAATCCGCGTTGAATATCAGAATGGATCACGCCTGCTGCCTCTACGGCTGGCGTTCCTCGTGGAACAGGCCAGGCGCGTACTTCATCAGGCCCGGCAGTGAGAAAACTGACCAGTCCAAGCAACGCATAACTTGCAGCAATCACCCGGTCACGGGCCGGCGCCGTGATCCCCAGATCATCCATGAACACCCGTGCTTCGGTATCATCAAGCTGGGCTAACTCAGCCTCGATTTTACCGCACAACGGCTCGACAGCACTACGCGGGTGAGGATAGGCAATCTGCGGTGGATGGGCAATGTCGGCTTCCCCGATATTGGGCGCAATCAGCATCGGCTTGGCCGTGAGAAACTGATACCCACGGATCATCCGCGCTTCGTCTTCGGTTAATTCAAGCGCCCGAATTGGCGTTTCTGCTTCGAGCGCTTCACGTAACCGCTGCAACAGGTCTCGTTCGGCAGTACGCAACTCCTTCTCTTTTGCCGGTAATTTGGGAATCTCAGCATTCAGTCGGTTCAGGCGTCGTTCGATAATGCCCAAATCGGAAAAAGCCAATTCAAGATCGACAGCCGCAATATCACGCTGTGGATCAATTGAACCATTTGGATGCGGCACTGTCGGATCATCAAAAGCGCGCACAACATGTAGGAGAGCGTCAGCCGAAGCAATATAATTAAGCAATACCGGCGGTAACCCACCACCAGCCCGCCCGCTTCCACTCAAACCGCCAATATCGACATATTGGACATCAGCATACGTGATTTTCCGTGGCTTAAACATCTGTGCCAATACCTCTAGCCGTGGATCAGGTACCTTAACGGTTGCCAGGTTTGGCTCGAGCTGACCCGAAGAATAGGCCGCAGTCTCGGCGTGACCACGAGTTAAAGCATTGAAAACCGTAGTTTTCCCACTATTTGGCAGCCCAATAATTGCTATTTTCATCGCACGTCCTCTGTGCTACGTATCTCATTGTTGCACACTATACCATAATTTATCGGCCGGCCGCAGCAAGATACGAAGAGCCGTAAGTCAGGGAATGGCTCTTCAACCTGTCGCTTGCTCTCCCTTCCTCTAGCCTTGTGGGAGGGCTCGCCTCGCTTTCTCGTCCGTTGGAGGCAATGATTGCGCATGCTCCCTCTTCCTTCCGCTGTGAGAGAAGAGCAGGAGGGGTGAAAGTGCGAGGAGTCAGTCACTCGTCGAGTACAAGCTCTAAAAAAACCTCTACACCCGCGTAAGGAGGTCCGCTTCTACCGAGATGGAGTTGTCACGCAAAGACCAGAAAGAACATTTCCTTGCACTATTTGTCACAAGATTGCACGCTCATTGCACAAAAAATTGTGATATGATTAGAAAAGAAGGTGATCGCCACAGGTAAACCTGTGACCCAGGCGGCAATATGACAACGTGACTAGAATGAGGGGTTATGCAAAATATGCAAAAACCTGTCACTTAAACCACGCTATCTATTTCGCGTTTTTGGCATCCTGTACGGCAAAAGTAGAGGAACTTGCGTCCTGGTATTTGACGCAAAAGCAAAACGGTTCTATAATACCGATTAGGTGACATCGTGCAGTTCGCTTCCTGGATAGGGTAATGCAACATGGCACAGATTTTTCCCCGTAATGCCAACCTGCTAGCTCGTTTGAGCATCTTTGCGCTCGTCTTGCTCGTCATTGAAGGGATTCTCATTCTCGGTGTCTACTTCCGGTCGAACTACTTCCGACAGGTTAATGTCGCGATTGAGCAGCCAGTGGCTTTTAGCCACCAATTACACGTAAATGTGGTTGGCACGGACTGTCGTTACTGCCATACGTCAGTCGATCAGTCGTACTTTGCCAACATTCCGGCAACTGAAACCTGCATGACCTGCCATTCCCAAATCAAGACCTATAGCCCACTGCTTGAAAAGGTGCGCGAGAGTTACGCCACCGGTAAACCGATTGAGTGGGTAAAGGTGTATGACCTGCCTAATTTTGTGTATTTCAACCACTCAATCCACGTCAACAAAGGGATTGGCTGTTCAACGTGCCACGGTCAGGTCAACAACATGCCGGTGGTCTGGCAGCAACAGGCTCTCTATATGGGCTGGTGTCTAAACTGCCACCGAAATCCTGAGCTGTATGTTCGCCCACGTGAAGAAGTCTACAACATGGACTATGTACCACCGGCGAACCAATTGGAGATCGGTCGACAATTGGTGCGTGAATACGGCATTATGCGGCCAGAACAGCTAACGAACTGTTATGTGTGCCATCGCTAATTCGCCTAAATCAGTTTGGTGAAACCTGCGTGCCTCTTGGGAAGCGTTATCAACAGTGGTAGAAACCATGACACAGCAACAATTCGATCTCGAAGCGATTCGCGCCCAGTTGCGCGACGCCCGTGGACCTCAATTCTGGCGTTCGCTTGATCAATTAGCCGACTCACCAGCTTTCCGCGAGCTGGTGGAGCGTGAGTTTCCGAGTGGTGCGAGTGAGTTGGGCGATGGGATCAGTCGGCGCACCTTTTTGAAGCTAATGGGAGCCTCACTGGCTCTGGCTGGCGTCACTGCATGCACCTATCAGCCACGCGAGTACATTGCCCCATTTGATCGCCAGCCGGAAGGTCGGATCCCTGGTGTGCCACAGTATTTTGCCTCAACCCTGACCCTCGGTGGGTACGGTACTGGCGTGCTGGTGCGGTCGAACGAAGGCCGTCCAACGAAAGTCGAAGGTAACCCTCGTCATCCGGCCAGCCTAGGAAGCACCGATCTTTTTGCTCAGGCTGAGATTTTGACGATGTACGACCCTGATCGCTCGACAACAGTGTTGCGACAGGGTGTGCCGAGTACATGGGCTGAGTTTACCACTACCCTGGAAAATGCGCTGACCGCTGCTCGCGCAACGCAAGGCGCCGGTGTGCGCTTATTGACGACAACTGTAACATCGCCGTCGCTGGCAGCGCAGATTGCGCAGTTTTTACAAGCGTACCCACAAGCGCGCTGGTATCAGTACGAGCCGATCAATCGCGATAATGTTGTGGCCGGAGCACGGTTGGCTTTCGGTCGCGATATTACGACCCGCTACGATCTTTCCGCAGCACAGATCATTGTCAGTCTTGATGCCGATTTTCTGGCGCCCGGACCGGGGTTCATTCCGTATGCACGCGCTTTCGCCGAAGGCCGGAAGGTGCGGAAGGGTAGTGAGACAATGAACCGGTTGTACGTGGTTGAAGCCAGCCCATCCACAACCGGTACGGCTGCCGATCATCGCTTACCCTTGCGTGCTGATGCTGTTGCGGCCTTTACGGGTGCTCTAGCCCACGAACTAGGAGTAGGTGGCGCACCAACGAATCTCAGTCCGAAGGCAGAAGAGTTCTTGAAAGCCATCGTCCGCGATCTGGAAGAGCATCGCGGGAAGTCGGTTGTGCTCGTTGGCGAACAGCAGCCTGCCGTCGTTCACGCCCTTGCTCATCTGATTAACGCTGAACTAGGCAATGTCGGTAAGACGGTGTTCTATCACGAACCGGTAGAAGCGCGTCCGACCAATCAGACAGAAGAGCTGGTCGCGTTGGTTAGTGAGATGGCCGCTAGTCGCGTTGAGACGTTAATTATCATCGGTGGAAACCCTGTCTACAATGCGCCTGGCGATCTGCGCTTTGCCAACCGTATGGCGGGTGTGCCATTGACGATCCACCTGAGTCAGTTTGTCGATGAGACCTCAGCTCTTGCCACCTGGCACATTCCACAGGCTCACCCGCTTGAGAGCTGGGGTGATGCCCGCGCCTTTGACGGTACGGCCAGTATTATCCAGCCGCTGATTGAACCACTCTACGGCGGGAAGACGGCAAACGAACTGCTGGCAGCAATGCTCGGTCAACCGGATGCCGACAGCTATGATCTGGTGCGAACGTTCTGGGTTGAGCGCATTGGCGAAACGAACTGGAAGATTGCACTCGCTCAGGGTGTGATTGCTGATACTGCTGCACCGGTCATTACCCCTGAACTCAATGAAGCGGCTATTCGCGCCGCTCCTATTCCGCAGCCTGATACAGAGGTTGAAATTGTCTTCCGTCCTGACCCCTCACTTTTCGATGGCTTCTATGCAAATAACGGTTGGCTGCAAGAGCTGCCTCGTCCCCTGACGAAGCTGGTTTGGGACAATGCAGCACTGATGAGTCCGCGGACAGCGATCAAGCTCTTGGGGTTGCCTTTCGATGCAAAACGCCTGGTTGGCGGTAAAGAAGACGATCGTGAGCGGCAGCGGTATCTCGAACAGCTCTCGAAGGTCAACGGTACAATTGCCCGTATTGAATACCGTGGTGGGGTCATTGAGATTCCTATCTGGTTGTTGCCCGGTCATGCTGAAGATTCCATTACACTGAATCTCGGTTATGGGCGTACTCATGCTGGACGGGTAGGCAACCGTGTCGGCGTTAACGTTTACCCGATTCGTACCAGTGATAGTCCATGGTTTGGTTCCGGTGCACGAGTAACTAACACCGGTCGGATGTATCTGCTGGTAAGTACTCAGGATCACTGGACATTAGAAGGCCGCGACATCTATCGCGTTGGCGAGTTCAAGAAGTTTAAGGAAGACCCCAAATATATTGCCAAAGAGGTCTATAAAGAGGAATATGGACGTGAGTCGCCAAATTATATCTCTTTGCAACCTGGTGATGACTACACTGATCGGAATGCCTGGGGTATGACCATCAACCTCAATGCCTGCATCGGTTGCAACGCTTGCGTCGTTGCCTGCCAGGCCGAAAATAATATCGCCGTTGTAGGCAAAGATCAGGTCTCACGCGGGCGCGAAATGCACTGGATCCGCATTGATCGATACTTTGCTGGTGAGGATCTTGATAACCCTTCGATCTACATGATGCCTGTCAATTGTATGCAGTGCGAAAAAGCGCCATGTGAGGTCGTTTGCCCGGTTGCGGCCACCGTTCACGACTACGAAGGTCTGAACAATATGGTGTATAATCGTTGTGTCGGTACGAAGTATTGCTCGAACAACTGCCCGTACAAAGTACGGCGGTTCAACTTCCTGCAATACAGCGATACGACAACCGAGACCTTCAAGCTCGCGTTCAACCCAGATGTGACGGTGCGCGTCCGAGGTGTGATGGAGAAGTGTACCTACTGCGTACAGCGCATTAGCGGCGCACGGATTGCTGCCAAGCGACGGGCAGTACAGGCTGGTCAATCATCATACGTGATTAACGATGGTGAGATTCAGACCGCCTGCGAGCAGGCATGTCCGACTGGAGCGATTGTCTTTGGTGACATTAACGACAAAAACAGCCGCGTCGCGAAGTGGAAAGCAGAAGGGCACAACTACAGCTTGCTGGCATTCCTGAACACCATTCCGCGCACAACATATCTGGCCCG
The DNA here is from genome assembly GCF_030444705.1 of Chloroflexus sp. MS-CIW-1. Lineage (NCBI taxonomy): Bacteria > Bacillati > Chloroflexota > Chloroflexia > Chloroflexales > Chloroflexaceae > Chloroflexus > Chloroflexus sp. MS-CIW-1. The sequence continues at coordinate 421,561 of NZ_JAUBWR010000002.1, forward strand.
TGTCCGCAATCCGTCAGAGGAACTAGAAAAGGTGGAAGGCTAGCAATGGCACAGGCACAACCACTCCGCACCCGGCCAGTAGACGATGGGGAGGCCTATCTGTTGCCGGGAGAAACCTACTCGTCGATCTCTGCTAAGATCGGCGATGTTCCCCTCACGCCGCCGCTGAAGACGCCTAAAGGCTGGTTGGCGGGCTTCAGTGTGGCATTCTTTATGTTGATGATCTTCTTCGTGTCGGTAACGTGGCTGTTCATCCGCGGCGTTGGTATCTGGGGTATTAATATCCCGGTCGGCTGGGGCATGGACATCATTAACTTTGTGTGGTGGATCGGTATTGGTCACGCCGGTACTCTTATCTCAGCGATTTTGTTGCTCCTTAATCAGGGCTGGCGCAATTCGATCAACCGCTTCGCCGAAGCAATGACACTGTTTGCGGTGGCTTGCGCCGGTCTTTACCCGATCCTGCACCTTGGTCGGCCATGGCTCTTCTATTGGTTGATCCCGTATCCGAACACCCACGGGATGTGGCCACAGTTCCGCAGCGCTCTCGCGTGGGACGTGTTTGCAATTACAACCTATGCTACAGTATCGCTGATATTCTGGTTGGTGGGATTGATTCCCGATTTCGCCACCCTGCGTGATCGGGCCAAGAATATCTGGGTGAGGCGGCTATACGGTATTGCAGCGCTGGGCTGGCGTGGCTCTGCTCGCCACTGGCACCGCTACGAGATGGCCTCAATCTTGCTGGCCGGTCTCTCAACGCCGCTGGTAGTGTCAGTACACTCTATCATCTCGCTCGACTTCGCCATTTCGCAAGTGCCGGGCTGGCAAGTTACGATCTTTCCACCTTACTTCGTGGCTGGTGCCGTGTTTGCCGGGTTCGCGATGGTGTTGCTCTTGATGATTCCGGTACGTACCTTCTACGGCTTCGAGAATTACATCACGATGCATCACCTTGACGTTATGGCGAAGGTGATGCTGACCACGGGGATGATTGTGGTCTACGGCTACTTTATGGAGGTCTTTGCCTCACTCTACAGCGGTAATGAGTATGAGGAATACCTGCTTTATAACCGCTTGTTCGGGCCGAGCTCGTGGGCATACTGGGGCCTGCTCTTCTGCAACGCAGTTGCAATCCAGCCGCTCTGGTTTAAGAAGGTGCGTCAGAATATCCCAGCATTGCTTATCATCTCCCTAATTGTCAGTGTTGGTATGTGGCTCGAGCGGTACGTGATCATCGTTATCTCGCTCGAACGCGACTTCTTGCCGTCATCGTGGGGTCTATATATCCCAACGATCTGGGACTGGTCACTGTATATCGGTACCTTTGGTCTCTTCTTTACGCTGCTCTTCCTCTTCATCCGGGTCTTGCCGATGATCAACATCTTTGAGATGCGGATGTTCCTGTATCAAGAGACTGAGAAAGCAAGGCGACGGGCAGAGCACGGTGCCCACGATCACGGGCACGATCACAGCCCTGCTCATGGTGCAGCCACAGCAGACTAGAGGAGGAAGGCAATGCGTAACGACGTATACGGCATCATGGCCGAGTTTCCAACACCTGAAGCGCTCATTGAAGCGACACGCAAGGCGAAAGCCGCCGGCTATACAAAGATGGATGCCTTCTCACCCTTCCCGATTGAAGAGGTGATTGAGGAAATTGCCCACGGCGATACCGGAGTACCGCGACTCGTCCTTCTCTTTGGACTGATCGGGGCGGCGGCAGGGTTTATCTTACAATACATTGGTAATATCGTCGATTATCCGCTAAATGTCGGTGGTCGTCCACTCGATATTACCAACTGGCCAGCGATGATCCCGATCACGTTCGAGAGCGGTATCTTGCTGGCATCATTTGCCGCAGCAATTGGAATGGTCGTGTTGAACGGATTACCGGCGCCGTACCATCCGGTGTTCAACGTTCCCCGTTTTCAGTATGCGTCACAAGATGCGTTCTTCTTGTGCATTGAAGCAACAGATCCATTATTTGATCGTTCGCGTACTTCGCAGTTCCTGCGCTCATTGAATCCGATGCAGGTTTCTGAAGTTTCATACTGAGGGAATCCCATGCAAACGCCTCGCCTGACATCACGTATCATTCGCTTCGGTTGGATCGGCTTCCTGGTGCTGTTGCTGACCGCATGCCATCAAGACATGTACGATCAGCAGAAGTACACTACCTATGAGCCGAGCAGCTTCTTCGCTGACGGACGTTCATCGCGTCCCAATGTAGCGGGGACGATTCCATATGAAGTTATTAAGACCGATGAGTTTCTGTATACTGGTCTTATCGATGGTCAGGAAGTGGATGCAATGCCCTTCCCGGTAACCAAAGACTTGCTCTTACGCGGCCAACTGAAGTACAACATTTATTGCGCTGTCTGTCATGGCGAGGCTGGCTATGGGGCAAGTATGGTTGCCGAACGGGGTGGTATTGTACCGGCGAATTTCCATCAACAACGTCTGCGAGAAGCGCCGCTGAGCCACTTCTTCGTTGTCATTACGAATGGCGTTTACCGCGGTGATCCTCAGAATGGTGGCTATCAGTCGATGTATGGCTATGCGTCACGCATTACGCCGGAGGATCGCTGGGCTATTGCTGCTTACATTCGGGCACTACAGTTGAGCCAAAATGCTACTATTGATGATGTGCCTCCTGAGGAACGAGCACGGCTTGGTAACTAGGCGGGAAGGTTTGAATCCATGGCGACAACAACGATCTCACAGACCCGAATCCCACAACTTGGACAGGTACAAATGCTGGGTTTGACCGCTGCTGTACTGGGTATCGGCGTACTGGTTGCTGGTTATTTTCTTAATCCAACATCGTTCTTCGAGTCGTATATTTATGGCTACTACGTAGCAATGACCATTCCCCTCGGTTGTCTCGGTTTCCTGATGGTACAGCATCTAACCGGAGGCGCCTGGGGGGTGACGGTGCGCCGCATGCTCGAAGCTGGCGCGGCTACGTTGCCGATCATGGGATTGCTGTTCATTCCTATTGCCCTGGGTTACTTTGACACTTATAAGGCACTGGGGCTAGAACATCCATTGTATGAGTGGGCAAATCCAGAAGTAGTGACACCTGGTGGCGCTGAGTTTGATCCGATTATTGCCCACAAGGTGCCGTGGCTAAGCCCATTGTGGGTGACAGCCCGGATTGCAATTTTCTTCGTGATCTGGACAATCCTGGCGTACACGCTGCGCGCATGGTCTCGCCAGCAGGATGTTGGCGGTGACGCGAAAAAGTTGGCAACCCGGATGCGCCGTCTAAGCGGTATTGGGGCAGCCCTCTTTGTTATCACCGTTACGTTCTTCTCGTTTGATGTAGCGATGTCGCTCGACCCACACTGGTTCTCAACAATTTATGGTGCGCATTACATGGCAAATGCCGGTCTTATGACCCTAGCTTTCCTGGCATTGATGATGAGCCGTGTACGCGATGCGACTCTTTTCCGAGAGTATGTCTCGGTGAAGCCGATCCACGATATTGGTAAGTTGATATTTGCCTTTACCGTGTTGTGGACGTACATGTCGTATGGTCAGTTGATCATTATCTGGTCAGGTGATGTCGCGGAGTTTACACCCTGGTATGTACATCGCACTCAGCACGGTTGGGAATTTGTGGCATTGGCTTTGATGCTCTTCGCTTTTGCATTGCCCTTCTTTGTATTACTCTTCCGTGGTACGAAGCGCAATCTGATAACCCTTGCCACAATTGCTGGCTGGATTGTGCTCATGCGCTTTGTCGATATGGCCTGGATCATTTTGCCCGAATTTCGCGAGCATCTGTGGGATATTACCATTACTGATATTGCTGCACCGATTGGCCTGATCGGTCTGGTAGTGGCTCTGTTTGCTGCCAATGTCCAGCAAGCGCCGCTTCTGCCACTCCGTGATCCGAATATGGAGCAGTTGCAGAATAGTGGTCATCACTAACACGTAGAGGAGAGAGACCAATGAGCTATCGTCCGAACTATTCTGCGCCACGCTATACTGTTGCTCGACCTTCACAACCGGCGCGGGCCAGCCGTACAGCAGTTGAACCTTCCCTGAGTCGGCTGATGATCGCTGGCTTGATGGTATTTATCGTTCTGAGTCTGGTCGTGTTGTTGGCCGGACGGTTGCCCTTTACTCCGCAACCAGCACCGGTAACCGGTAACACGTATCAGTCCTACGTTAACGAGGCACGCACATTACTCAACAGCTATGGCTACACGATGGAGGGTAAGGTACACATTCCGATTGATCGGGCAATGGATCTGATCGTTGAGCGTGGATTGCCGGTACGGAAATAGGTTACACGAGTTGCATTGCCCCGGCTATGGAATATGAACAGGCGCGGTACAGATGATATACTGCGCCTGTTTGTTATTCCTTCAATTCAAGATGAACATTATGTTATGTTCGTTGTCAGTAACACATGACGCATACGGGCTTCAGGGACTGCATCTACTGCGTAGAACAGGTGACCACCACAACCTGTATCAGAAGCCCCAAAATGCGCAATTGGGCGTGATAGTTCTGGTAATGTTGCCAGTGATTTACACCAGACGCATTCCAGACGTTTATCCATCGGTGATACCCATATCGTCTGTAATGCAAGGTACGGGCGTAGATAGTCGATATGCCAGTGGTGACGTTTGTGGATGGTCATATGCCGCCGAAGTCGGGCTGCCAGGCCACCTGCGCCAAAGGCACTCCCAACATAGTAGTAATGGCCGGGTATCAACGCGAAGGTTCCTAAACGACCGATGGCGATCGTTTCGAGAGGATGTTCTAGCCAGAAATGCAACAAGTAGGTTCCCTTGGCCCGAAGATCGGGAAGTTGGTCAACTTCTGCTGGGGTGAGGGTGAGGATGGTGATTTGCATACGTTTATACAATCTTGACTTCACTGCAAAAAGGTGATCTTCTCACCACAGAGACCACGGAGATCACAGAGACTAAAGACAATTTTATCTTTCATTGAACAGAGGGTTGTGGAAATTTTTTCTTACATGCGCCCAATGGTCAACAATTATCCTTATCATTCATAAATCTTAGACGCTCTGCGTGCTCTGTGTGCTCCGTGGTGAGTTTTTGCAGTGGACTCAATCTTCAATTGGTTCGCCGGGCTAGGTATAGACCAGCAAGCAATAAACCCGATAATCCGGTGTTGGCACGAGCACCTGGCTTGTTTGATAGCGTGTAACGTATCAACTCTTGTAATCGGTACCGATTACGATGAGGCGTCGCCACATCATAATCTGACTTTCGCCCGTCATCCAATAGCGATGATCATGCTATACTTGTCATCACTGGTACACAAGAAAGCATGGATCGTAATGACAAATCTATGAACGTATTACTGATTGGATCTGGTGGGCGTGAGCACGCACTGGCCTGGAAAATTGCCAGCTCACCTGGCTTTACGAAACTCCTGACTATTCCAGGTAATCCTGGTACCGGACGTTACGGCCGTAATGTTCCCTTCCCGCTGAACGATTACCCGGCCCTCATCGATCTTGCGCAGCAAGAAAAGATTGATCTACTGGTGGTTGGGCCTGACAACCCCCTCGCCGACGGTATCGTTGATGCCTTTCAGGCTGCCGGTATTCCGGCTTTTGGGCCAACGGCAGCAGCCGCACGCATCGAGAGCAGTAAGTCGTTTGCCAAGGAGATTATGGCAGCGGTTGGCGTTCCAACAGCGCAGAGCCACGTCTTTGCTTCGGCAACCGAAGCGGCTGAATTTGCCCGCGCCAGTGGCAAAGCCTGGGTGGTGAAAGCAGATGGTCTGGCGTTAGGGAAAGGAGTCATTGTCGCCGAGACCCTTGATGAGACGCTTGACGCGATTGCAAAATTGAGCAGTATTCCCGCCGGTCATCACCTTTTGCTCGAAGAGCGGTTATACGGGCGCGAGGTTTCAGTACAGGCGCTCTGCGATGGTGAACGGCTCTGGCCGTTGCCAACGGCGCGTGACCACAAACGCCTCGAGGAGGGTGATCGTGGCCCTAACACTGGCGGTATGGGCGTGATCGCACCGGTTGATGAAGTGACGCCTGCACTCCTCGATGAGATTGTTACGCGCTGCATGCAACCGGTCATACACGAGTTAGCCGCACGCGGAACACCGTTTCGTGGCTTGCTCTACGCCGGAATAATCCTGACCGCCGAAGGCCCCAAAGTACTTGAGTTCAATGCTCGCTTCGGTGACCCAGAGGCCCAGGCCGTCTTACCACTGCTTGATGGCGATTTTCTCGGAGCGCTGTATTCCTGTGCTACCGGCCAATTACAGCCCAACCTGCTGCGCCGACGTAAAGGATACGCCGTGTGTGTCATTCTGTGCGCTGCTGGATACCCTGGTCGCCCACGCAAGGGTGATGTGATCCGTGGTGTTGAGGCGCTCGATGACGACCAGGTTATGGTGTTTCATGCCGGTACTGCGATTGGCCCCAACGGCCTTTGTACGGCAGGTGGACGGGTTTTAGGAGTGACCGGCCTCGGTTCAACGCTGAAGCAGGCTAGGGAACGCGCCTACGCCGCTGCCGATCAAATCCGCTTCGAGGGCAAACATTTCCGGCGCGATATTGGTCAGGAGTAAGCCGTGCCCAATATCGTCGTTTTGTTGAGTGGGAGCGGTAGCAATTTGCAAGCGCTGCTCGATGCGCAGGCACATGGCGAACTGGTCGGAGAGGTGGTCCTGGTTGTGAGCGATCGTGCTCAGGCGTATGGACTACAGCGTGCGCTTCAGGCCGGCATTGCTGCGGCTCATATTCCACTACTAGCGCCACGGGGACCATTACGTCAGCAATGGGAACAGCGTCTGGCCGGAGTGGTGGCATGCTTTGAGCCGCATCTGATTGTACTTGCCGGCTTTATGCGCGTTCTCTCGGCCTCATTTCTAGAACGCTTCCCTGAGCGGGTGATCAATCAACATCCGGCCCTCTTACCGGATGATGGTGGTGATACCGTAACAACCAGCAGTGGGTTGGTCATTCCAGCGTTGCGCGGCGCCCATGTCGTCGCCGATGCGCTCCGCCTCAGATTGCCTGTCACCGGTTGCACTATTCATCGGGTGACACCACGGGTTGATGATGGTCCCATTCTCGCCAGGGCTGAAGTACCGATCTTACCTGATGATACGGTTGAATCTCTCCATGAACGAATAAAAGCTGTTGAGCGGCGATTAATTGTTGCCACAGTTAATCGTTTGCTCAGCCATACCGACTAAGGGCAACCGTCGGGGCGCAGCGACGCTGCGCCCGTACATCGGGAGGCATTGATCGGGGCAGCACACGGCCCGTTTATACTGAGGATCGCCAACGAAGGAAGCCTCCTACCGGTTGAGGGAAGGTCAGGAGGAGGTACGCAGGCATTCCCTCAACGCATCTATCAGCTTCCGCTAACATTGTAGGTCAGCAACCACGATCACACCAGAGGTATCGCCGGATGTCAACGAACAATCAGGGGCATCTTTTTACTCACGGCGCAACAAAGCCAGTGTCAGCATGATCCCGCCTGTAACCACCCCGCCAACGCCGATGAAGAGCAACGTCCACGGCAAGAGACCGTACCAGTTAAATGCACGCATCGCAATCACCAGCGCCGCAACGCCAACAATAAATGCCGACACAACTAATGCCAGTGCCAGGCGGTTGGCCGCACCGATAAGCGCCGAAGCAACGCGCCGCAATTCAAGTTCACGGGTTTGAAGACGTAACTCACCATCGTTGAGATGTTGCAGACTCTGGCTCAGTTGCATAGGAATTTCAAAGGCCAGTTCGCTCAATTCACGACCACTGGCCAGCGCCTGTGCACCAAGCGCAGTTGGATTGACCTGCTCGCGCAATGCCCGTTGTATGTACGGACGGGCTGCGGCAAAGACATTCAATCCTGGATCGAGCTGCATTCCCAAACCTTCCATCATCACAATAGTTTTCAGCAAGGTTGCCAGTGGCCCAGGAATGACCAATCGATGGCGACGTAGGAGCGCGGTTAGACCCTCGAACGTCTCACGGGCCGAAATCAGCCCCAGCGGTCGATCAACAAAACCCTCAACAAAACGTTCCAGATCGCGCCGTAATGCCATTGTTGCCGAACGCCGTGCAATAACTTCCAGCCGCTCAAGGGCACGTAGCAAGCCCTGACTATCGTGGTTGACCAGTGCTCCCATCATCCAGAGCAACCCCTGCATCGTGGCGTGGTCGAGCGTTCCGACCTGACCAAAATCGACCACTCCCAGTACATCACCGTTGATCACAAAGAAGTTCCCTGGGTGAGGATCACTGTGAAAGAAGCCGTGGGCAAAAATCTCTTCCAGGGTAATATCGAGGCAAGCCCGTGCCAATCGTGGCAGATCAACACTGGCGGCCCGCAATCCGGCAGTATCGTTCAATTTGATACCAACAATACGCTCAGTCGTAAGGATGCGGGTATCGGTATATTCCCAATACACTCGTGGAATGTAAATGTGCGGGTTTCCGCAAAACATTTGCCGAAAGCGCTCGGCGTTGCGTGCCTCTCGTACATAATCAAGCTCGGCGCGCAGCATTGCACTGAATTCCCAAACAATCTCGCACACATTGTATTGGGCGGCCAAAGGCAGACGCTCTTGAGCTATCGCGGCCAGGTCGGCCAGAATCGCCAGATCGGTTTGAATGCGATTGGCAATATCGGGACGCTGCACCTTCACAACCACCTGAGTACCATCGGGTAAGATGGCAGCGTGCACCTGACCGAGTGAAGCAGCCGCGAAAGGCTGTCGCTCAAAGTGGGTGAATATTTGTTCAATTGGGGTTTGAAACGTCGCTTCAATCAGGGCCACTGCCTGTTCACCAGGGAAGGGAGGTACCGTATCTTGTAGCTTACTCAGCTCGCTAATCACATCGGTCGGCAATAAATCAGGACGAGTGCTTAACGCCTGACCCAACTTCACAAACGTCGGCCCAAGCTCAATCAGCGCCTCACGAAGTCGTGCGGCATTGCCAAGAGGCGGCGGCGCCGGTGCTCGTAAAATAACCCGTCGCGGCAATGACAAAAGTGCACTCAGCCCAAGCTGATCCACCAGATAGCCAAAACCGTGGTGGACCAGCACCTGAGCAATTTCACGATAGCGACCGAGATAGCGCGCCTGCCGGACGAGTGGCCACATAATGGGTACCAGATGTACGTGTCGTCAACAACGGGCAACAGACGTAACAGCAGAGGTAGTATAACTCAGTTTCTGAGTTTCCACGTGAAAAACGAACTATGTCATTAGCAGCGTTAGAAGCTTCCACAAACGTGGCCCAAAGAGCAGCACGCCAACGACCACTGCCGTGATTGCACAGAGCAAAACTGTACCGGCTGCCACATCTTTTGCGATACGGGCGAGAGGATGATGCTCGCGGGTCACGAGATCAACGACGGCTTCGACAGCCGTGTTGAAGCCCTCTGCCGCCAATACCAACCCAATCGTCAACGTCAGAACGAGCCACTCCCAACGATCTATGCGTAACACGACGCCCAGACTGACCGCAATCGCACCGATCAAGAGATGAATCTGAAAGTTGCGCTGTGTGTGAACCAGATGACCGATCCCGCGAAAGGCATAACGAAACGCCGCAATCAAGCGACGAGTACTTCGATCAATTGGCGCAGCCATTATACTCTTCCTTGCTAAATCTCTTCATCACAAATGATACCATCTCGGCTATAATGGCGCTGATGACCAGCTTCATTCCGTGTTGAGGGAACGACATCTATGCGACTAATCATTGTCCGCCATGGAGAGAGTGAATGGAACCGAATCAACCGCTACCAGGGCCAGCAAGATGCTCCGCTTTCTGAATTGGGCCGTAAACAGGCAGCAGCCCTAGGTGAGCGGTTGAAACACGAAAAAATTGACGTGGTATACAGCAGCCGACTCCAACGCGCTGCCCATACTGCGCAAGCCATCGTTGCCCATCATCCCGGCCTCGAAATCATTTACGATGACGCCTTACTCGAAATTAATCACGGCGAATGGGAAGGAAAATACCTGCACGAAATCATGGAACGCTATGCCGACGGGCTGCGCGAATGGCGCCAGCATCCAACGCGGTCGCAAATGCCAGGTGGGGAAAGTTTTTCTAACGTGCTCAAGCGGGTACTCGATTTTCGTGAACGGATTTGTCAAGTGCACACCAATCAGACCGTTTTGATAAGCACTCATGATGTGATTGTCAAGATTCTGGTTGCCGATGCGCTTGGCATGAATATGGATCGCATTAATCGCATCTGGGTAACGAATGCCAGTATCAGCGTCATCGAGTACGGCGATGATTTACCCTATCTGGTTAGCCTGAGTGAGGCCTGCCATCTGGGTCACCTGGCAACTACCCGTGAACAGCAGCATGCCTTGTAGATCGCCCTGACCAGGTGAGGTGACCCAGTAGTCACCCCACCTGGTTAGCAATTCGTGGTTAATCGGCAACGGTCGAACAGGATGTCGTACAAGCGATTCAGCACCTGAAGCGGTACCTGAAGTTGATAATAGAGCATCCCATCCCAAATCAACCCCTTTCGCAAATCTGGTCTGATAAACGTCCATTGGGCGATCAGTCCCACATTCCAGAAGACAAACAAAACCGCACCGGCCAATAACGGCTTCCAGCCGACCCGCATCTGCAACCAAGACAGCACGCTGGCCAACCCCAGCACGAAGATCGGTGTACACTCGATCAGACGCCGAAAGCCAAACGATCCGCTTAGATGCCAGGTAGTTCCGAAGGCACCATTGATATAGACCTGCCCCAAAAAACCAACGAACAGGAGCAGTGCCAACGGCCCATCACGCCGAAAGAGCCAGATCAAACCGATCAGGGCTAAAATCAGAATCGGACTCCAGAGCAATGCGCCGTGAGCCGGATGAATCAGCGTATCCCAAAAGTGTGGACTGACCAGAACCGGCAACCATCCGATTGACACAAACGCTAGCTTACTCCCAACCGTTGTCGATGGACCAGGCCGCCCGTTGAGCACCCAGTACGTTGCCAGTTGTGGGGTCAGCGACAAGACAAACACTACGAGAAAGATCAAGTGACCGGTAAACAGCCCGCGTAGTACCGACCACTGCCTGCGCCGCAGAGCCCCGATATAGGCCGCCAGTGCCTCTAAGGCAGGAATGATCAGCAACAAGCCTAACTGCTCACGGGTCATCACCATCAACCCGGCGACCAAACCCAACGTGAACCAGATACTCCAGTGTCGGCGGCCATCACCACGTCCGACCGCACCCTCACGCCCGTACATCCAAATCGTAAGAAAGAGAGCGAAGAGGAAGAAGCCACCAGCGTGCGACCAGGCCATTGCCAGGTAGGTATAGAAGACCAGTGGTGTGGCAAGGAAGATCGTTAGGGTTGCTATCAGCGCCGGTACCTGATCGGTGTAGAAACGGGTCAGGCGGTAGGTCAGCAACAAGCCGAGCAGGCTATACAACGCCGACATCATACACACTGCAACGATATAGGGTCGGCTATAACCATCGCGTGGAATGTTAGCACCGGTAGCATTTACTACCTGCACCCAGAGATCGGCTAATACGAAACCAGGAGTCCACAGCAGTGCCGAGCCAATTGGAGCGACATTGCGCAGCTTGCCGGTCTTCGGATTGGGGTTAGCATCGTCTTGACGTAAAAGGGCATTAAATACCGCCTGATCATCATTCTGCAAACCGATGTCGGCGAAGTGTTGATACTCATTCCTGAAATCGAGATCACGGTCGAAATAGAACGAGCGCAGATAGGCGTAATACTGTACTTCATCGCTCAGCGCGATCCGCGGCAGACTCAGCGGTAAGAGGGCAAGAAAGACCAGGACGATGACGAATGGTCCCAGGTCGCGGTTAGCAAAAAAAGCGCGCATACGTCACGCTACTCCTGGTTGTACAAAGCATGTACGTACTGGTTCGACCATGCAGGATGCCTTCACGCTGGCGGGTATCGCTGGTAGGTAAGCATCCCTCCACACCAATATTTCGTGCAGTGCTGCTCCTTCCCCTTGCTCTGCACGGTGGTATTGTACGACGAATCGGTAAAGCTATCGCGAGTGGCAGGCTTAGCGCGTGGCGGCGAGATAAAACAGTTTTTATTGTTTTAAGTTGACAAACATTAAATATTAGTCTATACTAATAAAGAACTTTATAGAGTACTCACAACAACCTCAAGCCCAGGAAGGAACAATGACGGCACAGCGGTATCTCAACATGCTCTTAATCTGGATGCTCTTACTTCTCTACGGATGTAGCGCAACAAGTGTTGTAGTCACCCCTACCCCGTCTCCTGTAGCAACGAATCTGAATCTTCAGGGCATCAAAGAGTATCTCCTCACCCAAACTGATGCACTTGTTACAGCCGCAACCCAATTACAGACTGCCAGTGATCGCTACTATGAGCTTGCCCAATCGGTTAATTTTGACTATGCCAGGCTCTGGCAGGATCGGCGAAACGATACTATTGCTGCAATTAATGCAGCTCGGGAAGCCTGGATGATTGCCAGCCCGATCTATGAGAAGATGGAAGGAATTGTAGCTGGAACCCCCTCACTTGCCCAGTTTGATGTCGATCTCGATGCAGGAGCTGCGGGTGATGAAGATCCAGAAAATGCAGTCTCATTTGATTTAGTTCTGCCAGACGGTCGCATACTCCCCAAACCAGGCAATTTGTTTGGCGTCACTGAAAGCACACTCTGGGGAACTGAAACAGCCTTTGCTAGTCAGGTAAAGGCTGATTGGAATGAGGACGGCACCATCGAATTCGGGGAAACACTACCAGATGCCAATGTCTTGAAGGCTGGAGCTGATCTATTAGTCAAGATGGCCAGAGAGCTTGATACCAGTGCGCGGGCCTGGACGCCAACCGAGTCTGACGCCTTTACTGCTCTGGTCGTGATGGTACCAACGATGAGCGAATATTTCGCCTCGTGGCGCGATTCGCGGTTCGTATTAGGTGAAGCATCTACCCAACGCGATTTCAATGTCATTTCGCGATTGGCCGATATTCAAGATATTCTGAGCGGTCTTGAGGTGGTTTATGCCCAGATTCGATCGCGGATAGAAACGGTTGATCCCGATCAGGCCGCACAGATTGCCAATGGCCTGCGCAATTTGAAAGCGTTTGTTGCTGATATATACGCCCAAGAGCGTAGTGGTCGCCGCTTTACTCCTGAAGAAGCTGATACATTGGGTGCTGAAGCGCAAAACCTTGCAACAGCGATAACCGGTCAGATTAGTCAGATGGCCGGAGTACTCGGGATAAACCTCGCTGAATAATGAGCGCTTAGTGAAGCTGACACCGGTTGTCCTGTGTTACCATGAAGGTTGTTGTATGGAATATCGGCCAATTTACCGTATAGCACGCACGAACTTCATCTGGCTTTTCTTGATCGGCGTTATCGTATCTTTGATAACGCCAGGTACATTCGCTCAGACTCCATCACCCGGCCAGATTGCCGAACATATTCGAGCTTCACTGATCCAGATTCAATTAAATGAAGCAAACAATCCAACCACAGCTCAGGCTCACTTGAATGAGCTGTATCGTCAATACACTGCTATCAGGTCGGATATAGTTCACTATTCTGTCACTGCCGACAATATCATTCAACACGGTTTTCGCTCAGCCGCGACTGCACTGGAAACGTCTGATATGTCCGGCTTCGCGGCTGCACGAGCGCAAATCTGGACGGGTTTGCTCTATGGCGGGTATAGTGTGGTCACAGGGGCATTGCAACATGGTGATACGTCGACAGCTCGCCGGTGGCTGAGCGTGCGTGAGTTTCGCCATGCTAATCGCTTTGTTCGACCCAATGCCGACGCTACCAAAGCGGTATATGCGGCAGTAGACGGCATTCTGTCGCCGGCAGAGGCCCTGGCAGCAGTACAGACCGATCTGCTAGATACGTATCAGGCACGTTTGCAAGAATCTCTGCAAAGCCTGGCAATTGCTGATCAGCAAGGCTTTGCCAACCGACGTGCTGAAGCGGCGGCTCTCGCTGCTGGCTATTTTACAATTCTGGCGCCTGCCTATGCCGAACAGCGGGGCGAAACAGCACTTATCCTAGCTCAAACGCTCTTTTCGGAGTTGCAGCAGGAAGCTTCTACCGGTCGACCTGTTGCCTTACGTTTAGAAAGTGTGCAGGAATTGTTGCGTGGTTTTCGAGCCGCACCACTCAGTCCTGCCGAGCAAGTACGGCGGAGTGGTCAGCTTTTACGTTTCTTGCAGCTCGTTCCAATTGAATATGAGCGCGGTGTCCGAAATGGTCAGGTAATCATTGATCTTGAGATTCGTGAGGCAATCACCTTCTTTACTGGTGCACAGGCAGCGTTCACCGACCTGCGTGATCTCCTGGAAACGAGAAATCCAGCCTTAGCAGCCACTGTGGCTAATCGTTTGGCGGAACTCGGTACTGCGTTGGCCAACGCTGGTAATCGTAGTCAGGTTACTGATCCGGTAACGATCAAATCGACTACTGAAGCGCTTCTTGCCGATCTACGTGAGCTATTGCCGCCAGAGTGGCAACGACAAAACAGTAACGCGGACTTTGATGTTATTCGTACCGCTCTCGACCAGATGGAACAAGCCGTGCGTGCGGGCGAATATGCGTTGGCTGAATCGGCTCGTTTAGAGGCATACGCAATTATGGAAATCGGACCGGAAGCGAAGCTTATTGCCTTTGCGCCACAGTACAAGCCAATTATTGAAGGCTATTTCTGGTATGGGCAGAACGAACACAAAGGCCTGGCATACCTGATAGAACAACGGGCCGCACCATCGGAGATCGCCGCTACACGCATTGCCCTCGATAAGGCACTAGCCGAGGCTGAACAGGCTTTAGCTGGTAGCAATGCACCTCTGGCCGTTACAATAAACTCTGCTGTGATCGTATTTCGTGAAGGTCTCGAAGCAGTTCTTATTTTAGCGTCACTGATGGGTAGTCTCAGAACGCCAGTTCAACGACGATTCCGTCGTCCCATCTGGATCGGTGCTTGCCTGGCAATACTGGCAACCGCGTTAACGTGGCTTTTAGCGCAGGGTACATTAATGGCGATGGCTCGCTTCGGTGAAACTCTGGAAGCTATTGTTTCACTGATTGCTGTTGCTGTATTACTGTTGATTACCAATTGGTTCTTTCACGATGTCTATTGGAAAGATTGGATGGCTTCTTTCCATCAACAAAAGAAACAGATTATCGGTGGGCAAACTGGTCAATGGATCGGTCTTATCACTCTTGGTTTCGCCAGTATCTATCGTGAAGGGTTTGAAACGGTGCTCTTTCTTCAGGCGTTGATTTTAAGCGATTCGATCACCACGGTTCTGGCAGGTGTTGCTATCGGACTGGCGCTTACCACTCTCGTTGGACTGGCGGTGTTTATCATGCAGATGAAGCTGCCGCACAAGAAAATGTTGATTGTTACCGGCATTTTGATTGGTGCTGTCCTTCTCCAGATGGTCGGACATACGGTCAACGTATTGCAAGTTATCGGCTGGCTACCGATACACCCAATACGTTGGCTAAACTTACCTTACTGGACTGGTTTCTGGTTTGGCATATATCCGACCTGGGAAGGAATCGGTCTACAATCCGCTGCAGCTATCTTCGTTATTGGAAGCTATTATCTGGCCGAATATTTGCATCGACGTGAGCAACGCTACGGAATGGCACATTAACGAGTTGACGTTACCGGACAGTGAAAAACTGAGCTGAAGAATCTATGACAGAATCTCACGATCCAATTGCACAAATTGCGGAAGCAGCCATCAAACATATGAACAGTGATCACGCTGATGCGGTTCTGGACTATGTCCGTGGTCTGGCTGGCATAACTTGGGCTAAACGGGCATTAATAACACGCCTTGATGCCAGTGGAATTGAGATTCAGGCCATCGGTGACGGTCGTGAAACGACTATTTTTCTACCATTTGAGCCGCCACTAACCGATACCGAACAGCTGCGACCCGTACTTGTTGCTATGGCGCAAAAGGCTCGCCAGCTTGTATCTTCTGAGATTTGGATAGAGTCGCCATTGCCGATACGCTCGCCAGAACTTCCTCAGCAATTGCTCAACGCTATTGCATCACGCCGCAGTTTTGCCCTTAAGGAGCTTTCCCCCGATCCGATTGATCTGGAAGCAGTAAAATTGATGCTTGAAGCCGCCAACTGGGCCCCAAGTCATGGTCAAACTGAACCATGGCGTTTTGCTGTTTTCAGTGGAGATGCCCGCCATATGCTTAGTGAAGCTTTTGGTACGGCATTTCGTCTTCTAAATCCAGATCAGCCACCTGGAAGCTCTGGTGAAAAATCACAGCGCCAACGGGCATGGCAGGCACCAGTCTGGATCGCTATCGGTATGCAGCCAAATCCAAAACGACCAGAGTGGGAAGAACTGATTGCTGTAGGTTGTGCTGTTCAGAACCTGCATCTGATAGCCAGTGCATTAGGGCTTGCCGGAAAATGGATGAGTGGCGGCTGTGCGGTTCATCCACATGTTGCCGGTGCTATAGGATTTGCTCCGGAAACACGCTTACTGGGTTTCTTCTACGTTGGCCGTCCTGTGAACCATGAATGGCCTCGTGGTCGCCGCCGTCCACTGACAGAAAAGGTCGTCTGGTATAGTGACTAATCAGAGTAAGGATCGTTCTATCACTGCCAGAAGAGATAACCAGGGTTCTTCGTATTGCGTATTGCGAAGGGTGATCACTTATTCCCCTTAATCCGCTTCCTATCATACACAGGACGAGGAAGGCGTAAGTGGAACAGCATCTGGGCAGGAAGGCAAAGCGGGAGTTAGCTTCAACGACCACTCATCGGGTGCGGCTGGAAACTTGCTCACTACATCAGTAACCAACGTTCTCTACCGTGTGATGCCGGGCATGCCTGTCGCGACGACAATGCCTCTCCGAACACTCGTCGTCACAGCACAACGAATGAAACCAGGCCGATAGATGTACGGGAGCAGCGGCGCTGCACCCCGACGACGGTGCCCCACCTTATCTGAGGGGCAGTTCGCAAACTGCCCCTTCCTTCGGTATACTTCAGATAGGCGCTCAGTTGCGGCAAAACCCTTGAGCGTGCCGCAGCTATGCTGCAAGCACGCTCAAGCTGGTGGAAGTATCGACTCTCAGAACCCCCAACTGAACGCCAGTCTATCGTTGGAGCAGTGGCACATACACTTTCGGGAAAGTCACCTGATCGAGGGTGATGGTGGCTGCCGGTAAGAGAGCGGCACTGAGACTGCTGTTAGGACCAGCACTACCGCTCACACTCGGATTTCCGGCGCCATCGAGTATACGAGCATACACGTAGTATGGTCCTGGTGTGAGCTGATCTTCCGTTAAACCGCTGGCCAGACTCCACGTAATAGTGAAGCTGTTGCTATCGCCGGGAGCTTCAACCGGGAACCAAACGAGATTCGGATCATTTGCCGGATCGGCAACCGGAGTACGGCTGTTGGCTAGCCAAACCCCCCAGAAACCGCGCCCGGGGTAGAGGTTATCGGTTACCGCGATATTTGTAAATTCAAGATTAACGATAATCGTTGCACTACCGGGAATTGGCAGTACCTGCAAACTACCGCCGTTGAGTACAGGTGGTGTATTGTCGTAAATAAGGGTACGGTTAATCACTATCGAGTTATTGAGGGCATCGCGGATCCGAATTACTACCGGTAACGAGCCTTCGGTCACTATGTCGGGGTAAGGTAGGATATTCGCAAACCGACCGTCGCTAATCGTCATATTACTTACACTATTAAGAACTGTCGTGTTAGGAGCCAGGGCAAAGTTTTGCAAACCGCTACAATCGCCGAGGTTGCGAATTTCGACGTAGACGGATTGGATGCGAGTATAATCGGGGTGTCCATCATTCGCCCCACCCTCGCTGATCAGGTCGGCCGGTGCAAGCGCAGTAAACGGCGAGGTTCGCAGGCGTGAGAAGGGATTACCAACCGTCACTCCGGCTAACACACCGGTATCGATCACAACTGCATCTGAACGCACTTGATCGATGAGATTGTTCGCTGTACGACGCAATTGTGTATACAACACTCGTTCCACACAACCAGCATCAGTTCGCAGTGAGTCAGGAATAGGCACTGTCAGGATACTGGTCGGGCCAGTTGGATTAAACGGCTGCCAGCCACCCGAGTCATTTTCAGTATCGGTCGGCGGTGCTCCCCAACGCCAGCGCACTTGATCAGGGAGATTCGTTGTACCGAGATCGGGGAAGGTAACATTCACCGAAACTTTACCATCACCCCCGATAACTGGAGCATCATTTTCAATTTGTGGACGCGAACCAAAGATGGCGCCGGGCGCCCGGAATAAGACGTAACGGGGAAGTGGTACGGTGCCCTGGAATAATTCATGAACGACGTGCATGTAGCTCCGCACTCCGATTCGAGCATCACCCCACGCATTGAATACCGGTGCAACGGTTGGAGCACTGACAACGGGGAGGAAACCTTGATTTACTGGCCTGACAGCATAGAACAGTTGGTTGACATTACGATTGGTACCCTGCCGAATCCAGGCGAGATGTAGATTCCCCTGTTGGTCGTAGTCAACGTTCACCCGGCCATCACCTTTACCACTAATTAATTGAGTTGCCGTCCATGGGCCACTAAAATTGCTGACCAGCTTTTCGGCAAAGAAGATTCCATCATCTGCCCCACGAAAGGCAACCACGATGCGTGTATTTGGCGCCGGATCAGAACTGAACGAAACACTGGCATCGGCAAAGACTGCTGATGTGCTACCGTTTACATCAACCGGCGGATTAAAACCGGTGCCATTCCAGAGCGCAACCATAACGTGCAATGGACGTGGCGTATCACGGGTGAAGGTAATTGCCAGCTCGCCATTTGGCCCGGCAGCCATTGCAGTTTGTGACTTGTAGGCCAGTGCTCCCGGTACCGACCCTACGGCTGACCATGTCGTTCCTCGGTCGTTGGAATAAGAAAAGTTGATATTTTTGTCGTCACGCCACGCAGCGACGATCTGACCGTTTGTACGCACCGCTAGAGCCGGTTCGACCGCGAACATATGACCACGCATCACTTCAAACGTTGCTGGATTCCATGCGCCGCCCGGTTCACGACGACGGAACTGGATCGTTTTCGCGACTTGATCGATCCACAGCACATAGACTTCGCCGGTAGGTGCAGTTGTAACAGCCGTCTGGTACCAATCTTGCGCCTTTCCAGTAAGAACTGAACCAAGTGCTATTGGCGCCGGAAAAACATTATCTTCTTCGCCTTTAATCCAAAGTTTGACCGTGCCATTATTCTCTGATGAAATGCCGTCGGTAGCACTTACATACACACCATTCGCATCAACAGCCAGTTGCGGGTACTTGGTATTGCTGGCCGGAAGATTGGTTTCAAGGACGAAGCTGGCACCTTCTTGTGCTTGTGAAGGAAGCGGTGATACGCCAACCAGTACAACAACGATGCAACACATTATGATGATGAGCGAAGGTAGACGCATCATAGGAGTGATCTCCTGTAGAGAATGCAATGACTTTCTCATATGTGGGTATGTCATCAAGATCAACGTATGAGAGTGTCGGCTATGGTGTGACGATCACATCATCGAACAGGATGCCACCAATGGCACGGGTGTAGACCCCAACTTGCCCTGCCGGTAACGGTTGGGCATCGTTGGCTTGCATCAGCAGCTTGCCATCGAGACGGGCGGTCAGGGTGTTCCCGCGCACCTCCAGCTCGATCACGTGCCACTGGCGCGGGGCAAAGCCCGGCCCCTCCACCGTTGCCAGCGGCGTCACTACCCCATCCACCACCTTTTCTAGCGCGTATTTCGGCGTTGCCTCGTACTCGCGCTTCAGCAGGCGTAGGACATAATAGCGCGCCTCGTAGCCAACCTCACCCTGATAGCGAGCGACCACCCCGGCAATCCCGTTAAACTCATCGTAGAAACTCACCCGCACGACACCATCGGTGAACGTGGTGGGCGCCAGCAGCGTGACCTGGGCGAGCGAGCTGTTGCGCAATTCACCGGCAAAATCCTGGCGCAAGCGGCCATTGTCGATGACCCAGTTGGCACGGTCTTCAGGTAAGACGAAATCAAGCTCGACGGACTGCCAGACAGTCAGGCTGTCGGCAGTAGCGAAATCGGCCACGAACTGCGGACCGGTGGCCAGGCTGGCGGGGACGGTCGGGTTGGGGCCGATGGTGGGAGCTGGTGGTTCGGGCGGATACTGCAAGATTGGCCCTCCCTCTTCGGCTTGACCGGGACGGAGCGCCAGCCACAAGCCTCCGATGATGACCACTACCACCAACAACAGTGATGAAATGAGCAGGATAGGTCGGCGGTTCCACATCGTAATCCTCCTTGCAGATGAAGTATACCGACATTGTACAACGTAGCCGACGATATTGATAGAGACAGCATATAACGAAAAAGTACTGAAAACGGTAAAAGTTTAGCGCTAAATTTATTTGAGGAGCGAGCAGCGAGACGTGAGGAGAGTCGATGTTCCTGATGCTGTACTGTAATGTTAGGACATAGGAGCAATACCAGATGAGGAGCAACAAGCTGCTGATAGTTATATAACGCAGGAGTGCGTCAAAAGATACGCCTGCTATCAAAAGTATCTCTTTCAAGTCTTCATACCAAACTAAACCTGATACATCATATCGGATGCACGTACTGCTGGCCCACATTTAGTCTGTCGGGTGAATCAATGATAGTCACAATGGCTCAAACGTAATCGTTTGGTTTTTGCAATAAGTTCTTATCAAACCTGTATGCTACAGCTTATGGCCGTACAAGGATTAAGCGGGGAACTGCATAGTCACGTCAAATACGAACGAGATATTTCGCTTGCTTCGGTGGCTTGCCGGTCAGGTGGATGGCAGTCATCATTATTTGTCGTAATCTATTGCGGGCGACAACGACATACAATGAGGGCGGGTTGGGAACCCGCCCCTACCGGTATGCATGAGAAGGTTACGATTACAGAGCAACGCTATCGCGGGGCCGTCGTGATGATGCAGGTGCTACATAGGAGCGTAGTGTTGCCGCACCCATGTGTTGCCGGGAAGAATACCACCGCATGAGTATGAGATCAGTTTGGGAACCACCTACTGTTCCAATGTCAGACCTGGCACCTACCCAACACTCCACCTTCCTGCCTTTGTGCTCTGCTTGAAAGGGGCACAGACAGCCCTGTGCCCCACATGTACTTCATCAGCGTGATGTTAATGGGATATAGGTACGCACCGGTGTAAGCGTACTGGTAGCCGTCGTCTCCAGAACTGTATCACCAATATTACCGGCACGATCGATGAGGCGCACGTAAATATGGAAAGTTTGCTCGGGCGCACTGGTCATAGCCATCGTGACCCCAGGTGCATTCGCCATACTCCAGGACGGCACGGTAAATTGACCACCGTTGAAATCAACCTTCGTTGCAATCCAGCGCAGCGTAGATGCAGTGGCCGGATTAGAGACTGCGTTCGGACTTACGGCAATCAAGACACCTAAGATACCGTTGGTCTCAGTCACTGTTGCCGTAGAGAGATCAAAGGTGAAATCCTGAAGAATATCGCCTAACGGTGAATCGGTTGCCGTAATAATCTCACTTCCGCTGAGCGTCATCTGCGGTGGAATACGGTCAAGGCGGATTGTCCTGGTAACGGTTTGCGAATTCCCCAGCCGGTCGTACACTCGTACCACCACCGGGTAATCACCATCCGGCGATGGTGGTGAGAAGGTAGTACCAGGTAAAGGAACGATAGCATTCAGCGTACCTTCGACATCAAGATCGCTTGTGACAGCCAACTCAGCCGTGCTGGCAGCCACTCTGACCCGTGAAACCTGTGAACAATCACCACCATCGCTAACCGATAGCCAGACCTGCGTTGTCGGTGTACTACCGGGGTCGAGATCACGCACCGAGTAGTTGGAAGCATACCAGCTCGCCGTATCGTACAACAGCGGATTGGCAACCTGAACAGTCGCTACAAGATTGGTGTCAATGATTACGCTTGCCTTGCGCTCCATTGTCTCCACGACAGGCGCAGTCCCATTTCGCCGCAACTGCGTGTACAACGTGCGTGGCGTACAATCGTTGACATTCAGGAAAGCTGGAGGAATAGGGACAGTCAATTCGGTGGTAGCAGTGGCATTAGATGCCAATGGTACCCAACCACCAGAGTCGTTTTCGGTATCGGTAGGTGGCGCACCCCACCGCCAGCGTACACTCACATCTTGCGGCGTAGACCCAAGGCCGGGGAAAGTCACCTTAATCGAGGTACGACCATCACCGCCAACCCGAGCTGCGCCGCCTTCGATCAAGGGATCAGAGCCGAATGGGGAACCAGGAGCTTTGAAGAGGGCATAACGGAGAAACGGTGTCTCACCGTTAAACAATTCATGGGCTACATGCATGTAGAAGCCACTGCCTGAACTGTTAACGCCCCAGGCATTGAACAGGGGGCCAGACGTCGCCGACTCTATGGGGCCGAGGAACGTACCATTTGCATACCGGAACGCATAGTTAAGCCGATTCTGGCTCCGGCTCCCTGGAGTACGAATCCACGAGATGTGTAAGTTGCCATACGGATCGATACTTACCGAAACCTGACCATCTCCCTTATCACCGGTCAGGCGTGATCGGGGCCACACCTGATTGTCAAAAAAGTTGCTGATGTCTTTTTCAGCGTAGAATACACCGCTATCTGCGTGGCGATAACCGACATAGATTTTGCCATTATAGATGGCAACGCTACTATCAGCGTAGTGGTTATTATCACCGAGATTGACATCCACCGGTACGCTGAAGCCATTGCCCTGCCACAATGAAACCATCACGTGCAGCGGACGTGGTGCGTCGCGCGTAAAGGTCAGCGCGACTTCGCCGTTGGTGCCTGAAGCTAACTGCACGACGGCGCGATACGCCTTCATCCCAAAAGCACGCGCCACGGGCGCCCATGAGGAACCACCGTTGTCAGAATACGAGTAGTAGATAGAGGCATCATCACCGGTAAAGTCATCGCGCCAGACAGCGATAATGCGCCCATTCTGGGGACCGCCATTCACCACGGTAAGCGCAGGTCGCACCGGAAAAGCAAGGTTGCGAGTTATCTCGAAGATTGCGCCCCAATTTCCGGCGGTATCGCGCTTGCGAAACCGCATAATCTTTGCTGCCTGATCGATCCAGAGCGTTAGGACCTCGCCGGAGGGTGAGGTTGCGATGGCACTGTTGATGTATTCGGGATTGAGAGATGTGCGGGATGTGGTACCTAACGTAAAGGGACTTGGAAATGCCGTGCCGGTCTCCGTCTTTGTCCAGACCCGAGCTTTGCCATCGGAAGCTCCGCTCGATTCCGCAATCCCTATCAAATGCACTTGATCATTGAAAGTTGCCGCTTGGGGCAGCTTGAGGTTTGCACTGTTAGGCAAAACGGTCTCAACCAGTAATTGTAGCGGAGCTTGAGCTGCCGTCGGGATGGCAGATGGCAGCGTACTAATGAGCAAGGTCAGAAGTGCGGATAGCACAAACACGGTGCGGAAGAGTATCTTCATGGATCTGCTCCTCGGAGTTCATTCACGGGCTGACGATGAAATCATCGAACAGGATGCCACCAATGGCACGGGTGTAGACCCCAACTTGCCCTGCCGGTAACGGTTGGGCATCGTTGGCTTGCATCAGCAGCTTGCCATCGAGACGGGCGGTCAGGGTGTTCCCGCGCACCTCCAGCTCGATCACGTGCCACTGGCGCGGGGCAAAGCCCGGCCCCTCCACCGTTGCCAGCGGCGTCACTACCCCATCCACCACCTTTTCTAGCGCGTATTTCGGCGTTGCCTCGTACTCGCGCTTCAGCAGGCGTAGGACATAATAGCGCGCCTCGTAGCCAACCTCACCCTGATAGCGAGCGACCACCCCGGCAATCCCGTTAAACTCATCGTAGAAACTCACCCGCACGACACCATCGGTGAACGTGGTGGGCGCCAGCAGCGTGACCTGGGCGAGCGAGCTGTTGCGCAATTCACCGGCAAAATCCTGGCGCAAGCGGCCATTGTCGATGACCCAGTTGGCACGGTCTTCAGGTAAGACGAAATCAAGCTCGACGGACTGCCAGACAGTCAGGCTGTCGGCAGTAGCGAAATCGGCCACGAACTGCGGACCGGTGGCCAGGCTGGCGGGGACGGTCGGGTTGGGGCCGATGGTGGGGGCTGGTGGTTCGGGCGGATACTGCAAGATTGGCCCTCCCTCTTCGGCCTGACCGGGACGAAAGGCCAGGAAGAGGGCTACACCTATTGCCAGTAGCGTAGCCGCCAGCGCAATGATGGGTACAACACTGGTTCTTCGCGGCATGAAATTCCTCCTTAACAGATGTATAACAACATCGACAGTTATTGACCGAGCATCGGTGCTGGCATTGGCTGACCGTGCAAGGCAGTCTGGTACAGACTAGCCAGATCGTCTGCGATGCACGCTGATGAGAACTGCGGCGCCAATGCTGCTGCCCGTTCGCTATAGGTTTGCCATACACCCGGATCTCGCAGGAGAGACACAATTGCCTCACCAATGGCCGGTCCTGAACGTGGTTCAACAACGAGACCAGCCTGAGCTACTGCCACATAGGCACTCGCACCGGTCGTGCGCGTAACGACCGGCGGCGTACCAACTGCACAGGCTTCAATTACCACCCGACTAAACGACTCGGCGACCGACGGGACAACCACGACATCTGCACCGGCCAGATAAGTACGGGCTTCGTGGTGCGGGATAGCACCGGTAAAAATCACATCAGTTGCAACCCCTAATTCCAGTGCCCGGCGACGGAGAAATGCACCGTAATCGCCGAAACGTGGTGTTGAGCGATTCGGTCCGACAATGACTACTTGTGGTGAAAGACCGGCAGTGCGGATGGTGGGGATGGCTTCAACCAGGTAGGCAATTCCTTTGAAGGGATGGAGCCGGTTGAGACTGACAATGATGGGGCGGGATGGATCGAGACGATGGCGAGCAACAATAATTTCCCGACTGTGGGCACGAAACGCACTCAGCGGCGTATCGTGCGGCGGAAAGCTATCGGCGGTAATGTTATATGGGATGGCCGTTACCTTAGCCGGTGGTGCACCACGAGCGATGGCCAGCTCCCGAATCTGTGGTGAATCGGCCCGGATCACTCGTGCGCGCCGAAACACCAGTGGCAACACAGCACGTACTGCCGGAAAGCGCGCATAGCCATAGTCATATTCAGGTTCGGCCATCACATCGGCGCCGGGTAAGGTTACGGCCAGCGGTGGTACCCGTCTACCGGCAAGCAGTGCGGCGAAGCCGAGTGGAAATGCCGTTTCCACGTGACAAAGATCATAAGTTGGATTGGTTGCAAAGAAACGGCGCATCCCAACAATCGCACTTGTCAGATAGGGGTAGAAAAAGAGTGCAGCCAACGCACGATTGGCAAGCTGCGTTGTGAAACGACCACGCGAAGGCAAGCGATGAACAACGATCCCATCTTCTACCGTGCAAGTAGGTTGGGACTGCGCAGGGGCCAGACTGAGGACTTCGGCGGTGATCCCCAACTCGCGCCAGGCATGAATGACCTCAGTATGAATCCGATTGCCCATCGCTGCACTATCGTAGCGCGGTAATATGTAGATGACTCGCATGGTCGATTCCATCCCAGACCTATCCTACCATGACTCAGACGTATGCTTGAGGAAATTTGTTCCGAACCAGCAGATCACGATCGCGACCTTACATCAGGTTTGCGCAGCGTAAACATCACATAGAGGGGATCGCTGCGATCAAACCGCTCTTCGAGCGGATGAACGATCCAGGCCAGCAGCAAATCTTTGAGAATAAAGGTGCGCCAGAAGCGGGTCAGCCTGGTTTCGTGGTAGCGCCAGTTGAGGATCGAGCGACCGAATCCACGCAGCGGACTGATCTGTAAACCTGCCGGCTGAACGTACACACGCTGAATGTCGTCGTCAGTGTAGAAACGGAAGAAGGAACCGGCTTTCCCCTCTTGGACAAAGGCATTACGAGCTACCCGCTTAAAACGGCGAATACCCTCGAAAAAGCCGGTTCGCTCGCTACTCGTGTAGGGAATCGTGATGACCGCAATACCACCAGGCGCCAATACTCTGCCAATTTCACGGCCAACCGCTTCATCATCGGGAATATGCTCGAGCGTCGAGACAGCCGCAATGCGGGATACTGTATCAGATCGGAAAGGCATCGCTGTGGCGCTGGCGACCAGTGGGAAGAAGCGACCATCACCTGGGCGTGCTGTGGCCACTCGTTTGGCCTGTTGCCAGCGTACCCGATCCGGATCGAGTTCGAGGACAACAACATCAACTCCCTCTTTCGCCAGCATATGTGGAAAGGAGGAAGTTCCCGATCCAATATCGACAACCAGATCACCACGACGAACATCGAGTGCTCTGGTGGCCCAAGGATATTCAATTAATCGCCAGAGACTAAAATCGTTAACCGTGCGACGCAGGATACGCCAGCCGTTGAGCGCCACTTCATAGATAATACAGCGGAGCGCACTCAAACGAATCGGTCGTTGTTGTGAACGTCTCATGAACATCACCATTATGCTATTGTTCCGCCTGAATGCGGCATCACAGTATAGCACGAGAACAGCCGACTCTCGATGATGAGCGGTTGACAATTACCTCATTAAAAGAAAAAATATTTATCATCGTTGTCCTTCGATAACGAAAGCTGGTGTCACACACTGGCCCTCTAGCGCACTACTATCGGTCAAAAGCCGATCATGCCACGCTGAGAGATATCTTTTTCAGATGTTCAAATGATTGACTATCATGCTACAATCAGACTAATCATGTGCTTTTGAGAAAAACCTGGTGATCATATTTTTTCTGGGCCTGTAGTTTGAAAACTGAACTACATCATTTCTGCGACAAGAGGGGCTGTTATGACTGTCGAGATTACTCGCGAAACGATTGATCGCTACAATCGACCCGGCCCGCGCTACACCAGCTATCCGACCGTTCCCCATTGGAGCAACACGTTTACCGCTGAAGATTATCTGGCTGCACTGCACGATGTTGCGGTCACCAACGACCCGATCAGCGTCTACGTGCATTTACCCTTTTGTGCTGAACGTTGTGCCTACTGTGGGTGCAATGCCACATCGACACGGCGGCCCGCGGTCGTTGATCAGTATCTTGATCGGATCGAACATGAGCTAGCGATGATTACGGCACACCTGAATACAGGTCGACGAGTCGTACAGTTGCACTGGGGCGGCGGCACACCCAACTTTTTGAATGAAGCACAAACTCGACGCTTGATGGGATTGTTGAGAGCCGCCTTTACCATTGCTCCCGACGCCGAGGTCGCACTCGAAGTTGATCCGAGGATCGGTAGTCGTGAACAGGTTTTTCTCTTCCGCGAGCTAGGATTCAACCGCATTAGCTTCGGGGTACAGGATATTGCTCAGGAAGTACAGATTGCAATTGGGCGCATTCAGCCTCTCTGGCAGACCGAGAACATGGTGCGAGCGGCGCGTGACGCCGGATTTAGCAGCATTAACATCGATCTTGTCTACGGCTTACCCTATCAAACCCCGGCCAGCTTTGCTATGACCCTCCAGGCGATGATCGATCTTCACCCTGATCGGATTGCCTGTTTTAGCTATGCCCATCTACCACAGGCCCGCCCCAATCAGAAACGGGTGGATGCCCGTCAATTGCCAACCGGTTACGATAAGTTTCAACTGTTCCGACAAGCGATTGAAACCTTAACCGCCGTCGGGTATGAATGGATCGGGATGGATCATTTCGCCCTGGCGAACGATGAGTTGGCGATAGCAGCACGCGAGCGGCGGTTACAGCGCAATTTTATGGGTTATACCGTCTTACCGGCACCCCACCAGATCGGCTTCGGGATGAGTGCAATTGGCGATCTTGCCGGACGGTATGTACAAAACGACTCCGGTCTAGGACGTTACCAGCGTGCCATCGACGAAGGGCGTCTCCCAATTACACGCGGAATGCGGCTCAGCGACGACGATCTTATGCGGCGTCATGCTATCATGCATTTGATGTGCAATCTCGAAGTTCCATTTGATCTGCGCCTCCCACCCCACGGCTGGCGCTTGGGTGATGTTTTTACGGCTGAAATTGAACGAATAGCGGCGTATGCCGATGATCATCTGGTGGTGGTTGAGCCGAACCGCTTACGAGTAACCGACCGCGGTCGCTTCTTCGTTAGAAACCTGGCGATGGAACTTGACCGGTATCTCCAGCAAGCAACAGAACGACCGATCTTCTCGAGCACAGTATAAGGAGGATTACGCATGATAGCGGCCTATGACAGTGTGGTAATCGGAGGCGGAATCGGTGGTTTAGCAGCAGCCTATACCCTTTATAAGCGCGGGTACCGTGTCCTGGTTATCGAGGCCGCCAATCGGGTCGGTGGGGTGATCCATAGCATCACGACGCCGGAAGGTTTTACACTCGATTGCGGGCCAAATACGCTAGGGACGAAAGATGTACGGTTATGGCAAGAACTGGTTGATTTAGGGCTTCGTGAACGGATTACTCTGGCGGAGCGTTGTAGTAAACGTCGTTTCATTTTGATTAAGGGCCGGCCAATCGAGATACCAACCTCACCGATTGGCCTGATCGGCACGTCATTACTCTCGTGGCAGGGCAAAGCGCGTGTCCTGGCGGAGCCATTTGTTAACCTCAAACCAGGCAGTGGTGATGAGAGTGTTGCTGCCTTTTTTGCGCGCCGCATTGGTCCTGAAGCTACGAACCATCTGATCGACCCCTTCGTTGCTGGGGTATACGCCGGTAATCCACAGCACCTCTCGGTTGCAGCCGTCTTTCCATCGTTATGGGAAGCAGCGCAGCGGGGTGGCAGCATCGTGCGGGGCATGCTGAGGAAACCGAAGGATAAAGCTCGCCTGAGCGAACCGAAGATGCGTAGCCGTACCTTTAGTTTTCGTGGCGGGTTGGCGGAATGGCCGCTCGCTCTGGCGCGGGCGTTAGGCGCAGGGAATGTCTGGACTGAGCGGCAAGCAGTTCGCCTACAGCAACGTGGCTCGCTGTGGGAAGTGACCGTTGATGGCGCAAACGGTCTGGAGACGATCAGCAGTCGGAGTGTGATCATTGCTACCCCCGCATACGCTGCGGCCAACCTGATCGAGTCAGTTGATGCACAAGCCGCCGCTGCCCTGCGCGGGATCCCGTATGCGCCAGTTGCAGTCGTCCATCTCGGTTTTCGGCGGTCTCAGCTCAGTCGTGAGTTGTGCGGTTTTGGTGTGTTAGCTCCATCGAGCGAACAGCGACAATTTCTTGGTATCCTCTGGACATCGAGCATCTTCCCGCACGTAGCGCCACCTGATCGAGTGCTCACAACAACTCTGAGTGGTGGTGCAATCCGGCCAGAGCTAGTCGATCAGAGCGAAGAAGCGCTGATTGAGGCGGCCATTCGCGATCATCAGCAACTTCTGGGGATCAACGGTCAACCCATCCTCACGCACGTCACACGCTGGCGTCATGCCATCGCCCAATATACGTTTGGTCACCGTGAACGAATCACAACGTTGGAACGGCTTGAACAGCGTCTCCCGACCTTGCAATTGACCGGCAGCTACCGTGACGGTGTTGGCGTACCGAAGACGTGGGCCAACGGCGTGCAAGCGGCTGAGCGCGTTGCTGTGGCTCTGGCCGAGCAAGGGGATGTAATGGTGAGGAGTGAGGGGAGAGGAGTGAGGAGTGAAGAGTGAGAGATAGGGACATTTGGTGCCTTCACCTTCCCCCAGCCCCCTTCTTCTCCCACATGGAGAGAGGAAGGGGGAGTGCGTCCACGCACCTTCCCCCTAGATCCCGTCCGCTCTCACCAGAGAGGATCGCGCCCTGCGGCTAGAGCCCACGCACGACCAGGGGCACGTACACGACGTCGTTTGGCTGAAGCATAAGCAATAAGGTCGGTGGCTCCATCTCAGTACCGAATAATCCTGTCACGCCAAAGTAGTCAACGAGAAAATCGTCCCATTGACTATTACTCGTGAACTGGAACATCCGGTCGGCCATATACGTTCGGTACCCGCTCCCACCTGACCAGAATGGGTAGTAGAGACTCACCCCGTAGGCCTGGTCGAGATTGATCGCACTACCAGCATACTGACCACTCGCTCGCCTTGAAAGGACCACCAACTGCGTGCGCACCTTATCCATCAACTCCTGAGCGGCAGTACTGATAGACACGTTGGGGAGCGACCGTACCAGACTCGCCCAGTGGTAGAGGTCGATATACTCATCCTGTGGGTCGTTTACATAGGCGGGTGAGCGCGAATCGAACGTTTGCACCTGCTGACGGATGTTTTTCAGCGGCGTTTGCACGCTGGCTATTTCATTTTTGAGCAGGATGACAAGCTGATCGAGGGCCTGACGCACCGATTCGACCTGTCCCAGATCGAGCACCGCGATCGTGCGTGGCTTATCGGTGAGTTGAGGATGGTTGAAATAGCGTTCGGCGATCTGCGTCGCCAGGGTGCGCGGGGTACTCTCGGCACTCACACTGGCAATCACCTCGTCTAGGCCGGACAGCATCGTGGCGTCCTGGATGCTCACCTGCGCTGCGTAATCGCGGTAGGCAAAGACCGACCAGGCCAAGTACTGTGAAGCAATCAGATAATGGGCGTAGTCGCGTATCTCATACGCATGCTCGAACAGGGCCATCGAGCAGGAATCGTAATGAACAATATCAATCTTGCGCTGCCCATTGTTCGTTGCTTCGCGTAAAGCTAACCGGATTTCCTCGGCGTCAAGAACATCATCCCTATCGTTCCAATCCGGCCCGATGCCGACCAGGCCATTGCCGTGTCCGGCCAGGGCCAGGTAGGAATATTGGGCCGGGTAGCGCTCCCGCGCCCACTGAACAAACGCCTGAAGGGTTTGCGGGTTGCCCATATTAAGCTCACCCAGCGGCTCGCGCTGTACCCCTGTTGCCCCAAATACCAGGCGCTGCGTGTCACCGTTTCGGGGACCATCGACCACGGCCACGATAAGAACATTGGGGTTCGCTGCTGCTCGTTCGAGGGCCTGAAGCGCACGTTCTACGTAGCGATAAAGGTCATTATCACCGTTGAGGTAGAGCATAAAGAGGAAGTGCGAACAATCGGCAGTGGTGGCGGTTAGCTCTTCGCTCATTGCCGACTCGCCAACGGTGTTGTAGGCGCTAACCCGATAGCGATAGCTCTGACCGCAGGTCAGACCGGTATCGGTGTAGGTGGTGATATTCGCGACCAGAGTGGCAATGCGAGTGCCGTTGCGATAGAGGTGGAAGCCGGTTTCGTTCACCGCATTGTCCTGCCAGGTGAGGGTGATGCTGGTGGTGGTGCGCCCGGTTTGGCGCAGGTTGGTGGGGGTTTGGGGTAGCGCGGGTGTGGCCGTCGGCGTAGGCGTGGCTGTCGGGGATGGAGTTGCTGTTGGGATGGCCGTGGCCGTCGGCGTAGGCGTGGCTGTCGGGGATGGGGTCGCCGTTAGGGTGGGCGTCCCATCGTTCACCCTCGTCCACTCCAGCGCAAGGCTCGCCACGCCCTGCTGATCCCAGTGCTCAAGCAGCAGCTTGTGATAGCCCGCCGACAGCTCAACGGTCACCTCGCGGGTGGGCGACTGCGGCTGCCAGGACTCGACCACCAGCCGGTCATCGACCCAGAAACGCACGCCATCGTCGGCGCGGATGGTGAAGCGGTAGCGTCCGGCAGTCGGGAAGTTCACATAGCGCATCCAGCGGCTGGTGAAATGGTCGGCGGGGATGGTCGCCGCCGGTTGCCCGGTCCACGACCGGTTCAGGAACAGGTCGGGCACATTTTCAACATGCAGCACCGGCCCGGCAAGCCAGTCGTTGGCGAAGAACTCGCCGCGCCAGGCATTTGGGTAGTCTGTCCCGAACACCTGGATGCGGTAATTGCCCGTATCCGCGACATAGACCGTACCGTCAGGTGCAACCGCCACGTCGGCAGGTCTGCTGAACTGCCCGTCGCCGCTGCCCTCTGACCCCCACGCACCGAGAAGGGTTCCGCTGGCGTTGAAGCGCTGGATGCGGTGGTTGCCCGTATCTGCGACATAGACCGTGCCATCGGGCGCGACGGCCACGCCGGACGGATTGCTGAACTGCCCGTTGCCACTGCCCCATGAACCCCAACCCCACGCGCCAAGGAAGGTTCCGGTTGCGCTGAAGCGCTGGATGCGGTAATTGCCCGTATCCGCGACATAGACCGTACCGTCAGGTGCAACCGCCACGTCGGCAGGTCTGCTGAACTGCCCGTCGCCGCTGCCCTCTGACCCCCACGCACCGAGAAGGGTTCCGCTGGCGTTGAAGCGCTGGATGCGGTGGTTGCCCGTATCTGCGACATAGACCGTGCCATCGGGCGCGACGGCCACGCCGGAAGGATAGTTGAACTGCCCGTTGCCGCTGCCACCTGATCCCCACACACCGAGGAAGGCACCATCGGCGCTGAAGCGCTGGATGCGGTGGTTGCCCCTATCCGCCACGTAAACCGTGCCGTCGGGCGCGACGGCCACGTCGGAAGTCCCGGCGAACTGCCCGTCGCCGCTGCCCTCTGACCCCCACGCGCCGAGGAAGACTCCGCTGGCGCTGAAACGCTGGATGCGGTGATTGTAGTGATTGTATAGATCGTATTGAGCCGCCACGTAGACCGTGCCGTCGGGCGCAGTGGCTACGCTGGAAGTACTTCCCCATCCCCATATGGTGTCTCCTCTGTACCGCGACCCCCACGCGCCGAGGAAGGTTCCGCTGGCGTTGAAGCGCTGGATGCGGTGGTTGCCGCTATCCGCCACGTAAACCGTGCCGTCGGGCGCGACGGCCACGTCGGAAGGATTGCTGAACCGCCCATCGGCGCTGCCAGACGATCCCCACGTGCCAAGGAACGCGCCGGTGGCGCTGAAGCGCTGGATGCGGTAGTTGCCGCTATCCGCGACGTAGACCGTGCCGTCAGGTGCTACCGCCACGCCGGAAGGGCTTTTGAATTGCCCGTTGTTGGTGCCCCATGACCCCCACGTGCCAAGGAACGCGCCGGTGGCGCTGAAGCGCTGGATGCGGTAGTTGCCGCTATCCGCGACGTAGACCGTGCCGTCAGGTGCTACCGCTACGCCGGAAGGTCTGTTGAATTGCCCGTTGTTGGTGCCCCATGACCCCCACGAGCCAAGGAACGTGCCGGTGGCGCTAAAGCGCTGGATGCGGTAATTGCCCGTATCCGCGACATAGACCGTACCGTCAGGTGCAACCGCCACGTCGGCAGGTCTGCTGAACTGCCCGTCGCTGCTACCCTGCGCCCCCCACGCGCCGAGGAAGGTTCCGCTGGCGCTGAAACGCTGGATGCGGTGGTTGCCGGTGTCTGCCACATAGACGGTGCCATCGGGCGCCGCTGCTACGCCGGAAGGATTGCTGAACTGCCCGTTGCCACTGCCCCATGAACCCCACGCGCCGAGGAAGGTTCCGCTGGCGCTGAAGCGCTGGATGCGGTGGTTGTCTCTATCCGCCACATAGACCGTGCCGTCGGGCGCGACGGCCACGCCGGAAGGCTCGGCGAACTGCCCGTTGCCGCTGCCACCTGATCCCCACACACCGAGGAAGGCACCATCGGCGCTGAAGCGCTGGATGCGGTAGTTGCCGCTATCCGCCACGTAAACCGTGCCATCGGGCGCGACGGCCACGCCGGAAGGATATTTGAACTGCCCATAGCCGCCGCCCCATGACCCCCACGCGCCGAGGAAGACTCCGCTGGCGCTGAAGCGCTGGATGCGGTGGTTGCCGTAGTAATTAACACTATCCGCCACGTAAACCGTGCCGTCGGGCGCGACGGCCACGTCGGAAGTCAGGGCGAACTGCCCGTCGCCGCTGCCCTCTGACCCCCACGCGCCGAGGAAGACTCCGCTGGCGCTGAAACGCTGGATGCGGTAGGCATCCGCCACATAGACCGTGCCATCGGGCGCGACGGCCACGCCGGAAGGATTGCTGATGAACTGCCCGTCGCCGATGCCGGGTGATCCCCACGCGCCGAGGAAGGTTCCGCTGGCGCTGAAACGCTGGATGCGGTAGTTGCCGGTATCCGCCACATAGACCGTGCCATCGGGCGCGACGGCCACGCCGGAAGGATAGTTGAACTGCCCGTTGCCGCTGCCACCTGATCCCCACACACCGAGGAAGGCACCATCGGCGCTGAAGCGCTGGATGCGGTGGTTGCCCCTATCCGCCACGTAAACCGTGCCGTCGGGCGCCACTGCCACATCAGAGGGACTGTTGAACTGCCCGTCACCGCTGCCGCGTAATCCCCACCCGCCGAGGAACTCGCCGGTGGCGCTGAAGCGATGGATGCGGCCATACCAGGATTCCACCACGTAGACAGTGCCGTCGGGCGCCACGGCCACGTCGGAAGGAATGTTGAACTGCCCCACGGTCGCATGGGCGCCGACGGCAAACTGAAAGACGCGGTACGGCTGTGTCTGCTGTGTCGTGACACCGCCAGCAGGTGCGGCGGCAGCGATACTCTCACTAACGATCGATCTTTCGGTGGTGACCGAGTTCCCCAATCCTACGCCGATGACCGCTATGATGATGGTGAGGGTGATCACGAAACGATACCTCGACTGCACTGCGATCCTCCGTTGAATTCTGAACTGATGCGAGTCGAACGGGAAATGTAATCCACACGTTTCAATTTGCTATTACCAACTATCTTGAGCCGATTCTTTATCGGTTCTCTATATAGAGACGTGCCAGCAGAGTAAATTTGGCAGTGGGTAAAACATGTCTAACAACCGCAATCGACGTGGGCTTGAACATACTCAGCATTCATAGCTCCCCTTCAACGCTCGTTGTGGGGAGAAGCGGTGAAACTCTAAGTGAGAATGTGTTCAATTGATTGTTTAAATGCCCTATCTAGTATATCCGGTATGTTACCAGGACCGAATTACCTGGATGTATCGGTTTGGAGATTATAGCCGTTTCTGTATTTATCAAGGCGAGGGATCACCCCTCGTTAGCACACTGGCGTGGTGTGTAGCACCCTGCGCCCGTGGGGTTTTGAGCGTTTTCAGCGCTCGTGCGGGAAATGGTGCTCCCCGTACCCTCCCTCGGCCCCAGTCCGCTCCCACA
This sequence comes from Chloroflexus sp. MS-CIW-1, assembly GCF_030444705.1. Taxonomy (NCBI): domain Bacteria; kingdom Bacillati; phylum Chloroflexota; class Chloroflexia; order Chloroflexales; family Chloroflexaceae; genus Chloroflexus; species Chloroflexus sp. MS-CIW-1. Next base: position 456,702 of record NZ_JAUBWR010000002.1, read on the forward strand.
CAGGGAGCGGATGGAGGAGTGTGAGGTCTCGCCTGTTGGTATAGGTGATGATGTTCACCCGCCGAGGTATGGGCGCGAGGCGCAGCAGCGCTTCGCCTCGTCAGCGCGAGCGATCATTTCCAACTGTTCACGTCAGGATGCGGGGCAGCGTTTTTCGGCTTGACAGAGATGGATGGCTGGAATACGTGAACCAACTATGCTGGTAACGAAAAATCCGTTACTGGCAAGATTTTTGCGTGCTATACCGGTGATTCGGCTATGCTTTCAAATTCGATCTCTACTTTGCTATTCTCATTGATTGCTGTTTAAAATATTTTATGGTGTATCTTTCGAGTTGCTTCTGATCCGAATTCATGATTAAATAAAAATACATTACATTTAGACAATACTGACTGAGCACCTATTCATAACATGTTTATCATGAAACATTACACTTCCACCAGATGCAGAAACGATCATCGATAGTACGTGTAACTGGCGGGCTGTGACAGCATTCCTGCCGGGGGTTATTGTGTAGTGCGGGTCGAGGTAAATCAATGAATATGTCTGAGCTGCCTCTGGAAGAGCTTATCCGCTTGTGTGAGAGCGAGAGAGCAGATTTCCGCCAGTCATACGAACAACAATCACCGGCATGTATGACCCTGTTCCGGCGGGCTTTTGCTGGTGATCAAGTAGCCTGGTCGTACATCTTTACACTGTTCGGGCGGATGCAGTACCTCTGGATTCGACGATCTTTTGATGCAGCGTCTTCTAAGGGTGTCCATGTTGATATTGAAGAAGACGACATCCAGGGGATCCTCCACGATGCACTCATCGCTCTTCATAGAGCCAGTCAGCGTAACCCGGGCCTTACCGCAACTAATGATCTGGCTAAGCTCTTTCAATACTGGAAAAAGTGCATTCAGACGGCAGTCTTAACGGTGCTCCGAACGAAGAGACGGCAGAGATTGACCGATAGATTAACACAATCCGTACCTAACAATAATAATTATGATCTTGAATTCAAGGTAGCGCTCTGGCAGCGCATCCTGACTCTCTTATCGGAAGAGGAGCTTGTCATTCTGAGACTTGATCTACAGGGGTATAAACCACAAGATATTGTTCATAAATTTCCACAGCGATTTCCGAACGTACAGCGCATTTATCAGATCAAGCAAAATTATCTTCGCCGCTTGCAACAAGATTACATCATTCGTGATATTTTGGGTTACAACCGCTGACAAAAGAGCGAGTTTCTAAGAATGCACCTCTTGTCTGGATGTGCGAGTTTCCAGGGTCGCGTTCTAAGGATTGAGGAGGCGTGCTGCTTCCCGTTCTGATGGTGGGCTGCGCTACGCTTTCGTTGGCTCGCTGGCGTTCCTTTCGCCACATCAGTAGGAGTGGTTTCCACTCGCTCAAGAGGGGTGCTGATAGACGTGCGCAGGTTTCACCGATGCCACCACAGGATGCGGGCCAGCGGATCAAAGGAACCTGTACAGGTCGAGGCGTGATGGAAAAGAAGCTGGAAACCCCTAGAGAAGTAAGGATGCTCGACGTTTTCAGTGCTTGTATTGCAGAACGAGCCTCGCTTTCTGCCTCTACCCGTGTGGAAGAGCAGGGGCAAATGGCGATATTGCGCAGCCTGCTCGCTGCTCGTCGCCCCCACCTCGCCCAAAAGGAAGTGTCATGGGAAAATGGTGGCGAGTTGAAAGCCTCATCTCACTCCTCCCACATCACTGCTCTGGATAAGACAGTGGAGTTTGGAGCATCAGACAAAGATGTGGGAAGTACTCTGTATGGGTAGTTTTTTTCTTCTGTGACTGCCAAAAACCAGTGTGTTCCACCATCTCTTATGGTAGAACAGCGTACCAGGTGTAGACTTCTGCATCGGGTCGGGATTCTTGCTCCTAGAATGAGAGGGAGAACCTCATGAAAACCTACCGTTATCCCACCAGCCGCGTTGCCCTCATCGTGATGGTACTTGCTATTCTAATGTCTTTTCATTCGCCCGTACATAGTACATCACTAACAACACCACCAATGCCGGTATCCGATCTATCCGACGAGCCACCTGTGCCTCTACCTCGTGGTTGTGGTGGTGTCACACCGCCAGGGGGATCAATGGTGACGTGCTGTCTCAATGGCCGAGTCTATGTTGACGGTGAAGCGGTTGCCGGTGCAGACGTTATTATCACCAGTCCACGAGGAGATCGCTTTTCTACAGTGACTCGTATTATAAGTGTGGCGAGTGGTTCGCCCTATTACGAACTTAATTTGAACAGTGCACCCTTGAACATTCAGCCTGGTGAAACCATCACGATCACCGTGCGTTTTGGGCAGCGTGAACGCACACTGACATACATCACGCAACCGGGGAGTCAACAGGTTGACATCGTGCTACCGCGTCGTCATGGCAGCGATTATGTCAGCATTCAATCATTTCCTCTGAGGGACGAGCCAGGTCGGTTTGATGGCGCCAGTGGGATCGCAGTTAGTGCGAATGGTACGATTTTTGTCGTTGAGCAAGAGGGTCATCAGGTTCAAGTCTTCGACCGTACGGAAACTCCTGTTCGCCAATGGGGCAGGTATGGTCGTACTGAGGGACAATTTAACCGACCGGCCCGTGTTGTCATCGATCCGACCCAGAATGTTTACATCCTCGATGTCGGGAATCGACGCATTCAGAAGTTTGATCAGCAGGGAAATCGGGTTTCTCTCTGGTCATTATGCCCGAACGTTGAGCAATGCCCGCTTGCCAACGATATGGCGATGACTCCCGACGGTGATATTGCTGTCGTTTATGATCGAGGTGTCTCTTTCTTTTCGACTGCCGGAACATTACGACGACAGTGGCAGTGGCCGACCAGTCTCAATCTCAATGGCAGCGGGATTGCAGTTGATCGCAACAACAACGTCTATATCACCGGAGGCTTTGATAAGATTTACAAATTTGCCCTCAACGGTTCCTTGATCGGAGTAATTTCAACGTCACTGAGCCACATCCAGAATATTGCTGTTGATGGCGACAACAAACTCTGGGTGACCGATCCAACCATCGGTGTCGCACGTCTGTCGGCAAGCGGTACCCTTGAACGTCAGTGGTCTGTTGCAGGGGCAGTCTTTACCGATCTGACAGTGGCTGCGGATGGCAGGCTTTACCTCACAAGTTTCGATAACAAGGTGACGATAGTAGACCCAACCACGAACCAGATTCGCTCGTGGGGAGCAGCGAGTCGCTATCGCGACATCGTGGGGATGGTCGTCGTTTCCGCGACAGGCGTCCTGATAGCGAACCGCGATCCGGCTCTGGTTGCCCGGCTAGATAACCAGCAGATTACCCATTTGCAGCTTGACCCACCACCGCAAAAGATTATCGACATGACGCGAGGTCTGGATGGATGGATTTACATCCTCGATCAGTTGAGTCTCACGTCAGGGAGGGTGTATCAATTAGACGCCAATGGTGCGCAACGTTCTTCATTTGCTTTCACTAACGTTACTGCCGGTGCTATTGCAGTCGCGGCAAACGGCACAATCTTCCTGACCGATAAGCAAGATGGGAAGGTGGTCTCATTCTTGTCAAACGGTCAACGTCAGAGTGAATGGAGGGATGATCGGATCTTTCTGCCGGTGGATCTGGCGATTGATGCCAATGGCTATGTCTACGTTGCCGATGCCGGTCTCAATAACTTTAGCCGGATTCACAAATTCACGGCTAATGGGAATCATGCCGGTACGTTGGCAATCACGATCGATCCGCTAGCCGATGATGTGTTACATGTCTTCGGGAGCAATGTGTATGTGTACAATGCGAGTACGCTGCACGTCCGTCCAGACACCTTAGCGAATAGTCCGGCAGCCACGATTGATCTTGAAGGGCCGGTTAGAGGATGGGACATCGCTACGAATGGCAACATCTACGCTTTCAACCCGAATACGAAACAGGTGCTCATCTTCCAACCGATGCGCTACACCCAACCGATAGCAACCATTACGCATGTGAATTTGTCTAGTCTGGAGGGTAGCGACACACTGATAGTTCGGGGTATGGCGCAAGACAGTGATGAGAGTGACAGCATTGTCGAGTGGCGCTGGACTTCCAACCTGAATGGTACTATCGGTAACCAACCGGTACTGGAGATCCCGGCGAACAGTCTACAGTCGGGGATGCACAGGATCAGCCTGTCAGTGCGCGATAATGAAAATGAACAGGCAACGTCTGAAAGCATCTCGGTGTTTGTAGTTCCCCAGCCGCAATCGCTACCAGCATGGACGATACTGCTGTACCTCAATGCAGATGACCGTGAAGGTGGTCAAAACATCTTGGCCTCCTACAATCGGGCATTGGAAGAGTTGCGATCGCTCGCATCTCGTAATCCGACGATTCGTGTTGCTGCACTTGTCGATGGGCCAGGCGCGAATGACACGTATCGCGTGCTCATACCGGGTCAAACAGAGCATTTTGCCGAGCGGCAGATGGATGATCCGGCCACACTCAGAAGTTTCCTGCGTTGGGGGCAAAGTCAATTTCCAGCCCGACACTATTATCTGGCGATTGCCGATCATGGACAAGGTGTGAAGGGTATTTCCTGGGATTCGACCAGTGATTACCTTGATGATGGAGTGAGTAATGAAAGTGCTTTTTTGACTGTCAAAGAGCTTGGCGAGGTACTTAACACGGAAGATATTTTGCCCATTGACGTCATTCACCTCGATGCCTGTTCGATGGGTCTCCTGGAGGTTGCCTACGAGCTTCGCCCCCGCAGTGAGGTTCCGCCCCGTTCCCGGTTCTTGATCAGCTCGCAATACCTGGGATGGTCATTCTTTGCCTATGAAGATTACTTTGCCAACATCAGTGCCAACACTACACCTGAAATGGTAGCACGAACGGTAGTCGAGAAGTACGCCGATCGTGCAAGTTCTTTCGGATACCCATTTACCATTACCGCTCTTGATCTAGGGCGCGTTCCTACCGTTGCGCAAGCAGTGAGCAGGTTGGCGCGCGAGCTGGCAGCATACGCGAACAATAGTGTTGCACAACAAAATCACCTCAATGATATTCGCAACCGTAGTGCTCATATCGAGAGTAATGGCGATCGTATCAACGATCCTGAAGATGCATACCTTGATTTGCTAAGCTGGGTACGAATCATCCGCAATGAAATCCAGGATCAGGCGATCCGGCAACGAGCGACTGAACTGATCGATGAATTGACCGGTACCCAGTCGTTTATCCTTCCCAATGGTCACCGTGCTAGAAGTGGTTTTCTCCCTAGCGAGTCTGGTGCTCCCTACGTAGATATGACGGACGTTAACGGGATTTCGATTTTCTATCCGTATCAAAAAGGTGATGTATTCAACAGGTACACTCAACATCGTCTCTTTCAGTTTACGAGAAATACCGCCTGGAATGAATTCTTGACCGCCGGTATCGTCCCTCTCAATCCAGGATCGGAACCGGATGAGAGGTTGGGACCGCTATCAATGCTGCCTGTTTTCTATAACGTCTATGTGCCGGCAGTTATCCGATAGCAGATTCTGGACACTGTTTCTCGTCATTTCCATCACGTCCGAACATGATCTGTCCGGCAGTGGTCATGGGGTATGAAAGGGCCGGGGCGGGTGCCAAACCCGCCCGCCGACTGTGTTCGGTAGCGCTGTATCACTTCTCGGAAGACCAATCAATAACCACGTACACATCGTCGTCGATGATTTCAACCGGGTACGTTGCGATGCGCAAACCAACCGGCGGCACAATACTCTTCCCACTACGTACATCGTAAGTCCACCCGTGCCACGGGCAGGTCACGGTGTATTCGATGAGTACGCCTGCTGAAAGAGGACCGCCTTCGTGGCGACAACTGTCGCTGAAGGCGTAAATGGTTCCCTGCACGTTAGCCAAACCGATCGGGAGTCCGTCGATATCAACGTAGCGCATAGAACCAGGCGGCAATTCACTGCGATGACAGACTTTGAAGCGTTCCATCTTCTCAACTCATCTTGTTTCGATCACCACCAATGATCATCTGATCGGGTGAGGAGGAAGTTCCTATCCCTAACGGTGTGAGTGATGTATAGTTTATCGCAAGTGGGTATGTCTTGGATGGGTTGGTTCTTGCGTTATCAGACGTGATAAAACCGTTCATCGCCCGCGACTGAGCGGATTTGCTAGGGGTGAATTGGGAACTTGACCTTCCCCATTTTTCTATTTCTTTTTTCACTTCTCATTGCAGGGGCGGTATAATACGCTATAATATTCATTATCAGTCTAAATCTTTACGTATTGCCACAACTCGAGGTGTCCTATGCCGCCGCTTGCGATTAATCAGCGCCAGCTTGAAACGCTCAGTCAATTGCTTATTGCCGGCGGTCACCACGAAGTGGCTGATCTGCTTCAAGCATCACTTGATCGACTGATTTCCTTCTGGCCGGCGCAAGCTGGCGCACTGCTGTACGTCTCACCGTATGGTGAAACAACGAAGGTGAGTCGTGGCAAACTTGATGCCGATACATTGCTGTTGATTGAACAGGCGCGTGACGGGTTTACCCGCCGTGAAGATAGTGGTGAACCGATTGTCGGTTCTTATTCGATTGACGAGAGTCGCGATCTGATAGAGTTGCCCCTCCAGAGTGGTGGACAGGGGGTTGGCCTGCTCCACCTGGTGGTCAGTCGAAACGACCAGCAAGCTGGCGGTCAGCCACCACTCGATGAAGAGCTACTAGTATTGCTGGTACGCGCAATTGGCGGTGAAGCCGATAAGCTGGCAATGCTGCGCCGTGCCGAGCGTGATTTACGTGAACTTCACCTGCTGTACGAGATCGGTCAATCGCTGGCGAGCAATCTTGATTTGACCAGCCTGCTCAACGACATCAAACTGCGGGTGCCTAAAGTAGTTGGCGCGGAACGTTGTTCGATTTTTATCCTCGATGAAGAGAAGAACGAGTTAGTGCTCGAAATCCCCGGCGAACAGCGCCAGTTCCGCATGCCAGCAGATCGTGGCATTGCCGGTTGGGTGGTGACGCATGGTATTGGGCAGATTGTGAATGATGTCGAACACGATCCTCGTTGGTACGATGCGATCAGCCGTGAAGCCGATTTTGTGACCCGCTCGATCGTCTGTGTGCCAATGCGGGTGAAGGATCGGGTTATCGGCGCGATGCAGTTGCTGAACAAAGTAGATGGACAACCGTTTACCGAGCAAGATATGCAACTGCTCACCACGTTGGCTGTGCAAGCTGCGATTGCGATTGAGAATGCTCGTCTCTATCAGCGTTTGAAGGAAGAGCGCGATAAACTGTTGCAAAAAGAGGCTGAAGTTCGGCACGCAATTGCCCGTGATTTGCACGATGGCCCAACCCAGAGCATTGCCGCAATTGCGATGAATATCGAGTTTATTAAGCGTCTCTTCAAGGCAATGCCTGAACGAGTACCTGCTGAGCTGGATACATTGGCGGAGCTGGTTCAGAAGACGACCCACGATATTCGCAACTTACTCTTCGAGTTGCGTCCGCTTGGTCTCGAAACACAGGGGTTATTGGTGACCCTCCAGCAGTATGTTGAGCGCTGGCGCGATCCTTCAGGGAACGATATTAAGCTGCGTCTCGAAGCACCGGCGCAGGTGCCACGTTTACCATCTGAGATTGAAGCGGCGATCTTCATCATCTTACAAGAGGCCATCAATAATGCCCGTAAACACGCGAAAACCGATAGCATCACGATCTATCTGTACGTTGAAGAAGATCACTTTGTCGCCAGTGTGCGTGATCGTGGGCAAGGCTTTAACGTCGCTGCGGTCGAGAGTAGCTATACGAACCGAGGTTCTCTTGGCTTACTGAATATGAAAGAGCGGGCCCGCCTGATCGGCGCCGATCTCCGTATTCGCAGCGAGATAGGTCAGGGAACAACGGTTGAATTGCGCATTCCCCTGTCTCAATCTCGTTGAGAGCTGATGAAAGAGCGGGCCCGCCTGATCGGCGCCGATCTTCGTATTCGTAGTGAGATAGGTCAGGGGACGACGGTTGAATTGCGCATTCCTCCGTCTCAATCTCGTTGAGCGCTGATGTGGGCCAGTGGATGCATTTGCCGTTCTGTATCTGAAAAAGTATCTGCTCCTGTCTGAAACCTCTTTTTTCCCGGTCGTTTTTGGTTGTTTTTCCTTTCCTCGCACATCGGAAGAGCAGGGGGTTGTCCACTCGGTGATCCGAATCCCTACCGTACCCTCTGACATACCTTCCCACATTGCAAGGAGGTGATGACGATACACCATCAAGTCTCACCCTTTGCCTAACAACGGTACGTCCTACCTTACCTCAGCCCAGTCTAGTTGAAATGACAGAATCCGTAGCTGACCGACCTGTGGCCCTTGCCGACGTACCAGATCGAGGGCGTCGGGAATAAATCCGGGGCCGGTGATGGTAATAACGTAATCGGTGCCAGCCGGTTGGGCTGGTAACGGCAGGCAGAACTCTTGCAGTTGCGGTTGAGGGCGGAATCTTCCCAGCATCGTATCGTAGAGCCAGACGTTGAGCGTCGGCGGCGACAGATCAACCGGCCAGTTGGCGGCTGCACGCAGGCAAAGCTGGCGTTCCCGTCCTGAAGCGGCTGCCGGGAAACGAAGGTGTGCGGTTTCACCTGCCCACCGTACTGTTGCCCCTAGTATGGGATCGAATTCACCCAGATAAAAACCGTCGATATAACCGAGATCGTTGTCATCGGCTAGATCAATCCGATGGTTGGGCAACGGTGGTGGGTGGAGCCAGCGCCACGCCCAGCCGGTCGGATTCCAGTCGTCAACCAGAGTTTGCCCCAATATCTGACGGGCAGCAGTGAGATCACCCATGTGACGGAGTAGTTCACCACGAATAACCGCGGCTTGCCACAGGTAGAGTGGTTGCTGTTGGGCTAAGAGTTCCAAGCCGATAGTTGGCTGGCCGTTTCGAGCTGCTAACAATGGCTCGCCAATCGCACGGGCATATGGTGGTAAATCGGGATCGGCAAGTGCTTGCGACCACGCTGCCAGATCGTCGTTGGCAACGGCCTCGGCGAGACGCTCAAAAGCGTGATACTGTGGGCGGCGCTGCCAGGCAATCTGTGTGGCTGCCAGTGCCGATGGATAAGGGCCGAAGTACGATGCCCATTGTGATGGCGCGCCGTCGGCACGTGGTTCGAGGTAGGCGTAGGGCGTGGCAGCGATGAGCCATGTAAGCACTGCGAACGTGGCGTAGAGCAGGCCACGTCGATCAACTAACCACATTCGCCAGCGCGGAGCGGCTGCCAGCGTCGTTGTTGCCATAATAAACAAAAAGGGCAACAGCGGAGTTCGGAAGCGATTAATTGCAAACAACAACGGTGCTGCGGCCAGGTTGTAGAGCAACCACAGCCCAATCAGCCAAGCGAGTTCAGAGCGCCCTCGTTTCAGGGTAGCCCAGCCCAACACGGCGAGCGGTAACGCGACGATGTACAATGTATCATCAAGCACAAACAGCGCGAGTGTGTACCACTCGGGTAAACGGCCCAAAGCAAACCCCTCGACCAACCGTTCATCGCCACTATAATTGATTTGGAGCAGATCGATCAGCTCCATCAGCGTTTTTGCGACAAACGCCCACGGCTTTGCCCGAATCAGACACCAGCCTTCAGCAGTCAGCAGTTGCTGTCGTTCGGCCTGGGTGATGCTCGTCACCGGTCTGGTCAATACCGTCTGCAAACGCGGATCTCCATTCTGCGCCAGACACGAATTGGCAGTGAGTGCAACACGGGTGGCATCATCAAGCGTTGGATCGAGGAGGGCCAACACGAAATTGCGGGTTGGGGCATCGCTGCGACCATCATCGTAGGCGGTACGGGCGCCTAAAGCCAGGTTGTAGGCGCCAGTCGTGTCGATGATGATCAGGCCACCGTATGTTCGTGAGGCGTAGACCGCCCATGGCCCAATCAGACATCCTGCACTCAACAGGGGGAGCAGCGCCGTGATGGCGCGCTGGCGCAAGTTGCCGGTGGTGTGCCAGAACAGCCAGAGCGTGACCAGCGGCAAAAAACCAAGTAACAACCCGCGTGTAAGTGTCGCCAGACCGAGGAAGAAACCGCCGATGAAAAGTCGGTATCGGTGATGCAGACGAGCCAACAACCAAAAAGCTGCCAGGAGCAGGCAGATAAATAAGGTCTCGCTTAACAGCAGTTGCGGATACATTGCGAGTGGTAACGAAAGCGCACTCAAAAGCGCTGCACCACCAGCAGTACGCGAGGACGCACCCAGTTGACGACTTATCGCATACACCAGCCCAACGTTCACCAGACTCAGCAGGCTCTGGCTGGCAAAAATAATGGCTTCGTTGCGACCAAACAAGACGATATGCGCCGCCAGGAACAGCGGGTAAAGTGGTGCGCGTGTCCAGAGATAGCCGGTATGCCAGGCAAACCCACGCCCGTTGGCCAGCCAGTCGGCAGCGGCCAGATACTCGGCTTCATCGGAAATGAGACCGAGACGCGGCAAGTTGCCCCAAAGCGCCACTCGTAAGCCAAGACCACAACACAAAGCCAGTATGAGAGGCCAGTGTTGTTTGAACCAGAGACGGCTATTCATCACCAGCAATAACCTCAATCGTCGCTAACCAGAGCCGTCCGTCGCCAAGTGATCGCTCACTGTATACCGGTAAACGGCCGGCTGGAGTGGGATCGGTTGGTCGATACCAGCCTATCAGGAGACGGTACTGACCGGGTGCGAGATCGGGTGGAAGGTAGACAGCCCGATCATCGCGCGCCGGTTTGCCCGGCAGCCATGTGCTGGTAGGGAGATAGCCGGTTAACGGTTGACCATCATCACCGGCAACCGGCGGCTGTTCACAATCGCGGCAAAGATGAATAAAGAGGCTGTAATCCTCGCTCAGCGGCTGCTGTACATCCCAGAAGAGACTCAGTGGAATATTGCCACCGGCCCGATATACTCCTGGCCCGGCCGGAGTGGTTGCTTTCAAGGTATAACCCAGCAATTGCAGGTGACCACCAAACAGAGCCGTGAGCGGTGTCGCTGGGTGTACAATCTCACCGGTGATGTAGGCTTCTGGTGCTTCTTGACAGAAGAGATGAACACCATGGAAACGCCAGATACCGCACGGCCAGGTCCGCTGCTCACGGCTAAAGGCCCAGAAGTTACCGACCAGCCCATATTCATCGCCAGGGAGCGGTGGATCAATCGTTCGCGCATGATCTGGTGCGATGATCAGCCAGCTCCGAGTATAACCGGTTAATGCCTCGCGCCGCTCAACATCCCACTCGCGCTGACTGTAATCGGTTTCGCCGGTCCAGAAATTGGCGAACGTGATCGGTTGTGGCATCGGATCAACACTGAAGCGGGCTGTGTAGTAGTCGTACAATGGACGCAGATAACCTGGGTGAATCACCACAGCATCGTCGGGATGAACCCGTCGTGCCAGTTCCGCGATGGCGTCGCGGTATTGTTCTTTGACCGGATCACCCGAAAAGAGGCCGAAACGAGGTTGCGTCATGGCAAGACCGGCAGTAGTTATCATTCCGATGAGCATTAACCATCCCACCGAGCGTAGCCAGCCAGTGTGACCTATCCCTAAAGCCAGAATAATGATCCATACCGGAAAGATAATCATCAGGTAGCGGGTTTCATAGAGACGGGTAACGAACAGTTGTAACGAGAAGAGGATAAGCGGTAGACTACCCGTCACCCCCAGCACGAGTCTGACATTTGGTGAGACGTGACGTAGACTAAGCAATCCTAGGCCGAACATCAGCAACCATGGCAGCAACCAGAACCATTCGAGATCACCCGGCCAGCGGTCAAGACTGAAACGAGTTATCGTCAACCAGAGGGCCATAAGCGGATCGGCGGCAATTGAAGCGCCGCGCGCTGCCCGATCACTCCCCACACCAGCAGCCATAGCCGCAATCATCCCGATGCCGGTGGCGAGCAATCCTGCGGCGAGTGCAAAGCGGTACCGCCGCGGTCGGCTGAATAACCAAATCAGCGCAATACTCAGGCTCAGTAGCGCCGTGAGGCGATGAATAAAGAGTGCAATCAGTGCCAGCCCAATCAACCAGAACCATGCCTGTGAGTGGTCAGCTTGCACAGCCCAGAGCGTCAGCCAGATCATCGCCGCGCTGACTGCCAGCACGAGTGCGTACACTTTTGCTTCCTGAGCATACCAGATCGCGAAGGGTGAGAGTGTACTGATCACCAAGGCCGCGATTGTGATACCCTCCCGTCGGGGAGATGTACCGGCTGCCGTGCGTGCCGCCAGCGCCACGAATGCAACGCTCAGGGTGCCGGCCAAGGCCGATGGTAAGCGCAGCGCCCACTCACTCATCCCGGCTACGCACATCCATCCCTTCAAAAGAATATGGTAGAGTGGGTAGGCCGCGCTCGGTTGCAGCAGATCACGAAACAGGATACCCCAGGGTTGCATCGCCATCGCCCAGCTATTCCCTTCATCGAGCCAGAGACTCTGGGCATCGAGGCGATAAAGACGGATCGTCAGAGCGGTAACGCCGATTATGAGCCAGATCACCAACGGTCGCCACTTCATAGGCTGACATTTCCTCGCAATGCCGTGGCAAACGCCGCCTCATAACGTGCCGCCGTATTTTCCCAGGTCAGTTCATTCACAATCCGTTTGCGTGCTGCTGCCCCCAGCCGTTCTGCAAGTGCCCGGTCAGCGATCAAACGCCCAATAGCTGCTGCCAGTGCTCCTGCATCGCGCTCAGGCACGATTAACCCATGCACTCCATCTTCGATTACATCAGGCACCCCTGCTACCCGCGCTGCAACAATCGGGCGGGCTGCGCCCATCGCTTCAAGCAAGACATTTGGTAAGCCATCAACTCCTTCACGCACAATTGGAAGTGCAAAGACATCGGCTGCGGCCATCGCCATTGCCGTGCGTGCCCGATCGAGTTGGCCGGTAAACAGCACATTCGTTGCGATGCCCAGTCGAGCCGCCTGCGCTTCCAGCGCTGGTCGCAGATCTCCGTAACCGACAATTACTAGCCGGGCTGTCGGATGCATCCGCAGCACTGCCGGCCAGGCATCGAGAAGCACACTGAAGCCTTTTTTGCTCACCAGGCGTCCTACGCCCAACACGAGCGGGGCATTTTCGGGAATACCCCATTCGGCACGGAAGTGCTGTGCAGCCGTCAGATCGGGGCGAAATTGATCTGGATTGACGCCGTAGGGGATCACAAAGGTGCGCGTCGGATTTGCACCTAGTCGTACTCCCCGCATACTCAAATCTGCACTACAGGCAGTTACTACTGTTGCCTGGCGAAACACGAGTCCGGCTATCTTCCCCATAATGGGTTGTGTTTCCGCCAGGTAGATGTCACTCCCATGCAAACTAACCACTAATGGGAGACGGGCACCGAGTGCTGCCAGTGCTGCCGGTGGGCCGTTTGGCAATACCCAATGGGCTTGCACCAGATCGAACGGCGTTCCGCGGGCCTGGGCCTGTCGTAATTCGCGTTGTAATGCTAGCATCGAGGCTGTGAGCGCAAAGGGGGCCGCAATCCATGCCCGATCACGCACCTGAGTGTCACTATGGAGTGACTGGGCATAGCCCCAGATATTCAGGGTGGGGTGGGGTGCATAGCGAAAAAAGCGCAGTTCAATGCCACGTTCACGGGTCTGGCGGCGCAATTCGGGATGCCATGGTGCGACTAACGTCACCTGATGACCACGGGCCGCGATCCCGGCGGCAATCTCTTCGATAAACGGTGCGGTTGTTTCTCGTGGGTATTTTGGCAGTGAGGATGCCAACATTAAGATACGCATACGACGAAAGTTCTATTTTGAAGTAGGAATCCGATAGATAAACGCACGAAAATCAGGTGTCGGACTAGCATAGAGTAATTCAAAGCCGTCAATGATCATCCCCGGCTGATTAGCGTGATCCATCAGCGGTGCTAATAGCCGACCGACATCACCTTTCACCCGCATCTGATTTTCCAAGACTAGATACTTTGCCCCATAGTGGTGGGCAATATGCAACAGCAGTTCACGGTCATCGGTGTTGGGAATCATCACCGCCGGTCGTTCGGTATGCCAGTTAACCTGCCAGGGCAGACGGGTCATAATCACTGCATCGGGTGGCGTATTGGCGCGTAACCATTCATAAGCGGCCAGGTCTTGCTGCCAGATACGAGGCTCGTTGCGTACCTTGTCGGCAATGTCGGCTTGTGAACCGGCGACAATTGTTACGATGGCAGTCAGTGCCAGAATCAGCCCCAACGGCGCCCAACGTCGATCACCGATGGTTGCCAATCGATCATAGCCGGCCCAGATCATCCAGGATGCTAGAAGCGCCAGCCACGGAATAAGTGCCACCCAATAGCGCTCTTCATTGGTACGCCAATAGGTGAGCATAAAGAGGATGTACGGCGTATACGTAAACCCTATTAGGCTCATCCAGTTTCGGCGATACGCAATTGCCGCCAGGAAACCGGTCAGCGCAAGCCAGGCACCAAGGGAGGTCAGAATGTTCTTCTGCGCATCGTGACTGAATAGGGCAGCGATTGGGTCTGGTGCTCCTGGCCACGCCGGCATCAGATACGCTCGCAATTCACGCACCTGGGTCTCGAATTTGGTTATGGTTGCATCAAATCCCCAGCGCAAGATCCAACTGCGGTTGGGAAGGCCGGGTCCACCCCATTCTGGTGCGAACACGCGGTAGATCTCGGCCCAGGCATCACCACTTACACCACGATAGTCGAGCACCCAGGCATCGTAACTTTCAGTACTGTAGACCGGTTTTCCAAACAGTATCATATTACGTACCAGGTATGGCGAAAGGATGAAGAGCGCGATGAGTGACCAGACGACAATCGGTGTCAGTTCAGTACGTAGCCGTTGCCAACGTTGTTGCCAGGTTGGGATAGGACGGAGATGGTTTAACAGTATTGTCAATTGCCAAAGCCCCATCCCCAGCGCAAACATCGCCCCACTGGGTTTCTGCAACATCATCAGACCGGTACAGATTGCCGAAATCAGGAGCCATCGCCAGCGCTTTCTCCCGTCGGTATGGCTGCGCAGCAACGCAGCAGTTGCGGCCAGACTAAATACCACAAATGCCAGATCGTTTGTGACATAAATTGACAGCCGGAAGAAGAGGTAATTGGTCAACACGATGATGGCCGCCGTCACTCCGACTCGCCGATCCCATAGCCAGCTTCCAATGTTGTACAGGAGAACAAGTAGGATAACATCAAAAATGAAATTGGGAATCTTTGCTGCCCAGGCGGTTGGCCCGAACAATGCAAAAAAAGGCGCAATCCAGACTGGTTGTAACAGCGGCCAGGTTTCTTGTGGCCGGGTTACGCTATCGTATAGATAATAAAATTGACTGATATAATCAACAACCCATCCGCGCCCACGAACCAGATTACGCGCTACAATCGCATTATCGCTGTAATCGGCATGCCCGACATACGGCAGGGCAGCGATCACGGTAGCTTCAAAACCCAACCAGATGACGGCGAACAGTCCCAGTACGAGCCTGGCCCCATACCGTGTTGCCAGCCAATCAACCAGTGCGTCGCTCAGCCGTGGCAAACCGGTGCGGCCATTGTTCAAGATCAACGCCAGCAGAGCGGTGCCTAAGAGGGCCAGTAACAGTGAATCGGGAAAAATCTGCCAGAAAAGCCGAACCCCAACCGCTGTCGTCCAATGAAACACGTGCAACAAGACGTAACCGAAACAGACTAGTGCTACAGTGACCAGGCCATACCCCAGGATACGTCCATGGGCATAGTGCTGTACCAGTCGTCGGATAAAGGTCAAGAGTGGTTGTCGATACACAAGCACATTGAGCGCCAGTAAGCCGATCATCGCCACGTTGAGAATTGCCGCCATCCAGATGCGGGCGCCTGCCAGACCGATCGCTGCTATACTGATGCCGAGGGTAGTCAGAATATACACCTGAGCCTGGCTCAGCCGTAAACGGGCTAGCAATACGGCCAATAGCACTGCATTCCAACCCAACAATGCCACTGCCGGCCAGGCTGGCGGCAAAAACAATGCCGATTCCTGATTTGACGCAATCCGAATTTCAGCCAGTCGCACCCCTTTCGGTCGTGGATCGCGTTCATCGGTTAGAGTTGCTGATGATTGGAGCGTAATCGTCAGGTTATCGTGTTGATGAACGATCCCCGGTACAGAGAAAGAATATGCTTCCCAGTGTGGCGTAGGAACGAAATTACCAACCAACACCTCATCAATGAATACGCTCACCGTCGGTTGCACACCGACAGACGCCGGCCAACCCTGGGCAACAATGGTCAACTGCAACGCTGAACCGGCACCAACGTTTGGCAAGACCAATACCGCTCGTTCGCGTGTCCATCGCGAACGCCCGGTTGGTGAATCAGGCGTTAATTCGTCGGCAAACAGATCACCGCGCTCAACCGGCGCCTGTCCCAGACCGGGACTAACCCCAACGAAGAGACGATCTCCCGGCCAACCGATGGCGACCCGGCCTTGTGGTGGCGCCTGATAGGCCATTACTCCCGCCAACAAAGCCAGCAGTAACATCAACAGCGTTGCGCGAACTGTTGTACGGATAGAAGATGTAGATTCTGCCGCGAGTAGCTCTCCGGCAATCGTTGCACGATTACGAACAGCCATTCTGTCCCTTCACCGATGGGCCTGTTGCCGACGGCCATTATACCGCTATTTGTTGTCAGCCGTAGCCTGTGATACCACATAGGGTATGTGATAAAGTGCTGAAGATTCCATCACACACTCCTAAAACAGAGTTGCATTGCAGCGCCAGGCCTGTTATCATCAAGCGCTATGATCTGGACAATTTCTGATCTCCATCTTTCTTTTGCTCGTCCCAAGCCGATGGATATCTTCGGTCCCGGCTGGAAAGATCATCCCGAACGCATTGCACAGGCGTGGCGTGAACGGGTAGCAGCAACCGATTGGGTACTGATTGCCGGAGACATCTCGTGGGCAATGAAATTATCCGATGCCTTGCTCGATTTGCAATGGATAGATGCGTTACCCGGCACGAAGGTGCTCATTCGCGGGAACCATGATTACTGGTGTCCGCGCCGTGTCAATTCGATCCGTCGTCATCTCCCGCAGAGCCTACGTCTGATCGGAGCTGACGCAATCGATATTGGCGAAGCTGTCGTTTGTGGTACCAGAGGCTGGATCACGCCTGAAACACCTGGTTTTGGCGAAACCGATCTCCCAATTTACCAGCGCGAACTCGGTTTACTCGAACGAGCATTAACGGCGGGAAAGACACTAGCCGTCGATAAGCCGCTCATCGTGATGATTCACTTTCCGCCGTTCGTTAATCGTCAGCCCACGGAATTCGCTCGTTTGATCACTGCTGCCGGAGCTACAACGTGTATCTACGGTCACCTGCATCGCCGTTACGATTGGGATAACGCGGTGCAAGGTCGTGTCGAAGGCGTGTACTATCAGCTTACTGCCTGTGATTACCTTGGTTTTGGGCCGGTGGCCGTGCGCGGTTTGAACGGGTAGGAACGATGAGGTACAGAACGGCAGTGGAATATCTGGTAGTGGCAGAGATGTAAGAGAGGGGAAACAGCAGCGCCAGTGTGTCTGAATATTCCTTTGCCGACAGTTGCTTGCTGCTCTCATTCATCCCTAGTGGTTCCCGCCGCCAGGGAATGAATGGCACTGCTCGCCGATGATGCGGGTCATTGCATCGCCAGGGGGATCATAAGTGCGGGACGGAGTCATCCATCGAGGTACGGCGCCGCCCTGTGACATGGATGAATAGTCAACAAGCTGCATTTCCCATCAGGCGCATCCTGTGCCCATTGTATCATCGCGGAAGGGCGGTGCGCGAACCGCCCCTCTGTCGAAGGGTGAAAGCGGTAGGGATTTCCTGTGCCTCACCCAGATGGAAGCTGAGAGAGTGATCACCAACTCAGGTTTTTGATCACCCTCTACGAGAGCACCAATCCAGCAACATTATTACCGGAACAGATCGCGGATTCGAGCGACTAGTTGTTCAATCATTGCCCGCATCTCGTCGATAGCGACATCGAGATTGTTGGTCGTTGACTCAGCATCTTCATTCGGCATCAAGAGCCATAGGACAAGGTAGATGACGACCCCGATGCCATTCATCAGCCCAACGATGACAAATGCAATCCGCATGATAACCGGATCGATACCCAGATATTTTGCCAGGCCGCCGGCAACCCCGGCGATCATACGATCACTGCGTGTTCGTTGTAGGCGTCGAGTTTGTGGTGTGTTCATAACTTTCTCCTTTCTATCATGCTATCTATTCGACGTTGCTCCTTTACTGTCAGTTGCAGTCAAAGCATGAATCTGCGGCAACCAGCCTGGTTGCCGCAGAGCCAATAGGGGGGGTGAGCAGAGATGTCTGCTCGCTTATCGTCTTAGTTTCCGCATGGATCAACGTTACGCCAGTTGAGCACGGTATCGTTCACCGTTTGTAGGCCACTTGCACCGTAGGTGAGCGTTAATTGGCGATTGGCTAGCTCTTCACAAGCGGCACCCTTCTCAACGTAATCCCACGAGCCAAGGGTATACTTGTACTCAAGCTGCGTGCCCTCGCGTCCGGTAAAGGTGATCGTCCATTGTGTTGGAGAGATTTGGGTCATAACGACCCCACCCGGATTCCACTGCGGTAATCCACCATCGAGTCGGTCAAGGAAGCCAGCAATATAAACGCTCCGCCCAATCGCATCTTCGACCGGGATTGGTACGGTGACGTTCACGACCAGCGTGACCGTGCGTGGTTCAGCAGTAGCAGTTACCGGTGTGCTGAAGCCCGAACGGTTGAACGATGTGTCAAGTGCACGCACCGCGTACGTGTAAGTTGTGCCTGCCATCACTGTCGTGTCGGTAAAGGTAGTGGTCGTCGTGCGAGCAAAGATGATTTCGTTACCGTTACCGTCGATGCGGCGTACTTCGTAGGCGTAGGCGTCGCCAACCGCATTCCAGCTCAAGGTGATTCCTGCCGGTGAGGCGCTCAGCACCTGCAGGCCGGTTGGTATCGCTGGTGGTGTCGTATCACCACTAGAGAGTACAGTAAGTATGCCTGGCTGGGTTGGCAATCCGTTGATTGGTCCACTGCGATCAGCGTAGAGCCAGTCGCGTCCATTCGTTGTGCTGTAGCGGAAGACGTAGTCGAAGACCCCGACGGTTTCAGGCTGGAGCCGGGCCTTGAATTCGTCGTTGTTACCGACATCGACGTTGAAGGTTGCTTCAACCCATATCCAGCTACTTCCACGTGGATCACTACCTTGTGGACCGTATCCAACCTGAGCACGTAGACCAGGTGTTGCGCCAGGCAGGTTGGTAACGCCGTTAATCCACACCTGCCCATAAATCTCTGGTGTCAAATCGATAGCCGAGACGGTATGGTTGATGCTCGGCGGCCATTGCAGATTAGCCCACCCGATCGGGTAATGTGGAAGCGCACTGACTTCTACCGAGGCCGGGCTTTCGTTACCGGCTGCATCTAGTGCTCGGACTGTGTAGTAATACGTGCGACCATTAATGACTGTGGTATCGGCAAAGGTGAGGCTGGTTACTGGCGTGGCATTGATCTTTACCCAACCACCACCACTGACCGGACTGCGGTAAATGTTGTACGCCTTTGCTCCACCACTTGGGCGTTGCCAGCTTAAGCGAACCAAACCGTCACCTTCTTCGGTTACCCGGAGGTTTTGTGGTGCAGCAGGTGGAGTCAGGTCGGCACCTGGCTCGCTGAGAAGAACCGTACCGCTCAGCGGAGCCAGCGTTATCTGCACACCCCCTTGTACGACTCGAACCTTCTCGTCAAGCTGGTTACCAACCGTGAAGAGTGCACAGAGTTCTACCCCATTGGGAAGGAAGCCACTAACCGGAACTGTTACCGTCTGCGTGGCCGCACTGCGATTGATCAGAACAATCGCTGCTTCATTGCGATATTTGCGGCCATACGCTGCTACACCTGCCACATCGTCAGCCAGTAGTGGGGTGAAATTGCCCCGTACCAAAGCTGGATAGCGATTGCGCAGTTCGGTCAGGCTGCGGTAGTATGCAAAGAGATTAGTGTCAGGAGACCCTCCCAAGTCAGGCCACGGATAGGTACGCCGATCGTCGGGATCATCATCACCGGTTACACCCACTTCGTCACCGTAATAGATAGTTGGTGCGCCAGGCATAGTGAATTGGATCAGAGAAGCAAGCTGCAAACGCCGCTTCCCTTCGGCTAGATTGGCTGAGTTGAACTCCTTGTCGGCTCGAGTTTCCTGGCCGGGGGTGAGAGTCCACAGGATACGCTCAGTATCATGACTATCAAGCAGATTCATGAGCGTGTAGTACGCAGCATCGGGATAATCCTCACGAATTGAGGCCAGGCGACTCAAGAACTCTGAGGGGCTAATGACCCGTCCACTATCTCCAAAACCTTTGCTATCAAACGTTCCGCCCGGTAAAAGCAACCCGATTACCGCGTCGCGCAGGCGGTAATTCATCGTTGTATCAGCGGTTTGGCCGCGCAGATGGCGGAGCAATGTTGAGTCTTTCTGCCACAACTCGCCGACGATCAGCCCATCACGCCTGGTCTGACGCACTACTGTACGAAATGTCTCCCAAAAACCACTGGGGAAGCTGGCATCGCCCATCACATCAAGACGCCAGCCCGCTGCGCCTCGCCGTAACCAAAAGCGTGTGACGCTGTTAGCACCGGTCAAGAAATAGTTTTGCACGTCAGGGTTTGACTTGTTTATTTCGGGGATCGAGTCAAACCCAAACCATCCAACGTAATCATCGCTCGTACAGGGTACATTCGTGGTACGGAAGTTGAACCAGTTGCGATAGGGTGAAGCCAGTGACTCACAGGCACCCAGGGTATCGTAATGCCCATACCGATCAAAGAATGGGCTGTCTGATGACATGTGGTTGAAGACGCCATCGAGAATGATCCGTATCCCACGCCGTCGTGCCTCTTGTACGAGGTGGACGAACGTACTATTATTGCCGAGATAAGGATCGATCCGATAGTAGTCGCGGGTATCGTAGCGATGATTCGAGCCAGCGGCAAAAATAGGGTTGAAGTAAATGGTGGTAATACCGAGTTGTTGCAGATAATCGAGCTTCTCGATCACACCCTCTAAATCACCACCGTAATAATCACGACCACGTGGCCCCTCAATGGTTGGGCTCCAGGCAGGTGGTGTACTGTCATAGCGCCATGGGCAGTTGGAAGCTGCATCAGCGTAATGACGGCAGAACCCTTCAGGAAGATCACCCCAACCCAATGTAATAACTGGATCGTCGTACCGAATATCGCCCGTACGGGGATCGTTGTGCGGATTGCCGTTGCGGAAACGATCAGGAAAAATCTGGTAGATAACAGCCGATCTTGCCCAATTGGGCGAGGTAAAAGCCGGATCGTAGAACATCAACGCATAACTGAAGTCAACCACATCATCAGTCATGCGTCCAGGACCGCCATCGAGTGCTGCTGTATTGTCAGCGTAATAATCAGTATCATTCCCATCAGTCACTATGAAGCGATACCAGAGATTGTTGGGTTGCGTCTCGTGCAACGTAGCGGCCCAGAAATCGCAGGTTCGCGGCCCATAGTCGCCATAACAATCGGTATCGGCTGCGACAATACTCATCGGAATAAAGCGTTGGACACCAGCATTGACATCGTAGACCCGCAGCGTTACTGCAGTCACGTCATTGTGGAAGGTACGTAACCGAATAGTTACTGGTGTGCCGGCAGGGACTGCGCCACCTGGGGTGCGGTATAGGGGATCACGGGAATTGTGATACACTCCATCCCATTCAACATTGTTGTCGGGTTGAGGCAACGCGCTGCGCACTTCAACCCCAACGAACGTTGTGGCTGTATTAAAGCTAAAGATGACAGTTGCCGGGCCGGTAATGGTGAAAGGTACATTGTTCCCAAATGCGCCATAGTTTGGGTTCGCCCAGCTCTCATTGGTGGCAATCTTAAATTCATAACTGCCGGGTGGAATTGCATCCGTGATAAACGTAAAGATGCCATCGCCATCAACATCACTCATAAAGGTACGTAGACATTCCGGCTGCCAGTCGCCATCGCAACCGATTTCGCTGTTGAAATTTCCCGGAACGGTATAGATAGTATTTCGCACGCTATCAGCAATGTAATGGGTCTTGTGATCGTAGTAGAAACGTACAGATTGCGTGCTATTCAGAGTAATTGGAATATTTGGGCCATCTTGCTGAAAATTGGCCCCGTAATTTTCGGCCCAACTTCCCATAGCAATTTTGTACTCATAGTTTCCGGCTGGAATAGGCGCTGAAACGAAGAGGTAGACTCCGTTTCCCTGTGGAGTAAAGGCCGAACCGATACATCCTGGATCCCAGTTGCTACACGCACCGGCAGTTGCGGCTGATTGCAGGTTACCAGCGAGATTGACTGACGTCGGCTGTGAGGTGTGAGCGGCGAGGCTTACCGATGGTTGTGGTGCAATCGTTGCACCAAAGAGCACCCCAAACGCGAGAATGAGGTGCAAGATGCGGAAAAACAAGCGCGGTCTCACTTTAGAGCTCCTTTGCACTTCCTGTACGTTCCCAACACGGCGGCATCCGTCAGGGACGCCGTGGAGTAGCACCATTGCATTGACCGCACTTGGGTGCTATGGAGCTAGATTGAGCGCGGTGATATTGTTTTCAATAGAAAAGTTGCTATTAAAACAGATGCTTGCGCAACATATCATAAATCATGAAACCCCTATTTGTCAAGAGGTATTGCTCGCTATCAGAGCTGTTCAGAGTTTTATCCTACCCGGAAGTTGATGCGCTAACCGATGCCTTCGTCACTCACCACTCGACGCGGGCCAGAGGCCCGCGCACCCAGGATGGTAGGGACAGGTGCCGAAGCCGCCTTCGATGGTGTACTGATGCGCTAACCGATGCCTTCATCACTCACTACTCGACGCGGGCCAGAGGTCCGTGCATCCAGAGCTGAAAACGTCGCAAACTCCTATCGCTGATGCTGTGACTCTTGACAAACCTGCTATAAAATCATACAATCTAGTTATCAATGTCATTCTCAAAACGAATTGGTAGTGAACCCCCGTACTGCATTCTCGCTCACTTCCTTCCTTCATACTGTCCACATTACTCACAATACGTTTCTCTCAGTGGGGAGATCACTACTCTAGTCCGATCCAGTTCACTACCAGGTATCAGGTATCGAAAACGGAGAGTTGTATGAACATTAGTCGGGAAAAGCTCCTCTGGGCGTATGAGCGCATGCGTCTCATTCGTGAGTTTGAAGACCGGCTTCATGCCGATTTTACCGCCGGGAAAATACCCGGTTTCGTTCACTTGTACGCCGGTGAAGAGGCGGTAGCGGTTGGTTTGTGTGCTCATTTGCGCGATGATGATTTTATTACCAGCACTCATCGCGGGCACGGTCACTGTATTGCTAAAGGGGTTGACCTCCGGGCAATGATGGCAGAGATCTACGGTAAAGCAACCGGCGCCTGTAAGGGTAAAGGCGGCTCAATGCACATTGCTGATGTTGACAAGGGTATGCTCGGAGCGAATGGGATCGTCGGTGGGGGGCCACCGCTGGCATGTGGTGCTGGTCTGACTGCGAAGCTCAAAGGCACTGACCAGGTGACCGTCTGTTTCTTCGGTGATGGCGCTTCCAATCAGGGTACAACGTTTGAGGGTCTTAATCTGGCTGGTATCTGGAAGTTGCCGGTTGTGTTTGTTTGCGAGAATAACGGCTACGCCGAAACAACATCACCGCGCTACTCGGTTTCCGGCCAAGACATTGCCGCTCGTGCTCGGGGCTTTGGTATGCCAAGTATTGCTATCGATGGCCTCGATTTCTTTGCCGTATACGAAGCGGCTGGTGAAGCAATAGCTCGTGCCCGACGTGGTGAAGGGCCGACCTTTATTGAGGCGCAGACATACCGCTACTACGGTCACTTCGAGGGTGACTCAATTCGCTATCGTACTCGTGATGAAGAGGCTTACTATCGCTCACTCGATTGTCTGCAGCGGTTTCGCCAGACGGTAACTGCGCAAGGTCTGCTTACTGCCACTGAACTTGATGAGATTGATGCTCGTGCCCATGCTGCGGTCGAAGATGCAGTGCGCTTCGCTGCTGAAAGCCCACTCCCCGATCCGGCAGAGCTTTTGACTGACGTATACGTCGATTACCCCGTGACCGGTTTGTGGCCGTTTCAGGAAGCTGCGGTTGCAGTACGACGCTAACAATCGGTAAGTGTGCTGCACATAGGGCTTTGTTTCTGCTACATAACGATTGTTTTGTTTACCGAATACTCAATGATTGAGGTGTCACCATGACGGTAATGGCTGAGGAAGCAGTTCGTACTCTGAGTTATCGTGAGGCAATCAACGAGGCGCTGCGTTTAGAGATGCGGCGCGATCCGACGGTAATCATCATGGGAGAGGATGTAACCGGTGCACCGCACAGCGAGGATGAATCCCATCTTGATGCCTGGGGTGGCGTTCTGGGTGTAACCAAGGGTCTGGTTCACGAGTTCGGTCGTCAGCGTGTGCGCGATACTCCCATAACCGAATCGGGTTTTGTTGGCGCTGGTGTCGGCGCCGCAGCAACTGGTCTCCGTCCGGTCGTGGAGCTGATGTTTATCGGTTTTATGGGAGTTTGCCTGGATCAGATTGTTAATCAGGCTGCTAAGATACGCTACATGTTCGGTGGTAAGGCCCGTATTCCGCTGGTTATTCGCACAATGATCGGCGCTGGGTTTCGGGCTGCTGCTCAGCACTCAGACTCCATTTACTCAACGTTTGTGCATTTTCCCGGCCTGAAAGTCGTAGCTCCAGCGACACCTGCTGATGCAAAAGGCTTGCTCATTGCGGCCATTCGCGATGACGATCCGGTGATCTTCTGCGAGCATAAGCTGCTCTACGATATGAAGGGGCCGGTTCCCGAAGGTGAATATGTTATTCCTCTTGGTCAGGCTGAAGTCAAGCGAGAAGGTGGCGACGTAACTATTGTCGCAATTTCTCGTATGGTGCTGCACGCCCTCGAAGCCGCTGAACGATTGGCACAGCAAGGTATTAGTGCTGAGGTCATCGACCTTCGTTCTCTGTCCCCACTCGACGAAGCAACAGTATTGCAATCAGTGCGCAAGACGGGCCGTTTGGTCGTTGTTGATGAAGACAATCCGCGTTGTAGTGTTGCCGGAGACATTGCAACCCTGGCAGCAACACAGGCGCTTGAGTTTCTGAATGCGCCGGTAAAGTTAGTCACGCCGCCTCATACACCGGTACCCTTCAGTCCAGCACTCGAAGATATCTATGTGCCCTCGCCGGAGCGAATTGTCGCAGCGGCGCGCGCAACGCTTGGCTAACGTGATAGATATATTGTTGCAGGAGCAATCATGCCGACCGAGGTTGTTATGCCCAAATGGGGCTTGAGTATGCAAGAGGGGAAGATCAACCTCTGGCTCAAGCGCGAGGGTGAAGCGGTGCAGAAAGGCGAGCCAATTGCCGAGGTTGAAACTGAAAAGATCACAAATGTGGTTGAAGCGCCGACCAGTGGCATCCTGGCTCGCCAGTGTTATCCCGAAGGCAGTATCGTAGCTGTAACGAAGGTAATTGCTTATATCACTGCGCCTGGAGAACGTTTAGCTGACATGGTCGACATAACCGGTAATGGAATGGCGGCAACAGCACCAACTGATGAAAGGATTGTTGATAAACCATTACCGCAGCCGCAAATTCGTTCCGGTAATGTGCGGGCAATGCCGGCAGCGCGTAAATTGGCTCAGGAACACGGGATTGATTTGAGTACACTAACCGGTAGTGGGCCAGGCGGCGTCATCGTGAAGGAAGATGTCGAACGTGCGATTACCGCCCGCGCTGCCCCCGTTTCGCCGTTGCAGCGTGTGAATTTCTATAGTGCTGGCTATCGGCTCGACGGTTTGCTCTATACACCGCGTCATTTGCCGGCTGGTGAACGTCGACCGGGCGTGGTATTGCTCGTTGGCTACACCTATCTCAAGACCATGGTTATGCCGGATATAGCTAAAGTGCTCAATGCTGCCGGCTATGTGGCACTGGTCTTTGATTATCGTGGCTTCGGCGAGAGTGAAGGGCCGCGTGGCCGATTAATACCACTCGAGCAGGTTGCCGATGCCCGAGCGGCGCTGACGTTTCTGGCTGAGCAGTCGATGGTCGATCCGGATCGACTGGCTGTGATCGGGATCAGTCTCGGCGGTGCTCATGCGATTACAACCGCCGCACTCGATCAACGAGTACGGGCAGTAGTGGCCCTTGAGCCGCCCGGTCATGGGGCACGTTGGTTACGTAGTTTGCGGCGTCATTGGGAATGGAGTCAATTTTTGTCCCGTTTGACTGAAGATCGCCGACAAAGAGTATTGTCAGGTGTATCATCAATGGTCGATCCGTGGGAAATCGTACTACCTGATCCTGAATCAAAAGCGTTTCTCGATCAGGTTGCTGCCGAATTTCCGCAAATGAAGGTGACGCTGCCCTTGGAAAGTGCTGAGGCATTGATCGAATACGTCCCTGAAGACCTGGCCGGTCGTATTGCACCTCGTCCACTGCTCATCATTCACGGTGATGCCGACCAGCTTGTACCAGTCGCAGAAGCGCAGGCTATCGCTGAGCGAGCTGGTTCCTCGGCACAGCTTGAGATTATTCCCGGTATGAGCCATTTCAATTGGGTAATGCCGGGAAGCCCCGGTTTTATACGGGTAACCGACAGTATTGTGAAGTTTCTGAGGAATACTTTACCGGTGTCAGCAGACAACTAAGGGTGGTGGCCGTTCGTTGACTGGCAAGTCGGCAGGGTATCATTACAAGAAGAGCCGGTTGACGACGCCACCGCAGATGACTTAGCTTGTACCTGAATATTCCCTTCTCGAAGGGCATTTTGCTTCATCTCCTTCCACCAGGGAAGAGGAAGGAGACATGGGCAAGATCGGGTCTACCCGCCACGATCTGCGAAGCCATGCCCTGATGAGTGTAGTCAGACAATAGCTCATCAGGGAGTTATCTGCTCGCGTGTATGCGTGGGTTGGGGGACGATGCTGCCAGGTAATAGGGGTACCTTTCAGACACGCTCTTAATAATTGTGTAATGGAGCGCGGGGCGCCTAGCCCCGCGATGTATTCTATGGTTACTGTTGGTATCATCGCGAATCCGGCCTCTGGTAAAGACATTCGTCGGTTGGTGGCGCATGGTTCTGTGTTTGATAATGAAGAAAAGGTAAGTATTGTCAGGCGGGTGCTCTTAGGTCTCGAAGCTGTAGGAGTGCAGCGGGTTTGGATAATGCCTGATCGTTTTGGGATTGGTCTGAAAGCGCTTGATAATCTGCCGTTGACAATTGAAGCGACGTTACTTGATATGCCGGCCTGGTTTACCCCTGACGATACGCTACGCGCTGCGCGCTATATGGCTGAACATCGTGTAGGGTGCATTGTCACACTTGGCGGGGATGGGACCAATCGCTTGGTGGCTAAGGCTTGTGGTGATGTACCATTGATGCCTATTTCAACCGGAACAAATAATGTGTTTCCGTTGATGATTGAAGCGACTACTGCCGGTCTTGCCGCCGGCATCGTAGCGTGTGGACGCGCTAATGATGCAATCATTCGAGCGCCACGCATCGATGTCTACCGCTTGTCTGAACAACGGACAGGTGAGCAAATTGACGGAACTCCACCCGATGATATAGCCCTGGTTGATGCTGCTGTCTATGATGAACGGTTCGTTGCAGCGCGAGCTATTTGGGACAGTTCGCGGATCACTGATCTGGTTCTGACTCGCGCTGAGCCGGGTAATATTGGTTTGTCATCAATCGGTGCGCATTTTCTGGCCGGTGACTATCCGCCGGGTCATGGTCTTTACCTGCGCCTTGCTGCCGACGGTACACCGGTACGGGCGCCAGTTGCGCCGGGTTTAATGCAGACAGTTTATGTCTCTGCATATCAGATATTACCTCCTGATGCAGGAGTGACAGTATGTCGTGAGCGGCCCACAGTATTGGCTTTTGATGGTGAACGTGAATTGGAGCTACATGCCGGAGAATCGGTATTGTTACGCTTTAATCCCCATGGTCCTCGCATCGTTGATCCACGGCGAGCCATTGCGCTTGCGGCCAGTGCTGGATTCTTTAAGCACGTTTAACTTGCTTTACTGTATTTCAACTCGGCTTTATCTACTGAGAAAACAAAACCGAAAAGACAGACCGTACTTGTTTCACTTCGTCCGTCTCTACAACACCGTTCGCTGCGACTACGATCATGGGGCCTGACCCACGCCACGCACACAATTACCTAGGTGCGCGCTGTAAACCCATCGGATGGCGCATCAGTGCACCATCCGAGCGATTGCCTGAGAATGCTGGCCTCTGGCCCGAGTTGCGCAGTGCGCTCCGGAAACCCATCGATTGGTGCATCAGCACACCATCACCCTCCAGCAGCTCCCACTTGCGGGTGTGAACTCGTCCCTTCTCCTCTTCCCTCTTACCTCCATCCCGCTGGCGGGAATGGTGGAAACGTTGAAAATCCTACTTATTACGCTATACTACCTACACAACCATTGCTTAGCTAACGAGGCTGTTATGCTTGATTGTGCAACGATTGCTATTCACGAAGCTCATCTGCTCGACCTGATTGCCCGTCTCGTTCACGCTGAATCACCAAGTACCGACAAACCGCTTCTCGATGCACTGGCCGATGATTTGGTAACGCTGTTTGCCCGTGTCGGTACTGTGGAACGGATTGCCAATCCAAGCGGTGGTGATCATGTACGAGTGATGGTAACGAATGCCGTTGAACCAACGCTGCCCCCAACGCTCGTCTTGTGTCATTACGATACAGTCTGGCCAGCGGGAACTGTTGCCCAACGTCCGTTTACGATCACGGCTGATCGGGCATTTGGGCCGGGTGCTTACGATATGAAGGCCAGCATTGCGATGATCTACGCCGCGCTCGGTGGGTTTGGGCCACCTGCGCCGGTGTTGCGTCGGCCACTAGTGTTACTCCTTACCTCCGATGAGGAGATCGGTAGTCCAACCTCGCGCACGCTGATCGAAACAACCGCAAAGCAAGCAGCTCATGTCCTGGTGCTCGAACCACCAACCGAGCCAGACGGCGCTCTGAAGACGGCACGGAAAGGCGGCGGAGCATTTCGCGTGACAATCACCGGTCGGGCAGCCCATGCCGGGGTTGAACCAGAGAAAGGGATCAGTGCATTGACCGAACTGGCACATCAGATATTGGCCGTAAATGCCCTGGCTCATCCTGCTGTTGGTACAACTGTGAATGTTGGTGTTGCCGAGGGTGGTACGCGACCGAATGTGGTACCGGCTGAAGCGTGGATGGATGTTGATGTACGAGTTTGGACCCAGGCCGAAGCTGAACGGATCGAGACCGGTATGTTAGCGCTCAAACCGGTTACGCCGGGCGTGCAAATCGCAGTCACCGGCAATGTTCGTCGTCCACCTATGGAGCGGACGGCGGCTAGTATGGCACTTTTTACGCAGGCGCAAAAACTTGGTACTGCACTCGGTTTAACCATCCGCGAGGGAAGTACCGGCGGTGGCAGTGATGGCAATTTTACCGCTGCACTCGGCATTCCAACCCTCGACGGATTGGGGTGTCCAGGAGCCGGTGCCCATGCCGAACACGAGCAGATCAGTCGCCAGGGCCTGATTGAACGTACCGCTTTGCTGTGTGCGCTGCTCGAGACTTTGTAACTGCGGTAGGCGAGAGTTCCCGACCGGGACGGTTGTAGGGCAATTCCCTGCGCGGAGGGCGGGTTCCTGACCCCCCTCCTGTTTTGATAGAGGCAATCATCTACAGGTATATGCGCCCAACACTATTGCCGGGAGGTGGATTGATACTACCGTGTCCGACAATCGCTCAAGATCGTGGCAGGAAGGCATTCGGCGCATGCTTCTCTCTCAACCTAATGCACCACCGGATATTCAGCAGGCACAATTGTGCCCGTAACTGCACCAAACCCAATCCGGTACCCTTCACCCTGTGCCCAACCGCGCATCGTCACCGTATCACCATCTTCCAACCAGCGGCGCAAAGAACCATCGGCCAGCCTGATCGGCTCACTTCCCCGCCAGGTCAGTTCCAGTAAACAACCACGTGACTCCCTGGTCGGCCCGCTAATAGTCCCAGAGGCAAGCAAGTCTCCGGGCCGTAGGCTACAACCATTAACGGTGTGGTGAGCAATTTGTTGCGCAAAGCTCCAGTAGAGATAACGACTATCGGTCTGGCAAATCCGAGTGCCATTGAGCCAGACTTCAAGGGTAATTGCAAAATGACCGGGTTGCACCGATTGCAAATATGGCAATGGTGGCGGTTCTTGTGGCTCGCCAGCACAGCGAAATGGGTTCAAGGCGGCCAGCGGCACAATCCAGGGGCTTATCGAAGTGGCAAAGTTTTTTGCCAGGAATGGGCCAAGCGGCTGGTATTCCCAACCCTGAATATCTCGTGCGCTCCAATCATTCACCAATACAAATCCGAAAATATGTTCTTCAGCTTGAGTGATCGGAATTGGTTGGCCTAACGCATTCCCTGGCCCGATAAACATCCCCAGTTCCAGCTCGAAATCGAGCGCACGGGTCGGGCTGAAGATTGGCGCCGGACTGTCAGACGGTTTGATCTGGCCATAGGGACGACGAATGGCCGTACCGCTCACCACTACTGTACTCGCTCGTCCATGATAGGCAACCGGGAGATGTCGCCAATTTGGGAAGAGTGGCGGACTATCGGGGCGCAGCATTTTGCCGACGTTGCTGGCGTGATGCAGAGACGAATAAAAATCGGTGTAATCGCCAATCCGAGCTGGCAGCAACAGCTCGATGTCCGATTGCGGGATAAGTGCGGCATCGCGCAAAGCTGGCGCATCGCGTAGGATCGGTTCATCAGCAGCGAGCAACCGTTGCAATACCGTCCGCACTGCCTGCCATGCCGTTGGACCAGCAGCCATAAAAGCGTTAAGTGAGTCCTGGTTGAAGAGACCACGCTTGCTGACCGGTGTCGCTGCCAGCAAGCCAGCCTCGTCGATCACTGCCAGATCGAGAACATAATCACCAATTGCGACTCCTACTCGTGGCGAGCCACCACTACGGGGGCGAAACACACCGTAGGGCAGATTTTCAAGCGGAAAATCGCTGTCAGGTGCAACGGGTACAAAGCTGGTGAGTGGCATCATACTGATGTAAGTGGGTACCTAAGTTATACACGATTGGCAATCATTTCTTCCCAATCCCGTTCGCTCCTATCGCGGAAGCAACGGTACATGTGCCAGCACGAACATGTGCAATTCGCGCTCCTGTCTGCTGCTTGGTCTCACGCTGGAAGACGGGTTCAAAACCCGCCTCCCAGGCGCGCTTATGCTGTGGCTATATTTGACTACCCCTCTGGTCCGCCAACACTCCACGAATCCATATACCCGGCTTTTTCCAATTCCAGCGCGGCTGTAGTGACGTGCAATGGGTGGAACGTATCAATCATCACTGCTAGCTCACGAGTCTCTTTAGCCCCGATACTAGCTTCAGTACTGCCAGGCTGAGGACCGTGCGGCAAACCGGCCGGATGTAACGTTATATCGCAACGTTCAATCCCTCGTCGTGACATAAAGTTGCCGTCACAATAGTAGATCACTTCATCAGAGTTCACGTTGGAGTGATTGTACGGTGCTGGGATAGCCTCAGGGTGATAATCGAACAGCCGTGGCACGAACGAGCACACCACGAAATTGTGTCCTTCAAAGGTCTGATGAACCGGCGGCGGTTGATGAATCCGACCGGTAATTGGCTCGAAATCATGGATCGAGAAGGCCCAAGGATAGAGATAGCCATCCCAGCCAACCACATCGAAGGGGTGATGGTCAAGAATATGACGGGTAAGCTGATTACGTACCTTCACCCGCACCTCGAATTCACCGGTGTCGGTAAAGGTCAGCAACTCTGTCGGACCGCGAATATCACGTTCGCAATACGGTGCATGCTCAAGCAACTGACCAAACTGATTACGGTAGCGCTTTGGTGGAGCAACTTGACTGGCCGACTCGATCACAAGGAAACGGGCCGGACTGTTAAGCTGCATCTGCCAGGTAGTACCGAAAGGGATCACCAGATAATCACCCTCGCGAAACGGAAGGCGTCCGAATTGCGAGCGTAATTCCCCACTACCTTCGTGGGTAAACCAGACCTCATACGCCTGGGCATTGCGGTAGAAGTAGGTCATACTCTCGGTAGGGCGACTAATCCCGATCGTCACATCATTGTTACCAAGGAGCGTGATCCGGGCGTTCACCGGGTCACCGCCAGCCGGGACATTCGCGGTTGCAAATGCACGGTGGCGGATCGGACCAAACTCAGCGTATGCTGGCTGCATCGAGCCTATCAATTCGGCACGGATGACTCTGGGTGGTAAAAAGTGATGATAGAGGATTGACTGAATACCGTGGAAACCTTCCAACCCCATCACTTCTTCGCGATAGAGTTTACCATCGGGCTTACGGAACTGCGTATGACGTTTGTGAGGAATCTGCCCCAGGCGCTGATAAAACGGCATCGCACACCTCCTTGTGCTGCGAGTGTCGTCCTGACAATAAACGTTCGCCCGACGGCAGATCGTCGGGCGAGGTGGCGACCCGGGAGGGACTCGAACCCCCAACCAACGGTTCCGAAGACCGTTGCTCTATCCATTGAGCTACCGGGCCATCGGCTTCAATAGTTTAGCATAGCTGGCGCAGTTATGCAACATCAGTGCGGAAAGCGAAAAGAGGAATGAGGAAGCAGAAATGCGGAACAAGCCAGGATGATGGATAACGAAGACCATCGTTCAGACGCCGATACGGCCTTCCCGCACTGTAGGCGTATACCTCTCTTCCAGCCACAACGCAGCGTTCAGACATCGATCACGCCCTTCACCACACTGTAGGGATAGGTTCACGACCGTCGGTGCGAGTCCTCCCCTTTCTCGCCTTTGGTGGGAAAGGAAGGAGCCAAGGGGAAGATGAGGGCTACAGTTGCCCATCGCTCAGCGATATGGTATACTTGCGAGTAGTGCGCCGTGAGGCGCAATTTCGTGTGTAGCTCTAGGAAGAGGAAGTGCCATGGCCAGCAAGAAGGGAAACCGCATCGTCATTAAGCTGAAGAGCACCGAGAGCGGTCATACTTATACAACTGAGAAGAACCGGCGTAACGACCCGAACCGTCTTGAGTTGCGCAAGTACGACCCGATCGTTCGCCGTCACGTGCTCTATCGTGAGACGAAGTAAATCCGTTTCGTTTACCGGGGGCGTCGTCGGCGCTCCCGGTATTTTCTTTTCGGACACGATGTCCGCTGCATCACTGCTTGCCCTCTGCTACTTGTCATGTCTTGGCCTACCGCTGAACAGTTGCGCCTATGACACGCCTGTTACGACTCGGTTTTTTAACCGCTTTTGAAGCGACCCTTGTTGGACTACCATTACTGGCTCTGACCACGATTGTGTTGTCATGGCCGGGTTTGTGGAGCGCGGTTATCTTGGGGCGACTTGCCGATGAAATTGGTCATCGTCTACCTCGGTCCCTTCATCGCCTGTTGCTCGTTGCCGCACCTTTCGTTGCTGCCTGCTGGCTGAGTTGGTTGACGTTCGGACTTGATCCGCACCATACGTTAGCTGCGTTGCCACCAGGCCAGCCCCAGAGTGGACTGATTTATCTGACGGTACTAGTCGCCTTTTTTCTTGTCTGGCGTGGTGTGAGGATGGCCGAACACGAGCATGCCACAATCTTAACGCTCGCCGGACGTGGGCTGGTAGCGACGATTGCCGCACTCGTGCTTGGGCCGCTGTTACGGGCAGGCGCGCCGGTTGCGAACGATCTGTTGCTGCTTTACATTGTCGTGTTTGTCGGCAGTGGCCTCAGTTCCCTGGCGCTCAGTTATATGCTTGAAGCTACCCCTGACCAGACCCACACCTTGAATGTCCGTTGGAGTCTGCTCCTGCTGTTGGTCATTGGTGGGGTGCTGATGCTTGGCATAGCACTAGCTGCCTTACTCAGCGGTGAGTTGGCATTCATCGGGATCGTTACACTCTTGCAATGGCTCCTCTTACCGTTCGCGTTGATTGGCGCACTGTTCGTCTATCTGTTTACGGTCATCTTCGACGATATGATCCGAGCGCTCTTTGCGGCATTTGGTCAGGTCTTGGCCCGTATGAATTTACGGCCTGAACCCCCGCCAACTCCAGATACGACAATCATCGATACTAACCCAGTAGAGACAGTGGTCATTATTGCGCAACAGGCCACCTTCGTTCTGGCGTTGATTCCGTTGGTACTGTTGGTGATATTCTTACTCCTCTGGCGACGACGTACCCGACGCGCTGATTCCGATGAAGAGCACCAATCGCTCGATGTCGGGCAGAGTTTGTTAAGCGACCTCCATGATTTGCTTGGTATGCTGCGCCGTCCTTTTCAGCGTCGTTTAAGTGGTCTACATGCGGCATTGGTTGCTCTGCGCAACGCTGATGCGGTAACACGGGTGCGTCGGGCATACGTGCAAGCGCTTATCATGCTCGAAGCACGTGGTTGGCGGCGATCACCAGATCAAACACCGTCTGAGTGGTGTGCAAGTATGGCAGCGGTGTTGCCTGAACCGAAGCCTTTTACCGACCTCACTGTCAGTTATGAACGAGCGCGCTACCGACCAGATGGTGTCGATGAGACCGAGGCCGAGGCTGCTGAGGATGCTTTGCAAGTGTTGCGAGCAGTTTTACCACCCCCAGAATCACGACGTGATGTTAAAGCGTGATCGTGCAAATGTTCGTTATTGAGTGCCTAATTCGGAATACCCTGTCGCAGAAGAAGATTCGGTTGAGGTGCAGCGGCACTGAGCCCGTACATCTATCAGGTTTCATCCGCCATGCCGTGAGACATTGCCTGTGTATAGAGATGTTACCCTTTTTGCGATCCGTATTTTTCTTTCAGACCTGCACAAACGTGGGTTTGGTCTGGGGTAAACATTGCTGTAGCCCGATATTAGGGGTTTTCAGTATTTTCATCTTTTGTTCT
This sequence comes from Chloroflexus sp. MS-CIW-1, assembly GCF_030444705.1. Classification (NCBI taxonomy): domain Bacteria; kingdom Bacillati; phylum Chloroflexota; class Chloroflexia; order Chloroflexales; family Chloroflexaceae; genus Chloroflexus; species Chloroflexus sp. MS-CIW-1. Next base: position 491,760 of record NZ_JAUBWR010000002.1, read on the forward strand.
TATGAGAGGCAATGCGTCGCAACTAAATGGAGGGACACAACGATACATCTCATCCAGGTGCCTAAAATGCCCCTAACCTACGCAGTCACCTGAATGCGCGGCAGGAACTATCGTGTGTCGCATCAGCAAGCCATCGCGGACGAAGTTCTAGCCCTGTTTCACGCTCCCCCTTCCGCTCCCTGGATGGGAGCGGAAGGGGCTGGAGGAAAGGCGAGGGGTGCCAAGCTTGCACTGATGTCTACGCAGTTACCTACACTCTTGACGTACCTACCGTTCAGTTTCTTACTCGACAGTGACGCTCTTGGCAAGATTACGCGGTTGATCGACATCGCATCCGCGTAACACAGCTACGTGATAGGCAAACATTTGTAACGGTATCACGTTAAGCACCGGTTGCAACAGGGGATGGGTAGTCGGTACACCGATAACGTGGTGGGCCTTTTCGGCCAGCAATTCATCGCCCTGATGACCGATGGCTATCACCTGACCGTGACGCGCACGTACCTGCTCAATGTTGCTGATCATCTTCTCGTAGATGTGATCGTGCGTCGCGATGCAGATAACCGGCATATTCTCATCGATCAACGCAATGGGACCATGCTTCATTTCACCAGCAGGGTATCCTTCCGCGTGAATGTAACTAATCTCTTTCAACTTGAGAGCGCCTTCGAGGGCGATAGGATAGTTGATCTGGCGACCAAGAAATAGTGCATTACTAACACGATGGTAGCGTTCGGCCAGTTCGATACAGAGTGGCTTTGTCTGCTCGATCACTTGTGCCGCCTGACCAGGTAGTTCGATCAGAGCCTGGATGTGCTCGCGAATCTGCTGTGGCTTGAGCGTTCCGTGAGCCTGGGCCAGCCGGAGAGCAAACAGATAGGCAGCTACCAACATTGATGTGAAGGCCTTGGTCGATGCCACCCCAATCTCTGGCCCAGCATGCAGATAGATTGGACCGCCATCAGCTAGCCGGGCTGCCTGACTACCAATAGCATTGACGATAGCCACACTTGGTACACCCTGTGCGCGGGCTTCTTCCATTGCCGCCAATGTATCAACTGTTTCGCCACTTTGCGTTATTGCCAGTACCAGGGCATCGTGCTCACCATTGCTCTGCAAGACAGGGTTACGATAACGGAACTCGCTCGCGTAATCTACTTCAACTCGCACCCGTGCCAGATGCTCAATCATAAACTTGGCTACTAGTGCCGCATGCCAGGCCGTACCACAAGCGGTAGCGTAGATGCGGCGAATCCGGCGTAAATCGTGGTCGTTGAGACGGAGGTCTTCCAGATAAATGCGCCCATGCTCCTGATCAATCCGGCCACGTAAAACATCCATCAGCGCCCGTGGTTGCTCGTCGATCTCCTTCTGCATAAAATGGCGGTAATCACCCTTGGCTGCTGCGACCGGGTCCCAGGCGATTCTGTGGATTGGTCGTTCCACCGGAGTCCCATCGAGGCGCATAATGGTCACGCTATCGCGGCGAACGACTGCAATATCCCGATCCTCCAGGAAGATCAGATCGCGGGTATAATCGAGAATGGCCGGAATATCTGAAGCGATAAATCGTTCGTCATTCCCGATACCAATGGCGATTCCGCCTGCATTGCCCAGGCGCGCAGCGACGAGTTGGTCTGGTTCGTGGATGCAAAAAGCTACTATCGCGTTCCCACCACGAAGTTCTTGCAGGGTACGGTGCATTGCGCGACCAAGATCGCGCAATTCGTTATAGTAATGACCGAGGAGTTTTGCTATCACCTCAGTATCAGTCTGCGACTCAAACTGATAGCCCAGTTCGAGCAGCCGCCCCTTCAGCGCGAGATAATTCTCCACAATCCCATTTTGAATGACTACAATCGCGCCACTGGCATCGCGATGCGGATGAGCGTTGATTTCGGTCACGCCACCGTGAGTGGCCCAGCGGGTGTGACCGATTCCGATGTGACCATGCGTTGGTTCGTTCAGCAGTCGTTGTTGAAGATTGCTCAATTTGCCGACGCTGCGGCGTAATTGTAAACCGATGACTGGATCGTAAATCGCTACTCCTGCCGAGTCATACCCTCGATATTCCAACCGTTGTAAGCCGTGCAAGACTACCTCAGTCGCTTCTCGTGCTCCGACGTAACCCACAATACCACACATAACGTACTCCTTAGCAATAACTGGCAACACCAACCCATAGCGGCAATCGGCTGAGTTGGAACGCAGCAACACAGATCACCGCTCTGGATGGATTGCGGCAGAGAATATCAGTTGCAAGAGTGGGGGAAATTGTTGGTGGGTCGTTGCCGACAACGTTGCCCTAGTCGTCACCGACAGGTGTTGAGTTGTCTGCTTGACCGGCGACGCCCAGCGCCGGGGAGGCTTCCGCTGATCTCTCGATGTTCCGGGTCATCGATACCCGTTAGCTCCGGCTCGCGCCGGGAACCTCCGTCCTCGTCAACTTCACTCTTCGTGAAGTCCATGCGCTTCAATCTGTTGTCACGTGTCGCTGGTACCGCTCTTTCCTCCTGGTTGCGCCCCCGCACAACCCTGTCCTGATTCTCATTGGTAGCCGGAGTATACCATACTTCAGGCAATCGTCTGATGAAAGTTTGCTTATGTGCCGATTAACAATTAAATCATCAGACCTAAGCCGATAAAGGATAGCGCCGTTGCAACGACGATAACGGTAGCGGTAATACGGGCCAGTCGACCACACGCTGGAGTATTTTCGGCTAGGGCCAGGTTTGCCATCATCACACTGATAATTACGAAGGCGATCAGGGCCAGAAATGGTATTTTGATAAAACTCAAAGCGCCAGGGATGTTGATGTAGTCGAAGGCACATGGAACAGCGCCAGCACAAGGAGCCGGTGGGATGATCAGCATGACCATCAGGTAATGATACAGTGAAACGGCAATGCCCATCAACGATAATGGTAGTACGTACAGATATACTTTGCGATCATCACGCCAGATACCGACAAAAAGCAGCACGGTCAACGGGTACATGAGAATGCGTTGATACCAGCAGAGTTCACAGGGAATCCACCCCAACACTTCACTGAAAAACAGACTACCACCAGTCGCCAGCATCGCTGCCAGCAACGCAACATGACGGCAACTCAGCGTAAGCCAATCTAGTAAGCCGATAGGGGTTGTGGCCGTCAATTCTATCGATTGTGCACGATCCATTACAGTGCTCCATTGGTGTATTGCGATTACTATTCGACAGTATTGTATCACCATAGTGGGTTCTCATACCAATTCCGTCTGTGTAAATGGTGTATGATGCTCCGACCTCGTTCTTACGTCCAGGCACTCGTTGATACGCCGATCATGTCCGTCGCCCCCAAACTGGTGGCTAATACCTTCGCGTCACGCACTTGGTGATAACGAGCATCGAAAGTCACTAGCGCCGGAGGTGTGCGGTTCATCAGTGTCGTGACATTATTCGGTCATCAACGGTGACCCGAATCTGACAACGTTGAAAACTTCCATACCATGAGCCGCGAGCAATTGCTTGAAGTCGCAATTAAAAAGATGTATGCTTAGAAATATCTCTCAGAGTGAAACGGGTACTTTCTACTGAATAAAATTAGAGCCGACGATGACACGACGATGGACGGCTTCTCAAACCCGTTTGCTCGCCGATGTAGGTGATCTTCTCGTCTCTCTGAATCGGATCGAGGCGCTGCAACAGGTTGCCCATCACCTTGTTCCTCTACTTGCTAACTGGTGCGCCATCATTATTCGCGATGAACGTCAACGACCATGTCGAGTAGCAATTGCTGCTGCTAATCCGGCTAACCAGCCCCTAGCCGACTATTTAACCCAACAGGCATTGTTTATTGAGCCGATGTCGGTACCGGCACAGGTTTTGACCAGTAATCGTCCTCTTTTGCTAACTGATCTTAATGAGAAATATATTGAGAATCCACAATTTTCACCTGCATATCGCGAGATTTTGCGCAGAATCCGACCACGCCACATTTTAGGGGTACCTATATCCTTCCAGGAAGTAAATGTTGGTGCTTTAGTGTTAACAATTTCTACACCCTCGCGCCGTTGCTTTTCTACAAACGACATTGAGCTGGCTACTGAGCTGGCTCGTCGGATGGCGATCAGTGTTGAGAATATCCTGCTCTACTGATCCACCCAGCGTCGTCTCGAACAATTGCTGATTGTACAGCGAGTAGCAGCATTGGTAAACTCAACCTTACAAACTGATCGGATTTGTCACCTGGTAGTAGAGCAATTACACACCGTGTTTGGGTATCATTTAGTCAGTATTTATCTCTTGCAAGAAGGAGCGTTGCATCTACAGGCTGCGATTGGATATGATAACGGTTTATCAGTGATCCAGTTGCACGAGGGAGTTGCCGGGCGCGTTATGCGCAGCGGTCAGGCTGAGTTTGTCCGCGATGCCAGCCTCGACCCTGATTTTCTGGAGGTCATACCAGGTACCACTCAGTGTATTATTGTTCCCTTACGATACGAACATTCACCGCCAGTCGGTGTTATTATTATCGAGTCGACCGGTGAGCCAGTTTTAGATGATGAAGATTTCTTTCTGCTTTCCCTCCTGGCCGATCAAATCAGCGTAGCCTTTTTCAACGCAACGCTCTTTGATCGCCTGTATGAGGCGAATGACCGGTTCCGCTCACTGATTGAGCTGGCCGGAAGTCTGGTGATCTACCTTGATGCTGAGCTGAGGATTACAGAATTCAACCCAATGGCCGAGCAGATGTTCGGCCGTACCCGTGCGTCGGTGATAGGTCAATCTTTCGCTACAACGTTGCTCAGTATGGCAGAACAACCATTGTTTGCCGCACTGGTTCGTGAGGTTGTTGCCAGTCGTAGCCGTCGTTCGTTCGAAAGCTCCTTTTGGCTTCATGGGCAAAAGCATTGGGTCGAATGGTCAATGGCCTGTCGCTGTGATCCAAACGGCAAGGTGGTGGAATTTGTGCTCGTCGGACAGGATATTACCGGTCAACGCGAGAAGGCGTTGGCGTTGATTCGTGATGAGCAGCGGTTTCAGATGATCGAGCGGCTTGAAAGCATAGCGATTATGGCTGGCGGTATTGCTCACGATTTTAACAATCTGCTCAATGTTATCCTCCATAATGCTGATACATTGCAGGCCACCTATTCGGCCCAAACGCTGATCGGTCAACATCTGCAACACATTATCAGTGCCACCCAGCAGGCTGTTGATCTCGTGCAGCAGTTATTATCGCTTGCCGGTCAGCGTTCATCGGTGGTGCAACGCATAAATTTGAACTCGTTGATCAATGAGGTTGTTTCGCCGTGGCAGTCATCGCTGGGAAAAAATATACGAGTTCAACTTGAGCTTGAACCTGCATTGCCGGAGATTATGGTTGATCTGGTGCAGATACGTCAGGTCTTGATGAATCTGTTGGTCAATGCGGCTGAAGCATTACCCGAAGGGCATGGAACCATTTGTATTCAAACCGGTCTCCGACTGCTTACAGTGAATACAATACGGCGCATGGTTCCTCCACAGAACATCGAACCTGGTCAGTATCTCTTCTTGTCCGTCCACGACGATGGTATCGGGATCGATCCGACCATTCTTTCGCGCATTTTTGAGCCTTTCTTTACGACCAAACAACACGGTCATGGTCCAGGACTGGCAGGCGTATTTCAGATCGTGCAGCGACACAACGGTGCACTGACCGTTGATAGTCGACCTGTCCAGGGAAGTACGTTTACCGTTTGGCTGCCGGTTTCCTCGTCAACCGCAACGAGACCGACTCTTGGTGTGGATAGCAACCACACAATATTGGTCATTGATGATAATCCCGAAATCCGAACACTAACTGAACGCATCTTAACCCACGCCGGTTATCAGGTGTTAGCATTCAACAGTGGTCGTGATGCCCTGAAAGTGATCGCAGAACGCACCATTGCCTGTGCTTTGGTTGATGTGACCCTGGCTGACATGCATGGCTATGAGGTTTGCCGCCAAATAGCGGCTTTGAACCCAAATATCCCGTTGGCTCTGGTGAGTGGTTATCTGGTGGATGCAGCTCATCTAGTTGATGTGCCGGTTGTCGCTACCTTGCAGAAGCCCTTTCGTGCCGAAGAATTGCTAACATTGGTACGACGATTGATCGCAAAAGACGAGTAACACTCATTCCTCGCTGACACGAGTGCTCTCGTTGGGTGAAGTGCCGATGAGATGGAAACAAGCCCTAAGTTGGGTGAGAGGATAGGGCGAAGCGTTGTCTTTGCTAAAACAGCTTAAAATGCAACAATCAATCAATTTGTCAGGTTTGTTTTATTGACATCCATAATTGGCAAGAGTATATTAGGTTGTCGGGCAAATTGCACGTGGCGAGGAGGATTTTGGTGTCGGCTCAGCATTCACAGCCTTTCGATCCAACGTATGAGGGCACTGAAGGTAAGGTATTCTCTCCTGACACAGTTGATGGAACTGCTCGCGAGGGACACGTGCCGTCAGCGCGGCGTGGTACCAACCAACATTCCCGACGTAAAGGGGAATGGAGATGGCGTTGGTTGCTGTTTGTCTTGTTTAGTAGCGTTGCGCTGATCGTTGGTGGATGGCTCTATCTTGATCGCTTCTATGCTGGTCGTGTATTCCCGAATGTGAGTATCCAGGGCGTGCCTGTCGGTAGTCTCACCCGTGAAGAAGCACGGGCCGCGATTGAAGCTCGCTTCGCCTCTTTTTTGGCGCAACCGGTTATATTGACCTACAGCGGACGAACCTGGACTCCCACGCTGGCCGAGTTAGGGGTCACACTGGCAATTGATGAGGCACTCGATGCTGCCCTGGCTGTTGGCCACAGTGATAATCTCTTCACCAATCTTCAGCAGATAAGTGCAATTTGGCAACAAGGGAGTGAAATTCCTCTCCGCCTTCTGATTGACCAGGATGTTATGCAGCGCTATCTGTTGGCCCGAGTTGCCGAAGTAGAGCAACCGGCACTTGACGCCCGGCTAGTGCTTCATGGAACAACCGTAGAGGTTATGCCTGGTACCGTTGGTCGTCAGGTGTTGGTGGCTGAGACGTTGCAAGAGATGCTAGCCGCACTTCAAGACTTGAACCCCGATACCGTGGCGTTGCGTACTCGGACGCTCGAACCGTCACTGCGTGATGATGCCGCCTTTGCCGCTCAAGATCAGATTGCGACCATTCTGGCCGGGCCGGTAACCTTCATCATCGGTAATCGGCCATTTGTCTGGTCGCTTGATGACCTGGTGCACCTAATCCGGGTTGAGCGTGTTTCCGATCCAGCCGGTGATCGCCTGGAAGTGCAGATTGATCGCGATCTCGCTATGGAACGCATCATTGCTCTGGGTGATGCAACAGAAGTGAAGGGTACCAACCCACGGCTTAACTGGAACGAGGGAAAACTAGAAATCTTTCAGGAAGGAAAACCGGGTAGGCGGATCGATGAAGAACAGACGTTGGCAGCAGTGCTTGACGTATTGAATAAACCGGCCGATCAGCGCACAATAACAGTGAAATTTCGAGAGATTCCACCTCCGGTTACTGCTGATAATCTCGATCAGTTAGGGATTACGACCCTCCTTGGGGTTGGCCGTAGTGATTTCACCGGTTCTGCGCCCTACCGGATTACGAACATCCAGGCCGGCATGCGCTTGCTGCACGGTATCTTGATTGCTCCTGGTGAGGAATTTTCGTTCAATCAAACCATTGGACGTATTGATAGCTCAAATGGCTTTGTTGAGGGGTATGCCATTGTGCAAAATCGAACCCAGCTCGAGTGGGGTGGTGGGATCTGTCAAGACAGTACTACCGTCTTTCGGGCTGCATTTTGGGCTGGCTTACCGATCACCGAGCGTTGGGGTCATTCGTTTTATATCAGTTGGTATGATCGGTACGCTTTTGGGCCGTATGGCGATGGGCCGGGTATGGATGCCACCATCTTCACCGGTGGTCCTGATCTGAAGTTTCTTAACGACACCGGTGGGTGGATTTTGATGCAGACGCTGGTCGATACTCGCCGGAATCTGGCCGAAGTACGACTCTATGGCCCAGAAACCGGTCGTAAGGTGTTGCTCGAAGGACCTGTTATTACCAATCGCACGCCACCACCAACCGAGCCAGTTTACGTGGCCGTTCCCGAACGCCCGGTAGGTCAGCCGCGGCAAAGCGACAAGGCTCGTGGCGGGATGGATATTCACTTCACACGCATTGTCCTCGGCCCTGATGGGAAAGAGATCGAGCGCCGTGAATTTGTAACGCGCTTCAAGCCCTGGCCTGACATCTTCGAGTACAATCCGGCTGATCTTGGCCCTGACGGTAAGCCGTTGCCAACACCGACACCACCGTCTCAATCTGAGCCGCTGCCAACGGAAATACCAGACGGGACGACAGGATAACAGCACAGAATCGGCATGTGAATGTTCCCCATTCCTGGGTACGCGGGCCGCTGGCCCGCTTTCTCACGTCAACGAAGGGAATCCTCGTCATTCCTGGGTTCGCGGGCCGCTGGCCCGCTCCAGTGTAAACGCACGGCATCCTCGAATGCAGGTTATCTGACGATGCTCTACGGCAACCTCACCACCATAGGAGGGCGACTCCTCGCCTGCACCGTTCGAGTACCGAAACAGCCATGACGGCTATTTGATGATCACATCTGTTGCCTCGATCTGGACGCCACTCAGTGGTAAAGGCGCACCCCAAACCCGATGAAGCGCCGGCGCAATCTGTGCTGGATCGCCGGTAGTGACACAACGAATGTTGCCACTCTCTGAGGGGTGATTGATCTGTTGCGCGATCCGTGCCGTTTGAGCTGCTACTGCCGGGCCGGTATCAATGATAACAACCCCCGGTTCGACACACGTCTCAATGAGTGGTTTCAGCGGAGGGAAGTGCGTACAGCCTAATACAAGCACATCAGCTTCGGGTGCGGATGCAAGATGCTTAAGAATCAGACTCCGGGTGTGCTCACTCGTTAACTCGCCAGCCTCGACCTGTTCAACCAGATCAGGACACGCCAGCGGGTACACTTCAACATCCGCTGCGTAGGCATGAACTAGGCTACGAAAACGCTCGCTGGCGATAGTCCCACTGGTCGCCAGCACGGCAACTTTCCCTCGACGAGTAGCCGCTACCGCCGGTTTTACACCCGGTTCCATGCCCACAACCGGTACCGGTAATGTGCGCCGTAAGAGTTCCACTGCTGCGGCGGTTGCAGTATTACAAGCTATCACCACAATGTGCGCACCGTGATCGACCAACCAGCGTCCGCAAGCCAATGCCCGATCACGGATTTCATCGATAGGACGAGGCCCATAAGGGCAGTAAGCACTATCGGCCAAATAAAGCAGATCGGCGGCAGGGAGCCTTTCACGGATGGCTCGCATCACCGACAGTCCACCCAGTCCAGAGTCAAAAATGCCAATCATATGTAGTTCAGTTGTATCGGATATCAACAGCCTTACGCCGACTACCCATGCTGGGTCGGGCGTTGCCGACATGCAGAAACAAAATCAGTGAAGAGTGCTCGCCAGCGCGGTTCACTGCTATCCCATAGATGTTCGGGGTGGCATTGTACAGCCATCAGGTAGTGACCATCGGTTGTTTCAAAGGCCTCGATGATACCGTCAGGCGCATGAGCGGTGATCTGTAAACCAGGTGCGAGCTGCTTGATGGCCTGATGATGCATCGTATTGCAGCCGATATGCGTGGTTTGCAAGATTGCGGCCAGCCGTGAGTCGGGGCGAATAGTCAGTGTATGGGTTAGCTCGGTCCAGGCCCGAGTGCGGCTGTTTGCACGATGGTCGATGGATGTGTCAAGCTGAGCAGGAATATCCTGGTAGAGTGATCCACCGAGAGCCACGTTAATGACCTGCAAGCCTCGACAAATGCCGAGCAGCGGTTTGCGATCTGCTCGCGCCCAGCGGGTTAATGCGATCTCAACTGCATCGCGTTGGCGATCAACATTTCCCAGCCTGGGGTGCGGTGCTTCGTCATAGTAAGCCGGATCAACATCATCGCCACCTGGTAGCAAGATACCGGCACAGAGATGGTACAAGTGGCGGATCGCCTCCAAATCATCGCTCAGATAGATGATAAGCGGAATACCACCGGCAGCTTCGATGGCGCGCAGGTACGTTGGACGCACAGCTTGCAGATCACGCCCATCGGTACTGTTGCCGACCGACATTGCGGTAATGCCGATCAAAGGACGGAGTTGAGTATTCATAGGTGTTCAATATGGTTATGCGGCGCGACTCTGACGGTGATGATCGCCACAGCTCTGTACAAACGCAGCAAAGAGATGCTGCCAGCGCGGATCAACGGTTGCCTGCAAGGCTTCAGGATGGCACTGCACGCCAATGATAAAGGTCGGCCCTTCACTCTCTAGCGCTTCGATCACGCCATCGGGTGCCCAGGCAACAGCACGTAAGCCGGTCGCCACACGGCGTACTGCCTGGTGGTGCAGCGAATTGATCATCAGATGGGTTGTTCCCAACATCCGGGCCAGGCGCGAGTCAGCAGCAATCGCAATCGGATGTGCTAGAAACGTCCAATCTTCGCGCGTATATGAAAGATTGTGGTCAATGGTTGTGTCGATCTGCGAAGGAATATCCTGGTACAGCGATCCACCGAGTGCTACGTTAATCAACTGCACGCCACGACAGATGCCAAGCAGAGGTTTCCCTTCGGCAGCGGCCCAGCGTGCCAGGCGCAGTTCGGTCAGATCACGGGGTGGATCGATTGTTCCGAGCCGTTCATGCGGTTGATCACCGTAGTGATTTGGTGCAATATCACCACCACCGGCGAGTAGGACACCATCGAGTCGTTCGTAGATGGTGCGCAATGTCGCAGCGTCAAGGAGCGGGGGAATTAAAAGGGGTGCGCCGCCGGCCTGCAAAACAGCGTCGATATATGTTTGGCGATGACCGTATGATGGCGGACACCAATCGCGATCATGGAAGGTACCGCACGATATTCCGATCAAAGGTGTCATCTACACTTCCTCCATATTTGAGGTATTGTTCGTATTATGAATGGGCATTATATCACAGCACGGTGAAATTTCCTCAGCCGGAAGATTGGTTATCCGTGATGAGGACTGTACAGGTTTTCTTCCTACCCGGCAGTGGGATGGATGTAATGAATAGCAGCAAACACGGCTAAAAACTGCAATCTTCGTGAACTCTAGCTGTGATCGCCAGCCACCGGGAGGACGAGCGAAAAGGTGCTACCGACACCCACCGTACTCTCCACCCATATCCGGCCACCGAGCAATTCCACCAGCGGTTTGACAATCGACAGACCGAGACCTGTACCACCGGCTTCTACCTTGAGCGGGTTATCGCTACGGAAGAAGCGATCAAAGATACGTGGCAGATCCTCAGGGCGGATGCCAACGCCGGTATCGCTGATGCTCAGCAGGAGATAACGACGGTTATCGCTCAGTGTACTTCGTATTGGTTCGGGCAGATCGACATTCATCACTTCGCGGGCTGCGATAGTGATCGAGCCGCCAGCCGGTGTATACTTCACCGCGTTGGAGAGGATATGAAACAAAATCTGGTGCAGGCGCATCGAATCGGCCCGGATCAGAGGCAGGCCCGGCGGGAGCAAGATAGTTAGTTGATGGCGTCGCTGTGTGATTTGAGGTTGCAGTTCGGCAATGACACCGCTAAGCGCTTCAGCAAGATGCAGCGCACGCCATTCGAGATCAATGCTCCCCGACTCAATTTTGGTAATTTCGAGTACGTCATTGATCAGGTTGATCATACGCTCGGTGTTGTTGTAAATCGTGTTCACAAATTCGCGCTGCGTATCATTCAACTGACCGAGGCCCCCCATAGCCAGCAACTGGGTGAATCCCTTGATCGCAGTCATTGGAGTACGCAGCTCGTGAGACATCGTGCCGATAAACTCATTCTTCATGCGATCAGCTTCAACTTCACGGGTAATATCGCGCAATACCAACAGTGCACCGAGCAGCTCGTCATCGTCTTTGAGTACCGGACTGAGCGCGAAATTGATCGTTTTCCCCGCAATAACCGCAGTCGTAGTAAACGTTCGTGCTGCACCGTCAACGGTTAACGGTCGGCGTAAGAGATCATCAAGTGGCAATTCAGCCGCATGGTTACCGAGGTAGCGATGAATGATGTCATGCAGGTTCCAAAGCAGTAACTCTTCCAATGGTCGATGGAGGATGCGACTGGCAGCCTGATTGATGCTGATCACACCACCGTAGAGATCGCACACGATCACACCATCGAGTAAACTTTGCAAGATTGCAGCGATCTGACTAGTCTCTTTTTGCTGGCGATCAAGAAGTTCGTAGCGACGTTCGGCTTCGGCACTGATCATGCGGAACAGATTAGCGTTATTAATGCCAATCGCAATTGCGCCGGCGCAGGCATTGAGCAACCGCACATGCCCTTCGCTGAAGAAATGGGTCTGTGGGTGCGAGAGGGTCATAACGCCAATGACCTCACCCTGCACAAAAAGCGGAACGGCGATCATCGATCCCTCCCGCTTCCGGCTACTGCCAGGAATGGTGATCCACCGCTCATCTTTTGCCACATCATGCACCAGGACGGTTTGCCCGTGTTGGGCTGCCCAACCGGCAATGCCCTGACCAATCGCAAAGCGTACCGTGTTGTCGGGGGTTACCTTTTTGCCGAGAATAGCACGTGTGACCAGCAGGCTGGGATTATCTTCTTCGGTGAGCAGAATTGAGGCATGTTCGGCTTGCACAATGCGCGCCAACATCGTCAGTGAGTTATTGAGAATCTGATCGAGGTCGAGGGTCTGATTGACCTGAGCAGCGATTGCGTGCAGTGTCGCCAGACGGTTCTTCTCTTCTTCCAGCTCACGAGTGCGTTCAATCACACGTTGTTCAAGTTCTGTATTGAGGGTGCGAATCGTATGATACAACTCTGCATTCTGGAGAGCAATGGCAGCCTGGCTGGCAATGCTCTGGGCCAGGTCTTGCATAAAGCGTAGATCGAGCGGGTTTTGCAGTTCTTGAAGGGTGATAGCACCGATCAAGCCAGTCCCACCTGTCATCGGGATGATCAAGACACCGCACCCGGCGATCAGCCAGTCGTGCGTAGGATCGGCAGACGGAGCAGGCCAGAATACACCGTTCTGAAATGCAGTCTGGAAAACGGGGTTTGTCTCAGGCAAGACGTAGCCGATGGTTGGGCCATCACCATTACCACGGGTGGCAACGACCTTGAGCCGTTGTTGTTCGTCAACCAGCCAGACGGCGACATGGTGTGCTTCGGTCAGACGATACAGGCTATCGATCACAATTTCGAGTAGCTCATCACGGTCGAGCGTTGCTGAAAGACGCTGTGAAATATCGTTGAGTGCCTTCAGTTGCAATGCACGCTGATCGGCTGCTGCTGAAGCAGAATCGAGGCTAGCAGCAATAAACTCGCGTTCCTGGATGAGCTGATTGGTGTGTTCAGACCAGATTTCGATCAGAATAGTTGTGGTTTGCTCAAAGAGATCGGCCAGGGCATCGACGATCGTCAGCTCGGCTGGTTCACGCAGTAATGTCGTGCGTAAGGTACGGTGCAGATAGTGGAGACTCCGTACCATTGCCGGTACATCAGGTTCGGTCTCGCCTGTTATCCAATCGGTAAACAGCTCGCGCAATGGCAACTCGTTGCCTTCCGCCGCAGCAATGAGAGCTAACACAAAGCGTTTTGTGTCAATGTGTGATTGTACCGCTACCGGGCTGGCAGCAGATTCAAGCTGATTTGACCAGTGCTGTAGCAAGGCGGTCTGTTGGTTGTCGAGCCATTGGCTGAGTGTGTACTTCATGATGCGCAAGGCCAACACTATCTGCTCTGTGCTATTCGCAGCGGATCACCACGACTGTTGCATCGTCGTTGTCCTTACCGAAGCGTTGCAAAATCTCGTCGGCAATCTGCTGCGGTGGCTGATAGAGATCGGGTGATTGCTCGGTTGTGAATCGACTCGAAATCCCATCACTATATAAAACGAAGATGTCACCCGAATTGTAAGTATAGGTCATACGCAAGAGTTGTGGTAGGCGATAGCCCACGATTCCGTTTTTCGATATTGGCTTGATCAGCAAATCACTATAGACTTGCACACCAATGTTTCCCACTCCTACAAACTCAGCGGAACGGTCTCTGGCATCGAGACGCAGCAGTGCCATCACTGCGCCACGACTACCGGCAAGTGCGCGATCCGCCTGATGCATCAATTCTGTTAGTTCCAGAGTAGGCTGACGTTTAAGAACACTCACTGCACGCTGCGCAGCTTCGGCAGCCGCTTCTCCACCGCCAAGCCCGTCAATTACCGCTGCTAAGAGGTGGTTGTCCGCGAACGGAAGAATGACATACGCATCGCCACTAACACTTTGCCCCGCTTTCGGGCGGATAGCTGCTCCCCACGAAAATTTCATAATTCCTCATCACTGACGCAATGATCGCCACTTCACTGCACGGACGGTTGTCCCGATCCCTGGGGTTGAACGAATCTCAAACTCATCCATGAGCCGGCGCACACCGGGCAAACCGGCTCCTAGCGAATGAGTCGTGCTATAACCATCGCGGAGTGCCAGTTCAATATCAGGGATGCCCGGCCCATTATCGCGTGCCTCAACCGCTATCCCCACGGTCGTGTTGTCACGCTGAAGACGGGTAAGCACTATTTCGCCGCCACCGGCATGCCGGATCAAGTTGTGAGCCAGCTCGAGAATGCAGATTTCAACGCGCGTGCGGTCGGTCTCACTGAATTGTAGCTCGGTAGCGAGTCGGCGACCACTGCTAAGCGCAACGTAGACATCTGCTTCACGCTGGACGCGAAACGTCATCGATTCCATACTGTCACAATTATACCCGATGGCGCTTAACGATATGTGACCGTACATTTGATTGTGGGTCGGTTTGAACGAGATCATCACTGCCGACAGGGAAAGATACAGACTCCTGCCTAGCTCGATGATCGGGCGCGGCGCGGCATTTGGAGGTCTCCACTATCAATGACCAGGGTTACCGGGCCATCATTGATCAAGGCAACCTGCATCATAGCCCCAAAGACACCAGTCGCAACACGGATGTTATGGGTGCGTAAAGCATCAACAAAGGCATCCACAAGCGGCGCGGCAAGTTCAGGACGGGCCGCAGCCGTAAAACTGGGTCGGCGACCCTTGCGGGTGTCAGCGTAAAGGGTGAACTGCGATACAACTAATGCCTCACCACCAACATCAAGCAAGGAGAGATTGAATTTTCCCTCCTGGTCGCTAAAAATGCGGAGTTGCGCAATTTTAGCGGCCAGCAGTATCGCATCGGTTGCTGTATCGGTATGGCTCACGCCAAGGAGAATCAATAACCCACGACCAATTGCGCCCACAATGTGACCATCGACCGTTACTGATGCTTCACTGACACGTTGAATAACTGCACGCATTACGTTTCCTCAACAGGAACTGCAAAGACCAGACGACCGGTTTGCGTCTGATGAATCCGGGTTACCACGACCTCAATCGTCTGTCCAATCAGATGCCGCGCATTCTCGACGATCACCGGTGTTCCATCATCAAGAAACCCAACTCCCTGCTGACGGGCGTTACCTTCGTTACGGATCAGAATCTGCAATCGTTGATCCTGCGCCACTGGCGGACGCAGGGCATCGCTCAATTGATTGATGCTCAGCACGGTTACCCCTTGCAAACCGGCTACGCGATGGAGATTGTAATCGTTCGTAATGATCGGGCAGCGATGCCGACGGGCCAGCTCGATCAATTTATCGTCAACACGAAGTGCGTCAGGGAGATCATAGTGAACAATCTCGATGGGTAGGGGCGAAGATTGTTGCATCTGGTTCAGTAAATCAAGGCCGCGCCGTCCTTTCTGGCGCCGTAAATCATCGTTCGAGTCGGCCAGCATTTGCAATTCGGTTAAGACGAATGAAGGGATGAGGAGTGTTCCTTCAATAAAACCGGTACGTGCCACGGCTGCGATCCGACCATCGATAATCGCACTAGTATCGATAAGATAGCGTCGCTCAGGTGGTGATGACGGAGGCGATTCAGAAGGGACTGCCGTTATAGTTGACGCTGACGTTCGCTGTTGTTGCCAACGATTGACGAGTTCGACAAATTCGCGTTTTCGTAAATACAGGAGCGATGCACTAAAGTAGATCAGAATTGCAGTGACGATGGTGGGTAACAGGTTTCGATACGGCGCAGGTAGCGTATTCAATGGTACGGTAAGCAATGCGCCGATAAAACTACCGAACACAACACCTAGGACGACTAGAATAACTTCATAGAGAGGAATAGTGCGTGCCTGGCGGAAAAGAGAGCGCAGTGGATCAACAATGACCCGTGGCGCAAGGATCAGCCCCAGGCCGCCACCGGCAAGCGCCAGCAACAGAGTCGCTTGAGTCTGTTCAACCGTTGGATTTGGCCCTGAGAGCGAGCGACCGATCCAGAAACCAAGATAGGCCATCCAGCCAAAGCCAAACAAGCGCACCAGAAGATCGAGACCTAGTCTCATATCTCACCCTTCATCAATGTCCAGCGTAGAGGAAGGTGTCGTTTTGCGGGTGAGGAGTTCAACGGCTTCAGATAGAGACCGTACTGGTGTGATGCGCAGACCAGTTGGTGCTTCGAGCGTAAAGTGTGCTGGCACAATTGCACGTCGAAAACCCAGCTTTACCGCTTCACTCAGCCGACGTTCAAGCTGACTGACACTACGTAATTCACCCGACAACCCTATCTCGCCAAGACAGACGATGTCGGGGTCAATGCGCTGATTACGGTACGATGAGGCAATAGCCAGCGCTACCGCAAGATCGGCTGCCGGTTCGCTGATCCGCAGACCGCCGACGATATTGACATACAAATCCTGATTAAAGAGTGGAATACCAACCCGCTTCGCGAGGACGGCGGTAAGCATCAGCAGTCGATTAAGATCAAAACCGTTGGTCGTCCGTCGTGGTTGAGCATTCCCGGAATGTGATGTCAGCGCCTGCACTTCAACCAGTAATGGACGGGTGCCCTCCAGAGTTACTGCAACTGTCGAACCAGGACTTTGGGTATTGCGCTCAGCGAGAAAGACTTGAGAAGGATTACGAACCTCGCGCAAGCCGTCACCGGTCATTTCAAATACTCCAACTTCATTGGTGCTACCGAAGCGATTTTTTACACCACGCAGGAGCCGAAACTGGTGGAAGCGATCCCCTTCAAGATACAACACAACATCAACGATATGTTCGAGCACACGGGGACCGGCAATTGCCCCCTCTTTGGTCACGTGACCAACCAGGACAATGGGAATAGCGGTCTCCTTCGCCAGTTGCATTAGACGCAAGGCCCCTTCGCGTACCTGGGAAACACTCCCGGCAGCGCTGGTTAACTCAGGGAGGTATACCGTCTGGATCGAGTCTACAATCGCGAGCCGGGGGCGTAAATTGCGGATGTGCTCAATGATCAGATCAAGCGACGTCTCAGCCAGGAGAAAAAGGTCATCGGCGTGAAGGCCGAGTCGTTCAGCGCGCAGCCTGATCTGTTGCGCCGATTCTTCTGCGCTCACATAAAGCGCCGGCCCGACACTAGCCGCGAAGTGCGCGGCAACCTGACCGAGGAGCGTTGACTTTCCCACGCCAGGATCACCACCGATCAGCACGACCGAACCAGGTACAAGCCCACCGCCGAGAACACGGGCGAACTCATCGGCGTAGACCGGGAGGCGTTGGAAATCGGTCAGGGGCACATCACGCAGACGGACAGGTTGATTCTGTCCGGTAGAAGATGCTCGTCCGCCACCGGTAGCTCGAGGTGGAATGACGAGCTGCTCGACCAGACTATCCCATGCGCCACATTCAGGGCATTTTCCCATCCAGCGTGTTTGCTGGGCGCCACATTGTTGGCAGACGAAAACGGTACGTGTCTTTGCCATAACCGTATTATACCACCGGACAAGTGATGCCGAATCGAAACGGAATCCATAATACTCCCATCCAGGCTTTTATGACAAAAATCGGTACCCTTCATCGAATTTTATTATACGAAACATAAATATTATGAAATTGGTAGAAAGTATTGTTGTTTCGCATATAGTATCAGAAACATGTTCACGATATACAGACTAGTACTATAGATTGGTAGGAGTAATGGGTGATTGCTCTTCGGTATGGTAAAGTCGTATAATCGGCGACACTGGGCTGTTCTGACGATAGGATATTCATCATGTTGACGGGTACTGCACTCCTCGTTGAGCGCGATAATCGGCTGCGTAAGGCGATAGTAGCTGAGCTGAACCGCTCACATTGGGCCGTTTTGGCAACCGATGATCTGTATGCTGCACGTGATTATTTGGAACGTGGTGCTTTTGACCTTTTCTTCTTTAATTTGAGCGTATCCCCCTTCTTGAATTGTGATATTTTGGAACATTTTTCGATGAAACGACCGGAAATGGTTTCAGTTTTGTACGGTCGCGGCTTTGAAGTAGCGTTGCGGCGACCTGCAATGGTTGAATATATGCCCCCGCCATTATCATCCAGGAATGTACGTCATGTGTTGCAGCGGATCCACCACCGCTGGTACCGCGCTCCATCGCACACCGGCAAGCGTCTGGCCGAGACCTCATCATTACGCTCATACGCCGTCCGGCCACCGATTATGATTGATGCCCATCAATCGTGTATCACCATTGGGGGCGATGTGATTAAACTCAGTGACGATGAAGTAGAAATCCTGGAGCGCATTGCACGAGCACCGCAACAGATGTTGTCGTTTCAATTGTTGGCTCAGATGTTGTATATCCAAGACATTAGCCACGATGAAGCTCGTGAAATGGTGAAGGGGCGGGTGTATCGCATCCGGCAGAAGATCGAGGAAAATCCCGACGAGCCAACCCTTCTCTGTCCGGTACGGGGGCTCGGCTTTACGCTGCGTTCATCGGTGACGCTGGTGCGGCTGGTTTAACGACTGTTATTATGCAGTTGAGCGCCTATCCGAAACATCACGACGGATAAACCTCGGCGATGGATGTAATGCGGTGCACGAGATTCACGAGGAGGGGTAAGGCGCCGCCTCACCCCTACCGGTATCCACGACGACGATCACAGAGCGCCTATCCGACACATTCTGTTGCAGCAGCAGATCAGTCGGGGCACAGCACTGCTGCGCCCGTCCTTCCATTGATGGGTTGCATCTATTGCACCGTGAGACGGTTATTCGGATAGGCACTAAACGACAACAAAAGTCGGGGCAGGTTGAAAACCTACCCCAACGAACATATCGCCAGTGCTACCACTTCCCACCAGACACATCGGCAGCTCGGACAGCCAGCTTGTCTTGTAAGGTACTCTCCTAGAGGTGCGGCGCCTTGATCTTCCGAATGAGTTCAACAAACGGCGGTAGCGGCTTTGGATTCGGATTACGTGGAAACCACCCCAATTCCGCCCGAACTGCCTGCTCCTTCAGCTCGGTCGCACCCCAGATGAAAGAGGCACCGGTCACCCCTAACAACGCCGACCATCCTGCGTCAGCGACAAAGAGCGATAGCACAACAATACCGATTCCAAACAACATTGGGTATGGCCACCAGAGGTATCCGAGGTAGTATTCCATCCGAATGACCCAGAAAAACCCAAACCCAATGATTCCCAGGCTGAACAGACCAATGGCAATTCCTTCCCACGACATAACGTTCCCTCACTAGCATTTCAATTCACGATAGGAGCTATTACGGTATCAGGCAACTTCCGGTTCGCGATCTCGTACCGATTGTTGAGTTATCAATGGTACATCGCTCGGCTCGCGATCAAGTGGGTCGTGAAGCGTCGCCCGTCCTTCGGCCAGATACCGGGCATGACGCGGGTTATGAGGGTTGGCCGGTGCATGGCCATGGCGTACTCGTCGATCCTGGCGTACCAGCTCGAAGGCATCCCACCACAATGCCATACCTACCACACTACATACGCCACCGATTGTTACATTCGGTGCAAAGAGTGCTGCAATGTTCAATCCGAAACCCGCAGCGATCAGAATAAACATTGGTGGCCGAATGTTGGCACATTTCGCCTCTAACCAGCGTACTCCAACGTGCCCCCACCAGATGCTAAGAAAGGTCGCGATGGCTAACCAGAGACCACTTGTTTGTAGCATTTCTCTTCCCTTACAAATCTATACAAATCTTAGCAATCCCTTGCAGTATTCCACAGGAACTCTTCCGTGTCAAGAGAAGAAAAAGACGTATGTAGACTCGGCAAGAAGTCTGTCATCGTGGAATGAACGAGGGTAAGACACCCGCGCTGCGTTGAGATAGAGCTGGTCAGGAATCATCAAAAGTTGCTCACGCCTGTACCTTCGTGTACAATGGCACACAACTTTGTTGGGAACAAATCGGCTTGTGTTAGACCTATGCGCGAACTACTTATCGCTACCCATAATCCGGGTAAATTACGCGAATTTGCCGACATATTTGCCGACCTTAACCTGCGTCTCTATTCGCTGGCCGATGTAGGCATTCAAACCGTGGTAGAAGAGACCGGACAGACCTTCGCCGAAAATGCGCGTCTGAAGGCCGAAGGGTATCGGTCACTTAGCGGCTTACCGACGTTAGCCGACGATAGTGGTCTCGAAGTAGCAGCACTCGGTGGTGCGCCTGGCATCCATTCAGCGCGGTATGGCGGTCTTTCTGGGGCGGCACAATTACAGTACCTGCTCGATCAAATGCGTGATATTCCCTGGCATCAACGACTCGCACGCTTTGTATGCGTCATTGCGTTGGCCCATCCTGAATACCCAACCGAACTTGTTGAAGGCACTCTTCCTGGTGTGATCGAGTTTACACCTCGTGGAACTGGTGGCTTTGGCTACGATCCGATCTTTTATGTTCTCGATGAAGATGCAACACTGGCCGAGCTAAGTGCCGAGCGCAAAAATCAGATCAGTCATCGGGCGAAAGCGGCACGGGCGGCTCGTGAGGTGTTGTTACGTTGGCAACGGGCGACAGATGGCTAACCCTTGGCCTTACGGGGATGGCTGAACATCTCCGTATTTTTTCACCTGAATACCTTTGTTTCTTCTCATCAGAGAAGTAAACAGGGTCAGAAGAGGAACACGCGCTCTAGAAGCTATTTCGCTTTTTCTCAATACAGGTAGCGGTGTATGTGAGATGGCTCATGTACCAAAAGGAGTAGGTCAATGCCGATCCAAAAAATGGACTACATCTGGTTCAACGGTGAGCTGGTAGAGTGGGACAAAGCCACTGTCCACGTGATGGCCCACGTTATCCACTACGGTACCAGCTTTTTTGAAGGTATTCGTTGCTACGAAACGCCGCAAGGGCCGGCTATTTTTCGCCTAACGCCGCACATGCAGCGATTGATCGATTCGGCAAAGATCTATCGCACAGTGATCCCGTACACACTTGACCAGTTGGTGGCCGCCGTGAAAGAGACGGTTCGCGCCAATCGGTTACGCTCAGGCTACATTCGTCCGGTCGTCTTCCGCGGTTACGGCGAGATCGGGTTAAACCCGCTCAACAACCCGGTGGAAGTGGCGATTGCCACAATTGAATGGGGGAAATATCTCGGCGCCGAAGCGATGGAACAAGGTGTTGATGTCTGCATTTCATCGTGGAATCGCTTTGCTCCCAATACCATGCCGGCCTTAGCCAAGGCTGGTGGCAACTACATGAATTCGCAGTTGATTAAGATGGAAGCCATCACCAACGGCTACGCCGAGGGCATTGCACTCGATGCAGATGGTCATATCAGCGAAGGAAGCGGCGAGAATCTGTTTTTGGTGCGTAATGGGATCGTTTATACACCGCCGTTGACTTCATCGATCTTAAGCGGAATTACCCGCGATACCGTGATAACACTGCTCCGTGATATGGGAGTTGAGGTGCGCGAGCAGATACTCCCGCGCGAGATGCTGTACTTAGCCGATGAACTATTCTTCACCGGCACGGCAGCCGAGGTCACACCTATCCGTTCTGTGGATCGTATTCCGGTCGGATCAGGACGGCGTGGGCCGATTACTGCCGCTGTGCAAGAGACCTTCTTCGGCATTGTGCAGGGAGAGCGCCCTGATCGTTATGGGTGGCTTGAGTATGCCTGAGTGCATCGTTAACAACGGATGAAACACGATAGATGGGCGCAGAGGCGCTGCGCCCCGACCGATGTATCACGCCGGGTAAGGGACGGTAACACCATGCTCCGCCAGGAGTAGCCGACGTTGCCCATGGAGGAGTAGTTCGTGAACCGCTACTCCTGATTTCTTCTATCGCAGGATATTTCGGCCAGGCTTTACGATGCCGAGCATGATCATTGAGGGAACAGTGTCTGGCCGTATCTGCTCGGCGGAACGGGCAGCAACACGTGGAAAGACGCGCTACGGATAGGGTTCGTAAACGCGTCATTCCGCGCTCTCCTCGCTGCTGCCGGGTCAGGAAAGACCGTTGAAATTCCCAATGGTGTCGCGCAGGCTATTGCATATGGTTGACAATATGCCGTATAATATCCATAAACCTGTGCAAAAGATTGCGAGAACATATGCAAACGGTTAACAACTCTATTATCTCTTGCGAGCACGTAACCAAGTCATACCTGGAAGGCGAACGTCGGCGTACAGTGTTGCAAGACGTCAGCCTGCGGATTCAGCCAGGTGAACTGGTAGTATTGCTCGGTAAAAGTGGCAGCGGTAAGAGCACCTTGCTCAATCTGGTAAGCGGCATCGATGCTCCAGACAGTGGTGCAATTTGGGTTGCCAACCAGCGCCTTGATCAACTATCTGAGCGTGAACGAACGCTCTTTCGGCGCCGATCCATCGGGTTCGTATTCCAATTTTACAACCTGGCTCCAACCTTAACGGCGCTGGAAAATGTCCTGTTGCCGCTCGAACTAAACGGCCAGCGCGGACCTGCGGCCCGTACAGCAGCTCTTACGATGCTTGAAGCGGTCGGATTAGCCGATCGCGCCAATACCTACCCTGATCGCCTCAGCGGTGGAGAGCAGCAGCGGGTTGCAATCGCTCGGGCATTGGTGCATAACCCCGATCTGGTGCTGGCCGATGAGCCAACCGGTAACCTGGACAGTGATACCGGTGCGCAGGTGCTCGATCTGCTCGACCGCCTGACCCGTCAGGTGGGAAAAACCTTGCTAATGGTGACACACAGCCGTGAGATGATCGGTGTGGCTGACCGTGTCTTTCAGCTACGCAATGGTCGCATTTTGGAAGAACATTCATCCCTGGTTGGATGAGTAGGCTGTTAACCGTTATGCAGTTTTATTCAGCCACTCGCAATCTTGCTACGCTACATTATGGTTGTGACCAATGGCTGTATAATCAATTGGTACGTTTATAGTCAAAAAGGAGGTGCTTCAGATATGATGCCACACAATTACTATACTACTCCCAAAGCTCCACGTTGGATCAAGACTGAAGCCGGTCAGTGGGCCTGGCTCACCAACGAAGAATGGCGTCAACTCGCCAATCGGGCGCTCAGTGTAAGTGAACGACAGCAACTGCTGGCCGAGGCCGAGCGGATGCGGTTACAGAGTACCTCTATCACCGATCACAACTGATTGATGTGCGTCGGGATAGTGATCATAGTGGGAGGCGATTGCCTCCCCTGCCAGTACTCAAATATTCCCTGTTCTATTCCTCTGCCCTTACCCCCAAGACGATTCGACTTCCCCGCGGAACATAATCGCCGTTGTTTATTCCGACATAGCCATCTTTTGTTTCGCGTGCGGCACTCACGACCTGATTCGGTGCGTATTTGTCGAAGTCGGGTAGGCGGTCGCGTCCCTGGACATCAACATAGACGAGAGTTAACCCAGCGGTATTATTCAGAATGGATTCAGCCTGAGATCGACTTAGCCCGATGACATCGGGAAAACGCACGACATCGCCCAGGCTTACGTAGAGGGTTACCTCATCGCCTTGAGGAATACGCAAATTCGCACTTGGTGTTTGCCTGATCACAAAACCGGCATCTACAGTTTGACTGGGTTCTTCAATGATCTTGACCGTAAAACCGGCAGCGATCATTTGACTTCGCGCAATGTCACTGCGTGTATTGCGGACATCGGGAACTGCTATCAGTAACGGCCCCAGACTGACCGTATAGGATAACGGGCTATTGATCTCTACCAGCGTACCGGGTGCGAGCGTCTGCGAAATGACAATTCCTTGCGGGACATCGCGGTTGTATTCACCAATAGGAGCAGGAATAAGCTGATACTGTTGCAGCAAGCTACGCGCTTCACCATCACTTTGTCCGACAATGTTGGGAACAGTAGTTGTGGCAACAGTCGTTGGCGACGGTGTTTCAGGGGTGCTCTGAACATTCCCTGGCGCATTCGGTGATGGCCGACGAAGATCACCACTGAAAAGAGTGGTCATCATACCACTGCTGACAAAAAAGACAACAGCCAGTACGCCGACGAGGGTGAGCATCCCAACCAGAAAGATCCCACAACCTATTCCTTCTTGACGGGGGGCGCGCATCGTCGCCGGACGCGGACTGGGAACTGGCGCCGGACGACTGGCCGTACCTTGCGCCGGTCGCGGTGGGTTGATCGGACGTACCAGCGCTGATGGTGCGATCTCTGGATTTACTACCGTCACCTGTGAACCTAACCGGTCATAAGCTTGTAACGCCTCGGCCAGCTCCAGAGCACTAGCATACCGTTGCGCGGGGTCTTTGGCCAGTGCGCGCAACACAATGGCTTCGAGTGCAAGTGGTATTTGCGGGTTGTAGCGTCGTGGTGGGGTTGGTGGTTCACTGATATGTTTCATCGCCACGGCTACCGGATTATCACCGGTGAAAGGTAAACGCCCAGTGAGCATTTCGTATAAGACGACTCCCAGCGCGTAAATGTCTGATTGAGGAGTTGCCGGTCGGCCCTGAGCTTGTTCTGGAGCGATGTAGTCAACTGTGCCTAGCGCCACGCCGGTTTCGGTCATGGCCGTTGAAAGCCGACTCTTGGCAACCCCAAAGTCGGTAATCCGCACCTGACCTTCATCGGTAACAATAATGTTTTGTGGCTTAATATCACGATGAATTAATCCGGCGCGATGGGCTGCGTGCAGGCCACGTGCAATCTGCTCAGCAATCCGCACTGCTCGTGGAACAGCAAACGGTGCTTCCCGGTTGATCAGTTGTTTGAGTGTTACCCCGGCCACATATTCCATGACGATGTAGTGCTGATTTCCGTCTTGCCCTACGTCGTAGACGTCGACCAGGTTAGGATGACTCACCATCGCGGCTGCATGAGCTTCATGACGGAAACGGGCCAGAAACTCAGGATCGGTCATGAGATGGGGATGAGGTATTTTTATCGCTACCGGTCGGTTCAGTCGTAGATCACGCCCCAGGTAGACACGAGCCATCCCACCTTCACCTAAGAGTCGTTCAATTTGATAGCGGCCGTCAAGAATTTGTGGTTGCATTGTTTTTAGCAAAGATACACGATAATGAAGCACTTGCTGGCTCTATCCTAATTTGACGGTGCGAGCCGGATTAGCGACCGGCAGGTTGTTGGCGTCGAGGAGTGCTTCTATCATTGCCAGATTGATAACATCATCACGGTTATAGTCGAGCAGCATTTGTAATGCGACACGGTCGCCATAGTCCTCGTAGCGTGCCCAGAGGCGCGGTGCATCACGTCCGGTCAGACCACTTGAAGCACGACGAATTCCCAACGTCTCTTCCACGCCTTTTAATCCGCCACGCAGTCCTCGACGACGACATTCAGGCAAGAGATCGCGATGAGCGAACTTAGCGCGAAGATCGGCCTGGAGCTGACGTTTAATCACCGGTAAGTCAAAGCTGCTTCCGTTGAAGGTTACGATGGTAGTGATAGATTCGAGGGCTTCATAGAGAGCAACGTCATAGATTCCACTACCGACCAATTGGATAACTCCGCGGTCGTGACGGTATATCCCGATCACACTCATTATGCCGTTGTAGGTTGTTTCAATATCCAGATAGGCCCGCATGTCAGCTCCTGTGTTGTCATTTGCGCTCATTATGGCACGCGCTTCTCAAAGCGTCAATGCAGGTTCTGAGACAAGCAGGTGGAACTAGCGCCGGCCGTACAAGAGCGCACGGCGTGCGACAATCTCTGCCGCTTGAGATGAGTGGATGAAAGTCATTCCACCTGTAGAGAAGCTCCGACTCTGCCCCCAACCTCCGCAGGCGAAGAGCTGGCGGGAGGCGATTTCCATCCGCTCACCGCACGATGCGGGCTAGAGGCCCACGCTTTTCGGCAAGTGGGTGCATGGCGCTCATCTGTACAGCAGCGTTCCCTGAGTGATCGGGTTTCAGGTTCCACACACCTCACTGCGCGAGTCGACAATCCGCATGCCCAGACAATACTGTTCAGACCCACTCTCACTGCTCACTCCTCACTTTGTGCTATAGTAATCAACGATCATTGACGCTATTTGTTCCCTATCAGGAGGTTCGATGAACGCGCCCCGCCGGATTATTCTTGATACCGATCCCGGTATCGATGATGCCTTAGCTATCTTGCTCGCACTGGCCTCGCCCGAAGTAGAATTACTCGGTCTCAGCATCGTCCATGGAAACTGTACACTGGCCGAAGCAGTAGCCAATGGGCTGGCCGTGCTAGAGCTGGGTGGCGGCCAACATATACCGCTGTTTGCCGGCTGTGATCGCCCGTTACTCCGGCCATTGACAACCGCTCACGACACCCATGGTCAGCGCGGTCTTGGCTACGCGCAACTCCCCCCTGCACGCCTACAACCGGCTCGTGAACACGCTGTTGATTTCATCATTCGCACGGCACTGGCCGCACCCGGTGAAATAACGCTGGTCGCAGTCGGGCCGTTAACGAACGTTGCACTCGCTCTACGCAAAGAACCACGGCTGGCCGGTGCGCTGCGTGAAATCGTGATGATGGGAAGTGCATTGCGCGCTGATGGTAATGTGACACCACGTGCTGAATTTAATGTCTACGCCGACCCACACGCGGCACACATCGTCTTTTCGTCAGGTGTCCCGCTGGTCATTATGCCGTGGGATATCACTCGTCTGGTGCGTCTCCACGAGAGCGAAGTTGATCGGTTGGCGCAGCCAGGCAAACCAATCGGTCGCTTCATCGCCGATGCCACGCGCTTCTATATCGAGTTCCATCGCCGGTACTTCGGCTACGATGGCTGTGCAATCAACGATCCGGCAGCTCTAGCGCTTGTCTTTCTCCCTGATCTGGCAACTTACACCGACGTCTACGTTGCCGTTGAGACCTGTAGTTCACTGACGATGGGTTTCACGGTTGCGGATTTCATGCTAAGCGGCGGTCGGCAGCCAAACGCCCGTGCGGTGGTTGAATTTGATACTCCCCGTTTCCTATCTCTCTTTGTGGAACGAATGCGCACGCTCGAAGAGCGATTGTACCCATGAGAGATGTACGGGCGCAGCAGTGCTGCGCCCTCCTTTGACAGGTCATAGCATTCCCGCATTCACCTACCTGCCACTCCTCTGCGACGCAGGCGCCCGCGAACGATCTGAAATAGAAAGGTAGCCGCTTCGATACGTAAGATCAACGCGAGCAGCACATACACGAGTACACCGGCACTCCCCGCGATGGCAACCTGGATCAGCGGTGACCATTGTCCGCATAGCGAAGCGATCCCACCCACTATTAGCGCCATAATCCCACTGGTCAGTAGACCTTTTATTGTTGCCTCACCAAGACGTAATCCATTGAGCGGCACAAGGCGGTGCAGAAGCCAGCCGGTAATGACCGCATGTCCGATCCACTGCGCTGAATTGCCTAACACCAGACCCAGAAAGCCGAGTGATGTCCATTCAGCGAGCGGCACAGCAACAAGGAGATAGCACAGAATGGCTGCGCCCTGGATCAGGTTAGGAGTCAGGGTATTCTTGCGAGCATAAAATGCAAAGAGCAATATTTGATCAACGGCTGCCGCTGGCAACCCTGGAAGATAGGCTAACAACGCTAATGCGGTAATTGCACTATCCTGGGCGGTAAAGGCACCGCGCTCGAACAACATGGATGTGATTGGCAGGCTAAGGACAGCCAGTCCAGCCGTGGCAGGGAGAATCAATAGCAGCACAATTTTTAGCGCCATTGCCAGCGTATCACGAAAAGCGGTCTCGTCGCCAGCCACACTCTGGCGTGAGAGTGTTGGCAGGCCGGCAAGCGCTACTGCCGAGGCAACCAATCCAAGCGGAAATTGGATCAGGGTAGTGGCAAAGCGCATCGTTGAGATAGCCGCAGGAAAGCCTGATGCCAGCCAGCGATCAATCGTGACACCGATTAACGAGAAGCCAATCCCTAACGTGACAGGCGCATAAAGGCGTAAGATACGACGTACTGCCGGATGGCGAAGATCAAAGCTGAGCCGTAGATGAGCGCCACGTAGTCCTGGCCACTGAATGAGCAGTTGAGCGCTTGCTCCCAGTAAGGTACCAATCGCCAGACTATGAACCCCGATGTGTGGAGCAAGGCTGACAGTCCCGATAATCATTCCGGCGTTGAAGGCAGCCGCGACAAAGGCTGGCAGCAGAAAGCGACGTTGCGCGTGCAAGATTGCCGTAACGATAGCAGAAACTCCCATGAGCGTTACCGCTGGCAGCAACCAGCCAATCAGTGCTGCTGCTTCGGCCCGCAACGCCGATTCGGTTGGTCGCGTTACCACAGCAAGCGCCAGTGGCGCCTGCCACGCCAGCAATGCACTTGCTATTACCAAAATGGTACAGGCAAGGGTGATAATGGTCGAAGCAACATACCAAAACTCATCCCGGTCGCGCTCAGCATATTCACTAAACACCGGCACCAGCGCCGCACTGACTGCGCCGCTAATAAGCAGCTCATAGAGCGCATTAGGGAGTGTCCAGGCCAGCGTAAATGCATCAACGGCCAACCCACGGCTAAAATAGGCAGCGATAATTGGTTCGCGGACTAAACCCAGTACCCTACTGGTAATATTGCCCAGACTGATGAGCAATGCGGCCAGGGCGATGCTACGAAATACGCTGCTACTTGCAGATGTTTCGGTCACGGATTTCAATTATTCGCCACCGGCAGTTGAGACCGCTTCGCCAGTAAATTGTGCGACAATGCGACGTAATGCCTGTGGACGAACGCTAAACGTTGCATTACCATCAAGTTCGACGATTGATGATGAATCGATGGCGTAGCGCAAAATCTGTTGCGTGTCAATCGTGCGGGCAAAACTGGCCAGTTCGAGCATCATACGGTAATTAAGGTCGGTTAGTACATACCCACGAAGCGCACCGGTATAATCGTCGAGACTGGTGAGTTGTTGTAATAAGCCTCGCTCACGAACTCGTTGAAAAATCGCCATCAATACCTGTTGTTGACGCTGGTTGCGACCAAAATCGCTATCCGCATGGCGAGTACGGGCATAGATCAGCGCACGCTCACTGTCCATCCATTGTCGCCCGGCTGCAAACGACACTTCGATCGTGCGGTAGTCATCTGTTGGATAGGCCGGATCGTAAATTGGTTTTGGTACATCAATCTCGATTCCGCCGATAATGTCGATAATCTTCTTGAAACCTTCAAAATTGATCAGGATGAAATAATCAACTGGAATCCCCAGCAGCTTACTCACCGTTGATTTGGCCAGGGCTGCACCACCGCCTGGGCCAAACCGATGTTCGCCGACCGCATACGCTGCGTTGATCCGACCTTCACCGCCGGTAGGATAGCTCACCCAGAGATCGCGTGGAATAGAGAGCATACTGACACGGCCGGTATCACGAGCAACATGGACAAGCACGATCGCATCGGTGCGTGTCGGGCCATTTTCATCAGGGCGGGCATCAGTTCCCAATAAGAGAATGTTCAATTCTGATCGGCTAAGCTGAAGAGCCTCGGCAGTTGCAGTGGCTGCCGGTGCAGAGTTTGATGCCGGAGATGCAGTCGGTTGCCCAGCGAAAGGCGCCGGGGGTGGACCAAAAACCTCCTCAGCAACGGCAGGTTGTGGGGTGGGAGTAACAACCGGTTCGGTGGGCAGTGTAGCCGGGGTGACAATCATCGCATTAACATCTGCTATAACCTGACGCCATTCAAGCCCGATTCGTAGCAGCGCGGCGACAGCGATCAGGCTTGCAATAAATATGGCACCGCTCAAAATCCGTCTGGGCGAAACTATCATAACCTCCTACTCCGTATTTCAGATGCCCTTTGCCGAGGTCGGGGCAGAGCTGTCCCACAGGATTAGATTTTTAGTGCCCTGCACGATGATCGTCATGGATCGAAATCAGGCATCTTTGCTGTTGTATTTTGCATCGCTTGCTACTATACCATATCATTGTTACTTCTTGAAGACAAGACACAATGATACTCGGCTGAAAAACCTCTGATACCAGGGAGTTGTCACACATCACTCGCATGATCGCCGATGATACCAACATCACCACTCTCGATCCAGCGTAATGCACCACTGCCATCACGCACGATCAATGAACCATTGCGATCAACATCAATCGCTTCACCGCAAATGATATCGGTCACAGTAGTGATCTGGACTACCTGGCCCAGAGTCAATAAACGGTTCCGCCAGGTTTGCCACAAGAATTCGCTATCACCAGCCTGAAGTTGACGAAACCAGTAATCGTAGCGCTGAAGCAGTGTCTGTAAAAATTGAAGGCGATCAATGGGTGTTGCCGCCGCAATCGCCAGTGCAGTTGCCGGATAGCGTGTAACCTCTGGATCAGGAGCCGCGCTGATATTGACCCCACAGCCGATAATTGCCCATACCAGCCGATTTTTATCCCAACCACCTTCAAGCAGAATACCGGCTGTCTTGGCCCAACCGGTCGCAGTCTGGACGAGTACATCATTAGGCCATTTCAATCCGACACGTAATGGCGTCTCACGTTCAATCGCTTCGATCAGGGCAACCGCCGCCATCCAGATCAATGCAGTCGGAGTGGTCGTAGCGATGGGAGGTGGATAGAGACCCAGAGAAAAGAGCAGGGCACTTCCCGGCGGGGCAAACCAACGCCGCCCAAGCCGACCGCGACCGGCGGTTTGCTCCTCGGCAACAACCAAGACCGGTAACGCCGCCGGTGGCAAAGATTGGATCGCTGTACGGGCTACATCCATCGTCGATCCGACCTGATCGTAGCAGTGGATGGTGACCGGAAGCATGGCTTCCGAGGCCAAGCCGGCGCGAATTGCCACAGGATCAAGCATAGTACCTCCATCAATGACAAGACAGCCACTGGGGCCGAAGATGAAAAAATACTAAAAATCCACGAAATGGTATGGACGTGGTAACAATTTTTCGTTATACTACTCACTACTGAAACAATACACTTGCGCCCGCGGGTGTTGACCCATTTCGCAGCGGAAAGGATTCGCGTATGATGACTTTACTTCTTCTGGCGGCTTTCATCGTGATTGCCGGTGGCGTATTAGCATCGCTGCGTCGGGTACAACCCGATCCAATTCGGGTGCGTATTCGCGACCGTTATCCATCGCACCGCTATCGCCGCTAAGCGTAGTTGATTATACCGCAGCCACGATTGCCGCGCCTTTCCTCCTTACCGGAGAAGGGCGCGTTTGTGTTGTGTTGGAACCTTTTTCTGAAGGTGACGTCTACATACGTAGAAGTGAATATCAGCGTCCTAAGCCCAACTCCTCTTTCCTTTCCTCGGCATCAGATTGAGAAAGAGCTGCGGGAAGGCGAGATCGATTACAAGCCAAAAGATTTGTTGGCAGGCACGCACTCTCTTAATATCGGTGTGCTATCGGATTGCCTGGATTAATGCGGCAGGGTATGAAGTGCTTAGTGATGTCTTTCATCGGTCAGGTAATTCTGACTAACAATCGTGTGATGGAGGAAACCGCATGCACCCATGGCGTGTGAGGCTTTTGTTGCCAGGACTGTTGCTGGTCTGGCTGGTTTTAAGTCATAGCATCGTGGCAACAACTACGGCCCAATCGTCGGATATGCCGGATATGACGCTGGTTGCCCGACCGGCGTTTCAAGGTTTTGTTCGTCCTGGAACGTGGTTACCGGTCGCTGTGGAAGTAACAAACAGAGGCGTTGACCGTAGTGTTGAGATCGTGGTTGGAACGAGTAATGGGCCTTTTCAGAGCACATTTATTGATGTGCCAGGTGGGGGCCGGAAAGGAGTCACGATCCTTGCGTACATCTACGGCAACTCACGGCAACTCAATGTCCGACTATTAGCGGACGGCGCTGAGGTAGCCACGACTTCAGCACGTTTGCAACTGGTCTCGGAAGGTGTACTGGTTGGCGTGATCGGTGATCGTGAAGTTCGTTTACCTGCACAGTTGACTGATGGCATACGAGTGACAAGCGTGCCCTTGTCTCTGATGGAGTTGCCGACAGAAAGTTTAGGGCTGTCGGCCTTTGATGCCCTTATTCTCACCGATGTTGCGGTCAATGAAGTGTCACCAGCGCAGCAGAGTGCGTTACAAGGCTGGGTACAACGTGGTGGCACGTTGCTGGTGAATGGTGATATTGGCATACAACGCACGTTGTCGCTCTTGCCACCAGAGCTTGTCGCTGCCACAGTCAGCGCTCGATCAGACCCACTTAGTGATCCGCCGCTAACACTTGTGGGGTTAAACCCGGCTACGGGGACAGCAACCCAACGTGTCTTCCCAGTAACCATACCGTTGATCAAGAGTCAGTTGC
This sequence comes from Chloroflexus sp. MS-CIW-1, assembly GCF_030444705.1. Lineage (NCBI taxonomy): Bacteria > Bacillati > Chloroflexota > Chloroflexia > Chloroflexales > Chloroflexaceae > Chloroflexus > Chloroflexus sp. MS-CIW-1. The sequence continues at coordinate 524,429 of NZ_JAUBWR010000002.1, forward strand.
CACTGGCTTACGGAATCCGTTACGGTGAAGGTCAAGCAATCGTTCTTGCGTTTGATCTAGCTACCCCCCAATTGATAAACTGGATAGGCTGGCGTGAGTTATGGCAGGCACTGCTTCCCCCTCCATCGTTTATTCCGCAGGGGCTAGGTTTTGGTACCAAACTCTACGCAACATACCTTGAAGAGAATCTCGCCAGCGCATTAACCAGCTTACCGGCACTGGATTTACCTTCCCTGAACGTGATCGGCATGTTACTTGCCTGTTATCTGATCGTGGTCGGGCCGATAACGTACCTGGTCTTACGCCGGTTAGATCGGCTGGCACTGGGCTGGATCGTAATACCGGTGCTGACTGTGATCTTCGCCGCTATTGCCTACAGCATCGGCTATGGTCTGCGCGGGGGAGAAGTCATTATCAGCCAGATTACACTCCTCGACGCGAATACCCCAACACTGGCGCGGGAACGGGCATTCATTGGTATTTTTTCCCCAGATCGGTCTACCTATCGTTTAGGTACCACTGACACCACCGCGTTAGTACGCCCGATTTCAGTGCAAGGACCGTGGAGTACACCATCGTTAACGAATGGCCGTTATGTGCAGGCGGCTGCTGATGGTCAGGTGGTAGAGGGGTTAGAGATTCAACAATGGTCACTCCAGGGTCTGCTCAGTGATCGAATCGTTCGCACGCCAGACCTGACCGCACACATTACAATTGACGGTGACGAGGTAAAGGGTGATGTAACAAACCGCAGTGATCGTTCACTTGAAGACGTGGTACTGATCTACGGGAATCGGGTCGGTATGATCGGTAACCTATCTCCCGGCGAGCAGCGTTCGGTATCACTCGAACAACCATCGCATGCTTTTGATGGCATCTCGCTCAGTTATCTCATTTACGGCCCTCAATTTGAGGCTATGGGAAAGATAGGGCAACCAGTTTCGCCAACACTTCAACTACGAGGCCGGATTCTCGATGCTCTTTACGGGTATGGCACCAACACTCGCGGCCTGCAACCATTGGTCTTAGCCTGGTATAGTAATACTATAACCTGGCTGACGCCGCTTGAACGACGAGCAACTATGCAGCAGCTCACGTTGATCCGTGGTACGGCACATTTGCGCACAACCGGCGAGTTAGAACTGCGGAACGGTAGTTTTTCGATTTCAGTTGAACAGAGTGGTGGTTTCAATAGTCCATGCTACACCGGGGATAGGCTCGGCATTATTCCTGATAGTAACGCAACGGTTATGCGTTTTACGCTACCAGAGAGTCTTGTCGGTTTACAACCTACCTCCCTGGCATTCAGCTTACGCTCTGACTCTTTCTGGAATGGGGATATCGAGGTGTACAACTGGACGAACGGGCAGTGGGAATCGGTTCCGACCCAGGTGTTTCAAAATATAGAGGTCGAGATACCTCAGCCCGATCATTTTCTCAGTCATCAGGGGATTATACGATTGCGGCTCAAGAATCGCGATATGCAGAACCTTACCTGTGTTTATCCTGACCCTATCGTGCGAGGGCGCCTACCATGACGCTGGCCATTGAAACCATAGAACTGACACACCGCTACAAGAAGTTGGTTGCGCTTGACCGACTCAATTTGCAGGTACCGCAAGGGTGTATTTACGGATTCATTGGCCCAAATGGAGCCGGTAAGACAACCACGTTGCGGTTGTTGGCCGGCTTACAAACCCCAACCAGTGGTGAAATCCGCCTTATGGGCGAACGGTTAACTAGCAGGCTGGCGCAGCGGTTCGTCGGCTATATGCCGGATTTTTTCGGCGTCTACGACGATCTGCGGGTCTGGGAATATCTCGACTTTTTCGCCCGTTGTTATGGGTTACGCGGGGCCCGCCTGCGCCAGGTGGTAGATGAACTTCTCGAATTGGTTGATCTGAGTGACAAACGTGATGCGTTTGTGCAAACCCTCTCCCGCGGTATGCAGCAACGTCTCTGTCTGGCCCATGCCCTGGTACACGACCCGCCCATCTTGCTGCTTGATGAGCCGGCGAGCGGTTTAGACCCACGCGCACGGGTAGAGTTACGCGAGTTATTACGCACGCTTCGAGACATGGGAAAGACGATCATGCTCAGCTCGCATATTTTGAGTGAACTGGCCGAAGTGTGCGATGCGATTGGCATTATCGATCACGGAAGGATACTGATCAGCGGCTCGTTGGCTGAAGTGCAGCAACAATTAGCCACCGGTTCACGGGTACGCATGCGAATTGCCCGCGAGAGCGATGTAGTCTTAGCACTGACCTTACTTCAACATCAACCACTGGTACAGGCTGTTAGCACTGTGCCGTCCGATCCGCGCTCATTGACTGTAGACTTTATTCAACCGGTTGATGAAGAGCAGTGCGCTACACTCCTTTCCGAATTGGTAAAGGCTGGCGTGGCAGTCAGCGAGTTTAGTGCACGCAGCGAGAACCTCGAAGAGTTCTTCTTACGCTTGACAATGGCAAATACTGGCTGAAAACGTCGTAATGTAACAGTAGGGGAGTCTATGGCTGCACAACTCCGGTTACCACAACTCAATCCCATTCTGGTACGTGAAGCACGCACCCGCATGCGTGGTGTACGTCCATACCTGATTCTGACCATCTTCCTGCTCGTTCTGATCCTCACAACCTTTGGCATCTATCAGTATATGGTCTCACAGGCGCGGAGTGGGATGGTCGTGTTGAGTTCACATATCGGACAGGCGTTATTCAAGGGTCTGGCCTTTACCGAGATGTTCTTTATCGTGTTGGTAGCACCGATATTAACGAGCAGTGCGATCAGCAGCGAACGCGAGCGCCTGACCTATGATATGTTGCTGGCAACTCCCTTACGCCCCGGTCAAATGTTATCGGGCAAGCTCATTGGTGCCCTAAGCTATCTGTTTCTGCTAATTGTGGCATCAATACCGGTGTTCAGCACCGTCTTGATTTTCGGTGGCGTCTCATTGCGAACACTGGTCTTGACAGTCCTTCTATTGGGTAGTGCGGCTCTCTTCTTTGGCGCGGTAGGTCTCTTCAGTTCGGCACTCCTAGGTCGCACTGTACCGGCGGTCATTTTAAGCTATGCGATTGTACTACTTATTTGCGGTGTGCCGTTGATCATCGCGTCAGTCTGGTCGCAATTCAGTAATCCGCAAGGTCAAAGCCCACCACCATGGCTTCTTTACCTCAATCCGTTCAGCGCTATCGTTGCCGTAACGACGGTTGTGCCAATAATGCCGCAGCCCGATCTACCATTTTTTAGCGCAAGTGATCCGTTTATGGTTATCCCCTTTTTGTCGCAGTTTAGTATCGGGATCGTGCGTTACGCTCCAGAAGGGCCATTACTTATGCCGGTCTATCGTGCGACGTTGCTTGGGTTTGGACTGTGCACCTTCATCCTGCTCTGGATCAGTTCACATCTTGCGTTACCGACACGGAAATGGCAACCGCGTTGGAGTGATCTAGGGTTTGTTGTCGTTATTGGCGCGATTGCGCTGGTGATGTGGGTAACAGTCGAGTGGTGGTGGATTGTGCCGCCAGTTGAGCCGTGGCTGATGCCGGTTGATGCCCCGCCAATTGCGCCGCCGATGGTCCCGTAGAGCGGTGGTACAACACGGCCCCTCACTATCCCCCTCGCCCTCTTCTGCTCCCACGCGGGTAGAGGAAAGGGGAACGTGGAGTGACTGGCGGGAAAGAACGTTGGTAACCCCTTACGCAATGGTCGAACGGGTACGGTACGATGAGAAATCTGGGTTTTTGATCACGCGCTAAGAAGTGCGACACCCCCTACCTTCCCTCGGCCCACTTTCCGCTCCCGTCCGGCGAGTAGAAGGCAAGAGCGATTGGAGCAGATAAGGGTGTGTGACCACTCGAAATCAAGCTGCAACAAGTCGAAGGCAATAACTGGTGCCGTTTCAACCGCAAGAGAAAACGATACCCGAACCAGGAACACTGCTCGTTGGCCTACCGAGCGAATGAGATCAGACCGAGGCATAACATCGGCCATCTGAGACAAAAAAGATGCTCAATCGCAATTGAGCATCGGCTATTAGAGTATTGTGGAGTAGGCGATTAGATCAAACTGCGCAGGACACCGATCACGCGCCCCCGAATACGAACATTATCAGGATGCGTGTAGATAGGTTGCATCGTCGAGTTAGCCGGTTGCAGGCGGATACGGCCCTCTTCGCGATAAAACTTCTTGAGGGTCACCGCGTTTTCGTCGATCAGCCATGCGGCTACCATCTGGCCGTTCTCAGCCGTTTCTTGCTGGCGCAGTAGCACAATATCACCGTCATCGATCAGGGCATCAATCATCGATTGCCCGCGCACCTTAAGCGCATACACGTTCGTCAATCGCTCAGGTGGGACAACATCAGCGGGGACAACGATCTGCTCTGCTCGACTAATATCAATCTCTTCTGGATCGGGGAGCGGTGAACCTGCGGTAATGGTGCCTAGCAAAGGCACTCGACCAATCTCATTTCGCAACATGGTTGGTGTTAACCCTGGCAGGCTAATCCCGCGGGAGATTTTATCATTGCGCACGATTTTACCGAGTTTTTCCAGGACATCTAAGTTGTATGATACAACTGAGGTTGAGGAGATATGGAGATCACGCTGGATGTCACGAATTGATGGAGAAATACCACGTTCTCTTATAAAACGTACAATATATTGATAAATCTCTGCCTGTCGATCAGACATCTCATGCTTTCGCATGGCCACTTTCCTTTCGTTGACCGCGGCCTCGGTAGACTGCGGCGCAATAGTAGAACTGATGTAGTAATTATAACTTCCGAACACTTGTTTTGTCAAGTACGTTTGTTCGTGAATTAGGGCTTTTTAACGTTTTCACCTGGCTGACAGATGAGAGGAACAACGAGCTACCCAACCCGTTCATCGTGTGTGCAGCAGCGTACAGCGTCCTCTCGTTGGTACGCCGGTGATGTCCGCCGCCGACGCGGTCGGTGCGGGTTCTAACCCCGATCGCATCGTGAGCGCTTGCGATGGGTGTTGGTTCCATCGCAACCACTGCACAATGCGGGCCGGAGGCCCGCGCACCCAGCGGTCGCATTCAGGGTGCATCCTAACCCGCACGCCCACTCCACTGCCGGTCAAGCGGCCCGCGCACCCAGCGGTCGCATTCAGGGTGCATCCTAACCCGCACGCCCACTCCCCCGCCGGTCAAGCGGCCCGCGCACCCAGCGGTCGCATTCAGGGTGCATCCTAACCCGCACGCCCACTCCCCCGCCGGTCAAGCGGCCCGTGCGCCCAGCGGTCGCATTCAGGGTGCGTCGTGTTAGCCATCCGGTTCCCCTCACCTTCACCCCAGCCCTCTTCCTCTCCCACACGGGGAGCAGGAGGGGGGCCACTATGCGTCGTCGCCGCACCAAGCGACCCGATGTCCTTGCCCTCCTACAAAGTTCCACCGAGGTCACTGTAGGATGCGATCGAGAAGTCTGCGCTTCCAGTCACAAGAATTTTGGAAATATTGAAAAGCTCTTTTCGATGGATCCAGGAGTTTCCAACGATCTCATTGCCTGGTACTCTGCGATGATCACCTACGAACAGCGTTATTCTGTTGTCTGATCGTGTATCGAGGCTGGGTGAGAAACAACTTCAACCGCGTCTGTTGACGTGTCTTCATCATCTGTGTTCGCAGGTGGAGAGCTGGTAACAGGGGGTGGCTCGCTTACCGGACCGTCGGCTGGCTGCGACTGTTGGACTAAACCGCAGATGATGCCAATTGCTTCGAGATACCGTAGTTCAGCGTAGGAGCGATAAAAATATCGTATCGCCAGAAACACGATCCCAAAGACGATCAACAACAGGATACCTGTCTGCCCATCTTCCTCCGGTACTATCCCCAAAAATTGACCGATCATTTGCCAAAACTGTTCCTGCATTTGGCGAACTTCTTCTGGGGAAAATATCAGGGCAAAGATGCTCAGAAATGCCAATCCACTAATACCAAATGAGAATGCCTGTAGACGGCCATTCATACCATCAAACTTCCAACGTGCGATATGCTCGATATGGCGCCAGTCGTTTATATCTAACTTTTTGAACCTGTCATCACTCTGAATGTTGCTGGCTGCCTGGCGCACGATGTCGATATAACCTGGAATCAGGTCTTTCTCTCCCTGGTTGTTTTTAACCGATGAAAAGAGTAGTAATGCAATGAAAGGGATATTTCCACCGATCATCGTGATCATACCGAATAACATGAGCCAGGCCACAAACGATATTGTGAACCAGAACAGATAATAGATGATCGCATTGGTAACATTGTTTGTAATGATTGCAAATAATAATAGTGGTAAGGCTGGCAGAAACAAGACGCTACACAACAACAGCAAGAACGGCTTGTTATTAATATAAAGGTAAATCGGACGAATAATGAGAGCAATGAGAATAATCCACAATGCAGACCCAAAAACACTAACAATAAAACGAAAATCCGCTGTGATCATACTGACAAGAGGCTGACTGACAAAAAACCAGGAGAGGAATGTAAACAACAGTACCAGATAGAAATGCCAGCGAATCGAAACTAGTGGAGAACGAAACTTCTGTCCTGTCGACGAATGGACAGTTTCAAACGTTTTCTTCACAGCACTGTAAACACCGATGAAATGATCAAACGCACTTTCGGGTAACACTTGCACACTTTTACTCCGGTAGCTCAGACGATGAAGAATGCTTCCTGATCCAGGAATACGAATACGTCATTTCGAGTCTGAGTAAGCTATTATGAAAAGTTTGCTTTCCTGCCATCTAGCCGCGAAGCCGCGACTGCTGACCAAATAACGCCGCCTGTAACGTGGCAGCAGTGCGCAGATAGGTCAGCGGTGTACCAAGACTAACCAGGGTCTGTGCTATTTCTGGGCGAATGCCGACGACCACCGTCTCGGCGCCAAGCAGACGGGCTGCTATCGCCGTTTGCACGAGTCGTTCGGCTGCGTGGGTATCGAGGATAGCAATACCAGTTACATCAATGATGAGGGTACGTGCCCGGTATTGCTCAATTGCCCGTAATGCATGGTGGTTCAGATGTTCAAGCAGTTCAGGGGTAGCTGCACCAACCAAGGGGATGACCAGTGTATCATCGCGTACCGGAATCACAGGAACAGAAAGTTCGGCAATTGTGCGCTGGAGCTGCTGTTGAGTGGTGAGACTCTGCTCTAACTGGAGCAGTGTCGCACGCTGCTCATCACTGAGGCGTTGTAATGCCGCCGTTCGCTCGGCAACCCGTTCTTCCAATGACGCATTAAGTTCGGCAAGCTGCTGATAGGCTTTTTCGGCTTGCAGACGCGCTTCGTTAGCGGTGTTGAGTGCCGAAACCAGACTCTGTGCGCCGATGAAAGAGATCAATGCGCTCACGATGAGAAGTACGGTAAGGTGGCTTAATGCAGTGTTGAAGTTACCGCCAGCACGGATTTCTGTCGGAATCAGTCGACTGATCCCCACAATACCTAATAGACACAGCCCGAGCACAATCCATATCTGGGATGGTTTGAGCAAAATGCTGGCAAGCAAGACACTGACAATAAGATAAAAGGTGTTAAACGGTGAGGTTGGATTAAGAAATTCACCGCTTAGCGCACCGAGGGAGGTCAGAATGATCAAGACATAGCTGCCAACCGTTACCAACCCTTTTTTGCCGAGAACGGCTGCGGTACCAAAAACCAGCACTGCCAGGGTCAGATTCACCAGGCGCCCAACTGTCGGTTGGAAGAGGGTCAGGGTGAGCCCGACCGTCAGCAAAACAGCTACGATCCCAGAACTTAAGGTAACGAGAATCTTTCCTCGGCGTTGAACTTCAGGATCAGGCGAATCGATGCGCAGGAGCCAGTTGAGCAGATGTGTCATGATGTTGATCCTTTTGCCGGGACCACCTAGGCATCTGTATATGCGTTATTTTTGCACATCGGGTCGAGCGATGTCAACCAACGACAGTGCTGATCTGCACCACCGACGACTCTGAGCACGATAGCACCTCGTTTATGCGGCAGGGTTGGAAGTTGCAGCAGACTACCATCACATCATTCATTTCGTTTCGGCCAGCGCAAGCCGAGCAGACTCGGTCGTTCGACGGTAGGCATGCTGGTGAAATCCGCTTCACCAGGACGTAGGTGCGGCTTACTGGCAAGCCATGCATCACGAGTAGCCTTGGCTTGTTGCAGGAGTTGTTCGATAGCTTCCGCATCACCGGCAGTAATCTGATCACGGGCCGTTACGAGGAAGCGAATCACTTCGTCGATCCAGCGGCTTAAGCCATGCGGATTGGTCAGCAGAATATCACGCTGCATGGCGGGATCACCGGAGGCCAGACGCGATACATCGCGGAAGCCGGTAGCAGCCAGCGGTGCCATTTCTTTCCAGGCCGGACTATTCCCGGTTGCAGTGACCAAACCAACGGAGAGCAGAAGGGGGAGATGCGAGATACCGGCTACGTAGGCATCATGCTCTTCTGGATCGATGTAGTACGGCTTGGCGCCGATTGTGCGCACCATCGCTTCTACCGCTTCAACAGCCTGCGGCGTTGTGGTGCTGATGGTCGTAAGACAGTAGATCGCACCACGGAAGAGGTCAGGATCGGCTGCGCCTGGCCCCGATTGTTCACGACCGGCCATTGGATGGCCACCGATGAAGGTAACGGTTGACGGGAGAAGTTCGCTTGCCCAGTGGCAGACCATCGCTTTCGTACTGGCAACATCAGTGACGATCGCCCCATTGGGTAAAAGTGAAGCCAGTTCGCCGAACACATCGCGAATGGCACGTACCGGCGTTGCGACAACCACGATTTGCGCGTCGTGGACTGCATCGGCTAACGTGCGGGCTTCACGATCAATTGCTAATCGTCCACGTGCTTCACGAGTAACCTTGAGGTCGCGATCAAAACCGGTGATCGTAATGTGGCCGATGGGTGACTCCTTCGGATCAGCATTACGGAGGGCCATACCCAATGACGTTCCGATCAGCCCCAGACCGATGATAGCAATACGGATCATAGTGCGTATTCCTTTACCGCGTTATGCTCTTTCTAACCCGATCAACGATAAGAAGAGAATTTCAATCAGCACCAGGATCACGGCCAGCGCAATAAATTTAATCGGGTCAAGCGTGCGCAACGCGGCCAACGCCAAAACAGTGGCAACGAATATGCCACATTCGTATGCTTCACGACGCACCCTACGGTTGTCGAGTGCCCAGGCCCGCAGTGTAATCCAGCGCCGACTCAGAACAGCAATAATTGGCCGACAGATTGCAGCAACACACAGAAAGACGGCAAACAACATCAATGTGTACACCGGTATATCAGGTGGGTCGAGTAAAGTACCGGTAGGCGCCGGTATCATTGCCACCGTAACCAGAAAAAGCCAGACTCCTAGCGTCCCTTCTACGGTCAGACCGGGCAACTCAAGCCATCGTTCGAGAGACCCAAAGGTGGTAATACCGGTGATAAAAGCTACAACAGCGAAAAGCAGACGCCATCTAATTGCTGAGCCGTCGGTCAAATTGAGACGGATCAGCATAGCAATGACCAGGAACCAGCTTAAGACAGCTAGTAATGCCAGCAATGGCAACCAGCGGCTTCTCTTCGGTAGTTCATCATGCTTCGCCATAATGATCCTCCCACGTCACGCGAGCTAGCCGCTGACGAAGGAGATGGTCGGCCAACACCAATGCCAGCATCGCTTCGGCTACCGGTACCAGGCGCGGCAGAACTGTTGGATCGTGGCGGCCATGCACTTCAATCGTAACCGGATTTCCTTCGCGATCAACCGTCTGTTGGGGGCGAGCGATGCTAGCCGGAGGCTTGGCTGCCAGACGTACCACAATTTCTTCTCCGGTTGAAATACCGCCGAGAATGCCGCCATGATGATTGGAAAGCGTCCCAATGGTGCCATCATCCCGGCGAATGAAGGGATCGTTATTCTGCGACCCACGGAGCATAGCTACACCGAAGCCTTCACCAATCTCAACCCCTTTGATAGCCGGAATGGAGAACATAGCCTTGCCTATATCAGCCTGAAGTTTATCAAAAACCGGCTCGCCCAAGCCGGGAGGAACTCCTCGGGCACGCACTTCAACAATACCACCCAGCGAGTCGAGTTCACGACGCGCCTGATCAACTCGTTCGACCATGAGTGCTGCAATGCGGGCATCAGGGCAGCGCATAATATTCCGCTCAATTTCTGCTTCATCAAACACTTCGGCGCGCAGATCGGCCAGTTGCAGGGTGTAACCGATAATACTTACACCGTAGGTTGCCAGGAGGCGTCGGGCCACAGCACCACCTGCCACCCGCCCGATGGTCTCACGCGCCGATGAGCGGCCACCACCACGCCAGTCGCGAAAGCCGTACTTGACATCCCAGGTATAGTCGGCATGACCGGGGCGATAGGTATCTTTAATATTTTCGTAGTGGTGCGATTTGGCGTCGGTGTTGTACACGATCATTGTAATCGGGGTACCGGTTGTGCGCCCCTCGAAAACGCCAGAGAGAATCTGAACTTCATCGGCCTCACGACGCTGCGAACTGACCCGACTCTGACCGACACGTCGGCGATCAAGTTCACGCTGAATATCGGCAACATCAAGCGGCAAACCGGCGGGGCAACCATCGACGGTACAACCAACTGCCGGCCCGTGCGACTCGCCCCACGTTGTTAAGCGAAAGACGTGACCAAAGGTGTTTCCGGGCATAGTGTCATTCCCTGTTCATCTGCCTCAAGCGCGGCGCATAATCTCTTTACCCCAAGCACCAGCTTTCCACTCCATCCAGACACGATCGTACACTGCTTTGACTTCACCGGCAATGCGTGTCCAAGTGTAGTAGGCACGGGCCAGCGCAGCACCGCGTGCCGCACGTAGCCGTGAATCGGCGGGTGCATGCAGGCTGGCAAGCAGTGCCTGGACCAGCCCCTCTACATCTCCTGCTGGCACAACGAGGCCGTTGAGTTCGTGTTGCACAACTTCGGCTAATCCACCAGCATCAGAGACAATCACCGGACACCCGGCGGCAAAGGCTTCCAACGCGACAATGCCAAACGGTTCATAGAGGGAGGGAAAGACGGCAACATCACCAACTGCGTATAGCCGGTTGCGGTCTTCATCGCTGATAAAGCCCAGAAACTCTACCGCAATACCGAGTTCGGTTGCACGCCGTCTCAGTTCGTCGAGCATACTGCCGGTACCGGCAATAACCAGACGCGCCGGTATGTCGGCTACCACTCGTGGCCAGGCCTCTAACAAAATATGTACCCCCTTCTCGTACACTAACCGTCCGACAAAGATGACGAGTGCTTCGTTATCGGCAGCAAACCGGCGGCGGAATGACACCCATTCGGCCGGATTGGCAAACGGTTGGGAGGGCAAGTGTACACCATTCGAGATCACATCGATCTTATCCGCCGGTGTGGTAAAGTATTCTCGGATCTGACGAGCCATAAAATGCGAACAGACAATCACCCGCCAGGCTTCGTAGGTCAGACGCCATTCGAGATCGTTAATATATTGGGCACGCTGACCGTTGATGGCGCCCCGCCCACGACCACGTTCGGTTGCATGAATGGTAGCAATCAGCGGGATGCGCCAGTGATGTTTGAGGGCAATCCCAACTTCAGCGGTAAGCCAGTCGTGAACGTGAATCAGATCAGGTCGTCCGCCAGGGAAAAGCGCATGAGCTGCCTGCTCAAGATGGCGACCGGTATGATAGACAAAACCGGGAAAGTCGTCGGTATCGAGCGTTGGAACTGAGACACGACAGATGGTGAGATTTTGATGACGTTCAAACGCCTCCCCGCCACGTAGTTGGGGGGTAAGGACGGTAACGATCACATCGTGCTCAGTTAGGGCTGGCGCCAGATCGGCTACATGGCGACCAAGACCACCGACGATATGTGGTGGATATTCCCACGAGATTTGGAGAACGTGCATAGCCAGATTATAGCATAGCCGAACAATCCCTGTATCTGTGAGGATTGAAACGAATTCTCATGCCGGGAAACGGATGCACTACGATGTCGTGGCACCTCTCCAGGTACACATCTACACCAGGGTCTGTACACGGGCAATCACATACTTTAGATACCGTCCTTCAGGAAAACCGGCGGGCACGGGATGATCGAGCGGGTGACCAGCCTCGTGAATGATTTGCATTCGGCGATGGGCCTGGGCAGCCGCTTCACCGAGCAACTCACGGAACTGCTCTGGCCCAATTTGTGCCGTACAACTGGCAGTTACCAGCAGACCGCCAGGCGTGACACAACGCAATCCCAGTGCATTGATTCGCACGTAGGCGCGCATGGCAGCGTGCTGACTGCTACGTGTGCGGGCAAAGCTAGGCGGATCAAGAATGACAACATCGAACATCTGTCCTCGCCTAGCATACTGGTCAAGCAGCGCGAAACAATCGTCGGTCACAAAGCGATGACGGTCTGCTGGCAAATGGTTGAGAGCGATATTAGTGGCTGTCGCCTCGGCCAGCCCATGCCCAACGTCGCAACTCACGACTTCGGCTGCATTACCGCGTAAGGCATAGAGGGAAAAACCTCCAGTGTACGCAAAACAGTTCAGCACACTGGCGCCGGCAACCATCCCCTCCAGCGTGCGCCGGTTCTCACGCTGGTCGAGAAATAGACCGGTTTTCTGACCGTAGAGCATATCAACCTGAAAAAAAAGACCGTTTTCCTGTACAACCAGATTGCGTGGCGGCCACTCTCCCCACAGCAATATCGGTTGTGCCTGGTCATCATCATCGTGCTGGCGTGGTCGCTGTATCACACCGCGCAGCTCCGGATCAACGGCACGGAGGGCATTCGCGACGATGGGCACAATCGTTTGTACACTATCGGCGTAGGTTTGGATAACAGCATAATCGCCGTAACGATCAACGACCAGACCGGGCAGATAATCACCTTCGCCATAGATCCAACGGTAGGCCGTTGTCTGACCACTGGCCCGTATTGGCGCCCGCAGTTCCCAGGCTTCCCAGACTCGTTCGCGAAACCATTGCTGGTTCGGGAAATCATGCCGACTGTAAATGCGTAGACCGATTGGACTCTGAGCATCGTACAGGCCATAGACCGTCAAACCACCACAGCGCGCACATACCCATTGGCCGGTACGCAATCGTTCACCGCCGATTAGGTGATTCCGGTAAACCCAGGGGTGTCCCTGCTGAAGGCGGGAACGGATAGAAGGATCAATTACCAGGTCGCCAGGAGATGTCATATTGTTCCGCTAAATAGTCGCTCCACTCGGCACGTTACCATCTGCCGGAAAGGCACTAGCCGGTGTACGTGGTCTGATCGCAACGTTGCGCCCAATGCGCACACCTGCCGGTATCTGAGCCTTTAAACCAACAATGGTTAGCCCAGTGTTCAAGCGTTCTGGTGCTTCAGTGTTTGGCGTATTATCATCGCCATCACCGACTCGCGCCCCCTCGCCAATCCGCACACCTTCATCAATAATGCAGCGATCAAGGACAGCACCGGGTTCGATGATAGCATCGCCCATGACGATGGAGTCACGCACGACTGCACCGGGAGCAACGATCACCCCTGGCGAAAGCACCGATCCGATAACCGTACCGTATACCCGGCAGCCATCGCTGAGCAGACTATTTTCAACCCGTGCTTGCACGCCAATCTCAGCGCCCGGTCGATCAGAACTGACCGTATGGATCACCCATTCGGGGTCGTACAGATCAAGTGCTGGGGTTTCAGCCAGCAACGCCAGATTCGCCTCGTAGTACGCCTGTACCGTACCGACATCGGCCCAATAGCCCTGGAAGTAGTAAGCAAAAGCACGCGCACTTGTTACAATGTGCGGCAGCAGATGACGACCAAAATCGACAGCATCGGTCGAACGAAGCAGATCGATCAGATACTGCTTACGGAAGACGTAAATACCCATTGACGCAAGGTTTGAATCGGCCCGGCGTGGTTTTTCGACGAAACGATCCACCCGTCCTTCGCTCCCAACCGACACAATACCGTAACGATGGGCATCGTGTGGACTTACGCTGCGCACAGCCATCGTTAAATCTGCCTGCCGCTCTTCGTGCAGTTTGAGTAGCGGCGTATAATCCATCTTGTAAATGTGGTCACCGGCCAGGAGGAGCACTGCATCGACCGGCTGTTCTTCAACCACATCAAGATTGTAGCGTACCGCATCTGCCGTCCCACGCTGCCAACCACCACCATCAGGGGTCGGTGAAGGGTGTAGCAGCCGTAAGCCACCTTGCGCACGGTCGAGATCCCAGGGTCGTCCAACGCCAAGGTGAGCGTGGAGCGAACGTGGACGATACTGAGTCAACACGGCTACATTGTACAGACCCGAATTAACACAGTTTGAGAGCGCAAAATCAATAATGCGGTACTTCCCACCAAACGGTACTGCCGCTTCAGTGCGTTCGGCGGTAAGGACACTGAGTGCCGGTGAGTCACCACCGGCCAGTATCATCACAAGAGTGCGTAGCATATCGACTCCGTTTGTAACGTCAATACAGCAAGAGCGTTTCCCGCCGGTATGGCCGACAAACTGGGAACTCAGATCGTTTCTCCCGACGGTACATCACTGGCTGGAAAATCTTCTGCTTCACGGTCTGCATTAATGATGACATTCCGACCGATAGTAATTCCGGCTGGAATATGGGCCGCTTTGCCAACAACGGTCACCCCGCAGTTAAGTTTATCAGGTTGTTTGCGGTTCGGCACCGTCAAATCGTCACCAAAACCGACCCGAGCACCGGCGCCGACCACGACCTTTTTATCGATAATCACCCGATCTAGCACCGCGCCGGGGCCAATCCAGGTATCGTTCATAACCACACTATCGCGCACAACCGCTCCTGGCGAAACGTAGACGCCTGGCGACAACACTGAATGAATGACCGTTCCGCGAATAGTACAGCCGTTGCAGATAATCGATTGGGTCACCTTTGCCTGCGGCCCGATCTTGGCCGGTGGTCGCTCTTCGCTACGGGTGCGGATCAACCAGTTTGGATCGAAGAGATCGAAATCAAGTGATGGGTCGAGCAACTGCATACTCGTCTCCCAGTACGACTGGATCGTACCGACATCGACCCAATACCCCTTGAAGCGGTGGGCAAAGACTCGATCTTCAGCGACCATCGCCGGAATCACATCCTTACCGAAATCGATGCGGGGTTTCTCCGGCCCACCCTCGGAAAGACGCCGGATCAGGATGTCAGTGTTAAAGACGTAGATTCCCATCGAGGCCAGATTTCCCTTATCTCGCCCCTTCGGCTTCTCGGTAAATTCGATCACCCGGTCGTTTTCGTCGATGGTCATGATACCGAAGCGATCGGTCTCTTCGAGTGGTACCTCCATCACCGCCACTGTCAGATCAGCCCGTTTTTGTAGATGCGTGTTAATAATATCGTTGTAGTTCATCTTGTAGATATGATCACCAGACAGGATAAGTACCAGATCGGCGCGTCGCTCCTGGATGTAGGCCAGATTCTGGTAGACGGCATCAGCCGTCCCGCGATACCACGACTCATCACGACGACCCTGGTACGGCTGAAGTAAGCGCACACCACCACGAGCACGGTCGAGATCCCACGGCTTTCCGATACCGATGTGCTCGTTGAGAGAATGAGGTCGGTACTGAGTCAGAACTGCGACATCGAAGATACCAGAGTTGACACAGTTGGATAGGGTAAAATCTATGATCCGAAACTTACCGGCGAAAGGTACTGAAGGCTTTGCTCGTTTTTCCGAGAGGACACTGAGACGGGTGCCTTCGCCACCTGCCATAATCATTGCTACGATGCGCATACGCCCCCCGTGTGGATAGCCAACGCTCTTGTGCTTATCGATTGTAAACGCAAGCCGGTAATTGTGCAACGCGAGTGCATGGATGGTGCAAGCGCCACCCTTACCTTCCCCCCTGGCCCCCTTCCTCTCCCACGCTGCGGGAGAGGCCCTCACCTTCCCCTAGCCCCTTCCTCTCCCACGCTGCGGGAGAGGAAGGGGGAGAGATGAGCGGAGCAGGGGCGATCCTGCGGCTGGCAACGATACCGCGTTCACGAACCAAATCCCCCTCTCCCGCAGGGCGGGAGAGGGGCTGGGGGTGAGGGCGGCCCTCACCTTCCCCCCAGCCCCCTTCCGCTCTCACCAAGCGGGAGCGGAAGGGGGGTAGGAGCGGAGCAGGGGCGATCCTGCGGCTGGCAACGATACCGCGTTTGCGCACCAGATCACCCCTCTCCCGCAGGGCGGGAGAGGGGCCGGGGGTGAGGCCGGCCCTCACCTTCCCCAGCCCCCTTCCGCTCCCACGCTGCGGGAGAGGAAGGGGGAGAGATGAGCGGAGCAGGGGCGATCCTGCGGCTGGCAACGATACCGCGTTTGCGCACCAGATCACCCCTCTCCCACGCTGCGGGAGAGGGGCCGGGGGTGAGGGCGGCCCTCACCTTCCCCCAGCCCCCTTCCTCTCCCACGCTGCGGGAGAGGAAGGGGGAGAGATGAGCGGAGCAGGGGCGATCCTGCGGCTGGCAACGATACCGCGTTTGCGCACCAGATCACCCCTCTCCCACGCTGCGGGAGAGGGGCCGGGGGTGAGGGCGGCCCTCACCTTCCCCCTGGCCCCCTTCCGCTCTCACCAAGCGGGAGCGGAAGGGGGGTAGGAGCGGAGCAGGGGCGATCCTGCGGCTGGCAACGATACCGCGTTTACGACCCAGATCACCCCTCTCCCGCAGGGCGGGAGAGGGGCCGGGGGTGAGGGCGGCCCTCACCTTCTCCCCTGGCCACCTTCCTCTCCCACGCTGCGGGAGCGGAAGGGGGAGAGATGAGCGGAGCAGGAGCGATCCTGCGGCTGGCAACGATACCGCGTTTGCGAACCAAATCCCCCTCTCCCGCAGGGCGGGAGAGGGGCCGGGGGTGAGGGCGGCCCTCACCTTCCCCTAGCCCCCTTCCGCTCTCACCAAGCGGGAGCGGAAGGGGGAGAGATGAGCGGAGCAGGGGCGATCCTGCGGCTGGCAACGATACCGCGTTTGCGCACCAAATCCCCCTCTCCCGCAGGGCGGGAGAGGGGCCGGGGGTGAGGGCGGCCCTCACCTTCCCCCCAGCCCCCTTCCGCTCTCACCAAGCGGGAGCGGAGGGGGAGAGATGAGCGGAGCAGGGGCGATCCTGCGGCTGGCAACGATACCGCGTTTGCGCACCAGATCACCCCTCTCCCGCAGGGCGGGAGAGGGGCCGGGGGTGAGGGCGGCCCTCACCTTCCCCCCAGCCCCCTTCCGCTCCCACGCTGCGGGAGAGGAAGGGGGAGAGATGAGCGGAGCAGGGGCGATCCTGCGGCTGGCAACGATACCGCGTTTACGACCCAGATCACCCCTCTCCCGCAGGGCGGGAGAGGGGCCGGGGGTGAGGGCGGCCCTCACCTTCCCCCAGCCCCCTTCCGCTCCCACGCTGCGGGAGAGGAAGGGGGAGAGATGAGCGGAGCAGGGGCGATCCTGCGGCTGGCAACGATACCGCGTTTACGACCCAGATCACCCCTCTCCCGCAGGGCGGGAAAGGGGCTGGGGGTGAGGGCGGCCCTCACCTTCTCCCCTGGCCACCTTCCTCTCCCACGCTGGGGATGATGGGTTTTTGATCAGGCTCTTATAACTCCGCTCACTTGCTTGCAATATGTTAAGCGACATTGCTGAAATCCCTTCTTACAACACTGTGCCTATCTGCTATCATACAGCCATGCAGCCTCACACCGAGAGGAATATTTATGTCGATCTATCCCATACCAAATCAGCCTCAGGCAAACTAGACGCTGCGCTGGGTGATGCTCGGTATTGGCCTGCTCGTCACGACACTCGTGCTCTGTTGTAGTTTCTTCATCTTTGGTGGGTGGCAGCTCATCGGTGGGGTCATAAGCGAGACCTCAGCCATTGAAGATGTCATTCGTCAGTTTATGGATGCCGGACGGCGGCGGGATATTGGTGCGGCGGAAGCACTTTTTGCCGATACCGCCCTGAGTTCGATCTCACGTGCAGACTTTGAGCGTCTTTTTGCCAACCGACAACTGTTTCGAGAAGTGACCGATCTCTCGTTGAACAGTTTCAGTATCAACACAAATCTTGAAGGGACGACTGCCGAGGTTGGCGGTACGATCACTTATGTTGATGGTTCTTCGTCACAATCGTTTACTGCCAGATTATGGAAAGAAGGTGAGCAATGGCGGTTAGTACGGATTGATTTTCGTTGATGGTGGACAACCAGAAAAAGACTGGCGGTGAAGGTGTGCCATTCGCAGACAAGAGTAACATTTAGCGTAGGACGGGAAAAAACCTTTTTGTCACTGGTTGTTTTTTCCGTTCCTGTCTGCGTGGAAGCGGGAGGAGACCATAGGGAAAGGTGAGAGGGCTGCCGAGGCGCAAATACGCCGATATCCAGATACCAGAATACAGGCCGAACACATCATAAAGTTGGGATGAACGTGCACGCGATGCACGCATACGATGCTTGCCGTCGTATCAAAAACTGCAAAGGAGTTGTAAAATGTTTCGTACTCTTCTCGTTCCCCTCGATGGTTCAGGTGTCGGAGAACAAGCCTTGGCGGCAGCCGCCCGATTGGCACGGGCCAGCGGTGCAACCATCCATTTAGTACATGTGCATTATCCCAATTCGTTGACACCAATTGTCATCGAGACCTTGCCGGTGATCGATAACGAGTTGCACTCGCTCGCAGCCGAACACGAGCGGTTTTACCTTAGTCAGGTTGCAGCGCAACCGGTCCTGAGTGGGATACAAACGGTCATTACCCGCCTGGAAGGGCCGGTGGCCGAGACGCTTGCCAATCATGCTCAGGCAATTAATGCCGATCTGATTATTATGACAACTCACGGCTGGAGCGGTTTTGAGCATTTTTGGCTGGGAAGCGTAGCTGAGTCGTTGCTACGGCTCACCCATACACCGCTCTGGTTGATGCGACCAGGCGATTCGGCAGCACGAGCTGCGCAACCACTGCGTCGTATCCTCGTGCCGCTCGACGGATCAACACACGCCGAGCAAGTACTCCTGCCGGCCCAGCGACTAGCCGCAGTTGACGGAGCACGCCTGATTCTGGCACGAGCGTTGGTATGCCATCAACACAGTAGTGACACGGCTATCATCAGACAGAAACAAGAGATCGAGACTTATCTCAAAGAGATAGCTACACGCCTGGAAACTCAAGGGATAACGATTGATATTGCCGTCGGCACTGCCGACCAGCCGGCGCGTGCACTACTCAACCTCAGCCGCGAATTGCAAGCTGATGCAGTCGCACTGGCTACTCGTGGGCAAGGGGGCTGGCAGCGCCTGATAATGGGGAGTGTCGCCGATAAAATCATTCGGGCCAGTCCGGTACCGGTCCTGGTGGTTCGCCCGTAGTGCTCACATGCCAGCCTTGAATAAGCGGACAGGATCACCAACCCGTACTTCGCCTTCGTTGATGACCCGTGCATACAGGCGGCTCCAGCCTGGATGAAGCCGTTGACTGATACGGGTGAATTGGCCGCGTAGAAACGAGGCAGCAATCGTGTTACACGGTGTTGTATATTCGGTGATCTCCAGTTCGACCCACGCACCGATGCTCAGCCGGTCACCGATCCCGATTGCTGCCCAATCAAGACCACTGATTGTCAGGTTCTCGCCGGTCGTTCCCGGCGCAATCGGGTGACCTTCGGCTTGCAAAGCGGCGATCCGCTCGGCGGAATAGAGCGAGACGGCCCGTCTTGGCCCACCGTGGTGTTCCCGGTCACGCTGGTAATCACCACGAACGCCATTTATCGTGATTTCGACGACCGGTACCGGGTATTTCGGAACGCCACCTTTCGGATTGACGTTGATTTGCAAGATTCTGCCTTCCAGGTGCGAATGTTTCATTTTTCCTCTTCTCATTTCTGTTTGTATTTGTTATCATACCAGATACTTGACCGCAATTGAGCAGATCTGTCAGGTTGCTATGGAACCTTCATCCGATAAACAATCGACTTCGTCAGCTATCACTGCCGTCGTCGAAGTGCCCACCGACGAGGCCCGACCACCGGTAGGTACAGTACACGACACGACATCGGTACGGTCACCCAGAACCTGGTGGGCCATCAGTCGGCGCTGTGGTTTTGCCCTGTTCGGACTACTAACATTCGTGTTGGCGCTAGAATTGCTTAAGCGCGGTGCTGCGGGGTATGGACGGATTGTGGTGAACTGGTTAGATGTCAGTACACCGGCCAGCGCGCTCGGCTTTGGTTGGTTGTTAGCCTTTCTCTTTCTCAGTGGCTCGCCGGTGGCAGCCATCGCCGTATCGTTTTTCGCGTCAGGAACAATCGATGGTTTGCAAACCTTTGCGATGATCACCGGTTCACGGTTGGGTGCATCATTCATCGTGCTGTTTGTTGGGTTCATATACCATCTGCGTGGTCATCGGCGGGCAGCGAGCGTTAGCATCGGTGTACTTTCACTACTGACTACGGCGGCTATCTATTTGCCGGCATTTGGGTTGGGCTACTGGCTGCTCGATGCGCATTTGGTGGGTATCGTTACCGCCAGTGCTGACAGCCCGCTGTATTCACTCTTCGATCTAGTAATTGATCCAATCGTGGCCATCGTGGTAAGCATCTTACCCGAGTGGTCATTGTTGGTTGTAGGAGCACTGGTATTACTTGGCGCATTTAGCCTGCTCGACCGCGCCATTCCAGAGGTTCCCGGTGGTCAAGAAATCTTTGGTAAAGCCGGTCAGTTACTCTACCGACCATGGGTGATGTTTCTGTTTGGCGCCGGGATCACGTCATTTACCCTCTCGGTGTCAGTTTCGCTATCAATGTTAGTACCATTGACAGTGCGCGGTATTATTCGGCGTGAAAATGCGCTGCCTTACATTATGGGAGCCAATATTACCACGTTTATTGATACGCTAGTCGCAGCCTTGATTGTCGGTGGCTCAGCAGCATTTACCATCGTGCTGGTTGAGATGCTGAGCGTAACCTTCTTCTCGTTGTTGGCGCTCCTCTTCTTCTATCGCTGGTTTGCCCGCGTGATACTCAGATTGGAAACGACGATTGTTCATTCGCTCCCACGTCTCGCCGGTTTCCTGGGGATTATGGTGATAGTACCGCTGGTGTTACTATTTGTTAAATGGTGAATGTGATGCACATTGCTCTTTATGCAGGTGAAGGTCTGCAAGCAGACGATCTGCTTACCTTTGCTAAACCGTTTATCACCACATTAGCGCGGCAATTGACTCTGATTGCACCGACAGAAGAGCAGAGTACGCTTGATGAGATACTCACTCGTTTACAACTCGATCCTACCATCACAGTACGGCGTTGGTGTCAAGAAGAATCGTTTACCCTGGCAATTCTAAAGGCAGTACAGACCGTGCACCCTGATGTCTTACTCTTACCCGCATTTACTGCACGGGCAACGCCATTAGAGTGGTGGCTGCGGCGCGAGGAGTTCAATTTGCTGCGCATGTTGCCAGTATCATTCCTCCGTGTGCACGGACGAATTACGCCAATTCGTCAGATTCTGCTCGCCAGTGCTGGCGGCGAGCAGTCGCTGCGCTGTATCCCATTGGTGCGCCAGATTGCACAAGCCTTTCAGGCAACGGTCACCGTTTTACACGTCGTTTCGCAGGAGGTGGTGTATTTCGAGGGATTTGCCGCATCGCCATTGTCAGGTGAGACTGCGTTACAGATCGATGAAGCGACCGCCACGGTGTTGCACCGGATGGTAGCCGCATTGGCGACGGAGGGCGTAAGCTGTCGTTTACAAGTGATCAACGGTTTAGTTGAAGAAACTCTGCTGACTGAATGTCAGCACTACGATCTCTTCGTGATCGGTAGCCATCTGGCCGATGATGTAGAGCCAACCAGCCAGTGGCTACGCTTTCTTCGCCGCATTTCCTTACAAGATGTGACTCGCGATTTGCTGGAAGGTAGTCCAATACCGGTTTTGGTGGTGCGGTAGATGCGGTTCACTTCTCTTCGGCATTACTGTGCACCCGTTAACACCTTCAGAGCCACCTGCAACTGCGGATCGTCTTCGGGATCAAAACGCCACCACTCAGCTTCGATCAGCACATCGGGAATAATGCCGGTTCCTTCGATCAACGTGCCATCAGGGAGTTGATAGGCTACCTCAGCCAGGAGCAGGCGTGAACCATCACTGAAATTGTAGCCGTACAAGTTTTCGGTATTACCGGCAGAAGGTACGCCAACGATTGTTGCCTGACGCAAGAGACGCATACCGGCGGTGAACATCTCGGCGGCGCTGGCCGTCTCGTCACTAATGAGGACAACAACCGGAATATTGGTTAAGCCAGAGATGGTTCGTCCGCGCGGAATACGCTGCTCCTCACGCTCATTACGTCCGACCGATGCGCCGATACTCCCACCATCGTGAAAGAGGGCGATGATATTGCGCATCACGTGAATATAGCCGCCACTATTGTCACGTACATCAATAATGATACCGCGCAGCGGCCCCTCAGCCAGCAGTGTCGTCAGGGCATCACGAGTCTGCGTATCGGCGTTGTCAACGTAAAAGCTGGGAATGTGTAACAAACCAATGTCACCGGCAAGTCTTTTGGCAGTAACCTGATTAAAGACAGCAATATCGATGATCGCCCGTACCAACTCTATCTCACGCGGTTCTTCACGACCACGTTTAATAGTGAGACGAACACTGGTTCCGGGCAAACCACGTACCGCACCAATCGCACCTTCCGGCCCAAACGCACTGTTATCGTTGAACGGAATCCCATTGACCGCCAGGATGACATCGCGCGGCAAAATCCCAGCCTGGTCAGCCGGACCGCCAGGCACAACACGGGTTATCAATCCACCTTCCTCGATGGTACGTACACTGACACCAATCCCACCGTACTGTAATTGACCACGTGCTTCGGCCATCTGTGCCGCAACCTCTTGCGGCGACTCGAAGCGCGAGTGATCATCACCTAAACGTGCAATCATTTCCCGCATGATGGTGTAAAACGCTTCAGGCGTGGCAGCCGCCTCGACCTTGGGTTGTAGCTCAGCACGCACTGCATTCCAATCGAGGCCGTTGAAGTCCTCATACAGATAGTTATCCCGCACCGTTTCCCACACCTGCTGAAAGATGTCCAGCCGTTGTTCGCGACTGAGCGGCGCCAGAGTTGGGGTCGGTTCGATAGTGGCAATTGGCGTCAGCGCCTGCGTGGGAATTACCGTCGTATGTGCTGATGGCACCGTCGCTTGCGTAGATGTCGGTTGCGGCAGAGATGTCGCGGTAGATGTCGGTCGCTGCTGATCGGTCGGTAAGCCAATCTGTCCATCGCGCAGAGCAGAGCAACCGGTAATCAGAATTGTTGTAAGCAAAAGTAGCAGAATGCGTTGCAGATACATCGTGTTCGTGTCGTTATACGGTTCTACTGTACCATTACTGTTCAACAGCATGATACCATTAGCACCACCATCATACGGTGAGAGCTTGCTGAGAATGTAGGGTTGCAGAGCCACTCTGCCGGTGTCCGACGATGCTGACGATTCACGGCACGTTAGCACCTGGCACTCTTCTTTGCTCATAAGGGAGAGGAAGGTGGAACACGACCAGGGACGAAGAGGGGTTCAGACTGACGTGATGGAACACGACGGTACATTATGCGCCGATGATGACCACCCTGCGAGGGACTAGACAATAGAGCAGGTTGCGGGCGAGAACAGAATATAATGTCTTTCACGGTGCCGCCAAGAGCGGATTCGCTACCATGATGCACTGACGCGGCGGGCGCTTCCTGCCACTGGCGCACGGCAGGAGTATGCTTCACACGCGAAACGCAGCCATAAGAGGATGACAATCTATGCTGCCTGACATTCAATTTGTACAACGTCCAGGGATTATCGAGTTTGGCTGGGGCCATCTGGCTGCTGATTTGCTGCCGCGCACGGAATTGTTACGCGCCGCAACCTGGACCCTCACCCATGACGCACCGGCTGCTCTTACATACGGCTTCGCCCAGGGACCCGGGCGTCTCCTGGCATTGCTGGCTGCCCGGCTGGCCGTGCCTGAAACAGAGTTGATGATTACCGGTGGCACTTCGCAGGCGCTCGATATGATCTGTAAGCAATTGACACAACCGGGTGACGTTGTATTGGTCGAAGCACCAACGTATCACCTGGCGTTGCGTATTTTTCGTGACTACCGGCTGCGTCTAGTAATGGTACCAGGCGACCAGCAAGGGCTGCATGTGACAACAGTGGCAACGCTGGTGAGGCTTTTCCGTCGCCGTGGTGAGCGGGTCGCCTTTCTCTACCTGGTACCGACCTTTAACAATCCCAGTGGGATTACGCTGAGTGCAACGCGGCGCGCAGAACTGGCGCGCCTGGCAACAGCACTTGAGTTAACCGTTGTTGAAGATGAGGCCTACGCCGAATTGTGGTATGAACTGCCACCGCCGCCACCCATCACCAGCTTTGCTACCGGTAGTTCACTCATCCGTCTGGGGAGTTTTGCCAAAGTGTTAGCCCCCGGCTTACGTCTAGGTTGGATGCATGCGCCAGCAACAGTGATCCAGCGCTGTACGCAGTCGGGCATGCTCGACAGCGGTGGCGGAGTGAACCATTTGACCGCCCACATTGTACTGGCATTGTTGCAGGCTGGTGATTTTGAACCGCATCTGTTGCGGTTACGCAACGCCCTTCGTGCCCGACGTGATGTGCTGTTAGAAGCACTGGCCCGTATGATTCCATCCGGAGTAACCTGGCAACCGCCATTAGGCGGGTTCTTTGTCTGGCTCCGTACACCGCCCACGATTGATACCACTACCCTACTGGCCCGTGCCGAGGCTGCTGGCGTGTCGTACATTCCTGGTGCACGGTTCTACGCCGGAAACGGTGGCCGTCACGAATTACGCCTGGCGTTTTCGATGCTGTCGGAAGCCGATTTGATCGAAGGCACCCGTCGTTTGAGCAAGGTCTTACGGGATGCGCTATGACCGTTCTTTCGTTACCAATTTCACCTGCTGACCATGGCCGCCCGCTTGGCGTGATTGCCACCGAGCACCTGGGTGAAGTCGGACGACTGGCTGCCGCACGGGGTGGATTATGGATCGGTCGGCGGCGCGTTGATGCCGCCACCCCCGCAACCGGTGGCGAGACGCTGCTTGTGCGTTTACCTCCTGCCGGCGGCTATTGC
Source organism: Chloroflexus sp. MS-CIW-1 (assembly GCF_030444705.1). Taxonomy (NCBI): domain Bacteria; kingdom Bacillati; phylum Chloroflexota; class Chloroflexia; order Chloroflexales; family Chloroflexaceae; genus Chloroflexus; species Chloroflexus sp. MS-CIW-1. Next base: position 549,606 of record NZ_JAUBWR010000002.1, read on the forward strand.
GATGCCCCATTAACGCTCGAACACATTATCTACGAAGACGACGATCTGGTCGTCATCAACAAACCACCAGCCTGTTATGTGAGCGATACACCGTGGGATACGCACGGCAGTGTGTTGGCAGTGATGCGGCGCTTACTGACATTGCGCGATGGTCGCCCACCAATGCTGCACTTGGCGCACCAGCTCGATGTTGGCACATCGGGCATTCTGGTCATGAGTAAGCAGTCACGAGCGAATGCACCGTTGCAGAGGGCATTTGCCCAGGGTTTAGTCTACAAACGGTACCTTGCCATGTGCGCAGGTCATCCACCGGCCACAACCGAGGTGATCACCGGTCACGGTCGGGCTGCCGGTGGGCGGTGGCGGCTATACGATCAAACAGCTATCGGGCAGCCACTCCCTGATGGACAGCGGATCAAGCTGGCGCATACTTATCTGACGGTGCGTCAGCAATACGCCGATGCCGCGCTGGTGTGGGCCGTCCCGCGTACCGGACGCACCCACCAGATTCGGCTGCACCTGGCGGCTCTCGGTTGCCCAATCCTTGGTGATGAGCGCTACGGCGGGCCAACAGTCGTGGCCGGGCACAGGCTGCCTCACCCACTCCTCCACGCCGCTGAGCTGATCCTACCCCACCCAACGGTCGGTCGCCCACTCCACCTGTTCTGCCCACCGCCACCATTGCTGCTGACGATTGTTGCCCGTTTGCAGCGGGTATGATGTCGCGATGATAACCTGTACTCAACCCACAAGATGAACTCTTTACCAATCTACGTTTCACCATTCACATTCGTGACATGAGGAGTCAACTCTGGAATCACTGTGTTGTATTTCAGCAGATGGGTTTGGAAATTCACCTCACCCTTCCCCATCTTTTCTACGAATGCCATCGCACGACCACAACACCCACTGATGAACTTTACTTCATCGGCGATACCCGGCGTAATCGTCCGGCCAGCATCCCACCGAGTGCCCCACAGACGCAGCCTAACACCTGACCAAACAGTAACAGCGGTGGTACCGATAACCCAGCATTTGCCAAAGCTGCGACCAGAATCCCAACGACTCCGACTAGCAGACCATGCATTGCAAACGCTTCACTGGCGAACCAGCCAGCAACAAACCCACCCACGCCAGTCAAGCTGGCGCCAAGCAAAATCAGCAGCACGTGAATCGGATTTTGGAGCGATGGCTCAGTAAACACTGCACTCTGCCCGAACAGCACAATCATCATTTGCAAAAGGATGGTCAGCGCGAAATCGGTCATAAAACCAGAAATAACCGCCGTCCAACGAATGTTCACGAAATTCACCCCCTGGCGTTTTCTTGCCCAGATGACCGGCACTTCACAGGAGCGGCGAGGTTGTTCACTCGACGCACTGCCGTGATCGGTAACCGGCTCACTTCATCCGAATGCAGTATAGCTGATTGGCGCATCTGTAGTATCACCGACGGCGCTGATCGTATCCGTAACAGGAAAAGCGGGTCTTGCGACCCGTCCCTCTACGTCAGAGTCAATACCTGATGATCACGTGCTGGCAGCCGCTGTCGGTACCGCAATGAGCTAATTTGCCATGTGCCAGACAAAGAGGAAGACTAACAGGGAGATTTGGAGGGCATAAGCTACATCAGAACGAGCCATTCGCCAGAATTCTTCCTGGCCTAACCACCACCAGATGCGGTTGAGACCAGAGCGGACACGCACATGATTGTCCCATCGTTGCAGATGTGAGACTCGTGCCAAACGAACTAGCCGACGCAGACCATTGACGAGCGTAAACATCCACGCCCCCGCAACCAGTAGTTGCAGCAGCATCTCCATGCGGCGCACTCCTTACAATGTGGTGATGTGTTTGCAACAATAGCACCCACCCTGGCGCATGGTGACGACTTGATCACTCTTTGTACATAGTATGCACTAGTTTTGATCGAACACGCAAGGGGTTTTCAGGGAGAATTTCCCTCTTAATCGGGAAAAATGGATGAATCTGGTGACGATGTCTCAATATAGTCGAGAGACAACACCTTGCGCACCGGTAGAGTAAGTTGAACTCTCACCCTACCGGTGTGTTGAAAGACATACCTGCTGTTCACCCGCGGTTCTGACAGGTTCAGCTTTGCCACTATCGACATTCAATACCGAGCGTGCGGTAATAGTCATCAACTGCTTCAGTATGCAGGACGGTTTCCGGGTCAATCGCCGTCTTCAGCACACCGAGCGACTGCAAGAGTTGCGATTCTTTGGCCCAAACGTTCCGATCACTGGCTCCGACGCAGCGCTGACCAATCCCATAGCGCATCAACTTGATCGTCTCAACGGCTTCAAACTCCAGATGATCACGATCAAAGTCAGGGCTGCGGGCCAGAATAATCTCGATGGCTGCCGCCGGATCGTTCAATGCATCTTGCCAGCCACGCAATGTCGCCTGAACGAAGGCGCGCACTGTATTAGGATTCTGGCGTGCAAATGCAGCGGTTGTAAACAGCACATCGCCCATCAGTTCAACACCATAATCACGCGCCACAATAAGATCGATATCGGCGCCAGCAGCGCGAGCGGTATACGGCTGATCAGTCGCGTAGACTGGCCAGACATCGGCACGCCGTTCGAGGAACGGCGCTAAGCTGTAATCACCCGGAATTTCAATCACGCTGGTTGGATCAACGCCGGTGGCTGCCAGGAGTGCCCGATACTCAGTCTCGACATTGTCGCCGTAGAACATGCCAACGCGCCGCCCAACGAAGTCTTGTGGCGAGCGAATGCCACTATCACGATGCACCATAAATGCGACCGGACTGGCTTGAAACCAGGTTGCCAGTGCTACGATCTCAATCCCTTGCTCGCGACTAATCAAAACGGTATCGGCACCGGTGCTGCCAAAGGTGTCGGCGCCTGTAGCGACTAATGGTAACGGAACGGCATCAGGCCCGCCGGGGAGAATTGTCACCTCTAAACCGGCATCGCGGTAATACCCGCGAGCATCGGCGACCAGATAACCGGCAAACTGAAACTGTGGAAGCCATTGTAGCCGCATCGTGACTTTCGTCACTTCTGGAGCGTTGTTGGTGCTGTTGTTTACCGATGTGTTCGTACAACCGGTTACGATAATAAGGAGTACAAACAGCAATAATGTTTGTCTGAAACGGGGTGACATCGCACGCCTCCATCGTCAATCTGTTTCACGCCGCAACTATCGTTCGCGTTCCCAGTACACAATGAGGTGCTCAAGCCAGAGAAACAGACTGTGAAGGATAAGCGCCAGGCCAGCAGCAGCAGCGACCGCAGCAAACGCACGATCGGTTGCCAGGCGATACGTAGACGTGGTGATCAGATAGCCCAATCCCTGCCCCGCTCCAGCGAGTTCACTGACCAGCGCCCCAATAACGGCCAGTGCACCGGCCACGCGCAGACCGCTGAAAATGAAGGGGAGTGCTGCCGGTAGCCGAAGCATGCGCAAAATCTGCCATTTTGATGCACCGTAGGCTTCCATCATGGCCAGTTGTTCAGGGGCCGGACGGCGTAAACCGCTGATGGTAGCAATAAGGAGTGGAAAGCTGGCAAAGAGCGCGGCCATCGCCGCACGAGCTGCGATCCCAGGCCCTAACCAGACCATAAGCAGAGGAGCCAGAGCAACTGAGGGGAGACTCTGCCCCACCAGGATCCACGGATACAGCACGTCTTCGATTGGACGAACAAAGAGAAACACGATAGCCAGGCTGAACGCGACGCATATCCCAACGGCCAGTCCGAGCAGGGCCGCCCTAGCCGTAGCACCCGTGTGATATAGCAATCGCACTTCAGGCTGGAGTGCGGCTGCAATCACTCGCGAGGGTGGTGGTAACAGGTATACCGGAATACCGGCGGCTTGCAGCCCCCATTCGAGTAAGAGTAACAGAACAACGCCGAGCACCAGTGATAATCCCAGGCGATGGAACAAGTTGTGCGACGTGATTGCCTTCATAATGCTCTATATTACCATAGGTAGCAACGAGTGGTAGGGACAGGTTCCGCTCTGATACCTTGCAGATAGGTCACTTTGCCTGCCATTGGTATGCTCTTGAGCAGCGCGCCGGTTCTACCTATGCTCCCATAAGTCGCGGACTGGAAGCCAGTCATCCCGGGCAGCGCCAACCACGTGGCAGGCGATCATCCTGAGCGACAGGCATCACTCGTAGCGCTCTGCTCATTCGCAGAGAAGGAGTCGTCATCATGATGAAAATGTTGCCACTCACTACTGCCCTCGTTCCTAGCTCTATTGCGAGATTACCGGTTTTCAGCGATACTTGTGCTTCGGAAACGATAGCCCAGCCAGACGACAAAGAGGATCAGCGTTTTAGGAGATGCTTCTGCTATTGATAAAACGTTGTACGACCCAGGTGATAGAGGGTGAGGTTCAACAATGCACGATCTGGAGCGGATTCGACGTGAAGCAAAGCGATCATTAGATCGACTACTACCAAGAGTTTCCCAGGAATTTTTTGCAGCCTATGGCGCAAATGCCGATTGGTATGTGTTCGAGCAGCGATTACGGCACGAATGGCCACGGTTGTTTGAGTTGTTACTCAGTCTTTACGGTACGCAGTACGATTTCTTTTACCACCTCGAACAATTGTTGCTGATGATGGCCCGAAGCTGGTATGAACGTCCGTCCTGGCTCAAACAGCGTGACTCCCTACGCGAGAGCGACGCCGAATGGTTTCAATCAGAGCGCATGATGGGCGGTGTGCTCTACGTTGATCGTTTCTGTGGTACTCTCAGTCGCTTACGTGAGTTTATTCCGTATTTCAAAGAGCTGGGATTAACCTATCTCCATCTGATGCCGCTGTTTGCAGCACCGGAAGGAAATAACGATGGTGGCTATGCCGTTAGTAGCTATCGCCACGTGAATCCGCGACTCGGTACCACTGCTGAGCTTGCTGAACTGGCCTATGATCTCGATAGAGCAGGGATCAGCCTGGTGCTTGATTTCGTCTTTAACCACACCTCTGACGAACACGAATGGGCGCGACGCGCACAGGCGGGTGATCCCGATTATCAGGAGTTCTACTTCCTCTTCCCGGATCGCACGATGCCAGATGCTTACGAACGGACTCTGCGCGAAATCTTTCCAACGGTACGACGCGGGAGCTTTACCTGGCGGGCTGATATGCAGCGTTGGGTCTGGACGACCTTCAATAGCTTTCAGTGGGATCTGAACTACGCTAACCCGGCTGTCTTTCGCGCTATGGCCGCCGAGATGCTGTTTCTGGCCAATCTCGGTGTAGCGGTGTTACGTCTCGATGCGGTTCCATTCATCTGGAAACGAATGGGGACCAACTGCGAAAATCAACCCGAAGCGCACTGGATTATTCAGGCTTTCAATGCCATTGCGCGAGTTGCAGCGCCATCGCTGCTCTTCAAATCTGAGGCGATAGTCCATCCTGATGATGTCTTGAGCTACATCAGCCCTGACGAATGTCAACTCTCGTACAACCCGCTCTTGATGGCCTTACTCTGGGAGACACTGGCAACTCGCGAAGTGAAATTGCTGGCGCATTCGCTGAGCCATCGCTTTCGCTTGCCCCCAGGGTGTGCGTGGATCAACTATCTGCGTTCACACGACGATATTGGCTGGACATTTGATGACAACGACGCACGTGCGGTAGGGATCGATCCAACAGGTCATCGCCAGTTTTTGAATGCGTTTTACACTGGGCGTTTTCCGGGATCGTTCGCACGTGGCTTACCATTTCAAGAAAATCCTGATACTGGCGATGCGCGGGTCTCAGGTACCCTCGCTTCCCTAGCAGGTCTTGAACAGGCGCTGGAGAGTGCTGAACCACAGGCAATAGAAATCGCAATTCACCGTATTATTTTGTTGCATAGCGTCATCCTCAGTATCGGTGGGATTCCGTTGATCTACCTGGGTGATGAAGTAGGCACCCTCAATGACTATAGCTACATCAACGACCCGGCAAAAGCCATTGACAGCCGTTGGGTACATCGTCCGTTGCGCAACCAGTCAGCGATGAATCAACGTCACGATCCTACTACCGTGCCCGGTCGCATTTTCAGTGCCTTAACCTACCTTATCCACTTACGAACCAGTTTACCGGCCTTACGTGATGGCACGATGGAGATAGTACGCAGTGATAACCGTCATGTCCTCGCCTACGTGCGGCAGACGGGTTCACAGCGTGTATTGGTTTTGGTCAATTTTTCGGAATACCCACAGACGATTGCCGGTAATCTGCTGCGCATGTATGGTCCCGGCCCTGAACTATTCGACCTGGTTCACGAGCAGGTGGTAACAACATCAACAGACCTTACTCTGCACCCTTATCAGTTTGTCTGGCTAACACCGAGGTGGCCCACGGCCCACCGTTCTCGATAGTGTATTCGGGAAGCAGCGACGCGATGATCATTCGGGTAGAACGTGCAACCGGAGGCAGTGCCGTCGATAGCGGCATAACTTCACCAGACTAACAGGGGCGGGTTGAGAACCCGCCCTGTTGTGCTTATGAAGTGTGCGATGGGTTAACATCAAAACGCAGGCCAGAGGCCTGCACTGCCAGATAGAGAGGTATATGTTACGCGCTAACACACATCCTTAAACAACTCGATTAGCTCGCTGATCGTCTCCGCACGGCAGTTGTCCGGATCACTCAAACAGTTCTGGGCGTAGCATTCTAGCACAACACTATTGGCGCTGGCTAGAGCCTGCCGGATTGCCGCAATCTGGTGCACGATGTCGCGGCAATCGCGGCCTTCGGTAACCATACGCTGGATGCCGCGCACCTGACCTTCGATCCGCCGTAGGCGGCGCAATACTTCCTCACGCCGTTCCGGCGCAAGCGGACGAATTCCGGCATTCATGGCTGCTCCACTGTCTGAATCCGCTGCTGGTGATCGATCATTCACGCCGTTGCCAGAACTTTATCAAACAGCTCACGGTACATTGCCTCCGGTCGCGCACCAATGATTCGACTTACTTCGCGGCCGTTCTTGAAGATCACGAGGGTTGGGATACCCTGGATACCAAGTTGCGAAGCATATTGTACGTTGTCATCGGTGTTTACCTTGGCAATGGTGAGCCGCCCCTCATATTCGCCAGCTAGCTTGTCGAGAATTGGTGCAATCACGCGGCACGGGCCACACCACGGCGCCCAGAAATCCACAACAACCGGTGTTGGTGATTGCAAGACCTTTTCGGCAAAATCAGAATCATTGACAACAATTGGCTTAGCCATTGAACGTGTCCTCCTCTACAGTACGACCAGGATATATCATATACCCCCTAGGGGTACACTATACTCTGAAGCATGGCGACTGTCAAGAGGGTCGTTCATCGTGAGGGGTTTTTAGCGTTTTCACCTGACCTGGCAAAGGCGGGGAGCGAGGAAAGAGAAACAAGCACAGCAGCAGCAGCTTTCTGTTCCGACGGTGATCTGGAGCCAGGCCCTTCGTTGCGGCGCCGATCATACCCTGTCGCCACCTTTGCAGCGACGAGTTCCACTTCCCTACCTTCTTGCAGGGAGATGCACCAGCCGAATCCTTCCGGCCACGCACTCCGATGGTGGCGTAGCGTACCAAACTCAACCACAAACTAGAAACGTCGCCCCCTATCCGTACCCATTGTCGTCTGTGTCAACCCGCACACACCGATAGGAACCTTGCGTATGCTATGTTATACTGAAAGCGCAATCAGCGTAACACCTTCATGTGTAACCATCGGCAATAGCAGCACGAAGATCGCATTTTGTAAGGGAAGGAGGCAACCTTGGCAACGCTCGGACGTAATGTCACGATCACTCTGATCGGTCATGGCACCTTCCACCTGACCACGCCGGAAGGCCGCAATATTCTGATTGATGCGTGGGTAGACGGGAATCCGGCCTGTCCAGAGCCATGGAAGGCGCGGGTACGTGAGGGGCTGGCTGCGATCTTTGTCACGCACGGCCACTTCGATCACATTGGTGATCTGGTCGATCTGGCACGTGAAACCGGCGCAACGGTGGTCTGCCAGTATGATCTGGTACCCTACTTTGAAGGCCAGGGTATCCCCGCTGCGCAGATCGTTGGCTTCAATAAGGGTGGTACCGTCACCGTCGCCGATGTCCGTGCGACAATGACTACTGCTCACCACTCGAGCACAATCTATGAAAACGGGCAGATTATCAATCTTGGTACCGCGGCCGGATACGTATTGCGCTTCAGCAATGGCTTCACCATCTATCATACCGGTGATACCTGCGTAACGATGGATATGCAGATCATCGCCGAGCTATACCGCCCTGAGTTGGTGATTTTGCCTATTGGCGACCACTTTACAATGGATCCACGCCAGGCAGCTTATGCCCTCAAGCTGATGGGATCGCCTAAATATGCTATTCCTGAGCACTACGGGACGTTCCCTATTCTGGTCGGTACACCAGAGGCGTTGATCGAGCATTGCCGTGAGTTTGGTGTGACGACGGAGATCATTGCATTAAAGCCCGGTGAATCGGTTAGTTAGGGCATGGTCTGAACTGATCGTGCTATTGCGACGACCGTTTGCTCGGCTGCCTAAACTATACAATGATGGTCGTCGGCAGAAAGGGAACGATTGCGGTTGTTCTTCTTTTCAAACGTGCCTGAAGAGCCGATCCAAAACTGCGGGATGCAAAGACACAATCTTTGCATCCTCAAATGTTCGGACAGGTGCTTTGTTCGTAACAAAAGTTCTAGTTAGAAAAATGAGGCAATCACATGCTTGAACATCTTCGCGCAACCGATCCGCTCATCGCCGATCTGATCGAGCGAGAGGCGCAACGTCAACGGCAGGGGCTTGAACTGATTGCCAGTGAAAATTACACGAGTCTGGCAGTCATGGAGGCGCAGGGATCGGTTTTGACGAATAAGTATGCCGAGGGCTTGCCCGGTCGGCGTTACTACGGTGGATGCGAGTTCGTTGATGCGATTGAACAGTTGGCTATCGATCGGGCATGTCAGTTATTCGGGACAACCCACGCTAATGTGCAACCGCACAGTGGCGCACAGGCCAACATTGCCGTATTCACGGCACTGCTCCAACCAGGTGATACCATTCTCGGCATGCGGCTCGACCATGGCGGGCATCTGACCCACGGCAGCCCAGTCAATTTTTCTGGCAAGTGGTACAACGTTCATTTCTATGGTGTGGATGCCCAAACCGGACAGATTGACTACGATGATCTGGCAGCAAAGGCGCGAGCATTTCGCCCGAAACTGATTACGTCGGGCGCCAGTGCCTATCCACGGATCATCGATTTTGCCCGTATGCGTCAGATTGCCGATGAGGTTGGGGCATTGCTGATGGCCGATATTGCCCACATTGCTGGCCTGGTAGCCGCCGGTGAGCATCCTTCGCCGGTTGGTTACGCGCACGTGATTACGACAACGACCCACAAGACGCTGCGTGGCCCGCGTGGCGGTTTGATCTTGATGGGGGAAGAGTTTGCCAAACAACTCAACTCGAGTGTCTTCCCCGGAACGCAGGGTGGGCCATTGATGCACGTGATCGCCGGTAAGGCAGTGGCATTTGGTGAGGCGCTGCGCCCCGAATTTAAGCAGTATGCGGCCCAGATTCGGCGCAACGCCCGTGCATTAGCCGAAGGATTACTTGCGCAGGGCCTGTCTTTGGTGAGCGGTGGTACTGATAACCATCTGATGCTGGTTGATCTCCGTAGCACGGGGTTGACCGGAGCACAGGCACAACGTGTACTCGATAAAGCCGCCATTACCGTCAACAAGAATGCCATTCCCGACGATCCGCAACCACCGATGAAAACGAGTGGGATTCGGATTGGAACACCGGCAGTTACGACCCGTGGTATGCGTGAGCACGAGATGGCCCAGATTGCAGCCTGGATTGGCGAAGTACTGACATACCCCGACGATGAGGCTCGCCTGCACCGGATAGCAGGTGAAGTAGCAGAGATGTGCCGCCATTTCCCGGTACCGGCTGATATGGTGCAGGTGCGTTAACAACGTACAATGCAAACGGTTGGGGGTAGAAGTAACATTCTGCTCCCAACTTACCACGGTCGCGCTACCGGCATAAGCTGGCGACTAATAAATCGGAATGCGATTCCGGCTGCTCCGAAGAACAGCAACGCAATCGCGATACTCTGTTGTTGTCGGGCAAGCTGCTGACGCAGCGTCAGCGCGTTATCACGGCGCAAATTATCACCGAGAGCGGCAAATTCACGGGCCGCAGCTTCGGCATTCGTCTGAGCGCTGATGAGATCGAAGGTGCGAGCCTGTTCATACGCCTGTCGCAATCGCTCACTCGCCTGCAAGCCCCGTGCAACACGTGCCCGATACTCGGCCAGGATTGCCGTTTGACGAAGGTCGTTAATGTCGCGGTAAGCCTGTTCAGCTTGACCGATGAGGCGCTCTGCCTGTTCGTATTCACCGTTGAGCAATGCAGTACGGGCGGCTGAAGTCAACTGGTTGGCGCGCAGACCGGTCTGTGCCTGAGTCCGCAACGTCGTGATTGCTGTTCGTGTCGCTTCATCGGCGATAGGTTCAAGACGTTCCAGTTCCCGTAAGGCAGCTTCGTAATCACCCGCCGAAAGAAAACTTTGGACTGGCTGTAGATCGATTGCTGCCGGTGTCATCTGATGCGCATCGAGTTGTAAGAAGCCAGGTAACCAGTCCCGCCATTCGGCTTCCAGCGTCGTCGCCGAGACACCGTACACGGTAACCATTGCCGACCGATAACCACTGCTCTGGGCCAGGGTGACAAGAAACTGACGGAACCGGTCGATGCCATCACGCTCGATGAGAAATGCGACAATTGACCAGGTTTGTGGATAGCTCACGTCTGGCTGCCCGTAGATTGCATTGCGATCATCGAGCGTTGCCCACGACCACAAACCACCACGTTCAGCCAGAGTGCGCAAAACGGCCATCTTGCTATCACGATCTGGCCCTGGCAGTTCCATATATTGCGCAATGCCTTCCTGTAAACCAACATTGAGCTTCCCCGCGCTCAGATCGGCAGCAAAGATATGAGTGAGTTCGTGGCGGAGATTATTCACCTGGGCTGTCTGATCCTGAAGACGTGCACGTTCAACAATCACCACGACTTCCCGGCGGCGAAAATCGGCATGAGCGATAACACCAGGGACGGCACGTGCGGCTGGATTGACGGCGAAATATGCCTCACTGGTCGGATAGAGGCGTAATGTGAGTGGCGTTACCGGACGAAAGGCGAAGGTTGTGCTAAACTCATCATAGAGGCGATCAATGATTGCCGCGTATTCGTTTGCAATCACGACATCTTCAGGTGCATATACAACACGAAAGTAAGCTGTGCTTTGCTCAACCCACGTTGGTTGGGCCAGCGCAACGTGAGCAATCAAGAGTGCGCTGAAGACACCCAACGCGACGAGCCAGCCTTGTAATCGATTCATCACCTGTGCAGATATACGACCCATGATAAGCTTAGTGTACCACGCCTAAATGTCATCTGCCAGAGGGAAAGACCATGACAACAGATTTCTTTTCCCGTCTACCCATTCTAACGCGGTTTAGCGATATTACTGACCTGAATGCCTATCGACCGTTACCTGCCGACTGGACGGTCTTCGTGTGCGATGTGCGAGGTTCAACACGCGCTATTGCCGAAGGGCGCTACAAAGAGGTCAATCTGGTCGGTGCTGCTACTATCACCGCAGCCTTAAATATTGCCGGCAACATCGAGATTCCCTTCGTGTTTGGTGGCGATGGTGCTTCACTCGCTGTGCCACCTGAGCTGGCTGAAGCGACCGCGCAAGCGCTCAGCGCAGTGAGTGCATTGTCGCAGCAAGCCTTCAATCTCAATCTGCGGGTTGGCGCAATTCCGATGACCACGATTATCAGTGCCGGCTATCAAGTGCTGGTTGGACGCTTTGCCCTTACCCATAAGGTTGCACAGGCCGTTTTCACCGGTGGCGGGATCAGTTATGCCGAGAAGTTGACGAAGGATGAGGGCTATGCTGAACAATTTCTCATTGCATCTGGTAATGCCGATGATGCAAGGCTCGATGGGTTAGAGTGTCGATGGGACACCATCCATCCCCCTCATGATGCGGTGCTCTGCCTGATCGTACAGGTAACTCCGCAATTTGATCCAGAAGGATCAATGGCAATCTACCGTTCAGTTATTGAGACAATCGAACAAATCTATGGCGATGAGCAGACATATCATCCGTTGCGCTACAATCTGATGCAGGCAAGCGCCAATCCCAGAGCACTCTGGTCTGAAGCTCGCCTCCGGGGTGGTGACGGTCAGTTAGCTCAACTAACCTATTGGGCACACATCTATGGCCTAAACCTGGGCGTTCGTGGTTATCGCTGGTTACAACGGCTGCGTGGTGAAGACCTATGGTGGGATCGCTATCGCCAGCACGTTGCCACAGCGGCTGATTATCGTAAATACGATGACACCTTGCGGATGATAATTTCTGGTACTGATGAGCAACATGCGCAATTACTGGCCTGGTTGACAACTCGTGCTGAAGCCGGCGAGTTGGTCTTCGGCGCGCACCGTTCACCGGAAGTGATGCTGACCTGTCTCATTTTCGAGCGCATGGGGCGCCAGATTCACTTTGTCGATGGCGCCGACGGCGGTTTTACGCTTGCTGCCCGCGACCTCAAGCAACGCCTTCGCGCTGCAACACCGGTCAGCACCAGGGAATAATGCGGTTTGGGTCTTGGCTATCGATCACCTCGGCGCCATTTGGAGTTACCCGCACATACCGACCATCAGGTTGGAGTTCGCGGGCACGCAGATTATCGGCAAGGTACGTCTTCAACAAGATTTCGGTCACGTACTGAATGGCACCTGGATCCGTCAGCGGAAAAAGCTCTTCAACCCGCCGATCTAGATTACGCTCCATCATATCGGCACTACCGATATAGATTTTCGGTGTGCCACCGTGGTGAAAGTAATAGATACGGCTGTGTTCAAGATAACGCCCGACAATAGAACGAACGCGGATGTTATCGGAAAGACCGGGTATCTGGGGGCGCAACGAGCACATGCCACGAACAATCAGATCAATCTGCACTCCAGCCTGGGAGGCAGCGTACAGAGCGTCGATAATTTTCGGATCAACGAGCGCATTCATCTTGAATATCAGCCGACCATTTCCATGGCGCTGGTGCAACGCAATCTCCTCTTTGATCAACTCGGTGATGCGCTGACGCAGATTGACCGGTGCAACCAACAGCGCGCGATATTCCTTTTGGCGACTGTAGGCTGTCAGGTAATTAAAGAGATCGACCACATCATCAGCAATATCCGAACGACAGGTCAGTAGGCCTAGATCGGTATAGACACGGGCCGTCGCCGCATTGTAGTTGCCGGTGCCGAGATGTACATAACAACAAATACCGTCAGTCTCCTGACGTACCACCAGTGCCAGTTTGGCATGCACTTTGAGCCCTACTAACCCGTACACAACATGCACCCCAGCACGTTCCATTGCCCGTGCCCAGGTAATGTTGTTCTCTTCATCGAAACGGGCCTTCAGTTCGACGACAACCGTCACTTGCTTACCCTGCTCGCGGGCGTGCATAAGCGCCTGAACGATGGGCGAATTACGACCGACCCGGTACAGGGTTTGCTTAATCGCCAGCACGTGTGGGTCTTCGGCGGCGGCTTGAATAAAATCAATGATCGGCGTAAATGAATGATAAGGATGGTGTAGCAAAATATCTTGCTTCTTAATCGCTTCAAAAATATTGGGGGCATTCTTCAGCACCACCGGCAAACGTGGCACATACGGCGGGTCTTTCAGGTCTGGACGATCAAGTTGGGTCAGTTGCATGAGATCGCTCAGGCCAAGCGGCCCACGGACAGTATAAATATCTTCTGGCCCAACCTTCAGATTCGTTGCCAGCAACTGGCAGATACGGTCAGGCATTGCATTATCGATAGCTAGCCGCACCACTTCACCGAAACGACGTTGACGTAGGCCCTGTTCGATGGTTGCCAGCAAATCGTCGGCTTCATCCTCTTCAATTTCAACATCGACATTGCGTGTCACCCGAAACGGATACACCTCGACCACATTCATCTTAGGAAAGAGTTTCTCAAGATGATCGGCAATCACCTGTTCTAGCCAGACGAAACAATGACAACGAGCGGCGGGAAGATCGTTTACCGGTGGACAAAGTTCAGACGGCAGCGGGATTAATCGGGGCAAGACCTCTGGTACCTTCACCCGAGCAAAGAGTTCACCTTTTGCCTGATCGTGAATAACGACAGCAAGATTGAGACTCAGATTAGAAATAAACGGAAACGGACGGCTTGAGTCGAATGCCAGTGGGGTGAGGACCGGAAAGATCTGACGATGAAAATAATCACTTACCCAAGCCCGCTGCTGTTCGTTGAGGGTTGTAGTATCGAGAATCATGATCCCCTGCTTGTAGAGAGCAGGCAAAAGTTCATTTAATAGCAGGTCTCGCTCTTGCTGGAGTAGTGGAATCAGTGCCTGCCGAATTGCGCTGAGCTGCTCGGTTGGGGTTTGTCCATCGGGTGAGCGCTTTTGGACACCGGCGCGGATCTGTTGTTTGATCCCGCTCACCCGGATCATAAAAAATTCATCGAGATTTGAGGCAAAAATGGCCAAAAATTTAACACGCTCAAGCAGCGGGTTGCGGGGATCCATCGCCTCTTCAAGCACGCGACGGTTAAACTCGATTAAACTCAATTCACGATTGAAGTATCGTGGTTCAGTAATGGTTTGGACCGACTGGGTAGTCATAAACGAAAAATCGCTGTTAATAACCAGACACCGTGAGCGCCTATCGCACGTAGCAATACCAGGAATAATATAACGTATCGTATAGTATAGCCGTTCTTAACCGTTTGCACAAACCGGCCAAATGTGCTATACTCTTGGCTAGCATGCGGGCGATTAGCTCAGTTGGTTAGAGCGCATCGTTCACACCGATGAGGTCACTGGTTCGAGTCCAGTATCGCCCACCATCTGTTGCGCGGCCGGTTGGCCGCGCACTGATTTTCGCCCCGAGGTGTGATCGCTCGCCATGTTTGCGAGCCGGTCAGAGGCAACTCGCTATGCAACCGCTTATTGCACGTGCCGAAATACGTGCACTGCTCAAGCCGACCACAACCACCGAACGTAATGTACGGAATGTTCTCATTGATGGTATTGGCGTCGGTATTGTAACCGGGATCAGCGTCTTCCTGCCCATCTTCCTGGCTCGTCTGGGGGCATCAAGTTTACTGGTTGGCTTGATCACCTCACTTCCGGCATTAGCCGGTGCACTCTTCGCCCTCCCAATTGGCCGCTTTCTCGAGCAGCAGCGCAATATCGTGGTCTGGTACTCGGGCATGCGGTTTTGGGTATTGATCTCGTATGCGGTGTTTGGCTGCCTACCCTTCATCTTACCGCTGAACATCGTGCCGTGGACGATCATCATCTTGTGGGCTTTGGTGACCATTCCCTCGACCTTTGTTAATGTCGCGTTTACCATAGTCATGGGAGATGTCGCCGGACCACAGCGTCGTTATGCACTGATGAGCATGCGCTGGTCGAGTTTAGGACTGGCAACGGCAGTGACGGTAGCGACGGTAGGCGCCGTGCTTGAACTATTTCCTTTTCCATTCAATTATCAGGTAGTGTTTATCGGATCGGTGGTTGGCGGACTGCTCAGTTTCTTCTTTTCGCGGTCGATCACCTTACCCGACCGCAATCCAACACCACGGCAACATGGCGCCGAATCACTGCGTGATGCCCTTCATCAAGCGCCACTACCATTTGTGCAGTACGCATTGAGTGCATTTGTCTTTCGGAGTGGGATTGCGATGGCAATCCCGCTTATACCACTCTATTATGTGCGTGAAGCCGGGCTGAACGATGCCTGGATCGGTCTGATAAGCATGATCGGCAACGGTGTATTGCTGATTGCATACGCGGTATGGTCAGCAGGTGTGCCACGTTTAGGGAACAGAGGAGTATTGCTTGCCAGTAGTTTCGGTATGGCATTGTACCCGTTTGGGCTAGCTGCCACCGACACCCCTCTAATCATGGCTGTACTGGCAGGGATAGCTAACTTTTGTGTCGCCGGGAACGATCTGGTCAACTTTGATCTGGTATTGAGTACCATTCCCGCCGAACGGCAGGCGACATACATTGGGGTTTTTCAGACATTGCAAAACCTGGCGCTCTTTGTCATGCCGCTGATCGCAACTTCACTCGCCGACCAGATTGGAATCAGCGCTACCTTATTGGTGGCCGGTCTCATACGCTTGTTGGGTGTGGCACTCTTTGCATGGTTGCGCATTGGGTAACTTGCGAAGTCGCCGCGTGATGCACATATGGTAGCTATGTCACAACCCACACTTCGTACTATCTCGGTGATCCGTCGTGGCTATGGACGACGTTACACCGACTTACCAATTGATGAGCTGTCTCAGCAGCGAGTCATGATCGATTGCACAGGTGGCTATCTTAAACCAACAATGATTGATTTACAGCCTGATGATCTGGTGTACTGGCGGGAACAGGGACGATATGTAACTGCCCGGATCGAGCGTGTGCAACGCGATGAACAACGTTTGATCGCCTGGCTGCGCGATGTAAAGGTGATGCCGGAAGACTTTTTTCCGTATTGAGCAGCTTGCTATGCGTTTGCCGTTCGTGTACAATGCCTGCGGTTTCTATAGGTACTGCGCAGCGCACTGAAATATATGTCGGTGATTGAAAACGTTGATCGGCGCTGGACTCCAACAGTAGAACAGCTTTGTTATACAGGGATTGCCATTCTGGCAATCATCAGTCGCCTGTGGGCATTGGGTGATCGGGCATTACACCACGATGAGACACTGCATGCAGCCTATTCCTGGTTTCTCTACAGTGGTCGTGGCTACATGCACGATCCTTTGTTGCACGGCCCACTCCTCTACTTTCTAGGTGCGCTGTTTTTCTTTCTGTTTGGTGATAATGACACGACAGCACGTCTTAGTGCAGCTCTGGCTAGCATTGCTCTCACGCTCAGCCCGATATTGTTACGCCCGGTGATTGGGCGACGGGCAGCATTAATGGCGAGTCTCTACTTACTGATCTCGCCGGTAGCCCTCTACGTTGGACGCTTTTTCCGTCACGACATTTTTTCGGTTGTTTGTGAAATCCTGGTATTCGTGGCAATTGTGCGCTACGCTGCCGATCCACGTCCACGCTGGCTGTACCTGGGAACAACAGCACTAGCGCTCATGCTGACCAACCAGGAGACGACGTACCTTTATATTCTGATCTTCGCTTTCCCTCTCGCGATCCTGTTCTGCTGGCAGGTGTATCGACCGGGCATCGCCATCATTGCCGGTCTCGGTATCGGGCTGGCACTGCTGATATTTGTCTTGCCCGGTACCGCAGTAGTTGATGGTGCGCACCACGCCAAACGCGATGCCAACGGTTTGATTGAAGTTGCCCAACCCGGCCCTATCTTCGGATGGCCACCACTCGAAACCGAAGACAACGGGTATGCTCTGCTGGTACGTAATCGGGCTGATACTGACGGTGATCGTACTGTCTGGGAAAATGCTGTGCGGTACCTGGCCGACATCGGTCGGTTTATAAACCATCCGGCGATCATCAGTGCCATCTTGCTGGTGACGATTGGATTGGGAATGTTTATCTGGCTGATCTGGTTTCGATGTGACGCCGCCGGGATAACACCATGGGATTATGCTATCGGGCGTGGTGAACCGGCTGCTCGCTTATTGCTCAGTCTGGGAACTGATCGGCGCTGGCAGGGCGCATTGATCATCTTCGCCACGATTTATACGCTCTTCTTTACTGCAATGTTTACGAACGTGCTAGGTCTCATCTCAGGAGTGGCCGGTTCGCTGCTCTACTGGCTGGCCCAGCACAACGTTCAACGTGGAAGCCAGCCGGCCCACTACTATGCAGTCATCTTAGCAACCTACGAGCCGTTACTCTGGTTAGGGATGATCATCGGCCTGCCATTGGTGATACAGGCAGTACGACAACGACGACCAGAGGCGTTTGCAGTAGGTTTGATTGCCTGGTGGGCCATCGCCTCGTTTGCGATATACTCCTGGGCCGGCGAGAAGATGCCGTGGCTAACGATCCATATGACGCTACCGTTCACCCTGCTGCTGGCATGGGGAGTGAGCAGGTTACTGGAGCTGGCCCAACAGCAGGTAATGTACTGGCAACAACTATGGGCAGAGTCGGCAGTTCCGGCCTCGGCAGAGGATAACGCCGTAACCGGGCACACCGCTCAGAGTGGCGCCGGTGATCTGCCAGCGCAGAATACGACTAACCAGCGATGGCTTGATGATAATCAAGCAGGTTTCCTGGGCTTGCCCAGAGGTTCGTTGGTCGGATTTGGTTTGCTGTTCGGGTTGATCATCTGTCTAGGCTTTCTCTTGCTCTCAATTACGATTGCTGCTGGGCCAACATCACCCATTCAACCCTGGATGGCATTTCTCTTCACCCTAACACTCTTGCTGCTGCTCGTCATTGGAAGCTGGCTCCGTTGGGGTTGGATCGTGACTGCGACCTTAACCACAATCTGCCTGATCCTGGCGGTTGGCCTCTATACAGTGCGTGGCAGTATCCGTCTGGCCTACCAAACCGGTGACGTAGCCCGTGAGATGATGGTCTACACCCAGACTTCACCCGACGTCATGCGAGTAGTACGTCGCCTGGAAGAGGCAGCAATGCGACGAGCAGGAGGAACCCGCCTCCCGCTCATGTACGATAACGAGACGGTCTGGTTGTGGTATTTACGTGATTGGCCTGGCGCGATTGCAGTACCAGGGGGAAGACTGAATGGGCCGCCACCTGCTGATGTACAGGCCGTGTTGATCTTACAAGAGAATCTCGACCGATACCCCGAAAATCGCACTTATCTCCAGGGATTTGTGCTGCAACGTTACCCCTTGCGCTGGTGGTTTCCAGAAGATCAAGTGTATCGCATCAGTGGATTCACCAGCGGATCACTGCTTGAACGCCTGTTCCGCAATCCGTTCGATTACGAGACCACGGCGCAGTTGTGGCGATATTTGATGTTCCGGCAACCACCGGCCGGTTTAGGCTCAACCGATTTTGTCATTGCAGTGCGACCAGAACTAGCTCGCCAGATCGGGATCGGCCTCGGTGGTACGCTACACATGGACAATAGCAGGTAGACGTTTCGGTTAACATATTATGTCAACAAACGTATTCTCAACTGCCCAGGTGCTTAACCAACGCTTGCGCATCGACTGGCTCACCTGGGAAACAGCAGCCTACACCGTCATCGTAATTGCCAGCATTGTAGCCCATCTCTGGGGTCTAGACCGCATGGCACTGCATCACGATGAATCGATCCATGCCTGGTCAAGTTGGCGACTCTACACGGGTGCAGGTGCCTTTTCGTGTTGGAATGGTCTCGACGAAAACGGCAATGCACGTGGCGGCCTCTATCACGAGACCTACTGTTACGATCCGGTATATCACGGGCCATCACTCTATTTTCTGACAGCACTGACCTACTTTTTATTTGGCGACGGCGATGCCCAGGCTCGTTTACCCATGGCCCTGGCCGGAATTGGTTTGGTGGCATCAGCCTGGTGGCTGCGACCGTATCTCGGGCGCGGAGGAACACTGGTGGCAGCACTGTTGCTTGGTTTTTCACCATCGTTACTCTACTACACCCGTTTTGCTCGCCACGATGGCTTGATGGTGTTGTGGGAGTTGTGGATGGTGATCGGCGCATTACGGTGGATCGATACCGGTCAGCGCCAGTGGTTGTACCTGGTTGCATTAGGCCTGGCACTGGCTATTGCAACCCATGAACTGTACTATATTTTGCTCTTCATCTTCGGGGTATTCGTGTTCATGCGGTTGCTGGCCGAGAGCCGTCTGGCCCGTTATCAAAATATTGTGCTGCTGATCGTGATCGGTCTGTGCCTGGTGCTCATGGTCCTCAATCCGCCGCTGCCGTTTGGGCGTGGCCTGTATGTTGGCGAAAAGGCATTCCTGATCGCGTCGGCGCTAGTGCTGGCCTGGCTGTGTCAGCGCCTGTGGCCGCCCGAACCGGTGTTGACCACTCGTTTGCGTGCATTGTGGCAAGAGGAACGAACGACTCTCTGGACGGCGCTGGCTATTCTCGGTGGAGTGTACCTGGTGCTCTACACCAGTTTCTTTACCTACCTGCCCGGCGCCATCGATGGAATTACCGCCGGTCTCATCTACTGGCTGGGGAGCCAGCAAGAGTATGCACGTGGTGATCAGCCCTGGTACTACTACCTGATGCTTCTCCCCCTCTACGAACCATTGGCAGTGATCAGTGGCTTAGGCGTTGTCATCGCAATGGTGGTCGCCGTTGTGCGACGACAATGGTTCTCCAGGCAAAGGGCACTACCCACGACCGTTGAGGAAACAGGCGATCCTGCCGGGCAAGATGTTGACGAGACCGCACGACTCATTGCTCTGGCACCCTGGCCCCTCTACCCGCTGTTGATCGTCTTCTGGTTCTTTACGGCAACCATCATCTTTTCGTGGGCCGGTGAAAAAATGCCTTGGCTGGTTGTGCACATGGCGCTGCCGGGGAATCTCCTCGCAGCGTGGGTTGTCGGGCGCATGATTGATGTCGTCCGCCGAGCACGGGTCGGCTGGCGCATCTGGCTCATTCCACTCCTTATCCTCCTCTTGGGGGTGGCGGTGGGAGTTGCCTTCTGGCGGTTGAGTAGCGGTGGTCAGACGGCGATATTGCAGGCCATCATTCCACTCCTGATCATCTTCGGGTTGATTTATGCCTTCCTCTCGCTCATTACTCAACTGCATGTGCGTGCGGTCAGCACGGCAATTGGTCTGACCGGCGCCGCTTTACTGGCCGCCTACATGATTCGGGCAACGTGGCTGGTGGTCTATGATCACCCAGATGTACCTGTTGAACCACTGATCTATACTCAGACCGCACCGGATGTACCACGCTATGCGGCTGACATTCGCGAGTTGGCGATTAATCTTACTCGTGGCTACCGGGGGCCACAAGACCCTACCGGCGGGTTGACAATGCCGCTCATTCTTGATGGTGGCGACAAAACTGCTGAAGGCTCGCTGGCCTGGCCGTTGCAATGGTATCTGCGTGATTTCCAGCATATCAACTGGGTAAATGGGAGCGAATTGGGTCGTGTGCCATCAGTTGATCAACTGACCGTCACTATGCCTGATGGCAGACGTGATCTGGCTCCGATTGTGATGCTGTATCGCCCCTTTGTAACCGACCGACTCCGCGATACATTGCGCGAGTCGTATGTACAGCCTTACGGTCCGGTCGGAATGTTCAACTGGTGGTTCCCAGAAGGCAACAAATGCGCACCGCAAAGTCCCGGGTATAAGCGATTTTATTACAGTACCTGGACGGCAGCCGCAGCCAAAGAAGATTGTGGCCGTGATCTCAGCAACGAGCTACACGGGCCATTCGATGTGTTGCTCTGGCCATTTCAACGTGAAAACTGGCCGACTCTAGGACGTTATCTTCTCTTCCGTCAACTTCCCGAACCGCTCACGCTGAATGGACGCGAAGTTGAGGTGTGGTTGCGCCGCGACCTGGCCGGAGGAGTCGGTCAAACCACAACTGTTGTCGCAGCACCCGAATTACGACTGGCTGCACAAAACGAGATTCGATTGTCGAATGGTAGTAGCGGAGCGACCGGTATCGCTATTGATCAACAAGGACGAATCTTCATTGCCGATACATTCAATCATCGGATCGAAGTCTTTACATCCGATGGTTCGCTCATTCGCAATTTCGGTACACAGGGCAATGGTATCGATCAGTTCTACGAACCGCGTGGCTTGGCCGTTGATCCGCAGGGTAATCTCTATGTAGCCGACACCTGGAACGCCCGCATCGTCAAGTACAGCGCCGACCTGCGCCCAGTAGCAAGCTGGGGTAGTGGCGATATGGATCTCGGTGATGGACGACGGGCAACAATCACTGAGGGGGATCCGGCACGGAATGCGGCTGCACCACTAGGCTTTTTCGGACCACGTGGCGTTGCGGTTGATGCTGACGGGAATGTGTATATAGCCGACACCGGTAACAAACGGATTGTTGTCACCGATAGCAACGGTCAATTTCTCTATCAATTCGGTGGTGCTGGAAGCGCCCCTGGTCAATTCAATGAACCGACCAGCCTGGCGTTTGATGCCGCCGGTAACTTGTATGTCGCCGATACCTGGAACGGGCGTGTACAGGTCTTTGCCCGTACTGCCGACGGTCGGATTGATCCGATACCCTTGACAACGTGGCCGGTACCAGGGTGGCAGGCCAATACTTACGATGATCCGATGCTGGCAGTCAGCCCTGATGGCACTGTGTACGTAGCAGTACCAACCCGCCAGTATGTGCTCACATCGCAGGCCAACGGTACGCCTCTGCTACGCTGGACAGGAGTGGGCAGCGATGGCGTACCAATCGTCAGCCCGAGTGGCATTGCTGTAGCCGCTGATGGAAGTATCTGGATTGTTGATCGACTCGGCGGACGAGCTGCACGCTTCAGCTTACCGATGCTTGCACCATCAACGCCATGATGATCACCGATTTTCGTCACCTCAATCATACCGTTTCACCGGCAGCCTCTGAACTAAGCGAAGCATGGCAGCGGAGTCTTAGTCGGTTGGGTGACTACACCGCTATCATAGTACGTGCTTTGAGTCTACGTCCGCAAAACGCAACCTTATACCGCCAAACTGAGCGTCATATCCTGGTGCGCTTAACTTTACCTACTGAGCATGTCATCTTACGCATCTCCCCGGAAGACGATCTGGCGGCACATACCACATTTTTACGCGGCCTGGCGTTGAGCAGTGTTCCCGGCGCACGGATCATCCAGCGCGATCTGAGTAAGACATTCGTACCGTTTGCGTATACGCTTGAAAGTTTCGTCACCGGACAAACAGCAGCCGAGTTACACGATGAGCACCTCCTGTACGGCATTGCTCGTCAGGCAGGGCGGGCACTACGGCGATTACACCGTCAAACGATGCCCGGCGCCGGACGCCCAACAAGCAATGGCCGCTGGCCACGGTTGAGCTGGCGACATGTGTTGATCGCTATCGGGCAGCGTCTGGCCGGTTTACCAACCCCACAACTCATCTTCAGTGCGGAAGAGGTTGCAATGCTGCAAACCATTCTTCAAGACCCACGAATCGACTGTGCGATGCCAGTACTGATGCATGGAAACTTCGGCCCACAGGCAGTACGATGTACGGTTGGTGGTCAACACGTCCATCTGGAAGCGCTGGAAGAACCGGGATGGTTCATCAGTGGTGACGGTTTATTCGATCTTGCGTTTGGGATGCGAGCACACTTGCCGGCAGCCTGGCGGGAAGGACTGTACGAAGGATACTGTAGTGCCGGCATGCTCAGTCCGGCAGAAACTGAACGGTTCCACCTGTTACACCTGTTAAGTTGTGCGTGGAGTGCCTGCGATCGCTATGCGCACGGATTGCCGCATGAGCAGGATGTGGAAGAAGTACGGCGCATATTGGCGAGCGTGGCATCTGGTTGACAACGTTTCGTCGTTCAGATCGAGGATGAAACATCAGCCGGCGCAATGTACAAATACTAGCCGAGACAGCGGGTAAACTGCTCCCTCCGCGATAGTACGATGTGCACGGGATAGACCTGTAGGGGCAAGGCACCACCTTGCCCCTTGTCCAAATGTTTTATCGGTGTCAGGCTGGTTGCGAGTCGTGTTGTACTCAGGAACGTTTTATCCATCGGTTCTGAGTAGACACCCTCTCACTCTAATGTACGCAGATACGCCATCAAATCAGCCATCTGCTCATTGGTGAGCGGCGTAGGTGGCATATAACCAATACTGCCTGATCCACCAGTTCTAATCCATTCGGCAATATTCGCTTCACTACGCTCTTTCCCATTCGGCAATAGCCCCTGATAGTCTACCCCATCAGGCAACTTTGGCCCCTCGATACTGAACAACCCGGCCAGACCTGGGCCAAGCAGGGTATTTGTTGAAGTAGAATGACAACCAGCACACGAAGCGAATACAGTCTTACCACGATTGGGATCACCTTTCGCCGAGAGCGACGTATCAGCAAGTGCTGGTGGCAATTCAGTATTAGCCACACTAGCCGCTGCCGAAGAATTGCTTAATGCAACAACTTGATGGGCTGCGTTTCCCTGATCAGTAGTGGCAGGTTGGCTGATTACAGCCACTGCCTGGTTGCTAGGGTCGGGACCAGTTGAAGACGTGTGAGTGGTGCTGGCACATGCCGCAAGAATGGTTGACAGAGTCAACACATACATCCAGTAAAACACTTTTTGCATGGTCTTCTCTCCTGTGAGTAGATAACGTCTAACACTGACGGAGTCGTTACCAATACCAGAATTTGTCAATGCCCGAGTCGCTTCACCAGGTTCGATCTAACAGCATCTCTTTCCAGGCTTTTCGGCGCTTTCAGATTTTGGTCGTGTTTGCCACGGATGTCGTTCACACCCGCATGACGGTCCTCGATCCACGCAGTCCCAGGGTGCGCGAGCCGCTGATCCAGGTTGTATGGTCATTCTGGATCAGGACTACCCGTCAATGGTCAGGGTGAGTAAAACCTGCCCTTCCTATGCGCAATCACGGTCATCAGTGGTGAGATGATAGGGAAACGGTCGCAGAGCACATCAGAACGAGAAGCTGCACGTGCCCTGCCTGATGCTCTGTGGATAGGTTAAGAACCCGACACTACTACGCTCGTTTCGCTTTCCGATCCCCGTTCCTCTCACCTGGAAAGGGTGAAAACTCCGAACAGCCCTCATCGCTTTCCTTACCCCTGGTGTATTAAGATATAAGTAGTATAGTTTGTCGATCTATGATCGGGAAGATCCAAAGAAATCAACATCGTGATCTGAACGGATCGATCCAGGCATATTTCTTATCGCTTTCGTGTATACAATCTTCCACGTTACGAATAATTTTTCCACTCAGCAAAACAGAAACGACAGCTCTGCATGGATACTGTGCTATCGTGGACTAGGCATGGAGCCGTTTAGATGAAGAATGAAACATTCTGCCTGGCAGGTATTGCCCATGGCAGAAGGGCTAGGCACGAACATCCTGCTTGTTACCGCACCGGTCGAGACGGAAGCCCGAAGCTCCGTGATGGTAGTGATCCCCTACAAGGATGCGTTATCGCAACGACGACGTAGTGGCAAAGTGTCGGCAATTATGCCCGTCACTGCGGGCTGATGCTGCGCACGGTAATCACCTATCGTCACTATCCAAACCCAAACCGCTCCCATAAAGGGAGCGGAAGGGAACGTTGGCACAAACAACTATCGGCAAGGGAACGTCAATCACTCCCTCAGACCTGGGTTACGAGTGCTGCGCAGCGAGTGTTGACCGTGGGTAAGTGGTTGGATCGGGGGTTACTGTGGGTTCAGGGGTCGGGCCAGTATCAGTCCAACCCTGGCTTTCGAGGGTCATCGGTACTTCGGCAATCACCATATCGTGGTTGCAGACAATCTGGCAAGCAAGACGGTACTGTCCAAGGAGACCTCGTTCGTTCAATTTGGCATATTCAGCAGCGGTCATCTCTTCAGGCTCACCTTCGGCAAACACAACCCGGCAGGTAGTACAGCGGGCATTTCCACCACAACGATGCCCGATCGCGATCCCAGCTTGCTCGATGGCCAGCACCAGCCTGGTCCCAGCCTCAACATTCACTGAACGCTCACCAATGGTGATTACAGGCATAATCCCTCCATCACAATGTCTTCTTACAATAGGAGTATATTTTCAAACTACCATCAAAAGAGTATCTCGTCAACCAGCTATAACCGTAGTCAGAGCTTTTCCGCGTTCGCAGTACCCGTGCTGCAAAGCGTTTCTAGCCTCTTCACCCTACCTCAATCCCTTTCCGCCACCGGTGCGGAAGAGGAAGGAGCGATGAAGGTAGTTTGGGCATACGCCCTGATAGTGTTTCTTGAGACGCAGTTGAGTTCTAGCACTGCAACCTCAGAACGTGAACCAGAAGAGGAGGGTTCATCATGCCAGAAAACTCAAAGAACCTCATCGAAGACCTGAATTTCTGAGCGCCTGTTAAAACCACGAGTTTCTAATCAGGCTCTTAGAATCGGTGAAGAAGCGCAACAGATTCTAGACGTTCCTCAGAGTACGCCGTGCGGCTTCAGGCTGGTAAACCAAACTATTACGATGTTTCGATACTGGTGAGATAAATAGTCGGCTATTGAACTATCAGACCACTACCACCGATCACCTCACCGATCTCCCAGATCGGCTGCCCAACCGCAGCGCATAGCGCTTGCAACGTGTTGGCAGCAATGGGCGGTGCAACGGTCAGCAATCCGCCTGACGTTTGCGGGTCGGCCAGCAGCAGTTGATAGACAGGGGGAAGATTAGGAGCAAAGGTGGTAAACGAAGCGGCAAATTCAAGATTACGTCGTAAACCACCGGGGATCATGCCGGCTTCGGCATAGGCAAGTGCACCGGGGAGAGCTGGCACAGCACCGGCATCAATAATCAGGGATACGTTACTTTGACGGGCAATCTCACCGGCATGACCGAGCAGACCATAGCCGGTCACATCGGTAGCGGCATGAATTTCGACCTGTTCCATTAGTTCGGCAACACGCCGGTTGAGAGTCACCATGCTCTCGATAGCGCCTTTGAGATCAGCTTCGTTAACCGCATCACGCTTAGCGGCAGTCGTAATGATACCGGTGCCAAGCGGCTTGCTGAGCAACACCCGATCACCGGATCGCGCTCCGGCTTTCGTCACAATGCGCCGTGGATCGATGAGACCGGTCACACACAAGCCATACTTTGGTTCACGGTCGGTCACCGTATGACCTCCAACCACGACCGCGCCGGCTTCAGTGGCTTTATCGATACCGCCCTGCAGAATGGCCGAGATGATCGATTGATCGAGGTTATCGGGAAACGCTGCAATAGCTAGCGCGAGAATCGGTTTCCCCCCCATGGCATACACATCGCTGAGCGCGTTAGCCGCAGCGATAGCGCCATAGATGTATGGATCATCGACAATCGGCGGGAAGAAGTCAACCGTTTGCACAAGCGCCGTGTCGCTATTCAGTTGGTAGACGGCGGCATCATCGCTTTCGGACAAGCCGACTAACACCTGCGGGTGAGCAGGTGTGCGAAGCGTAGCCAGCACTGAAGCAAGGGCGCCCGGCCCCAACTTTGCTGCTCAGCCAGCGCATGATGCCAGGGTTGTCAATCGAATTTGTTCGCGTTTGTCCATTGTTGACATTCCAGAAACAATTTATCTATCAGCGTACTTATTATAACTCAAACCATCTCATTACGCCCTTATGCAACCTAGAAGAGAGGGGGCAACGTTTCCGGTTTGCGGTCGTATGTGACACGTCAATGAACGTTATGTATTTACCTGTAGTATTCCCTAATCTGCGCTATTTGCCTGAAAACGCAGTAGGGGCGCACGGCAGTGCGCCCCTGCCAATGGGAGGTGACACATCAGGGATGCACGGCAATGCATCCTGCTCTAACCGGTAGTTCGGGAACCCGCCTTTACCGTGCGACCGTTCAGTGTCGGTTGCTTGACACGCCGATGGGATAGCGCGTAAGCGATTCCTTCCTGCAATGTTGCTTTGGTCACAATCCCCCGAAGATCAGCACCGAGATACACGATCGTCTGCGCGATTTCTGGGCGAATACCGGTCAACACCACTTGCGCACCAAGCATACCTGCTGCCTGAGCAGTACGTAACAATGCACTGGCAACCTGCGTATCAACAACCTTGACCCCAGTAATATCAATGATAGCAATCGTCGCCCGGTACTGAGCAACGCCGGTCAACAATGTCTCCATGATGCGCTGAGCGCGGCTGGTATCAATCGCACCGATCAACGGCATTGCGACCACACTATCGGCAATTGGTAACAGAGGCGTACTCAGTTCGTGCAAAATCGCTTGCTGTGCCTCAATAATCTGTTCCTGCAATGCGATGGTCTGCCGTTCACGCTCGGCCTGGCGTTGTTCAGTAATGTCGCGGATTATTACGAGCACATCGTCTCCGCTAAGGGTCATCCGCGCTTCGTAATCGCGCATCTGACCATCTATCTGCATCTGATACTCATAACGTTGCAAGGTACCGGTGCGTTTCAGCTCTGCCAGATGATGAGCTGTCAAGTTGGCTAGCTCTGGCGGCAGCACTTCGGTGAAATGGCGATTGAAAAAATACTCCGGTGGAACTGCTGGGTTAATCTCGTTTGAATGGTAATCTCGAAAAACCCCATCCTGCGATAGGAGAAAAATGAGATCAGGCAGCGCCTGTAAGAGCGACCGGTGACGCTGCTCGCTGGCGCGGAGTTGCTCTTCAGACTTCAATTGCTCAGTTACGTCGTGGTTTATAATTCCATAGCCAATTATCTGTCCCTGCTGATCGCGCAATACTGGAATAGACACATAGGCTGTGATGATTGAACCGTTATCATGCACATAGCGCAATCTGGCATAGGTATCATGGCCGGCTGCTACCTGGCGGATGAGCACTTCAAGCTGATCACGGTCATCGGGATGGATTAAGGAAGGCCAGGATTGCCCAATCAGTTCACGATAGCCCAACATTGCGACAAATGCTGGGTTGGCATAGCTAATTTTCAACTGGCGATCAAGCAGACCGATCCCATCAGGTGCATTCTCGACGAGCAATTGAAGCGTTCGCCGCTCTTGCTCTTGCTGCCGTTGTTGAGTAATATCCTCGTAGAATCCCAATACTCCTACCACCTGATTATGACGCACCAACGGTAATTTACCGGTGCGTACCCAGATGGTACTGCCATCACTACGAGTGAGTATCTCTTCAATATTCAGTTTTGGACCAGATGCCATCACCGAACGATCGCTTGCCTGATAATCGAGCGCTCTCTTCTGCCATGGCAGGTCGAAATCGGTCTTACCAATGATCTCTTTGAATGTGCTCAGACCGGCATCAGCCAAAACACGACGGTTACAACCGAGAAAGCGCGACTCTTTATCCTTCCAAAAGATACCTATCGGGAGATTGTCAATAACGTTATGCAACATCTCACGCTGTTCATACAACTCCTGACGTAAGCGGTGAAGAGCGGAAATATCTTGACCGATTGAGGTAAAGCCGGTCACTGTACTATGCTCATCGTAGTGAACGACGACTGACCACAGGAATGAAAAAACGGTTCCATCGCGATGCAATACACGATTTTCGATCTCTACCGAACGCTGGTGTGCGGTGATCGCTTCAACCATGATCTGCTGCAAGCGCTCTCGATCATCGGGATAGGTGAAATCGAGTACCGACTTACCAATACACTCCTCTGGGGAGTATCCGAAATAGCGCTGCGTAGCAGGATTAGCAAAGGTAATGACTCCTTGATCATCGGATTCGGTAAGAACGAACCCGGTATATGACAGAACTGTATAAAAGCGTTCGATCTGACGAGGGGTAAATTCAGGTGGTGTTACAGATATACTCATCGGCTAGCCTCCAAAGCTGGCTCATGATGTCAAATCAAAAGTCCTGCCTTTACAGGCAGGACTTTTGATACTGTCAATATCTATACTTCCAGGGTACTGAATCGTGATAGGAAGTCTAATTCGGGGAAAGATAAAGGTGAAGATTGACAATTCTGGAGATAGCATGATACTGTAACTCTAACTTTAGCAGGTTTTTATCTGTAATTACACTAGTCTATCACCGTATATTGGCGTCTCTATCATATATGATACACAAGCCTAACGCTCTTGTCAACCAAATTTTTACCAGATGTAGGGGTTTTCAACGTTTTCATCCGGCCCATGGGATACGGTGGAAGCACGACTAGGAACGAAACGATCCTTGCGACACATTCAGCGAGTGTCTGTACGTTCTCCTTCACGTTGCTCCCAAGGGAATAACGCTACTCACCGATGATGCACACCACCAGGCGATAGTTATGCCCCTTTGTCTCCTTTGGTGGAAGAGAAAAGTGGCAAAGGAGTGGTGAGGGATTAACCCGCCCCCTTCTTTTCCCCTGGTGGGAAAGGAAGAGGGCGGGGGTTGGTGAGGGAGCTTTCATGTCGTCAACACGTCGTGCCGATATAACAGGCAATAGTTTCGCTCTTGTGCTTAGAACACAGGTGACAAACCTGCGCTCCGATGGAACATAAGCACGTCTCCCAGGCTCTTATCAATCATCGATGAACGAAGGTGTTGATCACACGTTAAGACTGTTTACGTCGTCACTTTTGAGACGAATCCCTCATCAAAACCGGGGATGACTATCTAGTTGTTGCACCAGTGCCTCGAACAGATCGCTCTCGGTGATAATACCGATAACGCGGTTCTGGTCATCGACAACAGGTAAACCGCCGATCTTATTCTCAATCATCAGTAAGGCAGCCTCGCGCAAACTAGTTTCTGGTGTAACCGCAATTGGGTTTTCAGTCATCACTTCGTACACTTTTACATTCCGTAGAGCCTGGGCAATATCGACCGGATCAAGGCCGGCGACACGCATAATATCGGCGCCGCGGATGTCGCCCTGGGTGATTATACCGCGCAATTCACCGGTATCGACAACGACCGGTAGCCGTCTGATGTCGTGCTCGCGCATCAGCGCCAGTGCTTCACTGAGTGGTGCAGCAAGATTGATCGTGATCGCCGGTGTGCGCATCCAAAAGCGGATCTCCTGTTCGGCCGGAATATCCGGTTTGGTTTTGTTTGCCATGGTGCGCCTCCTTGCGCTTACTGAACAATATCTCCGGTAACGATGATTGTACCATAGTAACGGTCTATTTACAGGGTATCACTTGCCCTCGTGTAGTAGTAATCTGTCAACCAGATGGATATGGTTGACAATACCCTACTGCTCTTCAGCCGATTCGGGTGGAAAGTGGTACAATACCTCTCGTCGGTAGAGGTAGGGTTGTCAGAGTTCTCAGTGCGCATATTGTGAAGTGTGCCTCTCATTCCCCCGCTCATCTTAAGGGAAGTGGGAGTGTGAGGCAGGGCTAGCACCCGATCTCGATTTGATGAGAGGGGCTTCAGCCGCACGTCGCAGGAGGCGAGCCAACGGCCCGCATGCTCAGGGGTTTGCCTGGTGTAGGCTTCGTTGTCGAGATGCGCGAGACGTTCAGTGATGTCGCTCCGTTTTTGAGCAACTCAGTCATCGAATCTAACCCGAAGCTGAAGACATTGGTAGAAGGAACGGAGGAAGGTTGTGCGCTGGTTGTTGCTGTGCTGGGGAGCACTGAGTTGGTTGGCGGCATGTGCCGCACTACCGCCAACAACCGCTACCCCCACACCATCTACACCATCGGCAGTGTCATTATCAATACCATTAGCGATGGCACCTGTACCGACTGCAACAACACTGGTTGGTACAACCGATACGCCCCCAGCGCAAGTGCCGCCATTGCTGCCGTACCGTGTGGTGGCAAGCTATCCACATGACTCGCGAGCATGGACACAGGGTCTCATCGTTGCCAGGTCGGGTCGGCTCTTTGAAGGCACTGGCGATTACGCCAATTCCTCCCTCCGTGAAGTGGAGACAGAAACCGGTCGGATATTACGCCAGGTCGATCTCGGCGATCCGACACTCTACGGTGAAGGTATCGCTCAAATCGGTGATCGTATCTTTCAACTTACCTGGCAAAATCAGGTTGGCTTGATCTACGATGCAGCAACGTTCAATCGAATCGGTTCGTTTACATATCCCACACCACCCGCTACCATGCCCCGTGAAGGATGGGGCTTGACCTACGACGGCACACACCTGATAATGAGCGACGGCACTGCAACACTCTACGTTATCGATCCCGAACAGACCGTCACCACCGGTCAACTGGCGGTTAAGTATACGATTACCGTGAAAATTGGTAATCAACCACGGGACCGGTTGAACGAACTGGAATACATCAACGGCGCCATTTTCGCTAACGTCTGGTACAGCGACCAGATTGTGCGCATCGATCCAGTCAGCGGTCAGGTCACCGGAATTCTTGATCTGAGTGGTCTGCTGTCGCCAGCGGAACGGGCTGCTGCTGATGTTCTCAACGGAATCGCCTACGATCCAGCAAGCGGGCTAATCTTTGTAACCGGCAAATACTGGCCACGCCTGTTTGCCATCGCGCTCGAACAGACTATTTATCTACCGATGATCTCCACCAGGGCAGATCAGTAATTCGTATTGCCCATCAGGGCCTTATCAGACAGGAGTCTTCTCATGACAACAGCCAGTGGTCTTCAGTATGTTGAAGTTCAGGCCGGTGATGGCGAGCAGCCGCAGCCCGGTTCGGTGGTCGCCGTTCACTATCGTGGCATGCTGGCCGATGGGAGCGTCTTCGATAGTTCGTATGAACGAGGGGAGCCAATCCGCTTTCCGCTTGGTGTTGGGATGGTCATTCCCGGCTGGGATGAAGGGATCGGGTTGATGCGGGTTGGCGGGAAGGCGCGGCTGATTATTCCGCCGCACCTTGCCTACGGTGAGATGGGGTATCCTCCGGTCATTCCACCCAATGCCACGCTGACCTTCGATGTCGAGCTGGTTGAGGTGTTGCCGGGGCCACCCGAAGCCCCGCAAGACCTCCCCGCTGATCGCTACACAACCAGCGCCAGTGGCCTACAGTACGCCGATCTGACGGTGGGTGAAGGCGCCACCGCGATTGCCGGCCGCACGGTGACGGTACACTATACCGGTTGGCTCACCGATGGTAGTATGTTCGACAGCTCGCTGAGTCGGGGCGAGCCGTTTGTCTTCCCGCTAGGCGCAGGTCGGGTCATTCGCGGTTGGGATGAAGGTGTGGCCGGGATGCGAGTGGGTGGACGCCGACAGTTAATTATTCCGGCAGCGCTAGCCTACGGCAATCGCGGTGCGGGTGGTATCATTCCACCAGGAGCCACCCTGATCTTTGAAGTAGAGCTATTGGAGGTACACTGATGCGGATCGAAGCCATCGAATTGCGACGGATCAGGCTACCCTACCGGACGCCATTCGAGACGAGTGGCTGGCGCGAAGAGGCTAATCATTCAGTTATCGTGACCCTGCATAGCGAAGGTGCGGTCGGTTGGGGGGAAGCACCGGTTGGCGCCGGGCCGTGGTACAACGAAGAGACACAGGCGACAGCCTGGGTGATGATGCGTGAGATTCTGGCCCCGATGATATTGGGCCGTGATCTGAGCCGACCTGAAGAGGTTGATACCATTTTTGCCCGTGTGCGCGGCAATCGGATGGCGCGGGCCGGCCTGGAGTTTGCTGCATGGGACCTATTCGGGCGAGCGTATGGCAAGAGCCTGAGCGCAATGCTCGGCGGTACCCGACAACAGGTCGAAGTCGGGGTCAGCGTTGGCATTCAAGAGTCAATTGAAGCCCTCCTTGAAGTCGTTGACGGCTACGTAAAAGCCGGTTATCAGCGAGTAAAACTTAAAATCAAACCGGGGTGGGATGTCGAGCCGACTCGTGCCGTGCGTGAACAATGGCCTGATTTGCGGCTACAAGTTGATGCTAATAGCATCTACACCCTCGATCAAGCCGATCAACTGGCCTTACTCGACGACTTCGATCTGCTTTTGATCGAACAACCACTGGCCCACGATG
Source organism: Chloroflexus sp. MS-CIW-1 (assembly GCF_030444705.1). Taxonomy (NCBI): domain Bacteria; kingdom Bacillati; phylum Chloroflexota; class Chloroflexia; order Chloroflexales; family Chloroflexaceae; genus Chloroflexus; species Chloroflexus sp. MS-CIW-1. The sequence goes on from NZ_JAUBWR010000002.1 coordinate 583,214, forward strand.
ATATTATCGACCACGCTAAATTACAACGGCTCTTACGCACACCTATCTGTCTTGATGAGAGTATCGTCTCACCTGAACACGCTCGTTGGGCCATCGAGTTAGGAGCTTGCGGGGTCATCAATATCAAACCATCGCGAGTAGGCGGTTTTACGGCGGCCCGGCGAATTCACGACCTGGCCCAGGCAGCCGGTATCCCCGTCTGGTGCGGTGGAATGCTCGAAACCGGTATTGGCCGGGCAGCCAACGTTGGGCTAGCCAGCCTGCCCAATTTCAGCCTGCCTGGTGACATCAGCGCCAATGACCGCTATTTTACGCAAGACATCGTAACCAACCCTTTCACGCTCAATCCCGACAGTACGCTTAGCGTGCCAACTGGGCCGGGCAGCGGGGCTGAGGTCGATCTCGACCGCTTGCAGGCAGTAACGACCGATTATGTAATGTTGCGGGCGTAGATGGGTGACTCGGCCTTTCTCTTAATATCGGCAGGGGCGGGTTTGAAACCCGCTCCTGTGTGGATGTAATGGTTCTCATCCAAGAAATCCTTTCGTGATCGCAAGGCAAGATGATCTCAACCACATCGAACAATGATCAAACAACACTCAATTCAATGGATTGTAAGCGGGATTGTTGCGCTAACCGTGTTTGGCCTGCTGCTCTTCCTTATCAATAGCAACTGGCGCAGTCTGACCACGACGGCGACCCCAGTGCCTGAAGAACCCTGGCCCACGCTTCCCCCAACCTTTACCCCTCTACCGCCAACGGTAGCTCCGGCAGCACCGACGCTCATTCCTCTACCCGATCTACGCCGGATCGATCCGGCAATTGAGCTGGCAATCAAGTTTCCGGTAACAACAGTAACCACGGTTCGCGGAGCGCAGAGCTTCTTCGGTCGCGACGAGATTACCCTCAAAGTCACAGCGGAAGTTCGCTTGGCAGTTGATCTGAGCCGGGCTGAAATCCGACGTGATGGCAATACTCTGCTGATCCGGTTGCCACGAGCAACAATTTCCGGCGAACCTAATCCGATTGAAATCGAGGTGATCGGTGAGTCACGACGTTGGATTGGTTCACAGATTACAGCCGCTCAAAATCAGGCATTAGCCCAGGCCCGTGCCGAGATTCGACAGCGGGTTGCCAACGATCAGGAATTGATCAGTATCGCCAGTGAAGTTGCTTATCGTCGGCTCGAACGCTGGCTAATCGACGATCTTGGCTTTAGTCGGGTAACCATCGAGCCAATCATTCCCTGATAATGGCGGGGCTAAGACTCATGGCGCTTTTCCACCAACGTTCTGAGATATTGGGGAAGGAAGGCATAGATAATCGATAGCAGAATGTTTCAGACTCTCACCAAATCGATTCCATTGACCTGAAAAACGGAGGAATGTGTGCAAACGCTGAAACTTATCTGGAATGGTCTGGCCGTTGCTGCCGTCCTCTTCATGGTCTGGAGCGTCGTACAAGCCTTTCAAGAAATGTCAACCCCTCCGCCAGCTCCGACCACTACTGTGGAGACACAGATTATCGAGGCCGTGCGGCGAGTCAACAAACAGATTTTCATCGAGCACTACGCAGGGGTAGAAGTACGTCATCTCGACGCACCGGGTGGTTGGGCAGCCTTCCTGCGCAACCTCGGTGTACGTCAGGAATTTCTGGTTCTGATCCGGGGGCGCGTACCGGCGGGCATCGATCTAAGCCAACTGCGCTCTGAAGACATTTGGGTCAGCAGTGATGGCCGGCGGGCACAAATTACCCTTCCACCGCCACAAGTCTTCACCGAGCAGGTGTCGCTCGATCTGGCGAACAGTCGCGTGATTGAAAATACCGACTTCTGCCCTGGTTTCATCTGTCCGCGCACAAACCTTGAGAGCTTTTTTCAAGCGGTCGATGCGGAGGCGAAAGCGGCATTAGTCCAGGCTGCAATTGAGGCTGGCATTCTTTCTCAGGCCGCCCGTGACGCAGAGGCCTACTACACCCAGTTGCTCAATAGTCTGGGTATTGCTGAAGTGCGGGTGATTGTGCGCGGGTATGGTGGGGGGTAGTTCGAGAGATCACGCTCAACTTCACTATAAGTATACTGAGGACAACAAACGCTTGGTGGGAAGTGACCAAATGATCGCTTTATGTTCTCAGTTTATTAACATTCAGGAAATCCTCTACTTCATTGAAAGCGTTGAAGAACAATGGCGTCCCGGCAAATGAGAGCGGTGAGACGGGGCCAATCGTCATGAATGAGTACTCTCTGCTGCCAGTATCAAACGATGAATGGGGATCTCTGAATAATTGGTAAAGGTCAAGAGCTTTACTGCGTCCGCCCACTAACTCACTCAATGCCTTGAATTCAGCCCCCATACCTAAACCAAAACCGAAGAAAAAGATGCGTAATTGCTCCAGGATTTCGCGATGCAGGCTAGAGAGGGTTTGACTGATGAACATCCACCCAACACCATATTTACGTGTAGTACGGGTGGCATCAATCAGGATGCTCCGAATAGCGCGTTGCTCATCACTGCCTGGATCATCGCGGGGCGCAAGACGATGGGCCTCGTCCATTAATACCAGCGTGTTAAGACTGCGGTTTTGTTTGTAGGCATATTCTGCTGCCGTGCGAATACCTTCCAACAAGCGTTTGATCACGAGCGCCTGAATTGTCTCATTCCAAAACAATTGTGTAGGTAGCGGTTGAGGTTGAGGTTGGTCATTATCAAACAGAGGGAGGGATGTTGCTCTCTTACTATTCGTTTGAGTTACCTGTTCCGTTGACAAGTCGATAACGATAAGAGATCGTTTTTCCTGATTCGGACTAAATAAACCAGTCAATAAGCTTTCTACCTTTTTTCGTGTTCCGTTATGATCTTCACGAAAGAGCTGCGTTATCGGAAGCCAAACAGTTTGGTAGAGATCGTTCTGATTCGTTTCAGCCATTTGTTGACGGACTCGTTCTCTAGCTTCCTTGGAACCATAAATCCGTACTAAAATACGCTCTTCTTTTAAATGGTTCCAGGTCTTGTCGAAACTATCTCTACGATGCAAATCGGCAAGCTTGACACCAGCCTTCTGCAACTGCTCGCTAATAGCTTCTGCTGCCTGGCGCTGGTTTTCGCTAGCCTTCACACCGAGGCGTTGGAAGAAACCCGACTCTAAAAGAATGTGCTCAAACAAATCCCACCTATCTAAGACTAAATCTTGCACACCATAAACCTTTGTCGGTTTTGTCAGGCTATCTAACACTCGCTTCATCGGCAAGCGAAATCCTCCTAACGCCATATCCCCTCTGACTTCTTTGGCAAATTCCCCTTGCGGATCAATGACCAGGATCGCCATCTGCGGATGACGAGCGTAGGCAAGCAGAATCATCTTCGCGAGTACCGACTTGCCAGAGCCAGTCTTGCCAAAGATGCCCAGATGATAGGCTTCACCAGCACCTTGCGGGCCAATATCGAAATGTTTGAACCACAACGGCAATAGTGGTTTTGAGCCATAGATGCGCCCTAGATAGAAAAGCTGATCGCGGTACGGAGAGAGTAATTCAGATAAGACGCTATCGTTAGCCAGATAAATTGGTGTGCCGGTAGCCGGAACGGTACCCAGTATACTGGGACGATATCCATTGGGACCGGCTGCAAATACCGCACTAATCGTCATATCGCCACGGTGGGTATCCTGACGCTCGCTAATTGTGTCTACACGTCCATGCTGACGGATCAGGCTGCGCATAGTGGGGTCTTCATGCCAAACATTGCGCATGCTCACCTCTGTGATCTGCCCTAGAGCGTAGTGCGAGCAATTGTCCTGATAATAACGAAAGAGCGCCAGTTCTCCGACCAACTTTTTGTTGACAGCTCCCGCCAAAATATCGAGTGCCACTTCGTTGGTAGAGGAAGGTGATCCAATGACACCAATTCGTTCGGCCGCATCGACCAATTGATCTAGGTGCTTTGACATCGTTACACTCCTGACTCAGTGCGATAACCATGCAGACCGAGAAAAACATCGGAAATGTTTCCCTGGTACGTCTCAGCGATATGCTGAGAGGTCACCTGCCGAAACGTAGGGATCGCCTTTGGCAGGTGCTTTACCATGCGATCAGCGAGATAGAGGGGGAACGGTTCCATCACTGACGGTGTACCGCATTGATGGCGGACTCCGTGCAATACCATTGCCAATCGTGATGAGTTTTGGGCAATTGCGCTACTCATTTCTAAGCGAAGGGCTGGGAGCCAGGGGTAGGGTCGATAGTACACCACCTGAATCTCGTTGAGAGCGGCAATAATCTGGCTCGCCAGTTCCTCAACAGTTCGATAACCAGTAGAGGTAAGTGGTGTAATATTCAAATGCCAGGGCTCAGATGGTTGCTGCAATACCCTGGGCTTCGTATATTCTCCTGGCTCTAGAAGAAAACTTAGTAGGCCCCGATCATCGTGTGAGTCGGGCCAGCCCATGACCTGCCCAATCTCGCGCCTTGTCGTGTACTTAGGTACTGCCAACCAGCAACGATCACTACGATTGGAAGTGAGTACCGTCAAGTATGCTTCTAGCATCGAGGATGCTTGTTTGAGAAATTGAGCAGTTGTTCGCAGATGTGCAACTTCCTGGCTTTTATTCAATGCCTGATTAAAGTAGATGAGAGGTGTTGTGAGCGAACCATCGAGAAAAACGATCTCGTGTGGTGCATGTAGTGCCAATTCTAGCTCCATCCCAATCATTACAGCACGCAGAATGGTACCCGTTTCGGCTTCATGCACCTCTGTCTCTACCCAAACCTGATGACGGGGTTCAGGCCAGTGACGTGTTTCGGAAGGTGGTGTCAAACCCTCGACCGCTACTGCGGCTGCGGCAACCAGATCGCTGGCCAATAATCGTTCTATCGCACATGATCCGTCTATTCCGCACGTCGTAGGAACCGGCACGTAGGGCATTTCGGAGTCACGACGAAGCATGCCAGTGCGTTTCAACTCTTCCCGCCATTCTGCCCGATGTGCACGCACCTGTTCAAAATCATGCAGTAACTTCTGGCTAAGATTCTCAGTACGTTTGAGAATCTCATCTATCAGTGCAGATGGTAGTTCGCCGAAAGGACGTTCTGCCGACTCCGTCATAGTATTACCTCGGCTACCTTGTCTTGCCCGATACGTAAGCGATTTTTTATCTCTTCGTTACGCCACTCTTTCCATTCATGCACACGCTCAACACGCGGTAATAGCCAGCGTTCTCTCCACCATGCCACGAGATCAGAGAATGGCAGGTTGCGATAAACTGGCGTGGTATCGCGTCCTTCCATATATGCTTCCAGGTTATCTATGAGACGGAACAGAAATACTTCGCGCTTTATCCCGTGGCGAAGGAATTCAGCCGAGAAGCCTAATCGTTCGAGTGCGCGTACCATTGTTTGCCATTTCCGGCGCGGGCCAGTGCCAAAACCACCGTATGTTGAAATACCCTGGCTTTCTAAGAATTCGCGGAAGAGCGGATATAGTTCCATGAGATGGAACGTGCCATAACCCTCGGTGTATCCAAGCGATTCTGCAATCGCTACGTCCCTGTACTTAAGACGATTGTACAGGCTACTTCTTCCAAACGCACTCGTTGTCGTTAGGGCAACAAGATGAGGCGGTAAGATACGCCGTTCCATCTCGGTCATCCGTCCAACGTATTTCTGCCAGTACCGCTGACGAACCTCATTTGATGCCGCAACCAAAGCAACCAGCTTGCCACCAAGGAGATAATCATACGGTGGCACTGCCCCCAACGTTTGAATGTCCATCGTCTGGTTCACTAACTCTGTCTTCCTGCCAGGTGGATACTGAAAGAGACGATCGCGAGCCGGAAAGCTCAGCGGTGGTGACTGCAATGCTAGTAGGCCAATAAGTTTGTTGTTCGCTTGATCGATGAGTAAAAACCGTAAGCGGCGACCATACCCTTTCGAGAATGGCAGCGACCAGAGTAAGCGAGCGACGCGGAAGAGATCATGATGTTGCTTTTTGGTCACCTCAACCAGTATAGGATCAATACGCTCAGGGACTACTTCGTCACCACAAGCGAAATACTGAAGATATTTATGAAGGTTTTGTTCAAGCCAATCCTGCTGGGTGACAAGTTCTTGCTGAGCTGCCGGTTCATGAATCTGTCGCAAACCTGCCTTATCCAGGATGGGTGGATAAAGACTGTGGTTATCCGTTATCACGAAGCCAACTTCCTGTAATTTACGCGATACAAGGCTAGCTAAGTCTACTTCATTCACAATGAAATCCCTGTGATCTCATATGCTTCTTTCTACTTACCGATTAGCATAGCCAGAACAATCAGGTATGTCAACCAATGTTCTCTCGGATCAGAGGTTTTCTACGCTTTCAGTGCCTTTCCTTCCACCCCAACATCCTTCCTTTCTCATAGGCGAATCGTGAGGTAGATTGGTGACTCTCTCACAATGATGTGCTAATGCACCAGCCAATGAGTTTTAGCCGCCTACTGCACAACGCGAGCTAGCGGCCCGCGATCCCAGGGAAATGACACGGTTCAGGGATTGCTGACAGCAGGAGCCGGATGTTCGTTGGTGTCGCGCCATAGTTGAACCGTTCGGTCATCGCATGGAACCCAAAGCTGAGAACTCCAAAAAGCCCCAGGTAGAAGGTCATAACGTTGAAGATGCCTAAGCAGGTGTGCGCAACACATCTGCAAGCACCACAATTGGGAGGTTGGGTACACGATAGAATACTGGGCCATTCGTGATAAACAGCGCGCACTGCTGTGAGAGCGCAGTTGCAGCATGAAGCGCGTTGGGCGTTTTCAAACCCAATCCACGCAGGCGAGCCGCTTGCTCCCTCAGCGGTAGCGTGACCGGAATCAGGTTCACTTCCCGGGCGCTCAAAAAATCTCGAAACAGGGCTTCTCATTGCGGGTTCTGATCGCGGATCGGCTTCATAAGTGTTTCGAGTCCCCGATGTTCGCCGCACGTTGATATGCTCAAGGATGTAAGATGTTCTGATCGCGGATCGGCTTCATAAGTGTTTCGAGCCAGGTCAGTTCGCTCGTAATAATCGCTATATTCCCATTATATGCGGCCCGCCAGAGTGGTTCCGATAGAGATCGATACGGCTCGATTCGCTCAATCGCGTAGATCACGGCATTTGAGTCAACATACACTCGGCCGGATAAAGGGAGAATTAGCGTTCCCATGCGTCGCGCTCACCGTGTAGGTAGGAATCAACGTCTTCAGCCGTCTGAAAGGCAAGGTGTCCCGGTGCATCAGCCAGTACTGCTATGAGCGATCGAGATGGCCTGGCAGGTGCATAGGGCAATTCGACAATCACTTCCACTGCGATACCAACTGGAAGTTGGGCGTCCACGATCTCGATCTTGCCACCTGGCTGAACCTGAGCCGTGAGACGTATTGCGGCCTGCATAGGTCATCCTTTCTTTTGCGCATCGTTCATTTCTTAGCATACATCCCGTCCCGACTGGCAATACCATGCGCATATCAGGATTCAGATTCGCTCCAAATGCCTTCTGGACAGCCGTGCTCGAATGTTGCTGCTCATGATGATGCTGTCGTAATCGGTATTCATGGTGTATTGTCTATATTATTGCAAGCATATCCGACGCGCTATCGGTGGTCAATGCCAGTGCGGGGAGGAGAGCTTTTCAAAGCTTTCATTCTACTCAGCAGTGTTGAGGTGAGGAGAGAGGACGGGAAACGTGAACGGGAGGGGCAGGTTTCCAACGCGCCTGCACCAGCGTGCTCCTGATCCGACGCGGGTTCTACCGCTACTACCGCACGATACAGGCCTCTGGCCCACGCACCCAGGTGACTTTGTGGGTCGGAAGTCATCGGCAGCAGGTGCGTGATGTTCGTCGGTGTTTGGTATTTCACAGTTCGGTCATCGCATCGCACCCTGAAACTGAAAACCTTGCAGGCTTCTACATACAACGTCAACATACTCTGCAATGCTCAACCATACCACACCTGCAATCGACAGTAGCAGACCAGGAACGCCTTTCATCCCCCCTACTCCCCCCGCCAGCGGAAAATCAAAATAAACTGATGCATCTGGTTGGCAACGAACGTGTAGGGGTAGCCAAATGGATACAGGCGCTGGCTCTGATCGTGCCAGATTTGGTACCCGCGGTATTCAAGGCCGGGAATCTGGCGTAATGCCACAACAAGATCGGCATGGAGCATGTTGTGATGCTCGGGGGTTGGCTGGAGATCTTTCGCAAACACGACCAGGTGTCCATCGGGCCGCAAGACTTGCAGCGCTGAGGAAAGAATCGCGCTTAGTTCGCGGATAAACTCGTGGTAGGGAAGGTTGCCCAGATCAGCCGGTGATGTGGTGAAGGGGGTTGGTTGTGGTCGCCCACGCTTCCGCCGCTCGCCGGTTTTGGGGCGCGCCATCATTGCCGCATACGGCGGATCGGTTAAGATTAGGTCGAAGGGGCGTTCGTGAACTGCCGGCAAGTCGAGAAGATGCCGGGCATCGGCGACCAGGTAGGTTTGCGGTGGTATCCCTAGCTCGGCGCAGACCGCCTGGTAAATGGTTGCGTACTCCGGTGAGAGATCAATCCCAACGGCTGTGCGTTCTTCAAGAGAACTGGCGATCAAGGTACCACCTACGCCCGCAAACGGATCGAGAATATGACCATGCCGACGGGTGAAAAAGCGAATCAGCTCAGCCATCAGTTGTGGTGGTTTGGGTGAGGGATGTTTGCGGCGCAAGTGGTGGGCCAGACTCGCAGCGCCACGAGTAGGGTAGGCAGTGCTAATCACCGACCGCAGAGCGTAGGTCCAAGCCCGTGCATCGAGGTCGTTGAGCCGATTACGAGGATCGCGTTCGTTGGTCATCGGTGATCGCCGGCGATCAAAAAGGTGGCCGGTATCTGTTTGACCCTTCCTTCTCCTCGATCAGGAGAAGAAAGGGTAATGCGGAAATCGTTGTATCGCCTTATGACCGGCGGGCGGCCATTGCTTTGGCAAAACGGGCAAACAGATAGGTCGCATCGTGCGGCCCTGGCCCCGCTTCAGGATGGTACTGCACACTGAAACACTGTAAATCAGGGTAGTCAAACCCTTCCAGCGTCTGGTCGTTCAGATTGATGTGGGTCAAGAGCACACCAGCCGGTAGCGAGTCGGGGTCTACCGCAAAGCCATGGTTTTGCGAAGTAATCTCAACCCGACCGGTTGGTAAATAGCGCACCGGATGATTGGCGCCGTGGTGACCGAAGGGTAGTTTGTAGGTACGTCCACCGAGGGCTAACCCCATCAGTTGATGACCGAGACAAATGCCGAAGATCGGCAACTTCCCAAGTAAGGATCGCAACGTGGCAACAGCGTAGGTGGCCGCAGCCGGGTCACCTGGCCCATTCGAGAAGAAGATACCATCAGGGTTAAGTGCTAACGCATCTTCGGGTGGTGTTGTCGCCGGTACAACGGTCACTCGACAGCCATGATCGACCAGGCGGCGCAAAATGGTGCGCTTGAGACCAAAATCGTAGGCAACAACGTGGAAGATCAGTTCTTGTGCCGGGCCGTTCGGGTAGGGCGGAGTAAACGGAACGCTGTTGGTCGTCCAGTGGTAAGGTTCAGGACACGTCACCACCTGCGTTAAGTCTTGCCCCTCCATCGGCGGGGCAGCCCGACACTTGGCCAGTAATGTCTCAATCGAAGCACCGGTTGTCGAGATGATACCGCGCATCGCACCGGCAGTTCGGATATGGCGTGTTAACGCACGAGTATCAACATCGCTAATCGCGACGATGCCATATTCGCGCAGCAACTGAGCTAGACTGCCGCGGGCGCGCCACGAGCTGTAATGTTCGCTGTAACTACGGACAATGAAACCGGCAACCTGGGGCTGGATCGACTCAGGATCGAAATCGTTGACACCAGTATTCCCAATGTGTGGCGCGGTCATCGTTACCAGTTGACCACAATACGAGGGATCGGTCAATATCTCTTGATAGCCGGTCATGCCGGTGTGAAAGACCACTTCACCAACCCGCTCGCCCGGTGCACCGAAGGAGCGACCGGGAAAGACCCGACCATCTTCTAGAACAAGTACTGCATCCATCGTTTGTTGAACTCTCATGGCGGGCACAGACCGATTGCTGTCGCCCTTCAAACTATTTTGTGTATTGTAACATAGAAGTCACTCTATCCGTTGCGCGACCACAGTGGTTATGCCAGGAGACGACCGGACAAGGAACATCCAGACACACTCTCAGAGCCTCGCTTACCCTTCACACCACAAGGTCTGGTATGATACAGCCCTATGCACATCGTCCAACTCTACAAAGACTATCCACCGATTCAGGGTGGCATTGAAAACCATCTCCGGTTATTGAGTGAAGGCCTGGCAAACCGCGGACACCGCGTAACGGTTGTCTTTGTCGCTCCCGGACGACATGGCTGGCAGATGGAACGGAATGGGGTTACGCTGATAGCCACGCCACGATTATTCACGCTGGCCCGCGCCCCCATCAGTCTACCGCTGCTCTGGCTGATACGACGTTTACAACCTGATCTGATCCATTTTCATCACCCGTATCCGTTCGGTGACCTGGCGTTGCTGGCACTCCCAACCCCACTGGTCGTCACGTATCACAGTGATATTGTGCGTCAACGGGTTTTGGGGCGACTTACTGCACCGATTGTCGAGCAGACGCTACGACGGGCGGCCCGCATTATCACCTCCAGCCCGGCGCTGGTGGATTCATCGCGTTGGCTCGCCCGTCATCGCGAACGGGTGCGCGTGGTGCCGTTTGGGATACCGCCTATGCCTTTACCAGACTCCCGCCTGGTGACAGCACTGCGACATCGTTTCCCTCGTCCAAATGCCTTATTTGTCGGGCGGTTGCGTTACTACAAAGGGGTTGATCGCCTGATTCGCGCTCTCACATTACTACCCTACGGTCACGCAATAATTGTTGGTGGTGATGCCACAGTACGCGGTATCGATCTGATCCGATTGGCTGCCGATGTGGGAGTGGCTGATCGAGTACACGTATTGGGCGCCGTCGATAACGCCACGTTGCGAGCACTATATGCGATTGCCGATGTCTTTGTGCTGCCCTCAGTGGCACGCAGTGAAGCCTTCGGCATTGTGCAGATTGAAGCCCAACAGGCCGGGCTACCGGTTATCTGTACTGAGCTGGGTACCGGCACGACATATGTGAATCTACACCGACGCACCGGCCTGGTCGTACCGCCTGACAATCATGAGGCATTGGCACAGGCGCTCCACGATCTCTGGCAAAACCCAGATCGAGCACGAGCCTTCGGGTTAGCCGGACGTGAACGGGCAGCTACCGAGTTTAGCCTTGACCGGATGCTCAGCCGTATTGAAGCAGTCTATGCTGAAGCCCTGACGACAGCGACAGTGCTATAATGGCAATACAAACCTCCGTTCTGCATTACCTGGAGCAGTTCATGGAACGTTTTACCGCGTACATCGAGAGCCAGCGTTCACGTTTTCTTGCCGAACTGGCCGATATTATTCGTATTCCCTCAGTGGCGGCCCAAAATCGGGGCATTGAAGAAACCGCAACCTTCGTTGAGCAACGACTCCGCCGTCTGGGAGCCGAAACCCGCATCTTGCGCGCCGATGGTGGCAATCCACTTGTCTATGCGACCATCGGTCGTGGTACACGCACACTCTTGATCTACGACCACTACGACGTACAACCAGCCGAACCGCTGGAGTTGTGGCAAAGCCCACCGTTTGAGCTGACCGAACGCAATGGAAAGCTGTACGGTCGTGGAGTTGCTGACAATAAAGGCAATCTTATGTTACGCATACAGGCCGTAGAGTCGTGGCTGGCAACCGAAGGCGAACTACCGATTCGCATCATCTTTGTCGTTGAGGGTGAAGAGGAGATCAGTTCGCGCACGTTACCGGCTGTTTGTCGTGAATACGCCGATCTCTTGCGGGCCGATGGTTGTCTGTGGGAGACGGGAGGAGTGGATTTGAGCGGACGCCCCATGGTCACTTGTGGCGCGAAAGGCATTCAATATGTCGAGTTAATTGCCCGTGGTGCCCGCTATGATCTCCATTCGTCGTATGCCACCTTCGTGCCAAACCCTGCCTGGCGTCTGACCTGGGCACTTAACACGTTGAAAGGCCCTGATGGTCGGGTCCGTATTCCTGGATTCTACGACCGGGTGCGACCACCATCCGACAATGATCTGGCAGCACTGGCATCCATTCCGGCTGACGACGACAATGAATTGTTAGCCAACCTTGGACTGAGCGATTTTCTCGATGGCGTGCGCGGGATTGAACGTTTGCGTCGTCATCTCTTTGAACCAACCTGCACTATTTGCGGTCTGGTGAGTGGCTATACCGGTGAGGGTAGCAAGACCGTCTTACCCAACGAAGCCCGTGCTAAGATTGACTTCCGGCTCGTACCCGATATGGAACCGGCCGAGGTTTTACAGCAGTTGCGGCAGCATTTAGATGCGGAAGGGTTCCAGGATATTGAGATTGTCGATCTGGGAGGTGAACATCCGGCCCGTGGCCCACTCGACGCGGCTATCGTCAGGGCTGCATTAGACTCGGCGCGTGAGGTGTACGGTAGCGAACCGATCCTCTACCCAACAATGGCCGGAACCGGCCCGATGTATCCACTGTGTACGGCGCTGGGCACGCCGGTTGCCAGTGGCGCCGGATGTGGTTACCACGGCTCACGTGTTCACTCACCGAATGAAAACATTCGCCTTGCCGATTACTGGCGGGCAATGCAGTGGATGGGTAGTCTCATACGACACTTTGCCGGGTAAATGACGTACCTGCCTGAACGCCAGCCGTTGGTCATCATCCTGGTGCTGAAGCATTCGTCTCAGGAATATACCATCTGAGGCGGGTTGGGAACCCGCCTCTCCTTCCATCACCGAAGCATTTACGGAGCACCCGGTGTCGTCACCCGAAGAGGGCCAAGCGTAGCCGTCGGTGTCGGCGGAAGCGGCGTCTCACATAGATACTCGGCGACGACCACTGCCCGCTCACGCTCTTGCACGACAATCTCGTGTTGTCCGGGACGTTCAGCGCCAATACGCAACACGATGCGGAATGTACCTGTCTGATCACTGGCTCCCCCCCCTACCGGTCGATCATCGAACAGCACCAGCAATGCAATGTGCGGTCGCGCTTTGCCGCTGAGTTCAACCAGATCGCCCGGCGCACAACGGAGCGCAGCCTGAGTTGTTGGCGTAGGACTGAAGTTCAGTGTCGGGGTTGCGGTTGGTAACAATGTTGGTGACGGTAATGACGTTTGGGTGGTTGATGTCGCAACTGGTGATCGAGTCAAGGTTGGGGTTGCAGTAGGCGATACAGATGTGACGGGTGATGTGCTCGTGCTGGTGGTAGTCAACGTTGGTGTTGCCGTCGCAGCGGGTGACTGGTTCGTCTGGCCCTGGCTACGAGCTGTTGCCGTTAGCGCTGTGGCAACGAGAGCTGTGCGCGTTTGGGCAGCAGCGGTTTTCGTGGGATTACAAATATCTGGATATGGTTCGCAATTAAACCCCGGTTCAACACATCCCGGATAGAGCGGTTGATCGTTGCAGCTCGGCTGGGCAAGCGAATTGCTATACGGCGCTGACAGCGATAACCAGATGGTAAAAGCTATCCCTATCGCAACAATGCTAAGTGGCCAGAAGTGGTGTGACCGTTTCATAGATGCATGTTTTGCCCTTTATCGCTGCGCCACGCGCTCAATCACCTGAGCAAACGTCTCAAAGCGCTGTGATCCGACAATGGTTTCGTTCCCAATCCGAAATACCGGTCGGGCGTAAATCCCTTCTGCGAGCGCTGCTGCATAGTCATCTTGCACGTGTGACCGGTACGTATGTGCATCCAGACAGGCTGTAAACGCATCAACCGGAATGTCTAACCCGGCAGCCAGTGCAATCACCGTCTCACGAGTATTGAAATATAGTTGATTATAACGCGCATAAATCTCACGACGCAATTCCCAAAAACGACCGTGATCGGCAGCACATTCACTGGCCTCAGCCAGCAATTGCGAGCGTTCACCCAATTGTAGCAGATGGCGATAGACGAGACGTACCTGGCCGGTAGCAACAAATGCTTCGATCAAACGCGGTTCAACATCGAGGGTATGGATCGCACATGAGGTACAGAGGAAGTCAGAGTAAGTCACCATCGTCACCGGGGCATCAGGATTGCCAAGATAATGATAGCCCTCGGCAGTACGACCACGCGGGACGTCGGGGAAATATTGATTCATCACCGGGGCATGATCGGCGGTCATCGGTGTTGAGGTGGGCGCAGCAGTTGGCAACGCCGTTGGAGTGGCAGTAGGTGATACCGCCGTCGGCGCACTACAGGCAGTGAACAAGAAAATCGACAACCAGATAAAACGAGACATCTTCGTATGAACCTCCTTATGTTATCACGGTCACGATACCACAGATGTTGTTCGTTGGGCAAACAGGAGGGGCGCCTGTTAACGGCGCCCCTCTACTTAACCCTGATTGGCAGGCAAATGTCTATGATGCCTGTTGCTGCAACCGGGCCTGCAACACCGCATTCGATGGCTCGACCAGGATCGAACCGTCGGGGAAGACGATTGTCGGTACGCTCCGGTAACCTTTATTCACTTTGATCACGAATTCAGTTGCCGCCGGATCGTTTTCAATGTTGATGTAGGTATATTGCACACCGTGCTGATCGAGTACACGCTGCGCACGCCGACAATCGGGACACCAACTTGTTCCGTAGACGATGATGGATTGAGCTGCCATATAACTCCTTTGTACCGATGCAATCAAAAACAACCGAAGCGAGGGCTTTCTGCCCTCTGAGCCAGCAGAACACCCCCGCTTCATCGCAACTATGTGATGTGTACACATTTATTATATCAGCTTTTTCGCACACTGCACGTACACCAATGTTCACGAGCAGAGTGCGCCTGGCATCCTTCACCTTACTCTGGGCACTTTCTTCAAATGGCGAATCACCGCTGAAGCAAGGGTAGCGGTTCTCAACGGTTTGGGAGAGGCAGATGAAACGGATGCAGCAGTATTGATGGAATCGGAAGTTTCCTGTTCCGACAGTAGCTTGCAGCCAGCCCCCTTATCGGTGCGCCAAACATACCCGTCAGCGCACGACAGGGGATGATGCGCCAGCCGAACTTTCCCGTCGCACACTCAGATGACTGCAGGATTCATTGGTAGCGCATGTGGGTAGTTTGTCGGTGTCGCTCTCCTGTGGCATTGTTCGGTTATCAAAGATAACCCGAAGCTAAGCACGCTGAAAAGCTCCGGCGCGGCGATGACAATATTTTCAGATCGCCACTGATAACGATTATGGTACAATACTATACGACAAACAACAAAACAGTGATGTACCCTTATGTATCGACGTAGCGGTTGGGAGATTGTGTGGAATATCAGCCCGATGTCAAGCGGATTACCGGTGAAGGTGGTATTATCGCCAGCGTCGCTGCCCATAGTCTGGGTGAAGCGATCGGTCTTCAGCCTGGCGATGTTGTGGTGGCAATAGATGGTCAACGCCTGCGCGATGTCATTGATTATCGCTTTGCAATCGCTGAGGAACGTGTAACTCTGCTTATCCGCACTGCTGCTGGCGATGAACGCGAAATAACGCTCACCAAAGACCCTGATGACGATTTGGGTATTGAATTTACCGAGCCTCTCTTCGATCGGTTACGCACCTGTAACAATAAATGCCCCTTCTGTTTTCTGACCCAAATGCCGAAGGGCTTCCGAAAAACGCTCTACCTGAAAGATGACGATTACCGGCTGTCGTTCCTCTACGCCAATTTTGTCACCTTTACTAACATAACTGAAGCCGATTGGGAACGGATCGAGCGTCAACGTCTTTCACCGCTTTACATCAGCGTGCACGCAACCGATCCATTCTGGCGCGCCATTACGCTGGGTAAACGCGATGTCCCTGATGTCCGCGAACAGATTCGGCGTCTGGGCCAGATCGGGATTCGGGTTCACACCCAAATTGTCGCGTGCCCGCAAGTGAACGATGGCGCGGTTCTCCGCCAAAGCATTGAAGACCTGATCGCTCTGTATCCGATTGTCGAATCGATTGCTGTCGTACCGGTTGGGCTAACCAAATTTCGCTTCGAAGGCAAAGCGCCAAAGACGATTCGGGCTGCGATCCAGGTGCATGAAACCCCAGAGTGGATCGATACCAACTGGGAACGTCAGCCCTTGTGGGAAGACCCAACCACAGGTTCGCACCCATTGCATCAACCTGAGCTGGGTTTCTGTTCACGTCTCGGCGTGGTAACCGATATTCCGTTGCGCTGTTATACACCTGCTGAAGCAGCCGACGTAATTGATCTGATCGAACCGTATCAGCGTCGCTGCTACGAGCAATTTGGTACCCACCTGGTCTATGCTTCCGATGAGTTTTACTTGCTGGCCGGTCGTCCAATCCCACCGGCTGAGACTTACGATGATATGCCACAGTACAGCAACGGTGTAGGCATGGTACGCGACTTTCTAGACAATTGGGCTCGCGCTCGCCGTCGCCTGCCAGCACGCATCGCGCATCCGACAAAACTGGCCCTTGTGTGTGGTACCCTTATCGCACCGGTGATGGAGCATATTGCCAACCGGCTCAATCAGATCGAGCAGCTAACGGTAAAGGTGGTTGCAGTAACCAACCAGTTCTTTGGCGAAACTGTGACCGTCAGTGGCTTACTGACCGCTCAAGATGTTATTCCGGCGCTGCGAGCATCTGGTTGCGAACGAGCCTTATTGCCGCGTGTGATGTTTGATTATAGCGGCGAACGTTCGATAGATGACTATTCACCGCAGCAGATCGGTGCTTTAGCCGGTATGCCGGTTGCGTTAGCCGGTGAAGCCACCGAACTGGCCCGCTATATTCAGGCCCTGGCCCGTAGCGATGGATAACACGACTGACTCCCATTCCAGCCCCTCAATCGTCATGACGTTTGAGTACGAACAGGGAGCACGTTATGACTAACCGTGAGATGCGGCCACAACGGTTTTTGGAAATTATCCAACGTGCCAATCAGATCGCGGCCAGTACTCAACTCGACGACTTGCTGGATCGATTGCTCGATTTGATCATCGAAATCACTGCATCAGAAGCAGGTACCCTCTATCTGTACGACGCTACCACCGACGAATTGATCTTTAAAGTGGTCAAAGGTAGTCCGGCCGGTGAAGCACTCATCGGACGCCGATTACCGGCAAACACTGGCCTGGCCGGTTATGCGCTTCAGCACCGTCAGCCTTTCTTTGTCGAAGATGTTGCCAACGACCCACGTTGGTACCGTTCATTCGGTGAAATGGGTGAGTTAACCCTACATACAATGTTTTGCATTCCTCTGATGTTGCGTGCTGAACCGGTAGGTGTCGTACAGGTCTTCAATTTACCATCCACATCGCTTGATGGTCAGGATGAAATGCTCTTGCTTGAAGTGTTGACTTCACGGCTGGTCACCGAAATTGAGAAGGCACGTTTACTGGAAGAGACCCGCCGACGTGAACTTCGCCAGCAGGCATTGGTCGAGATTATTTCGCAATTGACGACCACTTTGGAGCGCGATGAGCTGTTGCGCCGGATTATGAACTACGCCTGTGAATTGTTGGCAGTTGAGGCTGCATCCATCTGGTTGATTGACCACAAACAAAATGATCTGGTATTACACATTGCAGGCGGTAAAGATCAGGATCGGGTTGAATCGTTGCGTGTTCCGCGTGGTCAAGGCATTATTGGGTATGTCATCGAAACCGGTGAAACCGTCGTAGTAAACGATGTGCAGCGTGACCATCGTTTTTACAAACGACTCGACCAGCAGAGTGGTTTTCAGACCCGGGCTATTCTGTGCGTCCCGCTCCGTGCTCCCCGGATCGTGCTCGGTGGTGAACGCGGTGAAGTAGAGGGTAGGATCATTGGCGGAGCGCAAGCACTTAATCCACGAAACGGCCAACCTTTTTCAGCAGAAGATATTACCCTCTTCCAAACCCTTGCCTCACAGGCGGCGACGGTGATTCGCCTGGCCGAACTGTATCGAGAGACCGATAGTCTGTTCACCCGGATGATCGAAGCGATTACTGGCGCCATCGATTTGAAAGACCCTTACACTCGTGGTCATAGTCAGCGAGTAAGCGATTTTTCAGTTGCTATCGGCCAAGAACTAGGACTATCGCACGAACAACTCTATCAACTACGGATCGCAAGTAAACTGCACGACGTGGGAAAAATTCGGGTACCCGACCATATTCTCAAGAAACCAGGTCGGCTGGACGACAACGAATTCGCTGAGATGCGACAACACCCGGTGTATGGACTTGAATTTCTGCGTGATAATGGTTTGCTGGAACTTGATCTGTTGCGCGAATCTTGGACGGCGCTGGCTCAGCATCACGAGCGGCTCGATGGGCGTGGCTATCCGTTTGGGCTTAAGGGCGAGGATATTTCACTTTTCGGGCGCATTGTTGCCGTAGCCGATGTCTTTGATGCCCTCACCAGCCACCGACCTTATCGACCACCAATGCCCGTAGAAGAGGCACTGGAACTCTTGCAACGAGGGGCCGGTACTGAGTTCGATCCGATCTGCGTTGAAGCGTTGATCAGGGCACGCAGCAGAGGAACGATTCTTACCCAGGATGAACGTGAAAAAGTAGCGACAGCCTAGAGGAGCGAGAGCATCATGCGTGTACTGTTGATTGATAACTACGATTCATTTACCTACAATTTGTACCAGTACCTTTGCGAATTGGGAGCAGAGGTCGAAGTTGTGCGGAACGACCAGATAACAGTAACCGAAGTCGCACAACGACATCCTGACCGTATCGTGATCAGTCCTGGCCCCTGTACCCCGGCTGAAGCCGGGATTAGCGTCGAGGTCATCCGCCAGTTAGGAAGTCACATCCCTATCCTCGGTGTATGTCTTGGTCATCAGGCAATTGGCGCTGCCTATGGTGGCACCGTTGTGCGCGCACCGATGGTAATGCATGGCAAGCTATCGCCGATCTACCACAATGCTCAGGGCGTGTTTGCTGGCTTGCCCTCACCATTTCAGGCGACACGCTACCATTCGCTCGTGGTGCGACGAGAAGATTTACCGGCTGAATTAGAGATAACGGCGTGGACGGAAGACGGCATCATTATGGGTCTACGTCACCGCTCATTGCCGGTCGAAGGTGTGCAATTCCATCCCGAGTCGATCATGACCGAGCATGGCAAACAGATGTTAGCCAATTTCCTGATCGGAACATACGCTCATAGCGGTTGAGAAGCGTACAGAGAGTTTCCTGGTTAAAAATCACAGTGGCCGGTTCTCAGCCAGCTCTTCTTTTACGATGAACGCGAAAGGGAGGTTTGCGAACCACCCTCTACCACCGTTTTGTTCGTATGCACGGTGAGCTGTTGCGAACCCTATACGCTTATCCACGCCCGTCAAGTTCTGCTAAACCGGCTATAACCTCTTCACGGGATAAACCGGCTGCTGCCAACACCTCATCACTACAGGCTTGTAGCCGCAGGTAAAATGCACGAGCCGCTGCCCACCAACCGTCAGGATCGCGCACCAGTAATTCGTGGATGATGTTCTCACTCCGCGCCAGATCACCTGCTTGCTCACAAAACGAAAAGAGTGCCGCCAGCGTTGGCGTAGGTAGATCGTAATCTTGCAGCAGCATCAGGAGATCGGCATAATGTGGCGTATAATCGGGCAACGGTACTGGTGCAGCCAACGCACACTCGATAACCAGGTGTAACGCCAGCAATGCCCGTTCTGCCGCGGCCTCTGATTCATCATCATCGGCCAGGACATGCGCTTCAACAGCGAGGAGGGCCGCAAGATATGACCCCTCATGCCACCAGGCCTCGGTTGGATTGTGGAACCGGAGGAGCGCCAGCAACTGCCGCTCGCTCATTCTGACCACCTGGTCGCTTCCTACGCCTAGTCGATCACGGTAAGCGTTATCGATAGCAATTCGCACCAATGGTGAATGACCTGCGCGGTAAAGACCAAGGATGTGGCGAATGATCGCACCAAACTGGGCAATCAACCGGAGAATGTAGTCGTCGCGGTACATATTAGCATCTTACCTGAAAACGACGTCCTCAGCAAATGGCTGCACAACACGCGATTACCCAGGCCGTTGCCCCTCACAATGCATGATCACCGGTAAGCATTCGTACTTGTGGTATGATACCTTGTGCAGAGATCGGCTAGAGGAGGATTTTTATGGAGCAACCGTTCATTGGAAAGGTCGCGCTGGTGACCGGCGCGGCAGCCGGTATTGGGCGCGCTTCAGCGCTGGCGTTTGCTCGTGAAGGGGCAAAAGTTGTTGTTGCTGATGTAAACGTTGAAGGTGGTGAAGAGACGGTTGCAATGTGTCGGGCAGCGAACACCGACGCCATATTTGTGCGTTGTGATGTCGCTCAACGCAGCGAGGTTGAAGAGTTGATCAATCGTGCCGTTGATACATTCGGTCGGATCGATTTTGCCCACAACAACGCCGGTATCGAAGGGGTACAGGCAATGCTGGTCGATTACCCCGAAGAGGTATGGGATCGGGTGATCGAAATTAATCTCAAAGGTGTGTGGTTGTGCATGAAGTACGAAATTCGGCACATGCTACAGCAGGGTGGTGGCGCTATTGTCAATACATCATCGGTAGCCGGTCTCACCGGTTCACGTGGCGTTTCGGCCTATGTAGCCAGTAAACACGGGATCGTTGGCATCACGCGCGCCGCAGCGTTGGAATATGCTCGCAATGGTATTCGGGTAAATGCGGTCTGTCCTGGTACGATTCACACCTCCATGATCGATCGGTTTACTCATGGTGATCCCGACATTCTGGCGCAGTTTGCCGAAGGTGAACCGATTGGCCGACTGGGCACGCCTGAAGAAGTAGCCAATGCCGTTGTCTGGCTCTGCTCAGATAAGGCCTCGTTCGTTACCGGAGCGACCCTTGCGGTTGACGGGGGACGATTGGCGTAGGATGCGCTGATACTGTCGCCCCGATCAGGTGCTTTCAACATTCGTTTCCTACCCGGTCATAGTAAATTATGGTTGATGCTGTTTCGGCTGTTGACACGGTTCCACAGGCTTGTCAATGCGTCAAGTGCTCCTCTTTCTCTCCCCGTGTGGGAGAGAAAGAGAGGAGGGCTAGGCACACACCACAGCACAAGCAAAGACTACCCATTCATCGCATCGTATTTCATTCTGTACGGTATTACACCATCACCATACCGGTACGTAGATCGCTCGAGCGTACTATGACGCACAAATCGCCATACACCGCTATTTATGCAGTTGTCAAACAAATCCCAGCGGGTCGAGTCTGTACCTACGGTCGCATAGCTGCATTGGCCGGCTTTCCCAGTCAGGCCCGGATGGTAGGGTATGCCTTGCACGCCCTCCTTGGTCACCACGATGTCCCCTGGTGGCGCGTGATTAATCGTGTCGGTCGCATCAGTAATGTCTATGCTGCCGATGAACAGCGGAGCCGCTTGCAAGCTGAAGGGGTTATTGTGAATGATGAGTATCTGGTTGATCTTAACCGGTTTCTTTGGACAGGGGATGAAGAATAGGTCTTGTTAGGACTTTCTAGAGTCTTTATCCCACCCGACAGCGGTGAATAGAGAAGTGTGAAGCGTGAGGAGAATGGGTGCGCCTAATCTATCCGCAGTGCGTGCAGATGCGCGCTGTTACCCCCGCCGGTGAGAGAGGGAAAACCGCACAGTGCAGGATATGCCCTTTTCCTCATCCCTCGTGAGATGAGGAAAAGGGCCGCGGGGAAGATGAGAACACCCCCTTCAACCATTCGACCGCGTACAGGAAACTAACGTAGAAATTCGAGCAGCAGTCGATGGAATTGATCCGCTGCTTCAATCATTGGAAAATGACCACAGTTAGGAATAATCTCAAGCCGGGCATGCGGTAGCATCCGTTTGGCTTCGTAAGCACAACGCACCGGAAAGAGCCGATCTTCGGCTCCCCAAATGATCATGGTCGGTTGCGTTACCTCGGCCAGACGCGACCAAAGCCCACTCCCCCGCAAATCATTAGCATCATAATAACGGCTGAGCGAAACCATTGTGCGGCGAATCTCAGGATTCCCCAGCGTTGCCGTCCCCCGTGCAATCAGTTCCGGAGTAATATAGCGATCAGGATTGGCAAACGCAGCCCGCAATTGCATCCGCACTACAAACGGAAAAGCAGAGAGACTCACCAGCGCCTCACCGAGGAAGGGTAAGGCACCTCCTTTACGCATAAAGAGCGGGAGTTGCATAAACCCTTCGCTATCAGCAATGACCAGCCGTTCAACACGCTGGGGATGAAGAATCGTTGTCGCCAGAGCGTGTTTCCCGCCCATCGAATGACCGACAACCATTGCCCGTTCAACCCCAAATGATTGCAGCAGGCCCGCATTGAGATCGGCATACCGCCGTAATGTATATGCTGCACCGCCCGGTTTATCTGAAGCACCGAACCCCAACGCATCAGGGGCAATGGCCTGAAAACCGGCTGCTGCCAGTGTTTGAATCGTTGGTATCCAGTCATCAGCACTGACGACAAAGCCGTGCAATAAAAGGACTGTCGGCCCTTGTCCGGCAGTTAAAACTCGTAGCCGGAAACCGGCAACCGAAACGTATTGCTCTCTCAGCGTCGTCGCCGTTGTTGCTTGCATAGGCGTGATTCTCCTATCGTAAAAGGCGAGAAAACGATGCGCGCGAAGGACCTGACACCTTACGCTGTCACTGTAGCAGAAGATCGCGCCACTGTCAGGACGAAATCCAACAACGATTGGTAAAAACATCTATGGTACAATAGAACCGCGGTATCGTACCGCATACCGTATCGATCAGTTACAGGATGTGATGGTTTCGCGGCAGTTCGCACTAGGTGCCGTTATTATCTCGTTCATCATTGGCGCAATTGGCGTCTTTTTGTTTATCAGTCAGCGTCTTGATCGCTGCACTGCTCCTCCATTTGTCGATCCTAATCTACTGCCCAACGCCAATTTTGCTATAGCCGGAGATATTCTCGGTCTCCCCGCCGGTTGGGGCCGTGGCGCCGGTGGGGTTGAACTCCGTAGACCCTCTGTTGACGGCCAGGGTTTTGATCTCGACGGCGATGGCCGTTCACTGCAACTGATCGGAATTGCTAACTATGCCCTGACTCCGCCCATCGGAGTACAACCTGGTGTTGTCTACTGCTTTACCGTTGCAACATTGACCGATTCACTACTTCGTTCACCGACCCGTGCTCGGCTGGTTTTTGAGTGGTACGATGAGCAAGGAACCATCATTGAACGAGTCGTCACCCCCTGGCAACCGGTAGCATTGTGGACACCAGAACGACCGCCATCGGCATGGACGACGGTTGGTGGGTACGCACGTGCGCCCCAGACTGCACGCGCCCTGCGTGTGCGGATCGAACCCACTTCCGATGATCGGATTTATCTCGATATGCCGCGGCTCCAACGCGGCGGTCAGACCCTGCCCCAGGCGCACGTACCTAATCCGCCATCACCTCTTACCATTGCACCATGGCCGGCAGGGTATCGGGCAGCCATTGCCTTCACTTTTGATTGGGAAACGGCAATGGGTGGATTGATCCATTCGCGTTCCGTCGACGATCCACTTGCCGATGAAGACCCGATTAAGCGGGGGATGCGGATGCGGACCGGTGTTGAGACGAGCATGACCATCTTTGCGCGGTATAATGTGCGCGCCACCTACTATGCGACCGGGTACAATTTCCTGATGGGCAACCGCGAGCAGCGTCGGTTTATGAACGATCCGGTTTTTAGTTGGGCCTCAGCCGCAAATGGCTGGCGAAGTGACCGCTGGACGACGCGCCCCTGGTTTAGCGATGATCCATATGGGACAGTGGCAACTGATCCGGCGTGGTACTTCGGCGATCAGATTGAACCTCTGTTGGCAGCCGGTCATGAAATCCAGAGTCACACCTTCAGCCATCTATACGGTGGCTACGCCGATGCTGCCACGTGGCGAGCAGATATTGAAGCCTGGAATACCGTTGCTGCTGAACGGGGAGTGCGTCCGGCCCAATCGTTAGCCTTCCCCTGGAGTAGCAGTGCCGGTATGAGTGACGCCAATTGGGATGTTATCGAGCGAGCCGGGATTCGTTCGGTAACCCGTCTGAGCGATTACGGTCCCTATAATCTTTTTCCAACCGATCAACAAGGCTTGATTCGTGATCCCCATTGTCGCTGGCTTCCCGGTCGTGAAGGTCGGATCATCGCGTGCCCGGATTTTTATCTCACGCCGGCCCGTGCCGAATTAGCCATTGCCCAGATTGAACGCACCGTGACTGCTGGTGGTATGATTGACATTTGGGCACACACCGAAGAGGTCACGAGTGCCGCCCAACAAGCAGCCTGGGAAAATGTTGTATCATACGTTGTTGGGCGCGGTGACATCTGGGTCGCTCCGTTGAGTGAGATTGCCAACTGGCAGATTGCCCGTATGACCCTGGACATCACCACTCTGTCTGAACCAACAACCAGCCTTGAGCGCGGGGAACGAGTTGCGCAACGTTATCGGATACAGAATCCATCGCCATACCCTCTGATCGGCCTGATGATCGATGTTCCGTCGGGCACGGCAGATGTAGCGATGAATCACGAGATTGTGCCTCGTGAACAGTGGCAGGGTAGTGGCTGGCTGCGTATCGACCTGGCTGCCGGTCAATCTATAGAGGTAACATTGTGGCCAACACGATCAAGCAGTCGTTAAACCAGACAACGATCTGGCATGTCATCGGTGGCATCCTGACCGCACAACGTGGAGCACTGCGCCTCTACCAGTGGTTATGGCTGGTGTTGTGCATCGTGGGTGCGGTCAGTGTTGCACTCCCACCTATTCTCACCCGCCCAATCCTCTATTATGCCCACGCGGAAGTACGTTTTGACACGACGCGCTATGGGCCAATTTACCAACCGGTGGGGCCAAACCTTACCAGTATGGATATTGCCATTGCCGACGCTAAGGAAGCATTACGCCTCGCGACCCTGGCAAGGGCCGACGTTCGCTTCGGTCTGCCCAATTTTCGGGTTGAATACCTGTTGCAAGCACCGGGACAGGTCCTCGTGCGCGGTATTGCCGACAATGCTGCCGAAGCGCAACGGCTGGCCGACGACGGCGCTGCTGAACTAGTACGACAAATTCGGGCTGCCGGTGGACGTGAGATTTTGCGCAATATGCTCGGATGGCAGCTCTGGCAGGCGTTAAATGGTGAAACACCAGCCACCGATGATCGCTTCGCCTGGTTGTTGCGCGATATTCTGCGGCTTGAAGCATTGCCGTTATCACGACCAATCGAACCATTCAGCACCCCGCGTCGTCTGAGCGATCTCTCTTCGGAAGAGATCAGTGACGTTACCCGTGCCCTCGAATCGCGTTACGATCTCTGGCGGTTTGCAATAAACACTCGGAATGCAACTCTGGATGCACTCTGTGCCAGCACCGGTTTGAACGATACCGCTACTCGTGAAGCGGTATTGCGAAGTTGTGCTGCAACAAATCCGACAGCGGCAGCCGAGCTGGCAGCCCGTGATCGAAACATCGCTCAGTTACGGAGTATCGAGGCGGCAATCAACTACATGATCCGCGAAGCGGGGGCACGCTTCAATGCCGATCAGGTAAGTGCAGCCTTCCGCATTCCAGCGCCCCTTCCTGCCAACCCAGAGCCACGCTACGAACTGCCTCTGATTGCGCTGGCGATGTTATTCGGCACAGTACTCGGCCTGGGTGGCATTGCCCTCGACCGTAGTGCCGGCGTATTACCCAAATTGCAAGAATTGTGGCAATACCGCGAGCTGATCCGCAATCTCATCCTGCGCGACTTGCGCGCCCGCTACAAAGGGAGCACATTGGGCTACCTCTGGACCCAAATTGCGCCGTTGGGCATGATGATGGTCTACGTGATTGTGTTCAGTTTCCTCTTACCCAACGGATTGGCGATGTTCCCAGTGTTCATTATTGTCGGTTTACTCCCCTGGAACTACACCGCCGAAGCCATCTTGAACGGTACACGGAGCATTATCGACAACGCAGCGCTGGTTAAAAAAGTCTACTTCCCACGCGAAGTTTTACCCCTGGTAGCCGTTGGTTCAAGTCTGCTCAATTTTATCCTCTCCCTCCCGATGATGCTGCTGGTCATTATTGTTGTCCAGCTTACCACGCTCGGTCGGCTCAATCTGAGTTGGACTATCGTCTACTTACCGGTTATTATGGTGCTCCAAACCATCTTTCTAACCGGATTAGCCCTGCTGCTCGGCGCTGGCGCCGTCTTCTTCCGTGATGTGGTACACCTGATTGGCATCGTGATCAATATCTGGTTCTTTCTGACACCCGTCATCTACCCCCTTAGCACCATCAGCGAAGGCCTAGCTGCGCGCATTATCCGCTGGCTCAATCCGCTGGCATCGATCATCGAGTTTTACCGCGAAATCATCTACGGCAATCCGGTACCGGTGGGATTCATCCCAACACCGGGTATCCCTGCGCTCAGTGCGATGTTGCGGGTAGGTGTCACGGCGCTGATTGTATTAGCCATCGGGTACTGGGTCTTCCAGCGCACCAGTCGCCATTTTGGTGAAGAACTATGAGTGCTGTGATCGAGTTTGACAACGTCTCGCGGCAGTTCGTCCGTCGCCAGAATGCCGCAACGATCCAAGAACGCTTTGTCGGCTTGCTCCGGGGTATGTCACCGGCTGAAGCCTTCTGGGCTGTGCGTGACGTCAGCTTCACAGTCGAAGAAGGACAGAGCATCGGTCTCGTCGGCCATAACGGCGCCGGTAAAAGTACGATCCTCAAACTGATCACTCGCATCCTTGAACCAACCAGCGGTCGCGTTTCGACCAGAGGCCGGATTGCTGCCCTGCTTGAGTTGGGCAGTGGCTTCCATCCCGAACTCAGCGGACGCGAAAATGTCTTTTTGTACGGTTCGCTGATGGGTTTTAGCCGCAAAGAGATGATCCGCAAACTGCCTGAGATCATTGAATTTTCAGAGATCGGCCCCTTCCTTGATACCGAAGTAAAGCACTATTCCTCCGGAATGTATACCCGGCTGGCGTTCGCGGTTGCCACGGCAGTTGATCCTGACATCTTGATCACTGACGAAGTCTTAGCCGTTGGTGATGAATCGTTCCAGCGTAAGTGTATTGATCGCATCTACAATTTCCGTCGCGCTGGGAAGACTATTGTCTTTGTGTCGCATGCCCTCGATGTTGTTCGTTCGCTCTGTGACGTAGCGGTATGGCTCGACCACGGTGAAATGAAGGCCTATGGCCCGGCTGGCGAGGTTGTTGATGCGTATCTAGCCGATGTCAACGAAAAAGAGCGGCAAGCACGTGAACAAACGACCCATGACGCTGATAATGAATGGCGAGAACGTATGCGACGAGGGACACGCGAAGTTGAGATTACCCATGTCCAACTACTTGATCAGCATGGCAATGAGCGAACCACTTTCCGCACCCACGAACCCTTGACGATCCGCATTCACTATGTTGCGCACGAACGGATTGAACGTCCGGTCTTTGGGGTGGGAATCAATCACGAGAGTGGGCCGTGGCTAACCGGGCCGAACACCGGTTTTGATAAGTACCACATTCCAGTTGTCGAAGGCCCTGGGATCGTTGACTACCACATTCCACGATTACCATTCCTGGGCGGGCGCTATCTGGTCAGTGCTTCGGCGACCGATCGGACACAACTTCACGAATTTGACGTTCATGACCGAATGTACCCGTTGATCATTCACAGCCATGGTCTGAGTCAACGGTACGGCATGGTCTTCATCGAAGGCGCCTGGAGCTGGCACGGATGAGTTCAATCCTTATTATCAGCCACGATGTGATTGGCCAGCGAATGGCCGGCCCCGGTATTCGGATGTGGGAACTGGCGCGCGTTCTCGCTCGACACCTACCTGTAACCCTCATCGCCCCTCAACCCATCGATCTGCCGCTCCCGGCGAACCTTCGCTGTGGGCATTACACCTGGGGAGATGCCGCCAGCATCGAACCGTATCTCCGTGCGGCAACGAACATCTTCGCCAATGGCTATGTCGCCAGTGCCCATCCCGAACTCCTTAACCATCCGGGGTGCCTGATCATCGACCTCTACGATCCGGTTGCACTTGAAAATCTGGAGCTATTTCGCAATCATCCATTGGCCGAACGACAAGAGCAGGCTAAACGTGATAGCGATCTACTACGTGCCCTCCTGACGCGGGGCGATCATTTCGTGTGCGCCACCGAACGTCAGCGCGATCTCTATATTGGCGGCCTGCTGGCCCTAGGTCGCATCACACCGGCAATCATCGATCAAGACCCGCTGCTGCACCAATTCATCGCTATCGTTCCCTTCGGTGTCAGCGACGACCCGCCGCAGGCAAGTGGGCAACCGGCCCTCCGTGGTGTTCTGGACGACCTGAGCACCGAACATACTATCATCTTATGGAGCGGCGGGCTGTGGGACTGGATGGAGCCATTAACTCTGGTACGGGCCATGCCACACGTTCTAGCTCACGTCCCCACGGCACGGCTTGTCTTCTTAGCCGGACGGCATCCTGGACAGGTGCCCGAGATGGCGACTGTACAGCAAACACGCCAACTGGCCGCCGATCTAGGATTGCTCGGCTGTGGTGTTCACTTCTACAACGAATGGGTTCCGTATCAACGGCGTGCCGATTTCTTGCTCGAAGCAAAAGTTATGGTATCATTGCATCGAGCACACTTAGAGACACGCTACGCTGCCGTGCGTTCGCGTATTCTCGACCATTTCTGGGTCGGTCGACCCAGTGTGGTTAGCGCCGATGATGCCGCTGCTGATCTCATCAAGGAACATCAGGCTGGAGAGGTCGTTCCGATTGGTGATAGCCAGGCTGTTGCCGCTGTACTGATCCGCTTATTAACAGATCATCAACACTGGACACATCAGAGTGCTAATGCCGCAGCTCTTGGGCAAAGTCTGCGTTGGTCGGAAGTGGTGCATCCTCTTCTACACATGCTGAAAAATGAAAAAATAGAGAATAACAAGACAGAAAGATGGCAACTCGCAATGGAAGATCGATTACAAACTATTCTTCATGAGCGGAACATGTTAATACGCGAACTTGAAACACAATGGAACATAGTTGTTCATTCCAACAAAGCTGTCTCCTTGATGGATCGGTTGAAACAATGGATTCAACAGCGACTAATAGGTTCACTTGTTTCCAATCTTGGCCAGATAACAGATCAGCAGCGATCGTTTAATGCAACGTTAGTCAATCTAATCTATCGCTTATCCAGCTCCTTTGATGAGCAGAGTCGACGTATCGACGAGCAACTGCATTCACTTCGCAGTGACACGCTCCTATTTCAACAGCATGCCGCAGCACATTTAGCCTCACTGACGCAACAGCTTACTGAGTTAAAACCATGGTTGGAAGCAGTAAGACAGGAGCAGATAGCTTTGCGTGCTGAAGTACAGACATTACGTACTGAAGTACAGAAGGCTTATGACACATTACCACCCTTGCATCAGCACATCATTGATCTCGAGTCGCGTATGCTCGATATTGATGAAGCTCTCTCACAGGTAGCCTATCGGTTAAGTGATTTACCCATAACAAAGAAATGAACGTAATAGTTATCATCCCATTATTTCAGGGTGCAAAGTACATTCGTTCCTGCTTACAATCGCTGCAACGGCAAGCAGAGCAGCATCGCATTATTGTGGTGAATAATGGGAGTCAGGATAATGGCCCTGATATTGTTCGTCAAGAATTTCCCGATGTCGAATTGCTCGATTTTACTCAACCACTCGGTTTTGCAGGTGCAGTAAATGCAGGTATACGCCGAGCACTAAGGTCTGACAATCGACCAGATATTATTATCACACTCAATCAAGATACTGAAGTCGATGCGCACTGGCTTACAGCCATTCTGAATACCTTCAACAATCCAACTGTAGGTCTGGTAGGTTCTCTGGCGCGTTTTCCAAATGGTGACATCCAGCACGCTGGTGGTACATTGCTAGAGCCACTATGGTATGGAAAAAACCGTCAATCACTCGATGATCCTGCACCCATTCAATATCTAGCCGGTCTTGCATTAGGCATGCGAGTAGAGATGCTTGAGCAAATCGGCTTGTTTGATGAAAACTTTTACCCTGCCTACTTTGAAGATGTTGATTTGTGCTTACGTGCCAGAGCATCAGGCTGGCAATTGGCGCTGGCGACAACCGCAACATTAATCCATCACGAAGGTGCATTGCGGCAAGTATTGCCGACGCATGATCATATTATCGAACGACAGCGTTGGCGCCTTCTTCTAAAGCATCGTTCGCTTACTGATTTACAAGAAGTGATTTTCCCTTCTGAAAGAACTCTCATGCATGAACGTGCCGAAGCAGGTATCAGCGCAAGTTTACGTTCTGCATATTTCTATGCGCTTCTCGCTCTACCGAATATCGCTCAGGAACGGGGCTGGACGAAGTCAGAGATGGACTCTATTCGCGAGTGTCTGATGGAATTGCGATCCGAGTCAATAACTTGCGAGCGTGTCAGTCGTGTTTTTGGCTTGAAGCAAGCATTAGAAACTCATGTCTTACCACATAGTTCCTTACGCACTGCGACTGACAGTGCGAAAGAGAAGGTGATCAACGATAGTACGGGAGACATTGATGCTATTTGTCCAGCCAAGGTTTCCGATCAATCTTTTGATCATCAGCAAAGCTATGAAGTGTCAGATGGTAACTCAGAACAACAGGCTACTGATAGCATATATGAGGTAACTTCACAAAACCACGAGATTACTACCAATAGAAATAGTAACGCTTCAGCAGAAATATCAAGACGACCACCATTTCAGATCGGTTTACGTCCACCGGTAGCAATCGTGATATTAACATGGAATGGTTTAACAATCACCCAACGCTGCCTCACCAGTATACGTGAAAAGACACGCAACGTTTCATATCACTTAATTGTGATTGATAATGGTAGTACCGATGGAACAGTGGAGTGGCTACAATCTCAGCCTGATGTTACATTGATCACCAACAGTGAAAATCGTGGTTTCGCTGCTGGAGTTAATCAAGGCATTGCTGCAGCACCACCTGACCATGATATCCTATTGTTGAATAACGATACCGAAATAATCGAAGAGACGTGGCTGGCTCATCTACGAGATGTAGCTAATAGTCACCCTGCCTATGGTATCGTCGGTTGCCTACTACTTTTCCCAAATGGATTGTTACAACACGCTGGTACTTACATGCCTCAGCACAACTTTTGGGGCTACCAGATTGGTGGTGGCGAACCATTCATTGGTCAATATCCAGGGATTCGCGAAGTAGAAGGTGTCACCGGTGCATGTATGTACATTCGTCGTGATGTCATCAACACAATTGGTGGTTTTGATGAAACCTACTTTTCATACTATGAGGACACTGATTATTGCTTACGTGCGTTGCAGGCTGGCTTCAAAGTGGTCTGCACTGGTGGAGCTAAAGTCATTCACCACGAGAACTCGAGTACCAAATTGAACAATGCCGACTGGTGGAAGATGTTCAGCCATGGTCAACGTGTGTTTCTGAATAAATGGCGTGACTACTACCGTCAACGTTACCGATACAGTCTTGTCTGGCATTCCCTCATCGCTCACGCAACCGGATATGCGACCTCATCACGCGAGTTCGTTCGAGAACTTGATCGACGTGGCGTCGATATTCGACTGGCCTGTATCTTCGGCACCGATTATACTGAACCGTCCACCCGTGACCCTCGGCTTGATCAGTTGCGCCAGCGTCCTAAAGACACATCATTACCACAAGTCGTTTATAGCCAGGGCGATGCGTTCATTAAAAATAGTGGTCGGTATCGAATCGGTTTTACAATGTTGGAATCTGATACTCTTCCGGCTGATTGGGTGTATCAGGCAAATCAAATGGACGAAATATGGGTACCAAGTCATTTTACCCGTGATGTCTTTGTTCAATCTGGTGTACGTCGGCCTATTTATGTCATACCACTCGGCTTCAATCCAAACTATTTTCATCCGCATATTCATGGGAATAAGCCAGACAATCTGTTTGTGTTTTTATCGATATTTGAATGGATTGAACGCAAGGCGCCTGAAATACTATTGCAAGCATACGTAAGTGAATTCAAGCGTAGTGATGATGTAGTGCTGGTATTAAAGATTTTTAACCACGATCCACGGTTCGATGTACATCGGCGCATTCAGGAATTGGTAGATCGCCCGAACGCACCACGAGTTGCCGTAGTGCTAAACCAGGAGCTTGCCGAGCATCAGATGGGCGGATTATATCGCAGTGCCGACTGCTTTGTCTTACCAACTAGGGGTGAAGGATGGGGAATGCCTATTTTAGAAGCAATGGCCTGTGGATTACCAGTTATCGCAACTGATTGGGGAGCACAACGTGAATTCTTCAATGAACGGTTTGGTTTCCCCTTGCGCGTGCGCCAACTAATCCCGGCAGTATCCCGTTCCCCCTATTACGCCGGTTCACGATGGGCTGATCCTGATATTGATCACTTGCGCTACTTGATGCGATATGTTTACGAGCATCCAACGGAAGCTCGTGAAGTAGGGTTACGTGCTGCGGCAGAGATGAAGCAGCGGTGGACTTGGGAACATGCAGTTGATCGAATTATGGAGCGTATAGAGGCTATTTCGTCATCATGAATAGAGTGCATCTTTTATTGGTTAGTCTACTCACTGGTTGTATTCCTTATATGTGAGGGTTTTATGAGCATTTACTGGATTAGCTTCCAAGGTGACAGTGCTGCTGATGCTATCAAGGCTATAACTGAGGCTTTGCAGCAAGATGAACGAGGTCAAGCACCTGATTGTGAAGGTAGAGATGTAGGTGTACAAGCCGAAGCATTAGACTCTAGTGATACTTACCTGCAATCTAACCTGCAAACAATGTATACGAGCTGGTCAATTGATCCATTGCGGGTTGAACTGCCTTCAGATCAGCGACTGATAAGTCGTCTACGTGTTCATCTTCAACATGCGATCCGTCGGCTAACGCGCTGGTATTTATTTCCACCATGGATTCAAGCGAATGAGTTTCATGCATCATTGGTGCGGGTCATTGAAGTACTCCTCGCTCGACAACAGCATTTGCAACAACAAATTAACGATTACCACTATCGATTACAAGCAACTGAGCAGCAGCTTCATCTCCTACGCAATGAATTAGCGTTAACACGACAGCACCTGATGGAACTAAGGAAGTACTATCAGGTAATGTCACAATAACCCTATGCCTACAAATAATGGTTTGCGTGTCATCTGGCAATCGCGATGGGGGTTGCCAATTGGTTATTCAGTGAGTTCAGAAGAGCTTGTTCTGCACCTTGATCAGATCGGTGTTGAGGTGTTTCATCGTCCAACCCCCTGGCATATGCCGGCAAACCTTACCCACCCACGACTACAGGAAATTGCAGCCCGTCCAATTCCTGACGGTATACCACAGATAAGTTACGATCAGGCAGACCTCTTCTGTCTTGATCATCGTGGCTACCGCATTGGTTACACGATGCTTGAAGTAAATGGATTACCTGCTGATTGGGTAGCAGCATGCAATCGAATGGATGAAATCTGGACACCAAGCCACTGGAGCGTTGAAACGTTCGCAGATGCTGGTGTGATTCGTCCTTTGTACGCGATGCCACTTGGCTAT
This sequence comes from Chloroflexus sp. MS-CIW-1, assembly GCF_030444705.1. Lineage (NCBI taxonomy): Bacteria > Bacillati > Chloroflexota > Chloroflexia > Chloroflexales > Chloroflexaceae > Chloroflexus > Chloroflexus sp. MS-CIW-1. Next base: position 616,930 of record NZ_JAUBWR010000002.1, read on the forward strand.
GATCCAACACACTTCCATCCGCACGTACCAGCTTACCGCATTGGGAATCGCTTCACATTTCTTTCGGTCTTTGAATGGGGAGAGCGAAAAGCACCAGAGATTCTGCTTCGTGCGTATGTCAGTGCTTTTCGTAAACACGATGATGTGATTTTAATTTTGCGCATCAATAATTTTGACACTTCAATCAGTGTTTCTCAACAAATTGTGAATTTGAACTTGCCTAACGATGGTCCGGCTATTGCGATCCTTTACAATCAATACCTTTCACGCTCACAACTGGCTTCACTGTATCGTAGTGCTGACTGCTTTGTACTGACAAGTCGTGGTGAGGGTTGGGGCTTGCCCATTCTTGAGGCAATGGCCTGCGGTGTTCCGGTAATTGCTACCAACTGGAGTGCACAAACAGAGTTTTTACACGCAGGTGTTGGTTATCCATTACGAGTACGCGCTCTGATTCCAGCTCAGGCGAAGTGTCCTTATTACATCGGCTGGTCGTGGGCTGAACCTGATATAGATCATCTGATCTACCTGATGCGATACGTCTACGAACACCCTGATGAGGCGCGGACAATAGGTGCTGCCGCCGCAGCAGAAGTCGTCCAACGTTGGACTTGGCACCATGCAGCAGAACGGATTCGACAACGACTGGAAACTATATTTGGCTAAGTTTCGTGCTCCAAAGTTGTCACTCTGTTCATGGCCTCTGTCGAATGAAAATGCTTTTTCAATTCGTTCTTGTTGCTAAGAGCCTATATTGTCACGTCTACAACGGATGCACTCTGTCAGGAGTGGCGAGGCGCTGCCTTGCCCCTACCCCAGCACTGCCAACAGCACATCAATCTTGCCCATCATGTAGCACCGCCATCAGGTGCATCCCGTGACCATCGTCACGGCGAATAGCGGTGCAGTGCAACAGATGCCGCACCGACCGAAGCATCCTTGTGTACAGGCACAGCGGCGCTGTGCCCTGAAGCACCGTTGCGCCCCAACCTATCTGCTGCTGCGACAGGAGATGTCAGATCGGCGATCTGTGACCATCGTCGTGAACACCGGTAAGGACGAGGCGGTGCCTCGTCCCTGGCCCAAAGAGGTGATACTGTCAACAATCGTCTTGTATCCATCGACAAGGTTCATCCATCGTGAGATTCAAAATCTTTTTAGAGTACGACTGTATGCATCCTGATCGGAAGAGGTTAACCTCAAGACACGCCAATACCCACGGTATTCTGAACAGCAGTGAAGTACAGTTTGCTTGCGCACAGTACATTTTTTGAGGCCTACCACTAGATAAGTAGCAACTAATACTTTACCATGTCTTTAAATTTTATCTATCGAAGATATAATGATTTCTAAATGATTTCGATATCAAATTTATTGATAGTTGATAGCGATTTTCTTATTCATTAGTAAAGTATTTAAATGATCTGGATTACTGTGTCGATTTACATGCTCTGTCGTTACAGTTTGCTCATCTATCAGTAAGACATTGTTAGGGTTTAGTAATCCAAGGTTAGACTGTATCTTGTTAGAATGTACTCGAGGCATCATGCGTCTAAGAGGCTTTTCTGGCTTGATTGCGGTTGATCAGTATAATGATCCCTGTAAGGTCTGTTCTATGCCATCTTTTCGCTTCCTTCTCGGCTTCACTATTTTCGTGTTGACTCTTCCAGCAGTAGCTTTTGGTTACTATCAAAATCCGGTGAATTCCCAACCCGGCTTTACTCATTCCCAAAAGTTGCAGCCTGATGATACCCTGGCTGGAAAACAACTCGATGGTGCCCGCATTATTCGTAGTTCACCAGTCGTTGGAGACCTCGACGGTAATCCAGGTAACGGTCTTGAGATCGTGATAGGAGATCGCAATGGAAAACTTTTTGCATTGCGCAATGATGGTCAGATAATGTGGACAACGCAAGTAGCAAATTGTAGCGTTACGGGTGATGACAGTCTGTTGAACGGTGCACCAGCATTGTTCGATCTCAATCCAGACCTTCCCGGTCTCGAAATAATCATCGGGTACGGCAAAGTTACAGCCGATCCGAACTGTCCAGGTGGAATCCGTGCGTATTCAGCTTCCGGTCAGCCGTTGTGGCACTACCAGATTCCAGTTAGTACCATTAGCAGACAATCAGGTGTTTTCAATACGCCATCGGTAACCGATGTAGATGGTAATGGTGATATTATCATTGTGGCCGGCTCAGCCGATCTCTACCTCCATGTATTGAACAAAGATGGCACAATGCGTTGGAAATACTTCGCAATGGACACAATCTGGTCATCACCAGCATTTGCCGACGTGAACGGTGATGGGCGCAAGGAGATTATTTTTGGCACCGACTTTACCCCAGGCATGGTATGTCATCCTAACGCAACTGGTTCCTACTATGAAGCTGCTAGAGGATTTCTCTACGCTTTTCCGGCTAATCCTGTTTTCACCGCCGATCCCGTTTGTGCTAAAGATGGTGGAAAAGTCATTGGTTTTGGTAAGGGGTTTCTATGGGCTGTTCGCTTCGATCAGTCAATTTATTCATCACCAGCACTTGCTGATCTAGACGATGATGGAATGCTCGAAGTGATTGTTGGCAGTAGTTGTGTCTACGGCGGTACTCCTAGGCCTGGTCGATGGGTTAAGATTTTTAATGCAGCAAACGGCAGCGAGAAAATCACTCTTAACGCACCGGAATGTGTTACCTCTTCACCAGCAATTGGTGACATTACTGGCGATGGTCGTCCAGAAATTGTTGCAACAGTCGCCTCTGGGGGTTCAATCAACTCTTTAGTGCCAACACCACCGACTGGTGGTCGTATAGTCGCATGGCGTTTTGATTATCCCGATCCCATCTGGAATGTGATAGTACGCGGTGCTACTCAAGAACAAGCAGATATGTCCGAGGCGTTCAATAATCCCTTAATCGCTGATATTGATGGTAACGGCTCGCATGAGGTAATCGTGATTGTACAAAACTCGGTTATGATCTACGACGGTGCTGGTCGAGAACTAACACCTTCCTGCCCAACTAGCGGATCTGAAGCACAAGCCTGTCAAAGTCGGAAGTCGATGTTTATGTGGATGCCTATCCGGAATACGCCGGCAATTGCTGATATAGACAATGACGGTAAGCTGGAGATCGTTGTTGGTGGTTCACATACAGGTGCCCAAAGTAGTGCGTTTGTATACGTATGGCGCGATCTTGACCTGGCCATTACCAGTGCAAATGGACCATATCGGCCTTACAGTGCACCCTGGCCCCAATTCCACCGTGACTCTGCACACAATGGTCTGTTCCTCACACGGAAGATAAGACCGAGTGTGAGGAGTATGGCAGTATTGCTAAAACCAAACCAGACTCGACAGTACGTGATCGATATACAGTCACATGATGGTTCGCCAATCAACGTTACTATTACGGAGAATGATGCTAATAATCTAATTCAGCTCAGTCATAGTAACGTTTTTGTACATTCAACCAACAAAGCCTCACTAACCATTATTATTAGCACCAGTGGCAAATCGATTGGTAACTATACTGCTCAAATTATCTTGAGTGGTGATCAGGTACCTACGGTGAATATTCCAATCACTATACGAGTAGTAGCCGAAGAGTATTCATTGTTTATACCGAACATCGTGCGTTAAAAATTCGCACGAAGTGGCTATCAGTTGATTAGAATATTAGCAATTATGTATATCAATATTCTCTAAAGTCAGATTTTGCAAGTTAATTATTAGATGTTGCAAAGAACACTTATAAAGATTGCTCTTGCATGTTCATACAAAACCTCTGCAAACAGTCATAAATCACCTTCTATACGAAAAAGATACCATAAGACTTTAGGTAAATACATTTTGCTGTAACCTGATTCCAACACTGTCCCTGAACGTGCCCTATGTAATATCTATTGGGCAACTTCAATTAACCTCAACTCAATAACACCATACATCCCAGTGCTAACTTTACTAACCTTCGAATGAGAATAGTACCATACAGTATCGGTACTGACGGGTGATAGACTCTTTACTATGGCAATGTTTACAATGAAAACAGCTACCTATAGTTACATCTCACCACCGGAGTTGCAGTATGAAGCGAGTCATTATCCTACTCTCAATCTTGTTAAGTCTGTGTGTTGGATCGAGTGCAGTCTTCGCATACTATCAAAACCCTTTCAATTCACAACCCGGTTTTACGCATGATACCAAATTGCAAGGTGACGATACGCTGGCCGGCAAGATACTTGATGGTACACGTATCTTCCGAAGCTCGCCCGTAGTGGGAGACCTTGATGGAAATCCGAGCAATGGACTTGAGATCGTAGTCGGTGATCGTAATGGCAAACTGTTCGCTTTGCGTAACAACGGTGTGATATTGTGGACGACTCAAGTTGCTACATGCTCAATCACAGCCGATGAAAGTGTGCTCAACGGTGCGCCTTCTCTATTCGATCTTAGACCAGATTTGCCTGGTCTCGAGGTAATTATTGGATACGGTAAAGTGCATATTGATCCACAATGTCCTGGAGGTGTGGCCGCGTATTCATCTACCGGTCAACTGCTGTGGCGATATAGCATTCCACCAAGTCCAATTAATGGTGCTTCATCAGTTTTTTCAACTCCTTCAGTTACCGATGTCGATGGGAATGGTGACATTATCATCGCGTTTGGCTCAGCCGATCTCTTCTTACACGTCTTGAATAAAGACGGAACACTGCGCTGGAAGTACTTCGCAATGGATACAATCTGGTCATCGCCAGCGTTTGCTGACGTTGATGGGGATGGACGTAAAGACATCATTGTCGGTACCGATTTTACTCCAGGACGGGTGTGCGATCCAAATAATATCACACCCTTCCCAGAGACGAACTCTTATTTCGAGACAGCGAAGGGTTTTCTCTACGCTTTTCCGGCTAATCCTACCTTTAGGGCTGATCCGATCTATTGCGCACGAGATGGCGGAAAAGTTATTGGTTTTGGCAAGGGCTTCCTGTGGGCGGTTCGCTTCGATCAGTCTATATATTCGTCGCCAGCAATTGCTGATCTCGATAATGATGGCAATCCTGAAGTAATTGTCGGTAGTGGCTGTTTCTACGGCGGCGATCCCAAGCCTGGCAAATGGGTAAAAATCTTTGACCTTGCTTCAGGCCGTGAGAAGATGACGCTCAATGCACCGGAATGTGTTGCTTCCTCACCAGCTATTGGTGATCTTGATGGCGATGGTTATCAGGACATAGTCGTTACGGTTGCATCAGGTGGTTCGTCGAATCCTTTTGTTGGGACACCACCAACTGGTGGACAAATTGTTGCCTGGCGTTATAATAATCCTACCCCATTTTGGACTACGCTTGCCTTGAGTGCAACACAGGAAGGCGCCGATATGTCGGAGACCTTCAATAATCCACTTATTGCAGACGTAGATGGTAACGGATCACTTGAAGTAATTGCAGTTGTTCAAAATAGCGTGATGGTGTATGCAGGTCGCGATGGCACACCTCTAACACCAGTATGCCCACCTGGAGGCCCAATCGCAAATACCTGTCGGGTTATGGGCACAAAAGCTATGTTCATGTGGATGCCTATCCGTAACACACCAGCAATTGCCGATATCGATAATGATGGCAAACTAGAGATTGTTGCTGCCGGATCACACACTAGCAATGATCAACCGGCAACTCAAAATCGTGCATTCATCTATGTTTGGCGTGATCTTGAACAAGGCATCTCAAGCGAACCCGGACCGCATCAGTCGTATAGTGCCCCATGGCCTCAGTTCCAACGCGATCCTGCACATAACGGTGCAATGATTGCACGAAAAATTCGGGTAAGCGTTCCTCAAATCAACACTCTATCTGAGGCAGATCAAGTAACAACCTTTACGATACCGTTGCGTTCCAATGATGGAACACCTATCAATGTGAATGTTGAGGAAGATGATCCAGACAATATCATTCAGATTGATACAAACAACCTTAGCTTGCGTGGTCATCTAGTGACAGCATCGCTTAGTCCATCGCAAAGTAACCTGACCGTTACAGTAGATACACGAGGAAAGCAGCCCGGCAGCTACAGCGCTCGTATTATCTTACGAGGTGATAATGTGCCTGAAGTAACAATTCCCGTGACAGCCAGGGTTGTTGAACAGGTGTTTAGAACCCATATTCCGATAACGATACGATAAACTCGCGCTATGTCCTATCGAGCCTTGCCAGATGAATACTGGCAAGGCTCCACATATTTTAGACCCAAGAGTCGTTTATAATGTACTAGAGACATACAACTTCCTGTCTGAATGTTCTATGAATGCTTCGACTCACCTCATCACTGGTGGCGCCGGTTTTATTGGTTGTAATCTGGCAGATTATCTCCTCGCCCGTGGCGAGCAGGTTACCATTGTCGATAACTTGAGCCGCCCGCGCACGCCGCTCAATCTGGCCTGGCTGCAAGAACGGTACGGTAAACAATTACGCTTCGTACAGGCCGATATTCGCGATGCGGCTACGATGCAGGCTGTGATCCCCGGCCATCACGTGGTCTACCATCTCGCCGGTCAGGTGGCGGTGACGACATCAGTGCAGGATCCGCGGAGTGATTTTGAGATTAATGCGTTGGGAACGCTGAATGTTCTGGAAGCTGCTCGCCTGGCGCCGAAGCCGCCAATCGTCTTTTTTGCTTCAACAAACAAGGTCTATGGAGGCATGGAAACGGTGGCGGTTGTAGAAGAGGCTACTCGTTACCGCTACCGAGACCTGCCTGCCGGAGTGCCTGAGCATCAGTTGCTCGATTTTCATTCGCCATACGGTTGTAGCAAAGGTGCTGCCGATCAATATGTGCGTGATTATGCCCGTATTTACGGTTTGCAGACGGTTGTTTTCCGCCAGTCATGCATCTACGGTCCGCGTCAGTTTGGTGTTGAAGATCAGGGCTGGGCGGCACATTTTGCTATTGCTGCACTACTTGGACGCCCGATTACGATCTATGGCGACGGAAAACAGGTACGCGATATGCTCTATGTTGACGATCTGATTGCCGCTTACATGGCAGCACTTGAGCGGATCGATCAGGTGAGTGGGCGGATTTACAATATCGGTGGCGGACCACAAAATGCGTTGTCGATCTGGGCTGAGTTTGGACCGGTGTTGAGTCGTCTGGTTGGACGCGAGATTACGGTGCGTTACGGCGACTGGCGGCCCGGTGATCAGCCGGTGTATATTAGTGATATTACTCTGGCGAAGCAGGAGTTGGACTGGCAGCCTAAAGTTTCGGTCTATGAAGGGATTGAGCGGATGGTAGGTTGGATCCGGGAACATCTCGATCTATTCCGGTAAGTGGGTATGTCCCTCACCTTCCCCCTGGCCCCCTTTCCTCTCCTACACAGGGGGAGGAGGGGGGACGTGGGGCGCGGGAGCAAACGAACGTTGGCAACCTCCCACGCAATGGTTGCACAGGCATGGTACGTGCCCGATGAGAAATCCGAGCTTTTGATCAGGCTTTTGAGATAGGCGGGCGTGATGTTGGCCGGCGTTACCCTCCTCACCGTTCCCCCGTTAGCCGTTCTCTCACTCGGAGAGGACGGCGGATAAGTTGGGGCAATGACAAGGTTGCTGGTACGTCTCCTGGCGGGTAATATGAGCGATCAGTGCTGAAACTTCCTTCACCGCTCCTATATGGGAAGCGTCAAATGCGGTAAAATGAGAAAGCAGAAAACATTTTCAGACCTTATTTGAGAGATACGAAGTACTATGTCTAATCAAAGCGTGGTCATAGTGCATCCACACGAAACAGAGTCGCTCGCTACTGCAATCGCGCGTGCGTTAGATGCACCGGTGTTTGATGCACGTCAGATAGCTACGCTGAATGAGTTGCTGAGCCGGGATCCCTATCTTGCTGAACAGCTTGCTACATTGCAGACGACGTGGGCCATTACGCCGCCACCGGCAACATCGCCGCTTGCCAGGTTACGACGTTGGCTGGTCTGGCGTTTGTGTGGACCCGAATTAGCCCAAATTAACGCTACCCATGCAACCCTGACACGCCTTATCGAGAGCCTGGTTGCCCACCTTGATGCTGAACGTACTGCCCGTCAAGTACTCACTGAACGGATCGAGGCGCTTGAACAATCATGACCCACCTCGTCTGGCATTCGACGTTTGCTTCACCGACCGGATACAGTAGCTCATCACGGGCAATTGTTGCTGAGCTTGCTGCTATGGGGCTGGCAGTACGTCCTCTTTATCTCTTCGATAGTGACGAGGCGGAACGAATGTATGGCGCCATCCCACCTCACATCCAAACCCTTCAACAATTACCTATCCGGCTCGATGTGCCGCAAGTGGTCTATGGGCGCGGTGAGTTGTTTTGTAAGAATAGTGGAGCGTACCGAATCGGTTTTACAATGCTGGAAACTGATCGTCTCCCTGCGCATTGGGTTGCTCAGGCCAATCTTATGGATGAGGTTTGGACACCGACCGCGTGGGGCCGCGCAGTATTTCTGGCTAGTGGAGTAACAAGACCTGTCTACACGATCCCTCTGGGCGTCGATCTGACGATCTTCACCCCTGGTCCGTCACGACAAGAACTTACCGATCGTACCGTGTTTCTCTCTGTGTTTGAATGGAGTAGACGGAAAGGATGGGATGTTCTTCTGCGTGCGTACCAGGCTGCATTCACACCCACCGCCCCAGTTGTGCTGGTCTTGAAGATTGACCATCGCGCCCCTGGTAACCCGCTTCGTGAGATCGCAACGTTGCTCGGTGACCAGGTACCACCGGTCGCAGTGCTCTACAATCAGACATTCTGCCCGACACGAATGGCCGAACTTTACCGTAGTGCCGATTGTTTCGTATTACCAACGCGAGGAGAGGGTTGGGGTATGCCGATTCTCGAAGCAATGGCTTGCGGTGTGCCGGTTATTGCAACGGCCTGGAGCGGACCGACTGCATTTCTGGATGACACGTGCGGCTATCCTTTGCCGATTAGTGGGTTGGCGCCAACTGGTGTCCCGACTGGTCCTTATGCTCAGGCGTACTGGGCAGAACCTGATCTTGAAGCGTTAGTGGAATTGCTGCGACGTGTACACACGCAGCGCGATGAAGCGCGTAGACGGGGTGAACAGGCTGCACTCCGTGCACGGCAATGGTCATGGACACATAGTGCGCAGACTATTCTAAACCGATTACGGGTGATCGGTGTATCGTTCGTTGATTGATCCTGGACTGTCTGGAATCTGCCAGACGAAGTGCATGCCCTCGATAGACTGTTGCTTGCTCTCGCCTTTCTTTAGCAGATTGCAGCACACCTGCCTGATGCCTCAGCATTTGGCCGTGCGCTGCATATTCCATCAGGCGAAGGAATAAGCAACAGCCAATCACCGGTTTTCACTATGTACTTTCATTGCTGCGATTCAAGAAAATCGGTCAACACCGCATGATATTCTGCTGCTCGTTCGAGCATCGGTAGATGGCCGCATTGTTCAATCCAAACCAGACGGCAATTTGGAATACGCGCAGCCGCAACCGGAGCCCCTGGCGGCGGCATAATCTGGTCGTGACGACAGGCAACAATCAGACTCGGTGCTCGTACCGCTGCCAGTGCTGCGCTGATGGTTGGACTACCGGCGCCACGTGCTGTCTCTAAAGCTGTTCGCTGCTCCATCGCCAGAAAATCGGCAAAAGTCTCGCGTAAAACACCGTGATCGGCCGGTAAGCGGTAAAAAAAGCGACGCCCCACCAGATGCATAATTGGCTTTACATCAAGCATCCAGGGCCGACGCAGCGCAAGCCATAGCGCCATCAGGTGATGGATCGAAGCAACTACCCGCCGTTCACGCTCATCGCGAAAGGTGCTGAAACTGGTTAAAATCAGGTGTGAGACTCGTTCGGGGTAACGCGCAGCCACGTGTACTGCAACCGCAGCACATAACGAATGACCGTTAATTGCGAACCGATCTATACCTAGCGCATCAGCAAAGGCGATGACCCAATCAGCCAGTCGTTCGAGCGATAACCGACCGCTAAGCGGTGGTGATGCGCCAAAACCGGGTAGATCGGGAGCGATAAGCATATAACGGTCGGCTAAATCATGCATGGTGTAGCGCCAGAGGCGGGATGATCCACCCCAACCATGGAGCAAAAGCAGTGGGTTGCCCTGTCCGGCACGCCGAAAAGACGTGCGTAGCCCGGTAACGGCAGTTTCAGTCGCAGATGCAGTAGGTGCGGTCATACGAAGCTTTGCGTGATAGACGAACAGTTGAAAACGACTGTACGCACGTTATGCTACTTCCAAGAACATACAAGCTAAGCACTGTTCAAGGGCATGATACCACATTGTCGTTGTGACGAGGTGTGAAAGTAAGAGAAGAGGGCTTTTCAACGGCTTCGTACCGCTTAAAGCCTGTCTGAAATATTCTGTTTCGGAAGAAGATCGGTTGGGGCGCCGCAGCGCTGTGCCCGCACATCCATCGATAGGTTTCCTCCGTTGAACTGTGAGACGATACTTCGGATAGGCACTTATTCGAAATGAAGTTTCCAGAGACTTCGCCAGATTGCGCACGAACGGTAAGACAAAAGGGAGAACCTTCGTCAGTACGTCACCTGAGTGTGCGGAGCTGGGTGTGCGCGGCCTGAGTGCGCGGCCTAGGTGTGGGACCTGGGTGCACGGGCCTTCGGCCCGCATCGTCAGTGCCTCACCTCGAATCATCGCTCGGCGTTCCGACAGCGTAGAGCGGTAGGAAGAGCCTATCCGACAATCCTGTCGCCGCGGCAGATCGGTCGAAACACAGCACTTGCTGCACCCGTCCATTCCTGTGCGGGCCTGAGTGCGCGGCCTAGGTGTGGGACCTGGGTGCGCGGGCCTCCGGCCCGCATCGTCAATGCCTCACCTCGAATCATCGCTCGGCGTTCATATAGATCACCGTTCGTTCAATCTCTTGTCCGCACTGCGATAGAACAGCTTTTCTGTAATACAATGTGAAATACAACCGATACTGTTCTACCTGATCAGGGCCTTTTCGCCCAATTCAGGCCTAAAGAGGTTTTCTATGATCAATTTCACTACTATCCGTGCAGTGTTGTTTGATATGGACGGTGTCCTCTATCGAGGGCAGACACCGCTGCCAGGTGTTGCCGATGTATTCAGTTTTCTCGCTGAACACAATATTGCGTTCGCCTGTATCACTAATAATGCCTCTATGACACCTCAGCAATACGAAGCCAAACTCGCCAAGATGGGGATCGAGTTGGCAGCGCAGCGGGTTATCACTTCGGCATTGGCGACAGCACGCTATTTACGTGACCATTATCCGCCCGGTACCCGCATCTTCGTAGTTGGTATGCAGGGGTTACGTGAAGCACTATTTAGCGATGGGTATTTTGTTGAAGATGAACAATCACCAGAACTAGTCGTGCAAGGAGCTGATTTCACTCTCACTTACGAGCGGCTGAAGCAAGCGACGTTGCATATCCGACGTGGCGCACGGTTTGTTTCGACCAACCCTGACCGCACGTTTCCCAGTGAAGAAGGGTTGATCCCTGGCGCCGGTGCTATTGCCGCAGCGCTGAGTGCTGCTACCGATGTTACACCACTGGTGATTGGAAAACCGGCCCCGACGATGTTTCTGATTGGCGCTGCCTTGCTCGGTGCAGACCCACAGCAGACACTTGTAATCGGGGATCGCCTTGATACCGACATTGCCGGCGCAAACGCCGCCGGTATGCCGTCGGTACTGGTGTTGACCGGCGTCAGTACCCTCGCCGAAGCCAATACGGGTTCGGTCCGACCTGATTTGGTCGTGACCGATCTTCCAGAACTGTTGACCCGCTGGCAGGAGCCGGACTCTAGCTTGACTTCTAGTACGCGATAGTGTAGCATGGTGCTCGTGGAAAACACCATGCGCACAGGGAAAGCCGCAACACTCCTTGGTGTCTCGGTCAAGACGTTGCAGCGTTGGGAACGCGAAGGAAGGCTGATTCCGGTGGCCCGAACGGACAGCAACCGCCGTCTCTCCCCTGAGACGCAAATCCGTGCGGTCATCGGTTTGCGGCAGGCGAACCATGCGCCACCCACGCTGGTCGCCTCCTGTCGGGTATCGCGTGCAGCACAGCAGCCGGACCTGGCGAATCAGCGCAACGTGCTGGAAGAGGTCGTGGTGGCGAAGGGATTGGCGGGGGTCGAGTGTATCGAGGAAGTGGGCGGCGGGTTGAACGTCACGCGCAAGCGGTTTCTGGCCCGTATGGACGAGATCGGGCGACGGGACGTCAAGATGCTGATCCTCGCGCACCGGGACCGCCTCACCCGTTTCGGCGTTGCGTGGTTCGAACATGACGCCAAAACCCATGGCTGCGCAGTGCTGGTGCTCACCCAGGAACGGCGGTCTCCCGAACCGGAAATGGGGCAAGACGTGATGACCATCGTGCACGGTTGTTCGTCTCGGCGATACGGTGTGAGGAACGATCGAAAGCAGGTGGATGCAGCGCTGAAACAGGATGCACATGGCGTCAAACAGGCCCAACCATGCAACGAACCCACACGATCGCTCGTTGCCCGACTCCTGAGCAGGTGGACTACTTCAAGCGCGCCTGCGGCACGGCGCGGCGTGTCTGGAACTGGGCGCTCAATGAGTGGAACAGGCAATACGCAGCAGGCGGCAGGCCAAACGCCATGGCGCTCAAAAAACAGTTCAACGCCATCAAGTACACCGACCCGCAGTGGCTCGATGAGAGCGGCCGGCCTTGGTTGCAAGACATTCACCGGGACGCACACGCCCAGCCGTTTGCTCATCTCGCCAAAGCCTGGGAAAGATTCTTCGCTGACCTCAAGGCTGGCAAAGAGGCGCACGCACCGCGCTTCAAGAAAAAGGGCCGTTGCCGCGACAGCTTTTATGTAGCCAACGACAAGTTCACTCTGATGGGCAAGACGATCCGTCTGCCCAGGATCGGCGACGTCGCCATGACCGAGGAACTGCGCTTCAAAGGAAAGATACTGGGCGCGACGGTCTCGCGCACGGCAGATCGTTGGTTTGTGGCAATACAGGTCGAAGTGCCCGATGCGCAATGCTATCGGCGTCGCACCTCCCATGAGGTCAATGGCATCGACTTGGGCGTTAAGGCTGCCGCAACGATCTCCAGCGGCGAAGTCATCGAAGCGCCAAAGCCGCTCAAAGCAGCGCTGCGTCGCCTCAAGATTCGCGGTCGGCGTCTCAGCCGCAAGCTGGAAGCCGCCAAAGAGATGGCGGGGTTTGGACGCCATGCCCGCCTGCCCAAAGGAACGCGCCTGCCGGTCTCGAACAACCGGCAGAAGTCCGCTGCGACATTGGCAAGGCTGCATGCCCGCCTTGCCAATCTCCGAGCGGACTTTACTCATAAGCTCACGACTCGACTCTGCCGCGAAAACCAAGCGTTAGTGATCGAGGATGTAAACGTCAAGGGGATGCTCGCGAACGAGAAGCTCGCTCGCGCCATCTCTGACGTGGGCTTTGGGATGTTGCGCTCGCAGTTGGAATACAAGGCGAAACGCTACGGAACGCGGTTGGGTATTGCTGATCGCTGGTATCCAAGTAGCCGACTGTGCTCCATCTGTGGCTGGAAGAACGAGGCGCTGACGTTGAGCGATCGAACATGGGTGTGTGCGCAATGTGGCGCGCACCATGACCGTGACCTCAATGCGGCGCGGAACCTGAAACGGCTGGCAACCGAAACTGCCCTACCCGTGGCGAGTCCGACCAGTAATGGCGGCGCTGCGGCGGGGACCGTCCCCGCCGCAGCCGGGAAAGTCACGCCTGTCAGAGACGACGGTGGTCAACAAGACACGTCGGGGCAGGAAGAGAACCGTGCGCACCTTTGCGCACTTTCTTGATAGCAGAGTCTGAAGACGATGTAACGGTGAGAACGTGTCTTGAACATGCGCCTGTAATCTGGGAGCACGATGAGAATGGATCGCCCGGCACGTTAGCACACTGTCACGGGTGGGCAGCTTGACCCGCCCCCATTGCCCCTTTATCGTCAACCGGGAATATTCAGACACACGCTTATGGTTTTACCACCACACGCACGCGATAACTCTCGCCGAAATTGGCCACGCCGATATTCAGGATACGCAGATAATAGGTACCACTACGCGAAGGCCGAAACTCGATCCGTGAATTAGGGGCCGTATTATCATCACTGGCAATGAATACTCCAGCTCCATCGAATACATCGACAATGGTCTCAACACCTGGATCGAGATCAAATGTCTCTATCAGATAGGTCTGGTCAGCTTGCATTGTAATGACCAGCCAGTCCTCGTCAAAACCGATAAAGTTATGCTGCTGCGTTTCACCGATTACAATGGGTCGGGCTTGTTGCCGGTTGTTGTCCGGTTCAAATGGATCGGGCTGTGGAGGAGGAATGCGTTCGAGCACTAGCCGGTAGGATAGACCACCCACCGGCAAGTTGAAGGCCTGTATCTGCAAAAAGCGTGAACCGGTTGTTTCTGCCACATAGCGCAGTAAACCCGTCTCAATATTGGTCATCCCACTGGCGAGAAGCATATTCTCGGCGTCGTCGAACAGATAGAGGAATAGTTCAGCTTCAGCATTTATGGCAACGGCGCGGAAGAGATAGGCTTCGCCCGCCTGTACCTCTACCAAAGCATGATCGACATCCAGCTCAGAACGGATCGTTCGCTCTTGTTCCTCACCGGGTACTAGCAAAGAAGCCTGGGCAAATTCATCATCCGGCTCAAATTTATCAATGGCAACGGCTGGCGCCGCCTGTAGGAGCACGCGGTAGCCCGTATCGTTACTGGTTATACGGGCGGCTCGAATATTGAGATAGACTGTTGCCTCAACGTCTGCCAGATAATTCAGTTCACGGTTGAGACTATCGAGATAGCTACCGGTCGTCAGAATGTTACCGGCAGCATCGCGCAAATCCATTTCCAGATCAACTCCTAGGCCCACGGCGGAGAGGTTGATACGATAAGCAGTCTCAGGGCGTACACTAAATATCAGCCAGTCGCTATCATCTGGATCGCTGATAGTATGTTCCTGCTCTTCATCAACCCTGAGTGGACGAGCGATGTTTGGATTGTCATCTGGCTCGAAGGCATCAGGCGGTGCGGGGGTAAAGAGGGAGACTGCTAACCGATAGCGAAGATCAAGCTGTGGCGCATCATAGGTTGCCAAACGTAGGTACAACGTCTCTGCCCGATCACTCCGATAAACAATCGCCGATGCCCGTCCGCCGTCGGCATCATCGTTGAACGCCAGTTCTCGCCCATCCTCACCGTGGAGGGCCAGCGTTGTGTCAACCTGGTCATCAAGATCAAAAGTACGGAAGAGATATGTCTGACCGGGCTGCGTGCGGAAGCGAACCCAGTCTACGTCATCAGCATAGGTAAAGCTCCGATCCTGTACTACGTCGAGCTGCAACAGTTTGGCCTGGTCTATCGTATTATCAGGTTCAAAGGCATCAGGTGGTGGTAAGGTGAGCTTGCGTAACAGCAGCACACAACTGTCAGCAGCCAAACCTGAACGAAATGCCTGCACGCGCACATATAGTGTTGCCGATACATCCGGCACGAAAATGATACGTGAAGCGAAACCGTCTGCATCATCGTTGTATGCTGCCTGCTCACCGGTAGACCAGAAGAGCGTGATGGCCGTATCCAGCGTCTCGGACAGATCAGTAGTAAGCACTTCATACGCCTGTCCGGCCTGTAACTCTACCCGAAACCATGCCACTTCTCCTGCGGTCAGTCGGAGGTTTTGTGGTGTATCAAGCGCAAGCACAGGCGCAGTTGCAATCACTTCTGCGTTAAATTCAAACATACTGGGCAGTTGTACCTGATCGGTATCACCTAGCGGTCGTGGGGTGACAGTCGGAGGCGGTAGTGTCGGAGGTGGCGGTGTGGGGGGAGGTGGTACGGTTGGCGTAGGTGTGGGCCTGCTAACCGGCGTAGCACAACCGGTCAGTAGGAAACAGAGGAGTAAAGAAATTATGAAACGCATACCGCCTCCCTTTGTCTGAATGAGGTTTATGCGTAGGTCATTGTAGCATGCACAAGAACATAACCGCCTGTTCCGGGGACTACTTCTCTTGCCGACGAAAGACCGAGAAAAGATTACCACGCCAGCACAAATGAGATTGATCACCTGCCAGTTCGACGCGGTGGGCAATCGCGGGCATAACCTTTATCGATTACCTCATCGACAAAATCGCGTCCACACTGACCAATAGCCTCTCACAACCGACACAGTTACAGGCCACTCCACAACAGAGGCCGATATTAACTTTCATGCGACCCATTCCGAGGATGCTTGAGCTATCACGCATTCGTTCACAGAAATGGCAGGGACTGATTCGCCAGCCCCTGCCATTAACAACCCTGCTGCTACTGTGCGCAGGAGAGCGTTGTGGCTCGCTCCACACCACCTGAGAACTACCGGGTCAATTTACGATACACAATCCGGTGGGGATGATCGGCTTCAGCGCCTTTCCGTCGCCGATAATCGGCGGCGTATTCAGAATAGGTACCGGGGAACCAAACGACCTGGCTATTGCCTTCAAAAGCCAGAATATGCGTAGCAACCCGATCGAGAAACCAGCGGTCGTGAGAAATAATTAGCGCACAACCGGCAAAGTTCTCCAGACCCTCCTCAAGCGCACGCAACGTATGAACATCGAGATCGTTGGTTGGCTCATCGAGCAAAAGCACATTCGCCCCAGACTTGAGAATCCGCGCCAGATGAACCCGGTTTCGCTCACCGCCGGAAAGGTTTCCGACAAGCTTTTGCTGATCGCTACCACTGAAATTAAAGCGTGCACAGTAGGCGCGTGAATTCACCTGCCGACCACCAAGCATAATCTGCTCGTTACCTTCGGAAATGGCTTCCCAGACGGTTTGCTTCGGATCAAGCACTTCCCGGCTCTGATCGACATAACCGAGCTTGACTGAAGCACCAATCTCTAGTGTCCCTCCATCAGGCTTTTCTTGCCCAACAATCATGCGGAAGAGCGTCGTTTTACCGGCGCCGTTGGGACCAACAATGCCAACGATTGCGCCCGGTGGCACATCAAAACTCAGATTTTCATAGAGCAACTTGTCGCCGTAGGCCTTCGTCACATTGGTTGCCCGAATAACCAGGTCACCGAGCCGAGGACCGGGTGGAATATAGATTTCGAGTTCACGTTCGCGTTGATCCTGAGCCTCGCTCAGCAACCGTTCGTAAGCTGCGATCCGGGCTTTTGACTTCGCGTGACGCCCCTTCGGCGCCATATTGATCCACTCCAACTCGCGCTGGAGTGCCTTCTGCCGCTGCGACTCGGCCTTCTCGCTCTCGGCCAATTTTTGTCGTTTCTGTTCGAGCCAGCTCGAATAGTTCCCCCGCCAGGGAATCCCATGGCCACGTTCCAGTTCCAGAATCCAACCGGCAACATTATTGAGAAAGTGGCGGTCATGGGTCACGGCGATAACTGTTCCCTTATACTCCTGCAAATGACGTTCAAGCCAGGCAACCGACTCAGCATCGAGATGGTTGGTCGGCTCATCGAGCAAGAGGATGTCGGGCTGCTGCAAGAGCAAACGGCAAAGCGCCACCCGGCGCCGCTCACCACCCGACAATACCGCTATCGGGGTGTCAGCAGGTGGGCAGCGCAACGCATCCATCGCTAATTCCAACCGGCTATCGAGATTCCAGCCATCAACGTGATCGATTTTATCTTGAAGCTCAGCCTGCTCGGCAATCAACGCATCGTAATCTGCGTTTGGATCGTTAAACAGCTCGGTAATCTCATCGTAGCGACGGAGTAACGCTACCGTTTCGGCCACCCCCTCCTCGACAACTTCACGCACCGTCTTGCTGTTATCGAGATATGGCTCCTGTTCGAGCAAACCGACGGTATAGCCGGGTGAACGGGTAATCTCACCAGTGTAGTCCTGATCAACACCGGCCATGATGCGCAACAGTGTGCTTTTGCCCGAACCGTTGACGCCGATCACGCCAATCTTAGCACCGTAAAAAAACGACAGACTGATGTCTTTAAGAATCTCGCGATTGGGTGGCACGACCTTGCCCACCCGGTACATCGAGAAGATAATTTTTTGTGTATCGGTCATAGAGCGACTCCTTGTGCGTTCTTCATTCAGCTTCTAGTGTAGCATATACCCAACGGTCATAAAAATTCGACAACAACATTCGCTATTTGTGGTATAATACTCAGCGAGGTGCCGGGTTGTGTAATGGTAGCACCACGGACTTTGGATCCGTTTGTCCAGGTTCGAATCCTGGCCCGGCAGCCAATTTCTTGCTCTGCCATCAGGCAATGAAACGGTTGAACTCACACAATCTTTCTTCAACCAGGAGCAGTCAGCGATGCTAAGCTGACAAATGAACAGGTGCGCAGTGAGCATGCTCGCTGCGCGTTTCTATTCAAGAAAGAAAGACCGAACTTATGGATGGTCGCCTGCTCATTTTTACCGGTAACGCTAATCCGGCGCTAGCGCAAGAGATTGCCCGCAATCTGCGTATCAATCTGGGGCGGGCATTAGTCGGTACCTTCAAGAACGGCGAGACGAGAGTCAAAATTCACGATAACGTGCGCGGCTGTGATGTGTTTGTGATCCAGCCTACCTGCACACCGGTCGATCACAACTTGATGGAATTGCTCCTTATGATCGACGCCTTCCGTCGGGCATCGGCAGCTCGCGTCACGGCCGTCATTCCCTACTATGGGTATGCCAAGCAAGAGAAAAAGACATCGGGGCGCGAACCCATTTCCGCCAAACTGGTTGCCAACTTGATCCGCACCGCGGGCGCCGACCGGGTGCTGACGATGGATCTGCACGCTCCGGCAATCGAAGGGTTCTTCGACATTCCGGTCGATCATCTACAGGCATCACCCCTCTTGGCCGATTATATTCGCGAGCTTAATTTGCCAAACCCGGTTGTGGTGTCCCCCGATACCGGCGGTGTGAATCGCGCCAACCGCTTCCGTGAGCGGATCGGCGCCGGTCTGGCTATTATCGCCAAGCAACGCCCCGAACCCGATACCGCCGAAGTGATTGAAATGGTCGGTGAAGTAGAAGGTAAGACAGCCATTATCATCGATGATATGATCTCAACCGGCGGAACTTTAATCGAGGCTGCCCAGACCTTGCTGGCCCGTGGCGCCCGTGCAGTGTATGCCTGTGCAACCCACGGCATCTTTGCCGACAATGCCCTGCAACTGATTGCCCAATCCGACCTGATCGAGACAGTGGTTACCAACACAATACCGCAACCTCCCGAAGCAAGCGCAGCACGTGTGCGCACTATCAGTGTCGCACCGCTATTCGCCGAAGCAATCATGCGGATTCACAAAGATTTGTCACTGAGCGCGCTCTTCTCCTGAACATACCGCATTGTTGCGCCCGAAGCCATCTGAACGTCGGGCGCATACCCACAATGATGCGCGCCTCTCTGCTTTGCGGGAAGGAGGATGATTCGCTTGGAAGACCCTAACCCTAGTTCGCTGGTGATTGGGATTGCGCTGTGTCTCATTGCACTCGGTATCATCTCGGCCGCTGATACAGCCTTGATCACCGTGAGTCGACCTCGCCTAAGCACGCTTCTCGCTTCAGCAGGTCTCGGTGGTCGTCGGTTTTCGGCCCATTTCCTCGATGAACCGCACCGGATCAAGTCGGCTATTATCTTCCTCAACGCTGCCCTGACGATAACTGTCACTGCACTGACCATACAGCTCACTGCTGCCCATGGGGTTCTGATTATCAGTAGCAGTCTGGTCGGGCTGCTGTTTGCGATTTTGATCCTGAGCGAAGTTGTGGCAAAGGCGCTGGCACGCCGTAGTCCTGACACAACCATTTTACTGCTGGCGCGACCATTAGTAGCCATTGCGACCCTGTTGTGGCCGCTGATGGCGATCATTAATCTCATCACACGTCCGCTCTTTACTTTCCTCAGCGGACAACCAGCTCCACCCACTCCCCTGGTGACCGAAGAGGAGTTACGACTGATGATGAGTGCCGGTGAAGAGGCAGGATGGATCGAGCACGAAGAGCGAGAGATGATAGAAGGGGTGATGGATTTTGGCGATACGCTCGTGCGCGAGATCATGATCCCGCGCGTTGACGTCGTTGCCCTGGAAGTCAATAGTTCCCTTGATCGGGCACTTGATGTCGCCATCACGTGCGGTCATTCGCGTATTCCGGTGTATGAAGAGACTATTGACAACGTGATCGGTATTCTCTACGCCAAGGACCTCATTCCCGTACTACGTGATGGAAAGCGCGATGCTCCGCTACGCGATCTCCTTCGCCCGGCACACTTCGTACCAGCGACGATGAAGGTATCTACCCTGTTGGAAGACTTGCAACGCCGACGTGTGCATATGGCGATTGTGGTTGATGAATACGGGGGCACTGCCGGTATCGTCACTCTCGAAGATTTGATCGAGCAGATTGTGGGCGAAATTCGTGACGAGTATGACACCGAAGAACCATCTATTGTCGAGGTTGGGCCGCACGAATTGATTGTTGATGCCCGCGTAACCATTGATGACGTAGCCGACATGCTGGAAGTCGAATTTCCAGAAACGACCGCTGACCGGATTGGTGGACTGGTGTACGAGCAATTGGGACGCATTCCACGGGTTGGCGATCAAGTTATCTGTGGCGATGTTACCATCACCGTATTATCAATAAAGGGTATTCGTGCTGAACGGTTACACATTGTGCGGCAAATGCCGGCTGAAGTGGCAGCGGCAACACCGGCTGACGCCGAGAAACCTCTGTTGCCGCTCCCCAAGGAAGCGCATGGATCCAGTGGCCCTTGATCGTTTAATTACAGCAGCTTTGCAGGCCCAACAGCGTGCGTATGCCCCATACTCGCAATTTGCCGTTGGTGCAGCCGTACTAACCGCCGACGGCCAGATGTTTACCGGCGCTAATATTGAGAATGCATCCTATCCGCTGACAATATGTGCCGAACGAGTGGCGCTATTCTGTGCCCATATGTCCACAGCAGGACCGGTCATTGCGCTGGCGGTGGTGACTCCAACCCCGACTGTAGCCAGCCCCTGTGGTGCCTGCCGCCAGGTTATCTTAGAGCTGGCGCCACAGGCGCAAATTGTGTTGCTGAACCACAATGGCAGTGAGCGGCGACTGACGACGCCGCAGGAATTGTTGCCCTTCGGGTTCGGGCCAGATCAACTGAGGAACGGTTAGGTTGCACACCAAATCTACTCGCGACGTGGCTTACTACTGTCCGGAGGCGTATCTGGCATTGGTAGCAAGGGGGCAACCGGTGCTACCAACCGATCAACGATAGCGCCGAGTCGAGTGAACTGGGGTCCCAATTCGGTTTCGGCCAGCGGTATGTTCACCGGTACATCCAGCTCAACCGGAATAGAGGTAACTAACTTGACATTCATATTCAGATCAACCGGTAATTCCAGGCCAGCCGGCAACACAATAGACACACTGGCATTGAGATTCCCACCACCACCGGGAAAAGTGATTTGGGCAGGGGCTTGCAGTGCAACCGGCTCGGTCAGCGTTACCACGTTACGCTCGGTCATGATGGTATCACCGTTAATCGGCACATTCAGCTCAATCGGTAGACGGGTGCTTAACGGTACGGTATACACAATCGTCGCCCCTTCGAGTTTATCAACCACATCTTGCAACTCGGCGAGATTGTTGGCTGCAAAGACCGGTAAACTCTCGGAGAGCTGGGCTACCTGGCGTTGATACATCACCAGAATACCAACCACAATGCCGAGCACAACCAGCAGAACCGCATTCATGATGAAAGATGTCCAGATCATCGCCTTATAGAGGGGGGCGATCCGCGCATAGCGCTTGGGGGGACGAGTAGTGGTTTCGCTGCTCATGGAACCTCCTGCAACTACGGTTGTTTGGAATAATACCACGCTTGTTCGTAGATGCAAGAGTTGCACAATGGGAATTTTCGCGTATAATGGAATTGTGCCGCGAACGGCAGATACTTGCGGAACCCCGCCAGGACCGAAAGGTAGCAACGGTACGCGAGTTCCTCTGGGTGTTCGCGGCGCACTTGTTCAGGCTCGATCATCGGCCACCAGTGCAGCAGCCAGATCGGCCAGCAAGGGTGTTCCCCCCATCCGCAGCAGAATCGGTACTGCTATCTCGAGCGAACGGAATATCTCCTCACGACCAATAGCGGCCTGCTGTAACGTGGCTGCGAACTGGGCCAGAGTGCTCGGATCGGCAGGATCTCGCGCTGCGACTATCGCCAGCCCGGCCCGTACTCGTTCGTTGCGACGGCGAATCCGGCGGGTAATGGCATCTGCTACTGTAAGCTGGCCCTGTCCGGCTAATGCCACAACCAGAGCCGCCCGATACCGACTCCGCGCCTCGCCAATCAGCAACTCATCGGTAAGCTGATCGGCCAGGATCGGATCAGCCGTTGCCAGTAACGGCGCCGAGACAATCAAAGCTCGCGCCCGCTCGCCGGCAAGATCAATCTCACGGATCAACCTCACCGCTTCAGATACCTTACCGGCCCGCATCAGTGCAATCGCCAGATCGGCCCTGGTTCGTGCTCGTTGATCGGGGGCAACGATAGCCGCTGCCTGATCGCTAGCTGCCTGCCAATCACCGGCAGCCGCCAGCAGACGCGCAATCTCATCGCGTGCCCAATCACGCTCATCATCGTCGGTGATCTCGGCAAGTACCGCCTGAGCGCCAGTATAATCATGAGCCTGGGCGCACGCAACGGCTACCCGCGACAGGGCCCGTTCCAGTTCTTCGCCGCTTAACTGGCGGGCAATTGTCAATGCCCGTTCTCGACGCCCAATCGCAGCATGCGCTGCGGCCAGTGCAGCCAGGAGAATCGGTCGGTCTTCACCCTGGAGCGCGTCTATCTCCCGCGTTGCCCGTTCGGTTGCTAAGTTTGCAACCAGACCTTGCAGCAAGACTCGCAACTCAAGCAGCGTCGTTACGCGCAATTCGCGGCTGGTAATCCGCTCTGCAGCCGCCAGGGCGTCGCCATCCTTCTCGGCCAGGGCAAAGACCCGCGCCAGCCGGGCCAAACCACGATCGCGCTGATGAGGACTTGGCAGCGCCATAATCCGCTGCAACGCTGCATCTTCGTTATGTGTAGCCAGATCGCAGGCCAACTCGATTTCTGCCCATGCCCGCGCCGTCTCTACCGTTAGCTCTGCAAGTAACATCTGAGCGCGGGGATCGGCGATCCGTGCCAGCGCCACTGCAACCTCAGCTTGCGCCCAGGCTGCACGATGTTCGTGCAGAATAGCCCGTGCCAATCGCCAGGCCCGATCGTACTGACCGTTATCCAGGAAGTAACGCACAACCAGCGTTTCGACATGAGCGCGTCGTTCCAGCAAATCGATCCGCTCGGCGCATAGCAAGGCGCGATCAGGATCGCCCGCCTCGATACACGCCGTTGCCAACGCTTCTATTGCCTGATCACGAACATCACGCCACGCCCGCGAGACCGGTTGCGCCTCGAGATCAAGCGCGCGCGAGAGCAGGCGCATCGCTGCACTCCGCATATTCACGCTGTAACACGCTTCGCCGAGTTGACGCAAAACGGCCGCTTTCGGCACCCCATCCGGCAATTGTTCGACAATAGCGGTCACCCGGCGCAGGCTTCCTTCACGACCGGATGTATTCACCGCTGTGAGGAACGCAGCCGTTACTAACTCGCCGCTCAATTGACGGGCGCGAGCGGCAAGCGTTCCGGTAACCGCAGCCATCCGCGCCAGACTCAGCGGCGACGTGAGTGCCGGGTCATGCAGCATCCATCCGGCATCACGCAGCGCGCCAGCCAATCCTTCCCGTAATTCTCGTTCGCGTAGCCAGCTCAACGGCTGTGCGACAGGCAGATCAGGTGTTCGTTGCTCGGGCGTACATAGTACCGCATGGCGAGCCAGTTGCCGACCGAGATAGCGATTGGTCGGGTCGAGCGGATTACGCCGCAACCGTTCAGTGCCCCACTGAGCCAACTCGCAATGCGCAGCCTCCACCTCGTGCGGCACATGACGCGCAAGGAAAAGGCGCAGCGCACGATGGGTATAGCGCACGAGCAAGAGAGTATCCTCATCGCTCGCCCGCCACAAATTGATATGCACCAATCCCTGTTCTTCCCAGCGGTCGAGCAGGAGTTGTGGATGCTCAGCGCTGACCTCGGCGAGCGCAACAACCGGTAACGGTTCACCAGCCGCAGCTAACAATACTGCCAAACGTCGTTCGGTTGCGTTAAGCGACTGCCACCAATTCTGAAGAAGCTGATCGAGATCGGTCGGCAGATGAGTAATCTCCAGCAAGCCAAGGTGCAGCCAACGTTCAGCCCAACTGAGGTAGAGCAAATTCCCCTGAGCAGCCGCCAAAATAGCTTCGCGCCATTTGGGTGGGCAGTGACGCCGTTCAAGGAGACTGGTCTGTGTCTGAAGCAGCGCCCGATCAGCGGCGGGTAATACCAGTCGAGCATCTGGTTCGACCGGCAATTGACCATGAACCAGCAAAATAACGCCTGGCGGTACATCAAACGGCAGTGGTAACGGGAGCGGACGCAACGGTTGCCGATCACGATCCGGCGCACTTACCAGCAGCACCAGCGGGCGAGACGGGTCGGCAATCTCATTCAGGAGACGCTCAAAAGCAGCGGGGTCAGTCAACGCAGCCGGATCAAGTAAAGGCAAGGTGGGCCGACGAGTGGCCACAATCTGGGCGTAGAAGGCTAGTGCTCCATTTCCCTCATCATCATCGGCCAGCCAGAGCGGCCATTCAGCGCGTACCGCCAACTGACAGAGCAAAGTCGTTGCGCCAACACCCATCGGCGCTTCGAGGGCGATAACCCCCCGCTGCTCGCGCAGTGTGGCAAGCACAGCCTCATACAGCGCCGGTCGTTCAATCGCAGTACGCAAGCAGGCCTGTACCCGTTCCTGTTGCGCCCGCAACGCCGGCGCCACGACTGCGTATAGTTCGTGAAATTGCTCAACAGCGCGAAACGCACGCGGCAGTACAGTCTTCATCAATTATCTAATATACCATATCTGTGATAGAGGATTGAGAGATTTATGCCCGGCGCGATATTCACTCTGTACGTTTCAAGGGTTTTTGGTAATCACTTGCAGGCCAGGAATATTGGTAAAATCTTTCGCGTTGTGGGTAACGAGAGGTATATCATAGCTTCGTGCACATGCCGCAATCCAGGTATCGGCGCAGGAGATCGGGACACCGTTCTTTTTTCGATGTGCAATGATCGCACCGTAATGTTCGGCTATACGATAATTGCAGGGAATCACCACAAATTTACGAATAGTAGCACGGAGTTGTGCTTTTTGTTGTGCCCCCAATTTGCCCACTCTGCGCCAGCCCAAAGCTCTCCCACAGTAATGAAGGATATAGCAAGTCTCTTTCCTGAGAGATGCTTTTCATAGAGCTGTGCTTGTGGAGCATTTTTCATGATGTATGAAACAATATTTGTGTCGAGAAGCAGATATTTCGATTTCATGCAATGCTCTTGCACTATTCAGCTAAATTTCCTTTGCGTAGACTATTGATAAACTCCTCAAATTTATCATCAACCTCGCCAGGCCATGTATTATAGAGAGTTTCTAGATTGGTTTTTGAGGTAATTCCCTGTAGCATGGCAAGCTCATCAAGAGTTCTAAACTGCCAAAACTCCCGGGTTCTCGACAACGGTTCAATAGTATGTACACGTACATAGCTCGTCTTGCCGGTAGCCGGATTGATAATGGCTTCACCTGTTACCCGCACGTAGTGTCGTGTCATTCCATCGACCTCGTCCGCTTGTTCCTCGGTGAACGTACAAGACACCGACTCGCCAGAAGACGTTTGTAATGACATACGCCGACGCTTAAAATCGACCATGAACACATAACCTTCTATCTCGGTCAATGTGTGTCTGCTGATGACATCAAACCCCTGAGCGGTATACCAAACGTGCAGTGGTAATACGTCTCGATACAATGTGAAGGTCATGCATGAGACACCTCTTCGGAAGAGGTCACCAACCCTACTCCAAGCAGTAAGCACCTCTCTATCGAACCTGAAAGACGACTCGTCTGTAACGTGTTGCATCTCTTCTAATTCCCAAAGAGCCTTCTCAAAAATACGAATCGCCTCACTACCGTTTCCTGCCGAACGCACGGTTACGCTTCGCTGGAAGGAAAGTATCGTTGATAGACTGCGCTCCGAAATCCCAACGAGATCCAATTCTAGAAGCTGCCGAAGTTGCTTCCGCCTCACAATTCTCTTAACATCGTGCTCAACATTATCCTGCTCATCAAGCAGGATTTCTCCCGTTCGATACAAAGCGCGCTGAAAACTGCCAGAAAGATCGCAAGGTAGGATATTGGTATCCGCCCCCAACGAACCGATTCGCCTTCTAGTGACACCTGTAGAAACAGCTCCATAACAGATTCCTTTCCAGAGCAGGCTTTACTGCTAGTGGCAGCAATCACTATAAGTATGTGACAAGAAATACAATGATCAAAAGCGCCGTGTAGCAAGGGAAACAGCGTATACCGACCTCATTTCACCCAAAAACAGTTGAACGATTACTATGAAATCAACAACAACTCAACAAAAACAGAGTGCGGCAAGGTCTTTACAACCATCTGCCGCACTCCGTGCAAAGCTAAATTGCAAGGGCAGGACTACTTAATCTCAACCACTGCACCGACTTCGGTCAGTTTCGCCTTGGCTGCCTCGGCCTCTTCCTTGCTCACACCTTCGCGAACCGGCTTGGGTGCACCCTCAACCAGGTCCTTCGCCTCCTTCAGACCAAGGTTGGTCAGCTCACGCACCACCTTAATAACCTGAATCTTGTTAGGACCGGCCTCTTTGAGGATGACGTCGAATTCAGTCTTCTCTTCGACCGGCGCCGCAGCCGCAGCACCATCACCGGCCGCAGCAACCGGCATTGCGGCGCCCATTGCCATCACAGGAGCAGCAGCGGTAACCCCCCACTTCTCCTCCATCTTCTTCTTCAGCTCAACCAGCTCGAGGACGTTAAGGCCCTCAATCATCTCGATAATTGAATCAATCTTGGACATGGTTGTACACTCCTTATAGGATAGAAATAAATACTTGACCGCGCAGATAACGATTATGCCGTTTCACCTTGCGGTTGTAACTGATCGATCCGAGCCTGCAATACGTAGAGAACGTTTGAAATCGCGGCGTTGAGAACACCAACCACGCCAGCGACCGGTGCGGCAATGCCGCCGACCACCTGTGCAAGCGCCTGCTCACGCGAAGGCAGCCTGGTCACCTGCTCAAGGGCGTCAGCCGGAAGCAATGTCTGACCGAGCAAGGCGCCACGCACAGTAAAGCTCTTATTCCCCGACTTTAGATAATCGAGGAGCGCTTTCGCAACCTTCGAGACATCGTCATACCCGAAGGTCACTGCCGTTGGGCCAGACAGTAGTGGGTCAATTGCCTCACGTCCAGTATGATTAGCGGCAATTCTCAACAGCGTATTTTTTGCCACTACAACCTCGCCACCGTGCTCGCGCAACTTACGGCGTAACTCTGTCATATCGGCAACGCTCATACCCTTACCATCGCCGCGATAGTCGGCAACCACAACCAACTGGGCGCGGCGCAGCTTTTCGGTCAGCGTACTAACCGTCTCAATTTTACGCTGCGTTGGCATGCATTTCACCTCCTCTCAAAGTAGATTAAAAACGGTCGCCTGTCTCCTGAGACAGGCGACCGAGAACGGCGCAGCTTATCTGCGCACAACTGACAGAGTGAGCATATCACTCACGACTATCGTATCTCAGACGCCACCTCGGTCGGCAGCCCAAAGGCCATTAAGAGCACAGCTCACCGACTGTCTCAGGCAGCTAATGAAAGATATTAGACCTTCAAATTCTGGGCAGCAACCGGATCAACCGGTATTCCAGGCCCCATAGTACTTGTCAGCGTCACACTCCGAATATAGGTACCTTTCGCACCACTTGGCTTTGCCGCTTTCACCGCGTCCATGAGCGCTACAAAATTTTCGCTCAACTGCTGTGGTGTAAAACTAACCTTCCCGATAGCAACGTGCAGGATACCGGTCTTATCGTTACGAATCTCGACCCGACCTCCCTTCACCTCGCGGATGGTACGGGCCAGATCGGCGGCAGGAACGATGGTCCCACTCTTTGGGTTAGGCATCAAACCACGCGGACCGAGCTTACGACCGATGCGACCGACCTTACCCATCATATCAGGGGTTGCGATAGCCACATCGAAGTCGAAGAAATTCTCGCGGTCGATACGGGCAATCAAATCATCGCTACCCGCATAATCTGCACCGGCATCGAGCGCGATTTGCGCAGCTTCACCCTGAGCAAAGACCAGCACACGCACCGTTTTACCGGTACCGTGTGGCAATGCAACCGTAGTACGAATATTCTGATCAGCGTGACGAGGATCGATACCAAGCCGCAGATGCGTTTCAACCGTCGCATCAAATTTTGTGTACGACGTTTCTTTAACCAGGGCGAGCGCATCGAGCGGTGAATAGAGACGAGTTCGATCAACCTTCGCCAGAGCGGCGAGATACTTTTTTCCGTGCTTTGGCATGGCAGCTACTCCTGGTGGTGATGGCGGATCAAGTAATCCTCCCACCAACTAATCATTCAACAATCTTAATGCCCATACTCCGTGCCGTACCGGCGATAATCCGCTCAGCGGCCTCGATATCATTCGCGTTCATATCAGGCAATTTCTGCTGAGCGATCTGGCGCAACTGTGCACGTGTAATCGTACCAACCGTCGTGCGCTTCGGCGTACTGGCACCCTTCTGAATACCAGCCGCTTTGCGCAAAAGATCAGCCGCCGGTGGGGTAAGCAGACGGGCGACGAAGGAGCGGTCGCTGTAAATCGAAATCTCGACCGGAACGATACTCCCGGCCTGCGAGGCCGATTTTTCGTTATACTCCTTCACGAAGGCCATAATATTGATGCCGTACTGACCGAGCGCCGGGCCAACGGGCGGCGCCGGGGTAGCCTTACCGGCCGGCAATTGCAGTTTTACCACTGCCACAAGTTTCTTAGCCACGACACAACTCCTTACATGGCGGGAAAGCAGGCAACGCCCTCTCCCTCCCTCGCGCAACCGGCGAGGTAGCGGATCGACGACACAATTATTCTACCAATCGAGTTACCTGTAAGAAATCAAGTTCAACTGGCGCTTCACGGCCAAAGAAAGAGACGAGGACACGCACCCGACCTCGCTCGTGATCGATGGCATCGACAATACCCTCGAAATCGGTAAAGGGACCATCGATAATCTTAACCGCCTGTCCTTTTTGATAGCTTACGCGTACCTTCGGAGTTTCGCCCTCCATCTGACGAAGAATTGCTTTCACCTCTTCTTCATCAAGGGGAGTAGGTTTATTGCCATGCCCGACGAAGCTGGTCACGCCAGGTGTATTGCGCACCACGTACCACGAATCATCGGTAAGACGCATCTGCACCAGGACATAGCCGGGATAGATCTTCTTATTAACCGTGCGGCGCTGACCATTTTTGATCTCAATTTCCTCTTCAGTTGGCACGATCACGCGAAAAATCTGGTCTTGCATCTCCATCGACGCAATCCGATGCTCCAGATTTTTCTTGACCTTATTTTCGTAACCTGAGTAGGTATGGATCACATACCAGCGCCGATCATCGGCCTCTTTCTCTTTTTCCTTTTCCTTTTCCTCAGACATGGCAGTCCCCGTTCGCGAACAGCTACTGGACGAGGCTCACGAGACTCGTGTAAAGGAAAGTGAAGATTGTATCGCCAATGAAGAGCAACAACCCGATAACAAGCGACACTGCAACCACGAGGATCGTAAGGCGAATCGTCTCTTCGCGGCTTGGCCAAACAACTTGCCGTAACTCGCTGCGCGTTTCGCGAAACGTGCGCACGAGAATGTTTTCTTGAACGTCACGATCTGTATCTTTGGCCACGGCCATTTTATACCCTTCACTTTGAAGCTGTCGGCGACGGCAGCGCCACCGACAGCTTAGCGAATCCGGCCTTGGGAATTAATCAAGAATCTTGGTTACGACACCGGCACCGACGGTGCGACCACCCTCGCGGATGGCGAAGCGCAATCCCTCTTCAATCGCCACCGGCACGATCAGGTCGATGGTCATCACCACGTTGTCGCCTGGCATCACCATCTCCATCCCCGCCGGTAAGCTAATCGCCCCCGTCACGTCGGTCGTCCGAATGTAGAACTGCGGCCGGTAGCCCGAGAAGAACGGCGTGTGCCGTCCACCCTCTTCCTTCTTCAACACGTACACCTGCGCCTCAAACTTCTTGTGCGGCTTGATGCTCCCAGGCGCGCACAACACCTGCCCGCGCTCAACCTCGTTGCGCTCAATCCCCCGCAACAGACAGCCGACGTTGTCGCCAGCAATCCCTTCGTCGAGCGTCTTCTGGAACATCTCCACCCCGGTCACTACCGTCCGGCGCGGCGCTTCCTCGGTCATCCCCACGATTTCGACCGTATCGCCGACCTTCACCTTCCCGCGCTCGATCCGCCCGGTCACCACCGTTCCACGCCCCTTAATCCCGAACACGTCTTCTATCGGCATCAGGAACGGCTGGTCAATCGCCCGCTGCGGCGTCGGAATGTACTCATCGACCGCCTTCATCAGCTCCAGGATACAGGCATACTCCGGCGCGTTGATGTCCTGGCTCGGGCTTTCCAGCGCATTGCGCGCGCTCCCGCGGATAATCGGAATCTCATCGCCCGGAAACCCGTACTTGCTGAGCAGCTCGCGCAACTCCAGCTCGACCAGCTCCAGCAGCTCGGGGTCGTCCATCATATCGACCTTGTTGAGGAACACCACGATGGCCGGTACCTGCACCTGGCGGGCGAGCAGGATGTGCTCGCGGGTTTGGGGCATCGGGCCATCGGGCGCGCTCACTACCAGGATGGCGCCGTCCATCTGCGCTGCGCCGGTAATCATATTCTTGATATAGTCGGCGTGACCAGGACAGTCCACGTGCGCGTAGTGGCGTTTCTCGGTCTGATACTCGACGTGGCGAATGGCGATGGTAATGCCACGGGCACGCTCTTCGGGTGCGTTGTCAATCTGGTCGTAGGCCATAAACTGGGCCGCGCCCTTGAGTGACAGCACCTTGGTGATTGCAGCGGTCAACGTCGTCTTACCGTGGTCTACGTGACCGATGGTGCCGACATTGACGTGCGGTTTCGTCCGCTCGAATTTTTGTTTGGCCATGGATTCCTTGCTCCTTAAGACAAGGCGCGAAAATATGCCGCTCGTGCCAAGACAGTTGGCACGAGCAACTGGGCAAGGTTCGCGCTCACCTCGCCATCACTGTCGGCTGGAGCCTACGACGGGACTTGAACCCGTGACCTCGTCTTTACCAAAGACGTGCTCTACCGACTGAGCTACGTAGGCATAAACGAGTAGAGCGATACAAGAAACACTCTACTCATTTGTTGGTGGGCCGGGCAGGATTCGAACCTGCGAAGGCGTAAGCCAGCGATTTTACAGACCGCCCCGTTTGGCCACTTCGGTACCGACCCGTAAGTAGCGATGGAGCCGACGCAGGGACTTGAACCCTGAACCGGCGGTTTACAAAACCGCTGCTCTGCCAATTGAGCTACGTCGGCACACACCGACGGCGTCGAGCCATCGCTCAGCAGTGTGCATTCTAACACAATCTGGCGTTTTATGCAAATGGGTACGGCGCCGGATAGGGTTTTTCGGAGTTTTCAGCTTTAGGTCACCTTCGATGACCAGACGATACACCAGCGAAGAAACACCGATGAACATCACACATCCGCTGCCAATGACTTCTGACTCACGCAGTCATCTGGGGATGCGGGCCTCTGGCTGTAGGTGCGGTGGGCGGCTGAAATCTATGAGGGAGTGCATCAGCGCCCTACTACCTCCGAGTCCCCCGTATGTTCACCCTGCTTGTGGGGCATCGGGGGAACGATCATCATCGGCGCGTTCTTCCACGCAAGGTGGGATTGCGGGCCAGAGGCCCGCGCACCAGGATATACGGTTTTCGTGAACAGGATTGGTATAACACTCCTGATGGTTGCTGTTCTTTGGTAGGTGCGCTATGATGAATCATAGCATCTTGTCGCATCTATATCGGAGAGTGAACTCATGCAATGGTTACGACGATTATTCGGCGGTCATTCAGAACCGCCGGTGATGCTTTTCCACGTGCGCTGCAACCGGTGTGGTGCTGTTGTACAAACCCGGATTAACCTCTACAACGATTTGTCGGTCGAATATGATGATCGTGAAGAGATCGCCGGTTACTGGATTCGTAAAGAGATGATGGATGATCGTTGTTTTCGCCTGATGACAGCCGAATTGCGCTTTGACCGCCAACGTCGATTGATTAGCCAGGAAGTGGTTGGCGGTCAGATGATTACGGCTGAGGAATATGCCGCAGCCCGCCAGACGCAGAACGAGCGTGCAAGTAATCCGTAGCGATCATCTTAAGCTTCCTCAGCTTCAGCCTGGCGCTGGATAAAGTCGGCACGTACCGGATGGAAGAGATCGAAAAAGATCGAATCTTCCTCCATGACAGCCTCGTGTTCGACGCCACCAGGAATATGGACAATCTCCATAGGGCCGAGTTCTCGCCATTCATCGCCAACGCGAAAACGTACACGACCACTGATGACTAACGTCATTTGTTCGTGAGGGTGGCTATGAGCCGGTGCGGTCGCTCCTTTGGGAGCTTCGACCCGTACCGCCATCAGTTCGTTGCCGGTAAACGGACGGAGTTTCATCGAGCCGATAAGAAAGCTCTTGATGTCAGCGGTTTGTACTGCGTGCATACATGTTCCTTTACCTCAAGCCGACCCGTTTTCGCTCATCATCTTCATCTTATCGTTTTCTGGTGTGAAACGCAAATGATCGCCGTGGTGTGGGCATTATACTCGTGCGCCTGCTCTGAACTATGATGAGCGCGGGAGAGCCGCGGCAACTGGATCGGCGCTCGTTGAAATCATTGTTGTTGATCAGGTTCTCACTTTCCCCTTGCTAAAGACAGGGAGCGTAGCACGTTTCACCATGTTCGATTGTGCATGATACGCTCATAAGGATCATATACCCCTCACTCCTTATGCCTCTGTTCGCCATTACTGACGGCAGGTATGGTATCCTGAGCGTAATAGGGCAAGGCAGGTGACCGTTACTAGAAAAGCTAGACTCTAAACAGATTGAGTGAAGGCCGATCATAAAGTAAGGAGTTCATGATGCGCCACGAAGATGCGAGCTGGCGAGAAAGCCAACGGATTCGGCTGGACGTGAATAACGTGTTTGGAACGCACGGTCTCATGCCGGCGGAGCTGGAAGCAGAAGCACCACGGGCAGCCGCAGCAATTGCAGCAATCCAACAACGGCAGGCCGATCTTGGTTGGCCGTTGTTACCCGATCAGGATGTGACACCGTTTGAACAGTTTGCTGCCGAACATCGTGATCGGATCGATACGTTCGTGGTATTGGGAATCGGTGGCTCGGCGCTGGGCAACATTGCAGTACAGACGGCGATCAATGGCCCATTTTACAACTTGTTGCCACGTGAGCGGCGAGGTTGGCCACGCCTCTTGGTGCTCGATAATTCTGACCCTGAGCTGAATGCAGGGGCACTACAGATTCTCGATTTGCGCCGAACGATGTTTAATGTGATCAGTAAAAGTGGGACGACCGCCGAAACAATGGCGTCATTTCTCTACTTCCGGCAGGCGCTGGTTGAAGCGGTTGGGGAAGATCACCTGGGCGATCATATTGTACTGACAACTGATCCGAACAGTGGATTTTTGCGCCAGATCGGGCTGCGTGAGGGCTGGACAATGTTTGATCTGCCGCCAAAGGTAGGTGGGCGGTTCTCGGTGTTGACTTCAGTGGGGTTGTTGTCGGCAGCAATGACGGGGGTGAATATCCGTGAGTTGTTAGCCGGCGCCGCATACGGTCGCGAACTGGCAGCCAATCCTGATCCATTGACAAACCCGGCAGCACTGGGCGCTCTGATCAATTATCTCTGCTTCCGCAAAGGAAAGCCAATTGTGGTAATGATGCCTTACGCTAATCGGCTGCGCGATGTAGCCGATTGGTTTGCACAACTGTGGGCCGAGAGTTTGGGGAAGGCGATTGATCGTAACGGCCAACCAGCACGGGTCGGGCAGACGCCGGTAAAGGCGCTCGGTGCGACCGATCAGCATTCTCAAGTGCAGCTTTATATGGAAGGGCCGTATGATAAGTTGATCAACTTTATCGCAGTCGAACGTTATGCAGAAACAGCCCCTATCCCAACAGCCTATCCTGATCTAGAAGGTGTGAGTTACCTTGGCGGACACACCATGGCGGAGCTGATCCAGGCAGAACAACAGGCTACGGCCATTGCACTTAGCGAAGCCGGACAACCGAATATCACGCATATCTTTCCGGAGATTAATGCCTTTACGCTTGGTCAGTTCTTTATGCTGATGGAAATGCAGACGGCAATTGCCGGTGAATTGTTCAACATTAATGCTTTTGACCAGCCTGGGGTCGAAGCTGGCAAGATCAACACTTACGCCCTGCTCGGTCGGCGCGGGTTTGAGGAGCGGCGGGCGGCGATTGCGGCTCGTGCGCAAGCTCTCGATGCGCGCTGGGTGGTATGAGAGGTGTAGGGGCTGGCAACGTCTGTAGTGCTCGTGCTGCGGAGCGTGCCTGGCACTTCTCAACCTTTTCAATCCCCTTCCTCTTCCACAGATAGAGGAAGGGGTGTTTGCGGTGAGTTGGGAGCCAGTGCCCCACTCCATTTCTTTCCCCTGTGTTGTTCGCCACAACTATTGGGTGAGGAAAGAACGCTGAAACGTCTGGCATTGTCGTAACAAGACTGGCAAGAATTGATCGGTGGGATTCGCCGTTTTACGTTCGCGATACCAGAAGGATTGATGCGATGGCAAGATTCTTCCCAGCGCCGCTGTGGGTATCATCCGCAGTCTGTGTTGTGATCGGGTTTATCGGTGGCAGTGCGTTCTGGTGGGCATCACAGGCGTGGAGTATCTTTATTGCAGCATTCCTATGGGCACTGATCGGGACAACCGGCA
Source organism: Chloroflexus sp. MS-CIW-1 (assembly GCF_030444705.1). Classification (NCBI taxonomy): domain Bacteria; kingdom Bacillati; phylum Chloroflexota; class Chloroflexia; order Chloroflexales; family Chloroflexaceae; genus Chloroflexus; species Chloroflexus sp. MS-CIW-1. The sequence goes on from NZ_JAUBWR010000002.1 coordinate 652,015, forward strand.
CAGTGATCGGGCGTAGCATCAGTGAACGACTTCACTACAGTGATTGGTGGCATGCCAGTCGGTTGGTACCCCTACAGACTGTAACACCGATGGGTGGTTTTCTGGTAACGGCCCTCTTAGCCGGTGCACCATTGAATGTATCTCAGCTCATGCTCCTCGTTGGGATAATCGGCGGATTAACCATACTCTTCTGGATCGGCATACCACTGACATCACCATTTCGAGAACGACGATGAATATCTATACGCTGACCGAACTGGTAGCATTGCGTACAAGTTGGCGGGTCGCCGGGCTGAAAGTCGTGCTGACTAACGGTGTCTTTGATCTTATCCATGTTGGTCACGTACAGTATCTGACAGCGGCACGTGCGCTTGGCGACCGATTGATTGTGGCTATCAACAGTGATGAATCGACCCGGCAATTGAAAGGGCCTTTGCGACCAATTGTACCGGCAACAGAGCGAGCGACTATCGTGGCGGCGCTGCGTTGTGTTGATGCAGTTACCATCTTCCACGAGCGCACGGCAGAGACGGTGGTAGCAGCATTAGCACCTGATCTGTACGTGAAAGGTGGTGACTACGGGAAAGGCACAACCTTCGACGCAACACGACTACCAGAAGCGCGAGTCGTGCAAGCGCTGGGTGGTGAGGTGCGGATTCTGCCCTTTCATGAGGGGCACGCGACGACACGCTTAATCGAACGGATTGTCGAGCGTTACCGCGAGTAATCCGCACACGGATGCGCAACGGTACTGCACCTACGTTTCGGCGGATCGCAAGGTCACGCTGACGGTTTTGGGTTTCCTTTTGCATTGAAACACGATACGGACAACCACCGATTCGGCTCACATCTGCCCTTAATCTTCAGTAGAGGTGTCAGCGTTTTCAATGCCCGTGCTGCGGAGCGCGCCTGGACCCACTCACCTGCACTCAGACCCATTCCTCTCCTACACAGGGAGAGGAAGAAGGAGATGGAGGCGGGTTAGATACTCGCTGGCGTAGTGACCGGTCTGCGTGGCGAGAAATGCCGTCTACTATTGGCAACGCCTTCCCCGTATAGTGTTTCATTCCTTGTCGAAACGACAATACCGATGCGATCCCTATCGTAGATCTATTGGCCCACTATGCCAGGTGGGGTAGGACCCCATTAGCAATACCTACCTGCTATTGGGGTATGCAGAGCCGCCTTGGAATCTGCATTTATCGAATCTGTAATTGCAGGTTCGTAACCCGTTCGCTCTGACGAGCAATGTCAAACAAGTTTCCCTGACCAGGCCCCTGATTGCCAAGGTAAGTGGCAACATCAGCCAGGCACCAGCCAAGGGTACCGATAGTAGAACCAACTCCTGCGCCGGCACTTATGTTGACAGAGGATGCACGGCCGCGGGGGGCAGCCATTGCGGTAAAGGTGTTGGCTTGCATAATCAGGTTTCGGCTAAGCGTAATGCTGAACACCCCTTCAATGATGTTGCTATCGAGTAAGAGACGAGCACAGATGTCTTCGGATAGAACAGGAGTCTCCTGATCGAGCAATGTCTGCAATGTAGTGAGGAGGGCAGCACCAATAGTGAGCGATACCAGATGGTTGCTGCGCAGATGGATCGTGCCCATAAGAGCACTACTGAGTTGTAAGCGCGATCCGCCCGGTTCGTTTGGTTGGCGATCAAAACTACGTAGACGCTCAGCCAGATTCGCAATTTGCTCGCCTGGCGCCGGCATACCGTAAAGACTGATGATTCCGGCAATGCGGTTGTGTTCAAGCAGGATCATGTCGTCTTCGTCAAGAACGTCAGCGATCAGACCGATACTCTCAGCGACGAACGCACGTCGCTGATGAAGCATAATGGCTGTACCGGGGCGTGATTTTACGGCGGCGATGCGCAGATCAAAAAGGATATCGAAGAGCGTTGCTGCATTGACTTGAGGGTTGTTCAGAGCGACGATCAGTTTCGAAAGCTGTAATCCTTCGCCGAAAGATAAAGAACCGATGCGTTCTGAGACCTGAGCTGCAACTGCACGAGAACGTTGCTGGCGCTGGTCGATATTGAGACCGATCAGCTCTTCAACTACTTTTTGGGCCAGTTCGCGCCATTCTGGAGTGATGATCCGTTGATCATCGGCAAAGAGATCGGCCAGCGTCGCCAATTCAGCCTTTGCAAAGAGATCACGCAGGGGTGGAAAAGTGCGTGCAGGTATGGCCGCAGTGAACGTATTATTGCTCAGGCGAACCGTATCACTATCGACAATCGCCAACAATGCGCTACCACCAGGCCGATCATCTTGTACGCCCCCTGTTGCCGTCATACCACTGATGAAGTTGTCAGTGATGATCACGTGTGGGCAGCGAGTGAGCGCAAGCGCAGCCGTCCCTGGTGCGGGAATAAAGTCAACGGTGATAGCAAGGTTGTGGAGGACAACGGTGTCGATACCAACCAAATCTAGCGGTGCAGTCAGACGCAGATCGGTAGCGAGACCACAGCCCTTTATTTCGAGATGGAAGGGACGAACGGTGAGCGAAGGATCGAGGCGAAGGCCACCAACTTCGTGAACACCAGGACGCAGGCAGAACAAGAGGCGACGTTCGCCACGCGCCAGTAATTCTTTCAACGCAGCGTTGAGATCAGGGAAGTCGCCGTCAAACCCGATCGTCACGCAACAGCCACTACGACCACGCCGTTCGAGGCTGGCGTTAAAGAAGACACGGGGGAGCACCGGTTCGCCAGCACTATTGACAAATGGCTTGCCATCGATCTCAACCAGGAAGGCTTCTACGCGCTGACTCTGAACGGCAGGATCAGGACGCCACTGACAGGAGTAGATACCATTTTGGCCAGTCGTGACATCGATACTCGTACCGGCCGCACTACCGGCAATGAGCTGCCCGGCAGCGGTTTGAGGCGCCAGTCGAAAGCGCACCCGCGCATTATTTACTGGCTGCTGGCCGTTAGTCACTGCAACCTGCAACGGTTGAGGCAACATCTCACCTGGTAACACCGATTGACCGTCGCCACCGACCCCGTAAAAGTGGATGGACTCGGTTAGTGGAGGGAAGAGACGGCGACAGTCACTCCGTTTCGTCCAGACATTACCATTAAAATCGAGCAGCGCCAATTTACAATACGCATGCCGGATTCCGTGCGGCAGTTGTGGGATCGGCTGCCCAGTTGCATCGAGCGGCCATTCAATCGTACCGGTCACGACCCGCGCCGGAATGAACCAGTAATCACCGGGACGGAAGGTTCCCGGCTTGAGCCGAATCTGCACTCCCTGTTCGAGATTAGTCCAGGCGTTCGCGCCAGTTGTAACTACCAGTTCGCCATCAGGCATATCCCAGCGCCGCATTTTGGGGTTGCGGGAAAAAGCACTGTACAGAATTGTTTGACCGGCAGGATCAATAGTGACAACGTTGCCTTCGATCTGGACAATTTTCACCAGCGGGCCAGACTCGCCACGCTTCTCGCGGTCGTCATCGGTTAACTCGACCCATTGATTTGGCGCTAAACCCAATATATCATCGCGACCGGTGCTGCTGACCGTAAGCCGATTTGGATTAAGAGCGTCCTGTCCAGTCCAGCCTACGACGACAGAGCCATTGTCACGTGACCATTTGAGCGCAATGCGCGTCGGTGAGACGATGCGATGTACTTCAACCCGATAAAGTTGATTTTCCAGCCCGCGATAGCCCGCGTCCGCAGGAACAACGCATGGATCGCTGACGGTGGGATCAGGTTCGGCACGGGCCTCAAGGCGACCACTACTGCCAGCCAACAAGGCCGCCCAGCCGGCAGGCGAGGTAGCACAATCGAGGGCAGGATTGGGATCGCCAATGCGCAAGAGTTTCACCTGGGCCATAACCTGCAAGCGAGTCGTTGTGTCGGGACCACCCAGCGCAACCTCGCGCAGCGCAGGCTCCTCTAAGGCGGTGATATGCCGTTCCCAAACATCAAGATAGGCAAAATACGAACCGGCAGGTAAGGAGGCACTGGCAGTCAATCCCGCAACTTCGGCTAAACTACGAACGGGGAAATCGGGTTGTGCAGTTATGGCAACTGTTTGCTCGTTTTCAACCCGAATCCCGGCAACGTAGTAACGACCTGCGGTCACACTGAGCACACCACCGGCTACGACAATGTCAAAACCGGCCTGACCCTGGGGACCGCCGCACAGACCGACCAGATCGCTACGCGAGGTGCGGTCATCATCGAGATCAATGGCAATCTGTTCATTCCAGTCAGCATCAAGTGCGACTCGCCCCTGTTGGTTGAGAACGCCACTGTAATGCCTGGTTCGATTGAACGTCCAGCGAGTAAAATCACCGCGCATAGCAAACTCCTTGCAGGAAGTAGAAACCGGGACACAGGACATTGTTGATGGTTTATGGTCTCTTTTGTGTTATCAGTGTGACGTCGTACCCACTAAGTTACCAACCAAACCCCTGCCGCAAGACCAACCCGCAGATATTCATTCAAGGCGATCTGAAGATTGGTGAGGCGGTAGGTTTGTTGAACGAGATAGAAAGCACCCATTTCGTTTCCATCTTCGGCGCCCTGGATAATGGGAAGCGGACACGCACGAGCGAGTTGCATATAGGCCGGATGACCAAACCGGGTGCTGGTAAACGATGGGGTGACTGAGAGCGTAATCGCCTGACGCTGCGTAGCCGTCAGAGCAGAGAGTGGTTGCCTACGGGCAGCAGCTTCAGCGGTAAGGGCAAGATCGGGCTGGCAACGGAAGCGACGGGGTACTCGCGATCTGGGAGCCAGAAAACTGAAACGGCTACAACCGATCTGGCGGCGGGCAGCCAATACGCGCCCTAGCATCAGGCTTTCTGAAATGAGATCGGTTTGACGAACCCGTACTTCGCCATATACGGTGCAGCGCACAAAACTGGCCGGCGGTCCGATCTTCTCCCCGCCGGCACCGGCCGCGCAGGCTGGCCTGGCCGGCGCGAAGGCGTCAATAATTGAATCGTAGGCAAGCAGACCGTCCGCATCCTCTGCCAGATACAACGCGCCGCTGATGCTCCGTGTGAGTTCGACGCGCAGATCCGGATTAGGGGCAAGAGCCTGAATGCTGGGGCGGTCAGGAAATTGAGGGGCACCGGTCGCGTCGATCTGCCAGCCGGGTACCAGAGTGCAATGCTGGATGACTAACCGTTCGAGACTACCTGCAGCAAGTTCGATCCCGCCTTCGAGCCAGAGGCCGTTTAGGTTGAGCGTTGCCCGGTCGCCGTTACCGACAATGCGTAGCGGGTTGATCAGGCGGATCAGAGGGCGCTGACCGTCAGCAGCCTGAATGACCAGCGTGCGACCGGGAGTCATCGTGATGGTAATGTCTTCAGCATAGGTGGCGCTGTCGAGAATGGTGATGACACCGACAGGCGCCGATGAAGTGCTCCAGGCGGCAAGTGCAGCCGCAAGCGTGGTAACATCGGCGGTGCTACGGCGAGCGACAGTGGCTGCAAAATCACCGGGGGTAGGGTTGACAAGGGTTGAGTGTCGCGAGTAGGGGCCGCCGCCAATGTCAGCAACGAAGCCGTAGGTGTAGTTGACCAGCAGATCGGATGGGACTATACCAGCAGGAAAGGCGATCCGTCCACGTTGCGGATCAACGGCAACCCGAATGGGGAATGATTGTGGGCCGTAGGCTATACTGGTCGGTGGACGGCGCCAATCACGGAGATCGCAGATGAGGATTTCGGCGGCAGGAATCGGTCTCAGCGTACCTGTACCATCAGGTACCGCAATCTGGAATGCAGGACGAACAAGCGAGAGGTAGGTACTGTCGCTGATCAGGCCTCGACGCAGAGCCGTGAGATCGTCGGCAAGGGCGCGTCGAAGCAAGGGTACCGGTAGGTCGGGTTCGCTGGCCAGTTGGGTAATTTCGAGTTCGGTACGGGGTCGGTTGAAGAGTGGGATGTCGTTGCCGAGTGGACTAAACCAGTAGCGACCATCGGGCGGATCGGTGACCGGTTGGGGCATGACACCCTGAACAACGTAGGGTTGTAAGCGCCACAAGTGCAGGCCAAGGTTGGGGATGTTGTAGCGACCACGCCCAATCTCGATCCGGCGTACTTCGGCAGTGCGATTGAGCGTTGTAAGAGGGCTGTTCGTCAGTTCAAGGCGATTGGCATCGCGCAATGAAGCAGTCGCCGGGCTATGGAGCCGGATGTGATTGAGATGTTGAGTCGTTACTAGGCGTTCAAAGTATTCAACCACGCGACAAGGCCAGCCGGTGACATCACGAGCCAGTTGTTCGAGAACCGGCGCCGTACCCTTGCGGCGGCGATAGCGCAGGGTATTGGCCACATACGCCCGCAGACTCAGGTCGGTAACGGCGGTTCGTTCGTGGAGGGGGCGAACGCCGAGGAGATCACCAATGTACGGGATCAACCATTCGGCGCAGGTTTCGATAAACCAATCGTCGTAGAGATCGGCGATGTCGGTCTCGATACGGGCCAACTCATCACCGATAATGGTCAAGAGTGCCCGTAGCGGCTCACCCTGCCCGGCGTCACGACTCCGATAGACGGCCGGTAACAGTTCGTACAATCGGTCACGAGGATGGATGACCATAACAGTCCTTTCGTAAAGCAGCTCTCTGGCATAGGTCGCAACCGCAACTTACGGCGCTGTCACGGCGAAGAGCGTCAGATTGATTCCGGCTGGATCGAGCACGAGCAGTTCAGCCGGTGTAATGGTCGAACCGGTATGACGGGCCGGTAGAGCCGGTAGTAGGGAAGGATGAGAGCCGGTACGACCGCTGGTGTAAGCTAACTGGTCTAGATCAACTGCCACCACACCAGGGACAGACTGAATAACCGCAATAACTTCGGCTGCGGTCACCGGTTGCGCGAAAGCACGGGCAGCGAACGAAAAGGTGTGATGCAGGCTACTTTCGATTTCCAGACGCACATCCTCAGCCCGATAGCGTCGGTCGTACTGCACTGTTGCGGTGAGGCGGAAGGTAAGACGGGTATAACCGGCCAGCTCGACCAGAACAGACGGATCACGCACGGAATCAATAGCAGTGCGCAGGTTGATCAAGAGTGGATCGCTGACGAGTGGTGAAGCGCCGCTCGCGGTAGCGATGGTCAGATGGATCAGTATCTGCTCACCGCGACGAAATGCGGTGGCCTGAGCTTTGCCGATGCCGGCAAAGGCGTTAGCGAAATCGGTAAAATCTTGCAGGGAGACGATGCGGTCGAGGGTTAAGACCGTCTGTGGCGCATTTGTGCGTGCACTGGCAAGCGTTTCCGGGTCTTCAGCACCGGTCGCAGGCAGCGGATTCGTGACGCTGCGCACGCCTGGAGGGCGGGTCTTGAGCAGGCTGAGAGCACCCGCATCTACCTCTCCATCCCTCCCGATGCCAAACCGATAGGTAGCAACAATATTCTCCTGGCCAGTGGGCAGACGCGCCCCGCGCACTCCATCACCGAAGAGCACCGTTGCTGTGCCGTCATCAGCAATCCGCACCACATAGGTTTGATCGGTGGGATCAGCGTGATAGAGCGAAGGGATTTCGGTCCAGGTCACACCGTTGACACGCACGGTTAACGTTGATGCTGTACCGGTGGGCGTACTGGCGGAGACATAGGTCAAGGGAGCCTTTTTGAGCTTGAAGCGTTGGTGAGATCGACTACCGTCGCCACTGCCGATGGGGGCACTGGTCGTTTCGCCGTGCGTGGCCGCAACGACGTTCGCATGGATGACCGTTGTCGAGCGGATCAGCTTGAGCGAGTCTAAACCCTTGTCACGTAATACGACGGTGGTGAAATCGAGACCGGGATACACTGCTTCTACGAAAACTACCACTGCGGTCGGATGCTCATCGTGCGGCGAGAGTTTTCCACTGACGATGAGTGGTTGATTTTGATAGAGATCATGTACGACACCGGCCAGCTCAATCTGCTTACCGGTAATCGGTTCCACAACTGGCTCAGGCGCCAGCGGTAACAACTCACTTTCGGCCAGCACCAGCGTGGCCCGGCGGGCAAAGCGACTGAGGTTCTCGGTGGTATCGACGGTGAGGCGCGTCACCTGACCAGAGAGGGCAAAGTTCGCCACCCCGACCGACTCGTTGCGGATCACGCGGTAGAGCTCGGTGTAGCCGGGAGTGAGCAGGGCTACCCAGCTCCCCGAGACGATTTTCGGATACGCTGCATCGAGTTCGATCTGCGGCCTGGTACTGTCAATTGAAAAGCCCGGCCATTCATCGGGAAGCGGGCGACTCGGACCGGCGTATTGCCCTTTTACCGTCTCCGGCATAAGGCGCCAATCAGGAGCGTTAAAGCCGAAGAGATGGGCATGACGCCGGAGGGCAAACACCTGCGGTTGAGCAGCCGGAAGCATTGATGGTCGATCCGAGCCAAGACCGGGTTCCCAGGTCACGACGGTATAGCCGCTGGTTGAATCGGGATAGGGGGTAACAGACAGGATGCGCCGGAGATCCCAACGCTCACTACCGGGATCGCGTTCACGCTCAGTTCCAACCAGGAGCAGATAGTCGCCCGGCTGAAGGCGTGTATCAACACCAGCCAAATAGAGAGTCTGCGATCCCTTGTTCAGGTTTTGAGGTCGGGTTACACGGGGACGCAGAGCGTTCCATGCCTTACGGGCAACAAATTCATCGGTTGTCTCGAAGGTTTGCGGTAGCTCACCCTGTTTGCTCGGAATACTCTGGACCTGGGTTCCGGCGGGAATAACCGTTTGCGCCGGAGCAGCGGGGGAATCGTCGAGGGTAAAGGCGAGATAGGTAGAAGCGGCAACACCTGGTTTGAGTTCATAGCCGATTGCACGGGCCAGGAATAATACCGATTGTCGTTCAGTCGCAGTGCGCAAAAAACCTTCGTTAGCAATTCGTTCCTGATAGAAGGTCAGGACATCGGCCAGGGTCGCCGCAGCATCGAGCAGCGCCAGCGAGTGATCGGCAACATCACGGGTGGTCAAGGTGGCAAGCGGTCGTCGTCCGGTAGCGTCAGACTGTTGCGAGAGCCGGGCCATCATACGCTGAAGAAACGAGTGATGCGTCCCCAGGCGATAGCGCAACGCGGGCTGACCAGGAGGGTTGTAGTGGGGTGATGGGACAGCGCGACGTTCATCGCAGCCACAAGGGGATTGTAAGCGATCATCAGTATTCATTGACCACCTTCCATGATGAACTCCAATCGCCCATGTTCGGGTCGGTTTGGATCGTTGTCACAGCGGACAATCTCACGCCGACCGACAGCGATCTGTCCTTTTGCCAATTCGCCACGTGGCGCCTGGCCCCAACGCTGAAAGCGCGTCGGTTTACCGGGACCGCCTGCTGTATCAATCCAGCGCACACCGGGAATAGCCATTGCCGCTGCTACGATCTGGCTGAGATATACCGGCTGACCAAACGTAAAATTGTCGGGATGAAAAAAGTTACGTGGGCTGAACCGTTCAAGCAATGCCGCTTTTACATCGGCGGTAAAGAAACCGGGGGCAACGCATACCACAAAAGCCAGATCGAGCGCAACGTAGATCGGCCCGTCGATCTCGACATCCTGCCCGGCCATCCGGTACCGTTCGAGAAATGCGCGCAGCTCAGCCTCAAAATTGGCATCCACTGGCAAGCCACCACGCCGATCAACAGTAATAAAGATCGTATACCAGCTCCCTGTCCAGCGTCGAGTGGCAACAGCACGTTGTACTTCAGGATGGCGCTCGGCCATCGATGCGTAGTCGGCGGGCGTGACAGCCCGCTCCTGTCGGCGAAAGGCGTGCGGTGCGTACTGACGGATCGCCTCGATTGACTCTGGTTCGCTCCCACCACGCGCAGGGAGTGGATTACGTACACGGCGAATACCACTCTCGGCAGTGATAATATGGGCCAGCGCATCGGCGCCAATATTGCCGGCAGTACCGCTCCCCACACGATAACGGGCAACAAAGGATTCACCCATTAGCGGCAGTCGCCCATGCCGACCATCGCCAAAACGCAGGTACAAACGACCATCTTGCTCTAATTCCCCGACAAATTCAGTCTGAAATCGATTGCTACCGAGCAAGTCGGGAACCGGCTGCCACTGACCGGCAGGACTGGTTAAGGAAACTGCCGGTAGGGTGAGGGATGGTCTGGCATCGCTAACCAGATGCGTAGCCGGGAGCGTGTGATCGGTAGGCACGAAGGGCGCGACGAAAGTAATACCGGTACGGCTTAACACCGGACGGTATCGTAAGGGATCGCTCACTGCCGGTAACGGTTCAACGGGCAGCGTTTCGCCATGATCGGCCAGCACAATATTGCCCAACACCACACTGGCCGGTTGGCGTGATTGATTGGTCTCATCACGATCATCGACAGGGACGGCAACATCACTCAGATCGAGGATGAACGGCAAGGCATCAGCAACCATCCATTCGATCTCGGTCACAGCAACCGGATCATTCGTTGGCGGATCGGCAAACTGTCCACCCAATGGATCAAGCCCGGCGGTGAGCCGGGTCAGACGCACAGCGTGGCGTCGGTTCGGATCGGCATCGGCGCGATAGCCGGTTTGCGGACTGCGCTGTTCGATGAACACTAACACATCACCGGGATGCAGGGTTGCACTGAAATCACCACGCAGAGTCGCCTGCGTGCTCCCGACGGGCAGACAGCACCCTTCATCACCCCAGGTGTAGAAGGTCATCTGGTTGTGAGCAGGAAACAGTCGCGCCTCATGCATTGTCTCGAAGACCAGCGGCTGTTGTTGACGGGCCGTTCTCAACTCAACAGAATCGGGCAGCAGGCGCACAGGAACACCACCAACTCGTGTCAACAATGGTGTAGCAGCGGGCAGGGTTAGCGGTGCATCAACCTGAATCTGTACCCAGGTATGAGCATTCACGCCATCGTGCGGGCGATAATCGAGCAAACGGGCATGACGACGCAGCGAGACTCGTCGCCGTGCCGTATCGAGATAAGCTTCGGTAGCCACTGCATCCTGGTAATAGCTGAGGTAATCGCCAATGTAGGCCAACCCCTCAACAATTGCCACACCCAGATCGGCGGGGTTACGCTCTCGCCAATCTGGTGCAACGACTGCCAGACGATCAAACAACATCTGGCGCAGGCTGGCGTAATCGCGGGCCAGATAATCGATGGGGGGCGATCCTTCAGGTGCTGGCGGACACGCCTGATCGCGAGCACAATCGAACTCATCAGGACAATCGACCTTGAAGGAAAAATCAACCGTACAAAGAATAGGATCGAAACCATCTGGTGGGGTTGGATCGGTCGCTGAACGCGTCAGCCTGAAGGTATAAGGCGCAAAATCGCCGGCCTGATCAACTCGTACTACCAGCGTGCGGTCGGCAGCCGGCAGATTGTTATAAAAAGTCCGCTCGGCGTTGGTTATCCGTCCGGCACTCACGTCAGCCGGACTCGCATCAGCGGCACGCAACACCCACAGAACGTTAATCCCGGTTATGCGTACACCACCATCGATCCGAACATTAAGTGCTGGCAACCCCCATGGCGCCGGCTTTAGCATTCGCACCAACAAGGTTCGCTGGCGTGGCGAACCAGCCGGTGCGTCCTGGTCGAGCACTTCGAGAAAATCGATCCCGTTTAGCGGTATAGCCGCAGTGCTCAACACCTGTGCCCGCCGCACATTGGCACAACGAAACTGCATTCCCATACCTTAACTCGCAATCTCGACGACACGTCGCTGCTGGGTGCGTTGCACCACGTACTGCACCGTCACATGCAACTTCTCATCTTCAGCCGTGATTGCCAGCGCCTCAACCCGAATCAATTCGCCCAGATACTCTTGCAAGGCTCCCTGAACCATAAACTCAAGGGCAGTAGCCAGCTCGGTACTGTTTGGGGCAAAGAGTAACTGGCGCAACCCGGTGCCGAAGGTCGGTCGATTCACTCGTTCACCGGGAGTAGTGAAGAGCAGTTGCTCGATCAGATGACGGATATGTTCATCTTCGTTGGCCTGAGCGGTTCGACCACTGCCGTCAATCCTGTATGGAAACGCGATCTGCATCACTGCCCCCTGACTCGCATCTGAGTGGTCACAATATTGACCGGCGTACCATTTGGCACACAAGTCGCCTGACTATCCTGCAACAAGACCGGTGTGCCACTGGCGCGCACCCGGATTGCCCCAACCGTCCACTGAGCAGTTACACATGGCATTGGCCCACCAGGGGTTGAAAAAGGACAACCGGCGACCGTATGAGGTGCGCTCAGCGTGACAATCGGCTGACCACTTAACCGTACTCGTGGATTGGGAGCGGTCGCCTGTGCCTGACCGCCGTGCGCACAGAGCACGGTAGCCCCCACATGCAAAAGAAATCCCGGCATTATGTCACCTCCAATGCGCCATCATTCAGCGTAATCTGAGGCCCGGTCAGCTTGATCGTCGCTCCCTGGCCGTTGGTGATCTCGATCCCTGTCGCGGTGATCGCAATTTTGGCCCCGGTAGTTGTCTCAATCGTAACTCCACCAATCCCCGGCAGATCATTCACTGTGATGGTAGCGGTTGCTGTTTTCCAGACCTTCATCTCGGCTACCGCTGGGGAAGCAGGCACTTCACCCGGCCCCCAAAAACAGCCGCTCCAGATCGGGTAATCGGGATTTCCTCCCTCGAACTCAACCCACACATTGGCGCCGGTTGGTGGCACCAGAAACAGCCCCACTCCATTACCGGCCAACGGCACGCAGGGCATCGCCCAACTCATCCGGCCCTCGCCGAGTACAGCCGGTACACTCACCTGCACACGCCCCAGTTGTAGCGGATCAATGTTGTTTTCAACCTTGCCGCGATACTTTCCAAAAAATTGACTCATGGCAGCACCACCGGTACGGTCGAACCAAGACCCTCGCGAGTCAGGGTAAAGCTTTGCTTGAACCCTTCCCGGCTGATCTGGTGTTTAACCTGTTTGACGTAGTAGAGGCCGTCGTAGCTAAAACCGGCGCCACGCAACCCCACTAAGCCGCGCGCCTGTAACAGACTGCCGTAGCGTGCCGTATCAAGTTCACCTTCAACGGTGAGCACATCGCTTGAGGCATCGGTCTCAGCCTGCGCCTGAGCCATTGCCTGCGCTGCACCCAGACCTGTGCCGCGAAAGATGGTGCTGCGCGCAAAGGAGGCAAGCGCCGGTAAGCTGGCCAGTGGTGGCCGCAGACTGGCAAACGAACGTACCGGTACCCGCTGACCGGTAGCCCGATCCTGCACCTGACCAGTAAGCGTTGTCGCCGTCAACGGGTCGTACTGGAAGTTGATCGATGTAACATTGGTTGACGAACCCATATTGACGGTCAGTGCGCGTTGCGGCACGCCGATCCGTATCGGCGGTCCCCAGTAAGCGGTATTGGTCAACGGCGCCGGACCGGGGGTAATGTAAAAGACATACGCAAATCGTTCGGCCATCTGACGTAAGTACGCCAGATCGGTCGCCTGTTGGACAGGAATGCGTTCGGTAGGCAATGGCATGTCTACCGTTGGCGGTGGAATAACCATAGGAATCAGACCATACTGCGCATAACTGGCGATAATCTTGAGTGCGATCACCGCCTCGGGTTGAGCCGGATGCTCTACCGACTTCTCTTCCCGATCCATCGCTACACTCACATCTTCACCGGTAATAGTGAGTGTTGCTGAACCGGGCTGGTCACCGGGTTGCAACTGTTGATTGGTGATCAGTCCGTCCATCAAGACCTGGGGTAAGCCACCAAACCAGACAATCAGGACGATCCGATGACCGATGCGGAGCAACGGGCCAGCGAGCAGGGCATAATCAAGCACGTCCCCCCGTTCGCGTCCGATCTGGAAGATCACTTGAAAACCTGACCGACCTTCATCACGATGCGTGACTTCCACACTCGCCAGTGTGGCCAGCAACGGCGGCGGAGCCGGAAGCGGGATAGTTGGGCCGATCAGGATGGTCAGGCGTGTACTGAGCAGACTCATAGTGCACTACCCTTCAACGGTCGGCACAGCGATGCGCACCAGACGACCGACTTCGGTCGTAAGGTCAAAGGGGTTCATAGCGTCGTTGGCATCACAGATGCGCCAGTATTGTTCGGGATCACCAAACACGCGGGCAGCCATCAGATCAAGCCGATCGGCTCCGGTCACCTCAATTTCAGCCAGGAGCGGCATCGTTGCCCCAACAGGCAAGAAACGGCGGCGCACATAGACCACCGCCTGACCATCAGCAGGAGTGTGGGTGGCTGTAGCAATGCGATAGTAGCGACTATTTGGGTTGAACATAGGCGCCTCTTACGACAGAGAAAGTGATCCAGCACCGGTAGCGGCAAGCGCAGAAGTACGTGCCGTTGCTGCCATCGTCTCTTTAACAATTTGATGGGCAAGAAAGAGATGGTAACCGGGATGAGAGGTCGGCAGATCGTTATAACTCAACACCCGTAAACCGAGCGTAACGTTTGCCCGGATTGGGTTGAGTTGCGGATCGTAAGCCGCTTCGTTGATACTAAACTCGGTGAGGCGTACCGGTAACACCCGTTTAGGTCCCCAAATGAAGAGTGTGAATGGGGCCTGGGGCGGCAAAATTTCAATCGTACCGGCATTCAACAAGGCGGTATTGGCAATCACCAGACTGCTCTTCGGGTAAATGAGCACTTCGAGCGCGGCCAACTGCGGGTGCAAACCGGTGGCTGCACTCCCCTGTTCAAGTTGATCGGTCGCATCGAGTTCAACATCGAGTTTGATCGTCTCAACCGGTGCACCCTTGATGCGCAAGGCATCGGCGCCCTCACTACCGGTTTGCGCTTCCAGGGTGCGCGCCAGCGTATCGGGGTTATACTGAAACATGATCACTGCCGGTTGCGGGTTGGGTAAATCAAAACTGACTAGCGCACCTTTGAGTACACGGGGCGAACGTGGAAACGTGGTCATACTGTATCCTCTGTCCAACTACGGGCAGCGCAACACTGCCCCACGAAACGGATCAATCTTATCCTGGGCGGCCTGGGCTTCAGTCTGCCATTGCTGTTGCAGTTCAGCCACACGAGCCTGCGCCTGCTGCATTGCATCAGCAGCATCATCGCCGGTAACGGTGAAATTGATTGCCCGAAACCGTCGTTCGAGTATCGCACGCCAACGTTGGCCGATACGGCGATGTTCAGCCTCGTGCGCATCGAGTGTGACCCGCATCGCCTGCCACGCGGCAACCTCGGCATCACGGTTGGGGCGGTCGGTTGGTTCCCATTCAGGTCGGTCAATCGGACAATCAACCGTCACGGTGGCTGAAGGCATTCCTCGCGCTGTGACCCGCACCCGTCCATCACGAAGTGTTTCACTGCGGGTCTGGACGCCGCCATTGAACTCGTAGGTACAACGGGTTTCGGCCCACTCAGGAGCGTAGGGCGAGTTGGCATTAAGCCAGTCGACGACTTCATTGCAGCGCAGCGAACCAGGAACACGATAGCACTGGAGCAGCGGCTGAGCCGGTACGGGAAGTGGTCGCAGACGATGGAGCGATGATGCAGTTACGGCGGCGTTGGCCTGCTGTTCGGCATCCGCTTCCAGTGCAGACATACTCCGACCACGTACCCCTTCTGCCTGCTGAACAACATGTGCCAGCTCATGCGCGAGCAACCGTTGACCGGCAGCCGTGTGGGGCGCATATTGGCCGGGAGCAAAGAAGATATGTTGCCCAACCGTATACGCCGCCGCGCCAAGGTGTTGTGCAGTGCGGGCGGCGGAATCGTCACGATGAATACGGACCGTGCTGAGGTCGTAGCCGAAGCACGGCGCGAAGTGGATACGGGTGGTTGGGTCGAGGGGGTGAGGAGTGCGGGCCTTCGATGCACATATGATATTTTCAGTCTGGAGTTGGGATCGAAACAGCGATTGGTACATAAGATGTTCTCTCTACATTAACTTTCAGTATCAAGTTGCTGATATACATCACGTGCATGGGGATGTCGATCACTACCAATCAAGCCAAGACGAATAGCTTGAAGAATCCTGAATGCAAGACGTTGTCTCGGATCAAAGACTTCTTGCAAAATAACCTGATCTCGTCCATCACTGGTACGACGACCCACGGTCGCACTAATGGACTGTGGAATACGCATGAATTTAGTTACAGCCATCATCTGTAGTTCAGGATCACGAGAAATTTGATCGATAACCGCATCATCGAGCAAACGAGCGAACGGATCTCCACTGTACTCAGCACGAACATCAGCATGGACAGCTTCACCTGCGTCAACATAGGTCTGAACTTTTGCCTCAAAAGCGCTAAACCAACTGCGATTCATCCGCTGTTCCATCGGAACGAGGTTTTCCCAGGTTCCATCACCACCATAGCGACTCGCAATTAAGTGACCTGCATCAAATCTAGTATGAGTCTCGAAGCCTCGTTCTGCGAGTTGTCTGATCAGGTCATTAATCGGTCCTGCAACGCGGTTTTGATCCGCAGGATGGCGCGGCGTCTTCTTACCGAGCCAACCATGAGCACGTCGAGCAAGATCTCCTTGCGGGTTGTACTGAATGCGACCAGGAGTAAAGTCCCTGGGAACACTGCTGGCCCAAACCATAATTGCTTGCAAAGCGGTAATGAGCCGATCAAGTTGACGCTGGATGTTTTGTTCAAGTGACAGTGCAGGACTCGTAACCCCTCGCGCTTGAGCTGCGCGAACGGCGGCTTGCGCGTGCTGTGTCTCAACGGTGGTTGATAACCGACGAGCTTCGGCAAGTTGCTGAAGAAGCTGTTGCTTCTGACGACTATCAGGCAGGAGCTGAATCCGTTGCTCAAAATCGGCGGCAAACCGATCAAAATCTTGCTCATTGCTGGCAATTGTCATTACAGCCCGGTTATTGATTACACGCACATAGAGATGATGTTGTCCGGCAGCAGTGAACGGTACTGCCAGTTCTCCCGGCCTGCGTGTACCGTTCGTCCCCGCCGCCTGTGTCCCGCTCCCTCGAAACAGTCGGCGCACCCGCTCGATCAAGCGGTCGATGGCGCGATCAACGACTGCGCGCACCCGTTCGATGATCTCGCGCACTCTGCTACCGACATTGCCCAAACCGAGCAGGCGCGCCAGCAGATCAATTGCCAGCGGCAACAAACGCGCCAGTACCTCTTCAACGCGCTGCGATGCCGGTTGAATGACACCACGGGCAATATCGCCGATGGCGTTGACCACCGTCTGCACCACTTCGATGATGCGTGATAACTGGTCACGCAAGAAGGTAAACAGGTTGTAAGCGGCAAGTATCAGATTAACAATCGCGCCGACCGGGTTAAACATGGTTGCCAGTCGGGTGATCGCGGCCATTACCACCCGTTCGAGTAAAAAGTTCTTGATACCTTCAAGCACCATGTCGCGCAGATTGGCCAGATCATCACGGATACGCTGCCACAGAGCATCCCAGCCGCCTTCAATCAGAGTACGCAAATAGCCGGCAACAAACTCAATCACTGTCACTGCCTGTGGGCCGATCAGGCGTACTGCCCGCTCACGGAGCCGATCCCAGGTTAAGCCGAGGATTTGCTGGATCAGGCTCAGCACACCCATCAGATCGAAGCGTTCAGGTAGCGTGATACCTGCTCCACCGAGCGCACCGGTCAGCCAGCCAATAATCCCGGCCTGAAGATGGGTCAGGAAGTTGCCGGCAAAATTGCGCACCCCATTGAGAAAGGCGTCAATCAGATGACCGACAAACCTGCCCGGATTATCAATAATAAGCTGGAATGTTTCCTGAGCACGGCCAATAAATTGATAGAAGGTTTCTGGTTCAATACCGGCCACTTTCAGCACCGCTTCAAGCACCATACGGGCCAGTGCAGCCCAATCACCGGTAAGCACAGCCTGCACAACATTCAGCGCCGCCGTTATCGCTGCCTGATAGACGTTGATGATCGCGTTGAGACTGGCCCGTAAGCCTTCCACGAGTGCTGCAATCCCGGCTCTGAGCCTCGCTGCCGCAGCATTGACAACGTTTTGGGCAAAGGCGACGGCGCTATCAATAGCCGCATTGAGACGGGCCGCCAGTTCGGGAAAGATGGAGCCGATCAGAGTATCAATGAGACCCTTCAGCATTGCCCCAAATGCAGCGATTAACCCATTGATGAAGGCCACGGCTGCATCGATGAGCCGCATAGCAAACGCTTTTGCGGCATCGAGAATGGCATTCACTGCCCGCCGCACCGCATCAAAAATCGCCCCGATCGCTCTGGTCAAGGCGGCAAAGGCATCACGGACAAAATTGACCGCCCGATCCCACCAGCTCTGCTCTTCGACTTCACGAGCGGCACGATCTCGTTCGGCTGCTGCCCGTCGCTCACCGTCTGCAACTTCTGCTTGCGCATCACGTTCAGCCGTAGCATACCGTTGCTCAATCTGGCTCTCGTCGGCGCGTACCCGCTCATCAATCTCGCGCCGTCGGGCAGTGCGCTCAGCCGTTGCCTGTTGTTCAACATCGGCAGCGGCTGCATGCTGCGCAGCCAGTGTCTCCTGGCGGGCGCCTTGAATCCGCTCGCGGGCTTCGATCACGCCGGCGCGTTGCTGTTCATCGGCCTGTTCCGATTGCGCCTGAGCCTGGGCCTGCGCTTCACTCACGACAGTGGTTTGTTGGCGTTCACGCTCTGCACTCGCCTCCGCCACCTGTTGTTGAGCTGCGGTCAGATTGGCTTCCATCACATCGTGCTGTTGCTGATCGAAAGCAGCCTGCACATCTGCGGGCAAACCCAGCTCAAGATACGCTTGCGGCCCTTCAGGCATAGACGGCGTACCAATCTCTGGTTGCGCCAACTCACCGATAGGGTTGGCCTCATCGAGCACGATGGGCTGCGCCTGCTCGGGACCTGGGCCATCGATGACCGCCCGGGCCGCGTCATCACGAAGCTGGCGTGATTGGGTCACTCCTTCCCTGATCTGGGTATCAATTTGATCCGGATTGGCGCCGTCGGTCAACGGTATCTGCGGTGGGACACCGGGAGAGGTATCAACTGCGCTGTCGTGAATTTGCACCTCGTGCAACCGTTCAGCAATGCTGGCTGCCCGCTCCTCAACCGTACCGCTCATCAGACGTGAAATATCGGCAGTAAGTCGGTCGTTGGCTGTGTAACGGCCAGGATCGGGGGTCGGTGGTAGCTCTTCACGCGGCAACGTTCCTTCAACCGTTAGCTCAAGTGAGCGTGCGTCCGGCGGTGTTACCGTCAATGGTGGCGGCTCCTCAACCATCGGGTTGAGGGTAGCATGGAGAACTGGAACCTCAGCATTGAGTTGGGCTACTTCAGTTTTCGCCAGCCGATCGGTTTCGGCTCCCAGCGTTGCCACAGCCTGTGCTTTGAGTGTGGGTGAGGCCTCGGCAAATGTCGCTATCAGTGTCTCAGGATCGGTGGCTGTAGGCAGCGCTGCCCTAGCTTCAGCCATGCCTGCCTGTTGCGCGGCTACCTCAGCGTCGCCGATCCCAGGCGCCGGAGCCGGAGGTAATGCCAACGGCGGTTGATCCGGTTCAAGGTCTGGCGCTGGTACCGCTGCGGCTTGCGGTGGTGGCGCCGCCGGTTCAGGTGTGTGGTGCGATGGCGATGGTGGCGGCGCCCGGTCAACGACACGACGAAATGCCGTTGTCGCGGGTTCATCGGTTGGCGATGGTAATGTTGTGCGCCGCAACGCCAGCGCAGTAGCAGGGAGCGAGGTAGTAACCGCTACTGGCGGTGGTATCAGGGCTGCTGCTGTGGTGCGTTGTACCTGATCAGCCAGCGTTATTGCTTCTTGCTCAGCCGGATCGTTTGCCGCCACCACCTGTTGGTTGACGTCAGGAGCACCTGCCGATTGCATCTGAAGTGCATGTACCACTTCGTGGGCAATGAGCGAGAGTGATGGATGGGGATCAGCCAGAAAGATTGCCCCCTGATACGTGATTGCTTCGGCGTGCGCCAGTGCCAGCGCTTGCTGAGCCATTGGATTGGCATAGACCGGAATCTGAGCAAGTGGTTGTGCGAAACGTGCTTCCAGTTCAGCCCGATACGGCAATGGAATAGAAGGGAAGGTCATCGCCTGCGCCAGCAGCATCGCCACATCGGCAGACTCGTGATCGGGCGGTTGCGAGAGCGGGCATACCGCCTCACCAACACTCTTACCGGTAGCACTTGTTCGTCGGAACAGCGGTCGGGCGGGTGCTGCCGGCATCAGTGTGCGCCGGGCAACCTCAGCAGCTTGCGTCGGTTTACGCACAACCACTTTGTTCATGGCAATCCCCGAAATATGGTCATCGCTATCTGCCGACCAATTGCCTCCGGAGTCATGCCAGGCGTGAAGCGCAGAGTTCCACCATCAACTAGCTCTACCTCGCGATGACGCCACGCCGACGCAGCCGCCTCATGCGCAAGCAATAATCGCGTTAATTCATCGATCAGCGCTGCTTTGACCCGCTCACGATCAATGCCTGGGCAACCAACGAAGAGAATCTCATCAATATGTAGCTCAATATCGATAGCCATCGTACTCATCTCCGACGTGTGACCAGACTACTGGTGCATCTGCACCGGGCGGGCGCGATCCGCACTCGAAAATCCACGTAACTCCGCATCGGTAAGCGGTTTTTCCAGTTTGGCATATTCGCTGCGCGCCGCACTTAAAATGTGCGTCATCCGCACCGGTTCGCCGGCATCGGCAGCCAGAAAGGCCGCATTGAGGGCGATACTGCGAATATTGCCACCGGCAAGATGGAATTGGGCCAGCTTCCCCCAATCAAGCCCATCGAGCGGCGTATCCGGCGGAAAGACTCGTTGCCAGATACGCTGACGTTGGGTTGCGTCGGGAAATGGGAAATTGATGATAAAACGAATCCGCCGCAAAAACGCGGTATCAATCGCCTGTTTCATATTGGTGGTGAGAATCGCCAACCCCCGGTATGCTTCCATGCGCTGCAAAAGATAGCTCACTTCGAGATTGGCATACCGGTCATGGCTGTCTTTGACCTCACTGCGCCGACCAAAGAGCGCATCTGCTTCATCGAAGAGGAGAATGACCCCACCACCTTCGGCAGCATCAAAGATACGCCGCAGGTTCTTTTCTGTCTCACCGATGTACTTACTGACGACTGAACTCAGATCAATGCGATAGAGATCGAGACGCAGTTCATTGGCCAATACCTCGGCGGCCAGCGTTTTGCCGGTACCGCTTGGCCCGGCAAAGAGGGCACTAATTCCCAGTCCCCGTTCATCACGGAGACCAAACCCCCACTCTTCATACACTCGCACTCGTTGCCGTACATGAGCTACCATCTGCCGCAGTGTCGTCATATGTTCTGCCGGTAGTATCAGGTCGTCCCAACCAACCCTTGTCTCGATCCGTTGCGCCAATCCATCAAGCCGGGTACGGGTTTGCAGCCGACAGGCATCCCACCAGTCGATGTTGTGATCCCCGCTCGTGGTTAGAACAACCGCTCGCATCGCATTGGCATTGAGGGTAAACTGGTTTACCATCGCTTCCAGATGGCCGTTAGCGTTCGGCCCGTGTTCACCCAGAACCTGTTGCCAGAGCACCCGCTGCTCACGACGATCCGGCTTTGGCAACTCAAAACGAACCAGCAACCTATCGGCAACCGGTAAAGGATCGGCACTTGCCAGCATCACCATCCCCTGCACCCGTTCCAGCCAGTGCCACAGTGGGCGTGGTGGTTCCAGATCAGAAATGGTGATCAGCAACAACGCCCCGCTAAACGCCGCCTCGCGCTCCCAGAGACGGGCCAGCAGTTCTTGCTCTACCACGTCACCCGGTATGTCTTCGGCCCGCAGTCCGTAGACCGGCCGCCCCAGGCGCTCACCTACCGCAACCGCAACTGCCTGCCGACTCAATGAATCGGCGCCACAAAGCTGTACTGGCGACGGCTCAGGCTCACGTTCCCACAGCGCCCCGATTCGGGCAGCCAGATCGCGATGAGCTGGCGGCAACGGGGTTGTTATCTGAATCAGGCGCAACAATGGTTGCAAGCGCCGGTCGAGCGTTGCAACCCCAAGCAGGTAGTGCAACACTCGTTCATCAATCCGCAGTGGCGCTGTCACAAGCGGTTCACCCTCGGCCACCTCAATTAACCGCCAGTGACGCAACGGCGCAGTCGGTGTGAATGCACTCCAATGGGCGCCCGGCAATACCGCTAATGCCAGCCCAATTGTTGGCCTGAATCGCTGCGGATCACCCTGAACACTGGCGCAGATCGCTGCCAGATTGCTATCCAGTTCAATACCGGCACACAACAACACCAATCCGACCTCGAATTCGGATAGACCAAAGATCATCTGGAGTCGTTCGAGTGCCGGTAATGCTGGCATCGCCGTCCGCACTGCTGCCAGCTCCTGTTCCACCGCACCGAGTTCCTGCGTATCACGTGCACCGGTTAAACGACAACGTATCACCGCCAGTGCTGCCATCAGATAACGATGATTAGCCGTCACCCAATCGGCTGTCGTTACGGTATTCAAGGTATTCATGGAATACTCACTGTTGGCCCACTAAAGATGCTGCCAGTCATCTCAAGCTGACTTTCAGCTCCATCTACCTGTATCCGTACCAGATAGGTTCCCGGTGGGACTATCGCAGTCGTCAGGGTCAATGTTGAGTCTGTGTCATTGGGTGGCGCAGCAGGCGCTCGCGCCGGTAACGTGAGGACAAATGAGCGCGGAGGGCGATTTACCGGCGGCGGTGTTTCATCAAGCAGCAACACCACTCGCTGCTGCTTGCCAACCGGTGGCGTGACATTCAACGTGATCGTGACATTTCCATTTCCATCGCGTGGGCCGGCTGCTGCCGTCACTACCGGATGCAAGATAAATGCCGCGACGTTCGATTCGACACCACGGTGAGGCGTTGGTGGGGTCCCGATCGGTAAGCGGTGTATCACCTGCACTGACTGGACGCCAGCGCGCAAACCTGTCGGCAATGGGGCGATAATTTGGGTGTCGGTCATCTGTTCCGGCGCCACTTCAGTCTCACCAATCCGCAAGACAACATCATCACCCTGCAACTGCTGTCCACGCACCGCCAACCGGTAGCCGGGAAGAATTGGCTGCTGAACGTTCACCGGCTCGTTGGCGCTACGCTGTGAACCAATCTGCGTGATGCGTGGTTGACGAAATGGGAGTACGTAGAGGTTGCGCTGCCGCACCGGCAATGCCTGGCGCGTTGGACGCCGACTCTCAATCAAGACAACCGATGCCTGGTAGGCAACACTCGGTCGGTACGGCGATTGCAGGCTCGACCAGATCTGCGATATCTCCTCCAGCGTCAGCGGTTCAGGGGTCAGTTTGACTTGTTCAATCTGGTCGGCCAGATCGGCCGCAACCAGACTGGCTCGCGCTGTTCCCGGCAGACTAACTCCGCTGATCGGCGAAGGTGGCGCCAGTGCGGTACGAATCGCATCGCGGGCCAGTACCGGCGTCTCGTGCAATAGTTGCATTGCATAGCCAAGTAGCAGCTCAGCCAGATAATCTTGATCGGTGTAAGCAGTCAAGAGGTAGTGTAGATCAAGGGCCAGTGGCGGATCACTTATCAAATCTCCTCGCCCCGAACGGGAAGGTAGACCATAATTACGCCAGCCAGAGTTAAGCGTGATCCGATAGAGAAAAAGGTTGAGCTGACCACTCCCTGCGGTGAACGCTGCCAATGCCTGCGCTGGTGACAGCACGCTCACCGTCACATCACCGAGCGTACCGGTAATGTCGTGGTCGATCAGACCATCTTGCAACAGATCACGTAAGACTGCCGTTACCGCAGCGATTGCCAGCGCATTACTCATGATGTTCCCCCATCACGTCGCCGCAGGTATTCATCAAGGCTGAGCGCCGGAGTTGGCAAACGAGAACGTGTTGCCGGAGGTGGTGAGGTTACCGGAATTGCCCGTACTTCCACCCGACCAATCCTAATCGTGATGCGTGGTGCGTGGTGGACATGGTTCGGTACTCCCTGTTCTTGTACCGTTGGCGAAGACCGCACCCGTGCCGCCACCGGAGGATCGGTTAGCTCCGGTATTGATGCAGCCTCGCGCTGTATATCTGGCGACCCGGATCTCGATTTGAGTTTATCTGGCACGACTTCCTCTGATATTTGACCAACACGATCAGTATGGCGTCGAACAAACACCGGCTGGCGTTCCTCCGGCACAACACCGGTCGGTATACCAGCCGTCTCCGGTTTGTCTGAGGCAACCTCGCGTGCGGAAGTAGTCAACCCCGCTGATGTCGTTGCATCCGGGTGCAAAGGATAAGCGGTTGGCGGTTGCCCCCACGCAGAAGGTATACCGTCCACGGTTGGCGTCAGTCTTTGCACTGGCTGAGTATCCGCCTGGCGGTGTGAGGTCATATCATCGAATGGGGGCGCAATGACAGATTGAGGCGAGACAGTCGGCGGCAACGATGATGGTATCTCAGGGAAAACTACCTGCTCAGACACCGGTATCTCGCCAGTCTCACCGGAAACCTGTGCGAACGACTCACGCTCGCCCCCTGGAAATACGACCGGCTCGAAACGAGCTGGTAGCCGTGGCTGCACCGCATCCGCCAGACCATCGCCAAAGCTGTAAACTAGCAGGTTAGCCAGTGGATCGTTCATAATGCACCAATCGGAGGTACCATGCCCGCCGTCGAGGACTCAACGCTAAAATGTCACGCTCGCACCACCCATACGCCTTGGCCAGCGTATGAACATCACGCAACAACCGTTGCGCCCAGCTATCAACCTCGCGCCAGACAAACGTCATGACATCAAACGGCGCCATCCAGGTATGGTCACACTCAGGACACCGCAAAGCAATTTGCAGATCGAGCAGGGGATCAGCCTGTACCATCGCCGCTGCGACTGCGGCCAGCGCCTCGGTAGACGCCGTTGCTGGTGCGGCAAGGAGACACCGTTCGATCAGGTGGCGAGAGGTAGCAGCATCCGGATTCAACGCCAACAGATCGGCACTCGTCGGCAGGCGAAACGTAAATCGCTGCCCCGCAAATTCAAGCTGATGTACAGTTGTTGTCGGCGCCAGCGCCCGCACATCGGTCGTAGACAGCGTAAATTCCAGACGAGTCGCACACTGCGGACAATGCACAACACAATCCATCCGCGTACCGAAGAGCCACTCCCTGACCATCAACAGCATGGCGTTACGGGTACCGATGGGTAACTCGGCCAGCTCCTGATCGCTGAAAAACGGTGCCAATAATGACAACGCACGCCTGACTGGTGGCTGCACTGCACTGTTTTCCCAGATCGTCAGCAACGTTGTGGATGAAATGGTTGTCATTGCTATTGTGGCTCAGTAAAGCTCGGCTCATCCGGCTCGCCGATGTCGTAGTCGCGTTCCCAGCCCTCGTTTTCTAATTTGATGCTCTGAATAGCAACTGCATTGGCATTCGCATCAAGTTCAGGAAGCGCCTGATACTCCGACACCCAACAGCGGTAAACCTTATAGGCGATGGCGAGCTGGCCAGCCTCGTTGTAGACCTCGATAATGATGTCTTTACGAAAATCTTTCAGCGAAACTTCGGCCCCTAACCCCGATCCATAATTCCAGACCTTATTCGCCCACTTCTCAAACTCAGTATCGTGCGTCACGCCGCGCTCAAGCGTAATCGGTTCATACTTGGTACGTCCCGGCGATTTACGCACACTGCTTGCATCGCCTCCTTCTCGATGCTCGACAACCTCGGTTGTGCGCTTCAACGCCGATACCTTGCTCACCCCGGCCACATACCGGCCATCCCACTTGATACGGAACTTGAAATTCTTGTAGGGATCAAACCGCTGGGCATTTACGCTGAACTGAGCCATAGATCATCCCCTTATAAACTGTATTAAGCAGCAGTCTTCTTCACCCGGCGAACAAACCAGTCCGTGTTGACCGTCCTTGCCTACCCCTCAACAGGCAGCGCGACCACCACCGGCATTACGTCGCAATCTGACCGGCCAGTTGCTGAATCTTGATAATCACAAATTCAGCCGGTTTAAGCGGCGCAAAACCGACCACAATATTCACAACGCCCATATTGATATCCGTTTGCGTCGTTGTCTCGCGGTCACATTTCACCAGGTACGCCTCACGTGGAGAACGCCCCTGAAACGCGCCTTGCCGGAAGAGATTCTGCATAAATGCACCGATGTTCAACCGAATCTGCGCCCATAGTGGTTCATCATTCGGTTCAAAGACCACCCATTGCAGACTGCGGTACAACGTCTCTTCGATGAACAAGGCCAGGCGACGCACCGGTATATACTTCCATTCCGAAGCAAGCTGGTCAGCACCCCGATATGTGCGCGCTCCCCAGATCACATTGCCACTAACCGGAAACGAGCGCAGACAGTTCACTCCCAATGGGTTGAGCTGTCCCTGCTCGGCATCGGTCAAATTGACTGCCAGCGCCCGCACACCAAAGAGGGTCGCATCCTGCCCTGCGGGTGCTTTCCACACGCCACGCTGCGCATCAGTACGAGCAAAGACACCGGCGACCGCACCACAGGGCGCAAATTCTTCCAGCCGGTTCTCGCGCAATGGATCAGGCATCCGCACCCGCGGAAAATAAATCGCTGCATGATCATCACGCGCCACAGCCGCACTGAAAGTACCAATGCCACCCACTGCCGCAGCAATACTCTTCCAGGACGAAGGTGCATCAACGAGTAGAAATGCACGTTCGGTACGACAAAATTGCAATGCCCTTGTCCACACTGATTCGCTGACATCGGTATTACGTGAGAACGGTGGGATACAGAGCAGATTGAAGAGATCAGCTTTACGCAGCGCATAAACACCGGTTTTATCATCAAAACTGCCCTCATACTGGGCACTGGTCAGCTCACTACCATCAGAACCGACGTTCGATGGAGTGGCAAAGGTACTCAGATCGCCTGCCGTACCAACCACTGCCGGACGCACGCTTGGAAACGTCCCTGGGTACGGATCAGGTACCCGTAGCAGCAGCGATTCCTGAGCCAGTACGGTCCCGATATAAGCCGGTGCAGTCGGATCAATCGAAACATTGCGAAACGTCTCGCGGCGTGCCGCCTGTAATGGACTCGTCCCCGGCACAATCTCTACCACCGTCAAATTAAAAACCTTATCAGTTTCACTGCTGCTCAGCGGGCGCGTATCGTGATCGATACTGATGCGCAAATCATTACCCCACGCCCCCTCGCTACTCGCCTCAAGCCGCAGATTATCGGTTCCGCTTACCGGTGAAAGGCTAAATTGAGCGCGCTGCGCACCGTTGATCAGTCGCACGATCAGTGCGTCGGTCCCCCCATTAAGGAAGAAGTGCTGTACTGCGTAGCTCATCGTGCTGGCTTCCCATAAACCACCGAAGAGCCGTTCATAGTCACCAAAATTCTGAATCCGCACCGGATCATTCACCGGGCCACGCCGCGCCCGTCCAACAAAGGCAGTAATCGATGTAGCTACACCGGTAATGGTACGTACACCACTCGGCACCTCTTCAATGTACACACCCGGATAAGACAGCGTAATCGGCATACCGTTACTCCTTTATTCACCCATCTCACCCTATCTGAATCATCTCGGCATACTACATCTTGTCAGGCAGCGTCAGGCCCCAATCATGTGAGCAGGCAGACTCAACGAAGCGTATGGCTGCCGGACAACGTGCAGACGTACCTTTTCAAGTTGAAATGAGACCGGGAAAGGAGTACAACTAAGAGGAATGAATAGGGTTAAAGTTAAAAAGGAGTTGAGATAAGGCTGTGTGTTCCCCGGTAATCTATATCGCTTCCATATTATAACGATACTGTCAAGAGCATCATTTCGCAAAGTCCATACATGTTTTGTTAACCTTTTCTTGTAAATCACTCACTTTTGTGTTTACAACATCGAATAATATGGCAACCTTGCAACCATATGCCAAAAAGACTACGGTCATCGCTCTAGTATTTCCCGAATCGCATCATGATATGAACGAAATGTCATCAAATTGTTATGATCACCTCCAGCAATCGAGTAAAAGGCTAGCGGCGCCGTTACTTCCCGTGCCAGCCGTTCACCATCAGCATAGGGTACTACGCTGTCATTCGTTCCATGAATGATCACTACTGGACAACGTACCTGATCAATCCACTCGTGTGAACGCAACGGATACTTCAATAAAAACGGGGGCACCCACGGAAACTGCCGCCGTGCAATCGCCTCAACACTGTAGAAAGGACTCTCAAGGATCAGTAAGCGCGGTCGATACGTTGCAGCCAGACGGGTTGCCAACCCACTCCCTAACGACCGTCCGTAGAGCACGATTTGCTCTTCAGGGTAGCGAGACAGTACCCAGTGATACGCAGCCGCCGCATCAGCGTGTAATTGCGCTTCGCTGGTGATAGTGCCGGTACTCTGACCATACCCACGATAATCCACTATCACGAGATCGTACCCATACGGTACTAAATCATGTGCCACCTCTCCCCAGCTTCGAAGCGTACCACCGTTCCCATGAAAGTACAGGATCACCCCCTGCGCGCTCGCTTGCCGAAACCATAACGCATGCAGTACTGCGCCATCAACTGGAATCCATACCTCCTCGACCGGCAGACCAAACTCATAGCGCGTACCGGGCGGATCACGTTCGGGAAAAAAGATGAGACGTTCTTGTACCAGATAGATCATACTACACACCCCAACATACCCGATCACCATAAGTCCCAGGAACCGTAAGAGCGTTTCTCCCATTTGTGACCTTATCCTTTCCTGACTTAGGATTACATATTTCCCCGCTGCGGTCACAGCGCGTTCTCCCCTCATATTTCTCCGTGCACGCTGTGCGCTCCGTGGCAAACACGGCCGGAGGTGAGCGGAAGCGCGCCAACTCGCGCCTGGCTCATGATTACATGTTTCACCACAGAGGGCACAGAGAGTCCTGCACAAAATCTCCTCTCGGTGTTCTCTGTGACCTCTGTAGTTCATTTTTGCAGTACTCTCAACATTGCAACGACAACATATACTCCAAACTTTCACCACACAGATCACCATTCGCGCAACAACATATCAGTATCTATATCCACAAATAGACTGATACAACAACCTTCCCGACCCATTTGTTCAGCAGGTAACTATTGAAAACAAAACATTCTTGTGATAAAGCTCACAAATTCTTTTAATTTGTGCCGAAAATCACAAATTTCACAGCACGTAATTAGATGCTCTATCCAGGCAAATTTGTACTTTTTTGCCCAGGATTTCTGTGCAGTTAGCGGGCAAAATATGGTATGATAAAAATCGGAAGGTTCAACCTTCGATATAGTTACTAAATGGTACAAGTTGTTCGAGGTTTTCAAAAGGAGCAATCAGCAATGCCTCGCCGACATGCTGTTCGACCGGCTAACTCATCAACCCTTGAAACAACCATCGATACTGCCCAACCATCAACACCCCCCGAAGACGATCCGTTGGCTGTACTGCGTTACGAACCCTTGCCCGATCTCAACCCAGATCAGGCGCGCCAATTGCTAACCAGTGCCCCAACACCCGATGACAGCACCGTCAAGAAGTTGCCGGCGCGTCTCCGCCCCAAAACGACGAAACACAAAGGAATTACCCGCATCGATCATCCTGCCAAGCGTACCTTTGGCTATTTCGTGCGCGTTACCTGGAATAAGCAGCGCCGGAGCAAGTTCTTCTCGGACTCGGTATACGGTGACCGTCTGGCCGCTCTTGCTGCCGCTATCGAATGGCGTAACGCGACCGAACGCGAACTCGGTAAGCCACGCACCGAGCGACAGGTAATCGGTGTTGCTCGCACCAGTACCGGTATCGTCGGTGTGCGGCGCACGATCAAAGATGGCCGCGAGGTGTATGAGGCGACCTGGCGTGATGGCAATCGCATCCGCCGTACATCCTACTCAATCGCTAAGCACGGTGAACGACGTGCCCTGGCGTTAGCCCGTCGTGCACGCGAAAAGTACGAGCGTCAGCGCCAACGTACTCCGGCTGCCGATTAATTCCCGGCTTGCGTTTGTTGATTGCATCCGTCCCCTGTATCCATTATAGGACAGGGGCTTTTTCTTTTCCGATCTCACTGCGTGCAACCGTGTCAGGATATATCCTTTCAACCCGATGCAGTTGCAACCGGTTATCAGAACGCAACCAATTTATTAGGTCAAAAGGGTCAGGATTATCGCATAATAGTGATCAGAACCCGAAAGCATAGCCAGAGGAGCAGACCGTGCAGACCGATAACGAAGCCACTACGAATGCGCATGCTATAGGCGAAGTCAGCCAGATAGACGTGGGACATCGCATTCGCACCCTCCGCGAACGACGTCGGCTATCAATCCGTGCCCTTGCCGAAGCTAGTGGCTTGGCGGTCAATACGCTCAGTCTGATTGAAAATGGTCGTACTTCTCCCAGCGTCAGTACGCTACAACGGCTGGCCATGGCGTTGCAAGTGCCGATCAGCACCTTCTTTACACCAGATGTCCACAAACAACGAATCGTCTTTACTCCGGCAGGTCAGGCCGTCACCAGTCTGTTTCCGCACGGTACTCTATCCGATCTGGCGCCTGGTCTCATCAACCGCACGCTCGAACCGCTGCTAATTACGCTTGAGCCTGGCGCCGGTAGTGGTACGGAAGCGATCATTCACACCGGTCAGGAGTTTGTCTTTGGTCTGCACGGACAGATTGTATATGCGGTTGCCGACCAAACCTTCTCTATCGGTCCTGGTGATAGTTTGCTGTTTGAAGCCGTTTTACCCCATCGCTGGCACAATCCCGGTCATTCGGTAGCCCAGGCGCTCCTGGTCTTATGTCCGCTCGAATTACCCCGCAGCGTATGGGAACGTCATGGTCGCTTTTGAAGTAAGGAGCATAGCAATGCAAATCCGCACCCTGCAACTGAGTGAAGATGGCGCCAGTCGTATCGACGACGAGATTACCCTGACCCGACAAGGGCCTGGTCAGATCACGCTGAACGATCAGCCCGTGCTGGCCATTCGATCACTCGACCGTTGTACCCTGGCATTCGAGCTGTTGGGGGAAACTCGCTATCTGGCGTCCGACGAATACTGGTCAGCGATGACCGGCAAACGCACTGTCGATGCCCGACAGGCAGGATGCTTACTGGGTCATCTCGATAGCCTGGCAATTGCCGCTCATCACGTCCTGACAGCCTTTGCCAACCAATCCAACCTTTCACCTGAAGCACAGGCCGCCCTTGCACGTATTCGCACCGTGTTAAACGAATTGGCAACTGCCAGCAACGTGTAACATCGAATACATGTCGGAACCTTGCTTCGTCAACGAGCGCGAAGATCACATCGTTGCCTGCCTGTGCTGGTGAGAGGGTATCTGGCGCTTCCGTTTCCAACGGTTGACAATCAACCTGATAATCACCGGGCTTTGCAGTGTTCTCAGAGTTGCTCGCCACTTCAGCCGACGCCCTTACTGAGCGCCTGATCAAAACCACGAGTTCTGATCACGTTCTCAGCCTGTTACGGCAGTGAAGTTGGCGTTTGTTGTACTTAACAAGACAGCGGGGAGCTAATACTAGCGGCACCCCCTTCTTCGCTCCTGAAGAGACATTCCAGGGCTTTTCAACGTTCCAAAGCCGCCGATCCTCACCCACGAATCAACGATGCGTTTACGGCACCAGTGGCGGCGGCAAGAGACCTTGCACCTCTAACTCAATCTTCCAGCGCGCCAATAGCGCCAGCAGAAATAGAGCTACCAGAAATCCGGCACTTCCCGGTAATAATAATTCCCGCGGATGGCGGATTCGACCACTCAGACCGGCCACTGCACTTATCGGTAGTGCAATGGCAAAGCTCATCACACCGGTCACCCCGATGACACTTATCAATACCAGCGGCCATGCCAGAATTTCCTGATCGGCAGCAATTGCTAATGCCACTACACTTACCGCACCTATTACTAACCCCAAATCACGCCAACCTGTGATCGGTGCTTGTTCCGTATCAATCAGATCAGGAGCTAGCAGCGTATGATTGGCAACCAACAGCAACCCGACAGCCATTGCTACCCCAAATCCTAATCCGGTAAGCAGACGCATATCGTTGCGCGGCGGGTAGACTGCCTGGAAGCCTAACTCGGCAACCGTTGAATTGAGACCATCGATCCCCATCAGCACAATCAAACCTACCAGCGTTAGACTTACTGGTAGCGGTGGTAAACGGCCCGCTCGCCATCGGCCACGGCTGGCGATCACGACCAGAGTAGTCATCAAGCCGAGATAGATACCGCTATCACGGGCACAAAGCGGAAACTGCACGTCACCCATGATCAGGTTATGACTCTGTGCACAAATGCCATGCACTGCAAAGAAGAGGTTCTGCTCTAACCCCAACTGATTCGCCAGTGTTGGCAACCAGATCAACACCAATACAGTACTGATGGCAATACCCGCCAGCCATTGGTACTTTCGTATCCAATCCATAGCGACCGATCCCATCTTCAACTGAGTGTCGTCACTTGTGCTCGTCCAACCGGATGATCACAGCGCTGGCCTGACCGTGTTGCACCGTCAGCCGGGCCACTGAAAGACCTGCACCACGCGGCGCACCGGCAGTTCCCGGATTAAGGAAGAGCACCGAATTGTACATTTCGCACAATGGCTGATGACTATGACCAAATATGTACACCTGAGGATGGCGCCCGTCATCTGTCTTTGGTAACGATTGCACAAGTAAGCGAGGCTGCCCACCAATATGGGTCACAAAGATCAACACCCCTTCGCGTTCAATCCAGCGCTGAGCCGGATACGTTCGCGTCAACGCTGTTCCCCGGTCAGTATTGCCGTGAATCGCAAGCACCGGTGCAATCGTTTCCAACTGACTCAGAATAACTTCGCTCCCAATGTCTCCCGCATGTACGATCAGCGCTACTCCGGCCAATGCGTGCAGTGCCGCCGTCGCCAAACGACCATGCGTATCCGAAACGACCCCTATCTCCACCGCTTACCTCTCCCACAACGCTCGTACCAAAGCCGTTATCTCACGCTCTATCAGATCAAACGCCTGATCCGCTGCCAAAACGTTGACGTCAGGTATCTGCCAGTATGTGATTCGATCTGCCCACGCAGGAAATCGTTGTTGCATCAATGGTCGGTGTTCAGGTTCATTCAGAGCAATCACATACGTGGCCTGTTCCAGATCGACATCCCGCAACATCAGCGGTTGCCGCATCACGTCTGGAATTGCCAGTCCCCGCTGTTGCAGGCGCTCCAGCACCGGCGGCCAGATTGGCCCCTGATTGTACGGTGAAAGGGCCAGTCCTCTCGATGTGGCCTGCCAGTCGCTGACCCGTAGTGCGTTAAACAGTAACTCTGCATAACGACTACGATAATAGTTCCCAGTGCAGACGAAGAGCACAGTGTGACTCACTGCACAGCCTCCAGCGTATATTGCAAATACGGATACGTACACGGCGGGCCGTTCGTCGCATACAATATCCCTGCTGTCAGATCGATAATGATCGACGCCACGGTTTCATAATGTTCTTCAGGCGGATCGGTTGGATCTATGTGAAAACAGATCGAGTACGGATAGTTGACGTGGTCGCGCAACGCTGACTGCACCTGCGCTAACGACTGCGGACGAACGGCTAACAGTTCACGTAGACGCGCTTCACGCCAGTTGGAATGGGGACAACGCTCAATCTGTCGTTCAACAATACCCAACGCTGCTGGATCGGTAAAGTGATTCGCATGAACGAGACACCCACCAGCGCAACTGCTAATCGCCAGCGCCATCGGGGCAGCTTCGATATTGATCACCTGATCAGGGGTCTGCGCCAACAGAAAATTAGCCGACCCGGCTCGCTCTTCGCTCGCAATTACCGCCTGCGCTGCCCGTAATGTTCGTGCACTTAAAATCTCATAGCAGCGCACGTGAAATGGCCGTCGCAAACGAGACCAGTCATCGTCGGTACTGCTCAGGCCATTGATCAATAATGCTAAGCCGGCAGAGTTGAAACCGATCTTGCCACCGAAGATACCGGCTTCGGTGAACACTAACCGGCGATGACCATCTGGCTCGACCGTGCGCAGAATCGCTCCCCGCACTCCACAGATCCAGTCCCAATTTTCGCCAAGGAGCAGATGACCGTCGCTCGTTTCGGAAGGCAACAGCGCAAACGCAGTACAGCCATCCGGCTTCCTGATGCCTCCATCATACTCACGGAAGAACTGATAGAATAACTCATAACGAACATTCAGCGCCGCGATTGCCGCGAAATCAACCCCTGCCCCTTCCGCAATGCCGCGCATACCGGCAGCATAGTCTGGATTCTGATCAGCAATGGCTCTGGCGTAACGCAATGCTCGTTGCCAGACCTCTTGTATGGGTAAGCGTAACTCGCGTTCAAAGCGATCGGTATACAGACGAAGATTGGCGGCAATCGCATCACGTAGTGCGCGTCCATGCCGCCAACCCTGTGCAAAAGCGTCACCCGTCAGCTCAATCATCGGCAAGCCGTTCACGTCACCTCCCCATTCTGTTCGTGCCGGTGCATGACAATCCACGTTGGCCCGCGTTGAAAACCTAACCGCTGATTAATATGCCACATTGGCAGATTTGTACTATCGTTGTCCGTCCGAATCCCGCTTATTCCCATCTCCCGTCCATAGGCAATGGTAAACAACTTCAGCGCCAGCGCGATCCCACGGCCACGGTAATCACGCCGGACAGCCGTGAAGCCGACTTCTACATCCGAATCATTGTCAATCGTTTCCAGCATACTGATGCCCACAATGTGCCCATTGTGCAACGCTGCAAAACTCCCTTCCCACAATATACCATGCTCAGGCTGATAGAACTTACGCCACTGTTTGTATGTTGGAATCGTGATCGGAAAACTTGTCAGTAGATCTCTGGTTGTTTGCTGTTCAAATTCGTATAATTCCTCCCAGAAATGCTCACCGGTTTCCGCCAGCCGGGCAAAGCTGATAATTTCGATCCCCTGAACCGTCACCCGTTCAATGGCGCCCTGAAACGGCTCTGGGTTGAATGAAGCCAGATCGAGCCGTGACGACCAGACACGTCGACTTTCGTGAAACTGACGATGACCGGCAAACGTTAATCCGGTGTGCCAGTCTTCACGCACGTTGAGCCAGATATGGTGCGGCTGCAATGGTTGCCATGCGTGCTGAAGCTGATTCCAGAGCGCGTTTCCCAGACCACGCCGATGATACGCAGGGTGAACACAAAGCTGGATTGTCAGGTGGCACGGATCAGCACACCAGGTTGGCTGGTAATATTCGGCATATCCGACTGCCTTCCCATCAAGTTCGCCAACGAAGCGGTAGAGTGGAAGCTGCGGATTATGCAGCTCATCACGTATTCGCCACTCGACCGCAGATAGCGGAGCATCTGGTGCCAACGCGCTGTAGACCTCTGCCATCACCTGATAATCACTCTCATTATACTGAAACGGTCGCACAACGATCATACGATACTCATATCCTTCACAAACTCAATCCAGGCTGGTTGCTTCACAAATCCCAGTGCGTCGTTGATCCGTAACATTGCTTGATTCGTAGTCGCATTGTAGGTACGCACTTCACGATACCCCAACGCTTTGGCAAAAGACAGCGCGTGAACCTTCAGCGCCATCGCTAAACCACGTTTGCGGTACATCCGGCGCGTTGCAGTCAAACCGGTCATCAATACAGATGGATCGGCGCTTTTCCAGAGCTGACTCACCGCTGCGATCTCTTCACCATCGAGGGCCAGAAAATATCCCTCCGGATAGAGAGTTGGACTCTCAAACACCGACCGTTCCCAACTCGTAAAATCACTTGGCGTAAATGGCTCTGGCTGTGGTACGTCAGCGCGCATCTCCATCATTGCCGTATACAAACGTTGGCGTGCATCTGGAAACCGGGCCAGTAACTCGTTTAAGTTGCAAATGGTGAAGCCTTGATCGACAACCCGATGAATCGCTTCGGCAAACAGCATCGGGTCGAACAAACGTAAATCAAGTCGTGACTCCCAGGTACGCATCTCCTCCCGAAATCCACGTCGGTCGAGAAAGGTAAGGCTGCGGGGGTAGTCTTCACGACAGTTCGCACGAACCTGCTCTACCTGATACTGTTGCTGCAGATCGGCCATGAGGATGTCGTAACAATATTTGCCAATCCCCCGTCCTTGCCAGGCTGGATGCACCGCAATACTGATAAAAAACTTGCGTGGATGGTACATCCACTGCGGTTGAAAATATTCGGCTGCCCCAATAATCGTATCACCTACCTCTACCAGCCAACGCCTCTGCACACAATGGGCTGGTCGGGTCGCATCCCAATGCTGTATCTCTTCTACAGTGTCATGATCATCGGGAAATACCGCACGAGCAATAGCGACAAGCGCCGTGTAATCCTCAATGGAACCACTAAATAGTCGTAATCGTATATCTTGATTGGTGTTGATGGTCATACCGTTACTCCTCACGCAACGCTATCATCTGTTCGGATTGTATTTCTCTCGTTTCACTATTCCATCAGCCTATTGGCCCAATTTTCGTCAATACTGGCATGATGATCAATCATTGCGCCTGAGAGCATGGTCAAAAACCTGGGCTTTTGGTGAGGCTCGACCGTGGCGCATCTCCATAATGGTTAGGGGAACGTTGGCGGGCAACACAGGCGTCTCCTCGACGCGATAGAAACGGGTTGCAACGGTTTCAGCGCCGGTGCTGCGGAGCACGTCTGGCAGCCCTCACCTTCCCTCTGGCCCCTTCCTCTCCCCGTGGGGGAGAGGAAGGGGGAACGCGGGGGCGGGAGAGAAAGAATGCTGGAAACTCCTCACGCAATGGTCGCACGGGTACGGTACGTGCCCAATGAGAAATCTAGGTTTTTGATCAGGCTCTGAGATAATACCGAAACATAGCTCATACCCTAAGCGCAGACCTCTGGTCCGCATGCTAACATTTGGGAAACACGGCTAGCACCCTCATGTTTCCCCAGCCCTCCCGCTCCCAAAGTGGGAAAGGAAAGAAAGGGGCTAGTGTCGAAAAGGGATTTTTCAGAAACACTCTGAAATGTATATAATCTGTCAGGTTTTGACCAAACATTTGAAGGAAGGTTCTATGCCGATCCAGGCCCTCATTTTTGATTTCGACGGCCTTATGGTCGATACTGAAACACCGGCTCTGCAAAGCTGGCAAGAGATCTATGCTGAATACGGCGAAACCCTCAGCGTCGATGACTGGGCAGTCACTCTCGGCGCCAACAAGGGTTTCGATGCGCACGCTCATCTTGTGGCGCTCCTCCGTAAGCGTGATCCACGGCTGGCTGAAGAGGTGGCAGCAGCCAGAGACACCATTCTGGCCCGGCGACAACAGCGTAAAGACGTGTTAAGTACACGCCAATCACTGTTACCCGGTGTTGCCGAATTGCTCACCGAAGCCTATGCCAGCGGATTACCATGCGCTGTCGCCAGCAGTAGTAGCCGACAATGGGTCGAAGGCTGGTTACAACGGCTCAATGTACGATCAGCGTTTGCCGTCGTGGTAACGGCTGATGATGTGGCAGCAACCAAACCAGCGCCTGATCTTTTTCTGACCGCCGCACGGCGTCTGAACCTGCCGCCATCTGTATGCCTGGTTCTCGAAGACTCACCTAACGGCATCCGAGCGGCCCGTGCTGCCGGTTGTCCAGTCGTCGCCATTCCAGGGGCAATTTCCAGCCAGGTTCCACTACCGCCGGCCGATCTCACCCTACCCAGTCTCGATTGTATCAATCTGGCTCAATTACGATCAATGTTTGGTTGATTTGGTTAAAGTGCGCGGGCCTCCGGCCCGCCTCTGCGGGATGTGACCGCTCGCCTCGGTGCGCGGGCCTCTGGCCCGCCTCTACGGGATGCGACCGCTCGCCTCGGTGCGCGGTATGTGACCGGTCTCCTGGGTGCGCGGGCCTCCGGCCCGCCTCTATGGGACGCGACTGCTCGCCTCGGTGCGCAGTATGTAACCGGTCTCCTGGGTGCGCGGGCCTCCGGCCCGCCTCTGCGGGACGCGACCGCTCGCCTCGGTGCGCGGTATGTGACCGCTCGTCTCGGTGCGCGGGCCTCTGGCCCGCCTCTGCGGGACGCGACCGCTCGCCTCGGTGCGCAGTATGTGACCGGTCTCCTGGGTGCGCGGGCCTCCGGCCCGCCTCTGCGGGACGCGACCGCTCGCCTCGGTGCGCAGTATGTGACCGCTCGCCTCGGTGCGCGAACCTCCGGCCCGCATATTATAGACAAAGGGCGGTATCTTGACCGCCCCTCGTGTAACATATCTCTTTAACCGGTGCAATGCCTGCCCGACCAAATACGTCTGTCCCCCTTCGAGAAACCAAATACACCCTTACGGCAACGGTCCGGCTTGGGGCGGCCAACCACGAGCAAAATAATCGCCCATCGTAATCACAAACAGAATAATCAGCCAGACAAACGCACCTGCCGCATACACCTGCGTAATTCGGGAACTCACCTTCACGTGCATAAAATAGAGCACGATCAGTACCGTCTTGGCAATCGCAATCGTCATCGCAATCGTGACGGCCAGCCAGCCCGGCATCTCGATCAGATTCTTCTCAACCCACCAGGCAGCGACGGTCAGCACCATAAGCACCATCAGCGCTGCGAAGACTCGATAGTAGGTTCCCCGCGAAATATGGGCATGCCCGGCGCTGTGGTGATGAACAGTATGATGTACGTGTTGCTCGGCCATCGCAACCTCCTAAACCAGGTAGAACAGTGGGAAGAGGAAGACCCAAATGATGTCGATCAGGTGCCAGTAGAGACCGCCAATCTCGACCGGTGTGTAATACGTCGGCGAGAACGTATTCCGTAACGCCATCACCGTAATCGTACTCATCACCCCCAGGCCAATGATCATGTGAATGGCGTGCAGACCAGTCGCGCAAAAGTAGAGGAAGAAGAAGAGCTGATGTCCAGACTGCATCAGACCAGTCTTGGCTGCTCCATGTCCATGACCACTGCTCGTTGCTCCATGCTCGCTCGGAAACATGAAGTTTCGGCCCGGCACCAGACACTCGTGACTCTCATGCAAATCACTACCGGTAATCCAACTGATTGGATCTTTAGCGCCAGCGCAGTGGGCAAACTTTTCACTATACTCGTAACCCTTAATGAGCAAGAAGGTTAGACCAAGTATCATGGTCAACACGAGCATAGTCAGTAAACGCCGCTTGTTTCCCTCCTCGGCTGCATTTACTGCTAGTGCCACCGTTAGCGAGCTTACCAGCAGCACAACCGTATTCACCGCTGCAAGCGGCGTATTCAGCATTGCTGCCGATTCTTCCCATGCTTCAGGGAAGGCCCAACGGTAGACGATGTAGGCCATGAAGATACCACCGAACAACATGATTTCGGTGACGAGAAAGGCCCACATGCCTAGCGTGGCTGCTTCTTTCTGCTGTTCTGGTGTCTCGAACTGATGTTGCAGTTCGGGACCGTGAACATGCACATGCGCCTCTTCGTGAGTAATCGTTGCCAACGCTCTCTCCTCTGCCTTAACCTGTCAATGCCACTGCCGACGACTGTTCATCACTTCTGAACCTAACAGCAACCCTGACAATCACGAACCTGCTCTAAAGCGGCGAACCCGGTCGCCATGATGCTGCATCACGCTCAGCCGCTTCAGGCGGGTACGCATACGCCTCTTCGGTTACAATGGGTGTCTTGTCAAAGTTATGAGTGGGTGGCGGCGATGATGTCTTCCACTCAAGTCCGGTTGCACCCCACGGATTATCACCGGCAATACGCCCCTTCCACAATGAGATACCCAAGTAAATCAGTGGCACGATGAACCCAATCGCCAGAATACTCGCCCCAGCAGTGCTCATAACGTGCAGAACCTGGAACTCTGGCGGATAGACATGATAGCGCCGCGGCATTCCCAGATAACCGAGAATAAACTGCGGGAAGAAGGTCATATTGAAGCCAACAAAAATGATCAAGGCTGCAATACTACCCCACGTCTCGTTGTACATCCGTCCGGTCATCTTCGGCCACCAGAAGTGGATTCCACCCAGGTAAGCCATAATCGTACCACCTACCATCACATAGTGGAAGTGCGCTACCACGAAGTACGTATCGGTCACATGCAGGTCAACCGCCGTTAC
Source organism: Chloroflexus sp. MS-CIW-1 (assembly GCF_030444705.1). NCBI lineage: Bacteria > Bacillati > Chloroflexota > Chloroflexia > Chloroflexales > Chloroflexaceae > Chloroflexus > Chloroflexus sp. MS-CIW-1. Next base: position 692,068 of record NZ_JAUBWR010000002.1, read on the forward strand.
CCCAAGGAAAATGCCGGTCAGACCACCGATTACAAACAACCCGATGAAGCCAAGCGCATAAAGCATCGGTGTGCGATAGCTGATCGAACCCTTGTACAGCGTCGCCGTCCAGTTAAAGACTTTAATCGCTGAAGGAATAGCAACCAGCATCGTGATAAACGAGAAGATCAGCCCCGCGTACACCGACTGGCTACTAACGAACATATGGTGCCCCCACACGAGGAAGCCCAGGATTGCGATAGCAATACTCGAAAAGGCAATGAATTCGTAGCCAAAGATCCGCTTGCGCGAGAAGGTGCTGATCAACTCGCTAATGACACCCATTGCCGGCAAGATCATAATGTAAACTGCCGGATGCGAGTAAAACCAGAACAGGTGTTGGAAGAGCAGCGGATCACCACCGAGGGCCGGATCGTAGATACCAACTCCCCACAAGCGCTCAACGACGACCAGCAGTAGGGCAATACCCAATACTGGCGTGGCCAGAATCTGAATGATGCTGGTTGCGTAGTTTGCCCAAATGAAGAGTGGCAACCGGAACCAAGTCAATCCTGGTGCCCGCATCTTGTGGATGGTGACGATAAAATTGAGTCCGGTCAGAATAGAGGAGAACCCCATAATGAATGCACCGGTAATCGTCATCACCACATTTGAGTTTGAGTAGGTTGAACTGAATGGCGTATAGAATGTCCAACCGGTATCAACCCCACCAAACACAGCAGCGATCAGGGCAAACAGACCACCGATCATGTAGAGATACCAGCTTAGCAGGTTTAAGCGCGGGAAAGCCAGATCACGGGCGCCAATCATCAACGGCACCAGAAAGTTCCCCAGCACGGCCGGGATCGACGGGATCAGAAAGAAAAAGACCATGATCACGCCGTGCAACGTAAACGCCCGGTTGTAGACATCAGACGACATCAGATCGCCCTGCGGCGTAATCAACTCGACCCGCACCAGTGTTGCGGCTAGGCCACCGAGCAGGAAGAAGAAGTTGATTGACAGCAGGTAGAGAATCGCGATCCGCTTGTGATCGACAGTCAACAACCACGACTTGAGCCACTCGACAAAAGTGCGTGAGTTATCGCGAATGTAGCTACTCTGTGGAAGTGAAAGCGTAGCCATAGGCTTAATTCCCCGTATCTGCTAATGACTTGATATACGCAATCAACTGGTTGAGCTGATCTTCACTGATCTGCCCTTGATACGACGGCATCACCGGCGCATAGCCAGCAACAATTTTTGCGGTTGGGTTCAGGATCGATTCGCGCAGGTAATTCTCATCAGCGGTCACAGTCGAGCCATCGTTTAGCTTTTGGGTTGCCCCGTACAGACCCTTTAAACTCGGTCCTACCCCACCACCTGCCATTGCATGACACCCGGCACAACCGAGGTTGGTGAAGAGCCGGGCGCCAGCCGCAGCCATTGGATCGCCAAGATTCGCGACCACTGTTGGTCGGCCAGTATCAATTGAACCGTCCGGTAAGATGACCGGCCCAGGTGTTGCCAGCCAACGCTCGTAATCGGCCAACGGTAGCGCTACCACACGCCCGATCATCAGTGAGTGCTCGGTACCGCAGTATTCTGCACAGAAGAGATGGTATTCGCCGGGCTTCGTCGCTTGAAACCACATGACCGTATACCGACCAGGTAGCACGTCTTGCTTCACGCGGAATGCTGGAATGTAAAAGCTATGGATGACATCCTGTGATGTCATAATGAGCTTGACCGGCTGCCCAATCGGAACATGCAGTTCATTATTCTCACGCTTCCCATTCGGATGCTGCACATGCCACATCCATTGCTTACCGATCACGTAGACATCAAGCGTGCGAGCAGGGGGCGTTCGTATCTGGACATAGAGAAATGCACCCCAGAAAAAGACCAGCATGACCAGAATGAGCGGAATAATGGTCCAGGTCAGCTCTAACTTTAAATTGGAATTAACAGGATTGCTCCGGTCAACTTTCTGACTGCGATGATAGCGAACGATGAGATAGAGAATGACGAACGGTAACACCCCAGCAAAAATCAGACTCAGGGCTACCAGGAAGAAGTAGAGCTGATCAACCTGCGTTGCAAAGGTTGATGCCTGATCAGGAAATAATGGAAAATCGCGCATACGTTCGTCCTGTCTGGAGGCGCATTCCTGCCCCGGTTACTACTACCATCAAGCTGGCACCGATTCGCGTGGTGGCGGTAGATGACCGCCAGGTGTCGAGCGACTCAACGTCACAATGAGCGTAATAATCCCGATAACGGTAAGCACACCGGCAATGCGGATAATCGTCATAATCGTCGGCGTGTACTTACCGGTAACAGGGTTGTACTGATAGCACAGAAGCAGGATTTGGTCGATGACGTTCCCGACCTTTCCGGCTGACGCCTCGACCAGACCCAACCTCAGATCAGATGCGTTAAACTCGATCCCGAAGAAGTAGCGAGCAGTTTTTCCTTGCGGCGTTAGCACAACAAAACCGGCAGCATGGGCATACTGATCAATGGTTTCATCGTAGTAATATTTGAAACCAATTGCATCGGCGACCCGCCGAATCTGCTCTTCACTTCCGGTCAGGAAATGCCACCCTTGCTCAGCACCGGCCCGCGCATAGCGCTGCAAGGTTAAGGTCTTAACACCCGCCGCCATCATCGGTGTTTCGAGTGGATCAATACTGATGTTGACCACCTGAAAATCCTGCCCGGCAGTCAGCGGTACCTGCTGTAGCGCCGCCAACACACCTTCACGCACAAACGAACAGAGCATTGGGCACTCGTAATAGCTCATCACGAGCACCACTGGCTGACCAGTAGTAAAGAATTGCCCCAGGCGAACTTCAATGCCCTGCTCGTCGATAAAACGGGCATCGAGCGGAACCTGTTCACCCATCCGCTGCTCGAAGGCAACGCCATCTGCCGGATTCGGCTTACCGCCCTGGGCTAACGCGACCGCAGGCATCCACAACAGGACAGCAAACCAAGCAACGAACGTTATCCAATACCGGCGTTTCATCACACCATCTCACGATCTAGGATGATGAAATTCATCACTTCACCGCATCAAAACCGTGCTCAAGCAGCAATTCCATCGCACGCTCAATCGGAATATGAGCACGACCGGCTCGTTCGTTGACCCAGCCATAGCTTTCGAGATGTTCCGTGGCTTCAGCAATAATCCGATCACCTTCTACCCGTGGATTTTGTTCGAGGCGCGGCGCTGGCGGCAACTGCAATTGCGTCACCTCGTCGTCCAAAAGCGCGTTACTGGTATCAGCTACAGAACCAGCAGTTAGTGCCAGAACTCCTGCCATTAACGCAAAGGAAAGTATCAGCACCCCGGCTACTATTACCACACCCCAGATAATTGGCTGCGACTGCGCATCGCTAACTTCGTGATTCAGCGCCAGACTCTCAGCGGAAGGCCCTTCACTGTGAACGTGAGCATGACTCATAGTAACGTCTCCTCTAGCGATGGCACACGAAGCAGTTGGTCAGGCGGCCATCGGTGGGGATCTGATATTCGATCACCAATTGCTTCCGTTCGGCCAGCGATAGCGAATTAACATCCCACTCCATATTGAAAACCTCTTCACGTGGTCGAATATGGTCTTCAGGAGCGCGATGACAACCGAGGCACCAGCCCATGTACAACGGCTGCGCTTTTGCCGCTAACTGTTGCTGATCGATTCGACCGTGGCATGAGCTACAGCCAATACCCTTTGCAACATGAATTGAATGGTTAAAGTAAACAAAATCGGGCAGGTCGTAGATACGGTTCCAAACCACCGGCTCCCCGGTCTGATAGCTAGTACGAACCACTTCCAACAAAGGGCTGTTCGTCCAGACCTGGGAATGGCAGGACATACAGGTTTCAGTTGCCGGAAAGCCTGCGTGAGCGGCCTTCTCGACCGTGGCGTGACAATACCGACAGTCGATCTTCAACTCGCTTACGTGATGCTTATGGCTGAATGGAACCGGCTGGGCTTTGGCCACTCCTACATCAGTATACCATGGCGAGAGGTAGAAACCGACCATCGCCGCAATCGTCCCTATGATCAGCATCACAAGGCCAAAGAGACTGGCCAGGAAGATCGCATTTGCATTACGCGGAAAGATTTGGGCAGACATACGTCGCGTCTCTCACTCTCTAGCCTAGCGACCGGCTTTAACTCGTTCCAGCTCAGCCTCACTCAACAAGGCCACATCGGTATTTTGACTCAATTGCAGGGCACGAACATACGCCGCAATCGCCCAACGGTCTTCAGGCGGAATACGGGCCGCATAACTGTACATTCTGCCAATACCGTTCGTGATCACATCAAAGAAATAGCCGATGGGCACCGTGCGCAATCGATCTTGATGCAAACTTGGTACCGTCATTGGTCCGCGATAAGCAATCACACCTTGACCATCACCGACCAATCCATGACACGGAGCGCAGAAAGCGTTGTAGCGCGACTGTCCGTGGGCAAGCAGGGCGGCATCAAGTTTGATCTCTGGTGGTAACTGATCGGCCAGTTGACCCTCGACCCGGCCAGTCATTAATGGCGAGTTGGGGTTATAACTGTTCAACGGCACCGTATTAGCAGGCGGCGGCTGCATTGCGCGCCCATCTGGAAAGAAATTGCTCACATCATTCGGCTTATATTTAGGCTGGTCATACATGTCAACGTGACAGGCAACCAGCACCAGGCAGAGCGGCAACCAGGCCAGCCGCACTACCCGAGCCAGAATTGATTGACGAATAGAATACTTCATACGCCAATACTCGTTTCTAGCACTAGCCAGCTTTCCCTGGCCGATCTGCTCTTACCCTGCACTGTGCCCACCGTCAAGCCCTTCACTGGGGTTGCGTACCCGTGCCAGATAGCTTGTACGCGGCTTGAGATTCAACTCATCGAACACGGTGTAGTTGTGCGGCTGCTTCTTAATCTTAGCCACGCGGCTATCAGGATCATTGATATTGCCAAAGATAATCGCCTCGGTCGGACAAACTTGCTGACACGCAGTGACTACCTCACCATCGCGAATAGGCCGATTACCTTCGACCTTCGCCTTGATCCGTGCTGCGCTGATCCGCTGTACGCAGTAGCTGCACTTTTCCATCACACCGCGATTACGCACCGTCACTTCTGGGTTGCGCATCAGCTTCAGACTCTCGCTGGTCAGGTCGCTATACTGCAAGAAGTTAAACCGGCGCACCTTAAAGGGACAGTTGTTCGAGCAGTACTTCGTTCCAACACAGCGGTTGTAGACCATGTTGTTGATACCTTCGGCATCGTGAACAGTAGCCGCAACCGGACAGACCAACTCACAGGGCGCCTGTTCACAATGCGCGCAGGTCATTGGCATTAAGTATGCTTCGGGATTGTCGAGGTCCTCACCAGCGTAGTAGCGATCAATGCGGATCCAGTGCATCTCACGCCCACGAGCGACCTCCTCTTTTCCAACGATTGGAATGTTATTTTCAGCCTGACAGGCGATCACACAGGCATTACAGCCGATACACGCCGACAGGTCAATCACCATCCCCCACTGATTACCGGTGCTGTAATCATAACCAGGCAACGATCCCGGTAGCAATGACTGATACTTCGGCTTCCGCTCAGGCGAACCGTACTTCTCGGCATAGACCTCTTTGGCAATGTACTTGGGGTCTTCCTTGAAGCGAGTAAATTCACCGGCGCGCACCACATCACGCCCTTCGAGCGTCCAGTGATCCTGGGTGCTTACCAGCAGATAACGTTCGTTGGTTGCAGCTACACCGACTCCGGCAACCAGCCACGGTGTTGCACTCGGACGCAAGCGATAGCTATTAAAACCAGCGCCTTCTGCCACTCGACCACCTTGTTGCCGACCATAACCGAGCGTTACCGTGATGGTATTTTCTGCATGACCGGGCACAATCCAGATTGGTAGTCGTAGTGCACCAACCGGTGTGGTGACATCGATCATGCGGCCGTTCTCACCGGTCAGCCGTTCCAGCGCCTGTTCACGAGCTCGCCCGGGAGCAGACAGACTATTCGGATCGAAAGGTAAATTGAGCAAGCGAATTGCGGTACGTGGACTGACCAGCGCCGCATTATCCCACGTCAGTTTCGTCATCGGACGTGGCAACTCTTGCAACCAACCGTTATTCGCGAAGCGACCATCCCAGATCGCCGGATCAGGCCGGAAGATCAACTCCAGACCATCTGTCGGCAATGGCGCCTCAAGACGCAGGCCACTGACAAGCGACACTTGAACCGGAGCAAAACGTGAGCCTTCAACGACACCTGAGCTAAGTGCTCGCTTGAAGAAGTCGTCGAATGCAGCATCTTCTAGACCGGTTTGCTGCTGCCAATACGCACGCACAATATCGTAATCGGTTGTCCCGATATTGCCGTTCAGGGCGGCCACCAGCTCATGTGCCGACCGCGAGCTGTATAGAGGGCGGATCAGCGGCTGAATAATCGTTGCTGTGCCGTCATAGGCACGCGCATCTGACCACGATTCAAGAGGATGGGTTAGCGGGATAAACCACGTTGCCAGAGCTGCCGTCTCATCTTCATAAGGATTGAGCACAACAGTCTGTTTTGCTTGCCGCATTGCCTCGGCAAAACCTAGATCGGCTGGAGCAGTAAAGACAGGATTACTATCAATAATGACCAGTAGCTCGACATTGCCAGCCCGTAAATCGTTCACCAGGGTCACTAGGTCTTGAAGATCTGACGGTTGCGCAACCGGTTCAGTATACTCGACAGTCGTTCCTACGGCACCGAGCTGGAGATTTATGGCATGAGCAATAGCGTGCACAACTGGCGGCTGCGCTTCACCGACAATAACGACCGCCCGCGAGCCAGCTCGCCGCAAATCATCTACGACAGCCGACACCCACTGCTGCTGCTTCTCGTTCAGACCGGTTGCCGGTGCAACCGCAGCGACCCCCAACTGATTTGCCACTGCTGCCGCTAATTGCCCGATCATACCAGCCGAGACTGCCAGCCGATGATCAGCAATTGCACCGGTTGGTGAAAACACCGGCTCGGCCACATACAAACGGCTCATCGTGTTGGTCTCGGCGCGAACCCGCCGCCGCTGCATCAAATCACGGGCATAGCGCACCCGGCCAGGCCCTTCGCTGACAAAATCGGCATCAAGTGCCAGCACAACATCAGCCTGCGTAAAATCGTAGCGAGGTTCATACGGCGCTCCAAACGCCAGCTTTGTACCAGCATACGTATTACTGCGCCCAACCGGATCGTACTGAATCCAACGTGCTGCCGGAAATGTTGTCAGCAGCTCCTTCATCTGTGAGCGCAGCGTTGGCGATGTGATCGTTGGCGTCAGTACCCGTAACCCCTGGCCTTGCAAAGCACGTTGCACCTGCAACATTTCGGTAATTGCCGTCAGGAATGTCTCCCACGTGCTCAGCAAACCGCTACGCCGTACCGTCTCAGGGCGATCAGGATCGTAGAGAGCCAGTAATTCGGCCTGGGCAAATACATCGGTTGCGCCCAGACTGGCCGGATGAACCGGATTCCCTTCGATCTTGGTTGGACGCCCCTCGTTACTCTTCACCGTAACCCCAAGCGCAAACCCATCGAGGGTCACGGCAGTAGCGTAGTAGTTGGGAATACCCGGAATCTGATCACGCGGTGCACGGGCAAAGGGCGCAACCTGCTCTTGCGGTTGTTTGATCGCGAAGGTGCAGCCAGAAAGACCGGCAAGCGCCAACGATGCTCCCATCAGTTTGAGGAACGAACGACGTGACACCGGATCGCTCAACTCACTCGCACCCTGGGGAAATTCACGGGCGAGCAGTTCGCGGAAGGCCGGCGTATCGACCAGTTGATCGAGCGAACGCCAGAATTGCTTGCCGCGCACTTGCTGTAACTGGGCGCGGACAGCCTCGATCTCAGGCTTGGCAGGGTGAAGATTCATCTCACTCATTGGTGTGGCCAGACTAGATACGTAGCGGTTCCAATCCCGCCCTCAAACTTGTGAATTCGGGCACATTCAATCACTTGTGATTATAACAGAAAGCTAACCCATCAATGCTGACAAGCTGATACTTGTCGTGTCTAGGTTTGGTATCTAGCAGGAATAGCGTAGTTTACAGTTTTCCAAACCAGACGTGATGCTTACAGTATGGGTATTATTGTTGCGAGCTAACTACCGAATTTATCGCCAGTTTCGGCGTGATCTTTGTGCCGACTTGTACAATTATAGTAGCATACCTTGCAGAAAACGCGCAACATGAACAAGCCCTGTGCAAGCCATCTCACAATCTATTGGCTGCACAGGGCTGTAAGAAGTTACTTGCCAGAATTGTCAGGAAGTGGCTGCAAATACCCGATAGGACTCATCGAGCAATTCGATAATATATCGCACCTGAACATTCTTTCCGCGGCGGCGTAGTTCTCCCGCTAATTGCAATGCGCAGCCAGGGTTTGCTGTGGCGATAATCTCAGCACCGGTGGTAAGGGCATTATCAATCTTGCGGGCGCCAAGACTCATCGCCATGTCGGGCTGAGTGATGTTATAGATACCGGCACTCCCACAGCACAGTGAGGATTCGGGCATTTCTTTCAGGGTGAGACCGGGGATGGCAGTCAACAATACCCGTGGCTGTGCACTGATGCGTTGAGCGTGTACCAGATGGCACGGCTCTTGATACGTCACCGTGATGTTCAATCGGCCTAATTCACTGCGATTGAAGTCAATACCGGCAAGAAATTCATGGACATCTTTTACCTTGGCGCTAAACCGCTCGGCGCGTTCACGCCATTCCGGGTCATCGTGCAGGAGGTGACCATATTCTTTGAGCGTGCTGCCACAACCGGCAGCATTGACAATAATTGCATCAACCCCTAATCCTTCAAATGCCGCAATATTACGTCGAGCTAACTCGCGACCACCGTCGAGATCCCCGCCGTGAGTGTGCAACGCACCACAACACCCCTGATCGGGCGGTAGAATGACCTCACAGCCATTTTTGCGCAAGACGCGAATGGTTGCTTCGTGCACGTGTGCAAAAGCAGTACTCATGATGCAACCGGTCAGCAACGCAACACTGTAGCGAGGTTCGCCCTCAGCCGGAAAAATCTGACCGTGTGGTACGCTATAGTGATCGCTGATTGGCGGCAACATCGCTTCGGTATCGGCCAGACCGAGGAGCTTGAGTAAACCACTCTTGCGAGCAAGCCATTGGATGCCACTGCGTTGGTAGAGCCGCATCATAGTTGAGAAGAGCCGGAATACCTCCATCCGCTTGAACAGTACTCCGAAGACAGCTCCACGCAGGGCACGTTGCCAAAACGGACGGGGAGGTAACTTTGGTTCTGGTGTGCCTGGTATGGCCGGTGGCCCGGCTTTACCGGCCCGTGCCTGCTCGATCTGGGCCCGGCTGGCTTCAAGGATGGCACCATACTGCACCCCCGAAGGACACACAGCCTCACACGCCCGACAATTCAAACACAGGCTCATCTGCTCTTGAAAGACTTCGCTGGCAAGACTGATGCGTCCTTCGTCAACCGCTTTCATCAAGTAGATCCGTCCGCGCGGCGAAGCCATTTCTAATCCGGTTTCACGGTAGGTCGGACACGACGAGAGACATAATCCACAATGCACACAGGTATTGATAATGTCAGAGCTTGGTTTATCTTTGATGCTAAAACCGATCAACGGGATGGTCGGCTGAGTTGATGATGACGATGCCTGAGTAACAGTCACGGGTCGTTCTCCTCTTTCGCTTATAGACGATTATCGGCAAACCAAAATGCTTCTGGGTTCATCTGGTTGTGCGGATCGATAGCAACTTTGATTGCCCGCATCTGGTCGCGGGCAGCCGGTAAGTGTCCCCACCTTTCCGCATGTGGTATGAAGTCTGGCGGTGCGGCTAACAAGTGAGTATGCGGGAATGCAGCGGCAAGATCGCTATGGAATGCGGCAATCTGCTGGAAATCACCGGTAACCTGGATGTAGATGATCCCATTGAGCGCGTGAGCCGTAACTGCTGCCGTCACCTGCCGATGATGAGCATGCGCTGTAATAGCCTGTACCGTTGCTGCACAGTGTGCCGGCCAGACACCGACTCGCAGCAACACTTGTTCTCTCATCGGTGCATAACGAGCTACGGTCTGATGCCAGAAGTTCGTCTCATCGGTATCGCGAACAACGGTCACCGATGCAGCACAGCGCTGAGCCAGAACGGTTGCTTCCTGTACATGGCGCTCAACTGCCGCTGGATGTCCTTCAGCACGCATCGCGACAACGATAGCCTGATGATCGGCCAGATACTCAACTGCCGTTGGCAGCAGGCGACTGGTAGCCAGATCATCGATGAACGCCCAGGCTGAGGCCGAATCGGGGAATTGTCCGAGCAGCGTTGCACTTGCTGGTGGTTGAGGAAAGACTTTCAAGGCCACTGCGGTGATGACCCCAAGTGTACCAGCGCTTCCAACGTACAATTTCACCAGATCGTAGCCGGTCACATTCTTCACAACCTGCGCCCCTAACCGAACCTGGATGCCGTCAGGTTCAATAACATCGAGTGCCAGCACCCAATCGCGCCAGGAACCATACCCTAACCGACGGGGGCCATCAACTGCCATCGCGACCAGCCCGCCCAGACTCTGGTGTGGGTCGGCCGAATCGAGGGGGAGCATCTGGCGATGCGGGGCAAGGATTGCCTGTAGTTCGGCCAGAGTGGTACCGGCGGCCACCTTAATCGTCAGATCGTCTGGTTCGTACACCAATATTCCCCGCCAGTGCATCGTCGAAACTGTCACCGCTTGCGACGAGCGTGCGACGGAACCACCTGTAGCAACAACCGGTATTCCCGCGTGATGACAGGCATTGATCAACTCGGCGGCAGCAGCGGGTGTTTCTGGCGCTACGAACGAACCGGGAATAGGCAGATTCTGGATTTTTGTCGGATCACGCTGTTGTAGACGCGCCGCACGAGCCGCTGCCAGCGCAGCCGGGGTTGTGTCAGGTGGAAATATCTTCGCCGGATTAAAACAACCGGTTGGATTAAAGACCTGATGGATGGTGGCGTGCAATTGCAGTTCGGCAGGCGAGAAGAAACGCGGCAAATACTCACATTTCTCCAGGCCGATACCGTGTTCACCGCTGACCACACCACCCTGGGCGATACTTAGTTCCAGTACACCGGCTGCAATCGCATGTGCCCGTTGACGTTGATCCGGATCGCGTGGATCGTAGAGCACCAGCGGATGCAAATTGCCATCGCCAGCATGGAACACGTTACACACTTCCATCCCATATTCAGCCCGCAATCGTTCAACGTGCTCCATCATGACCGGCAATCTGGTGCGGGGCACCACAGTATCGACCAGGTAATAGGCAGGAGCAAGTCGGCCAATAGCCCCCGCAACGGACTTTCTTGCTGTCCACACCCGCGCCTGCGTTGCCGGATCGCGTGCCGGACGCACCTCAAATGCACCATGCTGACGACAGATAGCAATGATCTGATCCAGTTGATCGTCAAGGCCATCTTGCACACCATCGACTTCAATAATTAAGGCGGTGGTGCCGGTTGTTTCCGGTAAACCCAGGCTATACGCACTATTTACTGCGCGAATTGCATTGTGATCCATCACTTCGAGTGAGGTGGGTAACGAACCGGCTGCGATCACCGCACTAACGGCTGCGGCAGCCGCAACCACCGACGGAAAGAGCGCCAGTACCACCCTCACCGCTTCGGGCAATGGGGTCAGCCGCACAATCGCAGCAGTTACCACACCGAGGGTTCCTTCACTCCCTGCCAGCAAGCCGGTCAGATCGTAACCAATAGGATCAAGAACGCCATCACCGCTCCAGTAGCGATGTCCGGTATGATCGACAACCTCAACCGCCAGGACATGATTACTCGTTACCCCATATTTGAGGCAATGCGGACCACCGGCGTTGGTCGCGATATTCCCGCCGATCGTGCTGGCACGCTGCGAAGAGGGATCGGGCGCAAATTGATACCCCAGCGGTGCGAGATAGGCGTTAAGGTCGGCATTGACCACGCCAGGCTGCACAATAGCCAGACGTGATCGCACATCAACCGTTAAAATGTTGTCCATCCGAGCCGTGCTTATTACCATGCCTCCGCAGAGTGGTACAGCCCCACCAGCAATACCGGTACCGGCGCCACGCGCCACGATTGCCAGACCAGCGCGGGCAGCCAGTCGTACCGCAGTAGCCACCTGTTCGGCAGTGGTTGGCACAACCACGATTGCAGGTGGATGGGCAACCAGCATGCTACCGTCGGAATCGTAGGTCAGTAACGCTTCCGGTTCGGTTATGACAGCCTCCGCCCCAAGCGCCGCTCGTAGTTCGGCGATCAGTTCGGCAGACGCAGCGACTGATGTCACGTTGCAAAACTCCTCTGGCGTTCAGACGACAAAACGTCCGGGATTCAGCAGATTTTCAGGATCGAATTCTTGCTTAATCCGCTGCATCACCTCGAGATTAGCGATCTGAGTGCCAAACGCTGGCACCTCATCCACAAGCGAGGTGGGGGCAGCGAGGACCATTGTTTGCGGTGCAGCCTGTAATACGGCAGTGTGCCACTCGTGCAACTGAGAAACTGAACCGCGCACTCGCAGGTAAGCAACACCGTTTGTGGCGCGGGCAACCGCCTGCAACGATACAGTGGCGTGCTGTGCAGCAGTTCGCGCCGCAGCCAGCACACTACTCAGCGCGGCAGGAAGACAGGTAACACGCACAACCAGCTCATCAGCCGCAACCGATGCTGTCTGTGGTATATCATTGATAGCTTCCCATAGCCGAATATGGGCTTCGTCGCGCAATGGTTCAGCCTGCACCCCAACCTGTGCAGCAAACGTAGTGACATCGCGAACATGGCGCTCAACGGCTGCGGCTAATCCTTCGCTGCGCACGGCCAATGCAAACGGCGTATCAGCAAGATCAATCCCCTCAAGATATTCCACTGCAACCGGGGTTAGTTGACTGGAGGCGATAGCATTCACTAACTTCCACAATGGTTCTGGCGTTGCGGCCCGACAGAGAATACTGGCAGCGGAACGTGGTTGCGGTATCAGCTTGAAATTGGCCGAGGCAATGATTGCCAGCGTCCCAAAACTGCCGAGATAGAGCTTCATCATATCGAAGCCGCTCACATTCTTTACTACCATCCCGCCAGCTTTCGAGATGCGTCCGGTCGCTTCCACCACCCGAATCCCGATCAGCAGATCGCGAGCTGAGCCATACCCCAAACGTCGGGGACCGTCCATTGCCGTTGCCAATAAACCACCGATTGTTGCCCGATCAGGCAACGGTGCATCAAGCGGCAACATCTGGCCATTCGCTGCTAATGCAGCACTGAGCGCACCCAGCGTCATACCGGCTTCAACCGAAATGGTAAGATCATCGGGTGTATAGTCGAGAATACGGTTCAGGCGACCGGTTAAGAGTACGGCGAAAGGACGTGACGGTGGACGACCCCATCTCTGCTGTGTGCCACCACCCCAGGGAACAATCGCAACGTGTTCGGCAGCCAGCCGGGCAACCGTCTGCGCCATTTCCTCAAGCGAGCCAGGTGCAACACTCAACAACGGCTGTTGACCATAGATATAGTATCCGGTAGGATGCTCTCTAACGTACTGTTCACCGACTAACGATTCCAGATCGGCGCGTAACAATGCGTTATTCATCTGCTTCAACTCGACTTCAAAGCACTCCAGGCCACACCCGAACGGCGCAGAGCCGCCAATTCACCGCAGCCACGCCCCTTGGGAAAGACTTTACCGGGATTAAACAGATCGTGCGGGTCAAAACTCTGATGGAGACCGGCCATTGCTGCCAGATCATCCGTCGAAAAGAGCAGCGTCATGTAATCCTGCTTCTCAACCCCAATTCCGTGTTCACCGCTGATCACTCCACCAAAATCAATGCTTACCTTCATCACACTGGTTGCCGCTTCAAGCGCACGCTGATTTTGCGAGCGATCACGACGATCAAAGAGAATGATCGGATGGAGGTTACCATCGCCAGCGTGAAACACGTTGGCAATCGGCAACCGAAACTCACGAGAAATGCGCCCAACCTCATCCATTGTCTGCGGTAATTTGGTGCGCGGTACCACCGTATCAACCAGATAGTAAGTTGGCGCCAACCGTCCCATCGCGCCAAAGGCATTCTTGCGGGCTGCCCAGACCTGATTTTGCTCGGCCAATGTGCGGGCAGGACGAACATCAATCGCTCCATTCCGCCAGCAGATAGCGGTAATATCATTCAACAATTCATCAAGACCATCTTCAACACCATCAACTTCGATCAGCAGAGCGGCGCCAGCAGCTTCGGGGAGACCCAGCTTATACATGTCGTTCACCGCCTTGATTGCCAGCCGATCCATGATCTCGAGCGCGGCGGGCAACAAGCCAGTAGCAATCACCTGTGATACTGTCGTTGAAGCACCGGCAATATCGGGAAAGAGCGCCAGCACAACCCGTACTGCTTCAGGAAGCCGGGTCAAGCGCAACCAGGCGGCAGTAACGAAACCAATCGTCCCTTCAGAACCGGTAATCACACCGGTAAGGTCGTACCCCGCTGCATACGCACTACCATCACCAGTCCAGATGATTGAACCATCGGGTAACACAACTTGCACTGCCAGCACATGGCTAGCCGTGATACCATATTTCAGACAGTGTGGGCCCCCGGAATTATTAGCGATATTCCCACCAATAGTACAGGCTTTTTGGGAGGATGGATCAGGGGCAAACTGATACCCAAACGATTTCAGATACTGTGATAACTCCCAGTTAATCACCCCAGGTTGACACAGAACACGTCCATTCGCAGTATCAACCTGTAAAATCTTATCCATGCGGGCTGTGGAGATAACAATACCACCCTGCATCGGTGTTGCGCCACCAGCAAGCCCGGTGCCGGCGCCGCGCGGGACAATCGGCATACCGGCACGTGCAGCCAGTCGTACAATTGCCGCCACCTGCTCAGCACTCGTTGGCAACGTCACCACGTGCGGCTCGCAAGTATCCATCACACAACCATCGGCATCGTAAGTCAACAGCGCATCAGGATTTGTCACGACGCCGCGTGGGCCAAGAATGCGCTCCAGCTCTGCGATTAGTTCAGCACGGTTCATTCCGCACTCCTACGGCCATCGAGGCCGCTTATCCAGGGTTTTGATAGGAAATTCTTTTAGAAGTGGCTGCTATGTGTGTAGTATACCATAAAAAGTAGGCGATAGTGAGGGAGAAAGGGAAAGTGCGCAGGAGCAGATAAGTCTTTTCAGAGTTCTCATTCGACCGAGTAGCAGTGAGGAGAGAGGGAAGATAAACGTTCGTAAACGAAGTAGTTTCCTGTGCCAACAGTGGTCTGCGACTAGCCCCCTCGGTAGTGCGCCAATCACATCCGTCAGCACACGGTAGGGGCAGGTTCCACCTCCTCCACAAGCAGCGGGTTGGGGGTTGCCGATGCCGTCTGTCGCACACAAAATGACTGCATGGAAGACCACTCGCCTTCACGCGAGTCCTCTTTCTTCTCTCACATGGTGAGAAAAAAGGCGAGGTAAAGGCAGGTACAGAATGTTCCCGCCGAGGTAGGCAGATTGCTCCGACCTGAACGGATGCTGCGAGTGTTCGTTTCCACCCGTGCGCCTGAACACACGGTGCAGAATCAGTCACCGTGTACGTGTACGTGTATAGGTCATGGGCACATCAGACACAACTACCTCCTTCCCCTGCCAGAATAGGAGAGGAAGGAGGAGATAACAGAACGGCATCGTCAATAGGGATTTCTCGGACGTCCGCTCACGGCGCAACAAAGCGACCCTGCCACATCTTGATCTGGGCAATGGTATCTTGTGCACGCAAATAAGACAAACGAGGGCTCCAATCAGGATTGAGAATAGCGAATGAAGCCTGTTCGTGATTGGGATTACCCTGCTCACCCCAGAGCACGGCGAAATTGATGTTCCAGAGGAACATATTTCCGACGAACGGATAGTTATCGTAAACGCGCAACATCGCCGAGCGGATGTACTCTGCCTGCTGTTCCGGGGTCACATAGTTACCAAATTCGTAGCCCGGCGTGTTATTTGGAGTTGCCCAGCCGTACTCGGTAATCCAGATCTCCTTGTCGCCCATACCATACTGCTCCATCCACTTCCGAACATTTTCTACATGGCGGAAGTAATGGGTTTCGTGGTCGTTCCAGCAGCGATCGGGAGCTGGCTTGCAACCGGGGATATAGCTCGGATTATCAGGCCAGAGGGTATCAGGCGGATTAGCCGCACCACCTGGATGCACTGCCTGGATATCGAAGTAGTTACGGGCTTCGCCTTTGTTGTAGGTGTACATCAGGCGATAGAATTCTTGATCAGAAAGCGCAATAGACGGATTGGTCACCCCACTCGACGACGAAGCTGCTGCCAGCACTAAAGCATCCGGATTCAGCGACTTAATGCGCGTATAGGCAGCCTTCAGAATTTCGACATAATGCCCGACATCCTCTGGCACAATCTCGCCACCATTCTCTACCGCCAGATTCGGCTCATTCCAAATTTCGTAGGCGTGAATTTTATTGCCATAGCGACGAACCATCTGCTCAAGGAAGTTCGCCAGGGTTTCGGGATCATCGGGTAGGCCATTGGTTGCGTTATAGGCGGTAGGTGAGCGCACCACATTGACCAGCAGCTTAATGCCAAACCGGTTAACTGCCTCAACAATCCGATCTAGTTCATCCCAACCGTAAATACCCTTGACCGGGTCTTCAATATCCATCCACACCACCTGCTGGCGGAACCAGTCAAAGCCGGCATTCTTCGTCAGTTGCAGCACACGATCGCGATCCGTGTAGTAGAGATGACCAACGACACCGAACTCCAGGTAATCGGGGTTAATTGGCACTGGTGTTGGCGCAACTGGGGTTGCGGTTGGCTCAACTGGCGCCACCGTTGGCTGGGTAGGTGCCATAGTTGGTACAGGGGTAGGCGGAGTTGACGTATCAGGAGTTGCGACAATCGCCGCCGTCGGCACATTACTGACGGGTGGATTAGCCGTTCCGCCGCCGCAGGCCACCAGAAATGCGGCAACTATCATCAACACAAGGAAGAGTGCAGACCAGCGCCGCATTCGTTTGATTAAAATACGAGACATACCCATAAGACCCTCTCAGTTCAAAGACGAGTGGCACGTGCAGATCATTGGAGCCACTGCCTGCTCATTCCTGCTCACTAATCCTTCGGCATAGCCTGAATTGCAAACCATGCCGGACGCGGGCTCCAGTCACCGTTAATCACGCCAAACGATGCCTGTTCGTGGAGTTCATTGCCCTGTGCGCGCCACGGTACTGCGAAGTTCAGATTCCAGAGGAACATCGCTCCCACCCATGGTGCATATTCACGGCGACCGATCTGAAATGCGCGGGTAATCCATTCGGCCTGTTGCTCAAATGAGATCGAATTACCGTACTCGTACCCTGGTGTATTGTTGCGCGTCGCCCAACCAAACTCGGTAATCCAGATCGGTTTATCAGCCAGACCGTTTTCGACCAGGATATTGCGAATGTCTTCGACCCGACGGAAGTAGAACTCACGGCTGGTACGCCACTGCGGGCCGGGGCCAGGGCGATCGGGCCAGAGTGTGTCGGGCGGATTGTAATGACCACCGGGATGCACACCAATTGCATCAACATTCGCCCGGAACTTTGGATTTGAAGCCATTGAGCGCACATACGACGTATCGCTCAACGCAATATTTGGGTTATTCGTTTCAGTGCTGGTTGGCGCACCACTGACCACAATTGCCATTGGGTCATTGGCTTTAATCGCCTTATAAGCCACTTCGAGCAGATCGACATAGTAGCTGGCATCAGCCACTCGTCCACCAACTCCACCATCGCGCGCACAGTCACCACCATTCTCACAAGCGCGATTCTGCTCATTCCAAATTTCGTAAGCCTGTACTCGTCCCTTATAACGCTTCGCCATCTCACCCATAAAGTAGGCGAAATCTTTAAAGTTTTCACGACGTGGCATCCCGTGGCTACCATTGGCCGTTGCCCAGGATGGCGAAGCAACGATGCTCAACAACAAATTCACACCCTGACGATGAGCATCGGCCACAATGTCATCAAGCTCCGCCCAATAAATTGCACCTGAACGGTCGTGGAGATCCATCCAGCGCACTTGCTGTCGAATCCAGTAAACCCCGGCGTCACGGCTCATTTGCAACACCCGGTTCCGATCCTGCCAGGCGGTACCCTGACCGTACAGGTGCGCATTGAAGCCATAGATGAACGGTCGTGGTAATGATTGATCAGGCGTGCGGTAATTGAAAGCGGGATTAGTGCGATGCTTGAGATCACGGTACTCATTGCCTAACAAACCGAGCAAAATGCGATAACGCGGATCAGGTTCATCTGGATGCCACTCCATGCGCTGGCGCTCAAAATACTGCACCCAGTAGACCTCGCCGGTTGCCTGATTCCGCTCCTGGAACTGCTCGGAGAGCGGGTAGCCAAACACTTCCAGACCACCATTTCGCAACCAGAAGGTTCGGAATGGCGCCGGACTATCACGTAACGTATGCCCTGTCTCGGCAAACCACGTACCGTCACCAGGGTTAGCAACTCTCTGGAACGGTGGCTCATTCTCACGACCTTCAACCAACCGCCGACCGAGCAAACGACCCAGGATGTAGAAGCGATTATTTTGGATCCCGAAATTTTCGGGATGCTCTTCCAGAATCGCCCGCTCGAAATATTGGACGCGGTAGAACTTCCCTGGCTCGGTAAAACTCTCTTCAATAAACGGTTCCGAGATCGGATAACCAAGGACAAACAGGGCATTCGGTGTATTCTTCCAGGTCTCTAAAAACCAGTTGACCGCGCTATGACCGGTTTCAGGAAAATAGCGCGCCTGATACGGTGGATACGTGTCGGGTACGCCCATCTGAGCGGCGCCAGATCGTGGCCAGATCAGCAGCGAGGCCGTCAGCACAAACAAGCCCAATACAGCAAAAATCCGTTGTGTCATGCAGAAACTCCCTTTGTGACACTGATCGCAATCATAGCATTTACCTGTCTAACTGCTATGGTAGCGAAACTTACATAGCAGGTGGCTGAGGAAAAGCTGATATTTCGCTCAGGAGAAGATCGGCCAACTGATAGCAGGTAACCGAGCGGATTATACTCTTCGCCAGGGATGAGCGTCAAGTTGTGACCAAAGAGCGTGACTATATCGGTAACGTAGTTTGTCAACAACCGATTTTCAATTTATAGACTCAGCGCGAAGACTCATACGTGTACGTTAAGAGCCTATCCGAATGATCACCCCTCTCCCGCAGCGCGGGAGAGGGGTTGGGGGTGAGGGCCACCCGCAGCGCCTGGCGGCCCTCCCTTTCCCCCCAGCCCCCTTCCGCTCCCACTAGGGGAGAGATTAGCGTAGCAGCGGCGACTCTGTGCTGAGTCTTTCAACGATACCGAGTTCACCAACCAGATCACCCCTCTCCCGCAGCGCGGGAGAGGGGTTAGGGGTGAGGGCCGCCCGCAGCACCTGGCGCTGCACGCTCAGCAGCGGGAACGTGCGGCGGATGGAGGAACAAAACGTTGGCCCCTCAACACAACGGTTGCCTAGGCCTGGTACGTTCCCAATAAGAAATCCGGGTTTGTGATCAGGCTCTAAGATGAATAACCCGCATTGGCTATCAGGAAGATGCCGTGCCCATCGTAGAGGGGTAGTTCGCGAACCGTCTCTCCACCATTGGCGGATATAGGTGTGACGCCTCGAATCTATTGTGCGTTGCGTCGTCATGCTGGACATTGACCGTCGCAATTGGGGATCCCCGCTCGGCCATCGGCGCATCCCGATACCTCTGCGGTTCGTACCAGCACGGAGCAACCTTCGCTGCCGTTATTTCCCGCGCTGTTGCGGATAGGTTCTTAGCCGGACACATGTGCCTCTGACGCCGATGACGACCTCGTACTTCCAAACGTTCCCAGACTGCGTGCGACGGAGATTGTTGTGATCGCATGGATAACAAATCGTCACGTTCTTCCATCTATTTCCGGTGAAGCGGCGATTAAAAAGAAGACGTTGAAAAATTCTTTGATCGTGTGGTATCATTTGCTGTCACAGTATCTTGAGTTCACTATCTTAATACCTCCCGATCCGAGAATTTTTCTGATAAACCAAAAGGTTTGAATGGTGGAATCAGTACAATTTCCTAGCATACTGCTATTGATGTAAAACAACATTGGACAACAGCAATGGATGTGCAGATCACAACCCTGACCCCCTTCTGGACCGGCGGTGTGGAGGGAACGACCGACCGGCTGCACGAAAGCGGACTGATTGGCAGCATGCGTTGGTGGTATGAAGCGATCGTGCGTGGGTTGGGCGGTGAGGCATGCGATCCGAGTCAGAGCAAGTGCACCTTCGACGCTGAAAAGTATCAGAAATCATCAGCCAGCACTCCATTGCAACGTCTGCGCGATGCTGGACTGTGCGATGCATGCCAGGTCTTTGGCGCGACCGGCTGGCGGCGACGGTTTCGTCTGACGATCATTAATGATCAGACGCAACCTATCTGGAAGGATGCACAACCACTCAACATCCGCCCCCCTGATCGCACGCGAGGCTGGTTTTTGCCGCCAGGGCGTATGGGTACGTTCACTTTACGACTGACTGGCGATCCAGAGGCAGTACAGCGGATTGCGGCGCTGCTCCTATTTTTGGAACAGTGGGGAAGCCTAGGCGCTAAACCACAGCTTGGGTACGGTGCATTTCGTATAGATAATCGTGAAGATGTGCTTGCCGTGGCAAAGCAGGCGAACTGGAATACGATTTCAGTATCACAGAGCGCGAGTGCCGACCCTGATCTGCGGCAATTCCTGTTCTTCCGGTTCGATTTCACTCCTAGGCAGCCGGGCTGGTGGACAAACATCCCAGGGATAAGTCGCGTTAGCATTCAGGTGCAACCATTGGTACAGCACTACAACATCGTACCGGTAACGCCAGCTTTGAAAAACGCATGGCGGTTTGGTCAAAAATGGAATCGTGCTGATGAGCAAACGATATTCGGCGCTGCACTTCCCAATCGTCAACGAGGACGAATAGTAGCAACATGGGCATACCTCGACCCCGGTAATAACCGGTGGTGCGTTCACGGCTGGGCGTGGTTGCCTGCACAATCGCAAACAGCGAGTATGCTGACGCAGACGTTAGGTAACGCAACAACCTGGAATCAGACGTTGAATGTACAGGGGACACTGACCCAACAACGTCCGCGAACAACTCAGGATGTGCGGCAACTGCTATAGGGGGCACTGCAATGCTTCAATCTCTGACCATCCACCGCTTTCGTGGTATTCGCGAGGGCGTGATCCAAAATCTACGGGCATTCAACGTCTTGATCGGTCCGAACAATAGCGGCAAGTCCGCGCTGCTGGAACTACTCTACCTGGGCGGCTTGAGCAGACGAACCTGCCAGCTCATCACCGAAACCATTGAGCCTCCCGTTCACGCGGCGACAACCCTCGTCGCAAGAGATTTTTTGGCGCATTCGCCCACCAAACGGCTACGTCAACGCCATGGCTATGCGGTGCGTGAGACGGATTCCTTCGTGATTGATCTAGACAAAGAAAAGGCTTTGGATCTGGAGCTTCCCGATCTTCCGGCAACACACCCGTTGCACCGATTCCGTCTGGCTGCTGAAGCACCAGACCGGTTTCGCAAAACCGACATGCAACACGCAGTCCTGTTTTCGCTCAGTCAGCCGAACCAGGCGCCGCCGGAGTTCATCCCAACGCTCCTCAACACCCATCATCCAGAGCACCCCTCGCAGCGCTGGCATTACGTGTGGGATCAACGCTGGGTGTATCGCTGGAACGATACTCAACCCCTGGATCGACTGGCAATATGGGCAGAGGCTGGCGACGGCGCGGCAGCACATGTGCTCTTCTTTGATTTTCACACCGCCCATGCCCACTTTGAAGGCGCCTTTGCGCAACGGTGCTATCGCACGGTGAACAAGTGGGAAGAGCGCATCGCGCAGAGCATGGCGCGGGTATTTCCGGATATGGCCGGAGTACGAGTGAACGTGAAACCGACCCCAACCGGCACGACCTGGGGCGGGTACCTGGAACTTCCCAACCGAACCCTGCCGATTGAGATCGATCAGTTCGGCGATGGCGCCCGTCATGCGTTCAAGGTGCTGGCTGCCCTCATCGCCCTGGTTGACCGCGCCGAACAGCACGAGTCGGGATTGTTCTTGTGGGAAGATCCGGAGTTGTTTATGCACCCTGCCACTCTTGGTCGGTTGCTCGATGAAGTTGCCCGGCTGGTGGCAGGAAAGGCTGTGCAGGTTTTCTTGTCTACCCAAAGCCTGGAAGTGCTTTCATGGCTTGCGCTTGCAATGAGAGAACCTGAGCAACAGACGTCGCTCAACCCATCCGATGTCTGTACGCTACGATTGCAGCTCGTAGGGGGAACCTTGCAAGTTCAGACGTTTCCAGGTGAGTCGATTGGAAGTTGGATGGAATTGTTTGGCGATCCGCGCACGACTGGCGAAGATGAACTGATCTCGCCGCTAGCACGTTTTCTGCGTGTGCGAGAGGTCAGGCCGTGAGTCCTGCGGAAGTCTTGATTATTGCTGAAGGCGCTACCGAACGTGAGGTGGGCAATGTTTTATACCAGAAAGGGATTCTTCATAACGGTTTGACTTATCGACTACCTTCAGGCATTCGCCAGCGTGAGGGGTATGATGCGGTAGTGGATATTCTCACCAGAGCAAACCCGCTACTCGCGTTGCAAGGCACTGGTGGCAATGTGCTGTTCATGCTCGATCAGGAGGATAGTCCTAGCCCCCTAGATCGGAAAGACCAATTCTTGCGCGATCTTCAACAGCGTGACACTAACGATTTCTGGCAAAACATTTCGTTCAGTCAGCATGCAAATACAAATAATATTTTTGAGTATCAAGCAAACAACCTGCATCTCGTGCTCCACATCTCGAATGCCGAAGTTCCAGGAATTTCAAGATGTGATTTTGATGGATATATCCTGAACATCTTGCAAAATTCCAATATTAACCAACAGGTTGTTAGCAGGATAGTTGCTGAGGGGCAGAGTTGCCAACAACTTTTGCACAAAGCTGAGATTGAGTTCACCAATCTCATGGTATCGAACGGATATTCATGGACACATGCCAAATCATGGCTGTATGCTTACATTACCGCTTTCCAGTATCGCAGATCGCATGTGTGGTTTGCGCGAGATGTGGTCAAATATACGTCAGATGACGAGCTCCGTCAGGTCTTTGCTTCACTGATCGCGGCCTGGAACCTTTTTAGCAACAAACTACGGGAGTAGCTATGATCGAACGCATCATGATTCACCGCTTTCGCGGTATTCGGCAGGGACACATTGATCGTCTACGGAAAGTGAACCTGCTCATTGGTCCGAATAATAGTGGCAAAACAGCACTGTTAGAACTCCTGTACCTGAGTGCAACATGTGGGCGTCCTGCGATCTTTATTCGGGATGATCTCTTGCCAGACGAGACTGGTACACTCCCTGCACGAACGGCACTGGCGCACGATTTCTCAGGGCATCCGCCGTTCCAGCGTTTACGCCAGCGTCACGGCAAACGTGGCGAGTGGCAGGACAATCCGGCCACGCTTACGCGAGAACGGGGAATAGCAGTGCGCCTCGACTTACTAAAGAAGGACGTTCGTGCGCCGGATGTGCCATGGGCGGAGTTTCGTCTGGAACCTCCGCTACCGGAATGGGGTGAAAAAGACATCTATGCCTTCGAGCAGGCAGACCTTGCCCAGATTGCCCTCTTCAGTCTGCCCCAACCAAAAGCGCTCGACGCCAGTATGATTCCGCCAACGTTTGCTGAGTCTGGCATTCAGCCAGGCGATGCTCACTGGTACTATCTCTGGGAGCCGGACTGGGTGTACCGCTGGAAGCTACAACACCCGCTTGATCGGCTTGCCGTCTGGACAACGCACGGATCAATGCCTGATCCAGCACGGGTGATGTTCTACGATACCGTCGCTGCCAGCTCTCATCTGACCACGTCCTTTGCTCAATGGGCATACAACACCGTTCCCGACTGGCACGAGCACATTGCTGAACGGATGGCAGAGATATTCCCGTCGCTGAAGGAAGCAACCATTGAGGTCACTGATGCGCCCGATAACCAGCATGGACGCACCGGTTATGTGCGGTTCCGTGGTCAAACACCATTGGGAATCGATCAATTCGGTGATGGCGCCCGTCACGCATTTAAGCTCATTGCCCATCTGGTTGCACTTGCTGCAACAGTAGACGACACCCATCCGGGGATGGTTCTGTGGGAAGAACCAGAGGTGTTTCAAAACCCTGCAACCCTGGGCCGATTGCTCGATGTCGTTGTTCAGCTTACAAAAGATAAGCCCATCCAGGTCTTCATCACCACTCAAAGCCTGGAAGTCATCGCCCATCTTACCCGCATGCTCCAGCACGACATCTTACCGCCCGAACAAACGCTGGCATTTCGTCTGAACCTGCGTGATGGGGTGCTCAGATCATCGTGGTTCAATCGCGAAAATCTGGCTTCCTGGCTTGAATCAGGTCGCGATCCGCGTGTTCTTGAAGACATTGATGCACCGCTTCAGTTTCAACTGCGGGAGGAAGTTCATGAAGATTCAAGTCTTTGCTGAGGGTAAAACTGAAGAGAAAGTGATTGAAAGGTTAAAGCAATTTTTTTCCTGGTCGTACCTTTCAGACCTTCGATTGTAGGGGAAGGGACAACACTAACAGGGAATTTGTCACTAAACTCGGCCCAGATATAGGACAACAGCCGGTTCGGGCGCTCATTCTGCGTGATCTGGATGATAGAGAGAATAACCAACAGATCATCCAAAGTATCAGCGATGGGCTGATTAAGTTATTTCATAAGAGAAAAATTAACGCAGTTCCCCAATTTCAACAACTACCATCGCACGGGAATGTTTTTATCTGGAAATCAACCAGTCTTGACTTTTACATTGCCGTTCATATTGCTAACTATCGCTGGAATACCAGTTTTACCAAAAGAACCATCGACGATCTGGTGTTGCAACTGGCGTTTAATCAAGATGTAGTCGATCATCTTGCGCAAAGGCAGAAGGTAGATGTAAACGGACAGATTATCATTCAAAAAGTGACGCAAGAAATACCGATGTTGCTGCGACAGAACGGCTTTCCGCCTCTGTCAGAAGCCAAAGATTATGTGCGTCTGTATGCAGCAGTGACTCGGATGCATACCTCGCCGCCAGTGTTTGCTGAGGTAGTGCTAGCAAACACGGATGATCATCTCTTACAGCAGAACTTTGCGTCGATTATTGCAGCAATTGAGGCACTTCAATGAGTTACGAATTCCATGCTCACTTCTCTTTTGCCCTTCAGGACGGTACCGTGCAGGCATTTGCGCTGCAATGGCTTGCCGGCGAGACGCAGGAGCTGCCAAAGCGCTGGGGTAATCTGCGCTTGCTGCGTGACCCGACTGCACGGCTGGCAGTGCTGGCGCAGGCAATGATCACGCCCCAACTCGAACGTGCCCGCAGTGGCACCCGCACACAGGCTGGCGGTTACCGCCTGTGGGTTGGACGGGACGCCGCAGCATTCCTTGCCCGCCAACGCACTACAATGCAGCAACTCGGTCTGGAGCCGTCATTACCTGACCTGGCAACCCTCCCGCCCGGCGCATGGGCGCTGCGCCTGACCTTCACGCTGAGCAAGCCGTATCTGAGCAGAGACGACCGTCTTTTTCACCTGCTGGAAAATCCGGTGAAGAAGGAGTGGGTCTTTGATGTTCCCTACGTTGCGCCGTCGGGATGGAAAGGTGCCCTGCGCGCCGCGCTGCGCCAGATGCGCGGGTATACCACCCTGGAACAGGAAGCGAGCGACTCGCAGATGGTGCGGCTGTTCGGCAATGTCAGGGGTGACGAAGAGGCATTTTGCGCCGGGTTTGTGCAGTTCTTCCCCACCTTCTTCGACCGCCTCGGTCTGGAGGTGATCAACCCGCACGATCGGGAAAAGGGGGTTGGCGCACGTGGTCCGATTTTGCTGGAATGCGTACCCGCTGGCGCACAGGGTGCGTTGATGCTGCTCTATGTGCCAACCGGCACGGCGGTCGATGCGCAGCAGAGCGCCGACGACCTCGTGGTCGTTGCGCAGGGCATTCAGGCGATGCTGAGCACCTATGGCTTTGGCGCGAAGACCAGCAGCGGCTTCGGCATAGCCGCAGATGACCTGGTGGATGGCGAGATACGCATCGCTACGCAGACGCTTTCTCTGAAGGGTAAACGGCTGAGTAATCTGGCAGCGGAGGTAGAACACTGGCTGAAGACCGCGCTGTAATGCTGCCGCCGTCCGAATCCAATGGCAGCACGTCGCGCCAGGCGTGAAGACGAACCGGCGCGGTGTGTGGAGGTGTTGTGCGTAGTGTAACATAACGCATTACGGTAAGGAGCGCAGCGCTGCTGCACCTCTACAGTGAATTGGTTGTGTTCGATGCCTATCGGCAATTGTGGCAGGTCATCAGAGGAACAGGCCCATGAGCTATGATTTGAATACATTGGTTACAGCACGGGATAATCTGCTACTGGCAGAGGTGGCAGCGTGGGTGCATGATATGGGAAAGTGCGCCGATGCATTCTATCAACCCGATGGTGTAGGATTCAACGCTAATCAATGTCAAGGAAAGCCCCGCGTCAATCCTCACAAGGCTGTATTCTCTGATACTGATCTACCAACATTGCGGTACTGGTCGTGTCTTACGACAAATCGCGGTCAGTGTGCTCGCCTCCAGGAAGCATTACATCCGACAGCGTTGTGGAAAACTCTACAAAGACATAATCTATCACTTCCAAATAAAGCTATCATACTTGCGGGTATTGGAAATGAAAATTTTCTTGAAATACTTCTTTGGGGCCGACCGCTCGTCTCTGAGAACTACAGTGGTTTTCAAACAATTCTCGGCAACAGCCTGGTATACCTGGCGGGGACACTAGGTCGTGCTCACGCAGTTGCCCACCTGGAAAAGGAAGATGCAGCAGATGGAGGAAGTTCGAAAGAGATAGTCAGTCCATTTGGCTTTACATTTTCTGGGGTAAGTTCACTCGATAACAAGCTGGTACAAGTTATTTCTCAATTTGATAGGCCAAGGAAAGACTTTATATACGAACTATATCTGCAATTCCGAGGTGCGCCAGGCGACACCCGACGGCCAATCAACGAAGTCACCCTGTGGGACTGGTCTTCGATTGTCGCTGCGCTTTACAAGGCTGAACTGGCTCGATGTGTGCTTACCAATCAACAACGCAAGCCATCGGATATTTCCTGGCGCTTACTGAGTATTCGCGTTGACGGCCTACAATACCTGCTTTCAGCCTCGCGTATTCCCGACGTACTGGCGCGCCGCGAGCTGTTGACCGATGCGTTGAACCGGGTGCAGACGCTGATTGAAGAGACCTACCCACTAGGTCTGGAAGTGTATCGCGACGAGAATGGATCGGTCTTTGTCGTGCCGGACATTGAGAACCTGCTGGATGAATCCCAAGTTGCTCAAGATGGTGGAGAGAGAAAGACCCTGAGAGATCTTATTCGAGATGCATTTGCTGCCGGAACAGTAAAGAATGATTCATCTCTCGCCATACGGCACGAACGTGTGCCTGAACTCTATCTGGATGACAAGCCGTGGAAGGGTCAGCCGGCTCCACAGGAGTTGCCACCGATTGTGAACCATCTCAAACGGGACATACGTGAAACTACTGACCCTCAATGGCTCGAAACACTCTGGCGTGGTCAGAATGCCGAAGTATGCACTGTCTGCGGTCTACGCCCGCAGGGACCCAGTCCCAAGGCGCGGGAGCGCAAGGTCTGCGATGTGTGCGAACAGCGGCGCGCCGATCGGGCGCAACAGTGGGCGCGCGCGCTGGGCTGCGGCGATCATCCGACTATCTGGATTGATGACCTGACTGATATCCACGGTCGCTATGCGCTCATCGTCGGCGCGTTCGATCTGAGCGGCTGGCTCGCGGGTGATCTGGTGCGCACCCTGGTTGTTCGTCAACCAGGTAACAGCAATCGTGTCGCCGACAAGGTTTCCAAAAATCCCTCCTTCGCCCGTCTGCGCCGAATCTGGGAAACGACACGCGCGTTCTGGCAGCAGGTCGCACCGGTAGAGCCGGGCGGGTTGTCAGACTCGCTGATCGGTCGCGTGGTGGGGCGCGCCGGACCACGGTTGGAGATTCAGGGGAGACTGAACAGTCAAGCGCTAACACCTTACCACACGTATGAACTGGTCTTGCACGGCGGCATCAGGCTTAGTGTGCTGTGGGACGGAAAATGTTTTATCACCTGTGATAATCTGGACTATTTGAACAGTCTTATGCGTCTGAAAAAGGTTCAGGATATCCTGAAACAGGGTGAGACCTTTCTGATCGAAGCATCGGATGATACCGGAAAGCGTCATCAACTAGACAGCATCACGCTCAGCCAGGATGCAGTGCCGATTGCCGACAGTTCCTTTGTTCCAGCCCTGCCTCTCCTCGCCGAACCACGGGTCTTCATGGCGCTTGTACCGGCGGATAAGGCCCTGGAGATCATCCGCCAGATCAAGACGAAGTACGAACGCGAGATGGGCAAGGTACGGAATCGCCTGCCGCTGCACCTGGGCGTGGTATTTGCGCCACGCCCCACCCCGCTGCGTGCCGTGCTCGACGCCGGGCGGGCGATGCTGGAGCGCCAGACGGTAGCTGGTGTGTGGGAAGTATTGTGCTGTGCGCGGAAAATGGTCAGTCAAGGCGATTCGCTGCCCCCGCGCTTCCAGCCTGACCAGGCGGGTCAATTCGCTGAGTGGTACGAAGTAACCTTGCAGCGGGATGACCAGCGCCTGACCTGGCATATTCCAGCTTTAATGGGCGACGGTCAGACCGAAGACCTCTGGTACCCTTACGTCTTTCTGGATGATCCAACTGAACCGACAACACGCAAACGGTATTTCAAGAGTCGCAATCCGTGGAAGGGTTGCGATGGCTGGCTGGTTCACGCCGATGAGTTGCAGGTCGGCGATCGGGTATGGTTCACACCCGCGACGTTCGACTTCGAGTTCCTTGATACAACCACTCGCCGCTTTGAGATCCACTATGATACCAATGGACGGCGGACGAACCGACGCACCCGACCGTTTTACATCGACGATCTGGAGCGGTTCGATAGGCTCTGGGAGGTTTTCCTGTGCCTGAGCACCACTCAGCGCCATCAAGTGGTGCGCACGATTGAGGTGACTCGTGAGGAATGGTTTGCACGGGATCGTAATGGCACGTCGGTCACCGATCCGGTGTTCAAGCAATTTGTGCATGACACGCTGGCTGGCGCCGGATGGGATTGGAAGGCGTTGCCGCAGCACATCCGTGATCAGTTTGTCGCTGCTGGTGTGCGTGGTGAACTGGCCGATCTGCTCGAACTGCGCATGGAGATTCTCAAGGAGGAATGAGGTTATGGCAATCTACAAGCGACGACGTTATCTCTTCATGACACTTGATCCGGTGCATATCGGTACCGGCGGCTACCGCCTGGGGCGCGTGGACAACAGCATCGTGCGCGAGCCGGGCACACGGGTACCGAAAATCCCTGGCACAAGTCTCCACGGCGCAGCCCGTTCTTACGCTGCCCAACTGTATGGAACGCCCGAAGCTGCCGGTCAAACGCACGACACGGTGACCAATCCCGAGCAGAATCCAGTGTGTTATACCTTTGGCTACATCAAGAAAAGCAATAACGGACAGGACGTCAAAGCCTACTCCGGCGTGGTCAACGTCTTCGACGCGCACATCGTGCTCTTCCCGGTGCATTCGCTGGTTGGACCGGTGTGGGTCGGCACGGTCGAGCGGTTGCGTGAGGCAGGTTTTGAAATGAGCAACGTGCCCGATGGGTGGGCAAAGGAGGTGGCACTGTTAACATTTGCGCGCCGAGATCCGCTCAACCTGGGATGGTTGATGCTCAACAGGGGCGGGCAGGTCACCGTGAATGCGCCGACCAATTGGCAAACCGAGCGCTGGAATGCGATTGAGAACAAGATCGCATTGGTACATGAGTCCATCTTCAGCCACATCGTCAACAGCAACCTTGAAGTGCGCACCTCGGTGAGCATCAACCCCGAAACCGGCGCTGCCGAGGATAAGGCGCTCTTCACCTATGAAGCCATCCCCCGCGCCACGTTTCTAACCGCTGAGGTGGTGCTGGATGATTATCGGGCAAATCACGCCGGATGGTCGCCCGGTCAAATTTCGCAAACCGGCAAGGGTCATCCGCTGCCAGGCAATGCCGTCTGGCAATCGCCCCTCGACGTACTCGATGCCGGTCTGCGCTTGATCGAGTGGCTGGGCGTTGGCGGTATGGGCACACGCGGCTTCGGTCGGATCGCTATCGTCGGTCAACCGCAGGAAGAGGATTATGGTCAGCAGGCCAATGCCGCGCAGTCACCATCGAATGAAGGAGTGACAACGCCGTAAAGCGAGGAGCAACTATGACCAACACGACTTCGATCAATCTTGACTACCTGGCTGCAAAATATGCACAGACTATCATCCAGAAGACGAAGGACAAGAAGGCTTCTGACATCGAAAACACGATCACCAAAGCACTAGGTGTGCTTCAGGAAGACGGGGTCTATGCCTGCTTTCTCTACTTGCTTGCCAGAGAGAAGGAGAACGGCGCTGTTGTCGTTGATGAAATGCTCAATCTGTTAAGTAGTCTACCGTTCGGTTGGCAGACGCCAACAAATAATAGTAATGAGATACTCCGCTTCATCAATGAACAGGTAACAAAAGACCTGGAGCGTCTGTTGTTGGCGCGTGAGGTGCTGGAACAGATGCTGATCTACGCACGCTATGGTGCAAAAGCGCGTGACAAGGGCGGAAGCGAGGCGCCAGGAGCATCGTCATGAACTGGATCGGGTATCGCATTGTTTTTCGTTTGCACTCACCGTTGCACATCGGCTGGCGCAAGGCTGGCAATGTGCAGGTCACCCGTCCCTACCTCACCGGTCGCTCCTTCTGGGGGGCGCTGACCGAACGCCTGGCGCGTGATACAGCGGCGCAAAAGGGACAGAAGGCAACCACCTCGAACGATTATCACGAGAGCGGTCATCAAGTGAACGAATACCTGGCGTTCACCTACTTTTACCCGGCGCTACAATCGGGCAATGACTATCAGGTGGTCTGGCCGTGGGATGATGAACGCACCTTTCGCCGACGTTTCCTGAGCAGTTATCAATCTACTGCGCTGGTTTATCCGGAGCATTCAGCCGCCGAAGGGTCACTGCACGAGATAGAGTTTCTCTCGCCCCACACGCTCGATACCGCCGATCCAGTTTACCTGATCGGGTATGTGTTTGCGCACAAAGATTGTTCGCTTCCCTGGCACGACGCACTGACACGTCTGCAATTCGGCGGCGAACGCGGCTACGGCTGGGGTAAGACAGAATTGGTGAGTCTTGAGAAGACAGACGATGCCTTCAGTTGCACCGTTGATTGTAGCGGTCGTCGCCCTGTTATAACCGTTCCGCAAGACAAACGCCTGCTCGCCCACACGAAACCGGATCAGGCAATGATCGCAGGCGAGGTCGAGCCGCTGGTTGGGCGCGAGTGGCATACGAACAACGGTGCAGGGCAGAGCTTGTCATTTACAGGTATTATGTATGTGCCAGGGAGCAGGGTTCTATCAGAGAAACAGCGTTTTACTATGGGCAACTTTGGAATCTGGAAGGTGCATACCAAATCATCATGCAGGGCTGGTTTCCCAACTCGCCCCTAGCAAATAATGTCCTTAACTCAACTCAACCAGTATCTGTGAGCGGGCAGGCTGTCGTAATCGTGGTGCCTGCTCCCATAAACGTTCGCGTTGCATTAAGCGAACAAACACATCAACCACCTGGGCATCCCAGTGAGTACCGCGACCTTCTTGAAGAATTTGCAGGGCCTGTTCGGGTGACAATGCTGGACGGTACGCCCGATCAGCGGTCAGCGCTTCAAAGGCATCGGCTACGGCAAGAATACGGGCGCCGAGTGGAATGTCGTCGCCGCGCAGACCGTGCGGATACCCGGTGCCATCAATACGCTCGTGGTGCGCGGCGATAATCGGCAGGATGTCGCGTAAACCGCGAATCTGCTCAAGGATGCGAATACCGATCTCTGGATGGGCTCGCATTTGAGCAGCTTCTTGTGACGAGAGCGGCCCTGGCTTGAGCAGCACATCATCGGGCACACCAATCTTACCGATGTCATGCAACAAACCCGCATAGTGAATACGCTCGATGTCATCGGCGCTCAACCCCAGCTCTTGGGCCAACCGCACTGCGTAGCGCGTCACCTGGCGAGAATGACCGTAGGTATACGCATCACGAGCCTCGATAGCACCGGCGAGTGCGGCAATCATCTGCTCGTATTGGTCTTTGAGGGCGCGATACAGACGAGCGTTGTCGAGTGCAGAGGCAATCTGTGAGGCAAAGACTTCTATTAGATGGCGGTCAGTAGCATCGAACGGTGGTTGCTCATTTCTAACCGCGAGATCGAGCAGACCAATCGCCCGATCACGGCTCCTCAATATCACTTCAATCCAGCGATCAGGAGAGACTGAGGGGCGATCTATCAATTGACGATGGACTATGCGCAGTGCCTCTTCACTCGTTGCTGCTAGCGTGAGCCGCCGCCCAGGATCAGGCCCAATAAGAGTAACCAGTGTCTCACCATCAGAATCGATGAGTGATAAACCAATATGGCTTGGAGTAAAACGACGACCAATAAACTCGATCAAACGAGCAGTCTGTTCTTCAATGTCGAGCGATGTTGCAATCGCCTGACTGAATTGATACATCAGGACTAAATCCGAAAGGCGTTCTTTTTCGCGTCGGACACGCTGCAACTCGATTGCAGTGCGAATTGTTTTCTGCAACTGCTCGGCATCTATCGGTTTGGCAATGTAATCCAGGGCACCAAGTTTCAACGCTTCACGGGCTGTTTCCACCGTCGCATGGGCAGTCATTACGATGGCATCGGTATGTAGATAGAAGGTGCGCAGATGTTTCACCAACTCAATGCCATCGACATGAGGCATTTGGAGATCTGTCAGCACCAGATCGAACGATTGTTCACGCAGTATCTCAATAGCCGACAGACCATGCTCAACGGCGGCTACATCGTAGTCACGACGAAGTAACAGGCGACAAAACTCACGAATATTTATCTCATCGTCCACAATGAGGATGCGGGGGCGGGGTGATGAAGTATTTACGTAATCCGCCATACGAGAGGCTCCTCAAACACATCCAGGTGAGGCTGGAGACCGGACATTTCAAGAAGAGTCTAATCGAGCGAGATTGCAGTAACCCTACAGCAGTCGCACATCTGATAACAGAATTGACACCGAGATCTAAATTGACCAGGCGAACCATGCCTGTATTATTAATAGTATAAACAGCGTCTGAATGCTTACGATCCACTTTGGGAACGACGGGCAAAATAGTTTGCTAATCGTCGTTCAAGCTCATCGAAGTCAAATGGCTTGGTTAAATATTCGTTAACACCGGCCCGAAATGCGTTCCGTTCAGTATCAGGAGTACCAAAGGCGGTGACCATAATCACATACACCTGAGATTGATTTTGGCGAAGCGTGCGCACCAATTCAATTCCACCCATGCGTGCCATGTTCATGTCGGTAATGATAACATCGCAATCGTGTACGGCCAGCTTTTCCAGCGCATCAACACCGTCTTCAGCTTCGATAACGTTGTAGCCATTGTTGTGTAAGAGGAATCGGTAGAGACGACGTGTTGCGGCATCATCTTCGACAACCATTATTGTGGGTGGCACAGCGCATTCTCCTCGACGATACGAACACTACCTTGTGCTACTGAACGTGAGCCAGGTTCTCTTTTAGGATGTTAGCCGAACGCTGAAAAAGAGCAACTTCCTGATCGGATAAAGGCAAGTTCAATACTTCTTCAGCTCCGTCGCGGCCAACAATGGTGGGCAGGCTAATAGCAATCCCGCTCACTCCATACTGTCCGATCATCAGACTACTAATGGTCATCACGGTATGTTGATCGCGTAGCACCGCCTCGGCAATTGCCAGCAAGCCCAATCCGATCGCGTAATAGGTAGCCCGTTTACGCTTGATAATCTCGTAAGCGGCATTGCGCGTCTGTTCAAGAATGGCATCAAGCGCAGCCTGATCGTACCCCTGACCGTTCGCACCAACAAAATCAACCAGCCTGACACCGGCAATGTTTGCCAGACTCCAGAGTGCCAGCTCACTGTCACCATGCTCACCGACGATATAGGCATGAACGGAACGCGGATCGACACCATAATGCTGACCGAGGAGATAGCGGAACCGTGCGGTATCGAGGATGGTTCCTGAACCGATCACACGGTGGGCTGCCGGGCCAGCCAGTTGCGCACCGATGGTTGTCAGAATATCTACCGGATTGGTAGCGACAACGATGACTCCATCATCGTTAACTGCCAGAATGCGGGGTACGATGTCACGGAAGATAGCCGCGTTGCGGCTCAGCAGATCAAGACGGGTTTCGCCAGGGCGTTGATTAGCACCAGCAGCAATTACGATGAGATCGGCGCCACTGAGGTCGTCATAGCTACCGGCGTAAATTCGCATGGGCCGCACGAAGGGTAAGCCGTGATTAAGATCCATCGCCTCACCCTCAGCGCGGGCGTGGTCTACATCGATCAGCACCAGTTCGTTGGCCAGACTGCGCTGCATCAGTGCATACGCGAAGGATGTACCAACCATACCAGTTCCTACTACGCCAACTTTTCCGGTGCGTTTACGTAAACCCATTGCAAGCCTCCTCATTCTCTATTGCTCTAATATCATACCATATCGCACCAGAGAATGCGTATGCACAGAGGGGTACATGGCTAATGCCAGTGCGCTGAGAGTAGCATAGCACTAACCAGCAAGCGAGAGGTTACGAATTTGTTATTTTGGGGATATCAATACTGACAACGTCCTAACGATACGCAGCCAGGTCACGCTCTTCGATGGTCGGCATATAGCGAGACATTTCTACCATCTTAAAAATTTTTTGATGGTGAGGCGTTACATTCATGGCAAAAAGCTGATACCCAGCCTTACGGGCACTCACCACAAACTTAAGGAGCGCCGAAATACCCGCCGAATTAATAAACGAAACCTCACTAAAATCGAGCACGGTAATCGGTCGCATCTCACGACATTCTGCGGCAATAGCAGCAGCAGAGATGGCATCAACGCTGGTCGTTAGAATGTGGAGGATCACTACGTCACCAAATTCTTCACGTCGAATGATGTCGCTCATTGTTGAGGTTCCTTCCGATACAGACGAAGGGTAAGCACCGTTCCTTGCTGGGACGATTCGATTTCGTAATCATCAACCAACGCACTGATCAAATACATACCAAAACCACGGAGATAGCCAGCTTCAAGCGTTTCATCATCAATCACACGCCGGGCGACATTGATTCGCTCAATGCCTTCGCCCTGGTCGCTGATCCGAATTTCGATCTTTTCCCCATCGATGTCAAACGTTACTCCCACCAGCTTGGCTGTGTCACCGCGATTACCGTGATCAATAGCATTATTGACTGCTTCGCTCACTGCCAGCTTAAGGTCTTCGACCTGTTCGGGGCTAAAGCCAGCCGCACTGCCCACTTCAGCAGCGCTGGCCCGCACTACTCGTTCAAAGATTGGAATTGATGGAATTCGTAGCTCTACTCGTTGCATGCCACTGCCTCTATGCGCGTTGTTCGCCTCATTTCTCTATCAGTGTACCGACAACGACGAACCATAGCATTGCCAATTACGACGATAACTGCCGCGTCGGAAGCGGTTGGGACCGGGTTGATCCATTCATCGTTGACGCCTGGCGAACTAGATGATCATATCGACGCAGATAGGCCTTCCCCAGTGACGTATTGCCGATTTGCAGATAACAGGCGCCCAGGTAATACAGAGCCTGCGCATGACGTGGATTGCGGCGCAATACCTTTTCAAATAGTGGAATGGCTCGTGTCGGTTCAAGCAATTCTTTGTAGCATAGCCCCAGCATAAACTGGGTCTCTAGATCGTCTGGCCACTGTTCGAGAACCTGCTGAAACTCACGTGCTGCCAGGTCGTAACGACCACGCCGAATGTACATGTAGCCAAGATCAAAACGCAGAGAGTGAGCATCGGGGGCCAGTTGCACCGCTTTACGCCAGGCCGCCAGCGCCCACGTATCCCGTCCTAATGTATTGTACACAAAACCGAGCAAGTAATGGGCTTGGGCATCGGTCGGCATGAGTTGCACCGCCCGCTCAAAGGCACGGGCAGCTTGGGCATTCATCCCCAGATCGTAGAGCAGTTTACCCATCTGTAAAAAGAGTTGACCGTGGTGTGGATGCAGACGTGCGCAGGCGAAGAGGATCTCGTAAGCTTGTTTTGGTTTCTTCTGCAAACGCAAGATGGCGCTCATCCGCAGACGGGCATCGACATAATGGCGATGTTGTGGGGGTACCTGTTCGTACTCTGCATATGCTTCATCAAAGCGGCGCTGACGGGCCAGCAAATTCCCAAGCAGGTAGCGAGCTGCATGCTCCTGGGGACGCCACTGCAACAATGCCCGGTAAATTCGCTCGGCTTCCTCTTCATAGCCTTGCTGCTTGAGCGCCTGACTCAACCGGTAGTACCACTGCGCAACTTCTTCCTCACTACGATTGACCAACGGTTCGTCGGGGAGTGGTTCGGGCGAAACGAACGTCGGTTCGACCCGTAATGCTTCAGCAAAACAGCGTTGTGCCAGCTCATAGGCGCCATGACTCTGGTGCATCAACCCCAAGTAGTAGCGAGGTTCGGCAGCCTGTGGACGCGCATTACATGCACTGCTGAAATGGATGTAGGCACGTCCAGCATCATCGATTCGCTGATAACAACGGCCAAGGGCAAAGTGGGCTTCGTACAGATTGGGATTGTATTCGAGGGTCTCCTTGAACGCGGCAATCGCCCGATCAATCTGACCAAGAGCAGCAAACGCAACACCCAGGTTGTAATGGGCTTCGGCCAGTTGTGGATCGGTCTGGACTGCCTCAAGATACTCGCGTAATGCCTCTTCCCAATGATCCTGAAATGCCAGGGAGTTACCAATGTATAGATAGATAATGGCCCGCTCGCGCTCAAAAATCTGGGCTTGCTCCTCACCATCGACATACGCAGCTATTAGAGCAGCCTTGAAGTGTTCAATCGCATCGGCATACGCTGCCCGCAGATACGAGCGCATACCCTGACTGAAAGCTGCACCGAGCCGTGTTCCGGCCATAAAACGCTCACTGCCAGCAAAGGTGTCAAGGTCGAGGGGCATAAATTGTAATTCATTGGTTGAAGCCATAGCGCACCTCGGCAACCGAATTATGCTGATCTCTACTATAGCATGCTCCTCGCCGCTCGTATATGGTAGAATCGTTATGTAAAAAATTACGACAATATGTAGTTTTATTTATCTGTACACGATGAACTATAGTAAAGGATAGCAATATTGTCGCAGTATTGTCTACACGATTCGTAGCAATTACACATTACGTTCTCGTAACTTCCTGCCCATTCCACGCGAAATTCAAGGGCTATAGACATTCGAGGAAACCCCTGTAACCTCCTTTGCCGGGGCTTTGCAACGATTTCAGTTTTTGGTCGAGTTCATTAATGACCAGCTTTCACACCCTGACAATGATCGCTGATTTGTGAGCGTGATCAAAAACCTGGGCTTTTGATAAGATTTGATAATGGTGCGCAATATCCGGTTTTGGGGCCTGTGCTGCGGAGCACGCTCGGCGGCCCTCACCTTCCCCCCAGCCCCCTTCCTCTCCCGCGCTGCGGGAGAGGAAGGGGGGGATCACGCCCCCATACCTTTGCCCTTGCCTCCGTCCGCTCCCCCACGAGGAGCGGACGGGGGGATCATGCCCCCATACCTTCCCCCAGCCCCCTTTCGATCCCGCGCTGCGGGAGCGTAGCAATGGCGATCTTGCGCCTGCATCTTGCAACGATGCCGCGTTTACGAACCCAATCCCCCCTCTCCCGCGCTGCGGGAGAGGGGCCGGGGGTGAGGGCACCCCCCATACCTTCCCCCAGCCCCCTTTCGATCCCGCACTGCGGGAGCGTAGCAATGGCGATCCTGCGCCTGCATCTTGCAACGATGCCGCATTTACGAACCCAATCCCCCCTCTCCCGCAGTGCGGGAGAGGGGCCGGGGGTGAGGGCACCCCAGGATTTAGCATTCTCTACGACAGGTGACCGATACCCCGGCAGCGGAACATCGACGACGACTCCATCCCTGATGCCTACGCGATCACCTGGATGTGCGGGTCGCTGGCTCGCCAGTGCGGTAAACGACTGGAACCCATCGGGGAGCGCATCAGCGCCCCATTATCCCAGGCACCTTGCCAGCACCCTGCCAACATCCTTCCGCTCGCGAGAGGGGTGACGGGTATGATCAGCGAACTAGCCGAACACAGCATCGTTCGTTCACGCAGGGAAAGAAGTGGACCAGAGGCCAGCGCACCGGGATACACAGTTTTCTCAGCCAGAATTGGTATTAAACACGTTCGCGGTAGTCGTCGAGGGTGAGCCGGATTTGTTGCAACAATTCACGGGCAATCCCACGACCAAATTGCGTCTGTGCCAACGCCTGTACTTGTGGTAGTCGCTCACGCCAGGAATCGACGTCGGTTGGCGGATCATCGGCTAGTGCAGCTTCCCAGAAGGTTTGTAGCGCTTCACAGCCGATGACATCTGCGATCACACTGCGTATTTCAGCCACTAGATCAAGCAACCTTCGGCGCAAGATCACGAGCGTTACATCATCGCTCAGGATACCGTTCGTCCAGGAGCGCACTTCCTGGATGAGTGTTGCAGCCAGCGCACGCGGTTTCCGCTGCGGTTGACTCATGATCAGATCAACCAGGCGCTCAAAGCCCAAAATTGCGCCATCGGCACGCTCGGCTTCGATCAATCCATCGGTGTAAAGAAGGAGGCTCTCACCCGGCGCAATAACTGCGCTCAATTCGGTATATTCACTCTCGCTATCAACCCCTAGCGGTAATCCGCTCACCTCTAACTCGCATACCGTATCGGTAATTAAGAGCGGAAACGTGTGACCGGCATTCACACAACGTACCTGACCGGTGTGCGGCTCCAGTTGCAGATAGAGCATCGTTACCATACCGTGAGGAATCTCACTCAAGACGCCTCGATTGACCGCCGCCATCGCTGTTGCCGGATCAGCATGGTAACGTGCTTCGTGGCGAAAGACGGTGCGCGCTACCGCCATCCGCAGCGCCGCAGGTAACCCCTTTCCACTAACATCGCCGATCATGATCCCTTGCCAGCCATGAGTAAGCGGTAAAAAATCGTACAGATCGCCACCTAAATCACGCGCTGGTAACGAAATTGCAGTAACTTCCCAACCAGGCAGATGTGGGGCCGCTTCCAGCAACAATCCCTGTTGAATATCACGGGCAAGTTGCAGTTCTTGCTCGAGTTCACGTGCCCGCCGCTGCGCTGCCTCGTCAACGACCGGTTCGGCAGGCGGTGGATCAAGCGGAGCGCGTGCTTTCCGCACGGATAGCAGCCTGCGCTGACGATGACTGAGCAGGCTTGACCAGACTCTCCGACGTATCAGCATGTCAGGAATCAGACGACCGTTATGGACAGGCATCTAACGATCTCCTTCAAGCCGAGCGATCCAACGCCGACAACTCTCTACCAGCCAGTGGGCAGCAACTCCTTCGAGCAGGTAATCGGGTGGTATCTGAGCCAACAAGCGTTCCGCGTTGCGATATTCGCGAATAGCATCCGTCATCCGATTCGTTTGCCGATAACACTCGGCTAGATGAAATGCAACCAGTGGATTATCATTGCTGAGATAACGTGCCTTTTCCAAATGTTGGATTGCCAGTGTCGGCTGCTGTTGCCGTTCGTAGATCATTCCCAACAAGAGATAGGCCTCGGTCAGCAATGGATTTAGCTCAAGCGCACGGCGAGCCTCGGCCAGTGCCAGATCGAGATCACCACGGTTGGCGTGGGCTTGGGCAGCAAGTGACAATACGACCGGTGCGTACCGACCGGCCAATGGTACACGTGCGAAGAGGTCTAACGCTGCATCGAGTTGACCACGTTCGAGTAGACGGCGACCTTCGTGGACAACCGTCTCATCGGTAAATAACGCCACCGACTTTTCACTCACACTGGCAGAGCTTGAACGCGATAGATGGGTTGGTAATCGCTTACGCAGCACCGGCGAGCCAGGCACTGCAGGCGACGTTGGCGGGTCTTTGCGGTAGAGAAACGCACCATCGACCGCAATCGGGGTTAGCCGGTCAAAAATATTCCACAGCGTCTCTGAAAAACCGAGGCAGAGGATACCGCCCTCGGTCAGCACATCGTAGAAGCGTGCCATCAGTGCACGGCAGGTATCGAGGGAAAAGTAGATGGTCACGTTCTGGCAGAAAAGAATATGGGTGCCATAGGCAAGAGCCGGAAAGGGTTCGAGCAAATTATGCTGCATAAAGGTCACGAGTTGACGTACCCGCTGGTGGACGGCCAGACCATTCTCGTGGGGCGTAAAGAAACGTACCCGCTGTAAGGGGGACAGATTAGTTAACGTGCGCCCACGATACACCCCACTTTGCGCTTTGGCTAAGGCAGCAGTACTGAGATCGGTAGCAAGAATCGTGACCGGACGGGGCAGCGGTTC
This sequence comes from Chloroflexus sp. MS-CIW-1, assembly GCF_030444705.1. Lineage (NCBI taxonomy): Bacteria > Bacillati > Chloroflexota > Chloroflexia > Chloroflexales > Chloroflexaceae > Chloroflexus > Chloroflexus sp. MS-CIW-1. Next base: position 732,861 of record NZ_JAUBWR010000002.1, read on the forward strand.
ACCGAGTGCCTCTAACACGGTGATGGCGATTGAATACGGTTCTTCGCCAGTAGCACAGCCAGCACTCCAGATTTTAATCGGTGCCCCCGCCGGCAATTTTGCATGAAGAGCGGGCAGGATGGTCTTGCGCAATGCATCCATGTGGGGGCGATTGCGAAAAAAGATCGTCTCGTGATTCAGCAACAATTCAGCCAGTTGCTGCAACTCGGCGCGGTCGGTTGCGAGCACCACATCGGCCAGATAGCGCGCCGGCGACCGGCCACAGGCGGCAGCCCGCCGCTCAACTGCACTACGCAAGGTCAGTAAACGCGCATCGTCGAGCACAACCCCGCAATAGTGTGCCAGCACATCGCGCAGTGGGATCAACATCTCTGATGATAGTGTCATGGCATACTCGCAGGTCTGGCAAACCGCTCGCACAACACCACCAGTATCTCTTCGGGCGGCAAGACCATCTCGGCTGCCCTCAGCTCAATGGCTGCCCGAGGCATCCCAAAAATCGTGCAACTGGCCTCATCCTGAGCAATCGTCAACCCCCCAGCCCGTCGAATAGCACGCATCCCGACTGCACCATCACGCCCCATACCGGTTAACAGCACCCCTACCGCACTGGCCCCATAGAGTTCAGCCACCGTTGTCATCGTAATATCAATGGAAGGGCGCTGTAACAACAACGGTGACGTGCTCAGATGGATTGTGCCATCGCGATTGAGCAATAGATCAGACCGATCAGGAGCCAGGACTGCATGGCCAGGACGCAACGGCATCCCCTCCGTCGCCAGTGCGAGCGGAATAGTGCTCGCTGCGGCCAACCATTCGGCCATACCAATACTGAAGCCATGCGCAATATGTTGCACCACAATGACCGCTGCGGCGAACGTCGGTGGTAGCCCGGCCAACAACTGGCGAACCACCTTTGGACCACCGGTTGAAGCCCCAATAACAACAACCGGAAACTGTCCGGGGGCAACCCGTGCTGTATGCACCTGATGGAGGGCCTCGCCAGAAACATCGTTTAATACTGAAGGTGGATGCCGCCGCCCACGCAAATGGGTCACCACCTTAATCCGGGCAATCAACTTCACCCGCCTAATCAGCATACGGCGCAAATGATCAAGTTCGTCGGGATTGGTCAGGCTGGGCTTTTCCATAACCTCAAGTGCCCCAGCCGCCAGCGCCTCAAAAGATGTTGTAGCATCATGACCGCTTACGGCTGCCGATAACACCAGAATGGGAGTGGGATGATAGGCCATAATCTGGCGAGTCGTTTCCACACCATCCAGCACCGGCATGCGGACATCGAGCGTAATAACATCGGGACGCAACTCGGCAGTCAGCGCAATGGCCGTTTTGCCATCTGCTGCTTCGCCAACGACTCGAATCGACGGATCACTTTCGAGCATTTGCCGTAGCAAACGGCGCACTAACGCAGAATCATCAACAATTAAAACGCGCAGAGGGTCATTCATACATACTACCCACGAATTGCGCCGCCGTTCGGCTCTGCCTCTATTCCATCTCTAACACTAAGCGCACCCGATTGGGTAGGTTGAGCAGATCGATGTCTTTGTTTAGATAATCATCAACTCCGGCCTCAAAAGCGGCACGCTTATCATCAGAAGAGGTCAACATTATAATCCGCAGATCATCCAGGGCCGGATTCTCGCGAATGCGACGACACACCTCATAACCATCGATGCCGGGCATCTGCACATCAAGTACCAGCAAATCGGGTGGTTCAGCAGCAATGGCGGCAAGCGCCTCTTCGCCGCTATGAGCCAGGCGAACCGTATAGCCGTACATCTCTAGCCGCATCTTTACGATGTCGGTAACGAGACGACTATCATCAACGACCAGAATTGTTGGCATAGTTACTCCTCGTGGCCAAGCAATTGCTGAATCACCTTCAGCAAGCTATCCTGATTAAACTGACTCTTCACGATGTAGGCCTGCGCTCCTACTTCCAGACCACGACGACGATGTTCTTCTGAGGCGAGGCTGGTAATTAAAATTACCGGTAGGTCAACGAGGGCCAGGTCGTTTCGGATGCGAGTCGTGAGGGTAAAGCCATCGACACGAGGCATCTCGATATCGCTTACTACCAGATCGTAGGTCGTTGCTCGTAACCTGTCAAGAGCATCGGCTCCGTCAATTGCTACCGTTACATCGTATCCAGCCGATTGGAGAATGCTCCGTAATAACTCACGGGTGGTGAATGAATCCTCGACAACCAGCAAGCGTGCCGGAGTGGTAGCAGTCGGTAAAGCTTTCCTTTCCGTGGCCGGCGGGAGTGAACGATGAGTATTACTTTCGACAAGATAGAACGGATTGATCAACAATATCAACCGACCATCACCGAGTTGTACCGCACCACTTAGAGCCGGACGACGCGCAAACAAGGGGCCGAGCGGTTTAACCACTGCCTCACGTTCGTCAATCAGATCATCAACTAACAACGCCACTCGTTTCTGACGTGCCTTGAGGATGAGCGCAGGTGCCCGCAGATGTCGTTGCAGCGGTGACTCGGCAGGCAGGTCAAGCAGAGCCGCAAGTGGGATGAGACTGATCGCACGTTGTTGATACGTGATCGCAGGCTGGTTATCGATGAAGTACACCTGATTGCGCTGAACCCAGATAATGCTCTGCACTGCGGTTGCCGGTAGCGCCACTACTTGCTGCGCAACCTGTACCAATACGATCTGACTGGTAATCAAGGTGAGCGGAATGGTCAGCGTGACCGTTGTACCCTGACCGACAACAGTATCGATCCGCACCTGACCACCCAGCTCGAGCAGATTGGTGCGTACAACATCCATACCAACGCCGCGACCAGAGATTTCGGTGATCGTTGTAGCTGTCGAGAAACCCGGTTGAAAAATAAGATCGAGTGCTTCTTGCGTATCGAGCTGCCCGGCCCGCTCGGCAGTCAACCAGCCAAGTTCAACCGCACGACGACGCAGCCGGTCCGTATCAATGCCTCGCCCATCATCCTGAATACGGATGCGAATTTCATTCCCTGCGGCCTCGGCGCCGATCCGAACTAAGCCAACCGGTGATTTCCCTGCCGCAATTCGCTCCTCCGGCAACTCAAGACCGTGATCTATCGCATTGCGCACCAGATGCACTAACGGATCCCCAATCAGCTCCAGCACCTTACGATCCAGTTCCGTTGTTTCACCGTATATGTCAAGTTGAACCTGCTTACCGGTAGCAGCCGCCAGATCGCGTACCAGACGTGGTAAACCATTGAAGAGCGTGGCAATCGGCAATAGCCGCACGGCCATCACTTCGTGTTCCAGCTCTTTCACCAACAGATTCTGGTGCAAAAGGTGTCGACCGAGCCGATCAAGCTGGTGTTGAACGTGATCGGTAAGCGTGGTTTGTGTACCGCGCAACTCGGCGAGACGGGCATCGAGCAACTGGCGTTGTGACGGTGAAAAACGGAGACGACCCAGATCATGTTCAAGCGCGAGCAGAGCACGTTGCTGGTGTTCGACCATTTTCTGTAATCGCTCTAACTCTCGTTCCAGTTCGGCAAGCCATTGCTGACCGATGTTCAGCTCACCGGCCAGATTGAATAGACGATCAAGCCGGTCAACACGCACGCGCACTGTCTGGCGACCGGTGCGTGAAGGCGATGCAGTATCAGGTGGCGTCGCGACTGGGGTTTCGGTGGCTGAGGATGTGGCTGGTGCTGGTAGTGGCGGCAATGGTGAAGTGGCAGCAGCGGCTGGAGTCGTCGTATCACCCAGAGCTTGCAGCAGTTCCGGCAATTGAGCAAGCGTGGCTGCTGACAGATGAGGAACTTCGCTGGTCAATTGCATGATCAGATCACCACCGCGAAGTAAGAGATCGATCAATGACCGTTCTGGTATGCGTTTGCCCTGTCTCACTTCATCTAACACATGTTCTAAGGCATGGGCAAGACGGGCAATTGGCTCAAAGCCCAACATCCTGGCCGAACCTTTAATCGTATGCACCGCCCGAAAAGCACGATCAAGCTCGGCGCGTCGTTGTGCCTCGTCAACCTGTGCCTCAAGCGCCACCAGAGCATCGTTCAAGGTACGAACATGTTCGGTAGTCTCATCACGAAATTGGGTATGAAAGGCGGTTAAATCCATACTCACTACCGATGATCAGATTGCGCCAACCCGTGCAGGCGCGCAGCAATCGCATTCAATTTTGCCGCCGACTCGGCCATATGCCGGGCACTCAGCGCCGATTGACGAGCCACTTCAGCAATCTCCCGCATCGTCTCCACGACCTGCTCACTGGCACTCTGCTGTTGAGCGGTTGCCAGACCAATCTCAGCCGCAGCTTGCGCCGTCCGTTCGGCAACCATCACGATATTGTCCATAACCTGACCGGCGCGATGGGCCAATTCGACGCCACGTTCAACCTCTTTGCTGCCCTCTTCAGCGGCCAACACTGCCGCACTGGTCGCCTGCCGGATTTCGGCAATGACCCCTTTGACCTCTTTCGCTGCTGCCAGCGTGCGATTGGCTAAACTCTTCACTTCGGCTGCAACAACAGCGAATCGACGTCCATATTCACCGGCGCCGGCAGCTTCGATAGCCGCATTGAGGGCAAGTAAGTGGGTTTCATCAGAAATATCATCAATCAGATCGATGATCTCGCCGATCTGCTGCGAACGTTCACCCAAACCGAGCACACGGGTTGAGATGTCTTGCACCCGCTGCCGAATGCGTTCCATCGCCTGAATACTTTCATCAACGGCACTCTGACCGGTACTGAGTTGTTCTAAGGTCTGCTGCGCTGCTTCCGAGACATGCTCAGCGGCCTGGGCAATCTGACGGGCCGTACTACCCAGTTCTTCAATCGTTGTCGAGACTTCGGAAACGGCACTGGCCTGCTCGCTTGCCCCACCCGCCTGTTGTTGCGAATTGGCCTGTAGTTCAGCAGCGGCAGCCGCCAATTCACTTCCCAACTCGACTTGCTGAATGCTACGCTCCATGAGCTGCTCGGTATTGCGCAGCAACTCTTCTGCACGCGCCTGCGATTCGGCCAGTGCACGACTGAGATCACGACTGCTTAACCAGGCCAGGATACTAATCGAAGCTACTGCTATCAGTAAAAAGCCACTGTCAATGAAGAGATTTCCCGCATAAAACGGTTGCCAACCGGCATACTGTTCGGCCAGCAGAAGCGCGAAATATGTCACGAGACTCAGCACACTAACCAGCAAGGTGTCACTACCACTGCCGAGCAGACCGGCACTGACAACCGCCACGAACAGCACACTTACCCGTGCGCCATCAACACCACCAAATAGCAACATCACCAGAACAGCTCCGGTTGTCATGGCCAGAAATAGCCAGCGACGCCCGGCAATTGTTCGTCCGCGCCTAAACGACCAGGCGGCCAGGCCGTATAAAGCCAATCCGAACAGGGTGATCAAGCTAGCAAGCACAAACGAGGGTAGGAGCGTATTGTCAGAAAGCCAAAAGCCAAGACCGACGATCCAAAAGATCACCTGAGCCACAGTGCCGGTCACAACTAACCACTGCAACAGAGAACGATTCTCGCGCAGCGCAGACAATTCGGTGAGAGAAAAAGGTGCGGTCTGCGAATTCATAACGCTTCCTCAGTATGATTCAAGCGAAGCCCCAGAGCAAGATCGGCGGCCAATCGGCGCAGATCGAGCACGACAACCGGCTGTTCGTCGAGCAAAGCCACGCCAGTTACCCATGGCAACCGCAAACGTGCAGCCAGGAAGGGGGCAAGTGGCGTGATAGTTGGCGCATCGGCAAGTAGATCAATCCGCACAGCCAGTAATTCTACAACCCGCCGCCGCAAACCGATGGTCAGTGCGTGCAAACGACCAGAAGCTGGTGGATCGGTCGGATCGAGCAGTGGCCCCAACTGATAGCGCAGAATTGCGCGGCCCCGCTCGTCACGATCCACGGTAGAAGGCCAGCCAATCGTATCAATATCACTCTGCCGACCAAGATACCTGCGGGTAATCGTTTCGATAAGCAGGATCACAACGCCTCCTGCACCAGGATCAATAAGGCTGACGGATCGAGAATTGCTATCGGCTGATCGTCATCACGTTGGTACACCGCCTGAATCACTCGCTGAGCCGATCCGGTGAGATTGATCGGCGGAGGGGTGAGGTGATCAGGGGCAATCGTGATCAAATCAATCACTGCATCAACCAGCAATGCCGCATCGGTCGCATGGTGCTGAATCCAGACCAGACGAGTTGAACGATCAAGAGGCGCAGCCGCCAGACCGAGCAGCAGGCGGGCATCGATTACGGTCAGAATCTGCCCCCGCTGATTAATCAGACCGGGAATCATCGGGGGGGCGCCAGGAACCGGCGTCGGTGTTCGCCAGCGCATAATCTCGCGAACCGATGTTCCGGGCAGCGCGTAGTATTCTGACGCTAAACGCATGGTAAGATACCCGGTCGTTGGTGATTGAGCTACTGACGACATCATACGCCATCAACACCTGTCAGATGACCGGTACTTCCGGTGATTACTGTGAGCATACGGCAAGCACGCCGGTTGGTCAAGCGGCTTGCCGGTATCAGCCTGCTATGCTATAATCGCTAGCGGAACAGAGCCGATCAGGCAGGCGGCGAACCATCCGCCTGCCAAATTTGTGTGTCAGAGCGCCGTGCAGTCCCGCTACCATGCGGGCGCCTGTCGGCATAGAGTGAAAGGAGCGACGCCGTGTCGCAACAACTGCTAGAAGAGTTGGGCCGGCGCCAATACCGCACCGACATTCCCGATTTTCGCGTCGGTGACACGGTGCGCGTCGGTGTAAAGGTTGTCGAAGGAAACCGCGAACGAGTTCAGGACTTTGAAGGGGTCGTTATTCGCCGACGCGGCGAGGGGATCAACGAGAACTTTACGGTGCGACGGATCGCATCACACGGCATTGGTGTTGAGCGTACTTTCCCGTTGCACGCCCCGCGCATTGATTACATCAAGGTTATTCGGCGGGGGAAGGTGCGCCGGGCCAAGCTCTATTACCTGCGTGGTCTCGCCGGTAAAGCAGCACGTATTCGCGAGCGCCGAGAAACGACGTAATCCTTACCTCTCAAACGGTCGAGGCGTTGTTTGCCAACGCCTCGATTTTTTCAATCTCTGAGGGCCTATCCAAATACTTCCGTCACGGCACAACGGATGAAACCCGTCGCCGGCGATAGATGATTGGTCTGACGCCGATAGAGTCGCATGATCGACAAGACGAACCCTTATCCCCACAAGTAAACCCTGACAGACCGGAACAGCGGCGCAATGCCCTGGATTCCCACTGCCGGAGGGTCGGTTCACGAACCGCCTCTCCTCCTGCAAGCGGAAAACTCTGTACCTGGAAGGTGACCAGAAGCAAGCATTGCCCACCCTTCACCTCTTGTCAGCCGGTCGTATAATACACATAGCAGAACTCTTTCACAGATGATAGATGATAGGAACAAGGCAATGCAAGAATTTTTTGAATTCAGCCTTGGGGCAAGAGTGTTGTACCAGATCGGGCTGGCCGGTGAACTGGGTCAGGTTATCAGCAGTTCGTTCCCGCAACGTCGGGCCTTCATTGTCGCCGATAAGGGCGTCGTACAGGCAGGATTGCTCGATCCTATTCAGGCCGGCCTGGCGCCCATCGAAGTGGTCGGGATGTTCGACGATGTACCGGCCAATTCCTCTGTCGCCAAAGTTGCTGAAGGCGCCGAACAGGCACAGGCCGCCGACGCCGATCTGATCATTGCCGTGGGAGGTGGTAGTCCTATCGATACTGCTAAAGGGATCCGCATTCTACTCACCCTTGGCGGATCGATTCCCGACTATGAAGGGTATAACGTGATTGACACGCCACTAACCCCACTGGTTGCCATCCCAACGACCGCCGGTACCGGTAGTGAAGTAACCCCCATCGCGGTTATTCTCGATGAAGAGAGTCAGCGAAAAATAAGTATTGTTAGTCGCTACCTTACGCCCACCTTAGCCATCCTTGATCCGTTACTGACCCGCACGTTACCACCACGCCTGACAGCAGCCACCGGAATGGATGCCCTCTCTCACGCGATTGAAACGTATGTCTCGACCGAGAACAACCCCCTCAGTGATAGCCTGGCCCTGGCCGCTATCGACATGATTGCCACTCATCTGCGCGATGCTGTACACGACGGCGAGAATATCGAGGCGCGGAGTCAGTTGTTGATCGCAGCCACTATGGCCGGTATCGCCTGTGGGAATAGTCTCTTCGGTGTGGTGCATGCGCTATCACACGCCGTTGGCGGAAAGTTCCCCGTCCATCACGGCACAGCCAACGCGATCTTCTTGCCACCAGCGATGCGTTTCAATAGCGAAGTAGTACCCGATCGCTATGTGCGTATTGCCAGAGCTATGGGCGTCAATGTTGGTGGCCGCAGCAACGCTGAAGTAATTGCCGATGGTATTGCAGCCGTGCGGACGCTGACGGCAGATTGTGGTCTACCAACAAAACTGCGCGAGGTGGGTGTACCGCGTGAAGCACTCCCTGAATTGGCGGAACTGGCTGCCGTTGAACCGGCGATTTTCAACAATCCACGACCGGCTCCCCCGGCAGAACTGCTGGCAATGCTCGAAGAAGTGTGGTGACGAGAACGAAGCTGGAGCAGTCACACCGCTTGCTCCAGCATCCGTTCATAGACTACCGATGACCTACCTGACAGGATTGTTAGCAGACAAAGAGACGCAGCCACATTCCGGGTAGCTGCGTTTGGCACTCGGCACCACTGGCACGGTACCATTACTCCTGAGCAACATCATCACGTGCGCTTGCGACCCGATGCGCAAACAGTTTTTGAAATTTCGCTACCTTTGGCGCCACCACAAACTGACAGTAAGGCTGATAAGGGTTCCGCACAAAGTACTCTTGGTGGTAGTCTTCGGCAGGGTAGAATGTCGTAGCCGGTACGATCTCGGTCACAATGGGATCGCGAAAAACCTTCTGTTCGGTCAGTTCACGCACCAGTTGCTCGGCGATCTGACGCTGTTCTTCAGAGTGATAAAAGATGGCCGAACGATACTGCGTTCCGACATCGGCTCCCTGCCGATTCAGCGTGGTCGGGTCGTGAATACTGAAGAAAATTTCGAGCAACTCACGGTAGCTGATCTGTTCCGGATCAAACGTGATCTGTACCGCCTCGGCATGACCCGTCTTACCACTACAGACCCGTTCATAGGTCGGGTTGGCGACATGCCCACCGGTATATCCGGACACGACATCTTTTACACCCTTGACCTGATCGTACACCGCTTCCAGACACCAAAAGCATCCACCGGCTAAGGTAGCCGTTTCGAGAGCCATAACAAAACTCCTTTGTTCAAATCTTCACCTGTATGTAGTCTACCTCAGTTTACCGGTGGATGCAGGGCAAAAAAGTTCACATTGGTGTTTCTCTATCCTGTCCAGTAAAACCAGGAAAGATAGGAACAGGCGTGGGGGCGAGAGCAAAAAGAGTAGTGCAAAGGGATGCGTGCCCTCCGCGGCCCATCCCTTACATGCGCCGCATCAGCTCGATCAGAGCAGCCGCCAGCTTCTGCCCATCGTGGCGCAACACACGCACAGCGCGACTCTGCAGCGGATTATCGAGCGACGTTGTGTACTGAATGACCGCCGCCGATAGATCGGCCTCGATGACCATACTCCCTTCGATGATCACTCCACGCTGACCATGCACATCACCGGGCAGTGTTGCCATCTCTTCGTAATCACTCGGATCAAGGTACACCGGTGTCTGATGGGCGGCAGCGTAGATGCGAGTCGTCTCTGGATCAATTCGTTGCGCATTCACCAATACGTAATCCGGGGTCAAACCGGCGTACTCCTTAATCACCCGAATATGGTCGGCCACGCGAAACCCACTCGTGCGCCCTGGTTCGGTCATCAGGTTACAGACGAAAATCTTCTTAGCGCTACTCGAACGCACTGCCTCAGCGAACTCCGCCAGGAGAAAATTGGGCAAAATACTCTCGAAGAGACTCCCCGGCCCTAAGATAATCGCATCAGCCTCACGCAGGGCCTCGAGGGTCACGCGCGTCAGCGGCGGTGGTACGGATTCCTTGTTCAAGTGCAACCGACACACATATCGCTCGGCCAGCTCAGGATGGAGATGAATATGGCGTACATCGATCAGCGTTCCATCGTCAAGCTCGGCCACCACATCGAGCGGTTCTGGGGTTGGTACCACATAGTAGACATTCGGCTGGTTAAGCAGCCCCGACGCCCGATAATAATACTCAACCGGATCGGTGATCGGCACGATACAGGTCATCCGATCAACCTGTTCACTTAACCCGGCTAACACAAGCATGCCAGCGCCACCAGAGATCACGACAACGCGACGTGGCCGATGGGTGCGGTCGTAGCCTAACACCAGCTCACCGTCGGCGGGTACCTGTTGCGGTCGTGGGATCACCACCACACCACTAAGCTGCCAGATACCGCCAGCCAACACGAGCAGACCGATAACGAGGAGCAATATTCCGCGCCACGGACGGGGTAGAAATTGCAGGGTCAGCCACCAGACCACTTCAGGCAGACCTTCAACAGTACGGTAGGCGTGGATAAAAAGGTACGCAACTCCCAGCGATAGTAGCACGATGCCCACGAAGGTGAGCGAGAGCGACGGGATGAGATGACGTAATGCACTCAGGCGATTAATAATCTGTTTCATGAACTTCTGCATTGTTTCCTGGCACAGAGGCCGCTGGTTGCCACTATCGGCTCTTCTGTCTTACCAGCGTATTACACCATGCGCAAAAGTTTACTCCTACTGAGCACCAAACTGCGACCGTAGTGCCGCGCAGAGCGTGCGGAGACCGCCATTGCTTCGTGCTGCCGCATCACAAAAGAACAAAGCGGCCAGCAACCCATCGGGGCAACTCCGCCAACGGCTCAGCACAACCTCACCGCTGGTCGTCATTGCCACTACCGGTTGGCGTTCGAGGTACAACCCATCACTGGCCAGCTCCAGCTTCATACCGGTGGCCTCCTGCCAGGCAACCAGTTGTCTAGGTTGGGCATGCAGGGGACTGTTAGGGGCCGGCGGTGGAGCGATGACCAATCCCCGCTGTCGGTAATGCGTTGCCAGATGACCGGCCAACAGCAGACTGGTCTCAAACGGTTCTAACACCTCACCACTCGGTTCGACGACCGCCAGTGCGGTACCATCGCCAGAAAGTGCCAGACCGAGGTGTGAGTCGCTCTCGCGCACCAGTTTGCGCAACCGATGCAGACTGGCTTCAAACGGGTGCGGTGCTCCCCGTCCAAACAACGGATCGGGATCACGATTAATCTCGATCACCCGTGTCTGACCACCTTCACCGAACAACATCGTGACCATCCCGGCAGTCGTACCGGCCATCGCATCGACAAAGAAAGTCATCGGCAGCCGCCGAATTGCGTCCAGATCAACAGCATGACGTAGTGACTCAATGTAAGGGGTTCGTATATCGATTGTTACCACATTGGGAGCAGGAGGTGGAAAGTCTACCGACGGTAAAGGATCACTGGCGGGATGGATGGTTAGCTGACTCTTATCATCGGCAATCAGGATCAACCCACCAATGTAGTATGGACGGTTACGCGCTGATACATAGAGTGCACAATCGGCTTGCTTCTGATCAAGGGCATAGTGGATTGCAGGCAGCGGTACCGGTGTGCTAGCGAGCAAGACGTTCACCCCCTTCGCTGCCAAGTCTTGGGCCAGCGTCTGTGCGAAGAAGTTTGCCAGAAAGCGTGTATCAAAGGCGATGAGACAACGGGCTGGCTGTTCGGCCAACGCTCCACCAACCGACATCGCCCGGCGACGCAGTTGTTCGAGAGTCAACCCGGCAGTGTACACTGCCTCCCAGGCCTGTAGGAAAGGGCGTCGATAGGCACTCATGCCAGTGTGCGAAACTCCTCGACGACGCTCAACATTTCATCGCGGATAGCTTGAACACGCTCCCACGTCTGCGCTTCAAAGCGGGTCGTAATTGCCGGTTCAGTATTTGAAGCCCGTACCAGCCCCCAACCATCGCCAAAATCGACCCTGACGCCATCGATGTCAATAATCGGGTATTTGCCAACAAACCGTGCACGCAAAAAGTCGATTACCGCAAATTTCCGCTCTTCCGGGAAGGGGATACGACCCTCATCAATCGATGGCAAGACCGGATACGGCGCGAGTGCCTCGGTCAGCGTTTGCCCCAACTCGTACAACGCATGCAGCAGCACCGCACCGGCGAAGGCGCCATCATCGAAGTAGCGACCAGGCCAGGGAAAGATCGTATGCCCGCTGAGTTCGCCACCCAGCACCGCATCAACGTCGCGCATCTTCGCCGAGAGACTGGTATAACCGGTCTTCCACATGATCGGTTCGCCGCCCAATGACCGAATTGCCTGTGGCAATACGGCGCTACACTTCACATCAAAGACGACCGGCCCTTTGCGTTTGGTCAGCAATGCTTGAGCCAGCACGATCAGATAACGATCGGCAAAGACCACATCACCGTTCTCGTCAACCACCCCCAATCGATCCCCATCACCATCGAGACCAATACCCAAATCGGCCCGCTGTTCACGCACAGTAGCCTGCAAATGACGGAGATTCTCGACCTTCAACGGATCAGGATGGTGATTGGGAAACGTTCCATCTGGCTCAACAAACAGCGGAATAACCTCAATACCCAAGGCTTCGTACATCGCTACTGCGAGCGGCCCGGCCACGCCATTCCCGCCATCCAGCACCACACGCGGACGATGCGTCCCAAAATCAAGCCAACGGCGTGCAGATTCGATATACGCTGGCCCAATATCAACCTGCTCGTAGTTCCCGTGACCCCGAATAAACTGACCACTGGCAGCAATCTGCCCTACCTCTTGAATTGCAGCCGACGGCAACGGCTCCGAACCAAAACGCGGTTCTGTGCGTCGCAACTTCAAACCATTAAACTCTGGTGGGTTATGACTAGCCGACACAATCGCGCCGGCATCGGCACCCAACGCTTCAACCGCAAAATACATTACCGGTGTCGCCACCATACCGATATCGATCACATCCATACCGGTGGCACGCAAACCGTTGATCAACGCCTCCTGGAAGCGTGGTGAACTCAGGCGAGCATCACGGGCTACCACAATCCGCTGCCGGCCCTCACGGCGAAAGAGGGTTCCGGTAGCCCGACCTAACCGTTCATAAATACCTTCATCGAGATCAACCTCGACGATCCCCCGAATATCATACGCCCGAAAAATCGTCTGATTGAGCGCTACACCCATAGTTTCCTCAAGTTGTGGACGACGTTCCCCAATGTCTCTGCTGCACAGATTGGGTTAGTTCGATCCTAGCCGAAAGCATGGTATCCGTCAAGGTAGGAAAACAGAATATCGGCACGAGACATGAGGGGAAAAACGAGTTTCCACTTTGCACGCTGAGATAAGTAGGGGTGCCCCCATAAACAGGTTCACCTACCATCTTCCGCTTAGTCTCCCAACTCCCGCAGTTTTGCAAGAAGCAGACGGCAGGCAAGGGATACGCCTGCCATCCTTCACCTGCCTTCCGATTTCCCAACCTCGCACACCTCTTCTCTCTGTTCCAATTGCGACCTACGTCAATTTGTGGTATGCTATGCCTGACTTTGTGCAACGTAGCTTTCCAGCGTAACAAAACTATGCCATTATCAGTGAATGCTATTCCCGGACCAAAAGGTCTCCCTGGGGTTGGAGTTGCGCCGCGGCTGCTGAATGATCCACTCGATTTTCTACTGCGCATCCATCGGCACTACGGCGATCTGGTCAAGCTCCCGCTTGGCAAGCACACGATGTATCTTGCGGTGCATCCCGATATGATCAAGCGGATCACGCAAGAGAACTGGAAAAATTACATCAAGCAATACACGACCATGGAAGACATCCTCGGCCAGGGGTTGGTCACCAGTAACGGCGACCACTGGCTGCGCCAGCGGCGTCTGATACAACCAGCGTTCCACCATCAACGGATTACCCAGATGGCAACGGTAATGGTTGAGGAGGCTGAGCGTATGCTTGAGCGGTGGGAAGCTTACGCTCGCCATCGGCAGCCGGTTGACATTCAGGCCGAGTTGATGCTGTTGGCCGAAAAGATTATCGTGCGCACGATGTTCAGCACCTCGCTGAGCGATACAGAAGCAGCACAGGTAGGAAAAGCATTCAACGACACCCTCAACTGGGTTGCCGGTCAACAATTTCGCCTGCTGCAGCCACCACGAAGCTGGCCAACACCCGCCAATCGGCGCTACTATCGCAATCTTACCCTGCTGGAACGAACCGTGTATCGCCTGATCAACGAACGCCAACAGCGCCAGGGTGAACACGATGACCTGCTGGAAATGCTGGTCAGCGCACGTGATGCCGACACTGGCGAACCGATGTCACCCAAACAAATCCGCGACGAAGTGATGACGATCTTCCTTGCCGGTCACGAGACCACTGCCGGTACGTTGTCATGGATTTTGCATCTGCTCGCCCATTACGGCGACAGCGAACGCAAATTGCGGGCCGAGTATGCTGCCGTCCTCGGTGGCCGAAACCCGACCCCTGCCGATCTGCCCCAGCTCAGATACAGTCGCATGGTCATCGATGAAACCCTGCGTCTCTACCCGCCGACCTGGCTGCTTACACGCACACTCGTCGGCCCAGACACCCTGGGCGATTACGAACTTCCCGCCGGTGCAACCGTTGCCCTCAGCCCGTATGTCACCCATCGCCATCCCGCGTTCTGGCCCAATGCTGAAAGTTTCGACCCCGAACGTTTCCACCCCGAAACGGTGGCAGGTCGCCATAAATTCGCTTACGTCCCTTTCCTCAGCGGTCCACGCCAGTGTATCGGGAACAACTTTGCCTTGATGGAAATGCAGATGGTGTTGCCGATGATCCTGCAACGCTTCCACGTCAGTGCTATTCCTGGCTACCCGGTACGCCCCATTGCAAAGGCCACGCTACGCCCGGGGCCACAGCAGTGGATGGAGGTGAGGAAGGTGGGGTGAGGGAAATACTTTTGATACCATAACAATCAGCCACGTAAGAGTAGACCCTACTTGTAGGAACGACTGTCCCAAGGAAGAATTACTATGCCGAGCGTGAGAAGCAGCATACACAGCAGTGTGAACATGGAGAAAGCTACGCTCGTTCACAGGGTGAAGGATAGATCCCTATGATCCTGGAAAAATTTTACCCTTTCACCAAACAGCTTAAGTGGCTTCTCATAGCTGCTCCACTCCTGACTATTATCAGCATTGGATATCAACCACTACGGATAATGGTCGAACAACAACGATTGTTCTATCAAATCGACCAAATGGCTCGTAACACACGACAAGATGAGGATAGCACTCGCCCTTTCGACCCGTGGCAAGACCTCATACCTCTCAATTCTTCTGAGGGGCGAGCAGTAGCTCAACAAGCTCTGATAGAAGCACAACACCTGGTTACGGTAACTCCATATAATACTGAAGCCTTCCGTCACCTTGGCCGGGCAGCAATTCTAGCTGACCAACCAGACATTGCCATTTCTGCCTTCTCACGTGCAGTCGAACAACGTCCCGATAGCCCCCTTATCTGGTTTGAGCTGGGGATTGCCTATGAGCAGCTTGCGCCATCTGAGATGGTTGGGTTGACAAGTCTTTACCCAGACGAAATCCCATGGGAGTGGTTGGGGCCACCACCAGTTACACAAGAATGGTCATTATCGCTAGCACCAACAACGTCATCGGATTGGTGGATACCAATCACACCGATCAAGCGAACCGTCTTTGTCGATAATCAGATAACTTTTCGTACCACGCTACCGACCAATCCGGTTGTTCTCAGTTTCTGGGTAAGCGACTACAGGAATGAAACCGCAGTTTACAACGTTACCCTGAACAAAGAATTGATTAGGACGTTCACAATTCCGCCGGCGGCTGATATACCGAGTTGGCATCACGTACACGTTGATATGTCGTCGTGGGGTGGACAAACGGCGACTATTACCCTCTCGACCAACTCCTCTCAACCTGGTTGGGGCGAACTTCGCCTGATCGACCGGACAGCCATTGCCTGTATTCAGGTGGATTGTCTACAACGGGCAACTGCGGCCTGGGCGCAGGGCAGATTTACGGCCACCGATTTTCTGCAAACAGGGATGGTTTCATTCAGGCAGCGGCAGTATGCTGAAGCGTTACGATGGTTTACCAGAGCCGCCATTTCAGGAGCCGATGTAGCGAGTACGGTGTGGTATACGCGCTACCTGATGACCAATGAGTCTGATGACCTCATTCAGAGTGTGACTTTTGATCGAGGCTGGAACAGTTCTGAAATGCGCTTGCGGGCATGGGTACGATGGGCTAGCATTCTTCACGACGCACAGCGTTTTGCGGAAGTAGAACGGGGATTACGGCACGTCCTCGACACAACGGCTCAGGATGATCGATCAGTTGACTGGCTCCTTTCAGAGGTATACCGCCGGTTAGGGGTGGCCCTGTGGGTGCAGGATCGACCTGGTGAGGCGCTGCCATTCGCAATGAAGGCTGTGGAACTTAATGATCGAAGTGTCTGGGCACATATTCATTATGGTAAGATTTTATACTTCTCTGATCCTGGACAAGTACATCAAACGGAACAGGCATTTGCCAAAGCACTGGCACTCGATTCGCGGCCACAGATTTGGTTGAATCTTATCGGTTTTTGGAAGTGGGTCAAAGAGAGCGAACGAGCCATCGCTTTGTGCAGGCAGGCTCAACGACAGGGGTTAAGTGAGGAAATACAATCTGAGTGTAAGTGATGTATCGATTGCCTGAACCATAATTTCACGGATAGTCCAAATTCAGACAGGTAAAAGTCAGAGAAACTCAAATGAAGCGTATTTTTGCAAATAGTGTTATTTATGCGATCGGTAACGCAGCGAACAGTGCAGCGCTCTTTCTTGTTATACCATACCTCGTCAACAAGCTGACGACTCAAGAGTATGGTGCTTGGTCAATATTTGAAATTGCCACTATGCTCGCCAACCTGTTTATCCTCGCCGGGCTAGAAGTTGGTCTGATGCGTGAATACTGGTGGCAGGCTGATGCAACGCTACGTTCTCGTATCGTTGGCAGCACGCTGATAACGGTTGCTGTAACAGGGGCAGTGATCACAGGCGCTGGTATGTTGCTCGCTGCTCATGGTATAGGTCGTGATTTCCCCGGCGCACCGTTTACTCTGATCCTGGTTCTCTTGATCGGATGGAGTGATGCTCTCTTTAATCTGATATTAACAGTATTTCGCATTCGCGAACAATCGGTAACATATATTACGCTGTCGCTGTTACGGCTGATAGCCTTTGCTGCTTTGTTAGTTGGATTTATAGAGGCTAGTTTTGGGTTAATCGGTGCACTCTTTGCCAGACTCGCTTCATCAGTTTTATTCTTTCTGTTTGGATTATTCATTGGTCGTCAATCTATTAGATGGTCTTTCGATCGATCCATGATGAGGCGGGTTGCCAGTTACGGTTTACCGTTATTACCAACAAACATCGCTGCTTACATTTTGCTAGCTGCTGACCGCTATATTATGGGCTACGTTCTTTCGTTAGAAGCAGTAGCAATTTACACCTTTGCTTACAAAGTAGCAGCTATCCTTGACGTGCTAGTGACACGCCCCTTTGCAATAGATTGGGCGCCACGACGGTTTAAGATTGCAACGCAGGCTAATCCTGGTCAGATGTATAGTCGGGTATTACTGTTCTACCTCTGGATAGTAATCACATTTGCTCTTTTTGTGGTGGTAATAACTCCATTTCTTTATATATTAATTGCACCGATCGATTATCGATCAGGAATGGAGATTGTACCGATTATCTTGTTAGCTTACATCATCTACGGCCTGAGTTATCCGTTAAACGTTGGCATCATGCTCAAAGATCGCACGCACGATTTGCCGGTTATTGGTATTATCGCAGCATTGAGCTGTTTAGGTTTGTGTATCTGGTGGATTCCACTGTATGGTATCAGTGGCGCCGCATGGGCTACCGTTGTCAGTTATACGCTCTGGACAGGCTTTATTGCTGCTAACTCATTGCGTCTTTTCCCGATCCAGTATCCACTCGGTATGATTAGTGTAATTGTCGGATGTGGCTTACTTACTTACAGCGGTCTATGGTTGATTGATAGATTATGGGCAGAAATTTCCATTGGTGCTATTGGAATCAGAACTGCTTGGGTCATTAGTGTCATGGGAGGATCAGGTTTTATACTGTGGCAACGACTTAACCAAAAGCGCGTATTAGCTTTAGATCATCCGATGGCTGGTGTTTGAGAGGGTTATTCGCATTATGTTTCAGAAACAAGGATTCCTGATACACGAGCAGAATAGTGGTCGGTATTTTGTTGATTATCAACAAACCCTTTCGATTGCTGTTAATGAGCTGTTGTTAGAATTACTCCTTGCTGCACGACCGTATATGCGAGGAACGTTACTCGATGTAGGATGTGGAAAACGACCATACAGATTGATCTATGATCGTTGTGTAGATTTTAGTGTCGGTACTGAAGTACAGTTTTCTCCTCATGGTACCGATCAGGCTGACCTGATCAGATATGCCGAACATCTGCCATTTGCGGATAATTCATTTGATACCATCCTTTGTACTGAAGTTCTGGAGCATACCAGACATCCGTTTCAGGTGGTGACCGAGCTGACTCGATTGTTGAAACCGGGTGGGTATCTCCTAATATCAACCCCCTTTATTTATCCAATTCATGAAGCACCCCATGATTACTGGCGTTTCACCAGGTATGGTCTGCAGAAGATGTGTCAGGATAATGGGCTTGAAGTGATTGAAATTAACTCTAAAGGGGGAATAATTATTACGATGTTAGTTTTGATCCATAACATCATAGTACGAGGAATGAATGTTGTAAGTAAAATCTTACACCTCAACCCACCTCTTTATGAGCAAAAGTGGTTCCGCTGGATGATTTGCTTGCCGCAATGGGCTTATCTGCAATTGTCACGGAATCTGCGTCTTGGCGTAAATAATTTGACAATAAAAGAAAAATTGGAACAACGATTTGATCACCTTGTCAAGCGGACAAATGCCCTTAACGAAGTGAACCATTGGCTAACTTGCGGTTATCTGTTGATTGCCCGTAAGCCGATCGGATAGCGTGAGATGAAAGGTTTCTGGCAACGAGCTGAGCTGATCTGGCATGTCGTAGCATTGACATTATTATCAGGTGCGTTTATACCGCTGTGGCGCGACCTGACATTCGGTGATCCTTTAAAAAGAGGGGGCGATCCGATCCAACAAATCGTCTTAGTTGCTGCCTACAGCGGTCTGCTGTTGTGCTGGTGGTACCGGCGACAAATGGTTATGGCTGCCGTTAAGGGATGGTTGATCTGGCTCGTCGTTGGATGGGCAATCGTTTCAGTTCTCTGGTCGCAAGATTCCACTCTTACGATACGTCGCAGTGTAACACTCTTGCTGGCTACGCTGTATGGCCTGTTTCTGACAGTGCGCTATCCTCCGCTTACCGTTCTACGACTACTTGGCTTCACGATGATAGTGATCCTCGGCGCCAGCCTGATCAGTGTTGCACTGGGAGCGTCGTGGGCAACAATAGACCCTTACTATCTGGGTAGTTGGAACGGTGTCATGTTTCACAAAAATGCTCTGGGACGATTGAGTGTGCTGGCGTTACTTATTTTTGGCGTATTGTTCCAACAGACAACCAGGCCCTGGCAGGTTGGTTGGGCGGTCGCCGGTCTGGCAGGCTTGCTCTTAATAATTGGATCCCAGTCTGCATCGGCAATTGTTGTGCTCAGTCTAGTCGTGATTGCATGGTTGATGTTGGTTCTCATAAATTCGCTATCTCATCAACAACAGCTCCAGGTAGCAGCACTTAGCCTTGGTACTGCAATCCCTGTTGGGAGCTTGATATGGTTTTTCAGTGCCGAAGTAGCGGCATTCCTTGGCCGTGATCTCACCCTGACCGGTCGCTTACCATTGTGGCAAGCTCTGTGGTCAATTGCCTGGAAGCAGAGTCTCCTTGGTTATGGTTTCGGTGCTTTCTGGCTTGAGTCAGGCCGCATGATAGAATTAGATATCGCTCTGATGCGGCAACGCTTCTGGTGGGCCCTTCACGCTCATAATGGCTATCTCGATATCTGGCTGGAAGTTGGTTTGATTGGTCTTGTCCTCACGTGCATCCTGTTGATCGTTGCTCTGTGGCGAAGTTTGCAAATGATACAAAGAAAGCGGGCCGGTAGCTATCTCTATTTTGTATGTCTATTTATCATTTTCTTACTGTTGCATAACCTTTCTGAAGCAATGTTACTCGAAAGTAGCCTGGCAAAAGCAATTTTCTGGATTCTTCTTTCGTGGTCATATTTCTCTGTTACTCAGCATACGGATAAACAGAATGGCTGATAATATTCTTGTATTCTGTAATCAACCGTTGCCGATTTCTGAGACGTTTGTTTACCACCAGATTGCCGGTCTCAGGCGATACCATGCCATCGTATTAGGTGTGAAGAAACCGAAGGGACCAGGCATTGATCTCTCCGGGCTTGATGTGCATCTGATTAGCCATGGCGGAATACGTGGCACAGTGCGCGAATTCGGTTTGAAGATGTTCGGCTACGTGCCCCAATCAGTACGCCAATTGCTCCGCCAATTCCGCCCAAAGCTGGTTCATGCGCATTTTGCTCCTTATGGTGCGATTGCTATCCCAATAGCCAGACAGTTCGGTTTACCATTACTGGTGAGCGTTCATGGTACCGATGTCACAATGAGCGATGCTGCTATCTGGCGTTCGTCGTACTTTGCTCACCGCTTGTACCTGTTGCGCCGCCATACCCTCACGCATATGACAAGCCGGGTGATCGTGCAGTCTGATTTTTTGAAGCGTATTGTCATCGAACGGCACGGTTTCAGGCCAGATCAGGTTGTGTGTATCCGGTATGGCATTGATACGGCTCAGTTCCATCCTCGACCTGGTGCTACCAAATGGGGCAGTATTTTGTATGTCGGTCGCTTAGTTGAACGAAAGGGTCTCTCGTTCCTGCTCCATGCTCTGGCTCTGCTACAAGCACGTTTTCCCGATCTGCACCTGACGGTGATCGGTGATGGACCGCTGCGTGAACAGTATGAAGTTTTGGCCTCTCAGTTGCTTGGTCGGCGTGTAACCTTTCTTGGTGCTCAGCCGACCACAATGGTGCGGCGTTATCTGGAACAAGCCTACATATTTTGCATGCCAAGCATCACTATGCCGTCAGGTGAAGCGGAAACACTCGGCGTCGTTTTCCTCGAAGCAATGGCAATGCAGGTGCCGCCAGTCAGTTTTCACAGTGGTGGTATTCCAGAGGTGATCATCCATGGCCAAACCGGGTTTCTGGCTAGAGAACGCCAGACCGAAGAATTAGCCCACTACATAGAGATACTCTTGACCAATCGGCAACTTCGCGATCGCATGGGAGTTCAGGGTCGGCAGTGGGTTGAACAGGAATTTAATCTGGTGAAACAGAACGCAAAGTTAGAAGCATTGTATGATGAAGTGATTGCTGAGGGTAGTTGTTACAGACGATCATCATTATGAGTAAGCAGTTTATACTCAACATTGTCACGCAAATGGAAGCAGGTGGCGCTCAAAAGGCGGCAACTCAGTTCTGTGAGCGATTAATACAGCGTGGTTTCAGATCAGAGGTCTGGTTTTTATATAAGAAACGACCAACATATATCAACCGATCATATGTTCGATGGATTTGTGAGGAGAAGCCAAGAACGATTCGAGAGTTTCTGGTTTTGTTTATCAGACTGTATTGGTGGTTACGCCAAGCAAAACCAGATGGATTGATTACTTATACACACTATGCAAATGTTATTGGGCAGTTTGTGGCCTATCTGGCCGGTATTCCTCATCGATTGTCTACACAACGTAATCCTTGCTGGAGTTATCCGATCATCGCTCGCTGGCTCGATCTAGTCCTAGGAACCGTTGGATGCTACACATCAAACATCTTTGTTTCCCAAAGTGTAGCTCGGTCGTTTCAATCATATCCAACGGCGTATAACAAGCGTAGTGTAGTTGTCACAAATGGGTTGGTCAAACCAAACGTATCTTGCAACAAATCAGAGGCAAGAAGAAAATTTGGATTGCCAATGGATCGAGTGATTGTAGTGAATAGTGGTCGTCTTGCATATCAGAAAAATCAACAATTATTGATAGAAGCCATCTGTGGTACGGATAATCCCAACTGGTATCTAGTCATTGCTGGTGATGGTGAACTACGTCCTTTTCTTGAACAAATCATTCGTGATAGGAATTGTACTGATCGGGTTAAATTACTAGGTGAATTACCTCCAGAACAAATTGGAGATCTCTTGATTGCAAGTGACATCTTCGCTTTTCCTTCAAGATTTGAGGCTTTCGGCTTTGCCGCTGTTGAAGCAATGATGATTGGTTTACCGATAATTGTAACTGACATGGACGTCAATCATGAAATTGTCGGCGATTCGGGAATCTTTTTGCCAATTGACGATCCAAAAACATGGCAAGAGGCAATACAATTACTGGCATCGAATGAAAATTTACGCCAGACATTAGGTAATGCTGCTGCAATACAGGCCCAACAATATGATCTCGATCTGATGGTAGATAACTATATTAAGTATTTGTTTAGAACGCCATGAAGCCTCCTCGTCTGCTAATCCTTAATGTTACTGTTAATCCTCTCTCTATAACGGAGCTTAATCATTATATCAGTGAGTCTATTGATTGCCAAAAATGTTGGATCATCGCTCATCATAATCTTCATAGTGTTTATCTTTATCAACGTGATATAAAGATGCGAATGTTCTACAAGCGTGCAGACATCGTTCACATTGATGGTATGCCTCTCGTCTATTGGGCGCGATTACTAGGATATCCGGTCAGCCGCGAACAGCGAGTCACCTACGTTGATTGGGTTCATCCCTTATTGGCACTGGCAGCTTATGAAGGATGGCGTGTCTTCTATCTGGGCGGAAAACCAGGTGTCGCTGCACGTGCAGCCGAGCGTTTACGCTGCCAGTATCCATCACTGATCATTGGCACGCACCATGGATATTTTCGGTCTGATGAAAATGATACGGTATTGGCAACAATTGCCGATTTCCGGCCTCATATCTTGATGGTCGGCATGGGCATGCCACGCCAGGAATATTGGATCCTGGACAACCTTGATCGAATCCGAGCAAATGCCATTCTGACCGCAGGTGCATGCTTTGACTACATCGCAGGTGAAATTCCGACGCCACCACGCTGGATGGGACGCATGGGATTGGAGTGGCTCTATCGGCTCATAAGTGAACCTAGGCGTCTGGGGCGTCGCTATTTGGTCGAACCATGGAGCTTGCTGCCCTTAATGATTAAAGACATTCAAACAAGATTCTTGCAGCGACATCGAATATGAATCTGCTGTCAACACCGTTCTTATCGTTGCAACAGTCGTTGATTTGGTTATACCTCCCTGATCTGGAACCTTGTGCCGAGTCGTTATGAAACAGAAGCAATAGTATGAGCCTGAACATTCAGCATTTGGTCTGGTATATTGCCGGTCTGGTTTCGATTTGCGTCTTTGTCTTGTTTTCTGGAAAGCTGGAAACGTATCGGACGTACCATGGCGATGAAACTTACTGGATCAGAAGTGGCCAATGGACATTCCAAAAGATGTTTGTTGAAAAAAATTATTCTTCAGAGGTATAGTCGAAAGAATACGGCCGTCATTTTGGTTTATTTGGTACACGAACTCCAAATGTAGCAAAGTTGATTATTGGTGGTGTACTGCATCTTTTTGGTTATACAACTATTCCTCTCCCTATCACCTGGGATTGGAATGATTCGAGGAGAATATCAAAAAGGGCAATGCAATTCCGGTTGCAGAACTGATCGTAGCTAGACAAGCTATAGTGCTAGTTACTGCTATTACAGCGGGCTTCATGTTTATTATTGGTTTTCATCTCCCGATGTCGCAACGTCAATACTCCTGGATAACTGCTTTATTGATTACCGGGGTATTTCTGTCTCATCCGTATGTCGCCAGATTAGGCAAGCAAGCAATGATCGACATGCCTATGATTTTGTTCAGCATCATAGCGATCTATGCCATCTGGCGTGGTACTAACCCTACATTAACCACATTAGATGCGCTAAGGTGGGGGATTATTTCAGGGTTGTCTAATGGAATTGCTATTTCAACAAAACTTAATGCAATATTGCTTTTGATAAGTTGCTTGTTGGTTGGATTGATAAACGTGTATTACTCTCGCTCAAAACCAAGTGTGCTCCTAGTGTTACCGATTTTGTTCTTTCCAGCCCCTGTCTTCTTCCTCCTCAATCCTCAAACATGGTCTGACATCGGTGCGGGAATTCAGATGATGATAGAACATTCAAACATTATTGCCGCCCGTCGTGAACGACTCCCAGAAGCTGCATTGTGGACTATCGGTGATAAGGTTGGTGCGTTTCAGAATGCAGTGTTTGGGAATCCTTTCAATGGCATCCTATTTCTCATTGGTTTCTATTTACTTCTGAGAAACTGGCGACAAACCTACCCTCTGATCGTATATGGCGTAATCACCATGGCAGGAGTCATTGTGTGGACACCCCTGAATTGGGATAGATATTATCTCCCGGCTGTACCGTTTTACGCGATCTCTGTTGGCTACCTTGTTGGTAAAGTATTAGAATCGACTTCTATCCTTACAGCACGTGAAGATGTTTCATCATTAAGGAAAGAGTCAAGCGGATAACATCAAATAATGCGCTCATCATAGTCGATCAACGCATTGGTGTTCTCCATGAAACCGTCTGATGCACTACACGTGTGTGACCCTGGGGTACCAGTGGCAAAGGATGTCACTCCGCAGATCCTGTTATGGGGACAGATTACAAAAGTCCATAATCATCGATCATCCAAAGCAAAAACGCACCACTGAGAGCAAAGAGATTGCAAAATATAATGGACTGGCCAAAAGAAGTGTGCCTGGCTCATCAAAGTATAAAGTTGGAATGTTCGCTTTAATATGGATATCCTCCGTTTTTTAATGATCTTTTTGTAGTGAAACAAATGTTCATCCCCAGCCAAGCTTTCGATGACATTCCAGAGCACGATTCCCTGAAATGAACAATAAAAATACTTTTACGAAATTCTAACTTCCCTCTCCAGATTATCATTGCATTGACCCATCACAATCCTCCGTGCTATACTATCTACCGGCATACCCCACGTTATGGGTTTGTTCCGGTTGATATGGTGTGAAGGCGCGGCCACGATGCCGGCAAGCGTCTTCACGTAAGGAGCCGGCATGCTAGAACGCCTACGCTTACGCTTGATTGGGAGCGTTCTTGCCTGGGATGTGATCGCAACAGTACTGTGCCTTGCCTTCGTTATTCACTCTGAACCGGTTGCCTCACGGTTCCGGTGGTTGCTCTACGTTGGGGTTGCGTTGATTTGGGGTCTGGTTTTCATCGTCCTGGCGCCACAACGCGCACTGTTTACCCGTACCCTCCTCGAAGCGTTTACGCGCCTGTTTCTCGCCGTTTTTCTGGCAACGACCTCGTTGGCAGGTTTTCTCTACCTGATAAATGGTGTTGTTCTTGAGCGCAGCGCCTTTGCTCGTTTTGTGATATGCGATCTGGTAGCGCTGAGCGTGATTCATCTCGGTTTCCGCACGATTACGCGCTGGCAGCAGCAACGGGAGAGTGGCCGACGCACGCTGGTGGTCGGCGATGCCAATACTGCTTTACGCCTGGTCGATGAGTTTGGTCATCGACCCTGGATCGGGCTACACATTGTGGGATATGTCTCTGATGAACGTGACGCACCGGTAGAACTGCCTCGCCTAGGTCATCTGGCTGACCTCGTCGGCCTTGTGCGCTGCTATCAGATCGATGAAGTGATCTTTGCGCTCCCGCCATCACGTCACGATACAGTGGTCGAACTATCGCTGCAATTGCTGAAAGAGCCGGTAATGCTACATACGGTGCCAACGACTCTTGACCTCGTCTTTGCGCGCACACCAGTGGAAAGTATCGGCGGTATTCCGCTCATCTCGCTACGCGAATCGGCGCTGACCTCATCACAGCGGTTTGTGAAACGGATGTTTGACGTTATCGTGAGCACCATCTTGATCATCCTGCTCGCACCGGTGATGCTCTTGATAGCTGTTCTGATTAAGCTGGAATCACCCGGTCCGATCATTTTTCGTCAGGAACGCATCGGTGAACACGGACGGCGCTTTCAGATGCTGAAGTTTCGCACGATGTATCAGGATGCTGACCGGCGCTGGCAAGAGGTGGCAAAACGTGATGATCAGGGACGGCTGCTTCACAAAGTGAAGGATGATCCACGAGTGACACGGGTTGGGCGGAAGTTACGGCGGACATCGCTCGATGAACTACCGCAACTGTTTAATGTGTTGCGCGGCGAGATGAGCCTGGTCGGGCCACGACCTGAGATGCCCTACATTGCGGCAGAGTATGAGCCATGGCAATGGCAACGGTTTCGCGTTCCCCCTGGGATTACCGGCTGGTGGCAGATCAATGGTCGGAGTGATAAGCCAATGCATCTGCATACAGAGGATGATCTCTACTACATCCAGAATTATTCGTTTTGGCTAGACCTACGTATTTTGATGAGAACATTGATTGTGGTTTGGAAGGGGCATGGCGCCTATTGAGAGTATGTCTGACAAGATGTTCATGCTACACTCGTGGATCAAAGTGTGTGTGCTAACGTGAGCAAGTGAAACCCTTTCTGAGCAGTCGCCCGACGATGTGCGACCGAGCATTGCAGTGTAGTTTAATCCGAATACCCCGTCATCATGTTACGGATGAAGCCTGCTGATGGAGGAAAAGTGATTCACGACCAGCCTGATGCAGATAGGGTCACACGGTAAAACAGTAGACGTAGGGATACAACGGTTTGCAAAAGAGGGATTAGTGGCTATATGATATGATAGTATTGTGGTCATTGTACCGTTAATTGCGGAAGACCGAATGTAGGAATGGTCGTTGATGAATCGCTGGAAAGACTGGTACGAGCAAGGGAAGCGAGACTACACGCGCGCCCTCTTAGACAATACGGGTACTACGAATGGGCCTGCTTTACGTTGCAACAATCGTCTGAGAAGGTAATCAAGGCATTAGGTCTCGTTAGAGGAATAACCCTGTGGGGGCACTCCCTTACCGAAATGCTCAAACGCTTGAGACAAGACCTGGAAATACCCGAGGAAGTGTTAGATAGCGTCCGTCTGCTGGATATGTATTACATTCCACCGCGCTACCCAAACGGTTTTGCGGCGGGAAAACCGGCTGACTACTTTACCGAACGATAGGCGAGAGAAGGTCTCTATGCGGCGGATCGAGTCATACAGTTCTGTGAAAGCTATCTCCCTGAATCGTGATGAGGTGATGCGACAATTGCGAGAGGTCTCGGCGAAAGCATTGGCGATCTTCCCCCACCTGCAAGAGGTACGCCTCATCGGCTCACTGGCAACCGGTTCTCATACCGGAACGAGTGATGCTGATCTGCTGTTGCAAGTGAATGAGCCAATTGCGAATCCGCTGGAAGTGATCAAACCATACTTCTTCTTTTTTTCACGCCATCTCGACATAGGGATCGACATGGTGCTCTACGATAAGGTAGTTGCAGACGAAGTGCAGCAGATGCTGCGGGGAAGCATCGTGTTGGCCAGTCGAATAGGTGATGAAGAACATTAAGCGCCTATCCGAATAACTTGTCGTCACGCTACAACGAGTGAAACTCGTCGATGGATTCAATCCAACGTGCGATCAGTCTGATACCAAATATCCCCTGTGATGCAAACCGATCTGGTAAGGTGACAACATTCGATGACCTTCATCTCCCACCACAAGAGATTTCGGATAGGCTCTACGTAGAAAGCTCGATACCAGGGATGCCGATCTGAGAGGAATCCGCGAAGGGCTACCAAACCAAGTGACCGCATGGCACACATCGAAGTACCTGTTACTAGCAATGAGGCATCGATCTCTAACCAAATACCTCGCTGGTGGCGGTTTATGACGCTCACAAGGGACGAATGGCTGGTCATACGCTGGCTGGCGCCACTCGCCTTTCTCCATACCTTGATCTACGTGTTCCTGGTTCCACCCTGGCAGCACTACGATGAGCCAGGTCATTTTTTGTACACGGCGTACATCATCCGTGGTGGAGTCACCGCGCCAGACGATGTGGCGATTGCCCGCGAAGTTGCCGACTCGATGTATCGCCATCGCTTTTGGCCGCTTGGGGTAAAGCCTGACCTGCTGAGTCCGCTTCCACCGGGTATTCCAACCGATCAGCGACAGCACCCGCCGTTTTACTATGAAGTAATGGCGTGGCTCCTTAGTCCACTTCGTTACTTACCGGTTGAACATCAGCTTTACGCTGGTCGTATGATCAGTGCCTTTCTGATGATGTTAACGGTTGTCACCGTATGGCGAGTTGGGTGCATCGTTTTCGCCAATGAACCACAGATGGCAGTAATTCTGGCGCTGCTCGTTGCGACTATTCCGGCATTTACCGATCTCATGAGTGCCTTTAACAGTGACGTGCTGATGAATTTTGCAGCGGTAACCGCGTTTCTGGGCTTTGCTATCCTTATGCGTGATGGCTGGCGGTTAACCGGTTTGGGGCTGGCCATCCTTGGCACGATGGTTGCAGTCCTCACCAAGCGCACAGCAGTACCGCTCCTCATTCCGCTGATTCTGGCGTTGATCTGGACTCTCTGGAGGCGTCCGATCCGCTGGTGGGTGTATCTGGCAGGGAGTGTTGCCTTCACCAGCGTGCTGCTGATGGTCAGCTTTACCTTCAACAGCCAAGGGCTGCATCCGCGTCCGTGGCTGGCGATGGTCGAGCAAGAGTATCTGCGCGTTAAGATCGTGCCATGGCTCCTGTCGTGGGGCAATTGGGAGCGGGCGTGGCCGTGGTATCGACGCACCCTCGAGGTTGCGCACAACCATTTTTGGGTACGCCTGGCCTGGGGCCATATCGCGGTCTGGCCACCGGTAGGTGATTGGCTCTTTGCCGGATTGAGTATTGCCGCTATCGTTGGTTTGCTCCGCGGGATATGGCAGCGGACATTGCTAACGTCAGGCTGGCAATCACGCTGGTTGTGGCTCTGTGTCGTGGCAGTGGTGATAGCATGGGTTGCATTATTCGGGCGGTTGCATCCTCTTGGCGATGGGACTCCATATATTCCGCGTGGTCGCTACCTTTACTGGGCCATGCTGCCTACTACGTGGCTGCTGATAGTAGGCTGGCGACAGCTCTGGCCTGAGCAATGGCGACGGCTAACGCCGTACATCTTACTCGTTGCTGTTGCGATATTTGATCTCGCGGCGCTCCTAACATTGGTACGTTTCTACTATTGACGATTGTTGACGAAAAACGCCTTGTCTGCTACTATCATTGGTCGCTCGGGCTAAAAAACGGAGTTTGGAAGCATGGACGATGAAATCGATTTGAGACCATATCTGAGCGCTATACTTCAACGGTGGTGGATCATTCTCGGCACTGCCTTAGGTGTAGCTATTATCGCAGGCTTCATCGCCTGGCTGCGAACCCCACCCTATACCGCCAGTACATCACTGCTAATTATACCGGCAAGCGCCCAGGTCACACTGGATAGCCGGTTTACCAGTCGCGATTCATTCCTGTTCACAACTACCGCGAATCAGCGTGAAGCATTACTTGGTCTGGCTCGTGATCCAACGCTGGAGGAGCGGGTAGCTACAATCCTCGCGGCTGAAGGAGGGCTACCGAATGATTACCAGTTGGGGGCTTTACGTGATCGGGTGACAATTGAAACGAATGGTGACTTAGTGCGGATCACTGCTCAAGCTGAAACTGCCGAAGCTGCCCGTCGCCTGGCGCTTTTGTGGGGGCAGGAATATACCCGCCTGGTCAATGAAACTTATACCCGGGATACCAGTTCAATCGAGCAGGTTGAACAACAACTGGCCGAAGCCCGTGAACGCTATAAGACGGCCCAGGCCGAACTAGAGGCATTTCTCGCCGGCGGGGAAATGGCCGTAGCTGAGCAAGAGGTACGTCGTCTTTCCGATCTGGTCAATAGTGCACGCTCAGCCGGCACAGAACGTTTTTCCGATTATTTGCGGCGCAGTAATGATCTTGAACAAATTTTACGTGATGTACAATTGTTGCGTGCACGATTGATTGACCAACCCGACGATACGACCAATGTGGATGATGCGATTGCTGCGCTATTGCTCCGAATCCGAAATCTCAGTGCACAGGGAAGTGACCGTCCTATCTTGCAACTCGATAGCTCCTTGAGTAGTAAGTTGTCGGTAACGGTGGCCGATCTAGATCGACTAATGACGACCCTCAACGCTGAATATCGTGCAGTGCGTCAGGAAGCGGAGCGCCTCAGTGAACTACCACCCGCTGAGTTGAGTCCCGATTCGAGTCAGCTACTTTATGAACGACTGGCTGCCGCGCAAACTCGGCTCGAGCAGTTAAATGCTCGCCAACGCGAACTTTCTCGTAACCGTGATCTTGCATTTAGTTTGATCGAGGTATTACTCCGGCGCATTGACGAGTTGCGGGTAGCAAATGCTGCTCCGCAGGTGTCGGTGCGATACCTCGGGACGGTTACCAATCCTGTAACCGCAATAGGTCGAACAGTGCTCACTCAGGCTGCAGTAGGTGCGCTGGCCGGCATTGTACTGACGGTGATGGTCATTGTGGTGCTTGAGGCGATGGCCGTGGCGCGGCGAAACACTGCATTAAACCCAAAACCGGCAGGAGATTAGTCTCCTTCTGTTTAACGTGTGCTGTATTTACGGGTATGGGGCGGGTTGGTAACCCGCCCTTTTAGATTGTTGACGATCAACGTCCTTGTGCTCCTGATACTCCAAGCCCTTGCCTTTGTACCAAGTGGGCGACTATTCCGCTTCATTGCCTGTACCTGCGGCTGCAATCTTCCCCTGTGCTACCAGTTCGCACATCGTTGTGATGTAGGGATGCAGGAAAGTGTCTTCAGCCACAAATGGCACGTGTTGACGTATCAGATTGTATACCGGTGCAGTACCGCGTCCCAATCGCGCATTGCTACCAAGTTCTTGCCGACGAAAGTCAATACCCTGGGCCGCAGCAAATAGTTCGAGCGCCAGAATCTGGCTGACATTGTCGAGAATGGTACGCAGTTTTAGCCCAGCCGTGACACCCATACTAACATGATCTTCGACGTTGGCCGATGTTGGGATGCTATCAACGCTGGCCGGATGGGCCAAGACTTTGTTTTCGGTTACCAGCGCTGCTGCAGTGTATTGCACGATCATAAATCCGGAATTGAGACCACCAGCGCGAGTCAGGAATGCCGGTAAGACGTGCGTGTTAGAAGCTTCATCGGTTAACCGCATTAAACGTCGTTCAGCGATATTCCCCAGTTCGGCGACCGCCAGACCGAGATAATCGAGAGCGATAGCCAATGGCTCGCCATGAAAATTACCGCCAGAAATGATCTCGACGTTGCCTGTATCATCAACAAAGATCAGCGGGTTATCGGTAACGGCATTCAATTCAATATCAAACACCCAGCGTGCGTAGGCAATTGCATCGCGTACAGCACCGTGTACCTGGGGAATACAGCGGAGCGTGTACGCATCTTGCACATGGCGCGGATCGTTGTTACGCACGAATTCACTACCGGCCAGTAAACGACGGAGATGGGCGGCACATTCGATCTGCCGTGGAAAGGGACGCAAGGCGTGGAGCCGAGCGTCGAAGGCGGCGGGTGTGCCGTGAAGTGCCTCCAGGCTGAGACAGCCAGCAATGTCGGCAGTGGCACTCAGCAGCTCGGCGCGGCTGGTTTCAAGGACACCCAATGCGCACATCACGGCAGTACCGTTGGTTAAAGCTAATCCCTCTTTGGCAGCCAGTTCGAGCGGTGGCCAATGCAAGCGGGCTAATGCTGTTGCTGCCGGTAGTATTTCTCCCTGCCATTCGACCTCACCTAGCCCGATCAGAGGCAAGGCCATATGGGCAAGCGGTGCCAGATCACCACTCGCACCCAGCGAACCCTTGCAAGGGATGCGGGGATGCAGGCCGCGGTTAAGCATATCAATCAGGCGTTCGAGCGTTTGTAGTCGTACACCCGAATGTCCTCGCGCCAGTGTGTTGGCCCGGATAAGCATAATGGCACGGGTTGTAGGAATGTCAAAGACCGGTCCTACTCCCACGGCGTGGCTCACCAGGATGTTGTGTTGCAAGCGGCTGACCTGATCGAGTGCAATCACGCGATCCTTGAATGCACCAAAGCCCGTTGTGATACCGTAAGCGATAACTCCCTGCTCTAGTAAGGTCTGCACAGCCTGAGCGGCCCGTGCGACTCGCACTCTGGCTGCTGGCGCCAGGCTCACCTCCGGTGAGCCGGGTTTACCGTAAGCAACTGCTACCACTTGTTCGAGCGTCAGACTTTCACCATCCAGAATGACTTCGTTTCCTTGCATAGTCCCTCTTCATAATGTCCTGGTACGTTGTTATTTCCCTGGGAGCACGGACTGCTGGCCCGCGTCCTATCGTGCATGGCTGCCATTTGACGCATCGGCACATCATCACCCCCGTTTGCAGAGAAAATCGGGGAAGCTGCATTCCCTCCTCGCCCTTTTGGGCAGGGAAGAGGTATACCGGACACACTGTGACACGAGTGCTGACACGTCTGAAAATCCCTGGTCTTCATCCTGCTGGTATCACAGGGTTGCAAACCCGTTCTCGCGACAACAATACAGGTCGTCAGCATCAGGACATCCGCTCATTCCAGACAACCTGCCCTCGCTTGATGACCTGTGCGACGGGAGCACCACCCAGCTCGTATACGAGCCAGCGGTAATCGTTCGCTGCCAGAATCAGCAGGTCAGCCTGCATGCCTGGCATGAGAGCACCGACTCTGCCACCTAAGCCAATGGCGTATGCTGCATTAACGGTCGTTGCCAAGAGTGCTTCTGCCGGTAGCATCCGCAGATAACGACAGGCAATGGCCATGGTAAGCGGCAACGACAGTGACGGCGCCGATCCGGGGTTGGCGTCAGTACTCAGCGCCACAGCAACTCCGGCATCGATCATCTGTCGAGCAGCGGCAAAATGCGTTGTGCCAAGATTGATCGAAACCAGCGGTAAGAGAACAGCGATCGTAGAACTGGCGGCCAGGGCCGAAAAGGCTGTCGTGCTGGTAACATCGAGATGATCGACCGAGGTGACATCTACTTCCAGGGCCATTGCCAGCCCACCCAGTTCGTTAAACTCATCGACGTGTGCCTTCCGTGGCAGACCGAGATCGCGGGCAGCCATGAGTACCCGCCGACTTTGGGGAACCGTAAATGCTCCACGCTCACAAAACACATCGACAAAAAGGGGGATGGCCTGGTCGGCAAATGACGAGCTGTGATACCAGCGCCGTGCCAGTGGCAACATCGTTTCGACAACTAGATCAACATAGCTATCGGCGCGATCAAGAAACTCCGGTGGTACCGCATGGGCAGCAAGAAAGGTCGGCACCAGTTCAATCGGTTGTAGAGCAGCGAGTTGTTCAATGACTGCCAGTTGGCGCAACTCGGTGTCGCATTCAAGACCGTACCCGGTCTTCACCTCAGCAGTGGTTGTGCCTAGACGCAGCATATGAGCCAGGCGGGGCAAGGTCTCTGCAACTAACGTCGCGGTCGAGGCCGCACGGGTTAGGCGTACCGTGCGGAGAATACCACCACCAGCAGCCATAATCTCTTGATACGTAGCTCCGGCACAGCGTTGCTCGAACTCGGTTATGCGTTCGCCAGCGTAAACAATGTGGGTATGGCAATCGATTAGACCAGGGCATACAGCCTGACCGGTAGCATCGATCTCTTGGCGGGCAGTGAAACGGCGCCGTAGCTCGTCGCTTGGTCCGACAGCGACAATCGCCGGGCCACGAATTGCCAGAGCACCTTGTGTGATGATACCAGCATCACGCATCGCAATACCCCGCCGGGGGCCGGGTGGCCCGGCACAGGTGACAATCTGGGATGCTGAGTGAATAAGAAGGTCACATTGTTCCATAGGTCGCTACTTTCAAACTGATCATGACGGTTCTGAAGGGAAGGACTGCCTGCATGGTGATGTTTTACCGGTTTGTTGCACCGCTGCATAGCAGAGATGTCTTGCTTCATCAACCGTCCTGAAACCACCGAGCTAACACGTCACAACCGGAGGAGGGTTCAGAACTCGCTCCTCCTGGTGCGATCTGTGCCCATCACTCGTCGTGCGACAACACATGAGTTTCCGTAATGTCGTGATTCGGCAGCATCGGTATATCGATACCGTGACGACGGGCAAACGCGATGGCTTCGGGATAACCCGCATCGGCATGACGCACAACACCCATACCTGGATCGGTTGTCAGAACACGCTCGATCCGGCGGGCAGCTTCAGGCGTACCATCGGCAACGATTACCTGTCCGGCATGGATGCTGTAACCGATACCCACACCACCACCGTGATGAATGCTCACCCACGTAGCACCGCCAACCGCATTGATCAGCGCATTGAGGAGTGGCCAATCGGCAATCGCGTCGGAGCCGTCGCGCATACCTTCTGTCTCGCGGTTAGGACTGGCAACCGATCCTGCATCAAGATGATCGCGACCGATCACAATCGGTGCTTTTACATCACCGCGAGCTACCAGTTCGTTCAAAAGCAAGCCAGCTTTAGCTCGTTCGCCATAGCCAAGCCAGCAGATCCGTGCCGGTAGACCCTGAAAAGCAACGTGATCGCGAGCGAGACGTAACCAGCGACCGAGGTGTTCGTCATCGGGAAAGAGATTGGCAATTGCACGGTCAGTAACATAGATGTCTTCAGGATCACCAGACAGGGCTACCCAGCGAAACGGTCCTTTCCCGGCGCAGAACAGAGGGCGGATATAAGCTGGCACAAAGCCCGGATAACTAAACGCATCACGTACACCGGCATCAAAAGCGCGCTGACGCAGGTTGTTTCCGTAGTCAAACACAATGCAACCGCGCCGTTGCCATTCGAGCAACGTTCGCACATGTTCGGCCATTGAGGCCATTGCCCGGCGATCGTACTCTGCCGGGTCACGCTCACGCAGTTCAGCCGCTTCTTCCAGTGATAATCCGGCGGGAATGTAGCCATAGCGAATATCATGGGCGCTGGTTTGGTCGGTTGCTACATCTGGCAGCACACCGCGCCGTAACATTTCAGGTAGTATCTCTGCTGCGTTTCCGATTAATGCAATCGATAATGGTCTTCCACTTGCCCGTGCTTCTTCAGCCCATGTCATCGCCTCTTCGAGATCGTCACTGAGTCGATCCACCTGCCGCAGCCGCAGACGGCGCTCGGCACGCCAGCGGTCAACCTCGATAGCAATCACAACTCCTTCATTAAGGGTCACCGCTAGCGGTTGTGCACCACCCATCTCGCCCAAACCGGCAGTAACCACCAATTTTCCACGTAGTGTTTCCCAACCCGCAGAACGGGCCAATGCTCCGAAGGTTTCGTAGGTTCCCTGTAAAATGCCCTGGGTACCGATGTAAATCCAGCTTCCTGCCGTCATTTGACCGTACATTGTCAGTCCGGCAGCTTCCCAGCGGTCAAAGTTTTCTTGGGTAGCCCAGGCCGGTACCAGATTGGAGTTGGCGATCAGCACACGTGGCGCATCAGGATGGGTACGGAAGACAGCAACCGGTTTTCCCGACTGCACAAGGAGTGTCTCATCCGGTTGCAGGCGACGCAGGGTA
Organism: Chloroflexus sp. MS-CIW-1; assembly: GCF_030444705.1. Taxonomy (NCBI): domain Bacteria; kingdom Bacillati; phylum Chloroflexota; class Chloroflexia; order Chloroflexales; family Chloroflexaceae; genus Chloroflexus; species Chloroflexus sp. MS-CIW-1. The sequence goes on from NZ_JAUBWR010000002.1 coordinate 768,671, forward strand.
GCAAGAATCGCATCGAAGCATTCCCAGTTGCGTGCTGCCCGGCCACGTCCACCATAGACGATCAGGTGCATCGGATCAAATGCAACATCGGGATCAAGGTTGTTCTGGATCATGCGGTAAGCAGCTTCGATCTGCCAGTTGGCACAATGAAGTGTTGTCCCACGAGGAGCACGAATCGTGCGGTTCATCACGTACCTCCTTGTACAATGATGGCGTTCGTTGCTAATATGCCGTTATGGTAACGCTGAATAAAGCTCTCAGCAAGTGAAGCGCGACAATGCCTTACAGGTCTTCGTTAGCTCCGCCGCGCCAACGTCGCGGCATACTGTCGAAACACACGTTGCACCTCTGGCCCAGAACACGCCGGGCCGTGACCAAAACAGAGGGTGGAAAAACGGTAGGTTGCGAGGCGAGCAAGGCTGGCTGCGTTTGCCGTCTCATCTTCGAGCACCGGTGGCATATGCAGTCGTCTCCCGCGATGGACAGCAGCATCGGCAACAAAGAGTGTCTGCTGTGCTGGCCAGTACAATGCGATCTGACCAGTACTGTGACCGGGTATATGAACGGCAATCAAGCCACCGGCAAAGGGGATCATAGTGCCATCAGTGACGTGCTGATCAACCTGAGCCGGTGTGATGGTTTGGGGGATGATCATTGCTGCCAATTTGGCAGCGAGCCAGTTGAACCAACCAGGAGCGTTGTGGATGGTTGGCCGTAGTGCTCTGCCGTGCCTGACTTCTTCGGCATCGAGGGGATGCATCCAGACGGTTGCATTGCTTAGGGTTTGGAGGGTAGCTAAGTTGCCGGCGTGATCAATGTGATGGTGGGTCACAATGATGTGCCGTATATCGGCTGATGTCCGGCCCAGCGCCGACAGGCCGGCCAATACACCAATACCTCGATCAGGGTAGCCGGTATCAATCAGAGTGACACCTTCGGCGGTAAGCAAGAAGAAAACATTCACCGAACTGAGGGGCATCGACAGGCGTAATTCGTACAGACCAGGTACGATGAGGCGTGGCGCAGACATAGGCGTTCCTGTTGATAAAACGACCATTTGGAAAAAAATACTCCCGTTCTCTGAGCGGGTGGGCCGCTGTCTCGTGCACAACTGGCACCCTGAATACCGCATCGTCATTGCGATCAGGCACGACACACGACCTATGCCGTTCATGATTGCACCGCTGCGCCAGGGATACACCAACATCGTCGAATACGATCTGACGGGATATCCGTGTGATCGATTTCTGATGACGGCGGTATCATATGTCGGGGGCAACATCACCTGGGGCGCGGCAATACCGCACCCCTACGATTTGGACAGTGATGCCCATCAGTGCGTGCACGTGGTCGCGGATCGTGGCGTTTTCGGATAGAAACCAATCACCGGCGGAGACCGTGCCACGACCTTCATCGCTGCAAAGCTGTCTCGGCCACGCGCTAATAGTTCTCTTGTAGCCACTTCCGCCAACCAGCGTCAAATTCTTCGTAGCTGATGCCAAAGGCTTTCTGGAGCGCTTTATCGTAAAATTCGATCCCCGTTCCCGGCGTATCCCGCACCGCAGCCGCGAAGCGCCAGAAGCCATCAAGGCCACCCTGCGTTTCGACGATATATGCCACCAGCGAGTAGGCAAATCCGTAGGCCAGGCTGCGATCAACTTCAAGGGTGGTCATATGATCCATATCTTGCGGACGAACACCACCATTGGGATCAACAAGTGGAATAATGCGTCCCATCCGCACAGCAGCACTCACTGCGTTACGGCGTGGATTATTCGAGACGTATTCGGCCAGGCCCTCGCTCATCCAGTCGGTGATGCGGTACTCTTGTGCGAAGGCCCGTGTGTAGGCCCAGTGGGTCAATTCGTGGACGATAGTGCTATAGAGTTCTTCTTCCCAACCAACCTTGGGATCGTAAAAGCCAAACGCATACGAGAAGGGAGCAAAGATGTCTACCCGGTCGTTGCGCGGACGTGAACCAGCCGAGTACCAGGCCAGTGAATTCGGATTGACCGGTGGTGAAATTCCGAAGATTGGTCGTAGATAAACGTTGAATTTGTTTTCGGGAGTACGACCTAGCGTATCGATGACCTGCTGTCGGGCACGCACGACCATGTCTTCAATAATCGTATTGACCTCTGCGGCCCATTCGTAAGTGTTGAGCGTAAAATATTCGTTCTCGATTCTAATTTTCTGACCGAGTTGCTCTTCGGTCGGTTCACTCATCACCCATCGCCCATCGTCCATTTGCCGGAAGAGGATGTCGCGGCGGTAGCCTCCATCATCGATAGCCACCTGCCAGAACCCGTGTTCACGGGGTTTGACTTCCAAGACACGCATTCGCCCAAAGCGACTGCCGGCAAACGATGATTCCTGAAACGTTTTGAAGCGTTCTTCGACGAGACGCCGGAAAGGAGCGTTTGTCTGATCAACAACCGAGCGTAAGAGTTCGATGTTATTCGTGTTGTACGCTTCAACGTACCCGTCGAGCGCCTGCTGGATGCCAGCGGTAGCTATCTCCGGAGTGACGTCGGTGCCTACCGGTGGCTGGGTGGTAGGAACGGCTGCAGTTGCCGCCGACGCCGGTACCGTGGTGGGGACGACTTGAGTTGCGATCGGCGTCTGTACTGTCTGGTTGGTACATGCAGTCAGGATAAAAGTGAGGATGAATATGATCCAGCCAATTCTACGCATAACAGACCTCGTTTGTCGATAGCTTATCGGTACTACGCTTATTGTACCGCGCTTTGTGTTGTTTAGGAATATTATGATCGAGTGGTGGATTGGGTAGGGTGCAGCGGTATTGTGCCCCCTATCAGTTCGATGACGGTTAGCATTTCAGTGCTGCTGCGCCCTCTCCATTACCTGTGTGTGGAATGCCTATGGATCAAGCCCTTATCAATTGGCTTCGTTCATCAGAAGGAATGGCGGTGCTGGCCGATCTCGCCGAGCGCGATCTTGACGAGAGGAATATTCTGGCCGAATTGACGCGGCTGCGACGGTTGTTACCTGCTGAACGGGCACGGGTAGCAGTTGAACAAGCTCTGTTGCGCCGACGCGCCATAACCAAATTTCCGCAGGCCAACCGGATGCTGTTTACCCGTGATGCGCTTGAACAGGCTTCAGCGACCGTGATTGCCACCCATCGTGCCAACCGCATGGTCAGTGTCGGTCACGTAGCCGATCTCGGTTGTGGGATCGGCGGCGACACGATTGCGCTGGCTACTGCCGGTGCACGAGTGATTGCGGTCGAACGTGATCCGATCCGTCTGGCGTTAGCGCGATACAATGTCGATGTGCTTGGGCTTGGTTCACGAGTGGTCTTTGTCGAACGCGATCTGATGCGTGAACCACCTCCGTCGGCGGCTGCACTCTTTTGCGATCCGGCTCGACGTAGCGAAGGACGACGAGTGTTTGATCCTGAAGCCTTTCAGCCACCGTTATCGCATATCTTGAGCTGGCAGCGTTATACATCGGCACTGGTGGTTAAGCTGGCACCGGGGATCGATCCAACTGGGTTGCCGACTGATGCCGAAATTGAGTTTGTTTCCCTCGATGGTGAATTGAAGGAGGCAGTACTCTGGGCCGGGCCATTTATGACTACGACCCGGCGGGCGACGGTGCTGCGGAGCGATGGATCATGGGCAACTATGGTTGCCTCACCATCACCACCTCCCACGCTCAGTCCGCCGCTGGCAGTTCTCTACGAACCTGATCCGGCAATTATCCGTGCCGGTCTGGTTACCACATTAGCTGCACAGCTCGGTGCTCATCAACTTTCGCCCGATATTGCTTATCTCACGGCTGAAACGGCTATCCCAACCCCATTTGCCCGCTCATGGCCGATTATCACCTGGCTCCCCTTTCAACTAAAACGGTTACGGGCACTGGTCCGTGAACTTGATGGTGGTCTGGTCACGGTGAAAAAGCGCGGTTCACCACTTGACACCGATGCACTGGCGCGTCAGCTTCGCGGTACCGGTCAACGTTCACTGGTGGTCGTACTGACCCATACGCCGACCGGCCCGATTGCAGTGATCTGTAGCGCAGATTGGGCAGATATGGTAACGTAGTGTGGGTGGATAAGCGTGTGTCTGAACAATGAGGGGAATGGTGGCGGGCAACTGGACCCCTCACCTTCCCCCTTAGCCCCCTTCCTCTCCCACGCTGCGGGAGAGGAAGGGGGGATTATGTCCCGTCCTGGCCCCTTCCGCCTCACCCCTCTCCCGCGCTGCGGGAGAGGGGCTGGGGGTGAGGGTGGCCCTCACCTTCAGTTCGTTCATCCACACTGAACATTGTCAGCTACTAACCTGGAAGCTGGTTACCATGAACCTCTCACGTCCTGTCAGGTATCGGGGATTGATCATCTTGATCGTCATCAATTTTATGATGTACGCTGGCTTTTTTATGGTCATTCCCCTGGTTTCGGTGCATTACGTACAGACGTTAGGCTTTGCGGCGGTGACGGTTGGGCTGGCCCTGGCATTACGCCAGCTTGTGCAGCAGGGAGTGAGTGTTGGTGGCGGGGTACTCGCCGATCGTTTCGGTGGTCGTGGCCTGATTACTGCCGGCGTGCTGGTGCGTGCGGTTGGTTTTGTATGTCTGGCCTTTGCCGATACACCGCTCTTGCTCTTTGGGGCAATGCTCCTTTCAGCACTTGGGGGCGCGCTCTTCGAGGCGCCGAGTCGGGCCGGTATCGCAGCGTTGACAACTGAAGATGAGCGGGCGCGTGCCTACTCCATTAATGGCGTCGGTGGTGGATTGGGAATGGTTAGTGGCCCCTTCCTCGGTGCATTTCTACTGAAATATGGCTTCAGTACGGTAGCACTGGCCGCTGCTGCCTGTTTTACGTTGATCGGGGTAATAACGCTGCTCTTACCACCAATTGAGACGGCAACTGATCGTTCGCGACTAGGCTTTGGGCTTGGTCTGGCACTTCGTGATCGACCCTTTCTCGCTTTTACCACGCTGCTCATGGGATTCTGGTTTATGTGGGTGCAATTGACCATCAGCCTGCCGTTGATCGGTGAACGGCTGGCAAACGCTGCTGATGCCGTGCGCTGGATCTATGGGGTCAATGCCGGAATGACGGTTGTGTTGCAGTTACCGGTCATCGGGATTGTAGAACGCTGGCTTCGCCCGTTGCATATGCTAATCACCGGTATTGTGTTAATGGCATTAGGGCTGGGGATGGTTGCGTTTGCCGACTCGTTTCCATTCTTGATAGGCTGTGTGGCTATCTTTACTGTTGGTACGCTGCTGGCAACACCGGCTCAGCAGAGTGTCACTGCCAACCTGGCTGATCAACGAGCACTCGGCTCTTACTTCGGGGTGAATGCGCTGGCGTTGGCGGTTGGCGGGGGACTGGGTAACTTGAGCGGAGGCTTGTTGATCGATTTGGCAACCACTCTCAATGTACCGGCATTCCCCTGGCTGACGTTCGCGATTGTTGGTCTTATCAGTGCTACGGGGTTGACTATCCTTGGTACTTATTTGCAAACACGGTCGGCAACCATTCATCTAGTTGGCGGTCACCAACAGTAGGGATTTTTAGCGTTTTTTCGCTGCTGGGTATTGCGATGGAGGAGTAAGGTAGAGGAGTGAGAGGTGAGTGGGATAGAAAGACCCCCAAAATGTTAGCTGTGCGTGCGGAGAAGCGTAGCTTCTTGCTCCCAACGGTAGTCTGCTCTACGCCCTGCTGGTGCGCCGATCATGTGCATCACCGCTGCTATTTCCTGTTTTCTCTCTTGTGCCTATCGGCGTGCAGTAGGGGCAGGTTCCAAACCTGCCCCCGATCGCGTTCATGCGCCTGCCGGTGCCTTCTAGACGCAATCCATACACTGCGGGCCGGCCCATACTCCCGCGTGCTCGACGCCAGCGCGGTGTCTTCCAGACGCAACCTATACACTGCGGGCCAGCCCATACTCCCGCGTGCTCGACGCCAGCGCGGTGTCTTCCAGACGCAACCTATACACTGCGGGCCGGCCCATACTCCCGCGTGCTCGACGCCAGCGCGGTGCCTTCCAGACGCAACCCATACACTGCGGGCCGGAGGCCCGCGCACCCAGGTGTGAGCGAGAGGGATGGTTTCCCAATCTTATCTCACCCACCACCTTCCTCTTCCACGGGGGAGAAGAATGAAACACCACAGCGGACAGGTATCGCTGCGACCGATCCCGTTCGCGGATCATCCCCCTTCCCCTCCTTGCGGGGAGGGAGGTGAGGGGGCAGTCGCTCTCTGCGAGCGTGGGCACTGCGAACGTTGAAAAGCCCTAAATAATGGTGGTACACTTGGCAGAAGAAACGCTCCACACTATGAAAGGCGTAGCATAATGATAAAGAAAGGAACCAACCGTGCCTAACAACCGTTTTGCCTTCTTCAACGGTGAAATTGTCCCTATCGAGCAAGCACAGGTTAGCGTAATGACCAATGCGCTCAATTACGGTACCGGATGTTTTGAGGGTATTCGCGGGTATTGGAATGCCGACCATCAGCAGCTCTATGTCTTTTGTCTGCGCGAACATATGGAGCGACTACACCGCTCAGCCCGCATTTTGATGATGAAGTTGCCCTACAGCGTCGATGAGCTGTGTCAGATTACTATTGAACTCCTACGACGGGAGGAGTTCCGTGAAGATGTTTACATTCGACCCCTTCTCTACAAGAGTGATCCGGCGATTGCCGTGCAGTTACACGGTCTGACCGATAGTTTCACGATGTTTGCAGTTGGATTCGGGCAATACCTGGCTGGCTCGGCAATTAAAGCTTGTGTCTCGTCGTGGCGACGGATCGACGATAACATTATTCCATCGCGGGCCAAGGCTTGTGGTGCGTACCTCAATTCGGCGTTGGCGAAGAGTGAGGCGTTACTCAATGGCTATGATGAAGCGATTGTACTAAGTAATGATGGTCATGTGGCTGAAGCATCAGCAGCCAATCTGTTTATCGTGCGGAATGGCGTACTGATAACGCCGCCAACGAGCGGTGATATTCTGGAGGGGATTACCCGCCAGGTCGTTATGGAGCTGGCGCGTAATCAGTTAGGCATTCCGGTTCGGGAAGCACCCATCGACCGTACCGAACTTTACGTGGCCGACGAGGCGTTCTTCTGCGGTACCGGCGCTGAGATTAAGCCGATTATCGAGATTGATCGGCGTCCAGTTGGCAGTGGGACAGTTGGACCGATTGGCATGATGCTGGTCAACTTGTATGCCGATGTGGTGCGTGGGCGGGTGAAGAAGTATCAGCACTGGTGTACACCGGTGTATTAGAGATCTGTGCTGCGGAGGATGCCGGGCGGCCCTCACCTTCCCCCCTAGCCCCCCTTCCTCTCCCACGCTGCGAGAGAGGAAGGGGGAGATTATGCTCCGCACTTTCCCCCTTCCGCCCCTGCCGCTCCCACCAAGGGAGCGGAAGAGGGGAGAGGTAAGCGTAGCCGTGGCGATTCTGCGCCAGCGTCTGTCAACGCTGCCACTGACCGGATCACCCCGCTCCCGCAGCGCGGGAGAGGGGCTGGGGGTGAGGGCCGTTCCCTCTCTACTCAATCAACCCATGTTCAGCCAGAAATCGGCCAACCCGAGCACGGAAGGCATCGGGATTACGCCAGGCAATCAGATGCCCGGCCTCTGGCTCGTAGACGATGCGTGCGCCGCGGATGCCAACCGCAACCGCACGGGCCTGCTCATCGGGAACGAAGGGGTCTTTTCCACCGTGAAAGATGATTGTCGGTACCTGAATCTGATCCAGACACGGTGTAACCAATGCCTCTTGTGCCGCGAGTTGTTCGATCACCGACTCAACACCGGCGTTAAGTATTGGCCACCAGTCGGCGCCGTGCTGCGTAGCCATGTAGCGGTGCCAGCTTGGTGACATACTGGCAGTTGCTTGCCGATGCGCTTCGTATGTTGCTCGCGTAACTCGGGCAAACACGCCGTCCAGGATCAGAGCAGCAATCTTGTCTGGCCGAATACAGACAGCATTTAGCGCGCTAATCCCACCGGCGCTCATCCCGAAAACCGGTACCGGCGCCCGGAATAAGCCGGCTAATGCATCAGCCACTGCCTCTCCTTGCATACGAAAGTAGCGTGGCGTAAACAAGTCTGGTGGGCGTGCCGAGCCGCCGTGCCCCAACAAATCGAATGAGTAGACAGTAAATTGGTCGGCGAAGCGTTGGGCTAGCCGTACCTGCGTGGTGGCGCTGTAGGTATTTCCGTGCAGCAGAACGAATGGCGGGCCATTACCTACGGTGAAATAGTGCATAAGACCATAACGAGTAGGGACGTGGTTCATGGTTGTTCGCAATCAATTTGTAATCATTCTGTAATCTTTTACTGGTTATAGTACCATCTACATAACCTATAGTATTCCTAGCTACCGAAGTATAGCCGAAGATCGTACTAGCCCGCCAGGATATAACCAATGAAGTCTCATCGTGCCATAATCGCCCTGCTTGCAATATTGACCTTGTTCGTCACAATGATAGGTCGTGGCAGCACTGTGGAAGCAGTGGTAGTTCCGTCGACAGGTACACCATTTTACATTCAAACATCTAGCCCTAGTCGTGCATTGGGTATTGGTGACTGGTATACAAATTCAAGCGCAGGTGCAGGCAATGGTTACCACTATTTTACTCTACATGTACCCTGTGGCTGGCCCTCAGGCATACCGATACATATCGATCTCTTTCATCCCGATCTCAATGGTACACCGGGGGGAGGTGTTTCAGATGAAATAACTACAACTGGTACTACTGTATTTGAAGTCTACGGACCTGGAACTTCCCTCAACCCACCAACTCAACCTGCTCCAGGAGCCACAGGTTCACTGACTCAGGTAACATATAATCCGAACACTGTTGGCCCGCAATGGACACGACTGTATACGATTTTAGCACCGGTAACGTGCGGCACCTACATCCTACGCGCTCAAACCAACGGCACTGCCGACAATAGCTGGCGATTACGCTTCGGGTCGGATGACGACGCGAATCCTGATACCCCACCTCCTACCAACTATGATGACCCGGATGGCTTGCCGGGAACTGGTGATGAACTTTCTATCGGTCTGTCTGCAACAACATTTCAGCACGATGCTACTTCCGTTTCTTGCCTAACCCTATACGAGTATGTTGCACCAGGTCAAAACAGTGTCACGTTTCACAATTTTGACATGGACAATGCAACCAGGGTCAGATACTACTCACCCAACGACGTATACGATCCAAATGGATTGACTGGTGGTACTGCCGGCACATTATCATTAAATGCAGTTTGGAATAATAGCACTACTGCCACTCGTGTTGGCGATACGATATCCAATCCTACACCCGGATGGTGGCGGATTGTGTCTTGTATAAACAATAACAACCAGTTCATTCAGGAAGGTCAAACGAACGTTCTCTCATATATGAGCCCGCCGCCAGCTCCAAACCTTACGCTGAGCAAAACCGATGGCGTGACCGTCGCTGCGCCGGGCGATGTTATTACCTACACACTGACCTTTACCAATACCGGTAACCCGATTACATCGCCGGGTGCTGCGTACAATGTTGTGCTGACCGATACATTGCCCCCACAGGTTAGTTTTCTCAACTGTACAGCACCTAACGGTACCTGCACCCATAGCTCTGGAACAGTTGTGTACACTCGTACCAATCAGCTCAATTACAACGCAACAGATACGATTACGATCACAGTCCAGGTTGATCCATCTCTTACCAGCTCAGTTACGTTCACTAATACTGCCGTACTCGACTATCAAGATGGATACGGAAATCAATATCCTCAGGTACAGGCCAGCGATAGCGTCACGATTAATCAACCAAACATCGTGCTGAGCAAGACCGACGGGGTGACGACGGCGACGCCGGGGCAGTTGTTGACCTATACCCTGACCTTTACGAACACGGGGGTAGGCCCAGCGCACAACATCACGATCAGCGATACGCTGCCCGTAGAACTCGTTTCTGCCACCTGTACGTCTGGTAGTCTGGGTGGCACCTGTAGTGTGAGTGGGAGTAGCGTCACGTACACGGCGCCGACGACGGCCACATTAGGCGTGGGCCAAAGCAGCACGATTACAATCACGGCGCAGATACCCATCACGTTGACGAGCGGCGCGACGCTGACCAACACGGCGACGCTGAATTATACCGATAGCGCGAATAATGCCCGCCCACCGGTTACGGCGACGGATACCACGACCGTCCCCGCGCAGCCCAACATCGCGCTGAGCAAGACCGACGGAGTGAGCACTGCCGCACCAGGGCAGACGTTGACCTACACGCTCACCTTTACCAATACCGGCCCAGGCGCGGCGCACAACATCGTCATCAGCGATACGCTGCCGCCAGGAGTGAGTTATCAGAGCTGTAGTCTTGGGTCGCTGGCCGGGTCGTGTAGCGAGAGTGGCGGCACGGTGACCTTTACCCTCACCAATCCGCTCGCAGCCGGGGCCAGTGCCAGCGTGACCGTTACCGTGCAGGTGACCACCAGCGGTCCGACCACGCTGACCAATAGCGCGACGTTGACTTACACCGACAGCGCGAATAATGCCCGCCCGCCGGTTACGGCGACGGATACCACGACCGTCCCCGCGCAGCCCAACATCGTGCTGAGCAAGACCGACGGAGTGAGCACCGCCGCACCAGGGCAGACGTTGACCTACACGCTCACCTTTACCAATACTGGGCCAGGCGCGGCGCACAACATCGTCATCAGTGATACGCTGCCGCCAGGAGTGAGTTATCAGAGCTGTAGTCTTGGGTCGCTGGCCGGGTCGTGTAGCGAGAGTGGCGGCACGGTGACCTTTACCCTCACCAACCCGCTCGCAGCCGGGGCCAGTGCCAGTGTCACCATCACCGTGCAGGTGACCACCAGCGGTCCGACCACGCTGACCAACACTGCAACCCTCAATTACACTGATAGCGGGGGGAATGCGCGGACGCCGGTGACTTCGAGCGATACAACGCGCATACCTGGGCCGACGACAGTTGATCTGATCAAGCAAGCCACCTTAGTTGTTGACAGTAACAATGATGATCGGGCTGGTTCAGGTGATATTATTGAATATACCATCGTCATGACGAATACCGGCTCAGAGCCAGCTCTCCTGCTCACGATTGCAGATACTCCCGATGTGAATACCACGCTGATCGTGGGGAGTGTCTTGGTCAACCCTTCAAACGCAGTAGTGGTGAGTGGCAACAATCTCGGCGATACTACTGTTGAAGTCACCCTCAACGAGCTGGCGATCAGTGATAGTCTCACAATTACGTTCCGCGTGCAAGTCAATACACCACTCCCTGATAACGTGAGTGAAATTGCTAATCAGGCGATAGCCAGCGGCGTGAACATTTCATCAACACCGAGTGACGATCCGACAACAACTGTTCCTGACGATCCGACCCGCCTGCGAACACCTCCGCCGGGAGGTCCACCAACAGCCATTGTCCTGACCGAGTTCCGCCTGGTTGCAACAAGCACCGGCTGGGACATCCTCTGGTCGACCGGCGCTGAAGTGAATACTCGTGGGTTTCTGATCTATCGTTCGACCGCTGGCCGCGATAAAGCGCAACTATTGACTCCGCTTCCTATTCCGGCCCGTGGCAGCAGTACAAGTGGTGCGAGTTATCGCTTCAGCGACCATACGGCGCTAGTAGGGATTGACTACTCGTACTGGTTGGTAGAGATCGAGCTGGATGGTACATTTACCGAATATGGTCCGTTACAGTCTCGTGGTACGATAAACCAGCAATATCGCTGCTTTATACCGCTGATCGGGCGTTAAGGAGTCATATGACCATGAGACAGACCATCTGGCGTGTCCTACCAATTATCGCAGGAGGTATGTTATTTATCGTGGCATCCCTCTCAGTCTTGCCAACAGGGTCAGTGCGTGCTGAACGGCCCATGAGCATTACCGAGACATCAACGGCAGAGCCGCCAACCCAAACGCCGACTAACACACCAACCAGTACGTTGACGCCAACTCAAACATCGACTAACACGCCGACCAGTACGTTGACGCCAACTAGCACGCCGACCAGTACGCCAACCCCAACCAACACCCCGACAGGTAGCGGCGGGGGCGGCGGAGCCACATCCACCCCAACCAACACCCCGACGGGTAGCGGCGGGGGCGGCGAGAGTACACCTACCTCAACTCCTACAATTGTTTCCTCCATCACTGATCTGGCACTGACCAAATCGGTTGCGCCGTCGGTAGCCAATGTCGGCGACGAGGTGGTCTATACCCTCACGCTCAGGAACGTTGGCAGCGCACCGGCCACTGAGGTCACGATTGACGACCCCTTACCGGCCTTTCTCAGCCTGATCGGCGCCAATGCATCAAGTGGCACGGTTCAACTAGACGGGAATCGGGTGCAGGTGACCATTCCGGTTGTTGCGCCAGGTGAGCAGGTGGTGGTATCGATCCAGGCACGACTACTTGCCGAACCGCTACCGCCCGAAAACCGGAACGTGGCGACTGCCCGTACCAGTAGTGTTGAAATTACGACGGATAACAACACGAGCAGCGCGACAATCCTGCCAGTGTTACCCGACCTGGCACTGACCAAATCGGTTGCGCCATCGGTGGCGCAGGTCGGTGATGAGGTCGTCTATACGCTCACACTCGGAAATATTGGTAGCGCACCAGCCACTGAGGTCACGTTCCTCGATAATCTGCCATCGTTCCTACGTCTAATTAAGGTCACGACAACGGCGGGTAATGCGCAATCAGATGGCAATCAGGTGACAGTAACGGTGCCTGTTGTTAATCCCGGTGAGACGGTGGTGGTACAAATTACGGCGCAGGTTCTTACCCTACCAACTGACCCTGACAATGTGAATGTGGCGAGCGTGCGCACCAGCAGCAGTGAGGTTACTACGGATAATAATACCAGTAGTGCCGCCCTCACAATCACCACAACACCAACAATTCTGCCGCAAACAGGTGGTCATCTGAGCCGTTCGCTCCCATTTTTGATCGGCTTCGCACTTGTTACTATCGGTATTGGTGTATTGGTGCGACGTTGGTCTTTGGGTTCAAACACTGCTGAAACACACAGCCGTTAAATTTTACCCCCTTCTCATCTGGGCTGGCTTCCAGACAGCACGGTGCAGAAGGGGGAGAACATTTACCTTCTCATCCGGAGATAATAACGATGCGGCATCTTTTACTACTCTGCGTTGCCTTTGCCGTGGGAACAACTTTGGCTACGCCAATGACGCTGGCGCAGCCGACTAATGGTCTGGTACTACGCTCACGAGCCGATGGGGTAGAGATCGCATGGCAGGGGAATGGTTCAACTGAACCGCAACGTTTTGTCCTGTATCTGCGTGCAGATGCTTCACCGCTCCCGGTACTGCGTGAACTCCACGATCAGGCGATTGACGAACCGGTACCGGCACCGGGTTTGCCAGTTGTTACCATCAATGGCGATCAATATGAGCCGCTGCCTGCATTTATCTCTGAGATACCAAATACACCGCTCCGCCTCATCGGTGAAGGGTATCAGCGTGGTAGACGGATGGCGCTTTACGAACTTGCCCCACACTATCAATCTGATACTGGGCCACGGCTGACGACACAGATACGGGCATTTGTCGTTGGAGCAACGCTGCAACCGCCAACTAGCCTAACATCTGTGCAATTGACTAGTGTTCCCTCGCCCGATCCGATAGCAGCACGTAACGCTTGGGTTATTGACGTTCAGGCTGAAGGCATCCAGGAAATTTCGGCTGATACCCTCCGTGCGCTAGGACTTGACCTGGGCCAGGTTGCGGTCAGTCGCTTGCGCTTGCAGCGTGCCGGGATCAATCTGCCGTTAGAGCCGATCTTTCGCGGTGAGACGATAACCGCATTGCGGTTCTATGCCCCACCACCCGGTGACCGTTGGTCGGCAAGCGATCGTTACTGGCTGACGGTTGAAGAGAGCGGTAGTCCTGCCTTGATGGGAAGCCGAACTGCGCAACCGCAGGCTGGTGATCAACCGGCACTGGTGACGGTCGGCGGTGTCTGGCCAACCGACTCACCAACGCTGTACGAGTCAACGTTGGCCGGTTTCGATGGCGATCACTTTTTTAGTCGGCAGCTTGATGCCAGTGCTGGTGCGCCGATGAGCACAACTATCACTTTGACACCAATGCTCCCTCTTGCTAGTAGTGGTCAGATGAGTATCTCGCTCGAATTGGCGACGTTGGTCAGACACAGCGGAACACACCGCCTCCATGTTGCCGCCAATACCTGGGAGACGACCGTCACGTGGAGCGGTTCTGGCAGTCACCAGGCAACGGTTATCTTGCCATCTCCTACCACGATCATTACGCTGACGCTCGATCCGGTCAGTGGTATTGATCGTGTCTATCTGGATCGGATGCACTTTACCGCACCGGCTCAGACGACGTTTACGGCTGCTGGTGCGATCTTCAACGGTCAGACTGGTCGTTTTCGTTACTTATTAACCGGTGCACCAACGGGCATTACCGTGTACGACATCACCGATCCCTGGCAACCAGTACGATTGCTGTTCGATGATACAGTCTTCGCCGATGATGCACCGACACCGCGTCGTTATCTGGTAACCGGTTCAGCAACACTGCACACACCGACGGTAGCGCGTCATCAACCGGTTGATCTGACCACGCCGCGTCATACTCGTGCCATTTATATCGCTCCTCGCGCATTTCTAAGCGATCTTGCACCGTTGCTGAATCATCGGCAGGCGCAGGGCTGGTCACCGATTGCAGTTGCGGTTGAAGACATTTACGCCGGTTGGAGCGGCGGCGAGCCAGACCCACGCGCAATTCGGAATTTCTTGCGCTACGTAGTAACGACCTGGTCTCCTAATCTGATAGCAGCTATTCTGGTCGGTGATGGCAGTTCCGATCCACGCGATTATCTCCAACGCGGCTGGCCAACCCTTATTCCGCCATACCTGGCCATGGTTGACCCATGGTTAGGCGAAACTGCATGTGAGACCTGTTTTGCGCAACTGGATGGTGATGATCCGACCAGCGAAACGTTCTTTCAGGCTGACATCTGGCTCGGTCGGCTGCCGGTGAAGACGAGCGCGGAATTGCGTCGTCTGGTGAGCAAGCTGCTGAGCTACGAGCAGAGTAGCGGAGTATGGCAACGGCATGCAGTCTATCTGGCTGACAACCCTGACAGCAGCGGCGATTTTGCCGCTCTCCTTGAGGAGGCCATTGCGTTGCAGCCACCACAGACGAGTACTACTCGTGTATACTACCATCCTGACGGCGGTACAGGTCGGATTGACGATGCCAATGTCGCCCGTGAGCAAGCCTTTGCTGCGTTTAATCAGGGCGCGGGGTTACTCGTTTATGCAGGTCATGGGTTACAGTTTCAGTGGGCTTTTACCGCCGTGGGTATCGAGAGGCCATTTCTGCTGAATGTTGATACGGCAACCGAACTCCGCAACGCACCGGCCCTCCCTATCGTGTTGAGTATGACCTGTCTGACCGGCGCGTTTCAACATCCATCGTTTCGCGGTACAACCATTGATGAAGCACTGGTGTTGAATCCGGCAGGTGGGGCGATTGCTACCTGGAGTTCAAGCGGCTTTGGCGTCGCTTATGGTCATCGCCAACTGCTGTTGGGCTTTGTTGAAGCTCTCTGGAGTACGCCGTCACCAACGCCACTCGGTCAGCTCGTGACTGCCGGATATGCCCGTCTGGCCGCCAGTGGTGAAGCACCTGCCTCCCTGCGCACATTTCTGCTGCTCGGCGACCCACTCACCTCGGCAGCAGCACGCCCACTCTACCGACTGGATGTACCGCTGGTGCAGCGATGATCTTATTTTTCTGCCCTACAAAGCTCATCTGCTCCACCACACCCTCCCTCTCCCATTCGGGAGGAGAAGGGGGCTAAGGGTATGATCAAAAACCTGGATGGTTAATGCGGTTCTGCAATG
The DNA here is from genome assembly GCF_030444705.1 of Chloroflexus sp. MS-CIW-1. Classification (NCBI taxonomy): domain Bacteria; kingdom Bacillati; phylum Chloroflexota; class Chloroflexia; order Chloroflexales; family Chloroflexaceae; genus Chloroflexus; species Chloroflexus sp. MS-CIW-1. Next base: position 784,606 of record NZ_JAUBWR010000002.1, read on the forward strand.
GCATTCCAAACGATAGGTACCGGATCGTTGCTGATGAGAACCGTTGGCAGGCAGGGTATGCGTTGTCCTTCTGCGATGGGAGGGGTATGCAACGTCTTCCGTCCTGGTGCTGCGGCGCACGGCTGGCGCGCCCTCCCCTTCCCCCTGGCCCCCTTCCTTGCCCACACGGGGAGCGGAAGGGGGACGTAGGGGGGCTGGCGCGAACGCATGGTGGCCCGCGCACGCAATGGTCGGATATGCCCGGTACGAGCCTCATGCAACATCCGGGTTTTTGATCAGGCTCTAAGGGGAAGGTGAGGTCGTTAGGTGTGCGGTGTGGTCAGGTGGGGAGGAGCACGGTCAGGCAACAGCATAGCCAGGTATACCCCCACGCACCCATATGCGGGCCAGAGGCCCGCGCTCCCAGGCAAATAGATGCTAAAATCTGTTCGTCGCTTGACAACCTCGCTTTGATCTGCTACGACGATCGTACCCGTTCGATGCGCGCCCCAAGTGCGGCCAATCGTTCGTCAATCCGCTCGTAACCACGGTCAATCTGACCGATGTTGTAAATCACACTCCGTCCCCTGGCACAGAGTGCGGCCGTCACCATCGCCATACCGGCACGAATGTCGGGGCTGGGCAAGCCGTCGGGTTCGCCATACAATTGCGAAGGCCCAACAACCACGGCGCGATGAGGATCGCAGAGCACAATCCGCGCCCCCATACCAATTAAGCGGTCAACAAAGAACAAGCGGCTCTCAAACATCTTTTCATGAATGAGCACAGTGCCGCGGGCCTGGGTCGCAATCACAATGGCTGTACTGATCAGGTCAGGATTAAAGCCGGGCCACGGCGCCGAGTCAATCTTTGGAATAGCACCGTGAAGATCGTGGCGCACCACCAACTCCTGATCAGCCGGCACAATAATGTCTTCACCCTCTTCGCGCCACGTCACACCTAGTCGTCCGAACATAATCTTCGTCATCCGATGCTCACGTGGTCGTGCGCCAACAATCCGTAATTCGCTGCGCGTTACCGCCGCTAACCCGATTAGCGAACCTACTTCCATAAAGTCGGGGCCAATGGTGTAATCGGTGCCATGCAACCGACTGACCCCCTCGATTTCGAGCAGGTTTGTGCCGATACCGCTGATCCGTGCACCCATACTGTTGAGAAAATGACATAAATCCTGTACGTGTGGTTCAGAAGCAGCGTTGGCGATGGTCGTATGACCTTCGGCAATACTTGCGGCAATGATTGCCTGTTCGGTACCGGTTACACTCATCTCATCAAGAAAGATGTCGGCGCCCCGCAAGCCATCGGTCGTAAGAATATAACTACTCGGTGTAACCTCAACCTGCACCCCCAACGCTGACAGCGCCAGCAAATGTGTATCGAGTCGACGACGTCCAATTGCATCGCCACCAGGACGGGGTAGCATCACGTATCCTCGTCGGGCTAACAGCGGGCCAGCAAGCAACGGTGAAGTACGGATACGGCGCGCCAGTGTGGTGTCTGGTTCAACGGCTGCCAACTGATTGGCACGCAAGTGGACAACATGGGCCTCTGGTTGCTCGATTTGCACACCGAGATGAGCGAGCAACGCTAATTTCGTGCGCACATCCCCAATGTCGGGAAGATTACGTATCGTAACCGGTTCGTCAGTCAATAGACTGGCGGCCAGTAAAGGAAGAGCCGCATTCTTGTTGCCAGCGGGGCGAATAGCACCTGACAGGCGATGACCGCCTTCAATCACAAAATGATCCATACGCATGTTCCTTCGCAACCTTCAACAACGTGTACCCACGTACACGCTCACCTAATGATCGCACCTCTCCCGATTTTTGCCAACATCACCGAAGATCACAGGAGGGGTTTGCAGAGATTTCAGTTTTCGGTGTCATCTCCACCACTTGTCGGCACGTGAACAGCGTGCCATTCATCATGCATGATGAACGTCATCCAACCCCCAGCATACTCTCGATGCACGATGAAAACTTAAAAAAAGCTCTAGCCTCACTCGCTGGAGGGAAAAGATGGTTGACTTCACTGCCAAAAGGTGATCTTCTCACCACAGAGACCACGGAGATCACAGAGACTAACGATAATGTTATCTTTCATTGAACATAGGGTTGTGAAATTTTTCTTACATGCACCCAATGGCCAAAAATTACCCTTTCATTCATAAATCCTAGACGCTCTGTGTGCTCTGTGTGCTCCGTGGTGAGTTTTTGCAGTGGACTCATAGTTGAGATCGCCTGCTCCATTGAGCATGCATATGTTGATGAGCACGGTTGCACAACAGTATGAACCGGCCTGTGCTTCCAGATCGCATGAAACCGTTTCTTAGAGCCTATCCGAATAATTGTCTCACAGTACAGCGGATGAAACCTGATCATAGATGTACGGGCGCAGCGGCGCTGCGCCCCAACTGCTCTTCTTCTGCAACAGAGTATTCCGGATAGGCTCTTAGCGCGCTTTTTTGCGTCGCCATTTCTGGAGGAAATTCTGCCCGAATCGTTGCCAGCGCCCGATGTGCTGATTACCAGCATTGCGTGCCTTCGCGACCAGGTCAGCAGCCTGAGCCTTCCCCAGCGCCAGCGCTTCACGCCCAATCGCTTGCAACTGCTCTCGATTAACGATTTCGCCTTCAGCAAACCAACGCCATGCCGCCACTCCCGTTGTGTAGGTGCCAGCGTATGCAATTGCTACTCGCGGTACAACCCCCCAAACTGGAATGAGACCTACTAAGGTGCGTGCTAATTGTCGCCAGATAAAGGCACCACCAATCACCGGGAGCACTTCAAACAATCGTTCTCGAATATCAGGTGGAGCGCCATACGCCAATGCCAGACGATACACGAGCATCGCCTGATTTTTCGTTAGCACCAGCGTGTCAGCAGCGGCAAAGGGAAGAGTGAGGATCGGGATTTGCTCTGGTAATGCCGTAGCCAACACATACGAGGCATTGGTAAACGAAACACTGCTAATGAGTTGTTGCGCCACTACCGACCGCAAACCGGGTAACCGGCGAGCTGCCGCCAGATGCAACGAGGCTGGTAGACGATCAAGAATCGCCTCGGCTAATTGCCGGTTAGTATCAGGTGAATCTGGATCAGGAACAACCAGTAAACGCGCATGAGCAACACGCGGATGCAATGGCCCAGCGTCGGCGGGTAATACCATTCCCCACACTACGACAACTGTTGGCAGGTTGAGCGTAGCCAGATGTTCAATAACCGTTAGCTCACGAGCTGAAAGCCGGACATTTCGATCCAGACCAATGATAACAAGGTCGGCATGCCGTAGCTCATCTGGGATGATCGTCGTCAGACTGACCAGATGAATAGGAGATGGCCCGGTCTGACCGTACCGTTGCGTACCTTGCTCTAACCGGCGAGCAATACTCTGACACACCTCTGATGCGCCAGCGCACACAATGGTAAGCGGTAACTCAGCTTCTTTGCGAATATCTTCAACGTTGATCTCGCGCAGCGTATTCCAGGCGATATTCAAGCCATTCCAACCGGGCATATCCTTGACCTTCGTAGTGTCGATGAGGTACATCAGAAGTCATTATAGCACGTCCGATTAGTGATTTTCGTTCTGTGTTATAATAGCAATTAGTATGCACAACGCGCCGTGTGCGCTGAAAGAGGAGGTTACCAGTGGAACTCAATCATCGCCGACTCAATCGAGTAGACCTTATTGAGGTCATTGGGCGCGTTGATGCGGCTTCTGCACCACAACTCAAGCAACTGATTGAGTCATTGTTCGCCGACGGTCGTTATCGCATCGTGTTGGATCTCAGCCGGCTCGAATATATCAGCAGCCCCGGTTTACGTGTTCTGATTGAAGCTCGCAAAAAAGCGCGTGATTGGAAAATTACCGACCTTGAGGGGGGTGATATTCGGATCGCCAATTTACCACCCCGTATCAAAGAGGTATTCGATCTCACCGGCTTCAGTTCGCTCTTCGAGATCTATGGCGATACCGTCGAAGCAGTTGGTTCATTTTAGTACTGCCATATTACCGGATACACGTGTCCGGATCTACGATCGCCATGGAGAGTATTACCCTCACCGCCGACCTGGATGCACTGGCTAAGATCAGTGCTTTCATTACTGCCGCTGCCGAACGTTGTGGTCTCGACGAACGGGCTACCTGGCAGGTACAGCTTGCTGTCGATGAAGCTGTCACCAATGTGATCCAGCATGCGTATGACCCCGATCAACCTGGCGATCTGACTCTGAGCTGGCAGTGTCATGACCATCGCTTCATTGTGACCGTCCGTGACCATGGCCGACAGTTTGATCCATCGACCGTGCCAGTACCTGATATAACCTCGCCGTTGGAAGAACGGCAGGTAGGCGGGCTGGGAATCTATCTGATTACCCGCTTGATGGACGAAGTGCATTTCGAGTTTTCTCCCCAAGGCGGGAATTTGTTGACGATGGTTAAATATTTGCCTCATGACCAGCCAGCAGAAGCGAACGAAGTTGTCGTCATCGCGATCAACGACCGCATCGACGCGCTGACTGCTCCTCGCGTGAGCAAGCTGGTAAACGAGCGAATCAGTAACGGTGCACGCCAGGTTGTGCTTGATCTGAGTAATGTTTCATTTCTGTCAAGCAGTGGGTTGCGTGCGCTACTGCTCATTCGTAAAGAGCTGATGACACTGGGGGGCGAATTACGGCTGGCAGCGCTCCAACCGCAGGTCTACGAGGTTTTTACCATTACTGGCTTCACGCAGGTATTCAACATTCATCCTTCAGTTTCTGAAGCCCGCGCTGCTTTTTCTCAGAGGCGTTGAGTGTCGCGCGAACAGATTCTGACATGGTACGGGTTTATCATTGGTATCGTGGCATGGTTGTGGTTGTTGACCCTACCCACTTCACCGGTAGACCCACTCTACGTCTTGCTGTTTGCCATTCTTGCGTTCGTTGTTGATCTGCTGGCATTTCGCACTCCACCAGCCGATGTCCATAGTCTTGCCCCGCTGGTATTGATCACTGCCAGTCTTGCCCTAGGGCCAGTCAACGCTGCATGGGTGGCAGCGATTGAAGGTCTGCTCTCCGGCATTGTCATTCTGCTGCTCACCAATCGACCACGCACATCGTTTTCACTGCTGGGTCGGCCACTTTTGCGCAGCGGGTTGCGCACGCTGGGTCTCCTGGTAAGCGGTTGGGTGGCAGGCACGCTGAGCGACCAACCGCTGACGAATAGCCAGATCGGTGTGTTATGGATTGCGACGTTGATCGGTTTTCCCCTGATTACCCAAACCGGACGTCTACTCCGCGAGCTGTTGCAGGGTGGGCAGAGCGGTCTGGCAACGTGGTGGCGTTCGGCATGGCCGGCGATTGTTGGTGCGGAAATTGCCCCCTTGCCGCTAGCCTGGTTGGGCGCGGCAATTGCTCGTGAATTGGGTCTGCTCCATCTCGGGCTTGCCGGGCTTGCTCTGATCGCATCAGCAGCGATGCTACGCCGATTATCACTCAACCTCCAGCGTCAACGCCGTTCGGTACGTGAATTAGCACGGCTGAATGAAGTGAGTCGCGCCATCATTCGCAGCGAACTCGATGTTGACTCACTCTGCGAGTTGATCTACCGCGAAGCGAGTCGGATTGTCGATACCTCGTCGTTTCATCTTGGTCTGTTTCATGGCAATTACTACACGCTGATGGTACGAATCCAGGATCGGGTGCGTCTCCCCCGCCTGACCGTCGATCTCTCGGAAAATAGTGGGCTAATCGGCTGGATTCGTGAAACCGGGCGGGCGATTCTGGTTGAGGATTTTGCCCGCGAGATGGATCGCTTGCCTGCGCGTCCACGCTATCAAAGCGAACGGCCACCCCGGTCGGGAATTTATGTGCCATTGATTGCCGGCGAGACGGTCATTGGTTCCATTTCAGTTCAGAGCTATGAACCAGGCGCTTTTGATACCAATGATCTGCGACTTATCTCGCTGATCGCCGATCAGGCTGCGGTTGCCATAGCCCGTGCTCGCGCTTTTAATGAAGCTCGTCAGCGTGCCAATCAGTTGCAAGCGATCCGCGAAGTAAGCCAGCAAATTACTGCGATCCTCAATCTTGACCAGTTGCTGCCATCTATTGTGCGACTGATCCGCGAACGCTTCGGCTATCACCCGGTTCACATCTTCACGATTTCACCTGATGATGAGCGCATCTATTTTCGAGCTTCGACGGCCGATGGTGCTGATCTGGAACGGATTCGGGCCTTGCCGCTCCGTATTGGGCAGGGGCTGGTTGGCGAGGCTGCCCGACGTGGTGAACCGGTTTTGGCCGGTGATGTGTTCAACGATAGTCGGGTAATACGCGACACCCAACATACGCGCTCTGAGCTAGCAGTGCCGTTGCGTGTTGGCTCAACGGTGATCGGTGTGCTGGATGTACAGAGTGACAAACCGCATGATTTTGATGACGATGATCTCTTCATTATTCGCACGCTAGCCGATCAGATTGCGATTGCCATCGAGAGCGCGAACGCTTATACTGCGCAACAGGAAGAAGCCTGGACCCTCAACGCCTTGTTGCAAATTGCTGAAAATATCGGTCGGGCAACGACACTTCCAGACCTGCTGGCAACCGTGGTACGTTTGCCGCCGCTTCTGTTAGGCTGCCCACGGTGCTACATGGCCCTTTGGAATCGTGAACACCATGACTTTGTGTTGCACGCAGCCTATGGCTTACCACGCAGCGTCCGAGCGACACTGATCGACCAGCCAACCCGCTCACCGTTTTTATCGCGTTTACGCGAACATACGATGGAGACAGATCAACTCTGCATCGAGACCCTCTGGCAGGCACGGGATAATGTCGATCAGTGGCCGACACTGATTGCGGCAGCCGAAAGCGGAACGCTGATCGGATTACCGATAAAAGTGCGGACAACGCTCCTTGGAGTACTGGTGCTCGATTACAACGATCCATTCCTCTCCCTCAGTTCTCGTCAGCAGAATCTGTGTATCGGAGCTGCGGCCCAAATTGCCAGCGCTCTCGAAAGTCTGCTGCTGGCGGTTGAGGCAGCAGAGGCAGCTCGTCTTGAACAGGAATTGCGCGTTGCCCGTGAGATTCAGCGTACCCTGCTCCCGACACGTCTACCCACAGCCAGAGGATGGCAGATCGATGCCGCATGGCAATCGGCACGTCTGGTCGGTGGTGATTTCTACGATTTCTGGACGTTTTCATCGGGTGCAGGTGGTTCTCAGGAATTAGGTTTCGTGATCGCCGATGTGAGCGACAAGGGTATTCCGGCAGCTATGTTTATGGCAATGGCCCGTTCGCTGGTGCGTGCTGCCGCTCTCGATGGTTCAGCCCCGGCACGGGCAATGGAACGCGCAAACCGCTGGCTGTACCGCGACTCCGAATCGGGCATGTTTGTCACGCTCTTTTATGGTCGACTTGATCTCGACTCTGGACGCCTCGATTTTACCAGTGCCGGTCATAATCCGCCGCTGATCTATCGGGCAGCTTCCGGTACCATTGAAGAGCTACGAGTCCCAGGTATTGCATTAGGTGTGATTGCCGAAATAACCTTACCTGAAGCTACAACCACACTCGCACCGGGGGATGTGTTAGTCTGCTACACCGACGGCGTGACGGAGACGATTAATGAACTGCTGATCCCTTTCGATCTTGAAGGGTTACGATCCGTGATCAAGGTTTACCACACAGCACCGGCAAGTACCATGGTGCAGGCCATTCTGGCGGCAATTGCCCGCCACAGTCACGGTCAACCGCCGTTCGATGATATTACGCTCGTCGTGATTAAACGGGAGTAATGAGATACAGTCGTTGATGATGGATCGGATTCTACACCTGCTATCGTCTCAGAAAACGTTCAATCCGCCGAAAGATAGCAGTCTGGTACGGGCCGGTAAGCAGGAGTTGATGCCCTGTCGCTGGCCAGTAGCGTAGTTCGCAACGCGAACTGCCAAGCCGTGATGCAATGGCAGCCGCACTCTCCGGATCGGCAGTGTTATCATCGTGACCGTGCATAACCAGGGTTGGTACACGCACCTGTGGTAAAGCACGACGGGCTGCGGCCAGGGCTAGACGTAGTTCATCGGCAGCAGCAACCGACACCTTGACCGAGCGACGTAATATCTGTTGTACTGCGGGGTCATCAAGATCGAGATCGGGCTGACGACGCCAGATCGACGCTCGCAGCTCATCGCTGCTGAAATCAGCTCGTTCTAGCAAATAAAACCAGGGCGTTACGTAGCGTGCGATGCCCAACAGATCGACTCGCCAGTCACCACCCAAACGGTACGGCGTTGCCAGCATGACCAACCGTTGCACCGGACGCTGAGTAGCCAACAGCGCTGATAGGGCACCGCCGAGCGAAAAACCAACTACCGAGACGGTAGCTGCGCGCCTGGTGAGGGCATCAAATGCGAGACGCACCGCCGCCAGCCAATCCGTCCAGCGCACATCCATAAGGTCTTCCGGTCGTCCAGTATGGCCGGGGAGACGGATGCCAAACACCGTAAAACCAGCCCCGGCGAGATATTCGCCGAGATCGCGCATTTCACCGGGGTCGCCGACAAAACCGTGTACCAGAAGACAGGCGTGATCGCCACCCTGCAACAAGAATGGTTCAATCATTGGGATCAACGCGCACTAGTTTGCGGAAGATGTTGATATTACGCTCACCAATACCAGCAATCGCTGTCAGATCATCAACGCTCTTAAAGGGGCCATGAGCTTCGCGATAGGCGATGATGCGTTCAGCCAATACCGGCCCGATACCCGGTAATGCCATCAATGCCTCGCGATCCGCTCGATTAATGTCAATCGGTGTGAAATCGCTCAACATAGGATCAGCTACCGCTTCAGCTTCGGATGCTGCTTGATCAGAGGTGGTAGTGGTTGTCGTGGTGGTCGAATCTGCCACCTCACCGTGGACAACTAATTGATCTGGTTCAGGGATGGTTGCTACTGAAACACTCACTTCCGCAGAAGCTGTTTCGGCGGGAGATGTCCCCTGATCATGCGTCGTCTCTGGTAACGACGAGGCTGAACCTGCCGTTTCAGATAGCCCAGGTGTTGTCACCGACGCAGCATGCGCCGCTGTTTCTGGTGCTGGCTTCCCTGACGGGCTATCAACGCCGTTACGTCTGGCGGAAGCAGCATCACCAGAAGGAGGAGCCGTACTTCGACGAGTTGACGGCGGTGCGCCACGATGAATGCGCGTAACAACTGGTCGTGGTGCACTGCCGGTTGCTGACGGTGTTGACGGTGCTGGCGGTGAGGACGCAGGTGATGGTGGCGGTGTCGATGGCACTGGCATCGGTGGCTTTGCCGATAGATCGGTCACCGGTGCTGATCCACCGGCGTTCTGCATTCGTCGCCAGATCAGATACCCAATTCCCAGTAGTAAAACGACCAACAGCAATTTACGCCACATAGCAATCTGCTCCCCGCTCATTTCCAAAGCTTGTTCCCGGCACCTACCCTGTTATGATACTGGCGAACTCACGAGCGAGCGTAACACGGCCAGATTCATACGATCTTCAGCCATGTCCTCGCCTTTCGGTGTCTCAATAATCATTGGCAAACTGGCAAAACGAGGATCATTGACGAGCAACCGGAACGCTTCGAGTCCAATACATCCTTGACCAATATGCGCATGGCGGTCAACCCGACTTCCCAACTCCTTCTGTGAGTCGTTCAGGTGAAAACATTTAACCCATTCAAGGCCAATCAGTCGATCAAGTTCAGCAAACGTTGCCTCATAAGAGGCGCGATCACGAATATTATAACCGGCAGCGAAAATATGACAGGTATCAACGCAAATCCCTAGCCGGTTGTGGTATGGAATCAACTCGAACAAACGGGCTAGATGTTCAAAGCGATACCCCAACGCCGTTCCCTGACCGGCGGTCGTCTCAAGTAAAATCACCGTGTTACCACCCACACCATCAGCCAGTAACCGGCAAATTGCCTCAGCGACTCGCGCCAGGCCAGCCTCCTCTCCGCTACCGGTATGGGCACCGGGATGGGTCACCAGATATGGAATGCCGAGTTGGGCACAGCGTTCTAGCTCATCGGCGAACGCCGTAATCGACTTTTCGCGCAGATCGTCGGCAGGAGCAGCCAGATTGATAAGATATGAGTCGTGAACGATGACCGGATGAATACCGGTTCGCTGCTGCTCAGCTCGAAACAACGCAGTTTCCTCGGGAGAAATGGGCTTCGCCGTCCACTGCCGTTCGTTCTTGGCGAAAATTTGCATCGCCTCTAATCCAACCGATTCACCGCGGGCAAATGACTTTGAGACACCGCCCGAAATCGACATGTGTGCGCCAAATCGCGGCATGCGACCACCCTGAATACCTTTGCGCCGGCGAGTACCGGATACAGCAATTATATCACTATTCCCCTGACTTCATTATGCATTATGCGTTCGTTCCGTAGAATGCAGGTCCCCCCGCACCCTCCCCTTCCTCTCCCAGCAGGGGATGAGGAAGGGGGGAAATCGCCCACGCCCCTTCCCCCATAGCAGACCGGGAAATTGCCCCCGCATCCTCCCCCAGCCCCTTCTTCTCCCGGCAGAGGAGCGGAAGGGGAGCGAGGGATAGGTGCACAGACACCCGTACATCTCAGCCGATTCTACCCCAAGGGGTAGAGGAGAATCCGCCCCTACAATACGGTAACAGGCATCATCACCGTACCAAGAAGAAAGCCTGGCGGCAGAGCACTATCGGAACAGGAAGCTGTCGCTCCTGCACTCGTTGCTCTCGCCGCTCGCCTGCGACTGCTGAGAAGGAGGAAAACGTTGCATAGCTCTCCCGCAATATAGATAGCACTTGACACTTGTACAGCAGAACGTTAGACTAAAGACACAACCGCATTCCTTCCCATTGAGACGCCGTGCATGAATGTATGGAACACCAACTACCGGCCAACGTTCATCATCACCGTCGGATGTCCTTCTGGCGGTTTGTGGAATGGTTGCTGGTAATGTTTGCGCTTGTCAGCCTGGTTGGGGTGCTGGTCTACGGTAGTCTCCTGCTCTTCGAGCGTATCCTGGCTGATCGCATTTACCCCAACATCAGCGTGCGCGGTCTCCCAATCGGCGGCATGACTCGAGCCGAGGCAAGAGCTGCTTTGCAGCGTCGTTATGCCGATTTCCTTGCAACACCGATAACGCTCTCGTTCAACGATCAGATTTGGCGACCGGCAGCCGAAGACCTTGGCCTGAGACTGGCTATTGATGAGGCGCTTGATGTAGCATTTGCCATTGGTCATCAGGCAGAGCGGTCAGTGAACCTGCGAATGGCAGCCGCAACCTGGCAGTATGGCGTTGATTTGCCGATCCGTCTTACCTTCGATCAGCGGGTTGCGCAGGAAACTCTCAAAGCTATTGCCGCTGAAATTGATCGGCCACCGCAAAATGCCAGCGTCGATCTGCACGGAAGTACAGTAATTGTCGGCCTTGAACAATGGGGTCGCCAGACGTTGATTGACGAAACCCTAGCTGATATAGCTGCGGCTGTGCAACATCTGCAACCGCAAGAGGTTACGATCCGTACCCGAATCCTCGAACCAACCGTTCGTGACAGTGATCTTGCCCCAACAGTGAGCGAATTGCGTCTACTCCTTAGTGGCCCGCTCCGGCTGGAAGGTCGGGGTGGACGATGTCAACCCGAATGTCGCTGGGAATGGTCACTCGATCAGATTGCTTCCTGGATCAAACTACGCAGGTTAACTGCCATTGATGGGCGTCCGGCGCTCGCGGTTACGATTGATCAGTCTGCTATTCGTGCCATGTTGAACCCCATTGCGGCTGCCTTACGGGAAGAAGGAGGGTTACCAAGAGTCGACTGGAACAACGGTGATTTGCGAATTCGTACTCCTGGCACCCCTGGTCGTGGGCTGGCAGTTGAAGAGACGCTTGCCCGAATCAACGCTGCTCTTTACAGCAACGAACGGACGGTTATCCTGCCACTTCGTGATCTGCCACCACCGGTTACTGCCGAAAATCTAGCGATGCTCGGCATCAGAGCACCGGTTGGCGTGGGAGTCAGCTCATTCCGCAACTCGGCTGACTACCGGATCACAAATATTCAGGCGGGTACCCGACAGATCGACGGAGTCCTCATACCACCCGGCGCTACGTTCTCATTCAACACCACCCTTGGGCCGGTCACCGCCGAGCGTGGCTTCGTCGAAGGCTACGCCATCGTTGACAATCGAACGCAAAAAGAGTGGGGCGGCGGGCTTTGTCAGGTCAGTACAACCGTCTTTCGCGCAGCCTTTTTTGCCGGCTTACCCATCACCGAACGGCATGCCCATTCGTTTCGCATCGGTTGGTATGAAGAACTCGGTGAACCACCTGGTCTCGATGCTGCCATCTTTACCGGTGTCAACGACTTGCGCTTTGTTAATGATACCGGGGGGTGGTTGCTCTTGAGTGGGACAGTTGATCTCCGTCGTCAACAATTCACGATCACTCTCTACGGTCAGCCAACCAATCGACGGGTCGAGTATACCTACCGTATTCTCGAACGAATGCCCGCACCGACTCAACCGGTGTATGTTGATGATCCTACTCTACCGAGCGGTGTGATTCGGCAAACCGATACTGCTCGTGACGGACTACGGGTTGAGATCTATCGCACCGTCTACGTAGGAGATCAGGTACATCTCCGTGACACTATCCCCACGACATTTCAACCATGGCCCAACATTTTTGTTCGGGGCACCAAACGCTAATGTTTCGTTAGCATGATAGCACAGCGACACTGCGCCCCGATTCACCTCGCCGACAGGTTGACGATCTCTGCTATACTAGAATTGAGTTGTTTGAGCAACTATTCTCGTGAATAATATCACGACTGAAGATAACGAAAGGTAACTCAGAATGAAAGCGCACGAGATCATGACCCGCAATGTGATTTGCGTCAACGATGATGCCACTGTTGAAGACGCGGCCCGTCTGATGACGCGCAACCGGATCAGTGGTTTGCCGGTTATCAATTCCCATGGCATGCTGGTTGGCCTCGTCACCGAACATGACCTGATTGCCAAAGAAGGACGTACCGTCAAAGAAATCATGACGCGGAGTGTCATCAGTGTGAGCGCCGACACCGAAGTCGAACATATCCAACATCTCTTGACCAACCAGCGCATCCGACGGGTACCGGTCGTTGAGAATGGGAAAGTGGTTGGAATCGTCAGCCGTTCTGATCTTGTGCGCCAGATTGCTATGCGTTGGGTTTGCGGGGTATGTGGTGAGATTGTACGTACCCTCGATCCACCTAGGCATTGTCCACGCTGTGGCGCCGACACCCATGCCTTCACGCGCGAAGTCGTGCCACCGGGGATGTAATGACCGTCTGCAAACCTAACAACCTTAAGCAGGTAAGGACATCCCCAACCTTTATACCGGCTCGTGAATCATCGGCGAAGCATGGTAATGCGGCACAGAACAATTGCAACGAAGCCACGACTGTCGCGTTTGTAGATGTACTCGTGTAAAAAGCATTGTGTCAATCAGTTTTGCGATACCGTCATTGCTTGTCAGAACGGTAACCCTTACACGATACCGGATAGAGCGGGTGCTTCTTACCTGTTTGAACAATCTGCCTTCGTCGGTATCAGGCGCAAGCCTAAACCTCTGGTTTGGGTAGCACCTAGAGCGCAACCCACACTCGCGGGAGTGTGGTAGCAATAACAGATGGCGCACCAAACCGGCTCATATCCCCTTCCTGCCGGAGCGGAACGCCCAGCATAAGAGAGGAGACCACAACAATGGCCGAAGTTGCCGAAACGACTCAACCACTGCTTGAGCGTGCTACTGTCGATGAATTGAAGCACTACTACTACCAGATGCTTCTGTTACGACGTTTTGAAGAGCGCGCCGGCGAGATGTACGTGAAAGCCAAAATTGGCGGGTATTGTCACCTCAATCTTGGCGAAGAGGCTACCATCGTTGGCTTGATGGCAGCGCTGACTCCCGACGACTATATCTTCACCAATTATCGCGAGCACGGTTACATTATTGCCCGTGGTGTACCACCCGGCCCAGTAATGGCCGAACTCTTCGGTAAAGAGACCGGTGTATCCGGTGGTCGTGGCGGATCGATGCACCTGTTCGACCGCAAGACCAACTTTATGGGTGGCTATGCCATTGTTGGTGGACAGGTGCCATTGGCCGTGGGTGCCGCCTACGCGCTGCGTTATCAGAATAAGCCGGGTGTGGTCGTTGCGCAAATGGGTGATGGAACCACCAATATTGGTGCATTCTACGAGTCACTCAATCTAGCTAAACTCTGGAAATGTCCGGTGCTCTTCTTCATTGTCAATAACGGCTACGGTATGGGCACTTCAGTGGAAGCCGGTTCATCAGAACCCGATCTATGGAAGAAAGGTGCATCATTCCGCATTTACGGTGAGCGTGTTGACGGCACCGATGTGCTCGCGGTGCGCGATGTCGTGCGCCGATTACGAGCACGAGCCGAAGCCGAGGGTGAACCGGCGATTATTGATGCGGTTAGCTTTCGTTTCCGTGGTCATTCGGTTATTGACTCCGATCGCTACCGTGATCCTGAAGCAGTCCGCCGGGGTCGCGAATTGTACGATCCGATCCGAAAATTTGCCACGCTCCTGCTTGAGCACGGCGTTATTGATGATGCCTGGCTTAAGGCGGTTACCGAACGGGTTGAACGCGAAGTACAGGAGGCAATTGATTTCGCCAACAACAGTCCCGATCCGAAGTTTGAGGATCTCTACAAGTATATGTATGCCACACCGGTACCAAATACACCAACGACCGAAGATGCTATTCGTGCGGTAAAGATCAATCACGGTGAGTTTGACGTATAGCCGGTTATAGTGGAGTGTCATCCGCTTTCCCGATGTTCCGTGTGGTGTAGCGGATGTTGCATGGACTAAAGAGGTTGTTATGCCTGTTATTACGTATCGCCAGGCCCTGAATGACACCCTTGGCGAGGAGTTAGCCCGTGATCCAAATGTCTTGCTCATGGGTGAAGAGATTGGCGTGTTTCAGGGTTCGTATCGGGTCACCGAGGGCTTGCTGGCCGAGTTTGGCCCCAAGCGCGTTGTTGATACCCCGATTGCGGAAGAGGGATTCGTTGGAGTCGCTATCGGCGCTGCGATGCTCGGCCTGCGTCCGGTGGTCGAGATAATGACGATCAACTTTATCCTGGTCGCTATCGATCAGATCGTCAATCATGCGGCGAAGATTCATTATATGTTCGGTGGGCAGGTCAGTGTGCCGCTGGTGATCCGAACACCTTCAGGTGGCACTGGCCAACTAGCAGCCACCCACTCGCAGTCATTCGAGAACTGGTTTGCCTACTGTCCTGGCCTCAAGGTGGTCGCACCGGCCACACCTTACGATGCCAAAGGTTTATTACGGGCTGCCATCCGTGATGATGATCCAGTGATCTTTATCGAGTCGCTGGCGCTCTACGATACTAAGGGTGAAGTACCAGAAGATGATGATTACGTCCTTCCGATTGGGATTGCCGACGTAAAGCGACCGGGTACCGATGTGACGGTTGTCTCTTATTCACGAATGACAGCCGTAGCATTGCAAGTTGCGCAGCGGATGGAACAAGAGGGCATTAGTGTCGAGGTCGTTGATCTGCGTTCGCTCCGCCCGCTTGACCGACCCACCATCATCGAATCGGTGAAGAAGACGAATCGCGCCGTTGTGATCGCGGAAGACTGGTACTCATACGGTGTAACGGCTGAAATCGCGGCGACAATTCAGGAAGAAGCCTTTGATTATCTCGATGCGCCAGTTTACCGGGTCGCCGGCCTTGAAGTGCCGTTGCCCTACGCCAAAGAGCTGTCGGCAGCTTCAAAACCAAATGCCAATAATCTGATTTACGCCATTCGGCAGGTCATGCGTGGCACGAAGCGCATGCGATAACGATACGGTTATGAGGAATAGGAGGCTCCATGGGTGAAGTAACCATGCCTCGTCTCTCCGACACGATGTCGGAAGGCACTGTAGGCCGCTGGTTGAAGAAAGTCGGCGATCAGATTGCTGTTGGTGACATCATCGCCGAAATCGAGACCGATAAGGCCACAATGGAACTGGAAGCTTTTGAAGCCGGTGTTCTGCAACAGATTTTGATCCCAGAAGGACAGACCGTGCCGATTGGGCATCCGATCGCGATCATCGGTGATAGTGCGGCACCCGTTGCGCCAACACCGTCAATACCACCAGTCACGACGCAACCATCGGCTCCCTCGGCATCGGCTGTCACTCCAGTCACCGTTCAGGCAGTGTCTCCAGCAGCAGTAGCAGAGTCGGCTACGCCCGCACCGGCTGTCGGTGGTGATGACAATGGTCGGATTAAGGCATCACCGGTTGCCCGACGCCTGGCCGAAGAGCTAGGGATTGATTTGCGCCAGGTAGTAGGTACCGGTCCAGGCGGTCGTATTATCAAGGAGAATGTTGAAGAGTTTGCGGCCCGACGTGGTGCTGCTGGGCCAGCGCCTGTGGTGACACCATCTGCCCCGGCGCCGACGCCTGTACCGGTGTCACCCCCAACGCCGGCGCCTGCACCAGCGCCAGCACGCACCCCGACACCTGCACCGGCGCCAAAACTGGTCGGCGCCGAACCGCTGAGTCGGATGCGTAGGACTATTGCTCGCGCAATGACCGATAGCAAGCCTGGTGTACCGCACATCTATCTGACCATCGAGGTCGATGCTGACGCGCTGGTAGCATTGCGTGAGCAGATTACCGCCAGTGGAACCCGCATTTCAATTAATGATCTCGTGGTTAAAGCTGCGGCGAAGGCCTTAAGCAAAGTACCGGCAGTGAATGTCAGTTATAGCCAGACTGCTGACGGTCAACCCGGTATCGTGCGTCATAGCCAGATCAACATCGGTGTGGCCGTGGCCCTTGATGATGGTCTGGTAGCGCCAGTTGTTCGCGATGCCGATAAAAAGAGCATTAGCGTCATTAGTGCCGAAATTCGTGACATGGCACTGCGCGCTCGTGAGGGCAAGATTAAGCAACAGGAACTTGAAGGAGCGACGTTCCAGGTCACTAACCTTGGGATGTTTGGAATTGTCGAGTTCGGCTCGATTATCTCGGTACCACAGGCTGCTTCTCTGGCTGTTGGTGCGGTGCGTAAAGTTCCGGTGGTACGCAACGACCAGATCGTCATTGGTCAGGTGATGAACCTTACCCTCAGTGCCGATCATCGGGTTGTCGATGGGGCGGTCGGCGCGCAGTACCTGCAAGAGTTGCGTAAACTGCTCGAAGCACCGATGAATATCATCGTCTAACGAGCAGGTGAGACGCATTGCTGTCGGTCGCTGTGACCTTTGTGTCTTGTGGTGCAACCAACCACTATGACACCGAGGTCACAGTGTGTTTGAACCATCGCTTGTCATGACCATTACCGAGGAGCCGTATGAGTATAGAGATAGAGCTACCATCAGGGCCCCTGGTTGAAACTGACTGGCTGGCAGCCCATCTCGGTCACCCGCAACTGCGGATCGTCGATATGCGTGGAACCGTCTTGCCACCTACTGCACCTAAACCGCACTACTTTGCCCGCCACGACGATTACGCCGCCGGTCATATTCCGGGCGCCGTCTACATTGACTGGACACGTGACATTGTTGACCTTGATGACCCGACGCCCGTGCAGGTCGCTCCACCGGCCAAAATTGCTTACGAGCTAGGGAAGCGCGGTATCGGTGACGATTGTGTGGTTGTTGCTTACGATGACTGGTTTTCAATGTTTGCCGGTCGTCTGATGTGGGTGCTGCGCTATTATGGTTTCGAGCGCGTTCGGGTTTTAAATGGTGGGCTGGTGAAATGGCTGGCCGAGGGGCGTCCGCTAACTACGGAGGTTCCCAATTACCCACCGGCAACTTTCACGCCACGACCACAACCGCACCTGCGGAAAACAGCCGATCAAGTCTTGCAAGCCCTGGAGCGTGATCTGCTCTTGATCGACGCTCGCCACGAGCGAGAATACCGCGGTCTGGAATCACGTGCTGCCCGTGGCGGTCACATTCCAGGTGCCCACAACGTTTTCTATCAGAGCCTGGTCAGCGGGCCGCACCAAACTTACCTTTCCCCTGATCAACTCCGTGAACGCTTTCGCGCTGCTGGTATCGATCCGGATGCCGTCAATGATCGTGAAGTAGTTGCTTATTGCAACGGCGGTGTTTCAGCCACGCCAACTGCACTGGCTTTCGAGATCGTCAGCGGACGTCGGGTAGCGATTTATGATGGTTCCTGGAATGAGTGGGGGAATGATCCGACCAAACCACTCGAAGCTGATCGGGAAGGCAGTGAATGACATCAGGAGAGTGTGGGAGGCAGGTTCGGAACTTACCCTTGATAGTATACTGTTACGACGTGAACTGATGTATGACGTTCATCGGCCTATCAAACCCGACCGAAAACCGGCCCATTGAACATTCATTCCTACCATGCTTTAAGAGTGTGATCAGAAACTCGAGGTTTTGATCAGGCGCTTAGCAGGGGTATCGGCTGAAGTGGCGAGCAACGAGGAGCACGCCTGGCTCCTCACCTACCCCCTATCCCTTCCTCTCCCGCAGTGTGGGAGAGGAAGGGATAGGGTGCCACCTCACCCATCCCCCTGGCCCCCTTCTGCTCCCAAACAAGGCGAGAAAGGGATTGCTCAGGCACGGTATGTCCCAATGAGAAAGCAAGGTTTTTGATCAGGCGCCAAGGACTATCCGAATAATCCATCATCACCTCACAACGGATGAACCTTGTCGATGGATGCAAGACGATTCACAAGGAGGGGCGAGGCGCCGCCTCGTCCAGATAAGATCCCACGGCGATGGTCGTGGCGCCTAGGCTATCGAACGTCGTCGCAGCGCAGGAAGATGACGCTTTCGGATGGCACACCGATCTCAGTGAGGATAACCTGCGCTAACCCGCATCGCTCGGAACAGGATATGTCGGATCGGCGCTCGGCAGGTGAGTGCCCTGTCGTTATCGGCAAATTGTCACATCAAGGTACTACCTCGCCTACCGACGCGCAACTGTTCTCGCACGTACCCGGTGGTGCCTTACCGGGGGCACGCACGAACGTGCCGCTGAGCTATTGCTAATGAGATGTCAACTTACTCATCAGGGTTGCCGTACTCATTAATGTCAGCAGGATTCGGATCGTTGAACGGAATATTAGGTGGAGTCAGGGGATTGTTGTCTAACCCAATCAGCGGTACCGGTTGCGGATTGGCAATCGTGTCGCTGGTTTGGGTCAGGGTAAAGGTGGCAATAACCAGTTGCTGACTCACCGCACCCTGGGCGGTAAGCTGGTAGAAACCAACCGGCAACCGTTCATCGAGGAACAGTTCTACCATGAACTGACCGGCTATCGGATCGGCAAAGGTCGAGGGAAAACCTCGCACCGAGCCGTCTGGCATCGTTAACCACAGATCCACTCGTTCACCGGGGAAGAAGAGATCGCCATTCGCATAAAAGATGGAGCGTTGCGGAGCCTGCGCTCCGAAGGGAACGACCACCGACAGACGGGCTGGCCCACGTGGTGTTACCGGTCGTGAGCGTAGTTCAAAGTGGGCAAAGGCGCGAAACCCACTGGTATTACCGAGTGCGGTTACGGTGTAGCGCCCAACCGGATTCTTACCCTCAAACTGGAAGGAAGTTGAGACTGCGCCAGCGGGTGTTGCCCGTATCACCTGTTGGCCGGGCGGAAAATCGATGACGGTACCGTCGGGTGCTGTAAGCCAAAACGACACCAATTCACCGCCGATGAAGCCTCGACCATCGACCTCAAGGATCTGCCCCTGTAGAATGACATTCGTCTCCTGACCATTCAATGTCGCCCGGATAGTGGCATTACCACTTGGCCCTGGTTGTCCGCCTGGAATCACAACAAAGAAGGCCGATGCCGTATTTGCCCCGCCGCTACTCAAACCGCGCCCGGTCAGTCGGTAGCAGCCATACGGCCAGGTACCCGGTACCGTAATGGTCAGCGAAAGTTGACCGCCATTGTTGGTAAAGCGGGCAAACTGCACATTCGTAGGCATATCGATCACGCCGTCGAGCAACTGGCTGGCACCAACGGTAAAGATACGACCGTCGGGGAAGGTAATGTCAACTTCTACCGGTTCTGGACCAAAAGGTGGCTCAAGGACCCGATAATAATCGAAACGAGCAAGCAGGCTCTGAGTTTGAAAGATAGCCGGTGCTGGCGCGTTGGTGGTTGCACATGGTGCGAATCCCTGGGGTGTAAAGATTTCGACACGTGCCTGAGAAGCGGCTGAACCATACACAAATACCCCAAGAATCACGATAATAAAGATGCTGAATCCGAATGCAAAGGCGGAACGCAGTGAAAGTCTTCTCATAACCCCCTCCCTGGTATGCTGAGAAAAACCTGATAGGATGATGAAAATGTACAATTCACTGCGTCCAACGAGCAATCTGTGTAGATTACGCTATCGTTACAAGCATTGTTAGAACGGGAACAGACTTTATGAGTAAAAATGCGGTTTAAATTGGTGAAAAAAATGTACAGATTTTAACATACTACAAAAAGTAATCTCACCACAGAGAGGTTACAGAGATTTCCGCCTGCAATCATCTTGTTCGGCGCGCTGTCTTACTCTCTATGGTGAGTCGTGTAGTGAACTACAAGGAACGTGTATCAACCTCGTTCCGAACGCTGTAACTCCTCAACCCGTTGCAACTGTACGTAGAGCGGTGGAACACCGAATAAGGCCCGTTCCCAATCGGTCACTCGTGGATTGACCTCGCCAAGCGACCAGCGCCCACCGATGCGGATAATCTGCGTGCCGAAGTGCTGTGGCTGGCCCAGTTCGATGAGCAGGCGATCCCATGCCATCGCTCGCAGTGTCCACGCCCGCTCGTCACCCAATTCTGTGGCACGCCGGGCAAAGCGATGGGCATGACGAAAGTCGGCTGCTGTTTCACCACAGATCATGACCAGGCCTGCCAGGAAATATGCGCGCTCGTCGGTAAGGTATCCCTGCGCTTCCATTTCCAGTACGCGATCACAGCGTCGCCGCCGTTCAGCCGACGACGCCCCTTTGGCCTGTCCATCTATTGCTTCGCTGGCGAGGCGGCTTAGTTCGGTTATGGGATCCTCGGGAAGGAACTCATCATCTGGATCCATCACCAACTCCTTACCGTCTGACGGTCAGATATACAGTGCGTGTTTGCAAGTTTTTAGCTTCTCTTTTCAGTGTACCACGTATTAGAGGAGTCCTCGGTGGTGAATCGTAACAGGTTGTGGATGATGATCGTTACCGTCATTACGACAACGCACCACCTATCATGCAGAGCAGTGGTCATCTACGCCAGGCCAAGGGATAATCCCTTTACAATCCATCTTCAACGTGCGGCAAGTATGGCTGCCCGCTGCATCTTACCGCAATTACGACCGGACTGTACGTTGTGATAGATGCCACCCATCGAGCACATCGGCAAACGTTCGCCGATCATTCGCACAGCGTCGGCATAAGACTACCCAGCGCCAATCTTCCCCCTGCTGCACTGGCCGTCGGTAGACATCAATCCGCTGGTTCGTTCCACAACGGACGCAACACCCACCGGCACGCAGGTATGTAGCCCAGATAACCGGCATTGCCAGATGATCGAGGAACAGATGCAATGTTACCCCCGCCGCTAGTGGACGAATCCATCGATGGTGCTGCGCCAATGCCCAAAGTGTTGGTACCACAAGGAGCGGTTGATGCAGCCACGAACGTAATGAGCCGTACCTTGGCCGGTTGTCGCCACGCCGCGGCAGTCGATTGCGATAACGATTGTAGTGGAGGGCACCGCTAATACTCCAATCGCCGGTACGACTGATGTACAGTACCAGATGATCGAGGTCGATCAAGACACCACCGGCAATGAGTAGGGCTGCTGATAAAGGTTGCCGTGGATATAAACACATCGCCAGAACGGCTGAAGAGACGAGATGTTGATCAAATCGCATACTGCGCTCCGCTACGCTAAGAACGTCGTGAGTATAAAATTCAGAGGTTTCACCCCGCTACAGCATAACGTCTTAGAGCCTGATCAGAAAGCCAGATTTCTCATTGGGCACGTACCCGTGCGAACCATTGCGTGAGGTGTACCAATATGCTTTCGCGCCAGCCACGCTCCGCCCCCTTCCTCGGCCCGTGTGGGAAAGGAAGAGGCCAGGAGGGAAGGTGCGGGGCCAACCTCCCCTGCCTCGCCCCGTGTGGAGGAGGAAGGGGCCAGGGGGAAGGTGAGGGGTGCCAGTTGCCCGCCACTATTCCCCGAACCATTCTGGAGATACCATGGTCTCGCCTCATCAAAAGCCCGGGTTTTTGATCACACTCTGATATTTACGGCAATCTATCCGCTAACATTGTCGGTACAATCTCCGCAGTCGCTGTGCACT
The DNA here is from genome assembly GCF_030444705.1 of Chloroflexus sp. MS-CIW-1. Taxonomy (NCBI): domain Bacteria; kingdom Bacillati; phylum Chloroflexota; class Chloroflexia; order Chloroflexales; family Chloroflexaceae; genus Chloroflexus; species Chloroflexus sp. MS-CIW-1. Next base: position 807,011 of record NZ_JAUBWR010000002.1, read on the forward strand.
CTAGTTGCGCCAGAACGTCCATGACCGGCTGAAAAGTGCGGCGATGTAACGGTGATGGGCCGTATCGAGCGAGTGCACGTTGATGAACGGCTGTACCGTAACCCTTGTGCAGGGCAAAACCGTACTGCGGGTAACAGCGGTCGGCGCTTACCATCAACCGATCACGGGTGACTTTTGCAACAATTGAGGCAGCCGCAATCGAGAGTGAACGCGAATCACCACGGATGAGCGATTCCTGAGCAAGTGTGATGCCGGGTAGCCGTTCGGCATCGATGAGCACGCCATCAACCGCACAGGGTAGCGCCAACAACGCCTGGATCATTGCCAGACGGGTCGCCGGAACGATGCCATAAGCGTCGATGAGAAAAGCCGGCACGATACCAACCCCAATCCCTGCTGCGTGCGTCTTGATGACGGTATACGTCTGTTCGCGGGCGTTTGCCGTCAATTGTTTGGAATCGTTCACCATACGTAACAGGTCGGGCTGATCGTATACGGCTGGTGAGAGCACTACTGCGGCTGCAACAACCGGACCGGCCCAGCAACCGCGTCCGGCTTCATCAACCCCTGCCAGTACGGTGCAACCTCGTGCGCGCCAGGCGAACTCAACGCTCAGATTCGGTGGCATACGGTTTTCCCATCATCATCAGGACACTACTGTTTCCTACCCGAACACGCTGCACCTGCAAGCGGAAATCCCCGAACTCAACAACAGTCGGTAGCTCATCGGTGTGCCGTCTCAGCCACACCAAACGATAGAGAGCATCAATCAAGCGACCGTACCATCCTTCCGGGCGTCCACCGTCAACGATCACTAATTGTCCGTCAGCAGTTAACACTCGCCGTATCTCGGCCTGTGTGTTCGGATCAAGGATATACTCTGCCGGAAAGGTTGCACATACCGTATCGAAACTGGCGTCGGCAAATGGTAAGCGGCGCGCATCAGCTCTTATCAACCGACGGCTGAAACGTGCTGCTCGTCGCAGCATAAACGGCGAGAGGTCTAGTCCGATAACATCGGCACGTCTGGCGAGTGCTCGTTGCAGATAACCCGGCCCACATCCCAACTCCAGCGTCCGTCCGCGTAACACAGGAACTGCTGCTAGTACCCAGCGTTGCCAGTAGCCACCGGAAACCAGCCACGCGATGAGGTCGTAACTCCACGCCAGTTCGTGGTAGAGACGATGAAACAGCCACCGGACGATCTGTTGATAGAAGAACACAAATTGCTTCATGTTAAGGATGATACAATAATTGCTACATGCTGCGTTGTAGAGACCTTGTTGGCGACATCGTATATCTATCGTTATACCATATCCGGTCGGAGGTGTGAAAGCGGAAGATGTTGGGAAGTACGCCCACCGTAATGTGCTGACACGCCAAACGATGATGTTCGGCCAACGGTGCGGGGTGGGGATTATCGTCAGCGGATGCAAGACAGTGGTTTTTCAGGAAGGAGGCTCCCTTATCCCAAATCACAGAGATACTGAACATGCCTGGTACCCTGTTGTCGGTCGCGGCCTGCTGGGTTTACAGGGCCAGATAGGTTTATATACCGTCCGGATCTGTGTTTATGCTCATCACTGCTGTCATCATACCTGAAAGTGACATTCTGCATCCACTGACGATTGCTGATCGTCAAACATAGCGAAAATCCTTTGAGAAGATTTCTCGCCGAGCGTAGGAGGGAGATTTTGATGAGCATTCTCGACCAACTGGGTAAGACCATTGCCAATGTCAGTGATCGGGCAAGGTTCGAGGCTGAGAAGTTTCAGAAGACGACACGTCTGCAAAGTGAAATCAACGAACTTCGCCGCCTGATCGATCAGAAACTGTTAGAGCTTGGTCAGCGTGCGTATGACCTGCAACGGGCAGGTCAGATTCACGCCCCTTCACTGGCCGAACTGGCAGCCGCACTCGATCAACTGCGTTCGACACTGGTTGCCCGTGAAGAAGAGCTGAAACAGGCGCAAAACGAGGTCTACGTTCCGCCAACACCGCCATCGCCAACGGTGCAGTCGGTTCCAATTAGCGAAGCTCCGCCTACATCTGATGCGCCAAAGATATGTCCACAGTGCGGTTTCCAGATGCCGGCGCGAGCGATTTTCTGTCCGAGTTGTGGGACACGAGTGGGCAAGTGAAGATCAGCCGTTTGATAGCAAAACCCCTTCTTCACGCCATTGTGAAGAAGGGGTCACTTGGTTGAGTTTTGTGGCTGGGGGACAGGGATTCGAACCCCAACCGCCTGGGCCAGAACCAGGTGTTCTACCCTTAAACTATCCCCCAACGTGGTGCCGAAGGTGGGATTTGAACCCACACGAGGTCACCCTCACTACGCCCTGAACGTAGCGCGTCTGCCAATTCCGCCACTTCGGCCTGAGCCGTTTGCTCGGCGCGAAACATATAATACTACGACGAACGTCCTTTGTCAAATGGATTCCAGGACTCTTGCAGAGCAATCGGATCGCTTAAATGCCAGGCATCTTGACTGGAAAGGTCATCACACGCTGCACGAAAGCGTTTGGTTTTTACCTGACTTCTTGAGAGAGAATCAGGAGGACTGAGCGATTGAAAGAACTTATTTTTGATGTTGAAATGCCTGACGGGATTTCTGCACAGAAGTTATCTTCCTTGCCAGACCTGGTTCTGCAACTCGAAAACTACGCTATCAAGCGATGACGTGAAGCGCCTGTACCGCTACCGTAAAGTGTAGAGTTCTTTCTTATGGGAAGAATTCAACGAAGACTCTTTTAAAGAGGGCATTCGTGTTTCTTTAGAGCCGATCCGATATATCTCGTTCCAACCCATGAAGGTCGCCCCTCGCCGTCCTGATGCAGCGGCAGCGGCCCCGGGATGTACATCGCAGCCGGTCCGGCCGTCTATCATGCGAGAGGGTAGGGCGCAGCGGTGCTGACATCTATGTACCGTTCTGCCGCGCATCGTCATTTATTTCACCGTTCTGACGCCCGAAAGGTGAAACTCATGACGGGCTGCTTCCTGCTTCATCGACCCATAGCTCGTAGACCGACCCTCGCGGGCCGTTCCGCCGCCAGAGGGATCTCCACAGGCGTCACTTCCCGGGGAACTCCCGGTAGGACCCGTCAGGTGGGTCAGCCCGTATGCGCTCAGGTTGCACGCCGCATTGCGATCCCGATCAACCTCCAACCCGCACGCCTCACAGTGAAACACCCTCTGGGAAAGGGGGAGCGCAGGACCGACCCAGCCGCAGCCCGAGCACCGCTTCGTGGACGGGAAGTTCCGCGGCGCAATGAGGAGCACGGCCCCATACCAGGCGTACTTATACTCCAGCATCCGCCGGAAGGCCCCCCATCCCACATCCAGAATGGCCCGCGAGAGACTCCCGTTCCGCGCCAGGCCCCGCACGTTCAGGTCCTCCACCACCAGAACCGGCTTGGCTGTCGCCAGCTCGGTGGTGACCTTGTGCAGGAAGTCCTGGCGAATGTTGCGGATGCGGCGATGCAACCGGGCCAGGCGCACCACGGCCTTCTCGTAGGTGCGGGAGAAAACGGTTCGCTTTCGCTCCTCCCCTGTCTCCGGATCCCGCTCTCCTACCGTCTTCTTCTGCTTCCGCGAGAGCTGCTTCGAACGGCGCTTCAACAGCCGCAAGGCCTTCTCCAGAGGCTTCGGGGCCTCGATCCGCGTTCCATCCGACAGCACGGCAAACGCCTTCAGCCCCACGTCGATGCCCACCACATCCTCCGGTCCCTGGACCTCCCGGGGATCGGGATCCGGGCGCTCCACCTCACAGGTCAGGCTCACGAACCAGCGATCCGCCTCTCGGGAGATGGTCGCCGAGAGGATGCGGGCCTTCTCGGACTGAAGGAGCTCCAGAAGTTTATCCGTCCGCTCCTTGGTGCGGACCTTGCCGATGCGAGGGAGCTGCACGTGCCGGGGCGTGACCCGGATATGGCCGGTTAACCTCGCCTTGTTGTCCGCCAGGGCCTTCTTGCGCTTGACGCGGGGGAAGTTGGCCCGGCCCTGCCGCCAGTTGCGGACGGCCCGCTCCAGATCCCGGAATGCCTCCTGAGGGGCGCATTTGGACACCTCCACCCACCAGGGGGCGTTCGCTCGCTTCCACGTGTTCCAGTCCTTGTGGAGGTTCACCGCTGAGGGGATCTGCTTGCCGCGTTCGTTGGCCTCCAGACAACGAGTCAGGCCCCAGTTGTAGGCGAAGCGGGCGGCACCCACGTGCTTCGTCAGGGCGATCCGGGCCTCCCGGCTGGGGGCCAGCTCGAAGCGGAACGCCTGTATCACCCGCATCCCATTGCCTCCAGCGCCTGCCTCGCTCGGTGCCGGGCCGACCGACGCCCATACCGACGCCCGCAGGCCGAGGTGCGGATGTCCAGGACGTCGTGCACCAGGTCGTCTGTCACTTCCCCATCCTCTATGACCACCACGTGTCGCCCCGAAGCGGCCAGAGCCGCTTCCAGCACGTCACATCCGAACCGGGCCAGCCGATCGCGATGCTCCACGACAATCCGAACCACCTGGGGATGCCGCAGGATCCGTAGAAGGTTCTTTCGTTTTCCGTTCAACCCGGAGCCGATTTCGGTCACCACGTTCACCGCTGTCCAACCCTGTTCTTGAGCAAAGGCCTGAAGGCGTTGAACGTGCCGTTCCAGATCCTCTTGCTGGTCAGCGGAGGACACTCGGGCGTAGAGCACCGTGGTGCCTTCTGGGCAAGGCGCTTCTACTAGGATTGTCCCAGTAGGCAATTGGCGGGCAGGGACAGGGAGCTTCCCCGCCCGAAACCACCGCCAGGCAGTGATATAGCTGATCCCCTGCTGACGAGCCCAATCCGAGAGTTTCATGGCTGAAATAAGTGATAATAAAATTTCCAGCAGTTGTCAACCCTACCTCCATCCACCGATGATGGGGAGTTGGCGTGCGCACCACCCCACCGGTACAATGGTCATGTGATGCGGGGTGGGAAGCATAGAGGTAGTCGATGCGACGGGTGGTGAGGCACCGGTAGAGGTACGGCGCCGCTGTACCCCTCCTGACAGAGTTAATCCGTCATGGACGTGACGATACGATATTCGGATAGGCACTCCTTCGTTATTCGTGCAGATGAATACAGCGTGAATATCTTATCGGTCTATCGTTTGCCAGTGGAGGATGAGATCAGGATACATCAGGTAGAAACGTTGCAAGGCCGCGGCATCAATTGACCAGACCATCCCTTCGGTCAGGGCACGCACGGTAAGCCGGTAGGGTTCGCCACGCAACGCCGAGCGCATACCAAAACAGTGGCCGCTCTGTTCACTCTCACCACTGGTCTCACCGCTGAAGTGCAAGCGACCGCTTATCAGCAAGAAACCGTGTGTTCCTATTTCGCCTCGTTGACAGAGAACATCACCGGTGGCGATCGGGTGAGGGGTAAAATCGAGCGCTAGATCAAGTAGCGTAGCCCAAGGCAATTGCCCCAACGTTGAATGCAGCCAGAGCCATTCGGCGCGGGCAAAAGCGGCTCGTAATCCCAACTGATCGGCTACAAAGGCAAATAGCTCAGGTGTGATCTGTAGCAGTTGCACGTCACTGTGTGCCACCAGCGTACTGGTACGCGGTTCGCCGATCAAGGCGCCTCGTTCCCCCAAACTGTGACCACGCCCCAAGAGACGCACCGCTTCACTGCCAACAACTATCTCGACGATCCCGCGATGGATAACATACGCACAGCCATCGGAGGCTTCACCTTCACGTGCGATAACGCTACCTGCTGAGAACGTAAGGACTGTACACTGTTGGGCTAGCTTTGATCGGGCAGAAGCCTTCAGACGGGCAAAGATCGGGCAGATGGTGAGCGTTTCAAACCGTTGGCGTTGTTCGTCGTCTTGCACGATGTCACCTGTGCCAACAATATGACCACTGACGGCGATTTCTACCCGGTCGGCCACGTCTGCGGTTACGTCGAGATGTCGGTGACTGGTATGGGCCAGGATAAGACGTCGGCTGCGAGCGCTAAGTGTGCGTAACAGTTGTGCACTCGGTGTTGTATGAATAGCACCACCACCCATATCGTGAACCAGGAATTCGGCTGCTCTCAAGAAAGTGCGCAAAAGTGCGCACAGTTCTCTTCCTGCCCCGACGTGTCTTGATGACCACCGTCGTATCTGACAGGCGTGACTTTCCCGACTGCGGCGGGGACGGTCCCCGCCGCAGCGCCGCCATTACTGGTCGGACTCGCCACGGGTAGGGCAGTTACGGTTGCCAGCCGTTTCAGGTTCAGCGCCGCATTGAGGTCACGGTCATGGCGCTCGCCACATTGCGCACACACCCATGTTCGATCGCGCAACGTCAGCGCCTCGTTCTTCCAGCCACAGATGGAACAGAGTCGGCTACTTGGATACCAGCGATCAGCAATAACCAACCGCGTTCCGTAGCGTTTCGCCTTGTATTCCAACTGCGAGCGGAACACACCAAAGCCAACGTCAGAGATGGCGCGGGCGAGTCTCTCGTTCGCGAGCATCCCTTTGACGTTTAAATCTTCGATCACTAACGCTTGGTTTTCGCGGCAGAGTCGAGTCGTGAGCTTATGAGTAAAGTCCGCTCGGAGATTGGCAAGGCGGGCGTAGAGCCTTGCCAATGTCGCAGCGGACTTCTGCCGGTTGTTCGAGACCGGCAGGCGCGCTCCTTTGGGCAGGCGGGCATGGCGTCCAAACCCCGCCATCTCTTTGGCGGCTTCCAGCTTGCGGCTGAGACGCCGACCGCGAATCTTGAGGCGACGCAGCGCTGCGTTGAGCGGCTTTGGCGCTTCGATGACTTCGCCGTTGGAGATCGTTGCGGCAGCCTTAACGCCCAAGTCGATGCCATTGACCTCATGGGACGTGCGACGCCGATAGAATTGCGCATCAGGCACTTCGACCTGTATTGCCACAAACCAACGATCCGCCGTGCGCGAGACCGTCGCGCCCAGTATCTTTCCTTTGAATCGCAGTTCCTCGGTCATGGTGACGTCGCCGATCTTGGGCAGGCGGATCGTCTTGCCGTCCAGACGGAACTTGTCGTTGGCTACGTAAAAGCTGTCGCGGCAACGGCCCTTTTTCTTGAAGCGCGGTGCGTGCGCCTCTTTGCCAGCCTTGAGGTCGGTGAAGAATCTTTCCCAGGCTTTGGCGAGATGGGCAAACGGCTGGGCGTGTGCGTCCCGGTGCATGTCTCGCAACCAAGGCCGGCCGTTTTCGTCGAGCCACTGTGGGTCGGTGTATTTGATGGCGTTGAACTGCTTTTTGAGCGCCATTGCGTTCGGCTTGCCGCCTGCTGCGTATTGTTTGTTCCACTCATTGAGCGCCCAGTTCCAGACGCGCCGGGCCGTGCCGCAGGCGCGCTTGAACTAATCCACCTGCTCAGGAGTCGGACAAAGAGCGATCTTGTGGGTTAGTTGCATGGTTGGGCCTGTTTGACGCCATGTGCATCCTGTTTCAGCGCTGCATCCAACTTCTTTCGATAGTTCCTCAAACCGTATCGCCGAGACGAACAACCGTGCACGATGGTCATCACGTCTTGCCCCATTTCCGGTTCGGGAGACAGCCGTTCCTGGGTGAGCACCAGCACTGCGCAGCCATGGGTTTTGGCGTCATGTTCGAACCACTCAACGCCGAAACGGGTGAGGCGGTCCCGGTGCGCGAGGATCAGCATCGTGACGTCCCGTCGCCCGATCTCGTCCATACGGGCCAGAAACCGCTTGCGCGTGACGTTCAACCCGCCGCCCACTTCCTCGATACACTCGACCCCCGCCAATCCCGTCGCCACCACGACCTCTTCCAGCACGTTGCGCTGATTCGCCAGGTCCGGCTGCTGTGCTGCACGCGATACCCGACAGGAGGCGACCAGCTTGGTTGGCGCATGGTTCGCCTGCCGCAAACCGATGAACTCACGGATTTGCGTCTCAGGGGAGAGACGGCGGTTGCTGTCCGTTCGGGCCACCGGAATCAGCCTTCCTTCGCGTTCCCAACGCTGCAACGTCTTGACCGAGACACCAAGGAGTGTTGCGGCTTTACCTGTGCTCATGGTGTTTTCCACGAGCACCATGCTACACTATCGCGTACTAGAAGTCAAGCTAGAGTCCGGCTCCGTCGGCAAAGCGGCGTAGTTCATTGAGCCGTTCGGCGCTCAGATACCCGGTTTGATGCAGATGTTCTAACCACTCCTCATCGTACCGCATATCACCTGAATAGCCGACTCCGTTGACCTTTACCGCAATGGTCGGCACCGAGTGGACTGCATATGTGGCGATAAACTGGTAACCGTGCAGTTCCAGGGGTTGGCCTGGCTCAAGCGGGTAAAAGTCGAATAGTTCGGCGACCGTCGCTGGTGTCAGATTAAGCATTTCGCTCAGGACACGCAATAATGAACGGTAAATGGTTGGCGCGGTTACAAGTTGAACTCGTTTACCACCGGTCAGAATCAATTCGGGCAAGCCGGCGATATGATCTTCATGAAGGTGCGAGATGATAACCAGGTCGATCTGCCTTGGCGATAGTCCTAAATGGGCTAGGCGTACATTAATGTATGCAGCAGCATCAAACAAGAGAGGTTGACGATTGCCAAAGTACGCTAGAAAGCAGGTTGTAATACCGGTGGGGTCAAATCCATCACTGCCACCGATGAACTGGAGGGTTAGAGCCTGACGTGGTAATGGACGTGGTGGCGCTACCGTCAACGGATGGGCGACAGCAGAGATTGTCGTAGGAATACGAGCTATTTCAGCGCCGTTTTCGGTGAAGATAAAGTTGCTTCCATCACAGGTAATCTGCACCTGACCAAGATCACCACCTCCCGCTTCCAAAGCCACAATGCTTGTCATATCGTCAATCGTTGGTGCGCGTCCCAGGGGAGGAAAGAAGGCGACCGCTGCACATTCACGCCTGAGCCATGGGTTGGGCCACTCTTCAGTTGCTGTTGGGCCGTTGATAGTTTCACTCAATAGTGCGTGCAATCGTTGGGCTTGCGCTATGGTTGGGGTAATCAGCGTTATTTTCTGTTGTTGCCCGAAAAAATTGGCATAGATGAGAAATTCGACGCTCGCGTAATTGATACCACGATAGACAAAACCTCGCGAGCTTGGCTCGCTTCCCGGTAGAGCATCAAGGGGGAGTATGACATACCTGGGTGGGTTCACGCCGTGTGCCAGCAAAAACTTCAGACTCTCCGGTGGACTGTTTACCATAACATCGCCAGCAGCAGTCGTAACGACATAGATATCGTTCGGCAAACAATGTACTCGATCAGTTATCACCGTTGACATATGCCCCTCCTGCCGGCAGATGAAAACCGCTACTGATTCAAAACGGAACTAGTAACAATATTGTACGATGCGAGACCTTCAACGAGCCATGCTATAATTGAGCATAGTATAACCTTCTATCACAGGGAGGTGAGAGGATATGTCAGGTCATTCAAAATGGCACACCATTCGCCGCACCAAAGGCGTAAACGATCAGCGGCGAGGTCAACTTTTTACGAAACTGGCGCGTGATATTACGATTGCAACTCGTGAGGGTGGTAGTGGCGATCCAGACTTGAACTTTCGCCTGCGGCTGGCAATTGAAAAGGCCCGTGCCAACAACATGCCAAATGAGAATATTCAGCGCGCCATTGATCGTGGTTTGGGTAAGTCGAATGAGGCAGCGCTCGAAGAGATTTTCTACGAAGGTTACGGGCCTGGTGGCGTTGCCATCCTGATCGAAGCGGCTACCGATAATCGCAATCGAACCAGTTCTGATATTCGGGCTACATTTAATAAAAATGGTGGTAGCCCCGGTGAACCCGGTTCCGTGGCGTGGATGTTTGAACAGAAGGGACTGGTTACGATTGATTTGAGTGCCACCAAGCGCGATCCCGATGAATTGCAACTGATGGCAATTGATGCCGGTGCCGATGATGTGGTGGTTGATGATGAAACGCTTGAAGTATACTGCGATTGGACGCAGTTGAATGCTGTCCGGCAGGCGTTTATTGATCAGGGTGTACCGGTAAGCAACGCCGAGAAGATTATGCGTGCTAAGACGCTTATCCAACCCGATGAAAAAGATGCGTTGGCGGCACTGCGCTTAATCGAGAAGCTCGAAGATCTCGACGATGTGCAGAAGGTCTATTCTAATCTCGATATTACCGCCGAATTAGTGGCACGTTTCGATTCGTGAACTTTACCCACCAACAGGAATATTGTGCGGGCACTTGGTATTGATCCTGGGACAGCGACCATGGGGTGGGGCGTCGTTGAGTTCGACAGCCGTCATTTGCGCTTGATCGACGTTGGTGCGCTCACCACTCCAGCCGGTATGCCACAACCTGAACGGCTATTGCAGCTCTACAATGGCCTACGAGCAATTATCGAGCAGCTACATCCTGATACCGCGGCAGTGGAAGAGCTGTTTTTTGGGAAGAATGTAAATACCGCCCTATCGGTTGGTCAGGCACGTGGTGTGGCGTTACTGGCCCTGGCACAGGCTGGTGTACCGGTCTACGAATATAAACCGCTGGCCGTGAAGCAGGCTGTGGCCGGCTATGGTGGCGCCGATAAGCGACAAATGCAAGAGATGGTGCGGCTGACGCTCGGTCTGGCTACGGTACCACGGCCTGACGATGCTGCCGATGCTCTGGCAATCGCTATTTGCCATGCTTATTCTGCGCCAAACCGTCAGCGACTTGGCTTGTCGTAAATCAGGGCGGTATCTGGCTAGCTGACGTCAGACTTATAGTTTCCTTGGCCTATGGCTTCTCGTCGTCGCCCTGGTGCACCCGCCGATCTTGAAGAGATTCGGCCTAATCTGTTTCTAATCCACAATCCGGCATTAAGTCCTGTTTTACGTGGTGAAGGCGAGCGTGAAGGGTTTCAATTCCGTCTGACCAGTTGGCGACGTGAAGGTTTGCTCGCACGCCTGGCAAACCGTGGTTTCGTTACTTTGACGATTGCCGATCGGATTGCTGCGCTCCCTTCGCCTCCTACCGTATCACCTGGTGCGCTCCGCGTCATTCACGTAGGACCGAAACAACAGCTTAGCCTGCTCGATCTGAACGTACCCGGCGGATGGCGTGGATTATGCCCATCGCCTACCGGTACTGTGACGCTGCCTGAAAAACAAATTGTGCGCCGTCGTCTTGGGCGTGGCCCGGCGGAATATCTGCGTATTACCGCAACCGGCTGGCAAACTGTGCCTGCCGATGAAGCACTCTTGCTAGCTTACGGTCAGTTGATCGATCCGCCGCCAATTTCCCTCACCTCGGTTGGTGGTGGCTGGCTTTTGCCCGAACTTCCCTTGCCATCAAACTATTATCGAGTTCTGAACCATATTGTTCAGTCGCATCCTGCTGGTTGGTTGCTGACCAATGTGTACGCATGTGACCTGGCTGAACTCTTATTACACAAGCTGCGGTTAACGGTAGTACGCCGGTAGTTATGTCTGGCAGTGGGATGCTCTTAAAGGGGGAGGGTTGCCCCCTCACCTTCCCCCCCTGCCCCCTTCCTATCCCGCGCTGCGGGCGAGGAAGGGGGGATGGGAGACGGCGACCTGCATCTTCTCCCACCCCCTTGCCGCTCCTCTACGCGGCGAGGAAGGGGGATGGTTGGCCCCCTCACCTTCCCCCCCCTGCCCCCTTCCTCTCCCGCGCTGCGGGCGAGGAAGGGGGGGATGGGAGACGGAGACCTGCACCTTCTCCCACCCCCTTGCCGCTCCTCCACGCGGCGAGGAAGGGGGGATGGTTGGCCCCTACCACCCAAGAGAACGTTCAAACATACTCGTCGCCGATTGGGCGCATCGCGACATAGACCACTCGTGGATCAGCGGTAGTTGCCGGTGTCCAGTGGGGAGTGAGACGCGCCGTCAAGACTAGTCCGCCAGCGTTCAAGGCTGCCGCGATGTCTGTTTCCTCCCACGGTCGTTCGCAATGCGTCTCTTCGCCACGCCACCAGCGCTGCCCGTCGCGGCGAAACCAGATAATGCGACCATAGGCGCGCTGCTGCACCGGATCGAAGGTGAGCCGGTTGATGACCAGCAGATCACGTCCGTCGAAGGTTACCTGATCGTATTCGTGCCATGAACGAAGGCCGACCGGTGTGTTCAGATCAAAGATGAAGTGTCCACCGGGGCGCAATAACGTGCCGACTGTTCGACAAACCGTTGTCAGATCGGCATCGTTGAGAAGCTGGTTAAGGCTGTCGAAGAGACAGGTGATCATGTCGAAGCTGGCCGGTGCCAGACGTGGATCAGGTGGGAGTGCACGGATGTCGGCTTCGATCCAGTCAATGTCTAACCCGCGCTGAACAGCCTGCTCTTGGGCAATGCGCAGCATATCGGGCGACAAATCGACCCCGACAACGATCGCACCGTTTGCGGCAAAAACCAGCGCTGCCGCGCCGGTACCACAGGCAAGGTCGAGCACCCGTTGCGGTAACGGAAGATGCTCGAGAATAGTACTGGCTAACGTGGCACCGAAGGTCGCCTGACCGGCAGCATGATAAATTGGTGCGTATGTACGGTAATTCATTGTCGCGGGCAGGATTAGATTACGATGCTAGAAATGAACATCCTTAAGCTGCCAGTTGTTCCCACAGAGCGTATTTAGCTGCCAGCAACTGTTCTAGTTCGGCATATTGCGCGCCCAGGGTCGTTAGCCGCGCAACATCACAGGCCTGACTGGCCGCATCGAGTTCACTGCTGAGTCGGGCCAGGTCTTGCTCGAGCGCCGTTACTTCAGCTTCCAACGCTGCTAGACGACGTTGCCTGGCTCGTTCGGCATCATTGGGACGTGATGGCTTTGTCGGTGTTGGCCGCTGTTCATACTGTTTTGGCGGTGACGGTTGGGGTAGCGCGGCTTGGGCAGCAACGTACTCACTATAGTTCCCGATAAATTGTCGGATTCGACCTTGATCAACGATCCAGAGCTTATCGGCTAGTGCGTCGATGAAATAGCGGTCGTGCGAAACAAACAAAATCGTACCGGGATACTCTTTCAAAATAGACTCTAACGCCTCACGTGCATCAATATCGAGATGGTTGGTCGGTTCGTCGAGCAGCAGCATATTGCCGGGCAAGAGGGTGAGTTGGGCCAGCGCCACTCGTGATCGTTCACCACCACTCAGATCGGCAATTCGTTTGAACACATCGTCACCGGTAAAGAGAAAACGCGCCAACAGATGACGTGCCGCTGCCTCACCAAGCCCTGGGGCTACGCGCATGATCTCGTCAAGGACAGTATTGTTCCACTGCAAAATATCGTGACCCTGTGCATAGTATCCGATCCGCACTTCGTGACCGAGACGTACCATACCCTGCAACGCCGGTAGTTGTCCGACCAGGGTGCGGAGCAAGGTTGTTTTGCCACATCCATTTGGGCCAAGCAAGCCAACCCGCTCGCCGCGCCGGATCGTCAGATCATCCGCTCGTAAGAGCGCCTGCGCCCCACCATTTTGGCTACGGTAGCCAACCACCAGGCCATCGAGATGTAATACCAGTTCGCCTGACCGGAGTTGATGATCGAGTGATATGCGCAGTTTTGCCGCTTCTTTAGGCCGTTCAACCATCTGCTCACGTTTCAAACGTTCCAGTCGTTTTTCACGCCCTTTTGCCTCACGTGCGCGCTGTCCGGCCCGATAGCGGCGAATAAACTCTTCGGTGCGGGCAATGAACGCCTGTTGCGCCTGGTATTCCTTGAGCCGTCGTTCCATACGTTCGGCTTTCAAGGTCAGATACTTCTCGTAACTGCCAGGGTAATCTTCAAGACGCTGAAAACTCAACTCCAACGTGCGCTGGGTTACTCGTTCAAGGAAATATCTGTCGTGCGAGACGACAATCAACGTGCCGTCCCAGTTCCGGAGAAACTGTTCCAGCCATTCGAGCGCCTGCATATCAAGATGATTGGTCGGCTCATCGAGTAAGAGCAGATCCGGATCGCTGAGCAAGGCGGCTGCCAGGGCTGCCCGCGTCTTTTGCCCACCCGAAAAGTGATGCAGACACTGATGATATTGTTCGGGCTGGAAGCCAAGCCCGTGAAGTGTGCGTTTGATCCGGTATTCGATCTCGTAACCACCGGCGTGCTCGAAGCGGGCACTCAATTCACCATAGCGCTCCATCATCGCTTCCCAATCGGCAGCCGAGGTATCGGCCAGCCTTGACTCTAGGGCCAGCAATTCGGTGCGCCAGGTGTTGAGATCGGCCAGGGCCGCTTCCATCTCTTGCCAGAGCGTGCGCTCGCCACTGAAGCGCGCTTCCTGAGCGAGGTAGGCAACACGCACCCCTCGCGCCAGTTTGAGACTACCACTGTCTGGAGTCTCGTGACCGGCAATGATACGTAACAGAGTGCTTTTGCCAGCGCCGTTTAAGCCGACAATTGCCACTTTCTCGCCACGGGCAATTTGAAAACTGACGTCGTGAAAGATCAGTTCAGCGCCGAAATATTTACTCAGGTTGTTAGCACTTAGCAGGGTCATGGTGTCTGTTGATATAGGTGTTGGACTGTTCGGGATAACTTGTGGTCACGGGTTCACAATGCGTTGCTACGCACAGATTGAGTGCCAACGGTGATCTTCGTAGAATGACATTGCCGTTGCCATCTTTACGTCATGAACTATATCATAGATTGCCAATCTCTGCATCGTGAGCAGAATACAGCCTATCCTCGCCGACGCTTTCTGGTGCGCAACCGATTCTGAAGGGCATGCGGATGCGGTGAGCGATGATTTCAAGACACCTGACACAGGCGTGGGCTTGCGGCCTGTATTTTCAGATGAACAAAGTATCATCACGTAAGGGCGACGCATGCGTCGCCTCTACACCGGTATTGAACAGTGTTTCATCACGTTGGTACGTCGCCGCCGGTGATACCCAATGCACGATCACGGGTGTATACCATACGAGACACGGTGTTGCCAGATCTATCCGCGTCATCCGTTGCGATGCGGAAGGACTGTGCATCACGTCAATGTGGTAGATAGATGTTCGGGCAGGCTCTTCAGATTACGGCTTGTACGTTTCACTCAAACGAAAAAGCCAGTGCTTACGCACCGGCTTATAATGGAGCGGGAGACGGGATTCGAACCCGCGACCTACACCTTGGCAAGGTGTCGCTCTACCAGCTGAGCCACTCCCGCATCGCGCTTAGAGTATAGCACAATCCGATAATTCGTGCAAGTGTGATACGATCAGAGCACGTATCGTTGTAAAACCTGTTGTGAAGTTGCTAGATCATACGAGGCTACAAGGTTCTGCCTATGACAACATCATCACTACGTCAACGGCTAGGTCGCCGTTTAAGTGCCGTGCCATACTACCAGGTACTCGTAGCTGAACCGGATCGGTTGCACCTGCGGTCATATCCTCAGGCGAATCGTCCGGCGGCGCTGCCGCTCCTGGTTGGTGGTGGAGTGTTGATGCTCGTTGCTATGGCTGTTCTCATTGCCGGTGTGCTGGCAGCCCTGCAAGAGCTAGGATTTGCCGCAGCAGGTATCAGTGCCGCAATTGCCGGACTCTTCGGCGGGTTAGGCATTCAACGGCTTGTCGGCGGGTACGCCATTGCCACAACGACAAACGAGATCATTCTCGATAACGAATCCTTCACGATGCGGCAGACGAGTCGAGTCGGACGACCACGTGAACAGCGCGTTGTCCGTACTGCCATCAGCGGTTTACGGCTGCGCCCCTATCGAATCGTCACCGGTGGGTTGATTCGTCGCTTACAAACGGTCCTTACGCTCGAGATGCTGGTTGGTGAAGAGGTGTGGATCATCGACAGCGCGGCAGTTCCAGCTGCTTTACAGCCAGTCGTAAACGCTCTGGCGCTGGCCCTGGGAATGTCGGTTGAACGGGTGAGTGATGGTTCGGGCGTGATAGGCGCACGAGAGCAGAGGCGATAAAAGTGAGCGGAAGGGGTGGACTCCAGGCAACCTGATTGCTCACGAAGAGGCACTACTGAGAGTCGTCGCTTGTCTCGGAAGTATCACCCTTCCGCTGACCAGAGAAAACCTCCCATCCGTCTTGTAACGGATGGGAGGCGGGGAGGAGGGCGGGAATACGTTCAGCCTACGGCAACGAAACCGGTGGTGTAGGTCCTTGTGGATAATTGATACCGGCCTCAATACCCCATTGGAACCAGTTATTCACGAAATCAGGCATTGAGAAGAAGACACCGAGAGCGCCGGTAATACCGCATAGCCAGGCAAACCAGAAAGCCCACAGATGGATCGAGTAGGCATTCGCATTAAAGCCCATGCACCAGCGCCAGAAGAGCTGCGCACGTTCAGTACCGGTACCGGGAGCCTGAATCTCATTCCACTCTTCGTGTGCAGCATACTTCTCAAGCGCCCAGATCGTGCCGGCGTGCATTGCCAGCAAGAGTGTCGAACCAAGCAGGAAGAAGATTGAGAGCATGTGGAACGGATTGTAGTAGAAATTGCCGTAACGCACACTCACATTGTTCGTCCAGTCGAGCAGAGCCTTGATCCCATGGGCGGGGGCTTCCGACCAATCACCCATCCAGATAGGGCGAATGATGTAGATCACCAGGTAGAGAGCAATGGCACCCGTGAAGCCATAAGCCAGGTACGGCTTGATACCAAGGGCCTTGGCACGAGTGTAAATATGCATGTACCAGGCAAAGATTGAAACGGTCAAGAAGAAAGTCGCGATAAGCCACCAACCGCCCTCCTCCAATGGGGGAAAGCTCAGGCCATAGCGCGATGAAGGCGGATCGATCTGTAACACTACAAAATACTTGATGAACGCTATCGGATTGTAATTGACTTGGGCAAGCATCACCACCAGCCAGATAAACGTGAAGATCCCGCCCGTGATGTACGCCACTGCATTCCAAAAGCCGAGGTAAAATGGGCCGAGCTGACTATCGAAGCCAAAGTTCTCGAGCAACGGAATCTCGATTGGCTTCCCGATGCGACCACGATCACGACCCAGCTCCAGATCACCCGGCGTCATATTTATTGTCGCCATATCGTAACGCTCCTCTCTAGACGCCGCTCCAGAAGGGCAGATTATTCCAGAAGTTCCAGAAGCTTACCCAATCTTGTACTGGCCAGCCCGACAACAGGATGCACAAATCTGCTGAGAGGATGCCACCGATAGCGAAGATGTATCCCAAACGGTGAACACCCGACTCGCCAACCGAGTAGTATTGCACATCACGGAAGAAGACGTTCTCGATGTCGCCGCCTTCAGGGCCACGATACTGTGCCGCACTGAGGATCAGCGACCCGTGGCAGGCCAGGAGCCAAGTTGAAGCGAATAGACCGGTAATCCCAATCGCATGGAACGGATTGTAAAAGAAGTTATTGTAACGGTAGCCAAAATTCGATACCCAATCAAGATGTGGCATAATGCCGAGAACGAAACCCTCGTGCCACATTCCTAGTGCGATTGGGCGAATGACCTGTAGGACCAGCCAGGCTGAGAAGGCGACCCCAAAGGCAATCGGCACATGATAGCCCATATCGAGCTTCATGCTGATGTCAACCTGACGCATCATCCAGCCGAAAAAGGCGATGGTAGCGAAGAGAACCGTCATCTGCCAGGCAAACCCCGGCTCCCCTGGTGCAGCAAATCCCAGACCAAGTTCGGCAGGTGGTGGATCGATGCGTCCGGCAAAGAAGTTTTGTGGCAGTGAATAAGGCCCTTTGAGGATTGTTTCGTTGATGTAGAAATACGAACCAAAAATGATCCCGATCACCGAGACAAAACCCCAGAAGCCAACGTAAAATGGCCCGACCCAGAAATCGAACGGGTCATAGCGGAAGATAGCACTGAAGGTAGTCCGTCCTTTGATTTTGTACTCCGGCTCGATCTCTTCGATCGTCCGCCCGCCCGGTACCCGTGTAGCTCGCGCACCTTCGACGACGGTGAACGAAAAGTCGGGGAAGCGGGGGTCTTTCGCTTTTGCTCTACTCATAGCGACTCCCTCTAGTAGCGGTTGGCGCGGCGACCGATACCTTCATCGCGCCTTGTGGTTGACCTGACTCGGATGACGTGTAATGATAAGCAAAAATTTTTGCCTTTTCGGTCAGTATAATATGCCCGGTACACATTGTCAAGCCAAAGCTTTTAATATTTAATTCTGCATTATAAAGCCTTAAATCTTTTTCTATCGTTGATCTATGCCATCGATGCGTTCTTGCATATAAAACAAGAGCAACCTGTGGTATACTGAGCCAGAATAGCAGCATGAGTTTTGACGCACAGGAAAACAATGAGCCGTCTGGCAGTCGTTATTCTCAACTACAACCGGGCCGACCTGTTAGCGGATTGTCTGGCGTCGATTGCCGCTGCACCCACCCGCTGTGAGTTGTCGGTGTGGGTAGTTGACAACGCCTCAACCGATGGCAGTGCCCGAATGGTTCGCGAGCGATTTCCGTGGGTTCACCTGATCGAAAGCCCAGTTAATGGTGGTTTCTCTGCTGGAAATAATCTAGCATTACGTCAAATCCTGGTGTTACCCGATCCGCCGACTTACATTCTGTTACTCAACAACGATACAGTGGTACCGCCAGGTGCACTCGACGGTTTGGTTGATTATCTCGACAAGCACCCAACGGTCGGTGCCGTTGGGCCAAAATTGCTATTGCCCGATGGATCGCTTGATCTGGCCTGTCGGCGTAGTTTCCCAACGCCAGCAGTTGCCTTTTACCGCTTATTTGGGCTGTCACGTCTCTTTCCACGTAGCCGCCGCTTTGCTGCGTATAATCTGACTTATCTCGACCCTGATGTTGAAACTGAAGTGGATTCAGTGGTTGGCGCCTGTATGATGGTACGCACAGCAGTTGTGCGAGAAGTGGGCTTGCTCGATGAAGCATTCTTTATGTATGGCGAAGATCTCGATTGGGCCTATCGGATCAAACAGTACGGTTGGAAGATTGTCTACTACCCTGCGGTAACGGTCTACCATTATAAACGTGCCGCTTCCAGTCGTCGTCCAATCCCATCTATCCGGGCGTTCTATGATGCAATGCGTCTTTTTCATCGGAAACATTATGCAGCGACGACGCCCGCCCTACTTAATGGTCTGATCGAGCTAGGTATTACTGTAAAGGAGCTGTGGGCACTTGGCCGCAATCTCCTCCTCCCCGCCAAGGCGCGTCACGTCGGTTAGAACGCGCTCATTGCTGCGCCCACGAGCCTGGCAGGCGTTGTTACGCCTGTTACTGATCGTGATTGATGTGGCGTCGCTCAATCTGGCAACCCAAGTAGCATATGCGCTCGGCGCCGAATCATTATCTGGCGCAGGCTTTCGTATGCCTGCCGATCCGCTGACGCCGCTGCGTCTAAGCGTGATTGGTAGCGTCATTGCGCTGATCGTGTTTGCCAGTAACGGTCTTTATGAGATGAAGCGCGGCGCCTCACGTCTTGATGAAGCGGTGAAGGTGCTGACCGCCGTGTCGCTAACGATGGTGTTGGTGATTTTCGTCAATGCGCTGATCGGTGAGTTCGGTGGTGAAGAGATACCATGGACGCGCGAGATTCTCTTTCAAGGCTGGTTGCTGGCGGTTGCAGCGTGTCTGACCGGTCGGTTTCTCCATCGTGGGCTGGTCTCGATCTTGCGCCGCCTTGATATTGACACTCGTCGGGTACTGATCGTCGGCGCTCGTGAACCTGGACGACTGGTCTGGAATACGATCCGGCGCCGCCCTGAGTTAGGCTATCGCGTTCAGGGTTTTCTGTCAGATACGGTGCCGATTGGCGAGATTGTTGATGGATTACCGGTTCTTGGTCGTACCGATCACATTTGCCGAGTCATTCGGGCTACTCACGCCGACGAGGTGATTATTGCGCTCTCTGGTCGTTCGTCACAAGACCTGATTGACGTGATCGCGCTAGCCGAAGATGAGTCGGTAGCCATTAAGATTTATCCTGATACATTTCAACTGATTACCAATAATGGTATCTCAATTGGCGACTTGCGCGATCTACCATTAGTAAGCGTAAAGAACGCGGCGCTCGATAATCCGTGGAATCGGATGCTCAAACGTGCACTCGATCTAGTTGTTGCATCGGTCGTATTGCTGTTCGCGGCGCCGGTGATGCTGCTCATTGCACTAGCGATCCGCCTTGAATCACGGGGACCGATCTTCTTTTTGCAGGAGCGGGTAGGGCTTGATGGTAAGCCCTTCTGGATGATTAAGTTTCGCACGATGCGCCCCGATGCCGAGCAATTTGGCACGTGGACGGTGCAGAATGATCCACGAGTAACGCGCGTGGGGCGTTTTTTGCGCCGTACCAGCCTCGATGAGTTACCGCAACTGATTAATGTTTTGATCGGTGAGATGTCAATTGTAGGGCCGCGTCCCGAGCAGGCACGCTGGGTTGAGCAGTTCCGACAGCAGATCCCACGTTACATGCGTCGGCACAAAGAGAAGGCCGGTTTGACCGGTTGGGCGCAGGTCAATGGCTTGCGTGGCGATACCAGTATCGAAGAGCGTACCCGCTACGATCTTTATTACGTTGAAAACTGGTCGTTGCTCTTCGATATCAAAATTATTTTGCGCACGATTATTAACTTCATTACCGGTCGGCAGGAAAATGCGTATTGATCCCTGCCGGATGATGCTCCGATGCCTCTAACTCGCGTCTTGTGGTGCATAGCGAAACCGCTCTCATTTCTCTCTCAAACGGGAACATGTGCTACAATAGTAGAGAAATCTCCCCTTAGGCGTCATTGCCCTGTTGCTAACGCACGAGGATCGATCCTCAATGGAGGAGGATTATTTATGGAAGTACGTGTCCGTGAGGCAGCCGCCCATGCTCGTCGGCTTGGTTACCAGGTTCTTGTCGCCGAACAATTGCGCGCCACTCGCTGTCTATTGGTATTGGCCGGTCCTGATGTGCAACCGTTCGCAGTGTTAGCGCAGCAACGATCTCTCATTACTGCCGCTGATGTCCAGGATTTTGCCGAGATATTGTTTCTCCGTCGTTTGAATCGCGGATTACTGGTCGCAGTTGACGGTCATTTCAGCGATGAAGCGCGACGCACCGCACAAGAATTGCGTCACGCTATGATTACGCTAACCACGCAATTGCCACCAGCGAATGCTTTGGTGGCAGCCGGTCTCCAGCCGGTTGTCAATTTGCATTAGGTGACATTGATTCCAGGCAGTATATTGTCGTGAAGGTCTGCCAGTAACGGATAACCACGAGCGAGCAGAACCTCTAGTTCGTATCAAGCATACGTACACGTCGTGGCAACAACTGCTTCGATGAGGTATATCCTTCTTTTTTTACGTTCGCTGCGGTCGGCTATGGTACAATAGGGCCATGACCGATCAACTGCTATCAGCGGCGCAAACGCCACACGATCTCGATTTTATCAGTCATAGCCCGAACCAAACCGAAAGAATCGGCTTTCGGCTCGGGCATTTATTGCAGGCTGGTGATTTGCTCTTACTCTCCGGCCAGCTCGGTGCTGGTAAGACGCATCTGATCAAAGGGATTGCCCGTGGTCTGGGGTACGACGGCCCGGTTACCAGTCCAACGTTTGTCTTGATCAACGAGTATCGCGCTGATGTTGCGCATGGCCGAATACCGATCTACCACGTAGACCTCTACCGGGTGAGTGGCGTTACCGAACTGGCGACAATCGGTCTTGATGAAATCTGGTTGAGTGAAGGTGTTTGTCTGATTGAGTGGCCAGAACGAGCGGCAGCCGCGTTGCCGCTTGAACATCTGCACATTGTGCTCAGCTATATCAGCGAAACCAAACGGCGGATACGGCTGATGCCACGAGGTCTGCGTTACCGAGAGCTGCTGACCACCTTCAAGGAGGAGACGTTCGGCTGATGCTGCTCGCGATTGATACCGCAACTGCGCTTACCGGTCTGGCGCTCTACGGTCCGCAAGGCCCCCTGGCTGAGAGTATCTGGGAGTCGGGACGCAACCATACTGCTCAACTCTTACCCCAGATTGATACATTGTTGCGCTACATTGGCGCATCACCGGGCGATATTACTGTCCTTGCCGTAAGCCTGGGGCCGGGTAGTTGGAGTGGATTACGGGTAGGTTTGAGTCTGGCTAAGGGTATGGCACTGGCCGGTAATCTGCCGTTGATCGGCATTTCCACCCTCGAAGCCCTGGCTTACCAGTACGTACCGACACCGCTACTGGTCTACCCACTCATTCGGTTGGGACGCGAACGCTACGCGACGGCCCCCTTTGCCGCTCATGAACGGTTTGAGCGGTTAGCGCCTGATCGCAATCTCACGCTTTCCGAATTATGTGCTGAAGTCGATAAGCCGGCATTCTTTTGCGGTGATCTCGATCCGGCGACTGTCGCCAGCCTTCAGCGTGGCTTAGGTGATCGTGCGGTACTGCCATCGCCGGCTGCGCGTTTGCGTCGTCCGGCTTTTCTGGCCGAATTGGCCTGGCAGCGCCATATTGCCCAACGCTACGATGATCTGGCAACGCTCGAACCGATCTACCTCGGTGAACCGGTACGGCCACAAGTGGGTAGCCATCGCGCCGAGTAGTAAGTCAACCTAGGAGCTGCTGTGTTGGACGGGGTACGGCAAGGTCGGTATTGCAAAGCTGTCCTCCCTTCATGTTCCCCAGTACATCCCACTTTCCCGCAAAAAGAGTTGTAAACAGGTTAGGAAACTCTCCCTCTTCACCGTTGTCAGGTAGTGTGAAGCGCTGAAACTCCTTAAACAACTTGCCACACCACTGTACGTAACCGATAATGACGGTATATCATGTAAAGACGTGTGCTAACCGGATCGTTTACCTTGCGAGAGGGGAACGCAATGTCTGCCCTACGCCGATTTGAACAATTTATGGAGCAAATGGTTGAGGGGTCGGTAGCTCGTATCTTCCGTAGCTCGATTCAGCCGGTCGAAATTGCCCGTCGCTTAGAGAAGGCGATGGAAAGTAACCAGACGCTCAGCGTGAAACGGGTTATCGTCCCCAGCATCTATCGCGTCTTTTTGAACCCGCAGGATTTTGCCAATTTTCAACCGGTGCGGCAGCAGATCGAGCAGGAACTGGCAACCTATCTGAGCGAATTGGCTGCCGAGCGTAATTTTACGATGCTCGATCTACCACGGGTTGAGATTACCGAAGATCCAGCAGTACCACGACGCTCAATTCAGGTTGTAGCCGAGATGCGTGATGCGCAAGCAGATCGGGCGACAATGACGATGATGATGCCGGGTGAGCGGGCGGCTGGTCGATCATCGGGCGCGTTCTTTCTCTTACGAGCCACCAATGAGCCGCAAGCGTTACCTATTGCAACGACAACCGTGACTATTGGGCGAGGGCTGGATAACGACATTATCCTGGAAGATACTCGTGTTTCACGAAAGCATGCCCAATTACGCTACCGTCAGCGTCGGTTTTGGCTGACCGATCTCGGCAGTACAAATGGAACCTTTGTGAACGGCGAGCGAATTAGTGAACGTGCCCTGCGTGATGGTGATGTGGTCTCGTTGGGTGGTCTTGAACTAATATTTCGCGAGGGCTGATCGATGTTCTTCGATATTGCCAGCATCTCAATCGGGGTCATTTTGCTCTTGTTGCGGGTGGCAGTAGTTTTTTTGCTCTACTTTTTCCTGTGGCAGGTCATTCAAGTTATCAAACGCGATCTCTCACAAACGTCACCGCTGTCATCGCCTGTCAGTCCCTATGGCCAGTTGGTGGTAACCAGGTCTGGGCAAAGTGGAATTGCTGTTGGGAAAGTCTTTCCACTGAATGTAGTAACAGTGATCGGGCGTAATCCGAACTGCGATATTGTGCTAAACGACTCGTTTCTATCGAGCGAGCATGCCCGGCTTGAGCGGCGGAATGGAGTCTGGTGGCTCGAAGATCTGAATAGCACGAACGGCACCTTTCTCAATGGCTTTGAAGTGAGTGGTCCTACCGAAGTGCATCCTGGTGATGCAATTCAAGTCGGTCGTGTGGAGTTACGCCTTGAACAGGGTATGGGCTGATCGACAGATTGAACAGTATCTATACCTTTTTTGTTATAGGTCTCATAGAAATCTGGTATAACATCGTTGTTTTACCGAAAAACCCGCTCACTGCAATTCCTGGCGCTTATACTGAGCAAAGAATGGGCAGATCTTTGTCCTGAATTGTTAAGACTTTACCATTGTGTGCGGTGATCGCTGTGAGCGTTCAGACGCATTTGTGATATACTTCTCATTACCTTCATTCACGCAAACCACGGAGGACAGGCGATGCTGGCCAATTATGCTATAGTAGGCATCTTTCTTGTTGCTGCGATTAGCTTTCCACTTATCCCGTTGGTGTTAGCTTTCTTTCTTCGTCCCAAGCGACCAACGCCCCTGAAGACCAGTACCTACGAATGTGGGCTGGAGGCGATTGGTGATGTACACGTGCAGTTCAAGGTTCAATATTATCTGTACGCCCTGGCCTTCGTTATTTTCGATATTGAGGTGATATTTTTGTATCCGTGGGCAGTAGCATTTCAAGTAGTGGGGCTCTACGGTCTCATTGCCGCAACGATCTTTCTCTTGATGCTATTTGCCGGTTTGCTTTATGAATGGCGTAAAGGCGCCCTAGAGTGGGTGTGAGTATGGCTGAAATCGATCCAACCCAACTCGAACTCGAACGACAGGGTGTGCTATTGACGACCGTGAACCGGTTTTACAACTGGGGGCGTCGTTCGTCGATCTGGCCAATGGCGTTTGGGTTGGCGTGTTGTGCGATTGAGATGATGGCCTTTGGCCTGAGTCGTTATGATGTAGCTCGTTTTGGGGCCGAGCTGTTTCGCGCATCACCGCGTCAGGCCGATCTGATGATTGTTGCCGGTACGGTGACGAAGAAGATGGCACCACAAGTGGTACGGCTTTACAATCAGATGGCCGAGCCGCGTTATGTGATTTCGATGGGCGCGTGTGCTACCTCTGGTGGCCCCTTCCGCGACGGCTATAACGTGTTACGCGGCATCGATCTGCTTATTCCGGTGGATGTCTATGTGCCCGGTTGTCCGCCGCGTCCTGAAGCATTGTTGCACGCACTAATGACACTACAAGAGCAAATTGACCGGCAAAAATTAGGGCGTGTGCGCTGGTACGGTAGTAGTGACAAACCGCAAACCAGCGATTTTCCGGTACCGACTTTCGGGGCAAAGGGGCTGGAGATTGACGGCAAACTGGTCGATCCGGTTGGCGGTTTACCGCTCCTCAGCCCGTATACCTCGCCGAGCCACGGCGAACACCGTTCAGGGCAGATCGAACACCCGGAGATTGTGCGCCAGTTCCCAATTATGGATCCGGAAGTAGAACTTGAGAATGCACTGAAGGCACGCGGGGTGGCCCCTGAGATCGCAGCCGATGATCTGAAACGGAGTGTGGTGAACAATGCCTGAGATGTCTCCTGCCGAGCTTCGTGCCCGATTGGCGGCAGCGCTGCCGGATGCGTTGGTTGATGTGGCTCCCCTGGCAATGACGCCACCACCTGCCCATGGTCCTCAACCTGGCATGTTTCATCCACCCGATCCGTTTGTGCATCCCGATCATCTCGTCGCGGCAGCGCTCTTCGTGCGTGATACGCTCGGTTATGCGTTGCTATCCGATATTGCGGTGGTCGATTATCTCTACGCAGGATGTTTTGAGTTGGTTTACCGCTTCTACCATCCCTCCGGTGGGCCAGGAATTGTCTTGCGAGTACGGGTGCCACGTGATGCGCCGCAGGTGCCATCGTTGACTCCGCATTGGCCGGCAGCCAATTTCCACGAACGTGAAGCTTTTGATCTGTTCGGTGTTGAGTTCATCGGTCATCCTTACCTGCGGCGGATCTATATGTGGGATGAATTTGAAGGCTTTCCAATGCGCAAAGACTTTCCTCGCCAGGGCGATAAGTATCTGGGTGGCGATGAGTAAGAAGCTGAGAGATGAGGGATCGGTACCGTTATGCTCCAAACCCAAGAGTTGCAAGTCAATATTGGTCCGCAACATCCGTCAACGCACGGTGTGTTTCGCATGCTGGTGACGGTTGACGGTGAAACGGTGGTTGATCTCAAGCCCGTATTCGGTTATCTGCATCGGAATCACGAACAGATCGCCGAGGCGAATACATATTTGCAAAATATGCCCTACACCGACCGGCTCGACTATTTTAATTCGATGGCGAATAACCACGCCTATGCAATGGCTGTCGAGCGGTTGGCTGGGATCGAGGTGCCTGAGCGCGCTGAATACATTCGGGTGTTGATGGTTGAGTTGACGCGGATTCTCAACCATGCCAGCGCGGTTGGCTTCATGATCAATGATATGGGGGCATGGCAGACACCGCTGGCTTTTGGCATGCGCGAACGTGAGAAGATTCTCGATCTCTTCGAGATGGCGAGCGGCGCCCGGCTGATGTGCAACTACTTTCGTTTTGGCGGTGTCGCACGAGATTTGCCACCTGAGTTTATCCCGAACCTGCGTGAGCTGCTCGTCGCTTTGCCGGCATATATCGACGAGCTTGAACGCCTGCTGCGCGATAACGAGATTTTACTACAGCGAGCGGTCGGTATCGGGATACTGCCACGTGAGGTTGCCCTCTCGTATGGTGTGACTGGACCGGTGTTACGCGGTTCGGGTATTCCCTACGATGTGCGTAAAGCCGAACCTTACAGTGTTTACGACCGGTTCGATTTCGATATTCCCATCGGTAAGGTGGGTGATGTATATGACCGGTTTTTGGTGAGAATTGAGGAGATGCGTCAGAGTAAGCGGATTATCGAGCAGGTGCTCGAGCAATTGCCTGACGCAAAGGGTGGTCATATCAATCCAAAGGCACGCCAGAATGTACGACCACCGGTGGGCGATGCGTATGCCCGGATAGAGTCGCCGAAGGGCGAGCTGGGTTTCTACCTGGTTAGCGATGGTAGCGGCAAGCCGTACCGTTATAAAGTGCGCGCACCGTCGTTTATCAATCTTACGCCCCTAGCCGATATGTGTCGCGGGTACAAGGTGGCTGATATTGTGGTCATCCTCGGCAGTATTGACATCGTGATGGGAGAGGTGGATCGATGATGGAACCACCATTTGAGATAGAGATTCCACGCGGTCGCGTTATCGAAGTGCAACGCGATGATTCTCGTGTGCGACGCGGCGGCGGTTTGCTCCGTGGAATGGCGGTGATTTGGAAACACTGGAAAGAGTCATTTCGCCTGAATCGCAGCTATAGCCAGATTCATGGTACGTTCACGATCCAGTATCCTGAAGAGAAGCCACGGATTCCAGAGGCTTACCGCAACATGCCCATTCTCCTCTACGATGACGAGACCGGTCACGAACTCTGCACCTCGTGCTTCCAGTGTGAGCGTATCTGCCCACCGCAAGTCATTCATATGACGCAGGCCAAGGACCCGGCTACCGGCAAACCGGTACCGGCAGTGGCAGAGTTTATTATCGAGTATGACGCCTGCATGAGTTGTGGCTTTTGCGCGGAAGTGTGTCCATTTGACGCGATCAAGATGGATCACGAGTTTGAGTTGTCGACCGACGATCACGCCCAACTGACTGTGCATAAAGCCCAGTTAAACCGACCAATTAGCTACTACGCGAGCATTGCCCCAACGATGTGGGCAGAGGTGCGCGAGAGTGCTCTGAAGAAGCTGCAAGGGAATATTCGCCGTCGTCCTGATGTCATCGGGATTGCACCGCATCTTACCGAGCGCATTGCGGCACGGCGAGCTGAACTGGCTGCTCAGGCGGCTGCGCCATCGCCAGCAGCAGAGCCTGCATCACCACCAGCACCCTCAGCACCAACCGAAGCACGTAAGCTGACACCTGAAGAGAAAGCAGCGAAGCTGGCGGCGATCCGGGCGGCAAAGGCAGCCCAGGCTGGTGATGGTGTCACACCATCGGCTGAAGGAGGCACCCCTGCCGAAGCACCACCCGCCGACGACAAAGCAGCGCGCCTGGCGGCAATCCGGGCCGCCAACGCCGCGAAGAAGGCAGCCGCCACCGATGCCGCACCGGCAGCGACAGGTGAGCCGACGGCACCCACACCCGCCGACGACAAAGCAGCGCGTCTGGCGGCAATCCGGGCCGCCAATGCCGCGAAGAAGGCAGCCGCCACCGATGCCGCACCGGCAGCGACAGGTGAGCCGACGACGCCCACACCCGCCGACGACAAAGCAGCGCGCCTGGCGGCAATCCGGGCGGCTAACGCCGCGAAGCGCAAGCAAGCTGCTGACAGTGTTGATACGGAAGAGGGATCATAACCCGATGGAGAAGCCTCGATGTATGATATCTTACAGGCACTAATCAATGGGACCTTCGGTTGGGGATGGCCTGACTGGCTGATCTATCTGATCAGTTCTCTTGTCGTCGTGACGATCATACTGGTTGTGGCGCCGCTCCAGATGCTCTTTTTCACCTACTATGAGCGTCGAGTTATTGCACGTATGCAGGATCGGATTGGACCCAACCGTGTTGGCCCAGAAGGTATCTGGCAACCAATTGCTGACGGCGTCAAGATGTTTACCAAAGAAGACATCGTGCCAGAAGCCGCCGATCGAATTGTTCACTTCCTCGCGCCCTGCGTGGTGGTCGCCCCTACCATCCTAATGTTTGCCGTGGTTCCGTGGGGGCCGGGGATGACGCCGGTTGATCTGCCGACCAGTCTGCTCTTCTTCTTCGCGGTATCGTCAATCAGTGCAGTCGGGCTAATGATGGCGGGTTGGGCCAGCAACAACAAATTCTCGCTTTTGGGTGCGATGCGGGCCGTCGCCCAAATGGTCTCGTATGAGATTCCTGCCGTCTTGTCACTGATTGCGATTGTGATGATCGTTGGTTCGCTCTCCATTAATAGTATTATCGAATACCAGGCCGGTTTGTTGATCAGCAATCGTGATCTGCCAGGGATTCCCGATCTCGGTTTAGGGTGGTTTGTTTTCACACCGGTTGGCTTTGTCGCCTTTATTGCCTTCTTTATCGCCGCCTTAGCCGAAGGCGAGCGTACGCCGTTTGATATTCCAGAAGCCGACTCTGAGATTGTCGCCGGTTATATGACCGAATACAGTGGGATGAAATTCGGTCTGTTCTATCTAGCCCAGTATGTATTGAACTTTTTGCTCTGCGCTATCACTGCGATCCTCTTTTTCGGGGGGTGGCAGGGGCCAGGCGTGAATTGGCTCTATGCACAGGCGATCACACCGACTAACCCTGATGGCAATGGTCTGTTTAACGTTTTGGCCGGCGCGCTTGGTGTCTTCTACTTCCTGCTTAAAACGTATATCTTCTTCTTTGTGATGGTCTGGCTACGCGGTGCGTTTCCCCGGCTGCGGATCGATCAACTTATGGATTTTGGCTGGAAGTTTCTCATTCCACTTACCCTGGCTAATTTGTTCAGTGCTGCGGTGTGGGTCGCATTTACCCGTTGGGGGGCGGCTGAAGGAATGTTGATCACCGTTGGCTGGTCACCGGTACTGCGTTGGCTGGCGGCATTTATCATCACCCTGGCTATTAATATCGGTGTGTACCTCTGGTTGACTCAAGTCTATGCGGCGTCGCAAGCCGAACGACGACGAGTGGAACTAGAGGAGTTGAGTGCCACGTTGTAAGCGGTTGCGAACAGAGGCAATGATAATGGCAGCGGAAGGCTGGGGCAGGAACGAGTGATGGAAGTTGTTGTGCAAATAACGTTTGGCGTGATTGCCGTGTTTATTCTGGTTGCGGCGGCGATGGTCGTCTCGGTACGGAATGTGATTCACGCTGCACTCTGGCTGATTGCCTGTTTCTTTGGCGTCGGTGCGCTCTATATGCTCCTTGAAGCCGAATTTCTGGCCGTTGTGCAGGTGTTGATCTACGTTGGTGCCGTGTCGGTCTTGATCCTGTTTGCCATCATGCTCACCCGCCAGATTACCGGTGAAGGGGTGCGTCAGCTTACCAATCGCTGGCCGGTTGTACTGGCAATTGCCGCATTGCTCTTTGCGACGGTGCTGGCCCCCACATTGATCAACCAGCAATGGAATGTGCCACCAGCACCACCTCTGGGTACGCCTGAGCCGATTGCCGGCCCGGCAGAGCTAGGACGCGGTTTTGTCAACGAGTTTCTCATCCAGTTTCAGGTGGTAGGGGTCTTGTTGACAGTTGCGTTGATCGGGGCGATTGTGATTGCCTATGAAGAGCGCGCACGCCGTCGTAAGGTGCTGACCCTAGCTGAAGAGCTGGAATTGAAGCGCCTGCGTGAGCAAACGTCGCCAACCGTACCAGCACCGGTCGAGGCAGAACCGGTTGTGCAAGAGTCGCGATCGGCAAGTGAGAGGTAATTATGCTGAATGCAGTTCCATTACCGGCAGTATTGACATTGGCTGCTGCTCTCTTCTGTATTGGCCTTTTTGGCGCCCTTTCACGGCGGAACCTGATCGGAGTCTTGATGGGTGTTGAACTGATGCTCAACGCCGTCAATATCAATCTGGTCGCCTTTTGGCGCTATTTCGAGGCCCGTTACATTACCGGTCAGACATTTGCCATCTTTATTATCGCTGTAGCAGCAGCAGAAGCAGCCGTAGGTCTGGCAATGGTGATTGCCGTCTATCGCCACTATGTCACCGTTCAGGCCGATGAAATTGATCGCCTGCGCGGATAACGGAACAGTGGTGGGCCAGAAGGTTAGCAACGTCGGCGAGATGAGGGACCGAAGACAGGAAGACTTGCAGAAATGTAAATGACGGGAACGTATATGGCGTTTTTTCTGCAAAATGCATGGCTGATACCGTTCTGGCCGCTACTGGCTAGCGCTCTCATCACCCTGACGCCAGTACGGCGCATGGCGATGGTGAGTGCGTGGCTAGCGACCGGCCTGATAATGATCGCAACAGTCATGGCGTTGGGATTGCTGGCGGCAGTCGCCAACGGTTGGGCGCTGCACGATGGTCAACTGGTGCAGCTTGCTGTACACCACGGTGAACACGGCGCATTTGCTTTTCCTGAACCGAATGTGGTACAGCGGTTCGTATGGGCACCGACTGGGGAGACAGCCTTACAAATGGGTATTTATATCGATGGCGCCGCTGCCGCTATGCTGGCAATGGTGACCATTGCCTCAACCTGCATTCATCTCTTTTCAATTGGCTATATGGCTGCGCATCCACGCCAGAGTCGCTTCTTTAGTTTTATAGCCCTCTTCACGGCAGCCATGCTGCTGATGAGCATGGCCGATAATCTCCTTCTCTTTTTTATGGCGTGGGAGGTGATGGGGCTTTGCTCGTACCTGCTGATCGGCTTTCTCTACGAACGTCCCAGTGCAGCACGAGCAGCAGTGAAAGCGTTTATCACTACTCGCGTAGGTGATGTGCTCCTCTTACTGGGCATCGTGTACCTGTACGCGCAGGCTGGTGGCATCTCCTTTGGTCAGGATGAGCATGGCATCTTCTTTCCGCCGCTGCTCGAACGGCTGGCACGTGAGACGGGTGTATTGGGTCTGAGCCATGCAGCCGGCATTGCCTTGTTGTTGTTTGCCGGTACGGTTGGGAAATCAGCGCAATTCCCGCTGCATGTCTGGTTACCAGATGCGATGGAAGGCCCCACGCCGGTATCGGCGCTTATTCACGCGGCAACGATGGTTGCTGCCGGTGTCTTTCTTGTTGCCCGCACATTTCCCATCTTCACCGCCGATCCTACCTCGTTAGGCGTAGTTGCCTTTATCGGTGCCTTTACCGCTCTGTTTGCCGCAACAATTGCCGTTGCGCAATTCGACATCAAACGCATCCTGGCCTACAGTACGCTGTCGCAGCTCGGTTTTATGGTAGCGGCGCTAGGTGTCGGTGGTTGGGTGGCGGCAATGTTCCATTTGATCACCCATGCCTTCTTCAAAGCGCTGCTCTTCCTCGGTTCGGGGTCGATCATTCATGCGATGGAACAGCAGCCATCAATCCGGCAGATTCATCATTACGATGAATACGCGGCCCAGCAGACCGCGCAAGATATTCGTAATATGGGTGGCTTACGTACCCGTTTGCCGTGGACGTTCTGGACGTACACTGCCGGTTATCTGGCACTGGCCGGGATCGTTCCTTTTGCCGGCTTTTGGAGCAAAGACGAGATTTTGCTCGATGCCTTCAAACATAATATCGCGGTCTATGTGACGCTTAGTGTTGCCGCCTTCCTGACCGCAGTCTATATGACGCGCCAGTGGTGGTTGGTCTTCTTCGGTGAGTATCGTGGTGCTCAGCCAGTGGTGTTTGTGAATCCCGATGCACCAGTGAGTGAACACGGTCATCATCGAGATCACCATCATGACGATCATCATGAGCATGGCGAGCACTGGCACGAAGACCCACGCATGATTGCACCGCTGGTCATATTGGCGAGCTTTGCGCTCACTGCCGGTTTGCTCAATCTCCCATTCGACCTACCGTTTGGGCATTGGTTGGCCACTCTCTGGGGGCAAGAGGCCGCGAAACTCGATCCGCTGGTGGCCGGTCTATCACTTATCATTGCGCTGGCCGGTATTGCGGTTGGTTGGTACGGGTATCGTCAGGCCTTTACGTCGGCAACCGATACCGATCCATTGGCTGCACGAGCGCCGGGATTATTTACGCTGCTCAACGCTAAATACTACATTGATGAGCTGTACGCGGCTACCCTCGGTCAATTGACTGCCAGCCTGGCCGCAGCCTGGTCGTTACTGGATCGAGCGGTCATTGATCGGTTGATTGATGGCATAGGGCGCTTTACCTTCGGCTTAGGCAAAGTGAACTTCATCATCGATGACACCCTGCTCAACGATGGGCCGGACGGATTAGCAAGCGGCACGCAGGGGAGTGGTCGTCAGGTTCGACGTTTGCAAACCGGAAAAGCGCAGGATTATCTAATCTACGTATTTGGTGGTCTGCTCTCGCTAGCCATGTTCTGGCTGTATGTAATTGGGCGATAGCGTATGAATCTGCCGGATTATCTCATTCCTGCCGCCGATGGCGTTCCGTGGCTCACATTGCTGATGCTTTCGCCGTTGGTCGGTATTGCACTGATCGGGTTGGCCTGGCTGATCAGACTCAACGAGCGGATTGTCAAGGTTGGGGTACTGGCCTGGACAGGTGTGCCGTTGCTGTTGGCCATTATGATCTGGATGCGGTTCGACCCGCAGGCTGTGGCAGGAGGCCAGGGGGCAGTACAATTAGTCGAACGGATTCCCTGGATTCAAGCTGTCCGGGTTGATTACTTTCTCGGCATTGATGGGCTAAGCCTGCCGCTGGTCTTGTTGACCGTAGTGATGACTCCGCTCGCTATCATCGCTAGTTGGGGTGTGCAGGAGCGATTGCGGGCGCATCTGGCATTGCTGCTTTTGCTAGAAGCGGCGATGTTGGGTTACTTTGTTGCGCTTGACTTCTTCTTTTTCTTCATCTGCTGGGAATTCAGTCTGGTACCGGCCTTCTTCCTGATCCAGGGCTGGGGGCGTGAACAGCGTCGCTATGCGGCTTTCAAGTTCTTTGTGTACACAATGGCCGGTTCGCTGGGGATGCTCCTGCTCTTCCAATTGATCTATCTGGCGATGCGTCAGGTTGGGATGCCAACGTTTGACCTGATCGCCCTTGGTCGCTTAGGTCAGGGATTAGCGGTGGCCGGGGTTGAAGGGACGCTGCGCGATATTCTTTTTGCCTACATGGATCAACTCGGGGTAACCGATGTGCTTGGTCGCTATCCGATGCTCTACAGTAGTATCGCGATGTGGGCAATCTTCATTGCCTTCGCTATCAAACTGGCGGTGTGGCCGTTCCACACCTGGCTCCCCGATGCCTACGCGGAAGGCCCGACAGCAGCGAGTATTCTGCTGTCAGCGGTGATGAGCAAGATGGGGGCCTACGGAATGTTGCGGCTCCTTTTGCCGTTCACGCCTGATGCTGCTCAGTATTTTGCGCCGGTGCTGGCTGCACTGGCAGTAGTGGGAGTGGTTGCCGGTGCATTTGGCGCACTCAGTCAGGTCAATGGCGATATTAAGCGACTGATTGGTTATACCTCGATCAATCACATGGGGTACGTCATGCTGGCAATCGCCGGGGCGGCAGCGGCGGGCGAAGCAGGGATTGATGCACGGGCAAGTGCGATCAATGGGGCACTGGTACAGATGGTCGCCCACGGTCTCAGCACCGGTGCTCTCTTCTACCTGGCCGGCGTCTTGTATGAACGTACTGGTCGGTGGGAACTCAGCGGTCTGGGTGGTTTACGCGCCAGTGCCCCAACCTTTG
The DNA here is from genome assembly GCF_030444705.1 of Chloroflexus sp. MS-CIW-1. Taxonomy (NCBI): domain Bacteria; kingdom Bacillati; phylum Chloroflexota; class Chloroflexia; order Chloroflexales; family Chloroflexaceae; genus Chloroflexus; species Chloroflexus sp. MS-CIW-1. The sequence goes on from NZ_JAUBWR010000002.1 coordinate 841,163, forward strand.
CCGGTGTGATGGGCATTGCGCTCTTCGCTAACCTGGGTCTTCCCGGATTGGCCGGCTTTGTCGGCGAATTTTTCATCTTTCGCGGAGCCTGGGCGACGTTACCGCTCTTCACGGCGCTGGCCGTGATTGGGCTGGTCGTGACAGCGCTGGCATTGTTACTTATGTTCCAGCGTATCTTTTTGGGGCCAGCCATCGGCACACCACGCACGATTGCCGATCTCCGCGCACCAGAATTTTGGTCAATCGTACCAATTTTAAGCCTCTCATTATTGATTGGAGTCTACCCTGGCCCGCTCATCAATCTGGGTAATGCTGCGGCAGGACAATTGGTTGCTATCTTTGCCCGTGCATTTAGTTAGAGAACAGATCGCCATCTGGCTTACCAGATGCATTGCACAAGGGTGACCACATGGGGTTGCTAACGCTTTCCGCCGATATACCGTGGTTGAGCCTGATCTGGCTTAGTATGCTCGTACCGGCCATCATCATTGCCTTCATTCCTGATCGGTATCCCGATCTGATGCGTTGGGTCGGGACAGGATTCGCCTTTATCTCGCTCGTCCTGTCGTTGTTGGTCTTTCTGGCGTATGATCCAGTTCGAGGCGGTTTTCAATTTATCGAACAACTTGACTGGATACCGCAGCTTGGGATGAGTTATCTGTTGGGTGTTGACGGCATCAATCTACCGATGCTGCTGCTCAACGGTATTGTGATCTTTACCGGCGCCCTGATGAGCTGGAATATCGAAGAGCGCGCCAAAGAGTATTGGGTCTGGTTGTTACTCTTGACCACCGGTGTTTACGGCGTTTTTAGTGCGCTTGATCTCTTTCTCTTTTTTGTCTTCTACGAGTTAGCCGTATTGCCGATGTACTTGTTGATCGGCATTTGGGGTAGTACTCGCAAAGAGTACGGTGCAATGAAGCTGACCCTGTTTCTGATGGCAGGGAGTGCGCTAGTTATTATCGGGATGATCGGTCTCTACTTTGGGAGCGGTCTGCGCACCTTTAATATGCTGGTGCTGGCCGAACAGGGTTTCATTGCCGGAGATTTGCAACGCCTCCTCTTTCCCGCCTTATTCGTCGGTTTTGGGGTGTTGGCCGGTATGTTTCCCTTCCACACGTGGAGTCCGACCGGTCACGTCGCCGCGCCGACGGCGGTCAGTATGTTGCACGCCGGAGTTTTGATGAAACTGGGAGCATACGGCTGTTTACGGGCGGCTATGTGGCTCATGCCCAATGGCGCCCGTGAATGGCTTCCAATTATCGTGATTTTAACCATTTTCAACGTAGTGTACGGTGCCAGCATTGCGATGGTACAACGCGATGCGAAGTTTATCATCGGCTATTCGTCGGTCAGCCACATGGGACTGGTCGTGATGGGATTAGCCGCCGGAACCCAGATTGCAGTGATGGGGTCGGTGCTCCAGATGTTTGCGCACGGGATTATGACCGCGCTCTTCTTTGCAGTGGTGGGACGAATGATCTACGACCGCACCCATACCCGACAGTTGCCCGAATTGGGTGGGCTGGGTCGGGTGATGCCTTTTGCGGCAGCAATGTTCATTCTAGGCGGCCTTTCATCGATGGGGATGCCGGGGTTGGCTGGGTTTTGGGCCGAGTTTAACATCTTCATTGGCGTGTGGGAACGGTACCCGTTAGTCGCCGTCATTGCGGCCCTGAGCATTCCAATTACGGGAGCCTATATTCTACGCGCCGTGTGGGCCGTCTTCTACGATGAGGTAAAAAATCCCGAATTTCTACATCTTCCCAAATTAACGTGGCAGGAATACAGCGGCGCATTGGTATTGGCGTTAGTACTGGTTGGGTTGGGATTGTATCCGGCGTGGATGACCGAGCTGATTGATACCGGTGTGCGACCATTGGTGGCGCGTCTCAATGAGGTGGTTGTAGCGCTACGCTGATTGTAGCAATAAAGAGGGACGTATGTTTCAGTTGACCGACATCCCACGTCTTTTGCCGGAGATTTTGCTCCTGGTATTGGCGCTACTGGTGTTAGGTTCAGATATTCTTGAGCGGTGGGGGCGCACACCAGAAGCACAGCTTGAGCGCGTTAAATCTTCAGCCTCACTTACCGCTATCGGCCTGGGGATGGTGTTGTTTGTCGCGTTGCTACAGAGTGGCTATATTTACCGCCTGCCTGAGACGGCGCCAGTTAATTTCTTCACGAACATTATCCGTAACCTTCAGAGTGGTGGCCCCGGTGGTGAGCCAATTGCCGGGGCGTTTGCTACCGATCACTTAACGATGATTGCGCGTTTGCTCATCATCGGAGCTGCGCTGGTGACCAGTCTGCTCTGCCTTGACGTTCGGCCTAGTGCTCATCCTGGTGAGTTTTACGCCTTGATCATCTTTAGCACCCTCGGTATGTGTCTGATGGTGGGTGCCAACGAATTTTTGCTGGCGTATCTCGCTATTGAGTTAACTTCGATCCCACTGTATCTATTGGCTGGCTACTTTCGTAACGACCCGCGCTCGGCAGAGGCAGGTCTTAAATACTTCCTGTTTGGAGCTATTTCGTCGGCGATTCTCCTGTACGGCATGAGTCTGGCTTTTGGCGCAGCACTCAACGGTGTCGGTAGTGCAACCAATTTTAATGACCTGACTCGTTTTGATCGGATCGGTACCTTTACCGCGTCAAGTGGTGGCCTGATAACGCTGGCTATGCTCTTTATCGTGGCCGGTATGGGGTACAAGCTGGCGGTTGTGCCGTTTCACGGTTGGTCACCTGATGTGTATGAAGGAGCACCAACCCCGATTACGGCCTTCATTTCGACCGCTTCAAAAGCAGCCGGTTTTATTTTACTCTTCCGGTTATTGACCAAGACATTTCCGGCAATAGTAGGTGCGCCGACGCTCGACGATGCTGCTGGTGGATGGACAGCAGTGCTGGCGGTACTGGCGCTGCTGACAGTGGTGATTGGAAATCTGGCTGCACTGCCGCAAACGAATGTCAAACGGCTGTTAGCGTATTCAAGCATCGCGCATGCCGGTTTTGTAGTGTTGGGCTTGCTGGCCTGGGCTGCTGCGCAACCGTTTGATCGGGAACAAGGGTTGACGGCGCTACTCTATTACCTGTTCATCTATAGTCTAACCAACCTGGGTGCTTTTGGCGCGTTGGCATTGATCGGACAGCAAACTGGTGGCGATGACCTTACCCATCTGCGTGGTCTTTCGCGACGCAATCTGCCGCTTGCGCTGCTGTTTACCGTCTGCATCCTCTCGCTGGCCGGAATCCCGCCCCTTGGTGGCTTTTTTGCTAAGTTTTACATCTTTATGGTCGGTTGGCAAAGTGGTGCAACCTGGCTGGTTGTCATTGCGGTGGTAATGACGATTGTCAGTCTTTATTATTACCTTCGTCTGCTCAAAGCAATGTTCATCGAACCGGCAACCGATTTGACGCCGGTGCCGTTACCGCGTGGAATTGGTGCAGCACTGGCCATTGCTGTCGTTGGTGTGTTGGTATTGGGTATCTTCCCCAATCTGATTTTGAGTGTTTTGGAACGGGTGTAGGGTCGCAGCAACGCTGCGCCCCTCTGTGTTGGACTACCCATGCATCTAGCATGAGAGGGAAGTTGGCTGAAACAGAATAGCACCGTCTATTGGGTGCGGACACATCGGCTTCCGCACCCAAATATTTGGGCGGCAATTACCCGTCACAGCAGCGGTCATTCTATTTTTGCTGAGTGCATGATTCAGAAACTCGTGGTTTTATCAGGCGCTCAGCAGGAGCGTCGGCTGAAGTGGCGAGCAACGAAGCACCTCATCAAAAAGCTGGGCTTTTGATGAAGCTCGACCATGAGAATGGTATAGCTCGGAGAACGTTCATGCAGGCGTCTCCTCACCGTGATGGAAACGGGAGACGCCCCTCACCTTCCCCCTCGCCCCTTCATCTCCCAGGCGGGGAGAGGAAGAGTGAACGTGGTGTGGCAGGCAAGAAAGAGCGTTGGCGCCTCCTCACGCGACGGTTGCACGGCCACGGTACGTTCCCAATAAGAAATCTGGGTATTTATACCGGCTGACCAAATACCTCGCTGATAATCTCCTCAATCGGCGGCTCAGCGATGTTGACATCGGCTACCGGCAGCTCACTGAGCAATTGGGCGCCAATGCGCGACGTTTCGTAGCGCGACACTTTCAGCTCAACCTCCAACCCATCGTACCGTTGCACCTCGCCGTAGCGAGCCAGGGTCTCAGGTGCAACAGCCTGATGCAACGTCAGATGAATAATCTTGTGGGGGGCAACCTGTTCAACCATTCGCTGGAGGTTCCCATCGTAGAGCAGGCGACCGTGGTTGATCACAATCACCCGGCGGCAGAGTGCTGTCACATCGGCCATGTAGTGGCTGGTTAGCAGCACTGTCGCCCCGTAACGCCGGTTGTATTCGGCGACAAATTCACGGACACGGGCCTGCATCGTTACATCGAGACCAATGGTTGGTTCGTCGAGAAAGAGTACTCGCGGCCGATGAAGCAGGGCAGCGGCCAGTTCACACTTCATCCGTTCACCCAGACTTAGCTTGCGCACCTGCTTGTTCAACAGATCACCCAGTTCAAGCAGGTCGGTCAACTCGTTGAGCATCCGGCGATATTCATGTGCTGGCACCTCAAAGATAACGCGGTTTACTTCAAAGGTCTCGATAGCCGGTAAATCCCAGAGCAGTTGCTGTTTCTGGCCCATTACTAGCGTGATTTGCTTGAGGAAGGCCGTCTTCCGTTCAAATGGCGTATAGCCCAATACCCGTACCTCACCAGCCGTCGGGTGTAGTAAACCGGCCAGTACCTTGAGCGTTGTCGTCTTACCGGCGCCATTGGGACCCAGAAAACCAACCATCTCACCGGTATCAATTGTGAAGTCGATCCCATCAACAGCCTTGACGGTCTCGTAGCGACGTCTGATGAACGCTTGTAGTGACCCCCGCAGGCCGACTCCTTTGCGGTGAATCTGATAGTATTTGCGCAGATTACGAACTTCAATTGTCATACTTAATGACCACGTGCTACACCCAGAAACTGCTCGGCGACTCGCATCCAATCGAAACGGGTGACGTACTCGCGGCCAAACGTTCCGTAGCGCCGCCGTAGCTCTGGATCGGCCAGCAAGGTGGTCAGCGCCTCGGCCAGTGCTGGCACATCGGCAGGTGGCACCAACAGACCGGCCTGACCGTGCGGCACGACTTCGGGAATTGCCGCTGCGGTTGTGGCTACAATCGGTAGTCCGGCAGCCATGGCTTCGAGAAACACAATACCGAACCCCTCTTGTACACTAGGCAGACAGAAAAGGTCGGCGCGGTAGTACCACTCTTTCACTGCCGCATCGTCAGGGAGCGCACCGAGCAACTGGCAGCTTGCCCCAAGTCCGAGCTGATTCGACAGGGTACGGAGATTAATGTGTTCGGGACCATCACCGATGATCACCAGACGCGCAGCGGGAAAACGAGGGCGGATTCGGGCAAATGCCTGGATCAGATCGGCGATGTGTTTACGCGGATACTGGCGAGCCACACACAGAATCGTCTGTCCGTCGTGACGAGGGAGTGGTGTGGGCCACGAAGCCAGATCAATGCCCTCTGGCACTAGATGTATCCTTTCCAGCGGCACGCCGTAGTGCCGTTGAATACTTACCCGACAATAGTGACTGGTCGTAATGACGATTGGAGCCTGGCGGGCGTTGATCCGTTCAAGCCGCGAAAGCAACCATAACACATGGCGTACCTGACCGCGCTCGTGCTGTAGCTCCTCAGCGATCACGCCCTTGATACTACAGATATACGGTGTCGTTACCCGACGGGCCACCAGTACGCCGTCAATATCCACCCCCACAATCAAATCGTAGGGTAATGCACGCAGGAGTGCCGGTACATAAAGATTAAACAGCAATCGCCGCAGCGTCAGATTGGATGGCCACGCCACCAATGGCGAGATACGGGCCACGTGATGGCCGTGGACACGCAGAGCGCGTCCTAAACCGCCGATAGCGGCAGCAGTGCCGCTGCCTTCAGCCACTTGCTGAAGCCATGAGTCTAGAAAAGCAATACGCATGTCAAAACCTGTTGTTTCAACGATCCTCATTTATAATACTACAAGAACAGATTTTCGTTATGGAGAATATATGACTGCTAAATTTGTCGTCTTGCTCCGTGCAGCGTGGATCGATGCGCTGGCCTATCGTGCTCAACTGTTTATCTGGGTAACCACCGGGATGTTGCCACTGATCATGCTAGCGATCTGGCGGACTCTCGCGGGGGATGGCACAATCGGCGGTTACGCTCGCGATGATTTTGTTGCCTATTTCGTGGGCGCCCTCTGCATTCGCCAGCTCACCGGCGTCTGGATTATCTGGGATATGGAGCGTGAGATTCGCCTGGGTGAGCTATCGCCACACCTGCTGCGACCGGTACATCCGCTGTGGCGCTATCTGGCGATGGCGTTGGCCGACAAGCCACTGCGCCTGCTGATGATGGCTCCTATCGTCTTGATCGCCAGTCTGATTGCTCCTGGAGCCATCCCGCAGCCCGATCTCCTCAGATGGAGTCTTTTACCACTGGCGATTGGGCTGGCTTTCGCCGTCTACTTCCTGAACCAGTGTTGTATCGGTGTGCTCAGTTTCTGGTGGACACAGGTGCTGGCACTGCAAGACTTTTGGTTTGGCGTCTACGCCTTTTGCAGCGGATATCTCGTACCACTCGACCTGTTACCGGCGCCGGTTACGGCGGTTCTGAACTGGTTGCCTTTTCGGGCGATGCTGGCTTTTCCCCTCGAATTACTGCTTGGCCGTCTTGATCAGACAGCCATCATCTGGGGATTCGCTCATCAGCTCGGTTGGATTGTAGTGCTGGGAGCGTTATTGCACTGGCTTTGGAACAACGGGGTGCGCCGTTACAGTGCGGTTGGGGCGTAGCATAGGCGGAGCGTAGCGAGCAGCGCATTCTTTAGCAGTACCGGGGTACGGACAGAAGAACGATTTAAGGTTGTACGATACCAGCAAGTGTTCTTCTGACCTTCACCAACGAAGAGCGGTTTGCGCCTGTACAATCTCGCGCACTGTCGCGAAATGTTCTGGGGGACAGAACAGCAGAAATGGGGAGCCGCTTTTACGATGCAACGTCAGCAGATATTGTCGCGGCTCGACTTCCACCTTCCGCACTTCTTGCCAGTCGATGGCATCACCTGTGCGCATAAGGAGTGCTGAACCCATTGCACCGGGTCGTCCGCTCAATAAAAAGAAGGAATCGGGCCGCACGAAAGAATGCTTTGGTACACCCATGCAGTAACACGAACACCTTGCCCGTCGAGCACAAAGTGCTGTTGATAGCCAACCAGCCACAAGATCAGGACGGCCAGCACGAGCAATACCACAAGAATAGCAGCCACAATACTCATCACCTGTAACGTAACAAGCCAACGATTTTCTGTGGTGATAATTGCAATAAAGAAACCCACCACAAGCACCGGTACGCCGAATGTAACGAGCAATTGCCAAAATACTGCTCGAGTGCCCGGCGGGAACAAGCTTATTGTCCATTCAATGTGAAGATTGCTCATGCTGTTGCTGAAATCAGATAGCTTCCTCAGTGGCTTTTGGAAAAAAGCTAAACCATCGTGCGCAGGCATGTAAGTGATAGCTGCTCAATTAACAGTAGCCAGACTGTAACGAGCGGGGTATGTTTGGCGGAAACGTGAGCAGGGAACGCGGGGAGAGGTCGGAGTAGAGGCGGTTCCCAAACCGTCCCCACTGCTTTAAGAGCCTATCCGGAGAACCCTGTTGCAGAAGAAGATCGGTTGGGGCACGGTGCCGCTGTGCCCGTAATCTATCAGGTTTCATCCGCCGTCAATCGAATTGACACCATCCGATTTTCGCGGTATGGTACTCATACATGTCGCTACGGCGACATAATCCGAAGACCTTCGGGGCAAGGTGAAATTCCTGATCGGCGGTAATGGTGGCGTGCCCACACAAGCCCGCGAGCCGCAAGGCAGGACTCGGTGCGATTCCGGGGCCGACGGTATAGTCCGGATGGGAGAAGGTCTGCGGTTGGTCTGGCACGATGGAACATGCAGTGACAAGGGCACACTCGCTGCTCTTGTCTGTTTGTGCAACTGTACCGGTTAAGCACCGGCCGGTTGTTCTCCTCTGCTTCATCGTCCTCCCCGCGATGCCCCGAAGGTTATGCAAAGGGGTGTCGCGATGAATGATCATCACCAATGCTTCACACCTGATCGCTTTATTGCCCTTGCTTTGCAGCAGGCAGCGGCCGTTGTTGGTCGCACCAGCCCTAATCCGCCGGTTGGGGCAGTGGTCGTGCGCGATGGACAGGTGGTTGGGGTAGGTGCCACCCAACCCGCCGGCGGACCGCACGCAGAACGAGTCGCGTTGGCGGCTGCCGGTCACCGCGCACAAGGGGCCGATCTCTACACGACCCTTGAACCATGTACGTTCCACGGCCGTACACCTCCTTGCACCGAAGCCATCATTGCTGCCGGTATCCGGCGCGTCTTTTTCATTGCCCATGACCCCGACCCGCGCATGGGGGCCGGAGCAACGCCGGTGTTGCAGAGTGCCGGGATCGAGGTGCATCGGATCACGACTGGCGCTGCCGTTGTCGCCGAACAACTGGCACCGTTTCGGTGTCGGGTACTGTCTGGTCGGCCATTAGTCACGGCCAAATATGCCATGACGCTCGACGGTCGGATTGCGACTGCCGGTGGCGATAGTCGTTGGATCACCGGTTCTGCCGCTCGTACCGAAGTGCATCGGCTACGCGATCGGGTTGATGTGATTATGGTGGGAGTCGGCACCGTGCTCAAAGATGATCCGCAACTGACCACCCGTCTCGATCAACACTGGCGGATGCCGCGCCATCCGCTGCGGGTGATTGTGGATAGTCATGGTCGAACCCCGTTGGAAGCGCGGGTACTTAGCGCCGACCTCCCCGGTCAGACACTGATTGCGACGGTGAAGCCCGCTCCGGCCTGGGTGAGCGCCGTACAGGAGCGTGGGGCAAAGGTTGTGCAATGCCCATCTGATGCCAATGGACGTGTCGCGCTCAAGCCGTTGCTGTGCTATCTCGCCGAGCAGGGTCACAATCACGTGTTAGTTGAGGGCGGTGCTACGCTGTTGGGTGCGCTACACACCGATGGTTTGATTGATGAAATCTGGGCCTTCATTGGTGCTCGAATCGTCAATGATGCCCTGGCACTGGCGCCGATGGTAGGTTCCGGTGTGCCACGAATGGCTCTGGCTCATACCTACCGTTTGCGTCGCGTTGAACAGTACGACCAGGACGTATTGCTGATTGCTTCGTCAATCGCTGCGCCATGGTGGAATATCGAGGAGGTTGCTGATGTTTACCGGGATTGTGGAAGAGATGGGAACAGTTGCTCACATTGTCGGTGATCAGGATCAGGCGAATCAATTGACCGTGAACTGCCATACCGTGCTCGAAGGGACACGCATTGGCGACAGTATTGCGGTCAACGGTACATGCCTGACGGTGACTGCGCTGACCAATCACAGCTTCACAGTTGGGCTGAGTCCAGAGACGTTGCGGCGCACCAATTTAGGGCTGCTCAAAGTCGGTGATCCAGTGAACCTCGAACGGGCACTCGCCTTTGGTGGCAGAATGGGTGGGCATTACGTTCAGGGCCATGTCGATGGTATTGGCGAAATTGTTGCGATCGTTCCCGAAGGCGACTCGAAGCGCGTAACAATTCGCCCACCTGCCCGTTTATTGCCGTACATCGTCGAAAAGGGTTACATCGCGGTTGACGGTGTAAGTCTGACGGTAGCTGAAATGGGGCGTGATACGTTTACGGTTGCGTTGGTCGCTTACACCCAATCGGCAGTCATTATGGGCCATCAGCAGGTAGGGGCGTTAGTGAACATTGAGGTGGACATTATCGCGAAGTATGTGGAACGGTTGGTAGAAGCTTACCGGCGGGAGGCGCACTAATGTTTGCATCGGTAGAAGAGGCGTTACAAGATTACGCAGCCGGGCGAATGATCATCATCGTTGACGATACCGACCGTGAAAATGAAGGTGATCTGGCCTGTGCTGCCCAACACGTTACTGCCGAGACCATCGCATTTATGGCCCGTGAAGGTCGTGGACTGATCTGTCTGGCACTTGACGGCGAAATTGCCGATCGGCTGGGATTAGCACCGATGGTACAGCACAACCGGGCTCCGTTTGGTACCAACTTTACCGTTTCCATCGAAGCGGCGAGCGGTGTTACAACCGGTATCTCGGCTGCTGATCGAGCGCATACCATTCAGGTGGCGGTTGATCCGGCGAGTAAGCCGGAAGATCTCGTCCAACCGGGTCATGTCTTTCCGCTCCGTGCAGCGCCCAACGGCGTCCTCGAGCGACGTGGGCAAACTGAAGCGGCTGTCGATTTAGCACGGCTGGCCGGTTTGCGTCCGGCTGGCGTTATCTGCGAGATCATGAACGACGACGGTACAATGGCGCGCGGCCCCGATCTCGTTCGTTTCGCTGCCCGTCATGGCCTGAAGATTATCAGTGTGGCACAGATTGTCGCGTACCGCAAGCGACACGAGTGCCTCATCGAACGCATGGCGGAAGCGTATCTTCCTACACCGTATGGTACGTTTCGTATCATGTCGTACACCGCTCGCTATACACCTTACGAAGCCGTTGCGCTGGTGATGGGAAAACCCACAGCCGATCAACCGGTCTTGGTACGTTTGCATTCGGAATGTCTGACCGGCGATGTATTTGGTAGTCTCCGTTGCGACTGTGGTGAGCAACTCGACGTTGCTCTACAGCAGATTGCGGCTGTCGGATGCGGGGTAGTGGTGTATTTGCGGCAAGAGGGTCGCGGGATCGGATTACATCATAAACTACGAGCGTATGCGCTTCAGGAACAGGGTTTGGATACGGTAGAGGCAAATGAACGGCTCGGTTTTCCTGCCGATCTCCGTGATTATACAGTCGGAGCACAGATTCTTGCCGATCTTGGTCTGCACCACGTTCATCTGCTCACGAACAATCCACAGAAAGTTGCCGCATTACGTGAATTTGGCTTCGTAGTTACGCCAGTTCCAATCTACGTAACGGCCAATCCACACAACGCAGCGTATTTGCTTACCAAACGGAATCGCATGGGTCACCAACTGGAGCATCTCTATGACCATTTATGAAGGTATGCTGGTAGGAAATGGCTTACGGATCGCGATTGTTGTCAGTCGTTGGAACGAACTGATCACCAATCGTCTTCTTGACGGCGCCCGTGATGCGCTCCGTCGCCATGGGGTGGCCGAAGAGTATATTGATATTGCCTGGGTACCGGGGTCGTTTGAAATACCGCTAGTTTGTCGGCTATTGGCCGAACGTGGTCAGTACGATGCGATTATCGCCCTAGGAGCAGTGATCCGTGGCGCAACCAGTCACTACGAGCACGTCGCTGGTGCTGTCAGCAGTGGCATCGCCCAGGTGAGTCTTCAAACCGGTGTTCCCTGTATTTTTGGGGTAATCACAACCGAAAATATCGAGCAGGCGATTGAACGTGCCGGTACGAAGGCTGGCAATAAAGGGTTTGAAGCGGCTACAGCAGCTATCGAGATGGCTACTCTCTTGCGTAGTCTGAAACGCTAAACTCACCTGGTGCAAAGCGGGTCTACCAAATCATTGACAGAGCCGACAAGAGCGTGTACGATGCTACTGTAGCCATTCACATTGAATGTAGAACGCGGTACAGAGCTGTTACCGTTACCGATATGTCTGTTCACACAGCGGTAGGAGCGGGTTCTCGACCTGCTGCCAGCTCCTGCCGCTGCGCTGATGAAGTAACTCTATGAGCACAAAACGCATTATTATCACCGGCGCGACTGGCTTGATCGGGCGTAAGCTGGTTGCCGAATTACAGAACGAATACGCCCTGGTCATCTTTAGTCGTAATCCATCACGAGCACGAGATACCCTGCCCGGCGCGGCTGACTATGTGGCCTGGCAGCCTGCTGAACAGGGTGCTTGGGCAGCGGCCCTTGACGGCGCCTGGGGTGTCATCCATCTTGCCGGTGCACCTATTTCTACCGGCTTGCTCGGTAAGCGCTGGACACCTGAATACAAAGCGGAAATCCGCAATAGTCGGGTGATCGGCACCCGTGGTATTGTGAACGCCATCGCGGCTGCTTCCCAACGTCCCAACGTCTTCATTTGTGCATCGGCAGTCGGGTACTACGGCCCCTATCGCGATAGCACTCCACTCGACGAATCGGCACCGCCAGGTCATGACTTTCTGGCGCAGGTTTGTGTGGCCTGGGAAGCAGAAGCGGCACGGGCCGAGTCGTTTGGGGTTCGTACTGTGCAGTTGCGTACCGGCCTGTTACTCGATCCCGAATCGGGCGCGTTACCGCAAATTATGCTGCCCTTTAAGCTCATGACCGGCGGCCCCATCCTTCCTGGTACCCAGGTCTATCCCTGGATTCATCCTGCCGATGAAGTTGGCCTGATCCGTTTTGCCCTCGAAGATGAACGGGTACGCGGACCGCTCAATGCGGTTGCGCCAGGCGCACTCCCCAATCGTGAGTTTGCCGCTATTCTCGGCAAAGTGCTCGGCTCGCCGTCGTGGTTACCGGTCCCTGAGTTTAGTTTGCGCATTGCCCTCGGTGAAATGGCTGATCTGGTGGTGTACGGCCAAAACGCCATTCCTCGAAAGGCCCTAGAACTCGGTTACCAGTTTCGTTTCCCAACCTTAGAACCGGCACTGCGCGATTTGCTGAAGTTGCCGCAATGATCTTTCTGATCGAGTATCTGAAAAAGTGTGGCTGGTAGACGTACCATTTCCTCGATGCCCCTTCTCCAACGGATGAGCGAAAGGGGCATCAAATGTAGCAAGACGGTGTTCAGCACCTCGCTGAGGGTTCAAGCCAACACTCTTATCCAATGCTGAGAAAGGCCTGCAATGGTTTGATCCTGCTGTCTATCTCACCCGCTACGCATCATCTCATCAACTTCTTACGCCCTTCTAACCGAATTTTAAAATAACTGCGTGATGATATGTTTAGCAAACAGGCGAATTCGTGATCGTCTGGCTCATTTGGGAGGTTTGGTTATGAACGGGAATCGTCTAGCGTTGATTTTTACCTTCTTGTTAGGCATCTTTATCGGTGTTGCCGGTGGCGCCGCTGCCGGTGGTCTGGTAGGGTTTCTGGTCTCGCAGCAGACACTGGCTCAGGTAACAGCTAAGGTGTCTGCAATCGATACACGACCCGTCAATACCGTTACTCAAACTCCACCATCGTCGTCAACGGTCAATGAAGCCGTTGTTGTCAGCCTCTCTGATGCTATGGTCGCGGCGGTAAAGCGCGTTGCCCCCGCAGTCGTGACGATAACAGTCGAAGGTCGTACCGGACGCGGAAGCGGCAGTGGGGTGATTATCAGTGAAGATGGATATATTATTACGAACAATCATGTCGTCAGCGACGGTAATCGCTATTTTGTGCTCTTCGCCGACGGTACTCGTCGCCAGGCAGAGTTGGTCGGTACCGACTCACTCAACGATATTGCCGTACTCAAAGTAAGTGGCGAGGTACCTGGTGTGGCTGTCATTGGTGACTCATCGGCTTTGCAACCGGGTGAAACAGTACTGGCGATCGGTAGCCCGCTCGGCAACTTTCGCAATACGGTAACCGCTGGTGTAGTAAGTGCGCTCAACCGCTCGGTACCGGGTAGTGGGATGGAAGGACTGATCCAGACCGACGCGGCCATCAACAGTGGTAACAGCGGTGGGCCGCTCATCAACCTGAAAGGTGAAGTGGTCGGTATCAATACGTTAGTGGTGCGCAACGATGTAGGCTTTGGCACAATGACCCCGGTTGAGGGACTAGGGTTTGCTGTACCGAGCAGCATCTTCTCTAACGTCGCCGATCAGATCATCCGCACCGGTCAGGTGCGCTATCCGTTCCTCGGTATTACCTATCTCATGATCGATGGCGAAGTAGCAGCCGAGTATAATCTGCCGGTACAAAATGGTGCGTTCATCAGTGCTGGTGTTAACGGTCAGTCGGCTGTGTTGCCCAATACTGCCGCCGCCAAAGCCGGTCTACGAGAAGGTGACATCATCGTTGCAGTCAATGATCAACGACTCGACGGCAATGTCTCGCTGCGTCAACTGTTGTTGCAGTACCGTCCTGGTGATACAGTTGAACTAACCATCCTTCGTGATGGTCAAGAGCAGAAGGTGTCAGTTACCCTGGGTGAGCGACCGAGTAATCTGCGCTAGTTTGGGTAGAGTGGGAGCGTGATAAGGATGTCTTTCGTGGGTGGGCGGGTCGTTGACCCGCCTTGTCACCGTCCCTGAATGCGCGGGCCGCTGGCTCGCCTTGTCAGACACGCAGGGGAAACGATTGGCAAACGTATCCGTCGCTGGCGAAACTGCCAGTAGTCACATAAGTACACTCCCCGCAGCAACCCTACTTGCAGGCGCAATCGTAAGACTGGCCGCCACAACTGCCCCACGATTGACCAAATCGGCATGGGAGAGCAGACCGTTCACTACTGCTGTCGGTTGTGGATCGGAAAACGCTGCTGCTTCAATAACCGTTTGCGGCCCGATCTGCACTCCTTCATCCAGCCACGAGTGACTGATCGTAGCACCGGCCCCCACAATCGCCGCCGGGCCAATGACTGAACCGCCAACCATCGCCTCGCTCTCAATCGTTGCCCCGGTCTCGATCACCGATGCTATCACCAATGCGCCCGACCTGATCTCTGCGCGTGGCCCGATCCACACCGGGCCGACAATCCGCACCTGACCCTCAATGCGCGCCCCTTCACCAATGACCACTGACCCTTCGAGTTCGGCCTGCGGGTCAACGGTCGCCCCCGGCGCTATCTGTGGCTGCAATTGATGCTGGGCTTGTTGGGCTAACAAAAAGCGAGCTGCTACCAGTGCTTCCCATGGGGTTCCCACTGGAATCCAGTGACCGGTGCAGACATGACATCCTACCGGATGCCGGGCGGCCAGCAGACCGATCAGATCGGTCAATTCCAATTCACCGCGTGGGGAAGGTGTAATCTGATGCAACAACGGCACTACTTCACTATCGAAATGATAAATTCCGGCATTCGCCAACGCATCAGGTGGTGGGTACGCCGGTTTTTCGATAATTCGCTGTACCTGCCCATCGACCAGCTCAAGAATGCCAAATGACCGAGGGTCACTGACCCGCAGACCGGCCACGCCGTAGCGCATCTGCCGCACCCCTTCTATATCTGCTCGGGAAACCAGATTGTCGCCGTAGAGCAACACAAATGGCTCATCGAGAGGTGTTGCCGCCATCAGTGCTCCCGCCGTACCGTTAATCGTCGTTTGGTAAGCATACCGGATTGCCATCCCCCGATACACAGGACCAAACGTTGCCACAATCTGATCGGCCCGATACCCTACGACTAGTGTCACCCGATCCACCAGCCCTACCAGCTCATCAAGAATGTGCGCCAGCAATGGCCGCCCTAACAACGGGATCAGCGGTTTCGGGCGCTGAACGGTCAGCGGACGGGTGCGCGTTGACGCACCGGCCACCAGAATCACCGCGTGACGTGCGATATTCATGCCGTGTCTCCATTCAACTCTCGCGTAACTTCAATCGTATTGTATCCCTGATCCAGCCAGGAAAGGAGGGTAACATCCATTCATATCTATCTCAACCGTATCCACTCGCGTAGAACCGTAGGACCCTAAACAGCAGTGTCGGGCTGCGAACCTATGGGTTGCGTATCAAGATTAGGGCACGCTGGCATCACTATCAGGTAGGGGCTAACAGTGCCGGAGAATTTTAGGAGTGAGCTGCGGCGGCCCTCACCCCCAGCCCCTCTCCCGCGCTGCGGCGGCCCTCACCCCCAACCCCTCTCCCGCGCTGCGGCGGCCCTCACCCCCGGCCCCTCTCCCGCGCTGCGGCGGCCCTCACCCCCGGCCCCTCTCCCGCGCTGCGGGAGAGGGGTGATGGTGGCCGCGGCATCGTTGTAAGACACAGGCGCAGAGTTGCCACTGCTCCGCTCCCATCCCCCCTCTTCCGCTCCCCCTGCGGGAGGGGACGGGGCAAGGGGGAAGGTGCGGGCGGCATAATCCCCCCCTTCCTCTCCCGCAGTGCGGAAGAGGAAGGGGGGCGGGGGGGAAGGTGAGGACGATCAGGCGTGCCCTGCAGCGCGTATTTAGATTCCCCCGTACAGTACTGTCCTTGTGCAACCTCCTCACACTGCAAGCTGGTACTACGACTGACCATCATACAGGCAAAAGGTACTATTGTTTTTGCTCATCAAATCAGGATAAGGTGAAATTGTAGCGCAAAAATCACATGAGATACGGCTGTAAGGTAACAGTGTCGTTCACCAAGACCGAACTCGATGTTCGGTTGCAGTCATTTTTGTTTCAATGCGCTAAAACGGTGGCATTCTGGGATGAAGAATGGTTTGGACATGCGTGAAGAGAATGCAGATAACACCTACTGATCACGCTCCCGTTCTATCTACACCGTCTAGAAAGGAATCTGTCAATCATGCCCTTTGCGCACATCATTCGACCACGTATACTGACCAGCTTATTAGTGTTGGTATGTGGTATCATTTTCACGCCACTGATTGGATTACTGGCTGCTCCGGCACAGCCACAAACCCAGGTAACGCTGGCTACCGGTCAGCACTACGAACTATACACGACAGCCAATGGTGCCATCCAATTTATTAATCCCGACCCCGGTACCTTCCATCGCCTGCGGGCCATCGATGGGAGCTGGCAGACCCCATTGATCGCACCGGGTGAGAGCACAACACACATCTTTACCGTGCCTGGTCAGACGGCTTTCATCTGTGATATCGATCCAACAATGCGTGGCTCCATAACTGTTCAATCAGGCTACCCAGTCTTCGTCCCGCTTGTAATGAACAAAACTGTTGAACGCTGGTCACAACCGGCAACCTGGAGTGGTCGGCTGCCCCAGGCTGGCGATGCCGTCACCATTCCGGCGGGTAAAGTCGTTTTGCTTGATGTTAGCCCGCCACCCCTCAAGAGTTTGCTGATCGAAGGTGAACTGATCTTTGATCGGCGTGACCTTGACCTGACTGTTGGCTGGATCATGCTGCACGGTCAGGGTCGTCTACGCATTGGCACTCCGACAGAGCCGTTTACCCAGCGGGCGACGATTACCCTGAATGCCGATGATCTCAACGAAGACGTTATGAAGATGGGAACCCGAGGTATCTTGCTAATGGGTGGTTCCTTCGAGGCCTATGGCGCAATCCCGAACCGTGTATGGACTAAATTGAATGATCATGCGGCTGCCGGTGCCACAACCCTTACTCTCGACGAACCGGTGAACTGGCCGTCGAATGCCGAGATTGTCATTGCGCCAACAGATTTCTATGGTGTGTCAGAAACTGAACGTCATACTATACATCAGGCAGAAGGGACAGAGCTTACGCTCAAGACACCGCTTCAAACCGCACGTTGGGGGCGATTGCAGTATGTTAGTACGACCGGTCTGACATTAACGCCAACCACAGAAGTAACGCCGCTAGTAATCGATGAGCGTGCCGAAGTAGGTCTGCTCTCGCGACAGATCGTGATTCAGGGCGCCGATGATGAACGCTGGCGAACTAACCGCTTTGGCGCCCAGATTATGGTCATGGGGACAGGTGTCTTACGCCTCGATGGCGTCGAGCTACGACGAGTCGGTCAGGGTAGTCGTCTTGGTCGCTATCCGATCCACTTTCATATACTGTCGTATGCGGCTGACGGCAGTCTGATCGGCGACGCTACCCAGCAACGTATCACCAACTCAAGCATTTGGAACTCGGCTAACCGCTGCATCACGATCCATGGCACGAATGGTACTACCATTCGCAACAACATCTGTTATGACATTGCCGGTCACGCGATTTTTATCGAAGACGCTGTCGAGCGTCGGAACGTGATCGAAAACAATCTGGTCTTGAAGGTACGCCAACCACCTCAACCCATCTTACCGAGTGATCGTGAAGCCTTCCGGCGCGGTCCGTCAGGTTTTTGGTTGACCAACCCCGACAATATTGTGCACGGGAATGTAGCCGCTGATACAGCCGGTAACGGGTTCTGGCTGGCTTTCCCCGAACGGCCACTCGGCCTGAATAAACTTGTTCCGCTCCGTCCGAGCAACATGCCGTTGGGGGTGTTCAGTCACAATGTTGCGCACTCGAACAACAAACCGGGCATCAACCTCGACTTTGCCCCCTTCGATGATGCAGGGAATACGCGCGAGAGTAAATACATACCGACCGTTGATGGAGGTCCTGATCGCTATAACGCTAATCGGGTGCGTTTTACCTTCAGCGACATTACCACGTATAAGAATCGCGATAACGGGTTATGGAATCGTACATCCTGGCCTGATTATGTGCGTTTTGTATCTGCCGACAACGTCGGAATGTTCTTTGCCGGTGCCGGTGATAACGGTCGCATCGTCGATTCGCTGATCGTTGGGGTTAGCCTGAACAACAGTACGTTACCACCAATATCAGATCAGCCGAATACAGCCGTCGCCAGCTATCACAGCACCTTCGATATTTTCAACAACGTGATCGTCAACTTTCCGCTGCACAATCGCCTAGATCGGGCCAGTGGTGCTTTTGCTACCAACGACTATTACACTCGTCCCGTTGATCGCGGGTTAATCCGCAACCCCAATAACCTGTTGATTAACAGCCATCCTGGCAGAAGGGTCATATCGCCGAACATTAATACGCCGGTTGGGAATGCTGCGCTGGCAGGCGCCTTGTGGGATCCACATGGATATTGGGGGCCGCCAGGAAACTATTGGGTGTACGACCTGCCGTTCCTGACCAATGGCCAGACCTGTACGCCGATTGACGGTGAAACTCATGCCCGGAGTTGTGCTGGCCCGTACTACGGTGTCGCAGGTTTTCGCATTGATGGCAGTGACCGCTACAAGCCACAAATGCCGTTGACCATCACCCGTCTCGATCACACTATGCAACCAATTGCCACGTGGGTGGTCGAAGACGGAAGTAGTGGTAATCGTAACACCTTCGGTATCATGGCACATATGCGCCATTTTGCCGCCGTTCCGAATGGTCGCTACCGGATCGAGTTTCGCGATAGTTCGGTGAGCTATCCTCTGCCGACCCAGGAAGTCATGCTCGTGCTCTCCAATATGCACTCGTCCACCGATCGCCTGATTCTTGCTGTCCCGTTCAGCAGCAGCATACCTGTTCAGGCGTACCTCACTACCCGTGAATTGTACTGGGATATTCAAGCACCTGGTACACCGGTACGCCATCTAACCCCGGTTAGCTCGCTGGCAGCGTTGCTTACCACCGAGAACAGTGTATGGCAAGACTATGCTCATCAACAGGTTTGGGTAAACGTAAGTGGTGGGATGCCCCTACCAGGTGGCGATCCATCTGATCCTCTGTCCGACGAAGCGCTCTACCGTGAAACATACCTGCGCATTTTCAAACCATAGCCACCGCTCGCACAGCATTGGCACGTGATAACGGGATGGGGCCTGATCCACCCCTACCGAAAAGGAAAGAGAGAAAAGGGAGAGTGTATAAGGAACGGTTTCCCCTCCACTGTAACTCTCCCTGTGTGAGAGCGGAAGAATCTTACCGGGCAGAACATCCCCCCTTCCTCTCCCGCAGTGCGGGAGAGGAAGGGGGGCGGGGGGGAAGGTGAGGGGACCTACTCCATTTCCTGCAGGGGATTATACCGATTCATCGCCGTGATCAGGCCCTCGCGCAAGATCACGTCAACTGCATCGGCTACTCGGGCAAGGACATCTGGTAGTACTGCTTCTTCTTCCGGTGTAAAGCGGCTCAGCACGTAATCGGCTGCATCCATATTCCCAGGTGGTTGGCCGATGCCAACCCGTAATCGCGGAAACTCCGTTGTTCCTAATTGCGCAACGATTGATCGCATGCCGTTATGGGTGCCGGCACTGCCCCGCTCGCGGATGCGGATGCGGGCGAATGGCAGATCAAGATCATCGTAGATAACGAGCAACTCGTGCGCCGGATCAATTTTGTACCAGTTGCGCAGCGCCGATACCGCCTGCCCACTAAGGTTCATATAGGTTTGTGGTTTTACCAAAACGACCCGCTGCCCGTGAATGATCCCTTCGGCAAGCTGACTATTAGCCCGCTGCTGACGAAACGTCAAGCTGTGACGCTCGGCCAGTGTTTCAACACTGCGAAAACCAACATTGTGACGGGTTCGTGCATAACGTTCACCTGGATTGCCCAGGCCAACAATGAGCCACATGTGTTGTATCCTTACCAATAACTCTATCACTTACGCAACCACATCATACCATCACTGCACCAAAACCAGCGACGTAGCACCGGTTTCAACCGGTGCAACTATCACTTACGCAACCACATCATACCATCACTGCACCAAAACCAGCGACGTAGCACCGGTTTCAACCGGTGCAACTATCACTTACGCAACCACATCATACCATCACTGCACCGGTTATCAGCGATAATGATCACAAACAACGTTCAACCGAAAGGTAATGATCGCATGCACGTCACAACCTGTAAACTACCTTGCCCTGAAATCGCCGACCAGTTTCTGCTGCGGCGCGATATGACCTTTCTCAACCACGGTAGCTTCGGCGCGTGTCCTCGTCCAGTGTTCGCTATCTATCAACAATGGCAACGCACCCTTGAAGCACAACCGGTTGAGTTTCTTGGCCGATGCCTGTCTGAACGCCTGCGTCAGGCCCGCATGAGTCTGGCAACCTTCGTTGGGGCACCGGCAGATGATCTCGTCTTTGTGCCAAACGTGACTTACGCGCTGAATATTGTTGCCCGTTCGATACCTTTACAACCGGGTGATGAAGTCTTGGGTATTACTCACGAATACGGCGCAATTGAACGTACCTGGCGTTACGTCTGTCTCCAACACGGCGCGACGTATGTCAATCAGCCGGTGGAATTACCGGTAACGACACCCGAACAGCTTGTCGAACAGATCTGGCGTGGTGTCACTTCCCGCACACGAGTAATCTTGCTCAGCCACATCACATCGCCGACGGCCATTATTATGCCGGTGGCAGAAGTATGTCGGCGGGCACGTGCAGCCGGGATCATCAGTGTGATCGACGGTGCCCACGCACCTGGCCAGATCGATCTGAACCTACAAGCATTGGGAGCTGATTTCTACGCCGGGAATTGCCACAAATGGCTGTGCGCACCAAAAGGGGCCGGATTCCTATACGTGCGCCCTGAACACCAGGCCGCTCTCGAACCGCTTGTAGTGAGCTGGGGCTGGCAACCACCAACACCATTGTCAGGCAGCTTTCTGGCCTATCCAGAAGGACGCCCGTTACAAGCCTACTACGAGTGGATGGGAACCGATGATCCATCAGCATTTCTCAGCGTACCAGCGGCCATTGAGTTCCAGCACCGTCACCAGTGGGTCGATGTTCGACACGCATGTCACGAATTGCTGTACGCTGCATCACAACAGATACTGGCCTTGACAGGTACAGCACCGCTGACCCCCGATGACGAACACTGGTGGGGGCAGATGCGGTCATTACCGCTACCACCCTGTGATCCGGCACTGGTTCAGGCCCGGCTCTGGCATGAATGGCGTGTCGAAGTCCCATGCTTCACCTGGCAAGGGCAACCGTTGATTCGCATCTCAGTTCAGGGATACAATACTCCGACAGACATTGATCGTCTCCTAACCGGCTTGCAAGCAGTGTTGAGCACCTTATGATCGACATCAACCAAGTTAGCTACACGTATCCTGGCGCAACCAGGCCCATCCTCCACGATCTGAGTTTTCAGATCGAGCCAGGCGAGTTCCTGCTCGTTTGCGGTGCGAGTGGTGTCGGCAAGAGTACCCTGCTCCGCCTGTTGAACGGCCTGGTTCCCCATTTCTACGGCGGACATTTCCGTGGCCGGATAGAGGTCTGGGGACGTCATACGCTACACTACCAGCCCCGCGATCTGGCCGATCTGGTCGGATTTGTTGTGCAAGACCCGGAAAGCCAGTTTGTGGTTGAACGGGTTGAAGATGAAATTGTCTTTGCGATGGAGAATCTGGGTGTACCGGCAGCCATTATGCGGCGGCGCGTGGAAGAAGTCCTTGATCAACTGGCCATTGCCCATTTACGTCACCGCCATGTAGCAACGCTGAGCGGTGGCGAACAACAGCGGGTGGCAATTGCCGCGGCCCTGGCTGCTCAACCACGAGTGCTTGTCCTCGATGAACCGACCAGTCAACTCGATCCCCATGGCGCTGAAGAGGTCTTAACCGCTCTCCAAAAGCTCAATACCGATCTCGGTATTACCATCGTGCTTTGCGAGCATCGGTTAGAACGAGTAGTACAGTATGCCGACCGTATACTCTATCTGGCGCCAGATGGCACTATTGATCTTGGATCGCCGCGCGATGTATTAGCCCGGATTGATCTACGACCTCCACTCCAACATCTTGGGGCAGTATTGGGATGGCATCCGTTGCCGCTGACCATCAAAGAAGGACGGCGGTTTGTACCTTCTGATGTACCGGTACCATCACCAGTATTATCGCCACCACCCGCATCGTCTGTTCCCCTGGCACGTCTCCACAACGTAACTGTTCGGTACAATCAGCATGAAGCACTTTATCGGGTTAATCTGGAACTACCACGTGGTCAGCTCATTGCACTGATGGGACGTAACGGGAGCGGCAAGAGCACGCTCCTCAAAACTCTCATCGGCCTGGTCCGCCCGGTTGAAGGACGAGTCGAGTTAGCCGGGCAAGATATTGCGCCACTGGCGGTAGAAGAACTGGCTCAGCGTGTTGCCTATGTGCCTCAAGACCCGCGGAGCATCCTGTTTCACGATACGCTGGATGAAGAGATCGCCTTCAGTTTACGGGGACGAAAGCTCCGTCCTTCACCATCGGCAATTCGCGACGCGCTGTCCCGCTTCGACATTGCGCACTTGATCGAACACTACCCGCGCAATCTCAGTGGCGGCGAAGCACAGCGGGCGGCATTAGCAGCCAGCCTGGTCGGTGATCCCCAACTTATTCTCCTCGACGAGCCAACCCGTGGTCTTGATTACCAGGCCAAAAGCAGTCTGATCGCCATCCTGCGCCGGCTGTGCAGCGAAGGTCGTACCGTTTTGATGGCAACCCACGATGTTGAGTTAGCTGCCGCCTGCGCCGATTGGGTCGTCTTGCTGAGCGAAGGAGAGATCGTGGTAGAAGGGCCAACAACCGAATTGCTCGGCAACAGCCTGATCTTCTCATCACAGATCGCCAAGTTGTTCCCCGGTTATGGCTGGCTCACCGTCCCACAGGCCCTTGCCGGTTTGGGACGCATATCGGATTGAGTAGTCTCAGCCAGGGAGATTTATCGTAACAGCGCTGCCACGCCATCCTGAAGGGTAGCAAACGAGCGCAAGCCGTCCCAGCTTGAACCGGTATGAATCATCAACTCGGCTAGATCGGGACGAATGCCACATAGCGCTACCTGAGCACCCATCAGACGGGCACCGTTGCTGATCCGATGCAAGGTATGAGCTAACGTGTGTTCAAAAACGGTCAGGCCGGTCAAATCGAGTAACACAATCTGTACCTGACGGGCAGCAATTTCGGCGAGAATTGAACTGAACAGCAACTGACAGCGCTCAGCATCGAACGCGCCAATCAGCGGTGCCACCAATGTCTCTTGGCTTAGAGGAATAAGTGGCAAGGTTAAACGACGCAGCAGCTCATCACGTTGCTGAAGCTCTGCCAGTGAATGTTCGAGGGCAGCACTGCGCTCGGCTAGTGCCTTCTGTGATGCTACAAGCTCGGCTCGCTGCCGTTCGAGCAGCGTTATGTCGCGCAACAAAACAACACTGGCCCCACCGCGCTTGTCATGAATCACAACCTCCGAGACCAGCAACACCTGACCATTGCTTCGCGCAAACCGACGACTGCCAAGCTCACGATCAGTATCGGTTGTCTGTTCGTTGAAGCCAGCCTCAGCCAGAGCGTCATCAAACGACCGTTCCGTATTCAATGCGAGAACTTGCTGCGCGGCTCGATTGGCAAACCGAATCTGCCGATCAACATCAAGCACCAGCACCCCATCGGGAAGGTGTTCGACAGCAGTTTGTAGAGCAACCTGCGAAGGTCGAAAGATACCGTAACGCAACGTGACCCAGCCAAACGAGAGATGCAACGGAAGAAGACTGGCATAGGCAAGGGCCACCAGGCCCATTTCACGCGAAATATAACCGGTCAGGAAGGTCAAAATAGCCCCTGCCGTCAACCAAACGGCAGGGAGACGTTCTCTCGGATGCTGAATTGCAATCGTAACCAGCATCGTTACTGGAACAAGGATACAACCAATGATGTAGAGCGCAAATACCGGCCAAAAGGCCGGCCCACGGACAAAATTAGTGATCCCACTCTCATCGCGAACCACATCAATGCCAACAAACCCGAAGCGTCCGTACCAGTCTATTGCTAAGCCGATGGTCATCAGAGCATAAGGCGCCAGCACGCTCCACCGTAGAAGTGATTGCTGGTGGCGATGCGGCATAAACAAGATCATAATCAACCAGATCAAAAACCCAAAGATTGCCGCTTGCAGAGACGTCAGTAACCCGGAAAGAAGCCACACTTCAACCGTATTTCGGCTGGCAAAACGTACTGCACCAGCACAGCTCAAGAGTAGCGAACCGGTCGTGAACGCGGCAAAGATACGATTCGGCAGGGCGCGATAGTCTTGCAACAAGACATATACGACGCTTGCGACCAAAACAACGATGGTGAACAGGATAATGAGTAGTTCCATATGAGCTTCTACGGTTCTGTGTGATCTGGCAATCAGGTGAAACGCAGGACGAAGATGAGGTCAACATGAATGGTCATCTTGACACTTTATTATCGGTTTTTTGACGAGGTTTGTCAAAGAATTTCTTATCATCACTGCCAGATAGAAAAATTGTTGCGCAGCCTTGAGATGCAACACCTTGCTGTGAAATTATGTAACCGTGGTATCATGGAAATGGGAAGGCCCCGATTATTGGTCGTATCGCACAGAGTGCAGTTGCAGAGATAGCAGGTGTTGTAGTGTCAAACGGAGAACGGCGGGTAACGACAGTCCTCTTAATCCGTCACGGAATGAATGATTGGGTGCATGGTCGGTTGGCTGGCTGGTTACCGGGGGTTCATCTGAGCGAAGAGGGTCGACGACAAGCGCTGGCGCTCAGTGAACGGCTCGGCGATCTACCGATCACGGCACTTTACACCAGCCCTCTTGACCGTTGTATCGAGACCGCACGGGCAATTGCCGAACCGCGCGGTTTGCCATTGCGCATTGTCGAGCAGATCGGCGAAGTGCGTTATGGTGAATGGGAAGGGGCTGAGCTGAAAGAGTTGTACACCCACGAGCTATGGCCAGGGGTTCAGCACTATCCGAGTGGTACCCGCTTTCCCCGTGGCGAGACCCTCGGTGAAGCACAGATGCGTATGGTGAGCGCGATTGATCAATTACGCGCTCGCCATGTGGGGGAAATGATTGCAGTGGTGTCGCACGCCGATTTGATCCGGTTGGCATTAGCATACTATATTGGTGTGCACATTGATTTGTTTCAGCGGCTAGTTGTCAACCCGTGCTCCCTGAGTGCGATAGCGTTTGAGCCGATGGGGCCTCGTCTGTTGGCCTACAATGATACTGGGTCGCTTGAGCATCTTCGCCCTAAACCGTCATCGCCAACGCCTACACCGGAGGCAGCGTCCCTGTCATCAACGGAGGCAGAGTAGTACCATGGCAGAGTTTACGTTTGATCTCGAATCGGTGCATCGCATCACCGCCGGCGCAGTTGGGCCGCGAGGTCGGCGGGTCTTCTACTTACAGGCCCGACGTGGCAACCGTCTGGTAACCTTACTGGCGGAAAAAGAGCAAATTCGCGAACTGGCAAATGCCATTAATCGCTTGTTGGAAGCTATCGGCGAACGTAATCCACGTCTGGCAACTTCCGACGATCTGCTGGTTACTGATATGAGTCTCGAAGAGCCGCTTGAACCGAAGTTTCGTATTTACCAGATGGGGTTAGGGTACGATAGCGAGCGGGATCGGATTGTCTTGTTGGCCCAGGGGATGCCAGATGGAGAAAATGAAGAACCGTTGTCAGCGCGCTTTTCGGCCACACGTGAGCAGATGAAGGCCCTGAGCATTCATGCAGAGCAGGTAGTTGCTGCCGGTCGCCCAATCTGCGGTAACTGCGGTCGTCCCATTGATCCCAGCGGTCACTTCTGTCCCCATCGTAACGGTCATGGCCCAGTCTATAGTTAGCGAAGTGAAGTGGTTGTTGCACCGGCCTCTGCTTTCGTATTTGTCAGCATTCCAACTGCTTGTTTCCTTACCGCACAAGTTGGCAGAAGGTGGGATCAGGGGAAAGCCGGTGATAACACCCATCTTAGGATGTTCGTAACCCCCTACCTTGTCGTGAAAGGGATGGTATGGAAGGTGGTCACTCACACGAACTGAGCGTTGCGCGGGTGTTGACAGCACTGGCCCAGGGTACCATGAATATTGAGGCAGCGATGCCGTATAGCAGCAACTATACCCTGTTGACCAGCATTGTTCACGAAGACCTGCACCTGCTGGCGGTGTATAAACCACAGCGTGGTGAACGTCCGCTGTGGGATTTTCCGCGTGGAACGCTCTACCGTCGCGAAGCGGCAGCGTACATCGTGAGTGAGGCGCTCGGTTTTCATCTGGTGCCGCCAACCGTGGTGCGCGATGGACCGTATGGCATCGGGATGGTGCAGTTGTTCATTGATAACGATGAAGATATTCACCTGTTCACGATGCTGAAGCAAGGCGGGTACGAGCGCGAGATCAGGCAACTCTGTGCCTTCGATTGTCTGGTCAACAATGCCGACCGCAAGAGTGGCCACTGTTTGCAAGGACGAGACGGACGTTTGTGGGCTATTGACCACGGCATTTGTTTCCATGTTGAACCAAAGTTGCGGACGGTGCTCTGGGATTTTGTGGGAGAACCTTTTCCTGATGAGGTTATGACTGCGTTTACCAGTTTTCGTCAGCAGCTCGATCAGAACGAACACCTGACCCAA
This sequence comes from Chloroflexus sp. MS-CIW-1, assembly GCF_030444705.1. Classification (NCBI taxonomy): domain Bacteria; kingdom Bacillati; phylum Chloroflexota; class Chloroflexia; order Chloroflexales; family Chloroflexaceae; genus Chloroflexus; species Chloroflexus sp. MS-CIW-1. The sequence continues at coordinate 868,276 of NZ_JAUBWR010000002.1, forward strand.
GCCCTGCATACATTACTCGACCGGGCAGAGGTGCGAGCGCTGCGGCGGCGGCTTAATAACTTGATCGAGAGTGGACGTTATCCACCGCCGGGGCCAGGGCCGCACGTACCATGGCCGCCAGTCTAAAGGGTATTTCCGAACGAGACCCTCTATGCTGAGAACCTATCCGCATATCTTATACCGTTACGTTCACGACGGATGAACCTGATAGTAGGGGCAAGGCGACATTTCACCTCTACAAGTTACCCTCATAGAAATGGGTAGTACCGGGTTCAGCGCCGGTGCTGAAGAGCACGCCTAGCGTCATCACCTTTCCTCCTAGCCCCCTTTTTACTACCACAAGGGGCGAGGAAGGGCGACCTCACACAATGATTGCGTGGATGCGGTACGTGCCCAATGAGAAATCTGGGTTTTTGATCAGGCTCTAAGCCGTTCAGATAAGTGCCAGAGTAACGCAAAACCTACCCTAATGCCGACGGCATTGTGTTTGTGGTCAGGATACTCATACCGGCACATCGCCGGTGTTTATCCGACGGGCGCCGGGGAAGTCAACGAAGCGATAACCGACACCGCGCTCGGTGAGAATATAGCGTGGATTCGCAGGGTCTTCTTCAATCTTTTGGCGCAGATAGGTAATGTACAACCGCAGGTAGTGACTCTCATCACGGTATTCCGGCCCCCATACCTTGCTCAGCAGCATTTCATGGGTCAGGACATACCCAGCATTTTGCACCAGGTGATACAGCAGCCGGTATTCGGTTGGCCGCAAATTGACTCGTTTCCCCTCAACTAACACTTCACGACGGGCAAAATCAATGCTCAGCCGATCATCAACTTTAACCAGCGTCTGGGGAATTGGCGGTTGCGTGTAGTGACGGCGCAATACGGCTCGAATACGACTGACCAGCTCGCGCTGGCTGAACGGTTTGCCAACGTAATCATCGGCGCCAAGCTCTAGCCCGCGTACCCGATCCTCTTCTTCATCTTTGGCGGTAAGAATGATGACCGGCACCTGCGAGAAGCTCCGAATCCGACGCAGTGCCTCAAATCCGTCCATCACCGGCATCATAACGTCGAGCAAGACAATATCGGGCATCTCCTCGCGCACCTTCTCGACCGCTTCACGGCCATTGGTGGCGGTTGTTACCCGCATACCTTCTAACTCGAGATTCATGCGCATGAAGGTTATCATGCGCGGCTCGTCATCAACGACGAGCACCAGTTTGTCTTTGAGTTCGCTCATATCGCCATTGTACCACACGCTGCCAGACTTGCCTAGCCGGAATGCGGGCGAACAGCAGGATTGCGAGTAGAGTTCCGGCAATGAGCGCCGGACGCGGATCTTTGCTCAGCCACAGATAGTGTATCACGGCCAGGATTGCGGCCGGGTAGACGAGCCGATGCAGACGGCGCCAGCTCTGCCTGAGCCGTCGCTGCCAGCCGGTCGTTGAGGTTATCGCCAGGGGTACTAACAGCATAAAGGCCAGCAGCCCAGCAATGATGTAACGCTTTTCAGTCATCACCTGGAGTATCAGACTCAGGTCAAGACCGTAGTCTATCCCGACAAACACGGCAACGTGCAGACTGGCGTAGCCAAAACTGTAGAGGCCAAGGGGGCGCCGCCAGCGCATCACCTGCTTCCAACCCAACCAACGATTTAGCGGTGTGCAGGCGAGCGTCATCAACAACAAGATCAGTGCAAACCAGCCGGTGCGTTGAGTGAGGTATTGGATCGGATTCACCGTTAATCGTCCGCCAAGGGCATCGCCGATGATAAACCCCAGAGGGAGCAAACCGATCATGTGGGGAAACAAGTGGATGATGTACGCTGTACGGGTAGCAATCCATTGATAGTAGAAGCGAAGAGACATTCGAAATGCTCCAGGTTTTTTGTTCGTCAATCGTTCGTTCTGTCGCAACCGTTACCGATGAGTAGGTTCCGTATGCGCAATGCTCGCTAATAGACCCTGCACACCAATCGCAATCTAGCGCAACCGGCACTGCACAGATGTTTACAATGCCTGCTTTTTTCGTACCCAGAGCGACAGACGGTACCGTCAGAAGAACCGATGACCGACATCACCTGTAATCAGATCAATAGTTCTGGCGCAAATCCATACCGGCATAGAGCGCGGCCACCTGTTCGGCATAGCCATTAAACGGCAACGTCTTGCGCCGTCCTAACTCGCCGATCCGTCGTTCAGTTGCCTGCGACCAGCGCGGATGCGGAACGTCGGGATTGACATTAGCGTAGAAACCGTACTCATGCGGTGCGACCGCCATCCACAATGACACCGGCATCGTGTCGGTTAACTCAATTTTAACGATAGATTTGATACTCTTAAAGCCATACTTCCACGGCACAACCAACCGAAGTGGTGCTCCGTTTTGCGGTAGAAGAGTACGTCCGTAGAGACCAGTACTCAGTAACGTCAGATCGTGCATCGCTTCATCGAGACGTAAACCCTCAACGTAAGGCCAAGGAAAATAACGGTCGCGCTGGCCCGGCATCTGGTCAGGATCGTAGAGAGTTTCAAAACGAACATATTTGGCCTGTGCTGTTGGTTCAACAATGGCAAGCAGTTTGTGCAACGGAAACCCCTGCCATGGAATAACCATCGACCATCCTTCGACACAGCGCAAACGATAGATGCGCTCCTCCTGATCGAACATGGTTAGAATATCTTCGATGGCAAATATGCGTGGTTTGTGCACCAACCCTGTCACTTCGACCGTCCACGGCCGAGTAGCAAAATTCGCCGCCCGCCGGGCCACGTCTTCCTTGTTTGTACTGAATTCATAGAAGTTGTTGTAATTCGTAATCTGCTCAAAGCTGTTGGCCGGATCACCAAGTTCATCACGACGTTCATTTCCATCAACGATAGCCTGTTGGCGCTCCTGGCCGCCAGAAATGCCACATGCACTCAGCACCGCACCCACACCTAGCGTACCTAATCCGCGCAAGAACGCACGTCGGTTAAGATACACCGTTTCTGGGGTAATTTCGGAAGAGCGAATGGTTGGATCGCGATACATACAAATGTCCTTTGCCAAAATCGGGTTTGGATAAGCCGCAGCACTGCAAGCACGGAAATCTCCTTGTACTAGCAGAAAATGTTACTTTAAAAAGAATTCACTATTGATATTATACGTCTCCTTGTGAGGATTGGGAGATTTTCTTACTCATTCCTCATCTTTGCACGTGCCTGACCATCAACGGGCAACGCTATCGCAATCATCGTTGCGTGGCTGAATGATCTCTGCTGTCACATGGAAGATTTGCCACCATACACTATCATAGGAGGGCGGTAATGCCTAGCCCGTATACCAATCCTGTCTGTGACAACCGTGTATCATCCTGCCAGCCTGGTATGGCATCTCGGTTCTGTCAAGAGAACTATGGATTAGCGAAGAAGTTGCAGCGTTTGCTGCGTTGGGGTGCCGATGTAACGACCGAGGGATACCGAAAACGCTCCCGTCTCTGCTGCTGATGACTCCTGCCACACACGGTTACTTGGGTGTGCGGGATACTCCCTACCTCCCCTCCGCTTGCGGGGGGAAGGGGTACTTATGGAGGCAGGGGGAGTGGGAGGAGCCAGCGGAGCGCACCATCGTTCGTCTACACAGTGGAGAATGCGAACTAGAGGCCTGCAAACCAGGATACACGGTTGTTGCGAACAGATTGGTATTAGATCACGTGGGGCGATCACCTCCGCCTGCCTACAAGCTGAGAATAGAACTCATTCATCAACCAACGCCAGTATCAAACGCCGTACCTGCCACAGACGTCGATCAGCACCTTCAGGCCTAACACCGAGATCATCTCGAATCTGGCTGATCTGGAGCCGAATAGCGTCGATGGGACCTTTTTGGGGTTCTGTACTCAGGTTGTAGGCCCGATCAAGCGCACGGCGTGCCATCATCAAGGCCCGGTCAGCTTCGGCGAAATCGTTACGCTGGAGCGCATTGAGTGCCTCATCAAGGGTGATTGCGGCGCGTAAGAGGTGGGTTATTGTGCGTAATTGGGCGTTTTCAGCCTGGAGATCGAGGATGGTCAGGCGCAGTAACCCTTCACTTGGTGGTGGAGATGGTGGGGTGGGTTGCGGGGTTGGGATTGGCGTGGGAGGGATGGTCGGAACAGGTGTAACGGTCGCGATCAACGGTGTGACTGGTGGCGGTACTGCCCAAAACCAGCGGTGAAGGAGGGAGAACAGCAATAGGCTGATCGCGATCGTCAGGACATGCGGTATCACGAATCGGGCATACCGTCGCCAGCGTGCCGATTGCGCTACCGAGACAGATGAAGTTGGTTCAGAAGATGCCATGACGACAAGAATACCGTAACTGCCGCAATATACTATCGTGAGAGCAATTAATACGAGAACACAAAGCAGGACCTTAGAGCATGATCGAAAACCCGGATTTCTTGTTAGGAATATACCGTGCCTGTGCAACCACTGCGTTAGGGGGCTAACGTTCTGTTCTGCTATCCGCGCTGTGGGTGCCCTCACCCCCAGCCCCTCTCCCGCGCTGCGGGAGAGGGGTGAGTCGTGGTCGCGGCATCGTTGCAAGATGCAGACCCAGAATCACCACTGCTCCGCTCCCATCCACCTCTTCCGCTCCCAATGTGTGAGGAGACGGGGCAAGGGGGAAGGTGCGGACTGCCCTCACCCCCAGCCCCTCTCCCGCGCTGCGGCGGCCCTCACCCCCAGCCCCTCTCCCGCACTGCGGGAGAGGGGTGATTGTGGTCTCGGCATCGTTGTAAGACGCAGGCGCAGAGTTGCCACTGCTCCGCTCCCATCCCCCTCTTCCGCTCCCCGTGTGGGAGGGGACGGGGCTGGGGGGAAGGTGAGGGCCGCCAGGCGTGCTCTACAGCACCGGCGCTGAAATCGTTGCAACCCTGTCCCAGCACGTCGCGGAGCCGCATACGTTGCCCGCCACTGTTTCCCTGACCATCATATCGATGTCATGGTCGAGACTCATCAACAGCCCAGGTTTTTGATCACGTATCAGGTGCCCACTTTGCGTTGGTCGTGTATCGGATGAAACCGGTCACTTGATGCACCTTAAATCTCGTGTGCCAGCAAGATGGCCTGCGCAATCTCTTTCATCGACTTGCGGGTATTCATCGAGAGTTGCTGAATTTTACGGAACGCTTCAGCCTCCTTCAAACCCTGGGTATCCATTAAGATGCCTTTGGCCCGCTCAACCAGCTTGCGCGTCTCGAGCGTCTCTTTCAGGTCGGCAACCTGGCGATCCATCTCCAGGAATTCTTGATAACGGGCAATGGCAATCTCGATAGCCGGCAGTAATTCGGCTTCACGGAACGGCTTGACGATGTAGTTCACCACGCCGGCTTCTTTTGCCCGCTCGACCAGATCGCGATCCGAGTACGCGGTCAACAACAACACCGGCGCAATCTTCTCTTCAGTGAGGATGCGAGCAGCCTGGATACCGTCGAGTTTCGGCATTTTGATGTCCATGAGTACCAGGTCAGGGCGCAACTCACGTGCAAGGTTGATAACGCTCACACCATCACCAGCTTCGCCGACGACCAGATAGCCGAGACTGACAAGCGTCTCTTTCAGGTTCATACGGATGATCGATTCATCATCGGCGATTACCAGTCGCGTCTGCGGCATATGCTCTTCTCCTCTATACTGACTGACAACCTGTAATAGGCCGTGAAGTACATTGATTAGGGTTGATGCGTGCAGTATATCATTCAACTGTTTGCTGATCAACCACCAGGTACAATTTTGTGCCTAACTGACACTATTATATCCCAAGCAGTTCCCGTAGCAGGTCATCGTCGTTGGTCGAGCGCACCGGTTTTGCGCCAGACAACACATGCTCATCAAGACGGCTCTCTACCCGCCGCTCCTGATCAGTCGTCGGCTCGGCCAGAACACTCTCATCGAGACGGCGCGTCGTCCGCCGATCATCCTCGTGATTCGCCTGACCTGCTGGCCACGTTGCAGGAGATTGATCCGGCGCCGAGGCGGTCTCGGCCCCGGCCAACTCACTCTGCCAGCGGGCGCGCTCGGTCGGCGGGACATCAGCGGCTGTTTCGTCAACCAGGGGGCCAAGCTCGGCCAGCCAGCGTTCTCGTTCAGCGGCGGGTAGATCGCCCCAGTCTACCGGCTGTTCGGTGCTATACCCGGCCTGCTGTCGCCCGGTAGTTGGCCCACTATCGGGTTCGTCGAACCATTCCGCCAATTCATTGTCCATCAGTGACGGGCCTTTAGGGGACTGCTGGACAGCACCCTGTGGTAAGGTTGGTAGTGCCTGATCAGGATCAGGCACTGCGTGCGCAGGACCCTGGGTTTGAGGCACTGACGTTACCGGCGCAGCCTGAGAAGATGACAGGGTTCGCACAGGACGACGCCATGCCGGACCCTTTGCGGTCGTCGTGCGACCGGCGTTATTGCGCTTGAAGAAGCGACCTAGCCACGAACGTTCACTACTCGGTGGCGGCATCTCAGCTTCAGCAGCAGGCGATGACTCAGCAGGGGTACGCCGAACAAAACCCTGTAGCTGTTCGCGCCACGCCTCAAAGCGAGCAGCTGCTACTTCTGATGGCGAAGATCGAGTGCTATCAGCGGTGCGATATCCACTGCGACGGTTGGTTAAACTGGTCAGATGAGCATAGTGCTCGCTGAAACGGTAAAGATCGTAGATAGCGTAAAGAATCAGCACAACCAACAAGATTGTCAGAACGATAATCATAAGCAAAGTCCAGGAAAAACCATCGCCGCTGTTCTGCACCGTCCTGTCAAGCGCAGTTGGTACATCTGTCGGTACCGCAGTTGTCAGCAAGGTGTTTGTCGTCGGGGCCACGGCAGCCGGACACAGCACACGCACCGTCTGCGCGCCAACTTCCCGCCCCAGTAATCCCAAGCGCACCTGCCAGAGCGGATCGTCAGGCAGCGGAGCAGCCGGATCAAGCTCAAAACGAGCACGCTCAAAGTACTGAACAACAATATTTCGCCCCGTGTTGGGGTCACGTTCGCTCAATGCACCGCTGATTGGATAGCCAAAGAGACTTATCCCGCCGTACCGTTCGTAAAAACTCCGAAAACGAGGATCAGCAAACGCCTGCGGATCGCTTAGATCGGTGCGTGGCACAACCGGCTGATCAGGATAGGTAAGCCGCAATGCCACAACACCCAAATGTGAACCGAGTACCCGATTCGGCCAATCGTTGTTCAAGTGCAACTCCAATCGCTGACGTTCCGTGTAGAGCACCGCTACCTCTTGCCGACAATCTCCGGCTAATTCGCGGGTCACTGCACCCAACGGTAGGCCAAGCAACGCAATACCCTCGATTAGCGAACGGGCCTGCTCGCCGCCGAAGGTCTGGTAAAAGCGGGCAAAATCACCGCTGATCGGGGTTTGCGGCGCTTCTGGCAATATCAGTGGCGGGCAAACTTCAATCTTTCCGGTTGGTGGTATGGGCTGCACCAGGTGCAATTGCCCTGGATCGCCCAAGCGGATAGATAATTCACGGGGTACCGCTGATAACGGCGTCGGTCCGCGATTCCCCTGACCGGGCGTGATGGGTAAATAGCGCATACCGGTTAGCCGGGCAGAACCATCTTCATCGCGTGTTACACCGACGTAAATCAATGCAGCCGACGTCGCCGTTGCGCTTACCAGATCGCCCGCCGAGAAGATCACCAGACCCTCGCGATCAGCGGCGCGCACCCAATCAATCGTTGCCAGCTCACCGGGAATACTGCCGATCACCAAATCTGCGCCACTTGCAATTAAATAACGTGCCGCATTGACACGAGCCTGCACCGGATCGGGATCGAGTGGCTGACTCCATGCCGCCATCACCACCACCAGATCGGTCTCACGGCGCGCCTGTTCAATCGCAGCTACAATCGTCGGCAGCACACCTGCGGAATCGGCTAACAGGTTGAGCTGGCCCTGCGGATCGGCATTCCCATCAAGACCCCAGGTAGCACTCAGGAAACCAATCGTTAATGGCGATTGTGGATGGGGAATGGTTACTTTCAAAAATGGCGGTTTTGTTTCGCCAGCGCCAGTAGCACCATGCTGAAAAATGCCGTAACGCGCCAGCGTTTGCAAGGTGGCATCAACTCCTGATGGCCCGCGATCTAGCAGACGAGGATGTGCGGCGCCTAGCAACAACAGGTTGTGCTCGGCCAGAGCCGCGGCCAATGCCGGAAGCGGCCCACCGGCCAGTGGCCCGGCCAGGGTTGCGATGCCCAAATCAGCAGCCGTAAAAAACGGTCGCAGCGGCGCAAATGCTTCGGCATAGCTGGGTGTCTCAATACCACCAGGGTTTAGAGCGTCAGGGACAATTGCTCCGGCAATTGCTAACGTATATTGAACGGTGTCGCCTGCACCACAGCGGTTAAGCGCAGACCGTGGTCCCTTCGGCGGCTGCGCAGCGACAACCGGAGACCAAAGAACCGTCAATAGCAGCAGTACAAGAAGCGCCAGCCGACCTGTCATTGTTACCTCACCCCCGCCGGTACATCTATCGGCAGAGATTGCTGTCAGGCGATAGGAACCCGACTGCAACAATTGTACTACAGGATCAGCTATTCCGGCGAAGCAGACGTGAACCGGCCCATGCAAGGATGAACATCAAGGTACTAACTAGCACAATCGCGGCGCCCGAGGCAATACTGAAGTAATATGAAGCGTACAGCCCCAAGACACCGGCCAGCATAGCCAGTAAGGCTGCCATAATCATCATAGTGTGCATGCGATGGGTAAAAAGTGCTGCTGTTGCCGGTGGGGTAACGAGCACTGCTAGCGTCAGCGCCACTCCAACTGTCTGGATCGCAACCACAATCGCGATGGCAAGCAGGATCAGCAAAAGCAGATCGAAGGCCTGTACCGGCAAGCGCAAAGTCGCGGCTAACACCGGATCGAAGGTCACAACCATCAACTCCTTGTAAAAGAGAACTATCGCAGCGATCACAACCGTACCAAACAGGGCAATGCGCCAGAGATCATGCTCACTCACGCCTAAAATATTGCCAAACAGAAAGTGCGAGAGATCAACCGCCGAATTCCGCACGGTTGAGATCAACGCCACCCCTAGCGCAAACATCGCAGCAAAAACAATACCAATTGCTGTATCCTCACGAATTCGGGCAGCGCGACTGACGACCCCTATCGAGAGCGAACTGATTATCGCCGCCCCCAATGCCCACCAGAAGAGTGCTCCTCGATTGGCACCATTGACCAGGTAACCCACGGCAATGCCGGGCAAAATGGTATGGGCCAGCGCATCACCCAGGAAGGCCATTCCCCGCAACACCACATACACGCCAACCACGGCACAGACGGTTCCAACCAACAGCGCTGCGATCAGACCACGCTGCATAAACGCATAATTGAGGGGAGCAGTCAAAACATCGATCATAGGGTGTTGTCCAGAGAAGGATTACAGCAACTATCGGCCACGGTGAGCAGGCCATCACCACTGCTCAGGAGATGCAAATGACCACCATAGGTCGCAACGAGATTGGCAGCGGTAAATGCTTCGCGGGCCGGCGCAAACGCAATGAGAGTGCGATTGAGCAACATCACCCGATCAAAATAGCGAGCCGCCTGTTGTAAGTCATGCAATGCTGTCAAAACCGTAACACCCTCTTGCCGCAACGTGGTTAGCGTCCGAAATATCTCGTCCTGCGAAGGAATATCTAAACCGACCAGCGGTTCATCCATCAATAATAATCGTGCTTCTTGGGCCAGTGCGCGCGCCAGAAAGACCCGTTGCTGTTGACCACCCGATAACTGCCCAATCTGACGGTTGGCAAAGGCGGCCAACCCAACTCGCTCGAGCGCCCGCTGAGCCAGTAATCGATCATGACGTGAAGGACGACGAAACAGCCCAATTCGCCCAACACGACCCATCAAGACCACATCACTGACCGAGACAGGAAAGCGCCAGTCGATCTGTAGACGTTGTGGCACATAAGCTATCTCATTCGGCACAATGCGCTCAACACCGAAATAGCGGATAGTACCAGACGAAATTGGCTGAAGACCGGCAATCACCTTGAGCAACGTGCTCTTTCCAGCGCCGTTTGGCCCCACGATTGCCACCTGTTCACCAACATTGATAGTGGCAGAAATATCGTGCAGAGCCTCGTGCTGGCGATAATGCACGGTCACATGATGCAGGCTCAGAGCAGGCACTGCCGCTACCTGAGCAACATCTCTCCCAACAGAAACAGACGGCTCCATCATAAATGAGTTTCTCCGCATGTAGTGTAGCATCATCTGATGCCCAAACCAGCGCAACGTCGGTTAGGACCGTTAACGAAACCGACGCTGCTGGTATTGTACGCCAGAATGCAACTATCCGCGCAGACCATCAACAATCGTCTGCACATTAAAGCGCATATAGTCGATGTACGTTGCCCCCGGCCCGTCTGCATCGGTTAGCGACTCGGTGAGCACCGTAAAGATGCGCACACCCGTATCACGGGCAATCTGTTCTGCTAGTTGTTTATTGGCAATATCACCAACGAAGATAGCAGGTACGCTATAATCGGCAATCATGTCTTGCAACGCAGCAAGTTCTTGGGCCGAAGGTGAAGCACTGGTGCTCACACCGGGAATGATCGATCCCAATTGCCGTAAACCGTAGCGATCAGCCATATACCCGAAGATGATGTGGTCAGCGACAATCAAGCGACGCTCGGCAGGAATGGCCGCAAATTGCTCTGCAATCCAGCGATCAAGTTCATCGAGCTGGCTCCGGTACGCAGCCGCCCGCGCAGCATAAGTATCAGCATTGGTCGGGTCAAGGCGACTCAGAGTCGCGTAAATCACCTCTACCCAGGCCTTCACATTGTTCGGATCCATCCAGGTATGAGGATCGACAGTGCCAGCACCGTGTTCATCACTGTGCTCGTCACTATGCTTATCACTGTGCTCGTCACTATGTTCGTCGCCGTGCGTATGCCCTCCAACTTCCTCCTCACTCAGGGTACGCAGAGTCAGATTCTCCGACAGGGCCACCACTTCAGCCTTCGTCCCTGAACTTGCGATCAGGCGATCAAGAAACTCTTCGTAGCCGACCCCTACGGTAAAAATAATCTGGGCAGCACTGACTCGGGCCAAATCCACAGGTGAAGGCTCGTAGCTGTGCCCATCTGCCCCAATCGGTACAATAGTCTCAACCTGTACCAATTCACCACCAACCTGACGCACAACGTCAGCAACGATGCTCGTACTTGCCATCACCATAAGAGGAGCTGCCGGAGCGGTAGTTGGCTGTGCCATTGATGCCGTTGCTGTAGGCTCCGCTGGGGCACTAGTAGGCTGTGCCATTGATGCCGTTGCTGTAGGCTCCGCTGGGGCACTGGTAGGCTGGCTTGCCGGCGCCTGCCCACATGCAGCAATCAGGAATGCGCCGATCAGTAGTATCACAATCTGTCGAATACGCTGCATAGCTTCCTCCTTCAACCTTAATGAAACATTGTTTCAAGAGATGTTATACTCTACCTGGGTATTGATTGTCAAATCAGTGATTGTTGCTTCCATCACGTATTTCCATATGCAAAAGTAGAGGCCCGGCGCCGCCGGGCCTCTAGCAGTTCTGTGCCGTCGAAACCGCTGTGTCGCCGATGGTGTCAAGGCAGGGGATGATGATCGGGGGTACCAGTGCTACCGGGGCGGCGATGGCGGGGTGGGACGGTTGGGATGACGGTGGCGGTTTGATCGACATCGGCAGTACCGTACCCCATCCGTTCCCCCAAACGTGGTATGATAGCCACGATTGCAATTCTGGAGGCGTTATGCGGGTCTTGATTACCGGTATTACCGGACCGGTGGGAAGTTTTCTGGCCGACTATCTGTTAACCATTCCTGGGCTAGAGATACATGCCTTTAAGCGTTGGCGGAGCGATCCGCGACCGATTGAGCATTTGTTGGGAAAGATCACCATTCACGAAGGTGACATTGAAGATGCGTTTTCGGTAGATCGAGCAGTTGCTACCGCGCGTCCAGATCGAATTTTTCACCTGGCCGCCCAGAGCTATCCGAGTGCTTCGTGGGATGCACCAATTTTAACTATGCGGGCAAATGTCGAGGGTACCTTGAACCTGCTCGAAGCAGCGCGTCGCCATGTTCCCCATGCCCGTATCCACATTGCCGGCACCAGTGCCGAATATGGGCCGGTGCGGCCTGACGAAGTGCCAATAAGTGAGGAACATCCGCTACGCCCGGCCAGCCCGTATGGAGTAAGCAAAGTCGCCGCCGAACTGAGCGGCCTTCAATATCACGCCAGTTATGGGATGCATGTAATCGTTACTCGATCGTTCAACCATGTTGGGCCGCGGCAGGGCGATCGCTGCTCGATCCAAACGTTCTGCCGTCAGATGGCCCTGATCGAGGTCGGGAAACAGGCGCCAGTTATGTATGTTGGTAATTTATCACCGAAGCGTGATTTTACCCATACTCGCGATGTGGCGCGTGCCCTCTGGCTGCTGATCGAGCACGGCGCGCCAGGCGAAGTGTACAATCTATGCTCAGGGCAGGCTATCAGGATCGGTGATATTGTTGATATGGTGGTTGCGATGGGGCGCGTACCGGTCACAGTACAGGTTGATCCCTCTCGGCTGCGACCAGTTGATGAACCCATCTTGCAAGGCGACAATCGCAAACTTCGGGCTACTACCGGTTGGCAACCTGAAATTGGCATTGAGCAGATGGTTGCCGAAGTGCTTGACTACTGGCGTCAGCAATTGGCTATCACCGACGGGCGATAAGCAATATGGGCACTCTCTACATTGTTGCGACCCCAATTGGCAACCTTGAAGATATTACTCTTCGCGCCCTCCGCATCTTGCGCGAAGTTCGGCTGATCGCTGCCGAAGATACACGTCATACGCGCATCTTGCTCGATCATTATCAGATCAATACACCATGTATTTCGTATCACGAGCACAACAAACTCACCCGACGCGATGAGATTCTTGCGGCCTTAAACAGCGGTGATGTAGCGTTGGTTTCTGACGCCGGAACCCCGGCGATTGCCGATCCCGGCCAGGAACTAGTTCAGGCGTGTCTGGCCGCTGGTCATACGATCACACCTGTGCCTGGCCCTAGCGCACCCATCGCTGCGCTGGTGGCATCGGGTATGGCAACCGACCGCTTTGCCTTTATCGGCTTTCTCCCCCGTCAGCAGCGCGAACGGCGTGAGCTACTGCAAGAAATCGCCGATCTTACCCTGACTGTGATCTGTTTCGAGACCCCGCACCGTCTGCTTGAGACACTAGCAGACATAGATACCATTCTTGGTCAGCGTCAACTGGCGGTCGCCAACGACCTGACCAAGCGCTTCGAGGCAATCTTCCGTGGTACAGCAGCGGAGCTACTGACTCACTTTACCCACCAGATGCCCCGTGGCGAATTTACTATTGTGATAGCCGGAGCCGCGGCGGGAGCCACCCGGAAACGTGATCGCTTGCGTTTACGTACCACCCCGGCAACCGTGGAACCGGCAGTGATCGCCGCCCATCTACAACGATTGCGCGCTGCAGGGTTGAGCGGCAGCGCCGCTGTACGCCAGACGGCCCAGGAACTCGGGGTGGCGAAAAATACCGTCTACGCGATCTGGCTGGAAATCGCCGCTGACGAAACTGCGTAAGACCGGCTCAAAACAAGAGTATGGTGGCGTTTTCGGTGCCATTCGCTGAACACGATTCAGCAACCGATGAATAGCACTCATCAATTCAAGGGTGGTAGAGTATCGCTGGCATCACCTTGCCCAGGGGCAGGGAAACCCGCCCCTACGCACATGATGAGCGAGCTAAGAGGGGTAGGGCAGACCACCCCCAACGAGAAGCTATGACATCCGCTCGCACGGCGGTCAGGTCAGGAGTCTATACCACGCTATCCCACTGGAGGGGAGAATAAAAACTTTGGAAAACCTCCGCTTCACAACACGCCAACCGTACTATTGTCGCCCAGCATAAAGCGGTACGCCTTCGGGCGCAACGGACTACGGGTAATCTCCACGTTCCGCCCGATCAAGCTATCTTCCAGGCGATGCGGGAGACCACGGATGGTACAGTATTCAAGCACAATACTGTGCTCAATTTCGCATTCTTCGATGTGGCAGTGGTGATAAATTGAGGTAAATGGGCCAACATAGGCATTCACAATCCGCGTATGCTCGCCGATAATCGCTGGCCCACGGATCGTACTGTTAATGATCTCAGCCCCTGGCTCGATAATCACCTTCCCGATAAGCTGCGAGTCGCGATCCACATACCCATGTACGGCAGGTTCAAGCTCTTCAAGGACAAGACGATTCGCCTCGAGCATGTCATCCTTTTTACCGGTATCGATCCACCACCCTTCATGAACGTAGGGATAGACCCGATAGCCATTGCTAACGAGCCACTGAATCGCATCGGTGATTTCCAGCTCACCACGTGCCGATGGCCTGATCGCCTCAACCGCTTCAAAGATGTGGTGGTCAAACATATAGATGCCAACCAACGCCAGATCAGACTTCGGCTCGCGCGGCTTTTCAACCAGACGCACCACGCGCCCGTCGTCATCGAGTTCCGCTACGCCAAACGAGCGTGGGTCACTTACCTTCTTCAGTACAATTTGGGCATTGTAATCACTCTGCCCAAATTGCTCGATCAATGAGCTGATCCCGCCTTGAATACAGTTATCACCCAGAAACATCACAAACCGTTCATCGCCGAGAAACTCGCGACTGATCTTTACGGCATGGGCCAGCCCAAGCGGCGCTTCTTGCGGGATGTAGGAAATCTTTACTCCCCAGCGCCGACCATTGCCCACTGCTGCCCGAATCTCATCGCCCGTATCACCGATGACGATACCAATATCGGTAATCCCCGCATCACGGATCGCCTCAATAACCCGAAAAAGTACCGGCTTATTTGCGACCGGTACCAGTTGTTTCGCACTGGTATACGTGATCGGTCGCAGTCGGGTTCCTTTACCACCGCTGAGCACAAGACCTTTCATAGACCGCCTTCTTGGTTCGTGTACATCTGCATGTCCTCGCCGGTTGATTCTACACCATGTATCGTAAACGGCAACTTATGGTAGAGTGAAGCCAGCGGAAAGGCAGCCTGGCCTCTCCTGAGATGATTGGTATCTACCGGTTATCAGGAAGATGATCACGACGACAAAGGATGTGGCTGTACACTTTTTGTATGGCATTAGACAGGTATCAACACGGTGAAAGGAGATACGACAATGGCAGACATTCGTGGCATCATCAGTGCAATGCTTACCCCCTTTGTTAGCGATGTTGGACCGGTCGATTACGAATGGCTCCCGGGATACCTGCGTTTCCTGGCTGATGGCGGTTTACACGGGGTATTGGCGCTAGGAACAACCGGCGAAGGACCCTCCATGAGTGTTGCCGAACGGATTCGCACGCTTGAAATCATTATGGCCCACCGTGGTGAACTGAGTGTTATTGCCGGCACCGGCTGCGCAGCGCTTACCGATACGATAGCGCTCAGTCGTGCTGCGGTAGACCTGGGTGTTGACGCAATTCTGGTGATGCCACCATTTTACATCAAGCAACCGAGCGAGGCTGGGATTCTCGCCTACTTCCGGGCGCTGTGCGATGCGCTACCGGCCGAAGCACGGGTCATGCTCTACCATATTCCACAAGTCACTGGCGTGCCTATCACTACTCCTATTATTGACGGCCTGCTAGCAAGCCATGGCGAACAGTTTTACGGTATAAAAGACAGTAGCGGTGATTGGGAACACTCTAAAATGCTGATCGATCGTTATCCCCAGTTGCGCATCTTCACCGGGAGCGACCGTCTCATCGCCCGTGCGCTGGCTGGCGGTGCGGCAGGCGCAATTACAGCCCTCTCTAGCGCCTTCCCGAAACTGGCCCGTGCCGTCTTCGATGCCTTCCACCAGGGTGGTGACGTTTCGGCAGCTCAGGCCCGGCTCAGCGCAGTGCGCGACCTGATTGATCCGATCAATACACCACCCGCACTCAAAGCCGCCTTGACCTGGACGAGTGACTTGCCGGAAACAGCCCTGCGCTTGCCACTCATGCCATTAAGCAATGAGGAAGTAACTGCGCTACGAGTAGCTTATGAGCGGATTATGACCGGCTCGTAAGGAGCTGAAAATCGTCTACCGGCAGTAACCTACCTTAATATGGAGAGCACGAAACCGCGTTATACTTCATTTTGACCAGAAACTATAGGAGAAACCGTTAGTCGTATGAGCCAGACTCCATTAGCAAACCTACACGTTCGCGAACTTACGCCACTCATGCCACCGCGAACGCTGAAGAACGAGCTACCCATCACGCCGACCGCAGCCCAGACGGTCGCCGAAACACGAGCGGCGATCCGACGCATCTTGCGCGGTGAAGACCATCGCCGCATCATGGTTGTTGGTCCGTGCTCGATCCACGATCCCGAAGCTGCTCTTGAATATGCCCGCCGCTTACAGGCATTGCAGGAACCACTAGGCGATCAGCTCCTGATCGTGATGCGCACTTACCTCGAAAAACCGCGCACCACCGTAGGTTGGCGTGGTCTGATTAACGACCCGCACCTCGATGGATCATTTGACATGGCTGCGGGTCTACGGATTGCGCGCCAACTATTACTCGCCATTAACGAGCTAGGTGTGCCGGTGGCAACCGAAATGCTCGACCCGATCAGCCCACAATATCTTGACGACCAGATCAGTCTGGCAACCATTGGCGCCCGTACCAGTGAAGCTCAAACGCATCGCGCACTGGCCAGTGGTGTCTCGATGCCGGTTGGGTTCAAGAATGGCACCGATGGCGGTATTCAGGTGGCGGTGAACGCATGCGTTTCAGCAGCGGTTCCACACAGCTTTCTAGGGATCGATGAAGACGGACGCAGTGCGGTGGTACGCACGACCGGCAATCCCGACAGCTTTGTGATCCTGCGCGGTGGTCGCTATGGTCCCAACTATCACCTGGAATACATTGTGCAGGCAACTCGTCTCATGCGCGAGGCCGAACGCACGCCAGCAGTGATGATCGACTGTAGCCATGCCAACTCTGGCAGTGATTTCCGTCGTCAGGAAGCTGTTTGGCAGACAGTCCTCGGCTACATGGTCGAGGAGTCGCTGCCGATTATCGGGATGATGCTTGAAAGTAATCTCTTCGAGGGCAAACAACCACTGGTCGCCGACCGCAGCGCTCTGCGTTACGGTGTGTCACTTACCGATGGCTGTGTTGGTTGGGATACAACCGAACGGCTGCTCCACGAAGCTCATCTGGCTCTTGCGCGACGGTAACCGGCACGGGCAGGAAGAAAGCAGGGCAGGTTCCCTTCCCGCCCTCTGCGATACACGATGTATCCCCCATGATGAGAAACAAGCGGGCGCGGCAATGTCGCGCCCCATCGTTATGCATCCATCATCGTGGACTGACGTTATCCGGTGATGATACCGCTATTACACCAGTACAGTCATTCCGATTTAGACAAAACATCCAACCTTCGCTGCACAGATATTAGTACTCCTATCCATTGGCAGCACCATTAAAGCCTGTTATCATACCAGCGTCTACAAAAGCACAAATTGGTGATTGCCACGACGCATTGGCAGTAAGGGGGTGAGCGTGCGTTACGCGGACATCTTCTGCGCTGTTGCAGTTTGAACCGCAGACGTAAAGAGCAGATCGCTTTTGAGTAACACCATTATTCGTCTAGTATTCCTTTTACAAGTTCATAGCAAGGGTTATCAGACTCTTGCAAACGCGATGGTGCCCATTCGGCCTGCGACGAGGCAGAGGCAGATGGTTTGTGCAAAATATCTAAATGAATGCCGGTCTCTTTGGGAAGACCAAACATTCATCACATGCAGGACCTTTTTTAGTACAGGGGATAAGGAGTAGTTCTCATGAAGCTTGCATGGCGCACAAAGATCGGTCTCGGTCTCGGCTTTGGCCTTGGTCTCTGGCTAGTAGGAAGTGGACGCGCTTTTGCTCAGGATGGACCTACCACTACCGAGCTGGCGGTAGCAATGAACACGTTCTTCCTACTTTTATCTGCTTTCCTGGTCTTCTTTATGCAGGCCGGTTTTGCAATGCTCACGGCTGGGATGACCCGCTCGAAAAACACCACGAACATCCTGTTTAAGAATTTGATGGACTTCGTGATGTGTTCGATCGCCTTCTGGGCGGTAGGTTGGGGCATTGCTTACGGCACTTCGGCAGGAGGATTTATCGGCACCGACCAATTTTTCCTTTCGGCAGTAACTGCCGAGGGAGAGGTACCAGTGTTGGCAAGCTGGCTCTTCCAGGTCGTGTTTGCTGGCACTGCTGCGACAATTGTTGCCGGTGCAATGGCCGAGCGCACAAAGTTTACCGCATATCTAGTCTATAGCTTCATCATCTCCCTCTTCATCTATCCAGTAGTTGTGCATTGGGTCTGGAGCGGCTCTGGCTGGCTAAATACGTACAGCGGTAGTACTGAAGGCAACTGGGGATTCACCGATTTTGCCGGTAGCACAGTCGTACACAGTGTGGGTGGCTGGGCCGCGTTGGTTGGTGCGATGATACTGGGTCCGCGCCTTGGTCGCTTTGGATCGGATGGTAAGCCGCGATCAATTCCAGGTCACAGTATGTCGCTGGCCGCACTTGGTACATTCATCCTCTGGCTCGGCTGGTTTGGTTTCAACCCTGGTTCACAGTTGGCAATTGCTTCGCAGAGCGATGCCGATGCAGTTGCTATGGTTGCTGTGACAACTAACCTGGCAGCGGCAGCCGGTGCGCTGGGCGCTCTCTTCACCGCCTGGCTGCGCTACGGGAAGCCCGACTTGGGACAGACCCTCAACGGTGTCCTTGGCGGTCTGGTTGCGATTACGGCTGGCTGTGCTTACGTTGATCCGCTGTCGTCAATTATCATTGGCTTCATCGCCGGACCAATCGTCGTCTTCTCGGCTGAACTCCTCGAAAAGCTTAAGATTGATGATCCGGTTGGTGCAGTGCCAGTTCACCTGTTCAACGGTATCTGGGGTACGCTAGCGGTTGGTCTGTTTGCCTCGATCCCTGGGAATACTGGTACGACGGGGTTGTTCTACGGCGGCGGTTTAACACTGCTCATCTCGCAGATTGTCGGTGTGGTGGCAATCGGTCTGTGGACGGTAGCAACTACAGCGCTGATGTTCTTCGCAATCAAGGCCACCATTGGTCTGCGCGTGAGTAAGGAAGAGGAAGAGGCTGGCCTCGATATTGGTGAGCACGGCGTGCAGGCCTATCCCGATCTGGTTGGCACACCGGCAGGCGGTAGCGTGAGTGGCGCGCTGGCTAAGTAGTAGACAAAATATCCCTCTCCTCCTTGCACCCCGCCTCTGTGATGCAGAGGCGGGGGTTTTTATCCCGTCATCCCCATCTGTACAAACCGTGTATGGTGCTCCTTACCGCTATCCTTCAGCAAATGAACCAGGTGCTCAGCCGTGGATGGTGTTTTGATGTTCTCAGCCTCCCCAGCAGCGATGAGAAGAGTGTGAAAAGAAAAGCGAAACAAGCGCAGCAGTGTGCGTAGAAGCGGCAGAGAAACATCCCCCTAGCAGGGCACGGCTAGGATGGAGGTGCATCCTCGACCGTGAACCAAAAGCGGTCACGAAAGCGACGCAATTCTTTGAGCACAGTACGCCCTAAGAGTGCGATCAAGATTGCATTGCCGATGGCCCGTACCGCATCCCATGCCAGCGACGTCACGAGGTAGAAGGTCATATACTGCTGAATTGTCTCGCGCAGACCGCTGCCGGGTATCCAACCCAACTCACCGGGCGGCGCAAATGGCCAGAACCAGAGATTCATCAAACCACCGAAGAGGAATCCCCAACCGTAACCAAAAGCACTGAGGAAGCCAATTTCAACCCATCCCCCTGCACGTAGATACTTTCCCAATCGACCGAGAAGACCGGCGCTCATTCCCATCCAGCCACTGACAAACATTTGAAATGGGAGCCAGGGACCGACACCACCGGTCAACAGTGCCGAAACGAGCAAGGCTAACGCGCCAAGTAGAAAACCAAAACGCGCTCCATAGGTGTAACCAACCAGAATGATGAGAAAAAAGAAGGTCGGTGAGTCGCCCGGCCCGGCCGGTAGCCGTAAGATGGCGACAACCCCGGTGAGCACTCCAAGCACGGCAACCATGCGCGTGTTGAGCCGGCCAGCGCTGAGTTCGGCAATCAAAACGATCAGCAATGCCGGACCAAGGAGGGCAAAGAAGATGGGAGCAGTAGTGGCATGCGCTGCCGTAAAGCCTGTTTCAGCCCGTCCCAGGAAAAAGGGATAGAGAAAAGCAATCGCGCCAAGCAGACAAATTAAGACCAGAACGAGATTGCTGGCGGATGCTGCCAGTTGTTTGCGCAGTCGTGATGAGGTCGCTAACGGTGCTATCGCGTGAGACATAAGTGCACTGCTCCAATGTGTTGATCTTCCTGGATATAAGTTTACCCGCTTTATCAGGGGAACGGCGCTGCTCGCTCATCATACCCGCCATCGCTCCCTTTCCCCTCCTCACAGCCTGATCAAAAACTTCTCATTGGGCACGTACCGGACCCGTGCAACCATTGTGTGAGGGGTTGCCAACATGCTTTCGCTCCATCCATTCTACATTCCCCGCCGTTTGGAGAGTACCGGATCGAACTCAGATTGCCAACGTGTTTTCGCTCCAGCTACCCCATATTCTCCCTACCTCTCCCCCATGGGGAGAGGCAGGGGGCCAGGGGGAAGGTGAAGGCGTGCTCCGCAGCACAGACGCTGAAACCGTTGCAACCCTGTTCCATTGCAAGCCTAGGTTTTTGATCATGCACCTTAGAAGAGGAATACTGTGTTTCGCCCGATCACTCGCAACTCTGACCATAGCTGCTCTCACTTTCCCGTCGTATCAGCTCATTGGAATTGGAGGCAACCGCGACAACCGTTTGCCTGCTAACCCTTCCATAGTCATTTTTCAAAGTATTGATAAGAATAGCCAATTTTTATATTGACTTTCTCTATTGGACATGGTAATATTTTGCAAGAATTGGTAAATATTGACATCTCATTGGTAAAAAGGAGGGAGACATGCTGCGAGAATTGTACCACCACGAGAAGCTTCATGCTCGTGAGCTAAACGAGCGCTATGCGCAGCTTGCGCATCGACATCACCTTCCACCTTCACGCTTCAGGCGTCGCCTTGCCCGCTGGACAGGCTTACTCTTGGTGCGGCTGGGCGCCAGCCTGCTCCGCTACGCCGCTGACCGTCGTTCTCGTCGCCTGACGTATGCCCGTTAAAGGAGGTTCCCGTGTATCCCTTACTTACCCGCGACCCTATCACTGGTGGCGAATTAATCGTCACCCGTCTCGAATCACCTGACAGCGGAATCGTGATTGAAGGACGCTTTAGCCTCGGCTGGATCGGTCGGCTTACCCCCGAACAACTAACCTTCGTCGAGCTACTCGTCAAGAATCGCGGCAATATTCAACGGCTCGCTGCCGAACTCGACATCGCCTACAACACTGCCCGTGCTCGTCTCGATGAAATTGTCGCACTCTTGGGTGGTGCTCCCGAACAGGAACCACGGCTTAATCGACGCCAAATTCTTGACCGCCTGGCCGCCCGTGAAATTTCGGTTGAGGAGGCCCTGCGCTTGCTAAAAGGAACGGAACATGAACAGCGTAAATGAAGAACGTCATCGAATTTTACAGATGGTTGAGCAGGGACAACTTTCGGCTGCCGAAGCTGCTCGCCTGCTCGACGCTCTCAGCGCTGATCCGCGACCACTCGAACGGTTACAGGCGCGACTGGTACGGATTCGCGTTACCGACTTGTCATCACAACGGCTGAAAGCATCAGTCGCTATTCCGGTGAGCCTGATCAATGTTGGACTGCGTCTCGGTGCACGTCTGGCGCCCCAATTGCAAGGTAGTGCCCTCGAAGACCTGATCCGCAGCGTTGAACGTGGAACAACAGGCCTGCTGCTCGAATGGCAAGACTTGGAAGAGGGCGAACGGATCGAAATTATTGTCGAATGAACGCTCTGCCTATACTTCAGGATCATAAGGAGTCTTGTATGAAAAAGCAAATTCCCGTCGATGTGCCGGTCACCCTGGTCATTCAGGCAGTTCACGGCGATCTGACGATTCGCGGTTGGGCGGAACCACTGCTCGAATGGCAATGTGACGATGAACAGGTAACAATACAAGCTCAGGAAAGCGGTCTGGCGTTGAGTCCATGCCAGAGCGATCTCGTGCTCAAATTGCCGCAGAGCGCCGAAGTTCACATTGCGACGATCCATGGCGACGCGCACGTGACACATCTGCGCCG
The DNA here is from genome assembly GCF_030444705.1 of Chloroflexus sp. MS-CIW-1. Classification (NCBI taxonomy): domain Bacteria; kingdom Bacillati; phylum Chloroflexota; class Chloroflexia; order Chloroflexales; family Chloroflexaceae; genus Chloroflexus; species Chloroflexus sp. MS-CIW-1. The sequence continues at coordinate 890,601 of NZ_JAUBWR010000002.1, forward strand.
CGTGAGTATTGACCATATCAGTGGTGATCTCACGTTACGCCAGATTACCGAACAGGTAACCATCGGCGTTGTCAATGGTGATCTGACAGCTTCCGCCGTCGCTGAACTGATTGTCACGAGCGACATTCAAAGTGATGTCACATTAACCGACGTACCGGTTGTCCGTCTGACAGGCGTGAACGGTGATCTGACCGGTCGTGGTGTGCTGAGTCTGTCGCTCGATCAGGTTGCCGGTGATCTCGAACTCAGCGGTTTAAGTGAGCAGGTGCAGATCAGGAGTGTAAACGGTGATGTGGCACTGGTAACCACCGGTACCGCCAGTGTAACCCTCGACCGGGTAAACGGTGATCTAACGATCCGCGGGCAGGCCAGCAGTGTCCAGTGCCTCGTAGTGAGTGGCGATATTGATACGACAGAAGCCCAGATCGATCAGCTTACTGTCGAGACGGTCGCTGGCGATGTTGAGACAGGCACCCTTGCTACCGGTCGTATAACGACCATCGGTGGTGATCTGGAGATCGGGAACATCACGAGGGAGTTGACAATCGGTACGGTTGGCGGTGATTGTACGATTGAACAGGCGACCGGTACCGTTACGCTTAACACCATCGGTGGTGACCTCTGGTTACGGGCCGCGATCACCGCTCACACAACGCTGCAAGCCCGCGTTGCCGGCGATGCAACCATTGTTCTTCCCGAGTCGCCTGATGTTACAGTGACGGCTGTTGTCGGTGGTGAAATCAGAGGTATCGAAGGACACCCATCATTGTCCGGCCAAACGGTCGAACTACGTTATGGGAACGGTACAGCCAGCATCCATCTGCATGTTGGTGGTGATCTGATGATAAAAGGTACCGATCATCCCGGTTCGTTCAGCAGTATCAGCGCGCAGTTAGGCAAAGAATTAAGCGAACTGGGCCGTGAGTTGGGTCGCGAACTCAGCGAACTGGGCCGAGAGTTAGCATCTGAACTCCGCCGTGCACTATCCGGTAGTGATCCCGATGCTGCCAAACGTGCTCGTGATGTTGCCGAACGCTTCTCCGCCCAGGCTCAGCGCTGGCGCGATACATCCGGTTCTGAACAGGTACGGGTGCGGATTAATCAGCGTGAATGGCGACTCGATCCCGAACGTATCGAGCGGATCAAAGATCAAGCGCGTCAGGCCGCAGCTACCGGTTTGAGTAGCGCTCTCGAAGCGGTCGAGCGGGCACTGAGCCGGATTCAGCCACCTCAACCACCAACAGCGCCACAGCCGCCCCAACCACCTACCCCACCACCACCGGCGACCGGCCCAACCATTCAGCTTCGCAACCCGTCCTCTCAAACACCGCTCAACGATGCTGAACGTGAACAGCAGCGTGCTTCAATTTTACAAATGGTCGCCGAAGGCCGCATCTCACCCGCTGAAGGCGATCTGCTGTTAGCCGCACTCGATGACACCGGTGCGTGAACAAAAAGCTAATAGACATGCGCGGTAGACGAGGTAAACCCTCTATGATGAGCGGTAGGTGATGTTGCGTAATTAGTCTCTACCCCCTGCCTCACACCGCTTGCGAGAGGCAGGGGCTGACAAAAAGGCTGGAGTACCAGGCGCATCGCGCTAGCGAGCTGCCAAACAATCCTACTGTTGCTGTAGCGCATCAACCTTCATTACCAGCTCGACCAGCGCCAGATTAAATTCAGCCGGTCGTTCAATAGCACTGAGGTGACCCGCCCCAGGGATTACAACGAAGCGGCTCTCTGGAATGGCTTCATGCATCGTGCGCGCTTCGGCAGGCGGCGTCAGCGCGTCTTCGGCGCCAACCACCACGGTTGTTGGCACACGAATATTGGCAAGTAATGAGGTCGAGTCTGGGCGTGCGGCCATCGCGTGAAGCGCAGCCGCAATTCCTTCCGGCGGATTGGCGGCCGCAATCTGTAATAGCTCAGCCCGGAGTGCTTCACTCGCTTGTGGCGCAACCAGATTGGGCAATACCCTGCTGGCGAGCGCCGCACTCCCTTCGCGTAACACAAGCTCGGCATTGGCTGCCCGCGTCGCACGAACCTCATCACTATCGGCAGTGGCGCGCGTATCAGCCAGTACCAGACCACTGATCCGTTCTGGTGCTCGTCGCAACAGGGCAAAGGCAATGTACCCGCCCATCGATAATCCGGCCAGCACAACCCGTTCAAGCCCCAACGCATCGAGCAGCTCTAGCACGTCAGATGCGTAGTCATCGAGCGACTGAACGAGCGGATTTTCTCCTGAGCCACCAAAACCGCGGAGATCAGGAGCAATCATTCGCATTCGATCGCGCAAACTCATTAACTGAACACGCCATAACGCTGCACTCAATGGGAATGCATGCAGCAAGACGACCGGACGCCCGGTTCCTTCATCATCGTAGCGTAGACGTACACCGCTTGGGAGGGTTATCTGCATATCTGCCTCCGTGTGGTACATCAATAGTGTGATAGATATACGGGTAGTATAGCAGATGGCAGGGAAGGATATAAGGATGAAGACCGGATTGACATTTTTAGCAGTTTCATCTTTTAGTGCCATAAAGGCTTCTTGCCACCCCCCTTCCTCGCCCCTGACGAGAAAGGAAGGAGGCGAGGGGAAGGTGAGGGGCGAAAGATGAAAATACCAGGCTTGGCCATCCCTACCAGTGACATCAAAAAGAGAGGAAGGGCTGAAGCCCTTCCCCTCTCCTTACACCCTCATACAACCCGTATCACGAACGCAGGATTGACAGCAGCCGGTCGAGCGATGGTACGACCGCCGATTGTTGCTTCGGTTGCAATGCTGGCTTATGCTCTCCTCGTTCTGTTGCGACCGATTCAAGACGAACAACCTGTTGCGCAACCAACTGTGCAATACCTTCAACCACATCTATCGCTGCCCACCGCAGTTCACGGGCAATATCGCTCAGCCGCTTGCGTCCATCTATCACCTCAAGTAAGAGATGCAACGCCACGTTCGTCTTCTGCAATGCTACCTCGCGAGGTACAGTCAACACCGGAACCAGTTCCAGGGAAGGCACCTGATGCCATAAGCGCCGCCAGCGCAGGGCTGTGTGCTCAGCGTTACGCAACAATGTCTCTGCATCGCCCCATACCGATTGCTGTTCGCTGTACGCACCACTGGTAACATTAAACATTCCCTGCTGGACATTGAGCAGCATTCCCAGCGCCTCGATCCCGATTTGTCCGTCACATTCAACGTGATATATCTGCCCATTGGAAAAATAAATCCGTCCCGACCGTTCACCATCAATATCAAGCGAGCCAGATAGAGCACTGTACACGGCCAGATCAATCAATTCGCGTAACGGCACTTGCTGCAATGATCCATGTAATGCCATTCGTGGGCCTCCTGGGCAAGAACACAACAAAATAGGATACCCTTTAAAATTGGTTATACTACAATTCTGGCTGTATCACAATATGACTATAGTCCACTCATTATGGAAGTCGTCATAGTACCGGTTCAAGTAACGCAACGTTCTTTTTTCCTGACAGTAGTGGTCGAACATGAGCGGAATGGGTTTATCTGGCTCAGGCGGCCCTTCCTCTCGCTGAGTGCAGAGGAAGGGGCCGAGAAGTGCGAGGAGAGAGGAGCGTGCTTTACAGCCTTATCGCTCACAATGCACGACAGATCATTCGCGAAACAAAGTTGCTATACCGAACGAGCTGGAGCAGAAGCTGATGTCGCCTGCGCGATCCGCACATCACTCGGTCGGGCTAACAGCGTTGCACTCAACAAGACCAGGGCTAGCCATGCCAGATCGGCGAAGAGCAGGTGAATCAGTTGCATCCAAACCGGTGCCTTAAGCATTACATTCAACGCACCCAAAAAGATTTGGCCGACAAAGATTGTCGCCGTAGCCCATGCCAGGCGACGGGTTGTCGGTGAGGGATCGTAACGTATAGCTCGTTGCGCCAATGAAATCATTGCTAATCCGACCAGCGTGCCCAGCACCGGATGGATAATGCGCATCAGTACCAGCGGATGGCTATCGCGATTGATCGGCTGCGAGACCCCGCCGGGTAAGACCCCCAATTGCAAAAGTGTATCACCTAGCGCGGTTACTGCACCGCTCGAACCAACCAACGCCGTGCCAACCAATGCAGCAATGAGCAGGGCCAACAATCCACCTTTGCCCCGCAGATCGGGCGCCGGTTTGCCACCGGCATACCAGGCGGTAAGCGCCATTGCACCGATAAGCAGGAATGTATTGATCAGATGGAGACCCAACGATAAGGCTCGGGTTAATGACGCATCGTGCGCAACCAGTTGGAAAAGGACTAAGGCGGCACCGATCAGCGACTCAACAATCATGAGCACCATCGCGGCAATCGCAGCCCGACGGGCCGGATGACCGGCAGCAAACAATCGTAAGGCCCAAACCAACAGAACAATCGTTAAGAGCAGTGCAATGCCACTGGTGACGCGATGCGAAAACTCAATAAGCTGCGCTACATCAGGCGCACGAGGGATAACCTGTCCGTCACACAACGGCCAGTGATCACCACAACCGGCGCCGGAACCGGTGGCACGGACAAATGCGCCCCACATGATAACCAACAGGTTGTACCCGACATTCAGCCAGGCAAAGGTAACAAAGGTGCGGTGCCGGGGTTCCATGTAACTTCCTCCCGCTGCGACCTGACAGTCGCAGATTGCAAGAATAATGTGACATTTCGCACTTTATTCTACCATGGTCATGATGCAGTAGGCAGTAAACACCGTGTTATAATTCGTTCACCAAACACGATATTGATCCTGAGAAAGGGTGCTTGGGTGACTGTACACGCACCGCCGTCAACTGAACAGCTTGTGCAAATATTACGGCACCTCTGCCGGCGACCATCGACCAGTGGTCAGATCGAAGAGTTGCACGATACTGCTGAATTCATCGCACTCTTCGTCCGACAGCTTGGGATGCATGTGCGCATCGCAACCACCGGTATGGCGCCAGTGGTCATTGCCCGTCGTGCGGGCCGGCGTTCACAGACGATCTTGCTATATCACCATTACGATACACCGCCGACCGGCCCGTGGCGTCACTGGTCGCACGAACCCTTTGATCTTGCCGAGCGTGATGATAAGCTGTTCGGACGAGGTGTGGCCGGCGGTAAAGGTGCGCTGGCTGCTCATCTTGCTGCATTGCAAACCATTTTGCAACGTGAAGGTGAACTGCCGTGTGGTGTCACCCTGGTCATCGAAGGGGCTGCCCTGATCGGTAGCGCCGGTTTAGCTGAAGCATTACGAGCGCACGATGATCTCTTGCAATGTGATGCGATCCTGGCCAGTATTGGTGATCGGGATGTTACCGGCACACCTATCTGTACCAGTGGCAGTAAGGGATGGATTCGCCTGCGTCTAACCGCTCACGGCCCGGCTTATCCCTTACCACCTGGCTTTGCAGCCAGTGTCGCTAATCCTCTCTGGCGTCTGATCTGGGCTGTGGCTTCGCTGAAAGGTGACGACGAAGATGTGCGCATCGAAGGTTTTTACGATGCTGTCGAAGGCCCATCGCGCACCGATAATGCGGTCATTCGTCAGTTGCAACTGGCCGCTGCTACTCGTCGTCAGGCCTGGCAGATCGACCAATTTCTCTTTGGTATCGACGGTGCGGCACTGAGTCGTTCAGAAGTCACTCTTCCCACCTGTAATGTGAGCAGATTAACCGTTGAACCTGCCGGTGATACACCAGCAATACCGGCACAAGCCAGTGCATTGCTCGACATCCAGTTAGTCCCGCATCAGCAACCTGACACCACAGTGACATTGATACAGCAACACCTTCACGATAAAGGGTTTGCCGATATTGCCCTCGAACGGTTGCCCGGCGGATACCCACCATTGGTCACGGCGACTGATAACCCCTTCGTGAGCCGCGTTGCTACTATCGGGGCGACGGTGTTTGAACGTCCTCTATCGGTGGTACCGGCCGGTCCGTATACAGTACCGTTTAGCTTGTTGGTCGGGCAGCATCCCATTCCTACGGCAAGTGTTGGTTTTACGCCAACGGTAAGCGCGCTCTTTGCCCCCGATGAGTATGTTCCGCTCGCAGACCTCATCCGGCATAGCCGACTACTGATCGAGATTCTCGACCGCTGGTGGAGCTAGCTGTTGTTTGTGCACGGGATCAATATTCACCAGTGTAGAGCGTGATCAGAAACTCATGGGTCAGGCGCTCAGCAGGGTCGTCGGCTGAAGTGGTGAGTAACGAAGCGCCTCATCAACAATCCGGGCTTTCGATAAGGACCATAGGGAAACGTTGGTGGGGAACGCATACGTCGCTTTGGCGCGATAGAAACAGGTGGCATCGGGTTCAGCACCGATGCTGCGGAGCACGCCTGGACCCCCTCACCTTCCCCTCGGCCCCCTTCCTCTCCCGCAGTGCGGGAGAGGAAGGGGGGATGTTGGCAATCCCGCATACAATGATTGCACGGGTACAGTACGTGCCCGATGAGAAATCTGGGTTTTCAATCAAGCTCTTAGAACCCCTCATCTGCTCCGTTTCCTCTGTGACCTCTGTGGTGCAACACGACGCGAGCCTGATGGATGCAACCCGCTGCTGTCTCTCTTCGAGAAACAGATGACGCGGTGTTCGTTGGCAGGATGAACATGCCCCTCATTCCAGAAGAGGAGCCATTTCAGGCGTGGTTGCGAGAAGGAGTAAAAAAACTGCCTAGTGACTACGATACGCCGCTAACGCAGATTCGCGGTCGGGATAAATCTTGAACAGCGTATCAAACCGGCTTTTACGAAATATTTCGGCAATTTGTGGTTGCAAATGACACAGACGGAGATCGCCACCGTAGGCTTGTACAGCACGCAGATTGGTCAGCAACATTCGCAAGGCCAGACTCGCCACAAAGTTAACTTCGCTCATATCGGCCAGTACTTTCCCGCGATGCTGGTTCATCATTTCAGCTAATTCATGCTCGATTGCTGCAATACCAGCCGCATCGAGACGAGCTGGCAGACTGATAATGAGTACATCATCTACACGATCGGTTTTCACGCCGAAATCTCTCTTTCTAGCGGAGAGTCGCCCGCTTTACCACGTTGCAGGATGCAGGCATTATACCACGCTGACGGGTGATGGTTCATACCTACCACTCTCATTGACCAGCGTGGCAATCACCATCGTACACTCCCGCAGATGAAGAAGATCGCCCTGCCCTATACTCTTCGCCATCCAGTGTATTTCCTAATCGCTCGCTAATCGCTCGACGATCAACAACGTAATATCATCAGCCTGCGGTGCTCCGGCAGCGAATGTGTCAACCGCCGCTACCAGCCCGGTCACCAGATCGGCGGCCGATTGCTGAGCGTGAGTCTGGAGATAGGTTTGTAACCGTTCATCACTAAATAACTCGCCGGCAGGATTCATTGCCTCCGTAATCCCATCACTAAACGCAACCAATTTTTCGCCAAGGTTAAGCTGCAATTCGTGCACATCATACGTCTGTGCGGCAATGATCCCTATCGGCAGGGAACCTTCTTGCAATTCTTCGACCAGATCGCCGTTAGGGCTAACCCGTAGCGGTGGATTATGACCGGCATTGATATAGGTCACGACACCGCTTCTCGGATCGAGCAAGCCGTAGAAGAGCGTGATAAACATGTTGGCGTCACCGTGCTCACGACAAATATAGTCGTTGGTGAGACTGACTGCATGGCGCAACGCTGCTGCGCTATCGTTGCTATCACGTTGGGGCAGACCAACTGCCTGCGAGGCGGCGCGGAGCAATGATCGGCTGAGGGCAACAAACAGGGCCGCTGTTACCCCCTTGCCACAGGCGTCGGCAACTACCAACCCAACACGACCGTCAGGAAGGGTGATCGTATCGAAAAAATCACCACCGACCGCCTGTGCCCCCCGGCTGAAGCCAGCGATTCGCCAGCCTGGCGGTTGGGGAAGGACACGCGGCAAGAACGATTGCTGAATACGACGGGCGATGTCTAACTCCTCTTCGAGACGGTTGAGGCGAATCAATTCGGCCTGCGCTGCCTGTAATTGCTGATAGGCCGTTAGCAACTCGGCATTTTTGCGTTCTAGATCGTGGATCATGCGCAGATTGGTATTGCGCACCCGACTGACAATGCTCCGCAGCATATTCATCGCCAGCGCTGGACTCGAACTGATTAGCGTGGCAAAAACGGTTTCGTTTAAGCCAACGAGACGGCTAGGTTCGATAGCACGGACTGTTGCCGAGCGCGGGCTATGGTCGATCAGGCTCATCTCGCCGATGATTTGCCCCGCCTGAAACACTTCCAGCCGCAGTTCAGTACCGTTCACAAATGTGATCACTTCAACGGCGCCACTCAAGATCACAAAACATTCGTTACCCGGATCACCCTGATGAAACAGGACTTCCCCTGCCGCCAACCGACACTCTGCCAGGCGCGGGGCCAGTTCGGCCAGTACTGATTCAGGCACCACCTGAAACAACGATAGGCTCCGCAAACGATCCAGCATCGTCATCGTTTTCGTGATCACTAGTTCGTTCCAACCGCTTACCGGATCGTGCCGATAATCGAGCGCGTCAGCGTATTCGCGCACAAAAAAGAGACCGAGTCCACCGACGGCCCGTTGCTCGACAACACTGCTGAGATCAGGGGGAGGTGCGTCGCGGGGGTCGAACGAGCGACCACGATCGCGAATGGTAATGGTCAGAGTTCCCTGGTCATACTGACAAGACAGATAAATCTGATCGCGGTTGTTGTCATCATAACCATACTTGATAATATTGGTGGCAACCTCTTCGATGACCAACCGCAGGAGATATACATAATCGTGTGACAACTGCCAGTCAGCCTCCAGTGCATCACTGAAGGCCAACAACGTAGGAATAGCGTTCCAATCTGCAAAGACACTAATTTGCCGCTGCATGCCCATCTCTACACGGCTAGAGGCTCAGTCGGATGCCGGCTAGGGCTAAGCGGCAACGTTGCACGGAGCTTGCGCAGACGGGTGATCGCATCAACGGCCGCTTCGTGCACATTGGGGTCGCTATCGTCAACGGCCTGGGTCAGCGCATTGAGAACAGTAGTTGTGGCGGCAGCGACCCCAAGGCGGCCAAGCGCACGCGCCGCAGCTTCACGAGCGTAAGCATCATTATCGGTAAGCATCGGGAGGAGATGTTCAATCATTTGGGTTGTACCGGCCATCTCCCCCAACTGACTGACAACCAGCGCCGCTGCTGAGCGCACAAAACTATCGGAGTCGTCCAAACACTCAACCAGATAATCAAGCAACTGGGGAGATGCGATGCGGTCACGTAGTTGTCCTAATGTCCGTGCAGCCGCAAAACGGGTCTCCAGATCGCAGTCGTGAATAGCCAGTCGAATGAGGGTCTTCACCAACGGTTGTGGTGGGATACCAGCAATCAGACCCAGCATACGAGCAGCGGCTGCTCGCACGTGTGAGGCACTATCACTCAGACCATCGTGAAGCAGGACAAGATCAGCAGCGGTATAGTGACCTTCGCGCACGCGCAGGCGACGAATTGCTTCGTAACGGCTCTGCCAACCGGGGTCTTGCAATTGACGACGTAACTGTTCAAAATCACCGCTCTCAAAAGTATCAAGTTCAGCGAGCAGTGTTAACCGCAGCCATTCATCCCGCGAACTATTAAGCCGTTGGCGAGCGAGATGAATGACATTCAATGTTAGCAAGATTTCTTCAATGGTAAGGCGCAACTCAGGGCGCGACCGTAGCTCACGTTCAATGAGATGAGATACCTGGTAACGCCAATGACCGGCACGTCGCACGATATGATTAGCGCCAGGTCCACGCGAAATGTCGGCTAGCGTTAAGACAGCCGCTACCGGTTCTTCATGAAATGCAATGAGAAACGGCTCAAGTGTGCGCAGGGCAAGGAAACCGAGCACGGTACTGACCCCAGCAATCTGAATCTCTTGCCGCGGGTTACGGGCAAAGTTATTAAATCGTTCCGCTATCTGCTGCCGCCATGTCTCACGATCAAACATTGGCAGCTCCTTTCCCCTGCGCTACGATCGCAGATTTCTGTCCGTATATACTTGTAGTATAGCATGCCAGCGTACAATGATACAGTACTTTGGTACTATTCTCGGATTGCAAAACTATTACAACTAGCAAGCTCACCGTCTTGTGGTAAGATACTGCAGGAAGCAGATATTTATGAAGGTTGTATGACACAAACACCAGAAGACCCTGACGTTACGACCAGCATTCGCCGTGTACGCCGCGGCTGCATCATGATGGCAATTATCGTCATCGCGATGACGATTTTTCTCATCAGTGCGACGGGAAATCTGGCCTTCTCTCTACTCTTGTTCGTGGCTGCTTCCCTGCTCGCGTTAGCCTTTTTTGTGGTGCGGTGAGGCTTTCCATGTCACCAGTCTATCGCCGTGCGCTCCTGGCCGTTCTTGGGTTAGTGTTCGTCCTTATCTCTGTCGTCGTCGCCTTTCAGCAACCGTTTGGGCTGTGGCATTGGTTTTGGCTGGCGCTGGCCGGATTGTGTCTGTTTGGTGTCCGCCGCCAGTAAAGTGTGGGGTAACAACTCAGGATGCACAGGTTGCGGCGGATCAGACACTCGCTGTCGTGTCCCGACACTTTTCCCCTGGCGCCCTATTCGTCCCTCTTTCCTCCGTTTTAACGTTCGATCATCGCAGAAGAGCCAAATCTGCCTCCCTGTGCACACCAGACCCCATTTGCACGATTGCTCAATCTTCGCTATAATAAGAATTGGAATTTCCCCACCCCATAGGACATACCGAAAAAACGGTGATGTCTTTAAAGAAATAACGAGTTCGTGATACTCAATACATCGCGCAGCGGTGCGTATCTGCTTTGCGCATTATCAAAGAGGATATGCATCATCGATGAGGATCGCATGACACATCATGATTCAACCACGCTACCAGCACCGCAAATGGAGATTGACCACGTCGGGCTGAGCTTTGGTGGCGTGCGAGCGCTCCTTTCGGTCACATTCAATATCTATCCCGGAACAATTCAGGCAATCATCGGGCCTAACGGCGCTGGCAAGACCAGCCTGCTCAACTGCATTAGCGGGCTATACCGTCCGCAGGAGGGCCAAATTCGCTTTGAAGGACGGAACATCATTGGCCTGCCGCCACACCAGATTGCCCGGCTGGGGATTGCACGCTCCTTCCAGAATATTGAGCTGTTTCGCCACATGACTGTTGTCGATAACCTGATGCTCGGTCGACACATCCACATGCGCAGTGGGGTCTTAAGTGGCGGTTTCTATTGGGGACGGGCCCAGCGTGAAGAGGTTGAGCACCGCGAGTTTGTCGAGCAGGTAATCGATCTGCTCGAAATTCAATCGATTCGTAAGAAGATGGTCGGCGCGCTCTCGTATGGGTTGCAAAAGCGCGTTGAACTGGGGCGGGCGCTGGCCATGAATCCACGCCTGTTGCTCCTTGACGAGCCAATGGCCGGAATGAATAGCGAAGAAAAAGAGGATATGGCCCGCTTCATCCTCGACATCAACGAAGAGTACGGTACAACGATTGTCCTGATCGAGCACGATATGGGTGTCGTTATGGATATTAGTGACCGGGTAGCAGTGCTCGAATTTGGGCAACTGATTGCATACGGTACGCCAGCCGAGGTACGGAGCGATCCGAAAGTGATTGACGCTTATCTTGGTCGGGAACACGCGATAGTGTAGGAATCCACAACCTGTCAGTACTGATTACCAGATCTGACACGCGGGTGAGACAATGATCCAAATACCAGAGACTACACTTCCACGGCTGTTGTTTCAGAATGCCGAACGTTTCGGTGACAAGGTCGCTCTGCGTGAAAAGGATTACGGCATTTGGCAGACAGTCACCTGGCGGCAGTTTGCCGATCATGTACGTGCCTTTGCGATGGGCCTCTATGCGCTTGGCGTGCGACGCGGTGATGTGGTCGCCATTCTGGGAGATAACCGTCCTGAATGGCTGTACGCCGAGTTTGCTGCTCAGAGTATTGGCGCTATGTCCATCGGCGTCTACCAGGACTCAGTTGCCGAAGAGGTTTATTACACCGTCTCAGCCGCAGAAGCAAAGGTGATTGTCGTCGAGGATCAGGAGCAGGTCGATAAAATTATCGAAATCTGGCCACGGCTCCAAGGTGTTCTCAAGGTTATCTATTACGAACCGAAGGGAATGCGGAATTACCGTCAACCCTACCTTGCCTACTTTCCTGATATTGAAGAGCTTGGCCGGAAGTTTGATCGCGAGCATCCCGGTCTGTTTGAAGCTGAGCTGGCCGCCGGCAAGCCCGATGATGTAGCCATCCTTTCCACCACTTCGGGAACCACCGGTAAACCAAAGCTGGCGATGTTGACCCATCGCAATATGATCAGTCAGGGCGCCGGTTTGCTTGCCGTTGACCCACTTGGCCCAGATGATGAGTTTGTTAGTTTCTTGCCGCTGGCATGGGTAGGTGAGCAGATGGTAACCGTCGCTGCCGGAATGCAGTGCGGATTCACCATCAACTTCCCCGAGTCGGCCAGTACGGTGCAAGAAAATATTCGCGAGATTGGGCCACGGGTGATGTTCTCACCGCCCCGTATCTGGGAGAATATGCTGTCGCAGGTGCAGGTAAAGATCCAGGACTCGACGCCACTGAAGCGGGCAATTTTCGAGTGGGCTATGAAACAGGGATACGAGATGGCCGATACCCGTTTTAGTGGGAAGCAGCCCGATTTCTGGTTGCGCCTGCGCTATGCTCTTGCTCGCCTGCTAGTGTTCGAGATGTTAAAAGACCATCTCGGTCTGCGTTTCCTCAAACGAGCTTATACCGGTGGCGCTGCACTCGGCCCTGATGTCTTCCGCTTCTACCACGCAATTGGCGTCAACCTGAAGCAGGTTTATGGTCAGACTGAAAGCGCTGGCCTGAGTGTGATCCACCGTGATGGTCAGATTAAGTTTCAAACGGTCGGTACGCCACTGCCAAACACTCAGATACGGATTGCCGAAAACGGCGAAATCCTGGTCAAGAGTCCGTCAGTCTTCGTGGGCTACTACCGCAATCCGGAAGCCACTGCCGAAGCACTGGAAGATGGCTGGTTGCACAGTGGCGATGCCGGTTACTTCGATGAAGACGGTCATCTGATCGTGATTGACCGAGCGAAAGATGTAATGACGCTGCACGATGGCACGAAGTTCTCGCCCCAATTCATTGAAAATAAGCTCAAGTTTAGCCCGTACATCAAAGAGGCGGTGGTGTTCGGCGGCGACTGGCCCTTCGTGACGGCGATGATCAACATCGATTTTGCGAATGTCGGCAAGTGGGCGGAAAATGCGCAGATCTCATATACAACGTATACCGATCTGTCTCAGAAACCGCAAGTCTACGCTCTGATCCGTAAAGATGTTGAACGAGCAAACGCCGATCTCCCGCCGGCTGCACGGATTCGCCGCTTTCTGTTGCTGCATAAAGAGCTTGACGCCGACGACGGTGAATTAACGCGGACTCGTAAGGTTCGCCGTCGATTGGTTGCGCAACGCTATCAGGAGATTGTCGAAGCCCTGTACAGCGATCAGGACGAACTGGAGATTGAGACGACGATTACTTATCAGGATGGCCGTACAGCACTCATCAAGACGCGCCTGCACATTGAGGAAATAGACGATCCAACGGTGTCAATACCGACCTCGGCATCACGTGTGGCATCTCACTGACTGGTTATACGGAGAAGGTTATGGATCGGTTTATCCAACTGGCGCTCAGCGGGATTGCAAATGGCGCAATCTTCGCACTGGTAGCGCTCGGTTTTGTCTTGATTTACAAGAGTAGTGATGTCATCAACTTCGCCCAAGGCGAGCTGCTGCTGATCGGTGCGTATCTGACTTACGCTATGGTTGAGCAATTTGGCCTCTGGTGGCCGGTGGGTGTGATCGTTGCCGTGGTACTGGCAGCAGTGGTTGGAGTGCTCATCGAACAGTTAGTGCTGCGCCCCCTGATCGGTGAACCGGTGATCTCGGTGATTATGGTTACGATTGGCCTTTCTTCACTCCTGCGCGCAATCGTCGGTGCAATCTGGGGCACAACCCCACGCCCAGCACCACAGTTTTTACCAACCGACACGGTGACAATACTAGGTGCCAATGTCAGCATTGATCGCATCTGGGCATTCGTCCTGGCAATTACGCTCTTCGTTATTTTGACCCTCTTTTTTCGCTATAGCCGTGAAGGTATTGCCATGCGTGCCGTGGCCGATGATCAGCAGGCGGCACTCAGTATGGGAATCAGCGTCAAAAAGGTGTGGGCCGTGGCGTGGGCAATCGCCGCTATCACGGCAGCCGTTGGCGGCATCCTGTTGATGAGCATCTTTGGTGGCGTATCGGGAACCATCGCACGGGTTGGCTTGATCGTCTTTCCGGTCGTTATTCTTGGCGGTCTCGATAGTATCCCAGGTGCAATTATTGGCGGACTGATCATCGGTCTGCTGCAATCGTTTGCCGGTGGCTATCTTCCCCCGGAATGGGGTTTAGGCGAAGTGGTCCCGTTCATTGTCCTCTTGTTGATCCTATTGGTGCGACCGTATGGGCTGTTTGGGCAGCGGATCATCGAACGGGTGTAACCCGACACGTAGAGATGAGGGTGTGAACGATGCAAAGTGGAACCTTTCACACAACATACGCCAGTGATGTCAGTCTGCGCCCATACTGGCCGCAACGGATACGGATCGTCATGGTGTTGGTGGCAGCGCTGATCTTCCCGTGGTTTGCCGACCGCTACTGGCTAAATTTAGCCAACACCATTGCAATTGCTGCCATCGGTGCTATCGGCTTGAATATTCTGGTAGGTTATACCGGTCAGATCAGTATCGGTCACGGTGGCTTCCTGGCGGTTGGCGCCTACACTGCCGGTCTGCTGGCCGTTCATCTTGGCACCCCGATGTGGTTGACCATTCCTATTGCCAGTTTCTTCACTGCTGCTGTTGGCGCCTTCTTCGGGTTGCCATCACTCCGCTTAAAGGGGTTGTATCTCGCTATCGCCACCCTGGCCTCACAAGAGATTATTATCTGGTTGCTTACCCACGGAAAACTGCTCGGTATCGGTGAGTCGCTTTCCCTTCCCCGATCAACAAATAATCTGTTTGGTTTACCGGTTGAATGGCTAGGGAACAACGACTTCGCTTTCTACTGGATATGCCTTGCGTTTCTGATTTTTACCGTTATTTTTGTCAGTAATCTCTTCCGTACCCGTGCCGGTCGTGCGTTTGTGGCGATTCGTGATCAAGACATTGCCGCTCAGGTCATCGGTGTTGATCTGTTCCGCTATAAGCTCCTGGCCTTTGCTACCTCGTCATTCTTTGCCGGTTTAGCTGGCGCCCTGACTGCCCACTATCGCGGTGTCATTTCCTGGGAACGCTTTACTATCGATACCAGCATTCTCTACCTGGCAATGATTATTATCGGCGGCCTGGGAAGCGTCTCGGGTTCGATCTACGGCGCAGCTTTTATGGTGCTACTGCCGGCGTTCCTCTCTAACATCGCCCGTGCGCTCAGTGGCATTGTTCCCGACATTAACTCGTATTTGCCGTATTTGCAACAAGGAGCATTTGGGTTAGCGATCATCCTCTTCCTGATCTTCGAACCAGAAGGCATTGTCAAGATGTGGCGGAATGTTAAAGATTATTTCCGGCTATGGCCGTTTAGTTATTGAGGTGTGTAGCAAGGAGGATGGTATGCACAGGTGGAAACGGACGTTCGGCTGGTGGATTGTCATGGCGCTTTTTGCCACAATGCTGGCCGCATGTGGCGGTGGCGGCGCCGGAGGAGGTGGTGGCGCAAGCAGCGAGCCAATTAAAGTAGGCGCAATTTTCGACTTGACCGGCGCAACGGCTGACGTTGGTACTCCCTATGCCCGTGGACAGATTGCCTTTATTGATTGGAAAAATGAACAGGGAGGGATTAAGGGCCGCCGTCTTCAGTTGATCAGTGAAGATTATGCCTATCAGGTTCCCCGCGCAGAGGAATTGTACACGAAATTCGTTACGCAAGATAAGGTATTAGTCTTCTCGGGCTGGGGTACCGGCGATACTGAAGCCTTACGCCCCAAGATTACCGAGGACAAAATCCCGTTTATCTCGGCATCGTATTCGGCAACGCTGGCCAATCCGGCCGAGACACCCTACAACTTCCTGGTTGCCCCAACCTACTCCGATCAGTTGATTATCGCGATGAAGTGGGCAATTGATGACTGGAAAGCAAAGGGCAATAGTGGTCTGCCGAAGTTCGCGTATCTCATCAACGACAGCCCCTTCGGTCGATCACCGCTGGCCGACGGTACCGCTTTTGCGAATTCGCAGGGGATCGCTACGCCGCTAGAGGTGCCTTCACCACGTGGTGCAACCGACCTCACACCACAGTTGACCCAGATTCGCGATTACGGCGCTAACTACATCTTCTTGCAGAATGTCTCTAGCCCGGCAGCATTGGCGATTAAGAATGCGAAGAGTCTGGGGTACGATGTGCAATTCGTCTGTCTCAACTGGTGTGCCAATGAGATTCTGATCAAGCAGGCGGGGGCAGATGCCGAGGGTGTGGTGGGTGTTGTCCCCTTTGACCACCAGGCCGAAGGCGCGAAAGTGGCGCTCGAATTTGCCCGTAAGAAGAATATTGACTATGGCGGCGCCGATAGCACCTTCGTGCAGGGATGGACGGCTATGTCGATCCTAATCGCCGGTATTGAGAAAGTGGTGAACGATGGCAAAGAGCTGACCGGTGAAAATATCAAGAATGCGCTGGAGACGATGGGTGAAATTGACACTAAAGGGGTAACGTTACCGGTCAAGTTCAGCCCAACCGATCACGCAGGGGTAAAGTCAACACGCATGTTCCGCGTTGAGGACGGCAAGTGGGTCGCAATTACCGATTTCATTAGCGCACGATAGCAAGTCGATCACTGGCGTGTCGTTATCAAACGACACGCCGGAACTTTTTCTCTGCCTATGCTTGTACTCAACAACATTGAAGTGATTTACAACGATGTCGTGCTGGTGCTCAAGGGTTTATCTCTTGAGGTGCCAGAAGGTCGCATCGTTGCATTACTCGGCTCGAACGGCGCTGGTAAAAGTACAACCCTGAAAGCCATTTCGGGCCTGCTCAAGCCGGAAAACGGTGAAGTGACCGACGGTGAAATCCTGTTTCAAGGCCAGCCAATTCATAAAAAAGATGCCGCTGAGATTGTGCGCATGGGTATCTTCCAGGTGATGGAAGGTCGGCGGGTCTTCGAGCATTTAACGGTTGAAGAGAATTTGCGGGCTGGCGCCTATACGCAATCACCGCGCCATTTCAGCAACGATCTAGCCCTGGTTTACGACTATTTTCCTCGCTTGAAGGAACGACGCAACCAGGTGGCCGGGTTCCTCAGTGGCGGTGAACAGCAGATGTTGGCGATTGGTCGGGCACTGATGGCGCATCCGAAACTGATCATGCTCGATGAACCGTCGCTCGGGCTGGCGCCGTTGTTAGTCGCCGAGATATTTGAGATTATCCGGCGCATCAATCGCGAACAAGGGACAACCATTCTGCTGGTTGAACAGAATGCACGTCTGGCCCTTGAAGCAGCGCACCATGCGTACATTATGGAAAATGGACGGATTGTGCTCGACGGATCACCTGCTGATTTGAAAGATAATGCTGACGTGCGCGAGTTTTACCTCGGTTTGAACGAAATTGGTAGCCGCAAGAGTTATCGTGAAGTCAAGCATTACAAGCGGCGGAAGCGCTGGCTCTCTTGAAAAAGATGTATATTCTACTTCGTTAACGCTCATAAACGGCAATCGCCAGCTAAGAGGCAGCGAGGACGGTATGGATATTCAGGCATTTTACGCTGGCTTTGATCAGCGAGTACGCGACATTGTGGCCTTCGGTTACGAACATTCACCAGCGTTTCGTCGCCGAATGGAGGCTGCCGGTCTGACGCCTGCCGATATTCAGACCACCGCCGATCTCAGCCGACTGCCGATTTTGCGTAAAGAACAGTTGGTCGAATTACAGCGACAAGGTCCCCAACTCGGTGGTATGCTCACCGTACCTCTCTCGCGTCTCCGACGTATCTTTCAGTCGCCAGGGCCGATCTATGACCCTGAATCTGATGAACCAGACCCCTGGCGTTGGGCGCCAGCATTTCGAGCAGCCGGTTTTGGCCCCGATGATATTGTGATCAACTGCTTTGGGTACCATCTCACACCCGCTGGGGTGATGTTTGAAGAGGGAGCACGTGCGGTTGGTTGTGCCGTGATTCCCGCCGGTGTCGGTAATCAGGCTCAGCAAATTGAAGTGATGGCCCAACTCGGCGTCACGGCGTATGCCGGTCTGCCAAGCTACCTCAAAGCGCTCCTTGAACGGGCAGTTGAACTCGGCCACGATCCGCGATCCTGGCCGCTCAATAAAGCGTTTGTCGCCGCCGAACCGTTGCCACCATCGCTACGCGCCCTGTTTGAAGAGCAGTATGGCATTCTGGTCTACGATGGCTACGGCACTGCCGAAACGGGGAATCTGGGCTATAACGGCCCTGAACGTCAGGGCTGGCATCTACCCGAAGATGCGTTGGTGCAGATTTGTGACCTTAACACCGGTGAACCGGTACCGCCCGGCCAGACCGGTGAAGTGGTTGTCACCCTCTTCCGGCGAGATTACATTCTCATCCGCTTTGCTGTCGGTGATCTGTCGGCCTTGATGGAAACATCTACGCCAACGGTTATCCCCACACCGCGCCTGGTGGGGTGGCTCGGTCGCAGTGGTGAAAGTGTCAAAGTGCGTGGTTTGTTTGTGCACCCCCGTCATCTGGCCGAGACAATGCGCCGGTTAGAGGGCGTCCAGGCTTATCAAGCCGTTGTCATTCGCGAAAACCACCGCGATGAGCTGATCTGTCGGATTGTGCCAACGGCTGATGCCGATCCTGATCGGCTCCGTGATGCTGCAGCCCAGAGTTTGCATGAAGTACTCAAACTTCACTGCAAGGTCGAATTGGTGAGCGAACTCCCTGCCGATGCAAAGCCATTCGTCGATTTGCGAACCTGGGAATAGGGCAGGCGTGGGAGAATAAATGTATTAGATGCGTTGCTGCTCACCGTTTTCTTCGTGAGGCAGGCAATATTTCCAAGAACGCTGAATACTCTTGGGCAAGGGGTTTCAGCGTTCTTTGCTGCACCTCGCCCCGACCGGTCCCCCAATACAGCAATCGTGCCCACACGGCCTAACCCACAGTGCCGCCATCGGGCGCTTCCCGTGGTCATCGTCCCGGCGAATTGCAACGCAACGGATGCCGCGCCGACCGATGCTTCCCCGTGTACGGGTGCAGCGGCGCTGCACCCCAACCGATCTTCTCCTGCGACTGGATAGCTCGGCGAGGCGAGTCTCGCCCATCGTCGTGACCACGTGGAGGAGCGCGACGCCGCCTTGCTCCTATTGACGGGGTTCAACTGTCGTGGGTGTGACGATACAAGATATTCGGATCGGCGCTTCGTACCGCTCACACCGGTATGCTCCACACCCACGATTGCCGCAGGTTTTCGTGTAACTTTTTGGTCGCTCAAACGGTTTCTTTATTGAGCACCGTTTTGAGCACCAGGAAGACACGATGAATGGAAAACACCACCACCCGCTGCCCGTTGCGCTGCCGCCGTTGCCCCTGCATCCTGCCCAGCGCTGTGCTACAATACCGGCAGACCCACCTACCACAGCAAGGAGGAACTGCGATGACCCATCCTACTGCCACCGCACCTGCACCGCTCCCCGAAGAAGACCCCTTCCGCTACGGCTGGCGCTACGTCCGTCGGCCTACCCCCGACGACCCCGACCACCTCGAACCGGTGCCGCTCACCCTCGAAGACGTGTTGCACCCCGAAGTGGGAGACTTCATCGTGCACAGTGACCGTCACGAAACCGACCGGATGTACCTCACGGCGGTGTTGCGCGCTCGGCTCGAAGCGCACGGGCGGGCTATCGTGCTGAGCGACGTGCGGGTGGCGTGGGACGTGCCCGACCTACGTCCGCACGGGCCGGACGTGATGGTCATTCCAGGGCTGCGCGAGCGGCGCGACTGGAGCACGTTTGACGTGGCGGAGGAGGGGGTACGACCGGCGTTGATGATTGAGATCACCTCGCCGGAGACGCGGGAGAACGATGTGGTGTGGAAGGTGGCGCACTACGCACGGGCGGGGGTAGCGCAGTATGTGATTGTGGACAACGTTGGACGGCGGGGGGAGCGGCAGCTCCGGTTACTCGATTATCGGCTGGTAGGGGACACCTACCGGCTGCAACCGCCGGACGAGCGGGGGTGGGTGTATCTGGAGCTGGCTGAACTGTGGGTAGGAGTGGAAGGCGACCACGTGGTGTGCTACGCCGACGACGGCACGGCGTTTGGCGACTACGCGACGGTGGTACAGCAGGCGACAGAAGCTGAGGCGCGAGCGCGACAGGAAGCGGCAGCGCGGGCCGAGGCAGAAGAACAGGCCCGACGCGAAGCGGCAGCGCGGGCTGAGGCAGAAGAACAGGCCCGACGCGAAGCGGCAGCGCGGGCCGAGGCGGAAGCGCAGGCACGTGCAGCAGCGGAACAGGCGCAGCGGGAAGCGGCCGCACGGGCCGAGGCAGAAGAACAGGCCCGTCGGGAAGCAGTAGCACGGGCGGAGGCGGAGGAACAGGCCCGTCGGGAAGCCGCAGCACGGGCGGAGGCGGAGGAACAGGCCCGTCGGGAAGCCGCAGCACGGGCGGAGGCGGAGGAACAGGCCCGTCGGGAAGCCGCAGCACGGATCGAGCTTGAAGCCCGTCTGCGTGAGCTAGAGGCCGAGATGCGGCGGTTGCGTGGTGGATGAGCGGAATGATCAGCGATACGTACAGCAGCGCTCCCCCTATCGCGATTGGCGATAGGGGGGCAACATATCCAATCCTCGGTCACCTTACGATACTTAGGATGCGGGCCAGAGGCCCGCGCACCCTGGCAAAGGGGCATCATATCCAATCCTCAGTCACCTTACGATACTTAGGATGCGGGCCAGAGGCCCGCGCACCCTGGCAAAGGGGCATCATATCCAATCCTCGGTCACCTTACGATACTTAGGATGCGGGCCAGAGGCCCGCGCACCCTGGCAAAGGGGCATCATATCCAATTCTCGGTCACCTTACGATACACTGACGAAGGTCTGTGTGTGCGCTGCTTCATCCAGTCCTCGAAGTGTTCCGAACCCGAGCACGCTGAAAAGCTGTCGAGACAGTGCATCTTTCACATCAGAAGTCTGCGTCTGAGCATGCGGCATCTTTCCTGGCCGACGATTACCAATGGTAAGCGTGAGGTTGTCTGCCATGACGTTTGCAGGCGCTTATGCGCAAGGTATCAGAGCATCTGCCCAATATGCGCACATCAAGCATGATCGCTCAGAGCCTGATCAAAAACCCGGATTTCTTATTGGGAACGTATCGTACTCGCGCAATGGTCGCACGAGTACGGGACGTGCCCAACGAGAAAGCTAGGTTTTTAATCAGACTCTAACTGTGTTTGTGCTCGATGCGGTTGAAGACTACTTCTGCCGGGAATAAAACGCTCGTAATTGCCAGAGCAATATCGATAATAATGACAGATGCCCAAACACATGGATTAATAATCCATACGTCCACCATCGACGGTCTATCTGAACGATGAGCAGTCCTACCAAACACCAGGTCACTACCCTCCAATTCAGGCGACTCCACCCCATCCATATCAGGATTGGAAAGAGCATGAAAACATAGTGATGATACCACATGACATTTGGTGAAAGCATCATTCCAAGGGTAGTGATCATAAACATTGGTTCTCTTGGCTGTTCGCCGTACCGAGTCAATAAACCACTTACAACAATCACCATCAAGATATAAATCGTCAATATTCTTTGAATGGCAAGATGATTCGAGGAAAGAAATGAAGAAAAAGACAAAATTAGCTTCTGCAACACTGTTAGTGCAACCCGGTTATAATATCATTAGATCGTATTGTGTTGCCAATAGCAGCAAGTTTTGAAACGAGCGACTGTGAGTTAGCTCCCATTGGAAATTGAACTGTAAGCCATTGAAAAACACTAGGGTATTCCAGAACAGGTAAAAAACCATATCTTAGAGCGCTTAAAT
The DNA here is from genome assembly GCF_030444705.1 of Chloroflexus sp. MS-CIW-1. Classification (NCBI taxonomy): domain Bacteria; kingdom Bacillati; phylum Chloroflexota; class Chloroflexia; order Chloroflexales; family Chloroflexaceae; genus Chloroflexus; species Chloroflexus sp. MS-CIW-1. The sequence goes on from NZ_JAUBWR010000002.1 coordinate 912,724, forward strand.
AAGTTATACAAACAATGAAAATAGTTGCAAGAACTAAAATAGAATATCTGCGATGAACAAAAAGATATAAAAAGAACAGAACAGGGGACACTTTGGTAATGACTGCCAAACCTAGTCCGATAGCGCTGAGAAAAGGAAATGTACTCATCCAAAAGAACAACATAAATATTCCAAACAGTGTGATTATGTTTATTTGACCAATGTGAATTAACTCAAGAAATGGTGCAAAACCCAGACATATAACATACCAATACCAGACTTTTTTCAGCGCTATAGCCATAATATCGAGCCGTGCCGTATACAATTAAGATCAGGAGAACAATATTAACAGTCGAATATAGTAACGCTTTCAAATAAGGATCGATGTAGTGGAAAATCTCGATAATTAATAGAGCCGGAGGTGGATACAGATACCCTATCCCGATTGATCGTGTGGCATAAGGATTTTGTCCATTCAGTGCGTCATGAAGTGCCCGCTCGTAGTACCCGAAATCTTCAAGTAGCATGTCAGGAATCGGCTTTATTTCGATTAACTTTAGTTCAGTGTAAATCCCAAGCATTATATATAGGAATAAGTATAAACAAAGGAGAACTTGATAAAATAGAGATGACTTCATGACCACTTTAAGATTATTCATTTCCATACCATCGGAGATACGCGATCTGTAGCTGATATGATTTACTAGAAACAGCACCCGTTAATCTCTCATCCCTCACCCATCTGTAGTTATTCTACTTGCCTGATACACGCGAGAATATCAATCCGCGAACGATTGATCTCGATCCAGTCACCGCTCGTTAATCGCTCGCAGCCGATGAGATCGGCCAGGTGGGGGGCGCTGAGGGTTGTGCGCAGACCAATCGTCGCCGCTTCACCCACTCTGATCACTAATTCGGTGTACAGCGTTTCAAACGGGAGCTGTGCCCGTTGCACCTCCCACTCCAAAACGTCACTGATTCGACCATAAATGATCGGATTGCTCAGCGGCTGGTGTAGTGATTCATCGGACGATGGCACAAAGCCGATGCGAAACGGCGGTGTTTGTAATCGGATAGTGCTGAGAGCGCACAGCAGGCGAACCGTGGTGGTTTGACCGACGAGCGCTGGGTCAACCCGATGATGACGATCGACCAGCCAGAGGCGGGTACCGGGATGTGTGTCAGGGCCGGCGTTCAAAGGGGTAACGATAATGCCTGGTAAGTAGCGCCGACCATCCTCGTGGAGTTCACCCGGAATAAACTGCTCGTAGCGGCAGCGGAGATGGATTCGATCCAGTGCGCTAAACCTCATGGTCCACCCCAACCGATTGCTCCATCTTTCTGGTCGCTGAAGCCAGGCGTCGTTCATTGAGGGCGTTGATAAAGTCGCGTGGCCGATCGGGGCTGATCAGCAAGACAGAGGCATCATAACGGGCAATCGCGACCAATCGCTGACGGTTCGTAGCAAAGAAGACAACTTTGCCATACGGATCGAGCCGAAATGGCCCCTGATAGCCAAAGACGCCGGGGTTAAAGGCAAAGCGGAGTCCGAAACGAGGCATATCGGCCAGCCCACTGGCCAGCGAGACACCACTTATCTGATCGAAGGGAATGGTCAGCGCCGGTACCCAGCGCCGTTCAATCACCAGCGCATCGGCATCGATGCGGTATGCCCGTGGTTGAAAGGCGTAGCTCAGCAGGAGGTAACATGCTAGCGCCGCGGCCAGTCCTAATGGTACCTGCAAACCATTCCAGCGCAGATTGGCAAGGTAGGCAAAAAATTGGGGGAGAACCAGTAATCCCCCTAGATACGCCAAACCATACGTAACCTTGGCAGCGTAGTCATCGAGTGGTGCTGGCGTAAAGCGTTCAGGTGCAGCCATTGAACAACCCTTTTCTCATTTCAGATATGAGTGCACTGAAAAACTCACCACGGAGCACACAGCGTACACAGAGCGTATAAGGAAAGGATCATTTTTGGCCATTGGGCGCATGGAAGAAAAATGTTCACAACCCTCTGTTCAATGAACGATAACATTATCTTTCGTCTCTGCGATCTCCGTGGTCTCTGTGGTAGAAAGATCACCGTTGGAACCAGAAAGTACGCTTCTCCGCACGCATGATACTTCAGGTTGAAAAACGTACCGCTCGTTGCACCATCACTGCGGTCGGGTAAGATGGCGGGTGGCGCAAGTTTCTTTCATTATAACGCGATTGATCGCCGTAAAGAATTTTTACATATAAAACAGATTATTGCATTTCATTTGATCCTGTTGCATAATGACGATTGACCTGCCCTGCTCTTCGTTCGGTCATCCGGCTAAACTGCATCGTCAACAGGATATGGTTTATGGTACCAGAAACCGCTGGAACGCCGTTGCCCCTCTTACCGGTGCCCCCTGTGTACACCACGTGGCGCGATCAGGCGATTGCCACCTACCATGCTGGCTCCGGTCGCCCGGTTCTGCTGGTTCACAGTATCAATGCTGCAGCCTCGGTCTTCGAGATGCGTGAACCGTTTCAACGCCTGCGTGATCACGTCGCCGTGCACGCAGTTGATCTGGCTGGATACGGCAATTCGGCGCGACCAGCCTGGCGTTATCGTGCCGCAATGTACATCGATCTGATTGAGACATTGCTCGCCCAGATCGGACAACCAACCGCACTCATTGCCAGCTCACTGAGTGCAGCTTATGCGGTCATCGCGGCCACTCGTCAACCACACCTGGTTGACCGCCTGGTGCTGATTTGCCCAACCGGCATTAGCCAACTTGCCCGCCCACCTGGCATTACCGCTTACACGATATATCAAATCTTGCGCAGTTCGTTCGGTCGTTTGATCTACCGTCTGCTCACCACCCGACCCAGTATCCGTCTTTTTCTGTCCTCACAGGCGTATGCCGATCCGGCCAGTATCACCGACGAGCGGTTGGAGATGTTCTATCGAACCTGCCGTCATCCTGGCGCCTACTATGCCCCAATCTGCTTCCTCAGCGGTCTGCTCAATTGTGATATTTCGACAGCCTTTGCCAGCCTGACCCAACCAACACTGCTGGTATGGGGCAGCGATGCCAGAACGACTCCACTCTCGCAAGCTGCTGGTTTTGTTCGGATCCGCGTTGCAACGAAGGTAGCGGTGATCGACCGGGCCAGTCTGCTGGTGCAAGACGAACAGCCAGAAGCATTTATTGAACAAGTGTTGCCGTTTCTGAGCCGCTGATCATCAACGGTAGAGGGGCGGGTTGATAACCCGCCCCGACCTTCCGATCCTCGCTATCATACGTTCCTCTTTCGCGTGGTACAATTGTCTGTGTTACGGGCAACGATACCGATCACCCGCCACCATTTGGTCTGCAAAACTGTATGAACAACCGCATCTATGTTGCTATTGATGTCGAGACCACCGGTTTACAAAGTGGTCTCGATGAAATTATCGAGGTTGCAGCGGTAACCTTTCGTGGCCGTGAGATTCTCGACCGATTCAGCCAATTGGTTCGCCCCCGCCAATCGGTTCCGCTCAAGATTACCCGGCTGACCGGTATTGATCCCAAAGCTCTGGCACAGGCGCCGCGTTTCAACGAGATCGGCGCCGAGCTGGCCCGCTTTATCGGCAATCGCCCAATAGTGGGGCACTCGATTGGCTTTGATCTAACGATGCTGCGGGCACAAGGGATGCATTTCAACCAGCCGGTGTACGATACGTTTGAACTGGCGACGTTGCTCTTGCCACAGGTCACCGGTTACAAACTCTCGACGCTGGCAGCCCATCTCGGCATTCCCCACCCCGATGCCCATCGTGCGCTCAACGATGCCGAGGTAACGGCTCAGCTTTTCGTTGCACTCTGCGAGCGGATGTTACACCTTGATCTGGCAACGCTCAGCGAGATCGTGCGTCTAACCGGTAAGATTGGGCTGCCACTCCGCGATCTGTTTGAAGAGGCGTTGCGACAGAAGGCGCGGAATGCTTTTCTTGAACCGATTACAGCACCGCACGATGCAGCCGATGCGACCGATACCGAGGTACCGCCACTCAGGCCCACCGGCTACACCCGTCCGCTCGATCTCGAGGCGATTGGTGCCTTCTTTAGTCCTGATGGGGTGTTTGGGCAGACCTTCCCTGGCTATGAGCCTCGTCAGCCGCAGATCGAGATGGCGCAGGCGGTGGCAACAGCGTTTAATCAGAGCGAGCCGTTGATTGTAGAAGCTGGTACCGGCACCGGTAAGAGTATGGCGTATCTGGTTCCGGCAGCAATGTATGCTGCGCAACGTGGTGAGCGGGTGGTGATCTCGACCAATACCATCAACTTGCAAGATCAACTTTACAATAAAGACATTCCCGATCTGCAACGAATCTTCGCAACGGCAGGATTACCGCCATTTCGCGCTGTGCTCTTGAAAGGGCGCAGTAATTACCTTTGCCTGAAGCGGTATCACGAGCTGCGTCGGCTCGATACTCTGAGCAGCGAAGAGGTGCGGGCGTTGCTGAAGATTCAACTCTGGCTACCAACTACCAAGAGCGGTGATCGTACCGAGATCCCACTGATCGACCGCGAGCAGGCAGTGTGGAACAAGGTCAATGTCTCGGTAGAGACCTGTACCGGCGCCCGTTGTCCGCATTTTCGGGAGTGTTACTTCTTCCGTGCCCGCCGTGCTGCCGAAGCTGCGCATCTGGTGGTCGTCAATCATGCGCTGTTGATCGCCGATTTGGCGGCGGCCTCGCAGGTATTGCCTCCTTACGATCATCTGGTGATTGACGAAGCCCACAATCTGGAAGATGTCGCAACCGACCAGCTCAGTTTTAATCTTGATCAGGCTGGCATGCTCAAGTTTCTCGATGATCTGTTTCAGACCGGCGGGGCACAGATTGTCAGTGGTCTGCTCAGCGAAATACCGGCAGTACTCACCGAAATCGGTGGCGGCGGCGCAGCCGGAGAGCGCATTACCGCCGCTATTGAACGGATCCGCCCCACCCTGATTCGGATGCGGACTGCGGTCTACGAGTGTTTTCATCTGCTTACCCGTTTTGTGCAGATTGATGCCGATCCCAATCAGCAGTATGATCTGCGGATCCGCTTGACAAACGATGTCAGAAAGCGCCCGGAATGGCAAGAGATTGAACTGGCCTGGCAAAATCTGAATGATATGCTGGCGCTGATTGGCAAAGAGCTGGCAGTGATCGAAGAGCAACTCCACGCTTTGAATGAGGCCAACGGTACGCTCGATGATCTGCTGTTGCGAACGGAAGTCTTACGCCGGTTTGCTACTGACGTTCGGGTACGCAGTGGTCATGTCATTTTTGGCGATGAAGAAAGTATCTGCTGGCTGACGTATGATCGACAGCGTGATACGCTCACGCTGACGGCGGCGCCGTTGAGTGTGGCCGACATTTTGCAGAGTCAGCTTTTTGCCCAGAAGCAGACCAATGTGCTCGCTTCAGCAACCCTGAGTATTGCCGGTCGTTTCGATTTTGTGAAGAGTCGGATCGGCCTATCAGATTGCCAGGAGCTGATGCTCGATTCGCCGTTTGATTACGCACAGCAGGCCTTAGTCTACATTCCCAACGACATTCCCGAACCAAACCAGCGTGGCTATCAACAGATGATCGAACGGGCAATTATCGATCTGGCTATCGCGTCGGAAGGTCGGATGCTGGCGCTCTTTACCGCCTCCAATGCCTTACGACAAACCTACGCCGCTATTCAAGAGCCGCTTGAAGATCGGGGCATTGGCGTGATGGCCCAGGGTATCGACGGTTCGCGCCGGGCGCTAGTTGATCGGTTGAAGGAGTTTCCGCGCTCGGTGTTGCTCGGTACCAACAGCTTTTGGGAAGGGGTGGATATTGTCGGCGAAGCGCTCTCGGTGTTGGTGATCACCAAACTACCGTTTGCCGTACCGACCGATCCGATTGTGGCAGCCCGCAGTGAGCTGTTCGATGATCCGTTTAACGAATACAGCGTTCCGCAGAGTATCCTGCGCTTCAAGCAAGGGTTTGGCCGTCTGATCCGTTCCCGTGAGGATCGAGGCATTGTGGTGGTGCTTGACCGGCGGTTGCTGACCAAGAAATACGGACAACAGTTTCTCGATTCGTTACCGCCAACGCGAGTACGCACTGGGCCATTGGCTAACTTGCCGGGGCTGGTGGCGCGCTTTTTGCAAAGGCAAAATGGCGGGTAGGCAGCAGGGCGCAGCGGCGCTGCGCCCGTACAAGTCGTGCTGAAGATGCTCATCGGCGCGGATGACCCAGGACAGGGTGAGAATCCGTCTCAATTGGTAGTGGCTCAGGCGGCATCTCATCCCACGTCCGGCCATCGAGCAGTCGCCCAGTTCGTTTTTTCACCGTTCCGCCCCATTGCTTGAAGAAGAAGGCAACGCCTGCGCTGAGACACTGGTCGCGAATGTCGCGCACCCATTCGACCGCCATCGGACGCGCCCCCGGCCCCGACTCGCCACCCACGATCACCCAATCGATGCCACTCAGGTCGAGGTTAGGCAGCGGCCCCAAGAGCGGTTCCAGCGAGAGAAATTTGATCGCGGCGCCCGTCTGACGCAGCAGATCAATGCGGTAGGTGTACGTTGCGTTCTCGACACTGACCCCCATCCAGACGTTCGCCGGCCATGGGAGCAGCGGATCGAGTTCGTGTAACCGCTCGGCGCGTTTGGTTAACACCTGGAAACAGTGCCAGTGCGCACGCTGCATCACGTCGAAGACCTGCTGAATGAAATCGAGCGGCACCTCGTGATGGAACAGATCACTCATCGAGTTGACGAAGATCGTGCGGGGGGTTGTCCAGCGCAACGGCTCGGCGAGAGTATCGGGATGGAGAGTCAGGCGGAATCCGTTCCGATATTTATCCACCCCCATCGCCCGCAAGCGAAGCGCCATCCGTTCGGCGTAACAGTGTTTACAGCCCGGACTAATTTTGGTGCAGCCGGTGAGCGGGTTCCAGGTGGCTTCGGTCCATTCGATCCTTGTGTTGGCCATTATGGTACTCCCAATGGCGATTGAAGATTAGAATATTTGTTCTATTATATATGAAAATGGTCGCTTCGTAAAGTATTACCGTTTCTTCTCCAGAATATGTTCAGCAATCTTGAGTGCGGTCGGTGCTCCTCTTGGGTTAGACGCTGCAAAACATAATGCGTATAGCGGGTTATTCCGAGAATTTCTGAGAATGAGCGGATTTGGCGCAACCGCTTCAAAAACGGTCTCCAGGCGTTGAACGAAAAACCTCAAGATGTCGTGGAAGTCGGCATCTTTCTTCAGTTGTGTCTCATCACCACCAAGGAGAGGCAACATCTGATAAGATCGGTAGAACGCATCACGCCAATCTTCGGTTCCGAAGATTCTGGTCAGCCGTTCGGCCCAGGATTCAGGAGCCGGACTCTAGCTTGACTTCTAGTACGCGATAGTGTAGCATGGTGCTCGTGGAAAACACCATGCGCACAGGGAAAGCCGCACAACTCCTTGGTGTCTCGGTCAAGACGTTGCAGCGTTGGGAACGCGAAGGAAGGCTGATTCCGGTGGCCCGAACGGACAGCAACCGCCGTCTCTCCCCTGAGACGCAAATCCGTGAGGTCATCGGTTTGCGGCAGGCGAACCATGCGCCACCCACGCTGGTCGCCTCCTGTCGGGTATCGAGTGCAGCACAGAAGCCGGACCTGGCGAATCAGCGCAACGTGCTGGAAGAGGTCGTGGTGGCGAAGGGATTGGCGGGGGTCGAGTGTATCGAGGAAGTGGGCGGCGGGTTGAACGTCACGCGCAAGCGGTTTCTGGCCCGTATGGACGAGATCGGGCGACGGGAAGTCACGATGCTGATCCTTGCTCACCAGGACCGCCTCACCCGCTTCGGCTTTGAGTGGTTCGAACATGACGCCAAAACCCATGGCTGCGCAGTGCTGGTGCTCACCCAGGAACGGCTGTCTCCCGAACCGGAAATGGTGCAAGACGTGATGACCATCGTGCACGGTTGTTCGTCTCGGCGATACGGTTTGAGGAACTATCGAAAGAAGGTGGATGAAGCGCTGAAACAGGATGCGAGTCATGAGTAATGCCAAGAAGGCCAAACGATGCAACTAACCCACAAGATCGCCCTTTGTCCGACTCCTGAGCAGGTGGATTACTTCAAGCGCGCCTGCGGCACGGCCCGGCGCGTCTGGAACTGGGCGCTCAATGAATGGAACAAACAATACGCAGCAGGCGGCAAGCCGAACGCAATGGCGCTCAAAAAACAGTTCAACGCCATCAAATACACCGACCCACAGTGGCTCGATGAGAACGGACGACCGTGGTTGCGAGACATTCACCGGGACGCACACGCCCAGCCGTTTGCTCATCTCGCCAAAGCCTGGGAAAGATTCTTCACCGACCTCAAGGCTGGCAAAGAGGCGCACGCACCGCGCTTCAAGAAAAAGGGGCGTTGCCGCGACAGCTTTTATGTTGCCAACGACACGTTCACCCTGGATGGCAAGACGATCCGTCTGCCCAAGATCGGCGACGTCGCCATGACCGAGGAACTGCGCTTCAAAGGAAAGATACTGGGCGCGACGGTCTCGCGCACGGCGGATCGTTGGTTTGTGGCAATACAGGTCGAAGTGCCCGATGCGCAATGCTATCGGCGTCGCACCTCCCATGAGGTCAACGGCATCGACTTGGGCGTTACGGCTGCCGCAACGATCTCCAGCGGCGAAGTCATCGAAGCGCCAAAGCCGCTCAACGCAGCGCTGCGTCGCCTCAAGATTCGCGGTCGGCGTCTCAGCCGCAAGCTGCAAGCCGCCAAAGAGATGGCGGGGTTTGGACGCCATGCCCGCCTGCCCAAAGGAACGCGCCTGCCGGTCTCGAACAACCGGCGAAAGTCCGCTGCGACATTGGCAAGGCTCCATGCCCGCCTTGCCAATCTCCGAGCGGACGTTACTCATAAGCTCACGACTCGACTCTGCCGTGAAAACCAAGCGTTCGTGATCGAGGATGTAAACGTCAAGGGGATGCTCGCGAACGAGAAGCTCGCTCGCGCCATCGCTGACGTGGGCGTTGGGATGTTGCGCTCGCAGTTGGAATACAAGGCGAAACGCTACGGAACGCGGTTGGTTATTGCCGATCGCTGGTATCCAAGTAGCCGACTGTGCTCCATCTGTGGCTGGAAGAACGAGGCGCTGACATTGAGCGATCGAGAATGGGTGTGTGCGCAATGTGGTGCGCACCATGACCGTGACCTCAATGCGGCGCGGAACCTGAAACGGCTGGCAACCGAAACTGCCCTACCTGTGGCGAGTCCGACCAGTAATGGCGGCGCTGCAGCGGGGACCGTCCCCGCCGCAGCCGGGAAAGTCACGCTTGTCAGAGACGACGGTGGTCAACAAGACACGTCGGGGCAGGAAGAGAACCGTGCGCACCTTTGCGCACTTTCTTGATAGCAGGTGGTCCTGATCTAGTGAGAAGACGATTCACACCTATACCAAGCGGAAAGAGGTACCATAAATCAACTGCCTCTGTACGAGCTAGCGCTTCAATGACGTTCCATTCAACTTCCATGCCGTATGGATCGAGAAAAACAACAGCCCGCGCTGTCCTCCAGTTAGTCGATTGGCACCATCGTAACAGGTACGAATTTGCATCTTCGTTGACAATTTGAATCTTGTGGCCAGCAAATTCGTCTTTAAGTTGCTGAAGTTGTTGTGCATATTCAGATTACGTTCGATAAAAATATATTCTCTGAAAGGAGGATTAATCTCTAAAGCAATTCTGGCGCTGCCTTTGAGGAATTCTTCGACTTCAGGAACATTATCACTGAAAATATCTGCCTGACCGGTAACTTGTGACTGTGTTTTTTGAAAAGAACCGGTGCCAGCGAATGCGTCAACGTACATAAAATGAAGTTTGCGAGCTTTTTCATTGCTGTTGAAAATGGTAGTGTACGCTTTAAGGTATTTCTGTAACCTAAGCAACTTTTCTTTTGTCCATTCGCCGCCAAACTGGTGCGCCATGCAAGACTCCTATACTTTCGCCACTGAGATTAGTTCCAAAGTATACCAGAAAAGGTCGTCGGCTAAAGACTGTCGCTGTACGCTTGTGGAAGCAATGCGCCACTTTACTCCACTGTAGTTCGATAGTGAGCAATCATCGTGGTGAGCTGTGTTTCAACCTTGGACGGCATGAATTATTTGGCTTAGACACCTATGGCAGTTATCTGTTCAGCTCCATCAACTGCCACACCAGCTCGCGCTGGACTGATGGTGCAACCGTGTAGCGGATCTGGCCGCGCTCGTTGGGGTAAAAATCGTGTTGTGGGTCAAGATCATCCCATCCGTAACACGCCATGATGATGCGGTCGAGCGCAACGTGCAGTCGCCGTAGTTCAACAATATCGGCGTCGGTGCAGGTCGGGTTGTGGAAGAGGTTGTAGGTTTTGGTCAGGCCTAGTTGTCGGGCCTGCATGATCTGGCGGCGGTGTTCGTGGTAGGTGGCGCCGATCTGCGCCGCCTGCCAGAAGACCGGCGGCATGTCGGAAAGCTGCCATGCTCCTGCTGCCAGGTGTTCGTATTCCGCCGGTGGGAAGGGGAAGGTGGCAAAGCAGTCGGTTGGTGTGTAGCGATTTCGCGATTCCAGACTAGAGGAATTGCGCCATACCCACACCTCATGCACGGCAGATTGCAGCAGGGCGAAGTGGTAGTCGTCGTCGTAGGCGAAGACGATGAGCATATGTGAATATACCCATTCCTTCGGGACAAATGAAACCATGTGCATCTGGCTCACCTCTGATCGCACCAACACCCGCCGTAGCGGGGCGATGGCCGCACGCATGCCGGTACGGTAGGCGCCGAATTGCCACCAATATTCGCGATTACGCCGGTCGCCGGGGCCGTTCAGCCGCTCACGCTCCGGCTTCACCCGCTCTGCCACAATCCGCAACAGGTCAGGGTACTGCTGGGCCCGCGCCAGCTCCCAGTCGTGGAAGCAGATCACCCAGCGGCTAGGCCGTTGTTCGGGGTGGCTGTTGAGGTCTTCGCCGTTTAGGTAGGGGAAGAGGCAATCGGCGTTGCGCGGGTCGCGCTCGATCAGGGCCTGGGCCTCGGCCGGTTCGAGCACGAAGCCAATGCCGCGCACAATATCCCCTTGAAACGCCTTGCCTTCATTCAGCGGCAGGCGCACCGGTTCGTGTTCGGGTTGGTCGTCGAGGCGCGAAGAGATGAAGGGTACATGCTGGTCGTCGAGGATCGCGGCAGCACGACGGGGATGGTCACTTCCCAGACGCGGGGCTTCAATGACCACAAGATTGACTTCGACGTTCGCCTGGCCGGGCCATTTGACGAAGCGTTGCGCGAACGGTATCTGGCCACCCTGAGCCAGGATGAACTTCAGACCGCTTTCGCGGGTATCGCCCTGCCCCAGCGTGTTGGTGGCGATCAGACCCAACCGTCCGCCGGGCTTGAGCAGGGTAAAGGCGCGACGGAAGAAGGCAGCGCAGAGATCGGCGGTGCCGCCGAAGGGGTGGTAGGCGGCTTCCAGCCACAGGCGATAGGCTTCGCCGAAGGAGCTGCTGATGCGTAACCCACCCATGAACGGTGGGTTGCCGATGATGACATCAAAGCCGCCCTGGGCTGCACCGGTGTCACGCAGTTCCAGGATGTCAGCGAATTCGAGCGCCCAGTGGAAGAAGGTGTACCGGTGGCTCAGCTCCGTCACCCGGCTAAGTATCTGCGGATCGGGCAGCTTATCCCTGCGCAGCACCTCGTACAGATCGGCAGTGGTGAACAGCAGCGGATGGTCTGTTTCCTGCCCAAAGAAAGCGGCGGTGTAAGTATCGCACGCGTCTTTGAGTTGCCGGAAGGCAGTGCTCTGCTGAAGCTGCGCGAAGGCCGCTCGTTTGGCGCGCACCTCGGCAATCGAGGTTTCGGGCATCGCGATAATCCGTCGGATTGCTTGTGCAATCTCGGCCAACAGTTGGGAAACGAATCCGTATTGAAAGAGGGTCTCTTTTCGTTCTCTGCCGTTTCGTTTGCGGGCTGCGCTTAGCAGCGCACGGTTGGTCTTGCCTAACGGTCGGTACGCTGCATCGGGGATACCGTCTTTTAAGAGGCTGAGGTCGGCTAGCCCGATCAGCGAATCGCCACAGCGGATATGCGATTCGAGAAAGGTGAGCGGTTTATCGCGGGTGTGGCCTTCAAGCCAGAGGGCCACGCGACACAGCTCAACCGCCAGCGGGTTCTTATCGACGCCGTAGATGCAGTGGGTGATCACATCACGCACGCCATCCTGGATGGCTTCGGGCGGCGGTTCATCGGCGCCGGTGCGCAGTCGCGCCAACTCTTTCCCTAGCCGCCGAGCCGCTGCCAGCAGAAAATGGCCCGACCCACAGGCCGGATCGAGAATCTTCATGGTGAGAATGGCCGTCTCGCGCTCGCCAGGGGTCGGACATCCGGCCAGCCGCTCGTGTAAGACCGGTTCGAGCGTCTGTTGCACAAGCCGCCCGACCAGCTCAGGCGGCGTGTAATGCGACCCAGTAGCGCGCCGTTCGGTCCCGCGCAGTTCGAGCGAAAAACGCATCTGCTGGTCATCGCCGGTGACGGTTGGGTGCAGTTCGAGCAGGCTTTCGTAGACCGAGCCGAGTTCTTCGGTATCGAGCGCCGCGTAGTTGATCCGACGCGGCGGCGAGTCGTAGAAGGTGAGGTACCAGAACGCGCCGAGCAGATCGCGGTTGGTTATGCTGGCCTGATCAAGCTCCTGTTCAGCAAAGAGTTCACCGTTCAAGACCGGCAGACCGAGCAGCTTCGCCAGCGGTTGGCCGTCGTCGAGCGAGGTATCATCGCGCAGCACCATCCAGAGCACGCGCAACGAGCACCAAAGATCGTCGTGGTCGGTGAAGGCGTCTTGCCGTTCGACGAGCGTGCGCAGGCGGGTGACACTGTAATGGTCGCGGTAGAGCGGATCGGCGCTGATCAGACCGCGCTCTTCCGAAACGAGCAGAAAGAGCAGACGGTAGACCAACCGCAAGAGCTGACGGTAAAGATCGGCTGCACCGTTCGCAGATACCCATGCGCGTAGCGTGTGACTGTCACGATGAGCGAGAAAGCCATTAGCAAGCCGTTGCAAACAGACTTCTACCCCTTCGCGCAACTTCTCGCGCACCCGGCTGCCCTGTTCTAGCGCGTGTTGATAGTAGATTTCCAGCGGGCACGAGCGAGCAGCGCTGGCGGTACGCGGCAAGCGTGATCGGTGAAGCAGCCGGTAGAAAACGGCGAAGTCTTGAAAGTGTTGCTCTTCAATCATCGTTGCCAGATCGAACTCAAGATAGACCTGGCGGCGAATAGCGGTACTGTTGCGCAACAGGCGGATGATACGGCCATTGGTGACAAGACCCCAAAGATGCTCGGTGCGGTTGAGATACTCTTGCAACAGCGTGTGCGGCGCAAGGCGCGGGCGTCCACCCGGCGCAAGCTGGTCAAGCTCCTGCCGGAAACCGACAATATGCACCGGTACCGCATCATCGTCCTCGCCAAGACGATGCGAGATCGCGAAACGCATTCCGTCGATGTCGTAGGCGCGGGTGTTGTAGCGCAACTCGTAGCCGAGCATGTTCAAGAATGGAATCATCCAGGCGTCACGGGTAAGCGAGGTCGCCGCATCCTTCTCATCGAGACGAGCCAGCCGGTTTTGCACGATGCCCCAGAGCGTACAGACATCGTGAAACACTGCCGCAATCTCATCGTTCAGGTGACGACGACCGCTGATACCAAAATCTTCCGGTTGCTGGTACGGCAGTTCGCCCCGCAACAATTGTTCAGGCAGGTCAGCCCCAAAAAGACCACCTGCAATGCGTAGCGTCGGGAAAGTACTCATCGTGGTGCGACCATCGGTTGCAACACAAGAATGCCAAGCAGATCGGGCGGAAGCTGAGGCTTCAACGCCAATTCACGCACGCGCAGCGCCACTGCCTGTCGGATGCGCTTATGGCTCTGTTCGAGCACATCAGCCCGTTCGTTCAAGAACGCGGCGATTGGTTGGTGCAGGGTCAGCCACTGGGCGAGCGCAGCGTCGATCAGTTCGCGCTTTTCTGCCAACGACACATTCGCATCAGGTTGCGCAGCGAGCAAGGCCAGCGCCTGGTCGAGATCGAGCCACTCACCCGTTGCCTGTTGACCGACAACCACCACCTCTTCGGCCAACAGCGGATGCTGACCCGGTTGTTCCAGCAAGTAGCGTACCCGCAGTAGCCAGAGCGTTGTTAGTCGTGACACTGCGCGGGTACGGATCACACCACAACGGGCAGCGATGGCCGATTGGGGATTGGCGAGCGCATCTTCAAACAAGAAGCGGGCCAGAGTTGTGACAAAGCGATGGTTGCGACCGAGGTATTCAGCTTCAGGAGGTACCGGTGAAACAAAGCTCATTCGCCATAGCGAAGAACGGTGCGGAGTGGATAGGTATGGTGTCAGCCCTGCCCGGATCGGCGCCGGCAAGCGGTTCAACGTCGCCTCCGACACATCAACCAAAAAGACATCAGCTCGGCGGCGATCAGGCTGGATGGGCAACCCCAACCGTTGTGCCGCCGTCAACACAAACTCGCGCACCGCCGTCGGATCGCCGAGCACGGCATCGGTTGCCTCCAGCTCCCGGCGCACCTCGTCTGGCTTCAGTGCTCGCTGCGCAAACCGAGTACGGTTAACCCGCTCGCGCTCGGCATCTTGTTGCCAGCGCCGGTGCAGCACCTCGACCGCCGGTACGCCGAGATCGAGTTCCAGTTGTTGACCCGCGCGCCCACGCCGCAAAAAGAGCGCATTGAGTACCGCTTCGGTGACACTGGCGCTATCTTCAGGAACCGGCACATACGTTCCCAGCGCACGATGAATTTCACGGGCTTTGTTCAGCAGCACATCGATCACCACGCCGTCTACCGGATTATCCCGCCCGTAGATGCGGATCACCTGCACAATTGAGGACAACTGGCCGTAGCGGTCAACCCGCCCCTCACGCTGTTCGAGCCGGTTCGGATTCCAGGGCAAATCGTAGTGTACTACCGCGTTAAAACGGTCTTGCAAATTGATCCCCTCGCTCAGGCAATCGGTGGCAACCAACACCCGTGGCCGGTCGGTCGTAAGCGATTCGATCAGCATCCGCCGTTCATTATCTGCCATACGCCCGGTCACACACACCACCTGTACCGTTTCTGGCAGCGTCTGCCGCAGATGCTCGGCCAGATAGTCGGCAGTAGCGATATAGCGACACCACAGAATGGGGCAAAAACCCTCGCTGAGCAACTGCTGCACCACATCGCGGCAGCGTTGCAGTTTGGTATCGGCAGTCGGCCCGGCCAGTGCTTTGGTGAGACGAATCAGCTCGTGCAATCGTCGCCGCTCGTGATCGTTCAACATTTGCGCACTCGCCTCAACCGGCGGTAACGGCACCTCATCATTGGTACGACTGTCATCAGCTTCAAAAATAAACGGCTGAAAATCGCTCTCTTCGTCGGCAAGCGCTAACGTGTCAATACGGGCTGCTAACGCGGCACGGGCAGCAGCCGGACTCGACATCACACAGCGCAGCAGCGCCAACGCCCCCCAATACCGCACCCGACGCTGACGTTCGTGCAAATGGTCGCCGGTATGCACGATCTCGGAACAGAAGGCGTAGATGCGTTCAAATAAGTGACGGTACTCGGGCGAAAGATCATACGTCACGTCAACCGCTTCTCGGCTGGGGAAACAGCGCACCTCTTCCCAGTGCAGCTCAATATCTTTGCGCGTCCGCTGGACAACATAGCGGGCCAGCGTTGCCCGTTGGTTTTCCGCTAGCTCGGCAATCTGCCAGGTCGCAAACTCCGGTCGCAGCAGACCCAGCAACGAACGAAATGCCGCATCAATCCCACTGTGAGGGGTAGCAGTGAGCAGAAGAAGATGACGTTGCGCATCAGCAGCCAGCTCCTGGAGCAGACGATGCCGCTGCTGCTGACTCTGAAAACGTTCATCGGCTGCCGCTGCGCTGTGCGCTTCATCAACAATCACCAGTTCAGGGCAATGCAGCAGAAACTGATGACGGTTTCGATCCGTTTTTACAAAATCGATACTTACCACTTGAATCGGGTAATGAGCATAGATACTCTTGCCCGGTGGCACCTGTCGTTCCAACTGCGTGATGGTTCCCGAACGGATGATCACTGCATCGAGGTGAAACTTCGTCGTCAGCTCGTGCTGCCACTGTTCGCAGAGATACGGCGGACAGAGCACACACAACTGCCGAATCTCCTGACGGTCGATCAGCTCACGGGCAATCAACAGCGCTTCGATAGTCTTGCCTACTCCCACATCATCGGCGATCAACAGTCGTACCGGATGCAGACGGAGCGCCATCAGGAGCGGAACAAACTGATAGGTACGAGGCCGGATCGAAATCCGTCCCAGTGAGCGCAACGGTGCTGCGCCTTCACGGAGGGTCAAACGGGCGGCCTGCCAGAGCAACCGGATTGCCGCCGCATCAGCAACCTGATCGACAGTGGGTAGTGGAAACGTCGCCGGTTGCAGACGCTCCTCAGGTAACGTATAGCCCACCAGGTCGGCCAGCCGACGATGAATCGCCACCACCTGATCGCTCGCCCCGGCTAGTGGTCGGAGCAACACAACATCGGGTTGGTCTGATGGTAACAACACCCAATCACGTTTCCGACAACGCACAATCGAACCAGGTTGCATTGGCTGAACCTCACAGACAGTAGATGATTCGACCGGCTGAAAAGCCGCCCATCTAAATGTAAGTACAGGGTATCGCCAGGTTATCTGTGATGACACCAGCGTTTTTCGCAAAGTATCAGCACTATTTTACACCAGAAACCATGTGGTCAAAAACATACAAGCCGATAGCAGCAGCAAACGGTTCCCGGCTTCAATCGTGTACACAACCCCGCCGTGGGAAAAAGCGGCGGCGAGAAATGTTCACTCACCTTCGCCTGACCTCTACCGCTCTTTGTGGGCACGCGGCCGGTAAGTAGTCACAAGACGCCGACGCACAGTTCAGCGTACCACCGCACGCCAATGATTGCCGTATGGCCGGTAACGCCTATCGGCGCGCATGTGAGCGTGAATTGTGGAATACAACACTTGCGGAGAGGCGCTAAACGGCACGAGTTGGAAAGGGCCGTATTCACCTTCGCAGCAACACAAATATCAATGGTCAAAATACTACTCATTGTTATCGATATGTCATTCTCGCGCATGCTATAATTGCACATAAACAAAGAGACAGCGTTGTCGAAGAATCAGCCCAACAAAGGAGTTTGGCATGATAACGAAACAGATCGGCCCGGCCGGTAAAGTACGTGTAACCTTTTCGCTCCCCGCCGCGATATGGGCTGATACCGTTCACCTCGTCGGCGACTTTAACGGCTGGAACCCACGTGCCACCCCCTTACGTGCCACCGAACACGGCTGGATGGTCACACTCGACCTCGACGCCGGTCGCATCTACCAGTATCGCTATCTCGTTAACGATAACGAATGGCACAACGACTGGAACGCCGATGGCTACGTTCCCAATCCCTACGGTGGTGACAATTCAGTCGTTGACACAACGATCTTTGCCGATTCCGAACCTGAAGCCGAGCAGGCCGTCGGTCAAAAACCGGCACTGATGTCATTCCCGCCGCGGCTGCGCCTGGTCTCAAACGGGTAAGTGGCCTGATGCAGCACCTTTTCACCTACGGCCCCGTCTCCCGTTGGGGCGAAACATGTTTCACCCTAACGGGAGACCGACCTCGGACCTATTTTTAACCCCTTGTCTGGGGATCTTCACTTATCCTGCATACGTGCCTCATCGCAGTTGTGGCATACGCCGTTGTTGCCAATCTCTCAGAGCCTGTTCAAAAACCCAGATTTCTCATTGGGCAAGTACCTAACCCGTGCGACCATTGCGTGAGGGGACCAACCCTCCCCCCTTCCTCTCCCGCGCTGCGGGAGAGGAAGGGGGCCAGGGGGAAGGGGAGGGCGCGCCAGCCGTGCGCCGCAGCACCGGGACGGAAGACGTTGCACACCCCTCCCATCGCGGAAGGGCGACGCATACCTTACCCGCCAACGGTTCCCTAACCATTACGGCGCTGATCGCTTCCCAATCGGTTCCAACCATTCGCCGCACCAGCGGGCCAGAGGCCCGCGTACCCAGGCTGGTGCATCGGTAAACCACAGCAGAGAGTGCTGCCCCCTCGCTGATCCACCGTTCTGCTTGACTAGTATGAGAGCCTGATCAAAAACCCGGATGTTGCATGAGGCTCGTACCGGGCATCTCCGACCATTGCGTGCGCGGGCCAACAGGCTTTCGCGCCAGCCCCCCACGTCCCCCCTTCCGCTCCCCGTGTGGGAGCGGAAGGGGGCCAGGGGGAAGGGGAGGGCGCGCTAGCCGTGCGCCGCAGCACCGGGACGGAATACGTTGCACACCCCTCCCATCGCGGAAGGGTGACGCATCCCCTGCCGGCCAACGGTTCTCATCCGCAACGATCCGGTACCTATCGTTTGGAATGCCATTGCAGAACCGCATCAACTATCCAGGTTTTTGATCATACTCTTAGATAAAATTTGTTATAATGCCGATAGTAACGCGCCAGATCGAAAGTTCTCACGAAGCGCTATCGGCAGAAAGTAACGACGCGCAGCAGCCTCGCTGAGGCTTGCTGGTTCTCAAGGAGGGCAAGAGCCTTTCCCTTTATCAGGAACGTTCCATGACAACACACAGTATACCCGTGCTCGACTTTGGTTCGCAGACCGCACAGCTTATTGTGCGACGGCTGCGCGAATTGGGATATTACAGCGAACTCCTTCCCTACGATGCCCCAGAGACTCAGGTGCGATCCCTATCGCCGGTGGGAATCGTATTGAGCGGTGGCCCAGCCAGCGTCTACGAGCCGGGCGCGCCTGCCTTGCCGACCTGGTTGGTAGCGAGCGACCTGCCGGTGCTCGGCATTTGCTACGGTATGCAGTTAATCAGCCACACCCTCGGCGGCATCGTCACGCGCCCGACCGGACGTGAATATGGCCCGGCGATGATCACAGTTACCCGTCCGCATCCGCTGTTCGCCGATACGCCGACCGAGCAACCGGTCTGGATGAGCCACGGTGATCGGATCGAGCAGTTGCCGACCGGCTTTACAGCCATTGCTGCCAATCCAGCCACCCCTTTCGCCGCAATAGCCGACGATCAGCGGCGCTGGTACGGCGTGCAGTTTCACCCAGAGGTGGTACACACCGTCTACGGACGGACGATCCTGAACAATTTTGCCCGCCTGTGCGGTGCCCGCCCGGAATGGCAACCGGTCAACTTCGTGGCCGAGGCTATCGAGCGTGTCCGGGCACAGGTTGGTAACGAGGGCCGTGTGATCTGCGCGCTTTCTGGAGGGGTCGATTCGGCGGTGGCGGCATTGATCATCCATCGGGCCATTGGTGATCGGTTGACCTGCGTCTTTGTGGATAATGGTCTGTTACGCGCCGGTGAAGCTGAACAGGTGATCACCACCTTCCGCGAGCACTTTCACGTACCCCTGATTGCCGTCGATGCGCGCGAAGAGTTTTTATCTGCGCTCGAAGGGGTCGTTGATCCCGAACAAAAACGCAAGATTATCGGTGAGAAGTTTATTCGCATCTTCGAGCGAGAAGCTCGTGCCTTACAAGGAGTTGAATTTCT
Organism: Chloroflexus sp. MS-CIW-1; assembly: GCF_030444705.1. Lineage (NCBI taxonomy): Bacteria > Bacillati > Chloroflexota > Chloroflexia > Chloroflexales > Chloroflexaceae > Chloroflexus > Chloroflexus sp. MS-CIW-1. The sequence continues at coordinate 932,357 of NZ_JAUBWR010000002.1, forward strand.
GGCCCAGGGTACGCTCTATCCCGATGTGATCGAATCAACGGCGCCTGACCGACCAAAGGCGGCTAAAATCAAAACTCATCACAACGTGGGTGGTTTACCGGCAGATATGCAACTCAAGCTGGTGGAACCGCTCCGCTACCTCTTTAAGGATGAAGTGCGCGCTGCCGGCTTGCAGCTCGGCCTGCCTGAAGAGTGGGTTTGGCGGCATCCCTTCCCTGGGCCAGGGCTGGCGGTGCGGATCGTTGGGGCAGTGACCTGGGAACGTCTTGAAACGTTGCGCCAGGCCGATAAGATCTTTCTGGAAGAGTTACGCGCCAGTGGCTATTATCGAGCTACTCAACAGGCCTTCGCGGTACTCCTGCCGGTGCAGAGCGTTGGCGTTATGGGAGATGGGCGCTCGTATGGGGTGACAATCGCGTTGCGGGCGATCACCACCGAGGATTACATGACTGCCGACTGGGCACGTTTACCCTACGAACTCCTGTCTCGTGTCAGTAGCCGCATCGTCAACGAAGTCGAAGGTGTCAATCGGGTCGTGTACGACATTTCATCGAAGCCACCGGCAACGATTGAGTGGGAGTAGCCACACACGGCAGCCCCATGCTACAATAGAGCTATGCGCCTACCACGAACAATCGCAATTGATGGTCAATCGGCTGCCGGTAAGAGCACATTAGGCGCTTTACTGGCGGCTGAGCTGGGTTATCTTTACTTCGATACCGGTGTGATGTACCGTGCGCTGGCGCTGGCCGCACTACGGGCCGGTATCAATCCTGACGATGAAGATGCCCTTACCGCGCTGGCCCATCGCCTCACGATTGATGTCACAGCGCCGACCGTTACCGATGGTCGGCAATATACAGTTTTGGTCGATGGTGAAGACGTCACCTGGGCCATTCGCACACCGGAGGTCGAACGGATCGTCTCACGAACGGCACGTTTTCCGGCTGTACGACGCGAGATGATCCGTCAGCAACAAGCCATCGGTCGGCGGGGGCAAGTGGTGATGGTCGGTCGCGATATTGGCACAGTGGTGATGCCTGATGCCGATCTCAAAATCTACTTGCAGGCCTCATTAACCGAACGTGCCCGGCGACGACTGGCCGAGCTGCGCAGCCGCAATATCGATACGTCGCTGGAACAGGTTGCTGCTGCCCTAGCCGAACGTGATGCGCTTGATGCCCATGTTTCGCAACCGGCTGCCGATGCTATCATACTGGTGAACGATGGACTTACACCGGCCGAAGAGGTAGAGTGGGTGTTGCATCAGTTGGTGAACGGTCCTGAGCAGAGCAACAGGCGCACAGAGTGAGGATTGCGCAGGGGAAGCGTGCGGACCTGTGCCGCCTGCCACCATCAGCGAACCCGTAAAGTCGCCGATGGTGATGGGTGCAGAGCAGTTTCAGAGGGATGAACCCTCTGCACCACCGCTCCTGCGCACGCATACGATGGTCGCAGGCAACCAGCGAGGGAGACCGCGCTATGGCGGGAAACATTATTGACCGGTTACTCTACGAAGATGCTGACAGTGCACTTGACCTGGCAGAAAACGAAGAGATTCTCTACGTCACCGGTCGACACTGGATCATCCTCTTATCACGGCTGATCATTCCCCTGCTCGGCATTTGCTTCTTCGGTGGAATTGCTCTCTATCGCGCTATCGGTGGTGGGTTTCTGGTGTCTAACACCGGTGAGCCAACCGGTTTTGATCTGTTCAACATCCTGCTGGCGCTGATCGAGGCTGTATTGCTCCTCTTCTGGGTCGCGTTGTGGGTACGTGGTGGTAAAGACCCGAATCCAGGTCGGGTGTTGTTGGCCGCTAATCTGGCTATCCTGGCTCTGATCTGGTTTCGGTACAACGGAGGACGTATCTTCTATATTGATCCCGGTCGTTTTTTTGGTCAGGCGTTCGATTCGATCAACCTGCTTTTGATCGGCCTGGCAACCGTCAGCCTCTTCTCGATTTTCTTCGTCGTGTATGACTGGTTAAACGATGAACTGATCCTCACCAATCGTCGGGTGGTTTACAATAATGATCAAGTCTTCATCCCACGTTTGCTCGAACAGCGCGTGCAACAGCAGATTTTTATTGAGGAAGTTCAAGATGTTTTTGCCGCGACCAAGACCTATCCCCAACACTGGTTTCAGTACGGTACCATTGAAGTGAAATCGGCCCGCATTGGTGGCAACATTGTCTTTCACGGTGCGCGGAACCCCAAGGAGATGCAGCGCCGGATTATGGCCCAGGTTAACGAAAATCGCCGCAAACGTGGCGAGCAAGATTTGGCTACATTGATAGAGACAAAAGTCTACAATGAGCCTCCACCACGCACCAAACGCTCACTCCCGGCAAACCCACCACGCTGGCCCTGGCTCAGTTGGTTATTACCACCCAACCCTGAAGTGCAACCGGAGAAAGAGACTATTATCTGGCGGAAACACTGGTTGTTTCTACTACAGGGGATTGCTCCCCCTGTTGCCATGCTGTTTGTGGGTTGGATGATCGTGATCTTATTGGGAAGCTGGGGCTTATTGCCAGGGCCGTGGCTAACCGTGTTCATTATTGCGATTCTGATCGCATTTCTGGCCTGGTCGGCCTGGGAAATTGAAGATTTTCGGAACGATATGTACATCCTCACTCCGACGAACATCATCGATATTGAGAAGAAACCGTTTGGGCCAGAGGATCGCCGTGCCGCCAGCCTTGGCGCTATCACCAATGTCTCTTTTGAGACGACGTTTATCAGTAACTTCCTCGGCTACGGTGATGTGGTGGTAGAGACAGCCGGTAGCGGTGGGAAGTTTACCTTCTTGCACGTGCCAAAACCGCGAGATGTGGTGGCGATGATCAATGACTATTACGTGATGTTTAAGCGTGTTGATAAAGAGCGTTCACTTAACGATATGCTGGAACTGCTGCGCCACTACCATCTCGCCCAACAACGACACAACGAGTTAATGCCGGCAAACGGAACCACGATCGCTCTGGCAGAACAGCTACCGGCTGAATCGAAGGAGCAACCTTCCGCATGAGACGCTTCATCCTGCTGTGCCTGCTCGTACTGGTGATGGTTCCTACACCGATCGCCGCACAACAACCCTCACTGATAACCATTGCTGTGCAGGCCGGGATTGATGGCGAAGGAACCTATCGCCCCGGCTACTGGTTTCCGGTCTGGATTACGCTGACCAACGATGGCGCTGATCGACAGCTTACGCTCGAGTGGCGTAGTCTCAGTGATCGAGGGTCTACGCAACGCTATCGGATTGATTTACCCGGCGGTGCCCGTAAGCGGATTGTCTTCCCAGTGGTACACTCAGAAACCCGCCAGGCATTGCTCATGGCGACAGCCGATGGGGTTGAAGTAGGGCGGCAACAAGTTCCCCTAAACCCGCTCCGTGATGATCTGTACACGCTCGGCTTGCTTAGCAGCGATCCGGCAGTATTGAGCAGTCTTTCAACTGCCAACTTTGCAGTGCTCCCGTTTGACCCTGCGTTGATTGCGGATGATCCGCTCTTGTTGGCAGCATTTGACGTGATCGCGGTACGTGATCTGACCACCGACTTGCGCGCCGAACAGCGGGCTGCGCTGTTGAGTTGGGTGCAACAAGGGGGAACGCTCCTGGTTGGTGGTGGTGCAGCAGGTGAAACAGCGATCCGTGCCTTCGCCGATATGTTGCCGGTTACGGTAGGCGCTTTGCAGCGTGGGGTTTCAGTGGCTGCGCTCGAGCAGGTCAGTAGTCTAACTGGCTTAAGCAACTTTGTCCCTGATCTGACCGCCAACACGGTCACATTACGCCCTGACGCCCGATCGGTGACAAACGATGGTCTGATCAGTCGGCGGGAAGTTGGCGCCGGTACAATCATCTTTGCCGCATTCGATCTGGGAGCACTCCGTGCCTCACCGGCTGAGCGCAATCTGTGGACAAACGTTCTGTCGGTTCAGCCACGTATCGCCATAGGCCCTGAGCTGCGCAAAAAGTTCACCGATTTGCCCTGGAGGCAGTTGAACATCCCCTTGTTCCAGCAACCTTCAACCGCGACCCTCCTGCTGCTCATCGGCGCCTACATTGTTGTAATCGGGCCGATCCAGTTCCTGATCCTGCGCCGCTGGCGGCGACTGGAATGGGCCTGGGTCTCTACGCCGCTGCTCATCGTTGCCTTCCTCGGCGGAACCTTTACGATGGGCTATCTCCTCCGTGGTGGGCAAGTGCAATTGGTTCAGTTGTCAATCATGCAGACGGCGAGTGGGAGTCCCTCGGCGCTTGCGACAACGGTGGTAGGCGTCTTTGCCCCCCAACGGCAGCGTTATACGTTCACCTTTGCAAAGTCGGCATTGGTTTCGGCGCCCCGTCGTTTCGAGGAAAGCACATTAGACACCGAGTATAGCGATACGGGCGTTTCTATTCCTGATCTTGTCCTCGATTCGTCTGCCTTTCGCACCCTGATTGTCGAACAGATCACAACCAATCCGATCCAACTCAGCCATCGTCTGGAAAGGAATAACCAGGGTTGGCGCGGTACCCTGACCAATACCGGTTCAACTGACTTGTACGATGTCATGCTGGTATGGCAGAATGAGATGCAGTGGATTGGACAACTCGCGCCTAGTGCTGAAGTAACCATCAATCTGCAAGACGGTAACGATAATTTCTTGCGCGATTTCATGCCCACTAGTGATGGAACGATCTTTTTCCATACGGCAGTCATAGAAAATATGTCTTGGTCTATTTTATTACAAGAAGCTGGCCCGCGATTTCCCGGTGATCAGGTGTATCTGGTTGGTTGGAGTAACGAGGCATCGCCGGTTATGCAGGTGAATAGTGGCGCAACCGCGTTGCGTGGTGAAACGCTTTATATCATCGCACTGCGATAAACTTTACAGACACAGTGAATAATTAGTCATATGACAGCAATTGTCGAAACTAAACAGTTGACCCGCTACTACGGGGAAATGCTGGCGCTGAACCATCTGAACCTGCACATTCCGACGGGAGCTATTTACGGTTTTATCGGCCCCAACGGTGCTGGTAAAACAACAACAATGCGTATTCTGACCACCTTACTCAAGCCTTCGGGTGGTGAGGCGTGGGTAGCAGGATTTTCAGTTACGCACCAGCGCAACGAAGTCCGTCGTGTCGTCGGCTTCATGCCTGATGCGTTTGGGTTTTACAATAACATGACGGCGGCGGAATACCTCGAATTTTTCGCTGCTGCGTATCAGATACCGCCATCGCGCTGGGCAAGGCTGATCGATGATCTCCTGACCCTGGTTGACCTGGGACACAAACGTGATAGCGATGTGATGTCGCTCTCGCGCGGGATGAAGCAGCGGCTCAGTCTGGCCCGTACCCTGATCCACGACCCACAACTGCTGATCCTGGATGAACCGGCCAGCGGCCTCGATCCGCGGGCGCGCGTTGAGTTGCGTGAACTGCTTCGCGAGCTGCGCCGGATGGGCAAGACGATCATGATCAGCTCCCACATCCTGACCGAGCTGGCCGAGATGTGTACACACATCGGGATCATCGAGCGTGGCACCCTACTGGCGTCGGGGGATGTTGAGACGATTATGCGCTCGTTGCAGCCACACCGGACGTTTGAAGTGCATGTGATCAGCGATCTCGAGCAAGCGGTGATTGCGGCAACTGCGGCGCAGCATGTCCTTGCCGTGCGGGCAATACAAGACGAAGGCCCGCCCCGTCTGATTATTGATATTGATGGCGATGATCGGGCGGTCAGTGCATTACTGACCCATCTGGTACAACATGGGGTCGAGATTATCCACTTTACGGCCCAAACCAGCAATCTGGAAGAGGTGTTTTTAAAGGTTACCCAGAGTGCCAATACCTCAGTGTGAGCACCTGCTGAAAATCTCGTTGTGCCATGATAAATCGGTTAGGGGTAGCGGTGTGAGGAGTCGGGCATCCGCCCCTACCTTTCGCTCATCTTTCCGATTTCCTCTTTCCCATTCAGACGTGCTTCAACCAGTTCGATCAATTGCTGCGGGGTAATGCGTGGAACATAGTCGTAATCTATCATGATCGCCGGTACATCATCACAGGCGGCCATACAGTCGAGTTCCACAATGCACAGCTCGTGGGGATGCGCAGCCCGTAAACGGGCCAGGGTCTTCCAGATGTCGGGACGGCTGCGTGCGCAGAGCCGACAAACGGTTAATTCAACAGCGGCCATCCCCTGCCTACCTTTCTACAATTGAAAGTTGATCTGAAGGCAAGCGGCGTGGGTAATGTGCATGCGATCATAGTGCGGATCTTTCAGCAACTTTCTACCAGTGACACACATGAATGCCGCCTTGCAGTGATCTATTCTTTTTGTAGTGTACACTCTTTGTCAATAGATTGCAAACATGAAATCGTGTACACAATGACCAAAATCAGCCCCACTGCCACGACAACGCTGATCGTGGCAGTGGAATTATCTTGCATCAGCGCTATATCCAGTTGCCGACCGTCGCCTCATCGCGAAGTTGGGCAAGTTTGACGGCCAGGCCAATATACGTTGCCGGAGTAAGGGCCTGCAACTCGGCGCGCACCGCATCACTGACCGGCAGACTAGCGATAAAGCGGTGCAGATCATCGGTGGTGAGGGCACGACCACGTGAAAACTCTTTCAACAATTCGTATGGTTCAGCAAAACCCTCACGGCGCAAAATCGTCTGGATTGCTTCGGCCAACACTTCCGGGTGGGCCTCGAGATCACGGCGCAGACGGGCACGGTCAACGGCGATGTTTTGCAGGCCACGGAGTAACCGCTGATAGGCAAGCAGGCAATAGCCGAAAGCCAGCCCCAGATTCCGTAAGACGGTACTATCTGAAAGATCGCGTTGGAGCCGTGAAACCGGCAGCTTGCGACTGAACAACTCGAGCAGCGCACCGGCCAGGGCTAGATTGCCTTCGGCATTCTCGAAGTCAATCGGATTCACCTTGTGCGGCATAGTCGAAGAACCCACTTCACCGGCGCGGGTGGCCTGTACCAGATAGCCATCACTGATATAACGCCAGCAATCCTGGCTCAGATCGGTCAGAATGGCTCCTATCCGTTTGAGTGCATCACAGAGCGCGGCGATTGTATCGTGCGGTTCAATCTGCGTGGTCAGCAAGATTGGTTCCAGATCGAGAGAGCGAACAAACGCCCGCGAGAATTTCAACCAGTCGATCTGAGGCAACGCAGCGTAATGCGCGGCAAAGACACCGCTGGCGCCGTTGAGTTTACCGGTAATGCGAATCGCCATCAGATCGTTGATCGCCCGCCGTAATCGCATGTAGAAGACATTCATCTCTTTCCCAAACGTCGTCGGTGTAGCCGGTTGACCATGGGTACGAGCCAGCATCGGGGTTGCCGCCTCTTCGTCGGCCAGTTGCCGTATTCGTTCACGCAACGCTTCGAGAGCTGGCAGTAAAACCAACTCACGCGCCTCTTTCACCATTAGCGCATACGCCAGATTATTGACATCTTCTGAGGTGAGCGCAAAGTGAACGGCCTCAAGATGACCGGTTAAACCGAGGGCGGTCAATCGTTCTCGCAACCAGTATTCAACCGCTTTCACATCGTGATTCACTCGCCGATCCCAGGCCGCAATCGCCAGCGCATCCTCATCGCTGAATTGGCGGTAGAGCGCTCGTAATGCAGCCTGTTGGGGCGGCGTAAGCGGTGGTACGAAGTGAATGCCACGGGCACGCGAGAGAAAGATCAGATATTCGACTTCCACCCGTACCCGATAACGAAAAAGAGCTGCCTCGCTGAAAAAACCGGCCAGCACTGCGACATCCTTGCGATACCGGCCATCGAGCGGCCCCAATGCTGCCAGTTGTGTCATCTCGTTCGTGGTCATTGATTATCCTCCATCTTGCGCAAGGTACTGCCGTTACGAAGGGTACCACAGAAATGGCGGAGTGGGTGAGGGGAAGCAGGGGCACGCTGGCTCCGTACTCCCACTAGTAAGAGCAGCGCATCTCGTAGCTATTGTACTGGTGGCGTAGTGCGCACACCACCCTACCACCATCCGCGAATAGGGGTAGCGGTTCATCGCGTCGTCTCGCATGGCGAGCGCTGCGTCCCATTCTGACACGGTGACCGTCGGCGCCCCCGGCGCCGCTGCGATTACATCGGGAGGCAACATTCTGGTCTCCTCATCGCAAATCACACGCGATCAAAACAAATCAGGATATTGCCTGTGCAAGACATTGACATTCTTGCAACTATCGGGTACGATGGTTATCAGAGGTTTAAATATTTGTGGCTGAAATAATTCGCATTCTCAGTATAATTGCTTGTGAGGCGACGCATGGATGAACAAGCGGCCCGGTCGCATCATACCGATATTATCGACGATATAGTGCGTCAGATCACGTGGCAGAGCCAGAAGCAGTTGTTGCAAACGCTCAGCAGACCTGACATTAACCTGACGTTGCCACAGATGGTAACATTGTTTGCGATTCGCGAAGCTGGCCTTTGTCGAATGAGTGATTTGGCCGAGATTACCCAGCAGTCGGCAGGAACGCTCACCGGTATCGTCGATCGTCTGATCGATGAACACCTGGTTGGGCGCGTGCGCGATGCCGAAGACCGACGGGTTGTTCAGGTAATGCTGACACGCCAGGGCGAACAGCGCCTGGCGCTAGTGGAAGAGGCACGACGTGCCGATATGGACCGCATTCTGTCCCGGTTTAGCCTGGAGCAATTGCATGCCCTCGAACACCTGCTCCGACTCCTTCTCGATGGTATTAATGAGTTGATCAGCAGCCGCGACTCTGAACAACATCTGCACGGGCAGGTCAATTCATCACTCGACCGTCCCATGTAATTTTCACCGGCAACCTTTCAATGTTCTGTTTCGTCATATTACGATGGATAGCATCAGCATTACAATGTACTTGCTGATGGGTCGTTTGTGTTGTGGATAAAAGCAATTTGAGGCTGTATTATGGCTCAGTCATCACGTCCTCGTCGTCGAACATCTCGGCTCTGGTGGGGCATTGGCATTCTCCTCATTATTGGTGGTATTGTTGCCGGGACGTTTGTGTTTAATCGTGGTCAACCGACCAACCTTCGGCTTAACTATGCACTGACTCGTCCGCAGCGTAGTCCGATTCAAGCGACGGTGAATGCTAGTGGTTCGATTCAACCGCAACAGGTGCTCGATCTCGCATTTACCAGTAGTGGCCTGATCAGAGAGGTATTGGTACAGGTCGGTGATCAGGTCACTGCCGGTCAGGCGTTAGCCCGTCTCGATACACGTGATCTCGAACTGCGGGTTGAACAGGCGGCAGCACAACTGGCTCAGGCCCAGGCAAATCTCGATCGATTGCGGGCCGGGCCGAGTGAAGCCGAGGTAGCTGCGGCTGAGGCGCAACTGGCGCAGGCGCAAGCTCAATTGCGCCAGACAACCGGTGGTGTGACCGAGAAAGACCTGGAAGCTGCCCGCGCACAGGTCGAGCAGGCCCGGGCTAATCTGGCACGCTTGTTGGGTGGGCCAAAGGCCAGTGAAGTGGCTCAGGCTCAGGCCCAGGTTGACCAGGCGGCGGCAGCGTTGCAAGCACAACGCGACTCGCTCTCGGCGGCTAAGACACGGGCCGAGTCGCAGTTGTTGCAGGCAGCAAATGCACTGCGCGACCGTCAGGCAGAGTACAGTCGGATTTATAACGATAATCGTGAACGTGAGCAACAACTGGCAAGATTCGGCCAGTCGCTGCCGCAATCTGCACTTGACAACGAAGCGGCTGCGCTGCGTGCAGTGCAGAATGCTGAAGAGCAGATGCGACAGGCAAAGATTGCTTACGATCAGGCAGTGCAGGCCGAAATCACCGGGATTGCTCAGGCTGAAGCGCAGTTGCGTAGCGCACAAGCCAATCTCGAGCGCATCCTCGCCGGTGCCGATACCGATCAGGTTGCCGCAGCAAGGGCACAGTTAGCCCAAGCCGAGGCTAACCTGAATAAATTGCTCGGCGATCAACGAGCCGGTAGCCTGGCTGCCGCTAATGCCGCAGTCGCCAACGCTCAGGCTAATCTCAAACGCATTACCTCGCCACCCAGCGAAGCCGATCTGGCCAGCGCCGAGGCGCAGGTTGCCAGTGCGCGGGCCAGTCTAGCACAAGCACAGCTTGCCCTCGAACGGGCAACGCTGGTTGCGCCAATTGCCGGTATGGTGGCCGAAGTCAATCTTGAGGTCGGTGAACTGTACAATGCAGCTCGTCCGGCGGTGGTACTGGCCGATCTGAGTGGATATTATGTTGATGTTACTGTTGACGAGATCGATGTTGCCCAGATTGCTGTTGGTCAGCCGGTGATACTTGTGCTTGATGCTCTACCTAATCTTGATCTGCGCGGTACCGTTACCCGCATTAATCCGCTCTCAATCGTGCAATCGGGGGTAACTGCTTACACGGTGCGGATCGTTACCGACAATCCACCGGCGGCAGTGCGACCGGGTATGTCGGCCAGTGCCGATATTATTGTGGCCGAAAAGAGCGATACGCTGGTAGTGCCCCGACGGGCCATCCGTGCGGAAGGTGGGCAGTTCTTCGTTGATGTGACCGTTGATCCGGCGTTATGCAACCTCGATATTGCCCAACGCCCGTTACAACCGGCTTTACAGGCAGTAGCGGTGCAAACGGGCTTGAGTAACGAGCAGGTGATCGAGATCAGTGCCGGAAATATTGATGAAAACAGTTGTGTTTATGTGCCAGGGGTAGATGCGCGCTTTAATCTCTTCAGCGGCCCACCTCCTGGAGTACGTAATCGCTGAGATACGTGGAGCAGGCTATGCTAAACCTGATTGAAGCACTACGGATTGCTTTTAATAGTCTGCTGGCCAATAAATTGCGCGCCATACTGACCATGCTCGGCATTATCATTGGCGTTGGTGCGGTGATTGCTTTGCTGGCACTAGGTGGTGCGATTCAAACCCTGGTGACCAGCGAGTTACAGGGATTAGGCAGCAATCTCGTCTTTCTATTTGCCGGTACCAACGACCCGGAAACGAATCGTCGCGTACCACCACGCCTGACCAATGAAGACATTGCCGCAATCGCCGATCCGCTGAACGTACCGGCAGTTGCCGCAGTTTGTGCTGAGTTCAGTCGGCGTGCCCTTACGACCTATGGCGGCGCCAGCTACGATGCCCTCATTGCCGGGGTCAGTGCCAACTATTTGCAGGTACGGAATGCGCGAGTCGCGGTAGGGAGCTTCTTTGACGAACGCTCGATTGAGCTACGTTCACGCGAGGCGGTCTTGGGTCATCGGGTTGCCCAGCGGCTCTTCCCCAACGGCGCCGATCCCATCGGGCAGCGGATTCGGATCAACGGGATTGGCTTTCAAGTGATCGGTGTGATGGCCGAACGGGGTGGGAGTTTCGCCTCAAATGAAGATGACCAGATTTTCGTTCCGCTTACGACGGCACAAGACCGTCTCTTTCCTCCCGCACAAAATGTGACGCGGCGCGTTGATGTAACGGTCGTCTATATTCAAGCGCGTGATGAAAAGAGTATCGATGATCTGATCGATCAGGTAACGGCGCTGCTCCGCCAACGGAACGGTTTGACCTATCAAGACAATAACTTTACGATTGTGACCCAGCAAGACCTGGTAAGTTCCTTTGCAACGATTACCGGTGCGATCACGATCTTTTTGGGCGCCATTGCCGCCATTTCGCTGGTGGTGGGGGGGATCGGGATTATGAATATTATGCTGGTGAGCGTGACCGAACGAACTCGCGAGATCGGGTTGCGCAAAGCAGTCGGGGCGCGCCGCAATGATATTCGGCTTCAGTTCTTGGTCGAAGCAACGGTGCTCAGTTTAATGGGTGGAGTGTTGGGGATTGCACTCGGCTACGCACTGGCGGCTATTGGCACAGCACTGCTGGCGAATTTTTCACCAAACGCACGGGCTGAAGTGAGCCTTGATGCAATTCTGCTGGCGACATTAACCTCGATTGCGGTCGGTATCTTCTTTGGTCTATACCCGGCCGACCGCGCCGCACGGCTTGATCCCATCGCGGCGCTGCGTTATGAGTAGCGCCGGAACAACGGGCAGTACCTCTGCACGATAAAATTTGGACGCTGCCCCTGCTTTGCTAATGGAGGTTTCCAAGTTCTCAGAGCGTGATCAAAAACCTGGGCTTATGATACGCAGTAGAGTATTTAGGGGAACGCTGGCGGGCAATGCATGCGTCTCCGCTACTCCGCGACGCGATGGAAAAGGTTTTAACGGTTTCAGGGCCTGTGCTGCGGAGCAGGCTTGGAGACCCTAACCTTCCCCCAGGCCCCCTTCCTCTCCCCGTTTGGGAGAGGAAGGGGGAACGGTATACCATTAGAGATGGGGTTGGCACCAGCCTCTCCCGATTCGGCGACGGGCACATCGGCGAGATGAAAAGAGGATAGTCACAGACCACTGTCGGAACGGGGAGCTACTTCCACAGTCCCTGTAGATAGGGTGGACCCCACCTCCTCGCTCACCCTTCTCTTTTCTCTTCCTCCATCGTCACTGTCGGCGAGAGCATACGCTTTGCCCCTTAAAAGGCAACATCCCTGCATTAGCCCCCCTTTGGTTGCATGCTATACTGTTAGCACACGTCGCTGAAGGCATCAAACGGGCATGCGCCGCAAGTGACGTGTACATGACCTTTTCACTGATTGGCAATACGGTTCTATCAATGCGCATCCTAATCACCGGTTCTTCTGGCATGATCGGCACCAATCTCGGCCTGCGGTTACTTGAGGCGGGTCATGATGTTTTTGGGATTGACCGACGGGTGAACACGTGGACTGATCGTATCCCTACGTTGTTACAAGACCTTGCGGTTCCGCAACGCGATTTTCGGGCAGGCATCGGTGGTGCACCTTATCCACCGTGTGATCTGGTTGTGCATCTCGCAGCCAATGCCAAAGTCCATGACCTGGTCACCGAACCGCATCGTGCGTTAGAAAATATCAACATTACGTATAATGTGCTCGAATATTGCCGACTACACGACTTGCCAATCATCTTTGCCTCATCGCGTGAGGTATACGGCGATATTCATCGGTATATCACTGAAGAGACTCGCGCCGATTTTAGCTTTACCGAAAGTCCATACTCAGCGTCAAAAATTGCCGGTGAAGCGTTGATCTACGCTTACGCACGTTGCTACGGCTTACGCTACATTGTGTTTCGCTTTTCCAATGTTTATGGCCGTTTTGATAACGATCTTAACCGCATGGAACGGGTGATTCCGTTGTTTATCCATCGGATCAGTCGAGGTGAACCGGTAACGGTGTACGGTAGCGATAAGGTACTCGATTTTACCTATATCGATGATTGTATCGATGGTATTATGCGTGGTATCACACGTTTATGTAGTGGGGAAGTGGTCAATCGTACCATCAATCTGGCTTATGGCGAGGGGAATACGCTGATTCGAGTTGCCGAGTTGATAGGTCAGGTGTTAGGTCGTCAACCGGAGATCATCGTCCAACCGGCTAAGCGGGTTGGCGAAGTGAACTACTACGTAGCCGATATTCGCCAGGCCCGTGAATTGCTGGGTTTTCAGCCGCAGGTGCCGTTGCCTGAAGGCATTCGCCGTGCCGTAGCATGGTCGCACAGAGAGAAGACCGTATGACGGAGCACCAGTCTGAGCTGCATCTTTCTGATCAGGTAAACGAACGGTCAATCCCTACCGAACGAGTACAACGTTGGTTGCAGACCGGTATTACCTGGCTGGCGTTGCAAGAACCAGAACGCCTCTTTCCGGCGCTGGTGACGGGTGTGATTGACATGTTACCGGCAGTTACGGCGGCGGTTCTCTGGTTGGTTAAGGGCAGCAGTTTGCAACCGGTTGCACAGGCCGGCTTGACGATGCCTCCTGCTACGTATGATCAATGGCTGCGGCTCAGGTTACGCAGCGGTGAGGGTGCAGCCGGATTAGCCTGGCAACGCGAAGCTCTTGTGCAACAACATGGCGAGCACGGCTATCGCGAACTCCAGGGCATTGCATCACCCGAGGCGCAAGCGGTGTTTCAGGCTATCGGCGATCTGCTACCCCGTAGCTTGATAGTAACCGCCATCCCATTACGAGCCGGACCATCGTTTGTTGGTGTACTGGAATTGATCGGTGTTCCTACCGATTCTTTCCGACTAGCAACAGTTGACCTCGAGATGATTGCTGGGATGGTCGCGGCAGCGATTCGCAATGCCCAGCTCTACGATGAACTTCGCCGTAGTCATCAGCGGTTGAAGGCGTTTGATGCTGTTGTTACCTCGATCAGCACCGCTGCCGATCTACCTGATCTAGTGCAGAGCGTGTTGACCGTCGTCCTCGAACTCACACCAGCCCAGAGTGGTGCGCTTTTGCTGTTCGACCCGGCTCAAGAACGGCTCCAGATCAGTGCCTGGTCTCATATGGACCCGGCAGCGCTGAGCTGTTTCGACCAGGTCGCGGTTGATGCCAGCCCCTGCGCCGAGATTGTGCGTTACGGTCAACCTGCCGTTCGTCCCCTCTTGTCGGAACGTGGTGAAACGCCGCTGCTGGAAGCTGGCCTGATGGCCGCAGCGTATCTTCCGCTACTGGCCGGTGGTACAGTTACCGGTGTACTGGCATTGTTCGGCGATCTAGAATTCACCAGGGCAATTGATAAAGATATGTTGATGCCAATCTGCAATCAGGTTGGCTTTGCGATTGCGAACGTTCGCTTGTACGAAGACAGCCAGCGTGAGCGACGGAAATTTCATACGGTCGTCGAGTCGATTGCCGAAGGGGTGTTACTCTGTGATCGCTATGGTCGGCTGACACTGGCGAATCAGGCGGCCCATGATCTGCTCCCCCAGGCCAATTTGAGTTTTGAAACCCCCCTGGCAACCATTCCGGAACTCTATGATCTGCGTGATCTCGATGGTCATCCGCTAACGCCCGATGAACTTCCGTTCACCCGTGCCCTTCGCGGCGAGACGTTCTCTGATTATCGGTTGATGCGGCGCTTACCCGATAACGCCGAACGCTTTTTTAGCTTCAGCGGTGCACCGGCAGTCAATGAACGGGGAGAAGTCGAGGGCGCTGTGATTACATTCCGTGATATTACCGCAACGCAGAAGGTCCAACGGGCGAAAGATGAATTCCTGGCTGTAGCTGCCCATGAATTGCGCAGTCCACTGGCAGCGGTGCGCAGTTATGCCGATCTCTTGCTACGACGTGAACAACAGCGCGAGGGTGATCCCCGCGATCTGCACGGGTTGACAATTCTCACCCAACAGGTATCGCATATGCTGCGCCTGGTGGATAATTTGCTCGATGTTTCTCGTCTCGATTCCGGTCAGTTTGATTTGCAGTACCAGCAGATCAATCTGGTGACCTTAGTCCAACAGGTTATCGATCAGCAGCGGCCCAGCGCCGGTAATCGAGAGTTACTGCTCGAAGGTGAAACGGCTGAATTGATCATCACTTGCGATCCGATGCGTATTCGTCAGGTTTTGACCAATCTGATCAGTAATGCCATCAAGTACAGCCCTCCCGAGAGCGTGATCGGTGTGCGTCTCCGGCGTGCCATTCTGTTGAACAGTCAGATACCTGCCGTTCTGATTAGTGTCAGCGATCAGGGGCCAGGCATTCCACCCGAAGAACAGGAGCGCGTCTTCCAGCGCTATTACCGTGCACCAGGCCGACAGGCCGAAGGGCTAGGGCTGGGCCTCTACCTGAGCCGTGAAATCGTCCAGATGCACGGTGGTCAGATCTGGATCGAAAGCCGTGAAGGTCAGGGTAGTACCTTTATGGTGCTCTTACCGGTTGAACAACCGCAACGTTCAGCCAATGATCGCATCCCAGAGTTACGTTAACGAGGAGTATTCACGTGCCAGTTCGTAAGAAATCGTTTGTGCAGGCATTACCCCCCGCCCCGCCACCGCGACGCACCACATCCGACGTGGTGTCTGTGCGGTTGGCAGCGAACGAAAACCCGTTAGGCCCTTCACCGCGGGCGTTGGCTGCACTTCAGGCTGCGCTGAACAATATCCATCGCTATCCTGATGCCAGCGGCACGACCTTGAAATATGCTCTGGCCGAGCGGTTTGATGTGCAACCCGATCAGGTGATGCTCGGCAATGGTTCAGATGAGCTGATCATGTTGGTCTGCCACGCCTTACTTGGTGAAGGCGATGAAGCCGTACTGGCTCAGGGATCGTTTATCAGCTATGCACGACGCATTCAGGCCCAGGGCGCAATTGCCCGCCAGGTTCCCCTGCGTGAGATGACGCACGATCTACCGGCAATGGTCACCGCGATTACCCCACAGACTCGCCTGGTCTTTGTCTGTAATCCCAATAATCCGACCGGCACAACCGTTGGCGCAGCGGAACTGATGAGGTTTCTTGAACAGGTACCAAGCGATGTGCTGGTGATAGTTGATGAGGCGTATCGGGAATTTGTCACTCGTCCCGATTTTCCCGATCTCTTACCGCTGGTGCGAGCCGGCCAGGAGAACCTGTTGGTACTACGTACCTTTGCCAAAATTCACGGCTTGGCCGGGCTACGCTTGGGTTACGCCTTCGGCAACCCCGACCTGATCGCTTATCTTGAACGAGTACGACCGGTGTTCAACGTCAATACCCTGGCTCAGATTGCCGGTCTGGCAGCACTCGACGACGCCGAACATCTCGAACGTTCACTAGCGCATGCTACCGCCAGTCGAACGTTTCTGACCACCCAACTGCGGGCGATGGGGCTTACCGTTATTCCGGGTGAGACGAACTTTGTGGTGGTAGCAGTGCCTGATGATACGACAGTAGCAGCCGCGCTGGCCCAACGTGGGGTGTTGGTAACGCCACTCAGTGGCTGGGGATTACCAGGTTGGATGCGGGTTTCATTTGGTACCCACACCGAGAATGAGATGTTTGTTGCAGCGTTGCGCGAGATACTGTCTGGCGCAGATCTTGCCGATAAGCATAGTGCGTCACACTAAGGAGATAATATGAGTGAACCACAATCGCCTACCTTCTGCGCTCAATGTGGCCGTAAGTTGTCCCCCGAAGATCGTTTTTGTCCAGAGTGTGGTACGCGCGTTCCCGGAAACTCAGCCGCAACTCCACCCCAACCACCAACCGGCGTTCCAACGGTCGTATTGCCGCCCAATCAACCGCCAGCCGGCGTTCCAACGGTCGTGTTGCCGCCCAATCAACCACCAGCCGGAGTACCACCAACGGTCGTGTTGCCACCAACGCAGCCGCCGGTCGGGTCGTCACCACCTCAGTCACCACCAGGAGTACCACCCGTTATTCCTCCTGTACAGAGCGTAGGAACACCTCCTGATCCGTTTCTGCCGCCGCCACCTCCTGCATACGGCGGATTATCAACGCACCCCAGCCCACTACAAATCCCCTCTACGACCGGTATGACGGCGCAACGCTCAAACAACTGGTTGGTGTGGGGGCTGGTTGGTGGAGGTGGCTGTTTACTTCTCATATTTATAGTTACATGTGTGGCCATACTCCTATCGATCTCAATGTTCAATACCGTTTCGGAAGACCTGATATCGACATCGCCAACCACCGGTAGCAGCGGCGCCGTTGCACCGGTCACCGATGGGCAAGTCTTGTTTCGTGACGATTTTGAAGACCCGCAGGCGAGCAATCTAGGGGAGAGCGAAGATAGGAGCTCGCGTTACGCCTATGACCAGGGCAACTACGTCATCGAAGTGAAACAATCAGAGATGCTGGTATGGGCGCTGGTAGAAGGAACATACCGTGATGTGGTAATCGAAACGAGCTATTCAGTTCCCGCGAACAGTGCAAACGTTGCAGCCGGGCTGATCTTCCACTATCAGGATTCCAACAACTTCTACTTGTTCAGTGTATCCAACGATGGCTACTACGCACTCGAACTGTTAAAAGACGATCAGTGGGTCACGCTCATCGATTGGACCAAGCATAACGTGATCAATGCGGCAAAGAACCGCCTCCGGGTAGTACTGAACGGCGACGAGATTACTCTCTTTGTCAACGACCGTCAGCTCGAAAAGACCCGTGATCCGACCTTTACCAGTGGCGAGATTGGTCTGGCAGTTACCAGTTTTGATAAAGCCGGCGCGATTGTACGTTACGACGAGATTACCATACGCAAGCGATGAATTGTCAGGGGCCGGTTTCGTCCTGCCCCTACAGTTCGTGCCATCAATTATCCGTGCACATAATCTTCCAGAAACGCCAGCCATATTCCACAAACGAAAAACCAAATGGGATCAGTGCTGCGTAAAGAGCCGGTTTGCCCCAGCGCGGACCTCCAGCCAGATAAAGCAACGCAACCAGCGTCATCGCCAGGGTCGTTAGCTTACCACTACTGGCTGCGGTGGTAATATGGGCTTTGCGGCGCAGAACAACGAATCCGGCAAGTAAAATCCCAACATCGCGGAAGATGAGTAAGCCGGTTGCCCACCACGGAAACCCGCGTGTGCGAGACAGCATCACTGCTGCCGAGTCGATCAACACCTTATCGGCAATTGGGTCGAGAATTTGGCCTAGCTTCGACACTTCGCCACGCCGACGGGCAATCGGTCCATCGAGAGCGTCGGTGAGCATCGTAAGCGCCAGTAATACCAACGCCCGTTGACGACGGTCATTGCGCTGCATGTAGTAAATCGTTGCCGGCAAGAGTAACAAACGGCTGATCGTCAACAGATTTGATGGATAGAGCAGTTCTCGTGGCTGAATGAGGTCGCGAAAAGCCATTGCGTCCTCCTAATTGTAGTTACAACGACGGTGGCGCTGGCGTAGTGGTTACCTGTCGAACCGTTTGCCCAAGTAGATGACCGAAGACGAACGCTGCATATGGTACGCTAAAGATGATACCGATCATGAAGAAGATGCTTCCCAGGCTGGCAACGAAATAGCACAACACCGAAACAAGCCACAAGACTAACCACTCTACCGGATAATTGCGAAACCACTGCCAGATTTCTCCTGGCTGTAAGGCTGCACTGAATGAGCCTGTCTGCACATACCGACCAATGCCGATGAGTAATGCCGGTTGGGTAATAAGGGTAAATGGCAATAGCATAATACTGAAGCAGATCAACAGGCCGATCAGTATCCCAAACGGCGGTTCGCGATTACTGCTGGAAGCAATGATAACACCGACTAAACAAAAAAAGAAACAAGAAAAGATGATTATTGGTAAATAATAAAAAACAGATATGATAAGACTAGAGAAACCTTCTCGAAACATATCACCGATCTGATCCAATCTGGGTAATGGTCTTTCTTGCCCACTCGCCAGCGAACGTGCAGTCATAATAGTACAACCCAGGAGAGCAATCTGCCCTACAAATGGAATAAATTGTAAAAGACCGATTGTAAGGGTGATCTTCCACCAGTCTGGATCATCGAATACGAAGCTAAAAGCGCGTGTAAGATTCATGAGGTACTCCGATCAAGCTCTCTGATGGGCATTCCGAAAACGACAGAACGTTTGAGCAAAGTGTCATTTTCCGAGCCCGATCAAGAACCAGGCAGCAAATACTGCGGGCAACCATTTCGCCTCGACTCAGGCACGAGTCATCAGTTGCGCCTGCCGTTCCGCCGCTACATAGAGTTGAGCACCGACCAATTGGGCAAAGACCCCGGCGCTGCACAAGAACCACCCATCCAGAATGATTAGCGGCAGTGGTGCATTCAAGACCATCAGCCCCCACATCAACACAGCTAACAGTCCAGCCGGTAGATATGCAGCCAGACTGGTCAGTCGTGCGCGCCAGAAATAAGTACGGTACGGCGGTGTGAATGCGCGTCGCACCGTGTCCAGGCTGAGGGCCTGTTCAATCCGACCCTCCTCGGCAAAGATAAGCCGACCAATAGGGGCCACACCGATGAGAAACAGGCTCCCCCAAAGCAACCCTATCAGGCTCAGAATACCGCGCATAACCGGTTCGAGCAGTTGCGTTTGGGCGGCCAGCACCAGCGTCAGACCACTACACACCAACACCAGAATACCGATCATAAGGGGGAGAACAAAGAAGGCCAGATCGATGAGCAAGGCCAGGATACCGGTTATGGCCCGCAATGTCCAATCACGCCATGGAGGTAACGGGATGGGAAAGCCACGGCGGCTATTATCATAGCTCTCCATAATGAAACCAACTGCTAACGGCAAACCGATAATCGTCATTGCCAGTGCCCCGTGGAGCAGACATTTCCACCACCACGCCGGATCACGGCAGATCAGGGCAATGGCCGCCGATAACGTTGTCGGTGATGATGAGGTATACACTACTCCGGCTCCCCGGCTAGATAGCGACGCAGGAGATCAAGCGCTGCTGTTCCGATAAACTCAAAGCCATCAGATGAGCGGAGATCAAAGGGACGGTTTAGCCGTCGTTCGCCCGTAGGGGTGATGAGCGCAAACGAGACGCTTGTAAAGCCGTTGGTATCTGGCCAACTTGCCGGTTGGACACCTAAACCGATGCTACTTTGCCAGCGTTCGGCGACATTGGCTGCACCAGCAGCAGCCAAGTCTGATGCCGCCTGAGTATCGGCGGGACTATCGAGCGGATGTATCTCTACGCCACGCAACACCTGATCACTGTCGGGCAGCGACAACAAGGCCTGCAAAACCGGCGCACGGAGGATTCCTTCGTAGAGCGCCAGAGTCTGATGGCGCTCTCGCAGAAGACGAGCGACCACCGTCGGTAGTTCTTCTTCTCCTAGCAAGTATTGACCGAGACGTTCGCGAATGATTGCCTCAGTGCGGGCAATCATCGCTTCGGCTTCAGCCTGACTTTCGGCACGCGCACCGATGCGTAATTCGTAGCGGGCACGTTTGGCTGAAATCCCGACGGTGGGGTTGGTCTGTTGCATCAGATCGGCAATCCGCTCGCCGATCACACTTTCACCGAGGCCGACCGCATGCAGGGTACGCACCAGTATTACGGTCGTGATGCCACGTTCCTCACGAAGATACGGTAACACCGCCGTTTCAAACAGATAACGCATCTCACCCGGCACTCCAGGCAGCACCACCACGGTTCCCCGCTCATCTTCGATCAGAAAGGCTGGCGCTGTACCACGTGGATTAGGAATGATCCGCGCTCCGGCAGGAACATACGCCTGTCGGCGGTTGCTCTCGCTCATCGGACGGTTCATTGCTGCGAAACGAGCGGCAATCTGATCGAGCAGTTCGGGATGGAACTCCAAGGGCCGATCCAGTGCGGCGGCTACCGCTTCACGGGTAACATCATCAAGAGTTGGGCCGAGACCACCGGTGCAGATCACCAGATCGGCTCGGCTGAGTGCCTCACGAACAGCGGTAGTGATGCGGTCGACATTGTCGCCAACGACCATTTTGCGATAGACATTGACGCCCGCAGCCGCTAGTTGGCGAGCAAGATAGGCACTGTTGGTATCAACCGTTACACCGAGCAGGAGTTCTGAACCAATTGCGATAATCTCAGCGTCCATGCAATCCTCGTTGTGATGTGCTACCGGCGAGCCGAAGTGTGTTTCAATTCGATGTGGCAGGTCTTAGGTAGGACGATCAAGTTTCCTGATGGGATAAAGGGACTAAGTTCTTCATCACTGTTTTCATGCAGTATACCGCACTCCTACCCTACAATAGCGATAGTTCACCGAAATACAATTTTCATGGAATGGTGGCAGAGGCGGGTGCTGACCCCGCCCCATTCCGGTGGTGAACCACCATTCCCTTCCCCCATAATGACCGACCGGCGCTATCGGCGTGATCGCTTGTAGACCGATCATGCCAGCGGCTCCTGGGGCGGTCGTTCACTTATCCGTTTGCGATATTCGCGCCACAGTTCTTGCTCACGTTCGGCAGCGGCACGCTGACCGGCCGAAATGGCTGCCCGTAACCGTTCAGCAAATGACTGGCGCACTACACCAACACGTGCGGCAAGATGTTGGCGAGTTTCGCGACCTGAACGTGGATTGAACAGAGCAACTACTGCAAAGCCTAGCACCGCTCCGACCACCACCCCAGTAATAAAGGCGCCAGCCGCCGACGCCGTCTGTCGTTCGTGTTCGCGGCGCAGTGCGGTCAGTAAACGTTGGGCAGCTTCGCGTTCAGCCGCCAGCGCTTCGAGCGTTGCAGTCCGTTCGGCGTGGATCGCCTCGGCAAATCGGCGTGCCACCTCGGCAATAGCGTCGTTCTCAACGGTCATGGAGATACTCCTCACTTGCGGGTGCGAATCTCATCTAGCGCACGTGCCAGGAATGCGTCAACGGCCATTGCACCCAGGTCTTCACCACTACGGGTGCGCACAGCAACAGCATCGGCAGCTTCCTCTCTGGCGCCGATTATAAGCATATACGGAATCTTCTGCAACTGAGCACGACGAATCTTGCCTTGCATCCGGTCACGGTTGTCGTCGAGTTCAACGCGCAGACCGGCGGCAAACAGCCGCTGACGTACCTGACGGGCAAAATCCATTTGTTTGTCGGTGATGGGGATGATCACCGCCTGCACAGGTGCCAACCAGAGTGGAAATGCCCCACCGTAATGTTCAATTAAAATACCCATAAACCGTTCGGTCGTACCGGTGACGGCACGGTGTAAGACGACGGGGGTGTGAGGTTTGTCGTCTTCACCGATGTATTCGCAACCCAGACGGGCGGGTTGAATAAAATCAACCTGGATCGTGCTTAGTTGCCATTCGCGCCCTAACACATCACGCGCAAGAAAATCGGCTTTCGGCCCATAGAAGGCGGCTTCACCTTCAGCTTCAAAGTAATCGACGCCGTTAGCTTCGAGGGCGCTGCGCAGCGCTGCGGTCGCTAATTCCCACTTTTCATCATCCTGAACGTATTTTCCTTCTTTCCCGCGCAGTGATAGGCGCACTTTATAGTCGGTAAACTTATAGGTACTCAACACCTCACGAATGACCTGTAGCGCGAGGCTAAACTCCTCCTGGATTTGATCGGGGCGGCAGAAGATATGGCAATCATCCTGCGTCAATGCACGCACACGGGTTAACCCGCTTAACGCACCGCTATCTTCGTAGCGGTAAAGGGTTGCGAATTCAGCAAAGCGGATCGGGAGATCGCGGTAGCTGATGACACCGAGCTGGTTGTAGAGAGTCATGTGACTAGGACAGTTCATCGGTTTGAGCCGGAAGATGAGGTCTTCGCTCTCAACCATCGGCGGGAACATGCTCTCACGATAATTATCGTAATGCCCCGACTTGCGGTAGAGCTGCTCTTTCACGACGTGACCTGTCCAGACGTGCTGATAACCGTAGCGGGTCTGAACTTCTCGCACATACGTTTCCATTTCGTGCCGAATGATCTCGCCCTTGGGAGTAAAGATCGGCAAACCAGGACCGATGTCATCAGAGAAGAAAAAGAGACCCAGCTCTTTACCAAGGCGACGATGGTCACGTTTACGTGCTTCCTCTAGCCGATGCAAGTATGCTTCCAGTTCTTCTTTGGTATTCCAACCTGTACCGTAAATGCGTTGCAACTGACGGTTTTTTTCGTCGCCGCGCCAGTAAGCACCAGCAATGCTCATCAACTTGAAGGCTTCAGGATTGATCTCGCCAGTGTGGTTGAGATGGGGGCCACGGCAGAGATCTTCAAAGGTATCTTGACGGTACGTCGAAATAACGGTATCGCCATGATGCGTCTCACCGTACTCGTCAAGCCCTTTAGCTAAACCTTCGATCAGCTCTAGCTTATACGGTTGATTGGCAAAGATCTGGCGAGCTTCTTCCGCACTGACTTCACGGTAGATAAATGGATGATTGCCAGCGATAATACGCTTCATCCGCTTTTCAATCTCGGTCAGGTCTTCAGGCGTTAGCGGACGTGGCAAATCAAAATCGTAGTAGAAGCCATTTTCAATCGGTGGTCCAATCGCAATTTTGGCATCGGGAAAGATTTCTAGCACAGCCTGCGCCATCACATGGGCCAGCGAGTGACGCAAGCGGTAATAGGGATCGCTGTTTGGATCGACTGGCATAGCGAGTGTTTCCTCCTATCTTGTAACAATGGTCAAGTAACCGTCGATGATCCGCGCCTCAATTATCTGGCGATCTTGCCGACTGAATTCAGCGTTAAGTCGTTCGTTCAGAACAGTGGTAAGATCAGGCGCCGAGAGAAACATCGCCAATGGCCCCGCAACCTGGGGATCGAGGACGGCAAGGCGTCCATCACGCACAGTAATTCCACCACTGATCACTCCAGTCATACCGTAAGCTTGGACGCTTATCACGGCGCGTTCGTTTTGAAAGCGAACCTGCACTGCCTCGACCGGCAACGTAGCCCCAATATCGGTTAGATATTCGTTAACCTCGGCTTCGCTAACCGTTACCCTACCTGGTGGCAGAGCTGCAACCAACACCGGCAGCGGAGCACCGGCAACGTCAACCGTCGGCCCTGAAGGGGCGAGCAGATCGGCAAAACGACGACCAAGCGTCACACTGATCTGCGGGCGAACAAGCAACATAAAGAGCAGAGCAATGGTCACCAATCCCAGGCCAATGCGGATGACCTGACTGGCACAGCCAGTTGTTTCTCGCCGCCGGGCAGCGAGCCGACGGGCGGACACGCGCATACGTTACTCCTTCGTGCCTAACGGAAACAGCTCTCCGTCCGCACGGGGACGAAGAGCTGCTTCGTGGTTCCACCCTGTGTTCACCGAACACCATCCGGTGTCCGGCCTCATTCCTCGCGATAACGGGCGAATCCCGTGCTCCCATACTGGCAATCTGCGTTCCGGGAGCCACTCAGAGGGGGTTTTCACCCGATCTGCGACCGAGCACGCTCTCAGTCACGACGCGCTCTCCCTGTGGTTAGTATCGGGCTACTCGTCCTCGTCGGCGCTTTACACTACTGCCGCCGCCATGGTAACGCGAAGCAACCTCAGAGTCAAGCAGATTTGTTATTGGTTTACCACTACACGTTGTTGCCTCAAGTCTCGCCGGATAGATGATAACAGCATAGGATGAAAACGAGAACACGGCATGCGAATACTACCGATTCAACCCATACCTGGAAGCTGATACCATGGCAGCTTATCGTATTCAAATTTACGACGACGATCCAACAGCAGCGCTGGTTACGCAACGTGGCTTGCAAGCTTTGCTTGGTGATGAAGTTATTGTCGAAGCAACCACCAACGCGAACGAGGCCTGGCTGGCGTGTGCCAATGGTCATGTCGATCTGCTGATTGTCGATCCCAGTCCGTACAGTGCAGCAGCGGCACTCATCAAAGCGGTGCGCACATACCGTCCGTACCTCCCTATCCTGGCCCTGACGGCCTATGATACCCCTGGGTTACGCGCCCGAATGCAGGCACTAGGTGTTGAACTCTACGCCGCCAAGCCGATTGAATTGCGCGAACTGGCGCCACTCGTTATGCAGGCATTGCATCAGGTCGTGTAGGTAGGACTCACCTAACAGGTAGTCCTCCTCGCGACCCATCTTCCACTTTCCCTACATGTGCTATCATGTTTGTATTACGAAAGGAGATGTCTGTGCCTGCGCTGCGCATCGATTGGCGCTGGATTGCGCTCTTTGTTATTATCATTGTCCTGGCAAATGCACGGAGTCTACCGTGGCCGATCACTGCCCTGGCCCTCGCGCTGCCAGGCAGTTGGTTGATCTATCATGCTGCCCAAATGCTTGGGCTAGCAATTCCCGGTACGCGACCAACAACCAGGGTCACGTACTGGCGTGGCCGTCGGATCGAAACCAACACGCCAGTACGCCGGAATCCGTTCTGGGATCGCACCAATCTTGTCCCTGGTCTGCTGTATGGCATCACCGGCCTGATGCTGACATTGGCAGCTCTGGCGGTTGTCACCCGTAACCTCGGCATGTAACCTGCGCGACTGAACGTTTGATGAGAAAGCTGTGATAACACTACCCTTTGGCCTGTTTCGTCGACGACGTTTAACCACCGATCAGCAAGATGTGTTGCTCAACGATCTCGAAGCGTTGTTGCACCAGATCGACGCCGCGCTCGATCAGTTTGGCCCCGATGTCGAAACAACTGACCGCAACGCTCTCACCGGCTGTCGGGCCAGTCTGCGCGAGCTGTTTCTGATCGTTGTCGCCGGTGAGTTTAATTCCGGTAAATCCACCTTCCTCAATGCCTTGCTTGGCGCACAGGTATTACCAGAGGGCGTGACGCCAACCACCGATGCGATCACGTTGCTGAAATACGGTGATGAACCGTTTGATGAACTGATCGAACCCGGTCTACGGCTTCACCACTACCCTGCCGAGATGCTCCGTCAACTGACTGTGGTTGACACACCCGGCACCAACGCTGTCATTCGGCAGCACGAACGTCTGACCCGCGATTTTATCCCTCGTGCCGATCTGGTGATCTTTCTTACCTCTGCCGACCGCCCCTTTACCGAAAGCGAACGGACATTCCTTGAGTTGATAAAAGACTGGGGTAAGAAGGTTGTCGTTGTGATCAATAAAATTGACATCCTAACCCCTGCCGAGCAAGAGCAAGTTGCCCAATTTGTACGAGAGCACGTCAATCGAGTGCTAGAACAATCGCCTGAGCTGTTTCTGGTCTCGGCTCGCCGTGCATTGCAGGCGCGGCAACAACCCGATCATGCAGTCGAGCAATGGCAGGCCAGTGGTATGGCGGCCTTCGAGCACTTCGTGATTGACACCCTCGATGAAGAGACCCGCTTTCGATTGAAGATACTCTCGCCGCTAGGGGTAGCACGACGGGTAACTGAAACATACCTCGCTGCTACCGAATCCCGTCTGGCAACCCTGCGTGATGATGTGTACGCCATTGAGCAGATCGAACGTCAATTGGCCCTTTTTCACGATGAACTGAAGCAAGATGCCGAATACCACATCGGCGAAATTGATAGAGTGTTGATTGCACTGCAGGAACGGGGCGAACGATTCTGTGATGAAACGATCCGACTGAGCCGGATTCGCGATCTGGTGGATGGAAATCGACTGCGAGCTGACTTCGAGCGCGAGGTTATCGGGGATACCTATCACCAGATCGATGAACGCATTCAGAAGTTAATCGACTGGCTGGTTGAAAAAAATCTCCGTCTACAACAAAGTATTGACGAGTTTATTCAACAGCGCGCGCTGGCCTATCGCGACCAGATGTTGGGTCAAGTTGGCGGGAGTTTTGCCTACAATCGGCAGGCTTTGTTAGAACATCTCGGGCAGGCTGCGCAAATCGCTATCGCAAGTTACGACCGTAATGCTGAAGCCCAGCAGTTGGCCGGCGAAATTCAGTCGTCAGTCGCGGCAACAGCCATTACCGGTGTCGGTGCTGTCGGTTTGGGCGCAACCCTGGTTGCTCTGTTTCATACGGTGTTACTCGACGTTACCGGTATTCTGGCTGCTTTGACAGTGGCCGGCCTGGGTTTGGCAATTCTACCGGCTAAACGACGGCAGGCGAAGGAGAGTTTGCGCAAAAAGATCGATGAAGTACGCACCCGGCTACGTGCTGAGTTACGCCAGCAGATCGAACGCCAGAGCGAACAAACCCTGCACCAGATTCGTGAACGGAATGCACCATTTATTCGCTTTGTCCGTGCCCAGCAAGAGCATCTGATCGGTTTACAACGTACCTTTTCTGACCTGATGGTCGCGATTGAGAAGTTTAGCAAGCAGGTTGAGTAGCAGGTTGCCGTAATATATTGCATTGCAGCGGTGAGAGTGAATCAGGCAGGGTCTTCATCTTTTGTGTATCGCTTCTCCGCGGACAACGGGGCAAAACGAGTAATGAACACTATCCAGACGTTGAACACCATCCTGAACCACGCACTTCCCAGGCATAGACCTGTTTTCAAGCGCGCTCCTGGTGGTTCGTTATGACAAGACGAACAGAGCA
The DNA here is from genome assembly GCF_030444705.1 of Chloroflexus sp. MS-CIW-1. Taxonomy (NCBI): domain Bacteria; kingdom Bacillati; phylum Chloroflexota; class Chloroflexia; order Chloroflexales; family Chloroflexaceae; genus Chloroflexus; species Chloroflexus sp. MS-CIW-1. The sequence continues at coordinate 960,175 of NZ_JAUBWR010000002.1, forward strand.
CGCTGAAAAGCAAACGATTGTGCTCTCCGTCCGATCTGCTGCTTATCACACTATATGCGCATCCTGATCCCTTCAGACGTATTCCCACCCGATGGCCGTGGCGGTGCAGCGTGGAGCAGTTACGCTCTGGCCACCGGCCTCCACGCACGCGGACACACCGTACAGGTTCTTGTTCCCTGTCGCCAGCCCTGTCGTTCGCCGCTCGTTGCGTCACTTGCCGGGATACCGGTACAACGCATCCCGTACTATGCGCCGAAGCTGCCATTTATCCAGAACTACGTTCGTCACGAGCGCTTCTGGCCACGACTGGCGCAAGCAATGATCACGGCTGCTCACGACAACGGGGGCGTAGACATTATTCATGCGCAGCATACTCAAGCTGCTGCCGCTGCAATCCTTGCCCGCGAAACGCTCAACGTACCGGTTGTCGTAACGGTGCGTGATCACTGGCCGTGGGATTACTTTGCCACCGGTCTCCATGGAAATCGTCTCCCATACCCTGAGAGTTCGTGGGCCGCGTTAGCTACCGATCTTCCTGCGCGCCTCGGCCCATTACGCGGGACCCTGGCCATCGCTGCGATTCCGTACATGCTGGCCCATCTTCGCCGACGGACCAGGTTACTGGCCGCCGCTGATGCGGTGATTGCCCCCAGCCAGTACATTGCCCGTCGCCTGCGCACTATCATTGAACCGCACCGCATCCACGTGTTGCCGAACATTGTTGACATCGCCGCCACTGATGCTATCGCAGCTACCCCACCCCGTACCAACTGGAGCGGGGCACTCCTGCTGTTCGCCGGTAAATTAGAGATGAACAAAGGCGCCGGTTTACTTATCGATCTAATCGCAGCACTGGCTGCGTACCGTCATCAGCTTCCACCCTTTACCCTCTTGATTGCAGGTGATGGCACCATGCGCCAGGCCATTGCCGACACCCTGACCACTTACCGCTTACCCGGCCGAGTACTGGCCTGGGTTGATCACGATGAACTCTTACGCCTGACCGGTCGCTGCGATCTGTTCCTCTTTCCCTCGAATTGGGGTGAACCACTGGCGCGGGCATTGATCGAAGCAGCCGCGCTCGGCGCACCAATCCTTGCCATGCCGACTGGCGGAACACCTGATATTGTCAGCCATGGCGAGACCGGTATTCTCGCACCCACGGTACCGGCGATGGTAGCCTGGATTGTACGCTTGCTCAATGATCCGGATACCCGACGGCAATTAGGTGCCAACGCCCGTCGGGTTGCCACTGAGCGTTTTGCCGCCGACCGTTTGCTGCCACGCTACGAATCCCTCTACAACGAACTGTGTCGCGCGAGAGTATAAGAGCCTATCCGATCTATCCTGTCGCAGCAGCAAGCAGATCGGTTGGAGCGCAGCGCTGCTGCGCTCGTACATCCATCGATAGGTTTCATCCGCTGAACTGCGAGACGATTCTTCTGAGAAGCACTCAGTTGAAATAGCGTTTCCAGAGTGTCGCCGTATCGAGAACGGACGGAAAGAAAAGGGTGAGAAACTTCGTTAGTCCATCACTTAGGTACGCGGGCCTCTGGCCCGCATCGTGTGCGCCTGGGTACACGGGCCTCTGGCCCGCATCGTGTGCGCCTGGGTACGCGGGCCTCTGGCCCGCATCGCAAGCACCTGGGTACACGGGCCTCTGGCCCGCATCGTGTGCGCCTGGGTACACGGGCCTCTGGCCCGCATCGTGTGCGCCTGGGTACACGGGCCTCTGGCCCGCATCGCAAGCACCTGGGTACGCGGGCCTCTGGCCCGCATCGTGAGTACCTCATATTGCAGAAGAAGATTCGGTCAGGGCGCAGCAGTGCTGCGCCTGTACATCCAGAGACGATCATTCGGCTTGACTCCAGGGGTACCGCAGCTTTATACAATGCTATCACCCCAAACATCTGATCAACAATGTGTATTCCGGCGTTATACCAATTCTGTGAAAAACACCGTCGATTGTGTAGCCATTTATCTCCGCTATTCACTGCCTTACACGCTGCCCCATTCGTGCGTCTGCATGATGGTGTGTGTCGCCATCTTCTTGCACGGCTGGAAGCAGGCTATCCGCCGGTGCACCAGGCTGCTACGAGCTTCACCCTCCCCTTTCGCTCACCTAATGGAATGAGGAAGGGGGCTAGGGGAAAGGTGATCCAGCGTCGTCCAGAATCGGCCCCTGCCGGTACCGCCTTACGGCAAAATCCCAAACTCATTAAACGTGCGCACTGCGGTTACAAATAGTTCAGGCAGCAACAGCGTGAGCGGCTCGCCGAGGCGTAACATCCAGCTAGCTAACAGGGAACTACGGAGCAAGCTGCTCCACGGCTCAACGGGAAAGACCACCAGAACGATCAGCAGTGCTGTGACGGCAAGCAATCCCTGGACTAACCCCAGCAGCGCACCCAGCAGATGATCGAGCCATCCCAAGAAGACCAGCCCCGCCAGTGAATGCAACAACGATGCAAGCAAACTGGCAATGCCGCTTACCAGAAGCAACACAGCAATAAAGCCCAATCCCTGCGCCAGATTGGGATCGGTGATAAACGAACCCAGCCAGACTGCTACCTCATTACCGTATTGCCCGGCCAGCATAAAGCCGACAATAAATCCTACCACTGCCAGCACTTGCCGGATAATACCCCAGTACAGACCGAGAATAGTAAACAGACCAAGAATGACAAACAATACCAGGTCTACTTCAGTCATCGAAGTTCCTTTCTGAACAAATGATCAACACGACATAAAGTCCTTGACGGGCGCGAAACACCTTGATATAATACCCTTACTTGAAAGATTCCTCGTACCGCTTCCCAGAGCACGCATAGCTGTCCCATACGGCGCGCGAGCTCACTGGCACGCGGCAACACCGCCGCAGAAAAGCCAGTCTGTACCCTGCACGTTGGCATCCCGGTAGAAGCAGCATCACCCGAATGGTTGATGCATGCTGCAACGAACTAACACACTCCGCCGGATTGGCGGTGGAGTAATCCCTCAGCAGGAGGATGTATGAACATGACTCTATCCGGTTTTGAGTTGATGAAGATGATTGGCGAGCAGCAGGATCGTCGCCGCTTTCAACAGCTCAACTGGCGCGGTACCTTCGCTGATTACCTCGATATTGTCACCCGCAAACCGCAAGTTGCCCGTAATGCGTTTCAGCGGGTCTACGACATGATTATGTCGTATGGAACCGAGGAGTTTATCGACGCCAAAAAGCGCTTGATTCGTTACAAGTTCTTTTCCGACGAATCGTTCGATGGCGACGACGCGATCTTCGGTTTGGAAATTCCACTCATGCGGCTAGTCAACTTCTTTAAAGGTGCTGCACGCGGGTATGGTACCGAGAAACGAGTGCTCCTACTGCACGGGCCGGTCGGTTCCTCGAAGTCAACCATCGTCCGCCGTCTCAAGCGCGGTCTCGAACACTACTCGCGCACCGAGGAAGGCGCACTCTACACCTACGACTGGTATCCCGGCATCATCGAGAATCATGATACCTTCGATTGGCGCAAGGTTCCCGAATCGGAGTGGGAAAAGTGTCCGATGCATGAAGAGCCACTCCACCTCATCCCTCGTGAATTACGGACAACCTTTATCGAGCGGATCAATGAAGGGCTTGACCCGGATCGTCAAATTCGTATCGAAGGTGATCTCTGTCCGGTCTGTCGCTTCCACTTCCGCGAACTCATGCAGCGCTACGAAGGCGACTGGATGAAGGTGATGAGCCACGTGCGGGTACGCCGGCTGGTGTTCAGCGAGCAGGATCGCATCGGGATCGGTACCTTCCAGCCCAAGGATGAGAAGAACCAGGATAGCACCGAATTAACCGGTGACATCAACTACCGTAAGATTGCCATCTACGGTTCTGATTCTGATCCTCGTGCCTTCAACTTCGACGGTGAGTTCAATATCGCGAACCGTGGCATTATTGAGTTCGTCGAGATGCTCAAGCTCGACGTCGCCTTCCTCTACGATCTGCTTGGCGCATCTCAGGAGCACCGCATCAAGTCGAAGAAGTTTGCGCAGACCGACATTGATGAGGTCATTATCGGCCATACTAACGAGCCAGAGTATCGCCGCCTGGAAAACAACGAATTCATGGAAGCGCTCAAAGATCGCACTGTGCGCATCGACATCCCGTATGTCACGCGCCTGCGCGACGAAGTGCGTATCTACGAGCGCGACTTCAACAAGAAGAAGGTTCGTGTCCATATTGCTCCCCATACGCTCGAAATGGCGGCAATGTGGGCCGTGTTGACCCGTCTCGAAGAGCCGAAGAAGCCGAACCTCACCCTTTTGCAAAAGCTCAAACTCTACAATGGGAAAACACTACCCGGCTTTACCGAAGACAACATCAAAGAGCTGCGCAAAGAGGCGGTACGTGAAGGGATGGAGGGCATTTCACCGCGCTACATCCAGGATAAAATATCGAACGCGCTGGTAAGCAACCAGGAAGAAGGCTACATCAACCCCTTCATGGTGCTCAACGAGCTAGAGAGTGGGCTGAAGAACCACGCACTCATCACCGATGAAGAGCAGCGCAAGCGCTACCGTGATCTGCTGGCGATTGTCCGCGAAGAGTATACGGAGATAGTGAAAAATGAGGTCCAGCGGGCGATCTCAGCCGATGAAGAGGCGATCAAGCGCCTGTGCGCAAACTACATCGATAACATCAAGGCCTACACCCAGCGCGAGAAGGTGCGCAACCGCTATACCGGCCAGTACGAAGAGCCTGATGAGCGTCTGATGCGCAGTATCGAGGAGAAGATCGATATTCCGGAGTCGCGTAAAGATGACTTCCGCCGCGAGATTATGAACTACATCGGCGCCCTCGCAATTGAAGGGAAGACCTTCGATTACCGCACGAACGAGCGGCTCCACAAGGCGCTCGAGCTGAAGCTCTTCGAAGATCAGAAAGATAGCATCAAGCTCACATCGCTCGTTTCGCGCGTGATCGACCGCGATACGCAGGAAAAGATTGACGTGGTGAAGGCTCGCCTGATCCGTGACTTCGGCTACAACGAGCAGTCGGCGACTGATGTGCTCAACTACGTGGCTTCGATCTTTGCCCGTGGTGATACACGTCGCTAAGCCTCGGCAGTAGCTTGTTCAACACTCAACCGACAACCGGCATCGAGGAGGGCGCCGTGTCGCCCTCCTCCGTTACCAGGATTGGTACTCCTATGGCGATGTCAATGAAACGTGCTGAACGCGATCTCAGCCGCTTCCGTGAAATTGTACGCGGGCGGATCAAAAAAGACCTGCGCAAATATATGTCGCAAGGTGAATTGATCGGACGGCAGGGTAAGCGCTTTGTCAGTATCCCAATGCCGCAGATCGATATACCTCAGTTTCGCTACGGTGCTAAACAGGCTGGTGGTGTTGGGCAAGGCGATGGAAACATCGGTGATCCGATAGCACAGGGCGATGGTCAACCCGGCGCCGGTCAGGCGGGTGCTGAACCTGGTCAACACATTCTGGAAGTTGATGTCTCGATTGAAGAACTGGCCCAAATCCTGGGTGAAGAGTTGCAACTGCCCAACATTCAGCCTAAAGGCAAGAAGAATCTGATTAGCGAGAAGGACAAGTATAGCGGTATCCGACGTACCGGCCCAAATTCGCTCCGCCATTTCAAGCGAACGTACCGCGAAGCACTCCGACGCCAGATTGCTGCTGGTGAGTATGACATCAACAACCCAGTGGTGATCCCGATCCCCGATGATATGCGGTATCGTTCGTGGAAAGAAACCCTTATGCCCGAAAGTAACGCCGTCATTATTTATATGATGGACGTGTCGGGTTCGATGGGTACCGAACAAAAAGAGCTGGTGCGGATGACCGCCTTCTGGATCGAGACCTGGCTGCGCTCACAGTATAAGTCCATCGAAATTCGCTATATCGTCCACGACGCCGCTGCCAAAGAAGTCGATCAACAGACCTTCTACCATATCCGTGAAGGTGGCGGTACCAAAATATCATCGGCCTACAAACTGTGCAATCGCCTGATTGACGAGCGCTATCCGGCGACCGAGTGGAATATTTATGCGTTCCACTTTTCCGATGGCGATAACTGGGGCGGTGGTGATACCCGTGAATGTGTGGAACTGCTCAAGCGTGAACTCTTGCCTAAAGTGAATCTCTTCTGTTACGGCCAGGTTCGTTCGCTCTACGGCTCTGGGCGTTTTGCCCATGACCTTGAAGAATACCTGCGCGGCGATGACCGCATTGTGATCGCCGAAATTGCCGATCGTGACGATATTTACGATGCGATCCGCGCCTTCCTCGGCAAAGGCCGCTGATCGCCCTAGCCCGATTTGGTGTGCGTATGAAAAGTACCCGCCTTCCCGCTCATCTCGAACAAGCGCGACAGGAGATCGAGCAGATTGCCCGTGAGTATGGCCTTGATTTCTTCCCCATTATCTACGAAGTGCTCGATTACCGAACCCTGTATGAGGTAGCGGCGTTCGGCGGCTTCCCAACGCGCTATCCCCATTGGCGATTCGGGATGGAGTACGATCAGTTGCTCAAGGGCCATGTCTGGACGGGGAGTACCATCTATGAGATGGTGATCAACAATAACCCGGCTTACGCTTACCTACTCGAGGGTAACGAAGATGTGACGCAGAAGATGGTGATGGCGCACGTCACCGGTCACGTCGATTTCTTCAAGAATAATATGTGGTTTGCCCACACCAATCGCAAGATGCTCGACACCATGGCAAACCACGCTGCCCGCATTCAGCGCATTATCGACCGAATCGGCTACGATCAGGTTGAAGATTTCATTGACACCTGTCTGTCGCTGGAAAACCTGATCGATTACCACGCTCCGTATATTCGGCGCTCCGAAGCGGTGACACCGCGCCCTATCGTGAGCGACGAAGAGCCACCGGTCGTCGAGGGCTTACCGGTCGAACGTGAGTACATGCGCGATTACATCAATCCACCAGAGTTTCTTGAAGCCCAGCGCCGAAAACTCGAGGAGGAGCGTGCCCGTCAGCGTCGCTTTCCAGAGAATCCACAACGTGATGTCCTGCTCTTTTTGATGAATTTTGCCCCCCTCGAAAACTGGCAGCATACGGTACTCGAAATCATTCGCGATGAAGCCTATTACTTCGCCCCACAGGGCATGACCAAAATTCTGAACGAGGGATGGGCATGCCTCCACGGTGATAGTCTGATCCCGACCGACCGTGGCATTATCCCGTTGCGTGAGCTGGTCTCGCGCCGTTATCGGTCACAGGTAAGCGATGGCGAGCGGCAACAGACGGTGTACGATTGGAATTGTTTCACCGCTTATCCGACTGTAACCATTCATACCCGTGCCGGTTTTACGCTGACCGGATCGTTCAATCACCGTGTTATGCTGGCTTCTGGCGAGTGGCGTCGGCTCGATGCCCTTCGCGTTGGTGATCAGGTACGTATAGCCGGTGGTACGGAGCTGTGGGCCACGCAGCCGGCACGGTTGCGGCGTCGCATGCCATTGCCGCAGGTGCTGGCAACCGTTAGTGCTACTACCAGTCCATCGTTACCATCGCGTCGCCATCGTTATCACTCTGCTCCGACAGAAGTTGTTGATGAAGCTATGGCGACGGCCATCGGCCAGCGCTGTGTAACGCATCCCGATCACCGTGCGCTAGACGCCATCCGCCGTTCACCGCGACCACAGGTCGTCGCATTCCTGCGCGCTTTCATCGCCGGTGCTGTCGATACTTCCCAAGAGTTGACCATTCCCTGCGTCAGTATCGAACTTGCTCAGACGGTGCAACTGCTGCTGGCAAACCTGGGTGTCCTGGCGCGCCGGATCGAGACAACATTGCAGATCGATGATCCTACGGCTCTTAAACGTGCCTACACCACACCGTCGCCCACTGTTACCTGGACGGACGAGATTGTTGCCATTGAACGCGGTCGTGCCGATGTGTACGATATTTCGGTCACCGAAACGCATCGCTACGCTGCGCAGGGGTTCATCAACCACAACAGTTACTGGCATAGCACCATTATGACCCAGCGTGTCGCTTCGGCTGCCGAGATCATCTCATTTGCCGATCTCCATTCGGGCGTGGTCGCGACAAGCGGTGGTCGGCTCAACCCTTACAAACTGGGGCTAGAACTCCTGCGCGATATTGAGGATCGCTGGAACAAGGGTAAATTCGGCAAAGAGTACGAAGAGTGTGATGACATCGCTCTCAAACGCTCGTGGGATAAACAGCTCGGTCTCGGTCGCCAGAAGATTTTCGAGGTGCGCCGACTCTACAACGATGTGACATTTATCGACGAATTCCTCACCCCAGAATTCGTGATGGAGCAGAAACTCTTTACCTTCCGCTACAATCGCGATACCGATCTCTACGAGATTGCTTCACGCGAGTTCAAAGAGGTCAAAGAGAAATTGCTCTTCCGGCTCACCAATTTTGGCCAGCCGGTCATCTTTGTCGAAGATGGTAATTACGGCAACCGGGGTGAACTTTACTTACGCCATCGCCACGAAGGCGTTGATCTCAAGATGGACTATGCCCGTGAGACGATGCGCAACTTGTATAAAATCTGGACGCGGCCTGTCCATCTGGAAACGGTCATCGAAGAGAAGCGACGTCTACTTTCGTTCGACGGTCGCGATTTTAGTGAGCGACGCATAGATTAGCATTTGGGCAGAGCAGTGTCTGGGAAACTTTAGTGCATTCTCTCACCTCTCAGCACGTGCCGGTATGGTTTCTGCCTCATGAGGCTGCGGAAGCCTGAGTTTCCGCAGCCGATAATGAGTGCAGGTGATGAGAAGTGTGAGAGGCACAAACTCCCAATTCCTCACCCGGTATGGAACCGGTAGGGGATGCCAAGTGCGTTCTGCAGCACGGACACGGCAACGCCTTAACCTGACACGGCATACCAAAGCGACCCTCGCATTCCCTTGCGGGCCAGAGGCCAGTGCTCTCAGGTTCCTCTCCTAGGCTCCTGCAGTCACATGCGGGCCAGCGGCCCGCGCTCCCAGGAGCAATGTGCACACGTTCACCCGCTGGTGTTGCACCGATCATGCCCGTCACCGCATGCATAGTGGGGGCGGGTTTGAAACCCGCCCCCACTATGGTGTGCTGATGCGCCAAACGATGGGGTCCACCAACCCACCGCACCATGCGGGCCAGCGGCTCGCGTTCCCAGGAACGATGTGCACCCGTTCACCCGCTGCTGTCGCACCGATCATGCCCGTCACCGCATGCATAGTGGGGGCAGGTTTGAAACCTGCCCCCACTAACGATGGGTTCCACCCGCCCACCGCACCATGCGGGCCAGCGGCCCGCGCTCCCAGGAGCAATGTGCACCCGTTCACCCGCTGCTGTCGCACCGATCATGCCCGTCACCGCATGCATAGTGGGGGCAGGTTTGAAACCTGCCCCCACCCATGGTGTGCTGATGCGCCAAACGATGGGTTCCACCAGCCCACCGCACCATGCGGGCCAGCGGCCCGCGCTCCCAGGCTCTCGGGTGACGGGTGTCCGACAACGGTGAACATCGCTAGACCTCCGCTCAGGCATCTACCGCTGCTTTCGTACACTCGTGGTAATATCAGATGAGAAAGAACATCAGCTACCTTTATCACAGGCCGCAGTTGTCTATGATGAATCTCACGATTGAACAGGCACTCTACCAGGCAACCAGGCGTTTGCATTCGCTCTCGTCAACACCCCGGCTTGATGCTGAACTCCTGCTCGCCCATGTTTTGGGCTGGTCTCGCGCCAGAGTAGTTGCCGAACGGGAACAGCGCCTCACGCCGGAACAACAGGCAACGTTCAACGCCCTGATCGAACGTCGTGCCACGTGCGAACCGGTAGCTTATCTGATTGGTCAGCGTGAATTTTTTGGTCTTACCTTCTTCGTTGATCGGCGTGTCCTCATTCCACGTCCCGAAACAGAATTACTGGTTGAGCTAACCATCAAAGAGGCCCAACGCTACGGCAACAAACCACTTACCATCGCCGATATTGGCGTTGGGAGTGGTGCTATCGCAATTGCACTGGCAAAGCATCTGCCTCAAGCCACCATTTACGGCGTTGATCTGAGTACTGAAGCGCTAGAAGTGGCAGCCATTAATGTCAATCGCTATCACCTGCACGAACGGGTCATCTTGCTGCATGGCGATCTCTGTGAACCGCTCCCCACAGCCGTTGATCTGATTGTCAGCAATCCACCCTACACGATTTTGGCCGAGATCGACGAAGGGGTATATCGGCACGAACCACACCTTGCCCTTGACGGTGGCGCCGATGGTCTCGACTGTTATCGTCGCTTGATCCCGGCGACTCCGACCTATCTGAAACCTGGTGGTGCAATATTATTAGAAATCGGCGCCTGGCAAGCGTCATCTGTGACACACTTGCTACGCCAGGTACTACCAGAGGCTGAAATAACGGTACAGCGCGACCTGGCCGGTTATGATCGAGTTGTGCGGGCGCGTAATCGAGATGTCATCCTCTGATCTAGTCCATGGGTACAGATGAAACGTATACTATAGATGGAGGAGGATGACCATGACAACATTCTTTATCGCGCTTGGTATAGCCATTATCACTTTACTTTTTATTCTGCTCTGGTATGTACCACATCTTTTTCAGCAACAAGCCGGTCGAAGTGCTCGCGAAGCTGCACAACTCCGTGATATGTTGCTCGATATGCTCAACGAACAGGAAGCGGTGATGCAGCGACAGGCCCAACTAAGCACAGCGATAACCAATTTGCAACAACAACTCGCCCAATTGATGACAGCATCAAAAAATCACGCTGTAGCGAGTGAAGTTGACGTACAATCAATACGACAGTTAGAAGAGCGTATCACTGCGCTCCATCAGCAGCTTCAGCGCTGGATTGAGCATCGCGGGCAACAGCAACGTCACCGCGATGTCGCCGAGAATGAATCCTGGGCGAACCTGCTCAGTCTCCTGGCTGCAATCCAGGAACGATTGGCACAACTGTCGGTTGAACGAATCAACGTTTCGGTGGGGCTACAGGCTCGCACCCTGCTGGAAGAGTTGGAACAGGAAATGGCCCAGTTACGCAGCATTTCCGAAGATATTGCGACGCTACAGTGGCGATTACGCCGCTCTCTTCACGAACGTGAAACCAATGTTGCGCAACTGCGGGCACGATCAGCAAGTTCTTCCTCAACGGTGAGGCCAGTATGAGTATTATCGTTATTGATAATCAACGGGTGCATTACGAAGTCTTTGGCCGCGGTAAGCCTGTCGTTTTCCTTCACGGTTGGTTGGGAAGCTGGCGCTACTGGTATACGACGATGGAGATTGTCGCGCAACAGTTCCGAGCTTACTCCTTCGATTTTTGGGGTTTCGGCGAATCGCGCACAAATGACATGCCTACCATCCAGGGATATTCCAACCAGGTCATCCGTTTTCTCGATGCAATGGGCATCGAGCGCGCTGCGCTGGTTGGTCATTCAATGGGGGGAATGGTCGCAATGAAGACCGCCATCGAGCATCCTGGGCGGATAACTCGCGTGGCGACAGTCGGTGCACCGATCGACGGCAACTCGTTGTCCTGGATGCTCAAACTGGTTGATCGCCCATTCTTTGCCGAATTTTTTGCCCGCCGACCATGGTTGCGCCGGTCACTCTTCCGGTTCTTCTTCGGCGATTCGCTCGATCCGGAAGTGAATGAAGTATTGGAAGATAGCACTAAATCAACAGCCGATACTATTCGCGCCGCTATCCATTCAATGTGGCGTACCAACCTCACACCACTGTTAGACAACTTGCGCGTGCCAGCATTAGTGGTACACGGCGCCCGTGATGAGATTGTCAATCCAAACCAGCTCCAGCTTTTTACGCATATTCCTCTCGCGCAAGTGGTACGGATGGAACACAGCCGTCATTTCCCATTCGTTGATGAAGCTGAACAATTCCACGCAATCCTGCTCGACTTTCTCAAACAACCCGATCCCATTGTGCCAACGCGCAGAGTGACGTCGCCTCCCACACCTTCCCCACCACAACCAACATCACCAGCTTCGTCAACCGACGAAAACCCGCAAGTAACTGCCAGTAGTCACGAGGTCATGCCGCCACCGGTTACTACTATCCCTCGATCTGCACCACCTGCCGGAAGTTGAGAGATACGAGATGAACCTACCGGTTTGTGCGAGTATAACGACGGTAGGGACGCAGTGATGTCGTACCCTACCGTGTGATAGATCATCCCACAGCCTCGCCAATACGAAAAGATAAGCGACAGCGAAATGCTTACCTGAAACGCGAAGGGGTGAAGATACTCGCACGTATCATCGTGTACGCTGGTGGCTCATCATCACCGGTCATGACGATAAGGCTCATAAGCACGCTATATCTCTTCCAATAACTACTTCTCTTATTGTCGTATGGTGAGCAGTTTTCATCGGTATTAAACGCATCTGAAATTTATGCCTGCGGGCCATTTCTTTTACTTCCTCTGACTCATCGTATGTCATGAGAAAGTTACCCGTGAGTGTCTCGCATATGGTAAACAAATTCTCATGATCAATCTGGTGGTGTTTATAGAGTCGTTTCCCTGCCCGCTTGCCACCAGCAGTATAAGGGGGATCAATAAAATAGATGACATCCTCGCGGTCAGCAAACTCCATCATCACCTTCAGTCCATCATCGTGACGAAAGTCAATCCTGCTCGCAATATGACTGAGATGAATAATTCTCTGCGCAAGGGTCTGCGGATACCATCGAGAGCCAATTCCTTTCCCATTCTCGCCATGCTTGATAAAGCGAGAGCCTTTGGCGAGGATTCCGCCGTGTAACGTTCAGTTCTTCAAAATCGTTTGAAATGCTTTCTCTCTTGTTGTTGTCGGAACCCGCTGAAGTTCCGCTTCAACGTTTTCTCTCGTCATTTGGAATGTCACGATTTGATGAGCCAACCACTCAGCATCACCACGAACAATCGTTTGCCAGACTGATGCAACCTCATCGTCTAACTCAACCATCACGACCGTTTCAACCCACTGTTCAAAGAGAGCGGTAAGGCTAATAATACCGCCACCGACGAACGGTTCTATAAGCACACGTGGTTTGTACTTCAGACTATTCATCCAGCGTCGAAATGCCGGCACAAACCACGTCTTTCCACCGGGATAGCGGAAAGGGCTTCGTTGAGGGACAGAAGCAACATTTACCGGACGCAAGATAGGTTTATCGTCAGATAGTTCAGGAAACAATGGGAGCTGTTGCTGCTTTGTCATAGTTCAAAACGGCCTCTCCATGGTCTGATTCGTTGGCGGATTTTCCAGGTGTTCATCAAGTTTTTCCTGGAGCAACTTGATGAAATCCCCTATCTGCCCAGGAAGCGGTGTGGTGATAGAAAGCAAAGCCGACTCGAAATCGGTAAAAATCTCATCCACTTTTGTAAGGTAGTATCGACCAGGTTTATGATTGTCGTCCGCATGAATTTTTAGATCGTAGACCAGCCATGCAATATCAGCTTGATCCTTTGGAACTTGTTTCAGCGTGGGCAAAGTAGCAAAAAAAGTTCGGTTCAGCGCTACGGCGATTTTCTTATTCCAACTGTGTAAGATTCCACCCTTATAAACAAGCTGCGGAACAAGTCGCTTTCGAGAAGAGATATAATACTCGAATGGTTCGCGAACATTCCCAGAAATGTAGACAGCCTGAATCTCAAGGGCGCCAAAATCAACGACTTTACCGGCATCATCATAGGCAACGAGCACCACATCAATGCTGCCGGCGGGCTTACCTGTCGCATCGTTTAGACGAACCTCAGTGAGAGAAGTCCACTTCACTCCCTCCGCAAAGAAGAAAGAAGCGGCATGGTCGGTAATGATCCAATCCTGGCGGAAGCGGATTGGACAGGTAATGACCACCTAGTTCTCATGATTGATACTACAGACGCCAAGCGGGTTCCTTGCCTTGTCTTTGGTACAGTTCGGTACTTTATTGTTGAAGGGGCAGAGACGATGAGAACGATACCGCTTCGCTATTTCGGTTTGGTCTGTAACGAGGTAACCGAAGACCTCAGCTAATGGCTGTCCCTTATGCATCCTGCACGTCCTACCTGAAGATTCTGCTTTGTCCAATACCTTGACCGTCTTTGAATAACACTTGGAGCAATCTCGAGCACTCGCTCATCAGCGCAGAACTTCTACCTCAAGGTACACTGCCCGGCTGATTGCTGATCGAGGTCTGAACTAAACCGCTATGTACTACGATTTTACAACATATCTTGATTGCTTATTTATGTTTGTGCCGATACCATGCAATACGTGGTGCATGTACCCTGCATTCACACCCGGTATTGATGCGTGCGGGGCGCCACTTACTGCCCATCAGTTCCAACTCTGCACGGCCCGTTCATGAGAAACCGTGGATGCTGCTTTATAACTCGTCCCAATGCCTCAAATCGCCCTAAATCCCTCCTTTCAACTGCCAGCGAGGAGCAGGGAGGGAATCCGCCCCTACCGTGCGCTGACAGGTATGATCGGCGAAACAACACATAGTCAGATGTTTGCCTAACCATCAGACACCCTAACCACCGTCTCGGCAGGTGTTCGATGACGTAAGACCCATTTCGCTAGTTCAAGAACCGGCACTACGCTCAAAGCCACCCCAACAATGACGAGCCAGTCGATCAGTGATAGCGGAAAGGTAGTAAATGGCTCGTGCAAGAAAGGCAGATAGACGATGGCCAGTAACAAGAGCATTTCCCACAGGATCGCCAGATTCAGCCAGCGGTTCGCAAAGGGGCGATGAAACACCGAAAGGTGATCGGAACGAAAGTTATACGCTTTGAAGAACTGAATCAACACCAACGAAACGAAGGTCATCGTCATCGCCTCAACGATGCCACGCCCACTCTGCAACGCCCAAACAAAGAGGACGATATTGACCAATGCCGACCACAAACCACCGACGATCATCAAGCCGACAATGGGACGAGTGAAGATACCACGCCGCGGATCACGTGGCGGCTGGCGCATCAGATCGTCGTCGGGTGGATCAACTGCCAATGCCAGAGCCGGTAGACCATCGGTTGCAAGATTCACATACAGGATTTGAACGGCACTTAACGGCAACGGCAAGCCAGCGAGGGTAGCACCAGCCATCAGGGTAATTTCCCCAATATTCGATGACAGCAGGTACATTAAGTACTTCTTGATATTGCCAAAGATTCGTCGTCCCTCTTCGACCGCAGCCACGATTGAGGCAAAATTGTCGTCAGTGATGGTCATTGCGGCTGCCTCTTTCGTGACATCGGTACCGGTAATACCCATTGCAATCCCAATGTCGGCCTTTT
The DNA here is from genome assembly GCF_030444705.1 of Chloroflexus sp. MS-CIW-1. NCBI lineage: Bacteria > Bacillati > Chloroflexota > Chloroflexia > Chloroflexales > Chloroflexaceae > Chloroflexus > Chloroflexus sp. MS-CIW-1. The sequence goes on from NZ_JAUBWR010000002.1 coordinate 975,481, forward strand.
TAAGCGCCGGTGCATCATTCACGCCGTCACCGGTCATTGCCACCACATACCCTTTTTGCTGGAGAGTCGTCACCACACGCAGCTTATGCACCGGCGCTACTCTGGCGTACACGTCGATTGTGTCGACTATGCGCGCAAATTCCTCATCGCTTAAGGTATCGAGTTCACTACCGGTGATTACCCGTCCATTGACAAGCAAACCCAGCTCACGAGCAATCGCAGCCGCGGTTAACGGGTGATCACCGGTTATCATGACGACCCGAATACCGGCTGCCTGACAGGTCTGAATAGCTGTTTTCGCCTCGGGACGAGGTGGATCAATCATACCGACTAAACCGAGGAAGGTGAGATCGTGCTCGGCATCGCTCAGGGTAGCCGGTGCTTTCGTCGCAATTGCCAGTACCCGCAAAGCCGACTCAGCCATCGTTTGCGCTGCCTGTAAGATAGTTTCCCGGTCAGCCAGACTCAGCGGCGCGACTCCGTGTGGTGCCAGCCAATGACGACACGCGGCCACAATGACCTCTGGTGCCCCTTTGGCGTAGGCAACCGTCTCCCCGTGTTCGTGATGCAGGGTAATCATGCGTTTGGTTTCCGAAGAAAACGGAATCTCGGCCACACGTGGCGCATTGGCAACCAGGTCATCAACAACCAGACCAGCTTTCATCGCAGCTACGATCAGCGCCGCTTCGGTCGGATCACCCTGTACTTGCCAGCGCTGATCGCGGTAGACAACCCGTGCATCGGAAGCAAGCGTAGCAGCGCGCAACAACTGACAAACTGCCTCATCGGGCAGGACGAGGTGATCGTCACAGCGAAACTCACCGACCGGCTCATAACCGGAACCGGTAATTTCCCACCAACGACCGGCAACAAACACCCGGCGGGCCGTCATCTCGTCTTTCGTCAGTGTGCCGGTTTTGTCGGTACAAATCACCGACGTACTCCCCAACGTCTCCACTGCTGGCAGGCGTCGCATCAGCGCATTCCGCTTCACCATGCGCTGTACTCCGATTGCCAGCGAGATAGTCACTACTGCCGGTAAGGCTTCAGGAACAACGGCGACGGCTAAGGCTATCCCAAAGATGATCATCTCGACCAGTGGCTGACCACGCCAGAAGCCGAGCAGAGTAATAACAGCCACAATGACCAACGCGACGCGCGCCAGCGTATGACCAACCTGGTCGAGATTCTCTTGCAGCGGTGTTCGCCCGGTTTCAATCGTCTGCAACATCGTGGCAATCGTGCCAAACTCCGTCTGCATGCCGGTCGCCACGACAATGCCACGTCCGCGTCCGTAACTGACCGAAGTTCCAGCGTAGACCATATTCTTGCGCTCGGCGACGGGTACTGATGGCGGTAAGGTTATCGCGGCAGTCTTCTCAACCGGAAGTGACTCGCCGGTAAGCGCAGCTTCTTCGATCTGAAGATTAACTGCCTCGATCAGGCGCAGATCAGCCGGTACACGGTCGCCAGCACGCAAGAGCACGATGTCGCCAGGCACCAGTGTGCGAGCCGGTACAACCTGCTCACGGCCATCACGCAAGACAGTGGCGTTGGGAGCTGCCATCTGCCGGAGCGCTTCAATTGCTCGCTCAGCACGGTATTCCTGAATAAAGCCGAGCAAAACAGCGAAGAGTACGATGACAATGATGGCAATCGATTCGATACCGTGCCCAAGGAGTATTGACAGGCCAGTAGCGATTAGCAGGATAATGATCAGGATATTCTTGAATTGATTGAGCAGAATTGTCCAGGGTGAAATACGAGTCGTCGCTTGCAGTTCGTTTGGACCGTACAGCGTTAATCGGCGCGCCGCTTCGTCACCGGTCAAGCCCTGTGGTGAAGTGTATAGTTCAGTGTATACAGCAGGTAGATCGAGTGCATGCCAGAGCAACGGTGATTGACGATGCTCAACGTTCGGTATTGCCATGAGATAGCTCCTTAACGAGCTGCGGTAAAGCCAAGATGAATATGTACAGTCTCGCTACCTTCGAGCATAGCACGCCACTATCGGCAATACAAGCGGTGCAGCGAGTCAATCTGCTAACCAACCATCGGATAGCGCCGGTTGAGAGGGTTGCAACGTCTTTCTCTCGGCGATGATCGTGGGTTGAAAACCGATCCTAGATGGCATACTGATGCGCCAGACACAGCTCTCTGGCCATACACTGCGAGATGCAGGTCAGAGGCCCGCACCAGGGATTGGCAAGTTTTCACGAACCGGCAATGGTGATGAAGGAAATATAGGGCGGACGGGCGGGGAAGCGTCTCGCTGCCGCTTGCAAGAAGATGCGACAGTTGAAGCCTTCCGGTAGTGGACTTAAGTCATGGCAGACTTCAGGGATCATCGGCAGCGGAGGCGTGTGGTTCGTCGGTATCGCTCCGCAGCACATCGTCCGATCACCTTCGATAACCGAACAGAAATCTCTGGTTGCCTGCTCTTGCAGCCAACAAAAGAGGTAGTTTCAGGTATAATTAATTAACTTCAAACGCATAAAAAACCTATTGCAAGGGTGCTCAGGGTGAGGAACACAATCGGCAGCCTGATGCAGAATGATAGCTAACCCTCGGCCAGACCGATCTGGTCGTCCTAAGCCTACCGAAGGAGGAGAGCGTGATTCGGGTTCTCATTGTAGATGATCACCCGATTGTGCGCGAAGGTCTGCGCAGTCTCATTCGTCAGCAAAGTGATATGACACTGGTTGGGGAAGCCGATGACGGCACCAAAGTGGTTTCGTTAGCAACCACCTTAAAACCTGATGTTATCACTATCGATTTACGTATGCCCAGCGTCGATGGCATTGGCGTCTTGCGCCAAATGCGCGAACTATCGCCATCGCCAGCCTGCCTGGTACTTTCCAACTATAACGAACCCGATTACGTAATCGCGGCTATCGAAGCCGGAGCACGTGGCTTTCTCTTGAAACACAGCGCGTACACCGCCATTATTGATGCCATCCGCACGGTCGCCAGCGGTGAATATGTCATCTCACCACATCTGGTTGGGGTACTCTTCACCAATGTCGCTGAGCTACAGCGCGAGCGCTTACGGCAGGCGTTAGCGGATGATGAAAGTGCCCTACGCTTGCTACGAGCACTGGCCAATGGTGCAACCACAGCCGAAATTGGGACAATGTTGCATATGAGTGAAGTAACGGTCAAACGTAGAATTCAAGAACTGATCAAGCTCCTTGGGGTACGGAATCGTACTCAACTAGTTGCCGAGGCAGTACGTCGTGGATGGATTTGAGGGCTTCCCGCCAGCCGTTATCAGGAAGGGAATTGCAGTGCACGGCGACAACACCCAACCATGCCCCCTGCCCACCGGTCTTTTTGCACAAGGGAGTGTACAACCGGTTCCTGTATCGCAGATACAGTGAAATATCCCAAACAGGCGTTACCTGAAAAATCATCACAAATGAATGCAGCTATAGATCAACGCTCGTTATTATTCTCAACAACTCTAACGGTATTTATATGGAACGTCTTGCCTCCTTCATAACCGGGAGGGCAGCCGATTTACGGCGATAACCTGACCGGAAGGACGTCATCTCTGCCGAAACGGCCATCGTTCTGGGCTGGCGCCAAGCGCCAGTCGCCATCACCCCTACTTATTGACCTCTTTGGATCGTTAATCTGACCATTTCGGATCTTCACCTCTTTGAGATCAGTAGTCTATACTACGAATATCCTAAAGCTATCAGATTCCTTAGCAAGCGAGGAGTGAGATCTATGACAGATCAAGAGGTCAGGCTCCCGGAAGAGGAGACCGATCGCCCGACGAAGGGGCGTCTCGACCGACGGAGTTTTCTCAAACTAGGCTCAGTCAGCGGCGCTGCTGCCATCTTGGCCGCGTGTGCCGCTCCGCCACCCGCACCAACCGCCGTTCCACCAACGTCAGCTCCGCAAGCGCAGGTTCCTACACCGGCTCCGGCTCCATCACCGGTTGTCGTTACCGAAAAGGTTGAGGTCCCGCTGATCAGTGAGGTCTTACCCTACCCACGCCTGAAGATCGCGACCCTCAACGATCTGAAAAATGGAGTGTTCGGTGCCACCTACCCTGACCAGCTTTCTCCGATCCAGGTTCTCAAGCTAGGGAAAAAGGTTCCTGGCGGCGTGGGACCAGACGAAGACATCGTGGCGTACAGCGGATTATGCACCCACATGGGATGCCCCATGAACTACGATCCGGCCACCAAAATTTTTGTCTGTCCGTGCCACTACAGCCATTTCGATGCTGAAGCCGACGCGATTCTCATTAGTGGGCCAGCGACCCAGAATCTACCACGCATTATCCTAGAGGTAGAGGGCCAGGATATTTACGCAGTTGGGGTGCAGGGACTGATCTACGGACGACCGCATAATCTCAGCCTGACTGAGCTATAGGAGGGAAAGACTATGCCTGTGTACCGTCCAGCCGATCGATTGGTGTTACCGCCGGTCGATGCTGAAAAATATCAAACCGTATGCCATTATTGCATTGTCGGATGTGGCTATCATGTCTACAAGTGGCCAGAGGGACGCTCAGGAGGATTGCTTCCCGATCAGAACGCGCTGGGAGTAGATTTTACCAAACAGGTCGCTCCGCTAAGTGGTAACTGGATTGCCCCTGCTCATCATTCGATCATTACCGAGCGTGATGGTCGTCGCTATCATATTGCTATCGTCCCTGACAAGGAATGTGTGGTCAATAAGGGACAACACTCGGCGCGTGGAGGTTCACTCGGCAGCAGCCTCTATCGGCCAGACGGCCCAACCCATGTTCGTCTAACCCATCCCCTCGTCTACCGCGCCACCGAGCAGGTACCAACAACGTGGGACGATGCGATAGATCTGGCAGCGCGCGTTATCTATGGCAGTATCCAGCGCGACGGCAACAACTCGATCTTTATGAAAATCTTTGACCACGGCGGCGGCGGCGGTGGATTTGAGAACAATTGGGCGGTTGGGAAATTCTTCTTCAACGCCGTCCAGACGATCAACTGCTCGATCCACAACCGTCCGGCGTACAATTCTGAAGTTCATGCCTCGCGCGACATGGGGGTGCCTGAACTCAATTATGCTTACGTCGATGCTGAACTCGCCGATACCATCGTGTTATGGGGCGCTAATTCCTACGAATCTCACACAAACTTCTACCTGGTCCATATGCTCCCGAATATCCAGGGCACAACGGTAAACGCCAAAAAGGACGCTCGTCCAGGCGAACAGGTTGGCCCCGGCCGGATCATCATTATCGATCCGCGACGCACGGCCACAGTGGTCGTTAGCGAGCAGGCCGCCGGAAAGGATCGGGTGTTGCATCTGCAACTCAACCCTGGCACCGATATTGCGCTGGCCAACGCGATCGCACGGGTCGTCTACGAACGGCAATGGCATGATAAAGATTTTGTCGCCAACCGGGTCGAAGCGGAAACGGTGCAGCCCTTACTCGATCAGAGTCTCCAGATCAGTAAGAGTCTCGATGAGGTATTGGCCGAAGCCGAAAAAATCACCGGCCTGTCACGCACCCAGATCGAGCAGGCTGCAAGCTGGATTGCCGAGACTAAGAGCGATGGGACTCGACCGCGGGCAATCTTCCTGTACGAGAAGGGTGTTATCTGGGGATTGAAGAATTACGAGAATATCGGTAGTATTGTCAATCTGACACTCCTGACCGGCAACCTTGGCAAACCTGGTACAGGTTGTGGTCGCCTGGGAGGGCATCAGGAAGGATATGTGCGCCCTGGCTACCCCGGCCCACGCCCCGCGCCGTATGTTGATGATCTGCTTAGCCAGGGGCAGGGGAATGTCTTCTACGTCGTTGGGTGCAACCCGGCGGTAACCACCCTCAATGCGCAGCGCATGCGCGAGACGTTACAAACCCGTGGGAAGCTGGTCAGAGACGCACTTGATGCCAACTTCGCCGCTGACAATGCAACGAAAGCACAGGCTATCCTCGATGCTGTCAAGCAAGGTGGGTTGTTTATCATCGTGCAAGACATCTACCCCACCGAGACGGCAAAGCATGCCCACGTGGTCTTCCCAGCAGCAGCCTGGGGCGAAAGTCCGATTACGTCAATCAACGGTGAACGTCGTTTGCGGCTGTACGAGAAGTTCATGGACCCACCAGGTATCGCCGAGCCAGACTGGAAGATTTTGGGGATGCTGGCTCAGCGTATCAAAGCCCTGGCCCAAGCTGACGGTAATGCCGACATCGCTCAACGATTCAGCGGTTTCGAGTGGAAAACGGCTGAAGAAGTCTTCCTGGAAGGTGGTCAGTCGTTTGCCGATGGCGTGAAGGCCAGTGTTGAACGATACAAGGGTGTTGATTACGCCTTCCTCAAGGCAGCCGGTAACAACGGTATTCAGACCCCGGTAACTATTGTCAACGGTAAGCCGCAGGGACGGGTACGTTTCTTTGAAAACGGTGAACCCTTCTACACCGAAAGTGGCAAGGCCAAGATGCTGCCGACGCCGTGGCCCGGATTCCCGGCCATCGTCCAGGAGCAGATCAACAAGTATCCATACTTCATGACTAACGGGCGCAACAATAACTGGCAGACTCTCTACAACGACATGAACATGCCCTTCTTTGCCGAACGAACGCCATTGCCATACATCGAGATTAGTCCAGAGGACGCAAAGAAGGAGGGTCTCCAGCCAGGTGATATTGTGCGCCTGTTCAACGACTACGGCGAGACAATGGCATACACTGTAGTGAGTAACAGTGTTAAACCGGGTGTGATCTTTATGCTGTTTGCTCACCCGCGGGCGACTACGAATAGTCTGACCACACCGTATGTTGACCCGGCGGTCATTATCCCGTACTACAAAGGAAGTGCCGTAGGTTTGCAGCGCATTGGCCGTCTCGCCGATCTGGATGCACGTCTGACATACAAGCCAACCAATTTTGATTTTGATAAGGTGGTGTAACGGCCCGTCGTTGTCCGATTTCCCCCTCACCTTCCCCCCGGCCCCCTTCCCTCCCGCGCTGCGGGAGAGGAAGGGGGAGGGTGTCCCCGCACCTGCCTGGCGTTCGCACCTGCCTCCTGGCGTTCGCACCTGCCTCTTGGCATTTGCACCTGCCCCCTAGCGCCCGCACCTGCCTCCTGGCGCCCGCACCTTCCCCCCCGGCCCCCTTCCTCTCCCGCGCTGCGGGAGAGGAAGGGGGAAGGAGGAAGGGGGGATGGAACATGGCGCGCGAAAGCATGTTGGCACCCCTCACGCAATGGTTGCACAGGGACGAGACGTGCCCAATGAGAAGGCTGGGTTTTTGATCAGGTTCTCAGGACGGGTTCGCGATAATGCATGGCTGTTCGTGTGCCATTGTGATGGAATGGGGCTATCCTGCGGTTTGGTATAATGCGCTGGCCCGACGGGAGAGATGACCTGTCGTATCGAGGATCAGCTATGGAATTGTTGAATCACCTTAATCCGGCGCAGCGATTAGCCGTGACTGCACCCATTGGGCCAGTGTTGGTCAAAGCGGGTGCCGGTAGTGGCAAGACACGGGTACTTACGTTGCGGATTGCGTATTTGATCACGCATTATGGTGTGGCACCGCAACAGATTCTGGCGGTGACGTTCACCAACAAAGCGGCACGAGAGATGCGCGAACGGTTACGCCATTTACTCGGCGCCCGGATTCGTGGTCTGACTAGTGGGACGTTTCACGCCGTCTGCACCCGTATTCTGCGTGAGTCGATTGAAGGTCGTTTAAAGGGGTACACTGCCTCATTTTCCATTTATTCTGAAGACGAGCAGTTACAACTGGTAGCAGAAGCGCTGGCCGCAGTTACCGAGACTCCGCCGCGTACAATCGAGGCTGATGAAGTGCTACGCCTGATTTCACGGGCCAAAAGTCGTATGCTTACCCCTCGGCTGATGGCGCGATTTGCTGTCGATCCGCTTGATCGTTTTATTGCGGCCTGTTACCGACGTTATCAGCGTGCACTTGAGCAGGCGAATGCCCTCGATTTTGACGACTTGATCCTAAATACCTACCGTTTGTTAAGTGATGATCCTGATCTGCTGTCCACGTATCAGCAACGCTGGCACCATGTATTGGTTGATGAATATCAGGATACGGATCCAAGTCAGCACGCTTTGATCGAGCTGCTCACCCGGCCAACGACGCAACGTCCCCGTTCGCTCTTCGTGGTGGGTGATGCAATGCAGAGTATCTACGGGTTCCGTAACGCTGATCACAGCATTATCAGCCGGTTTTCAACCGATTTTCCCGATGCCCAAGTCATAGAGTTGACGACCAATTACCGTTCGCGACAGCCAATTCTCGATGCGGCCTACGCCATCATCCGGCATAGTCGGAGTGTAGCGCCGATGGAGTTGCGCGCTGCTGCACGAGTCAATAGTGAACGCTGTGTCTTGATCAGTGAGGCGAAAGATAGCCGTGATGAGGCTGAACAAGTAGCGCGCACCATTGCCGATCTTCAGCGACAGGGACGACAATTACGCGAGATTGCCGTGCTCTACCGGACACGACACATGAGTCGTCCGTTCGAGCAGGCTTTTCGTCACGCTCGTATTCCCTACCTGGTTCGTGGTGGCGTAAGTTTCTTTGATCGAGCAGTGGTACGTGATGCACTGGCTTATCTGCGCTGTATCGCGAATCCTGCCGATCATCTGAGCCTGACACGGATTGCCAATGTGCCAGCCCGTGGTTTGGGCGGACAGGCGTTGGCAACTATCGCCGCTTATGCCGCATCTCAGTCGTTGACCCTTAGCATGGCACTCGGTCACGCTGGCGTTATTCTTGGTCTGAGTGCACGTGCGGTTGAGGGGGCGCGTCGGCTCTTTGCACTGTTGCAGCGCTGGTGGCGGTTAGCCGAAGGCACGATGCCGCCCGATCACCTGTTAGCCGACGTGTTGGAACAGAGTGGCTACATGGCTGCCTTAGCTGAACGTTTCGATGCAGAGGAGCTGGCCGAAGCTCGTGCGTATTTGCAAGAGTTGATCCGGGCGGCTGAAGAGCACACCGATCTACGTTCGTTTTTGCAAGAAGTAGCACTGATGACTAATGTTGATGATGAAGACGACGAACGTGATCGCGTTCAGCTCTTAACGATTCACGCTGCAAAAGGTCTGGAATGGCCCTTTGTGTTCGTGGTCGGTCTCGAAGAGGGTACGCTGCCGCACGAGCGAAGTATAGGCGATCCTGCGGCACTGGAAGAGGAGCGACGATTGTGCTACGTTGCGCTCACCCGTGCTGGCGAGCGGCTCTATCTCTCGTGGACAGCGAGCCGTAACCGGGGGCAGCGGCTGAAACCATCACGATTCCTCGATGAAATTATTGCGTTTGGCCGGGAACGAAGTCGACGTGAGCAGAGCTGATGTCAACCACCTGGGTGCGCGGGTCTCTGATCCGCGTATGCGGTGGGTGGCCGAGACCCATCAGTTGACGCATTCAGTACACCTCATCCCCAGGTACCCGCAAGCGAGGGCAGAGGGTCGAACCTATCTCTCCTGCTGCGATGACGTGCATGATCGGCGAGTTAACAGAAGACTGGTTAGAGCACCTTGGAAGGGGAAGCTATCCGTCCCTCTCCCTCCTCACCTCCATCTCCTGTCGGGTAGGGTAAAAACGCTGCAAAGCCACAGATACTCTGTGCGGTATTCATGCCCGCGTACAATCAGGTGATGATCGGCCTGTTACGACAAGACGAAAAGTGCCCCTATGACTAATAGCACCACAAGCAAAGCCGTCAATGCGACCAGCGCAATCCGTTCGAGATTCCAGAGGGGCACAGTGCTCGTGAGCATATCGTCTGGCCCGATCAGATACAGCTCACACTCTTGATCGTCGAGAATGCCATTAATTTGGGTCATGGTCACGCCTTTTATCCGCAGCATCGCCCGTAGCGGTCGGGTATCTTTACCGGCTTTCGTAATCGCCTGATCGATCAAGGCACTCAATGACCCCACACTACGCCACTGACTGTCGTAGAGATCAATCTCTGCTTCATAGACCTGCTGCGCACGCTGACGGAGGAGCGCACGGACGTTGTTGGGTAACCCTTCGCTATCGTCATCATTACTGTACTCAATCGCACGTCGTGACCAGCGGAACACCTTTTCTTCAGCCAGATTCCCATTCCCTTGACATTTCTCACAGCGAATCTTCTGGTACCCTTTACAGGTGGGACAGGTCTGTTCGATTGGATCGGCTTCATCATTGCGTCGTTTGCGAGGTTTAACGATCCCTTTGCCCTGGCACTGTGGACACATCACTTGCCCTGCTCCTTTACATTCCGGGCAGGTAAAGAAGCGGCGCGAACCCGGCAATACAACTTCACCACCTGCTTCCGAGTTAAAATCTTGCGGAGCCGGTAGCGGAACGTTCCAGAGTTCCAGGGCCGGTTCGGCTTGTGGCCGTTCATCGAGACGCATTGGTCTCGTTCGGATAGTTGGCTCAGTACGAGTTTCGTAGAGTACCTGCAACTCGTAGAAATAAATGTTAAAGCTGGCAATCGACTCGAACTCGATCAGTTGTCCTAACGCAGCGCGGCGGAAGTAGCCCTTCCGGCTCCAGTTATTAAGCCACTGCCGGACATAATTACGGCGATGCCACTTGTCGGCGCGCTTCCGCGCTTCGCTGAGAAAATCGTGAAACTGGCTGGCCAGATCGGCCAGTTCCGCACTCAGTGCCAGTTCGAGCGGATTCTCGAACCACTCAGCGCATGTTTCCCAGCGCGACTCCTCCATATCAGTGGTGGTCTGATCGAGCAGAGTGCGGAGTGCCAGCCGTAATGCGTTTGCAGCAGCACCGGCAGTCGTGAAACGCACGTTTGGATGGGGTGATAACATCCGCAAGAGGACTCGTTCGGCCAGGGCAAGTGCCTCTGGTTTCCCGGCGAGGTCTAACTCGACAATCAGGCCGGTGGGTGGGAGTTCACCACTGAGGAGATGATACGCGACAGCGCCGAGACTATAAATATCAAGGGCAGGACTGGCTTTATGCTCGGCCAGCCGCAATTCTGGGGCCGAATAGGGTGTCACATAATCTGCCTCATCGATCTGGCTCAAATCGGGTGCGTCGGGAGCAGCAGCAAGGCTGAGATTGGTGAGATAGGCATTGCCCTGCGGTGTCACCAGAATGTTGGCCGGTTGTACGTCACGATGGACGACCTGCTGTTCGTGAAGATAATCAAGGACATCCGCGATCTGGGTAATGATCCGCATTGTCAATGCCAGGTCAAGCAGACCTTCGCTCAGCAGGTCGCTCAGTGGACGGGCATCGATATATGGCGTCACCATATAATCGCCATAGCGATCATCGTGACCGGCATCGATCACCGGTAACAGATGGGGATGGCTCAGGCTTGCAGCAAGGCGCGCTGCTAATTGAAACCGGCTGCTGGAAATCCAGTCGTGACGACGCAACAACGAAATAAAGACCGGTCGGTTGAGCGTCTGATGAACTGCTCGATAGATGATCGATAACTCATCCTGCCCAAGCCGTTCAAGCAGCAGGTATTCACGTAGTTCAGTGTTTTGCCCGTCTTTCAATCGTGGTTCAGGACGGATAAAAGGGCGTGGATTGTTCATGACCATCTCAGACCACCCCCACCGATTAGATCGTTTGTTCTAATTATATCCCATTTGTCAACGAGCCAGGTATCGTAACGGTTACATCGGCTCAATGCACTGCCTGGTTATCATATCCTGGCTATCATAGCATAAGGTGCTCTTTCATCTGACGACAGTAAGGAAATTGTTACCCGTGGTAGCTACCCGTTCTCTTTTGTTGATACCGGTTCACTGTTATACTGAAGTTGTGCCAGGTGGCAGTGGGCTGTCACGAGATTGGACACGCGATGGTTTTCATCCGTGTCATCCCTGCCAGTCAGGATCTCTGCCTCCCCAATCTCTACCTCACGCGGTGGTTGCAAACCACTTCCTCGCGCTTGCCCCTTGGCCCACTGCCTGGTTAACGGCCTCCATCAGGGGGCCGTTACAGTTTCAGGTGGGGGTGGTGGCGGCGGTGCAATTCCCTCTCGTAAGAGCCGGAGTGCCCAATAGAGTTGTGCATCAGCACAGCTCTGTTCTGCGATGCGGTCAGGTACACACGGTGCGGCATAGGCAGGATCGTTGGAGGCCGGCACAACGTGTTGGGGAGTAATCCCAACGCCATTGATAGCTTCTCCACTTGGGGTCAGCCAACGGGCGATCGTGATTCGCACGCTACTACCATCACGGAGGGTATAGATATTTTGCACCGACCCTTTGCCAAAGGTGCGTTCACCGAGCAATACGGTGTCTGGTCGTTGATCGCGTAAGGCCCCTGCTACGACTTCGGCGGCGCTGGCTGAGCTACCGTTGACCAGGACAACCATCGGCATATCAAAGAGACGACGATCAGGAGCGGCGGTGATAGTACGCAACTCTTTCTGTACACCGCCACGTTCCTGTTCGTACAGAGCGACGCCATCGTAGAACCGACCCAATACCTCTTGCGCAGTTGTTAAGAAGCCGCCGGAATTGTTCCTTAGATCGAGCACAATCGCTCGTGGTCGTTGCGGACGTAATTCAGCAATTGCGTTATCCAGCAGCTCGGTAGTGGTTGCCTTAAATTCCGTGATCTGGATGTAGGCAATTCCATCGTCTAGGAGAGCACTGTTTACAGTAATGATCGGAATAGCGGCGCGCGTGATTGCCACCGTAAAGACGCGATCTTCGGCTGGCCGACGGATGGTCAGGCGGACAACGGTACCAGCCGGGCCGCGAATCAGACTGATTGCACGGGCACTGGCATCGCGATCATTCAGACCGGCAATAAGCTCGGCAAGCGGTTGATCATCAACTGCCAGAATGATGTCACCCGGCTGAAGACCGGCCTTCAGCGCAGGCGAATTGGGGATAGGGCGATCAATAATGATCATACCTTTCTCAACACGCAGGTATGCGCCGATCCCTTCATACCGTCCTTCCATCGACTCGCGATTCTGCTGTGCTTCTTCCGGTTCCTGAAAAAAGGTATAGGGATCGTCGAGGGTCGCCAGCATGCCTCGGATTGCCCCGTAGATCATGCGCTTGCGGTCGATCACTTCTGGGCGGTAGAAGTTGCCCTCAACCAGGTCCCAAACATCCCAGAAGATAGCAGCCTGTTGGCGTCGTTCACCGGGCGTAAGCAGCCGGGCATCGGCGTTAGAAACACCGCTAATAAACACATCAATTGGTGAAACGCCGACAATCCGACCGGTAACCCAACCACCGAGAAAGGCGATGGCAATCACTGCCAGCCACTGGATTATCTTGCCGATAATCATCCATACCCGTTCCATTGTCATATCTTTTCTAGGTATGAAGTGCGTATTGAAGCATAGCCAGTGCCGCTATGGGGGCAGTTTCTGCCCGTAAGATGCGTGGTCCTAACGACACTGCCTGAATACCGTGATCGCTGGCAACAGCACGTTCATGGGGATCGATACCACCCTCTGGACCAGAGTAGATTGCGATCTGGCGCAGCGATGGCTGCTGCTGCAACACAGTACGCAAATGTGTTGTGGCTTGTTCATCGAGAAGTATTGCCAGATCAACAGTATGCGCAGCGCCGATGGCTGTCAGAAAGGGTTGCGGCTGACTGACCACAGGTAACCGCCCTCGCCCCGATTGCTCGGCTGCTTCGGTGACAATGCGTTGCCAGCGGGCCAGCCGATGTGCATCAATCTGATCCCTGCTGAGCGAACGGGCGAACACGACCGGTACGATACGATGTGCCCCCAACTCAACGGCTTTCTGCAACGCCCATTCAAATCGCTCAGGACGAATCAAGGCCAGATAGAGATCAAAGATGGCCGCTGGCTCACCGCTTGCCTGACAGCGGGCAATAATCTGTCCGTGGGCTAGCCGACGATCAAGGTGAGTAATTTCGACCACTGCTGCCATTCCTTGTCCATCGAGTAATATGACTCGATCACCGGTCCGCAGACGCAAGACCCGTGCCCATTGATGAATGAGCGTCGGATCGTCGATCACGATCTGATCGGTACGCAGCCAGGCCGGGTTGACAAAGAAGCGGCGTGTGTTCGGAAGCGTGAAGGTCTCTTCTGTCATCAGCTTACAGGAAGATCGGGCCAGCGCCTGGTTCAACGCCAACCGAGGTTATCAACGCTGGTATGTCGGGAATGTATGAACGGAGGAATACTCCATTATGACTCATGATCTGGTATTCACCCAGGGTTGCCGGTAACAAGACCGCTATGCCTTGTCGCAATTCGATCACTGTCTGCTGCCAGATCAGTTGCGCTGTACCGGCAATCACTGTCAGGATTTCGAGCGAAGCCGGATCGGTGGTAGCCGTCAATTGTCCCCGAATCTGCCAGCGTTCGAGCGCGAACGATGGACATGCCACCAGAAGTTCGCGCTGCTCATCCAGGACGAGCGGGCGTAAACGGGCGGTACGAGCCGGTTCTAGGCGGCTCACCGCCAGCGCCTGTTCGATATGTAAAGGGCGAAGCTGACCGGTGCGGGCATCACGCCGGTTGTAGTCGTATAACCGGTAGGTGAGGTCCGATTTCTGCTGAATTTCAAACAACATGATACCGGCATTAATGGCGTGAATCGTACCGGCAGGAACGAAGATCAGGTCGCCGGCCTGCACCGGTTGCTCGGCCAGTAAATCTTCAACTGTCCCGTCATTGATCGCCGTTGCCAGGGTTGCTCGTTCTATGTGAGTGCGAGTGCCGAGGGTCACAGTTGCGTTTGGTTCGGCAGCCAAGATGTACCAGGCTTCGGTTTTGCCGTGGAAGCCGGTATGCGCTTCAAATGTGTGGGCGTATTCATCGTCGGGATGCACCTGCACCGAAAGTCGGTCGGCAGCGTCGATGAATTTGGCCAACAGCGGCAAATCGGCGCCGTAGCGGGCAAATGGGCGTGTGCCAACCAGGGCCGGACCATACATACGGGCCAGGTCGGCAATTGTCATACCGGCCAATGCACCATTGCTCACCCGGTTGCTATCGAAAATCAGCCAGATTTCGCCTAGTCGTTCGGGATGAGGAGGTGGCAGATCAAGCCATGACGCCAGTCGCTGACCACCCCAAAGTGGCTCGACTAGTCGCGGTTCACAGAGAATTGGGTAGAGCTGCTGCATAGCACGTATCCTCGTTGTTGATCATCCCGTTATATTCGGCGATGTACCAGTGCCACCCATTCGCCTTCCACATGGCGCGCAATCGGTTGGAGGCCGGCTGCGGTAAAGGCGGCTGCTACCTCTTCTTCTTTAACATCGATGATACCACTACTAATGAGCAGACCCCTAGGCTTGAGTGCGGTTGCCAGATCGGGTGCAAGCGTGATCAGCACTCTGGCAATGAGGTTGGCCGCTATCAGATCGAACGTGGCTTGCAGGCCGTGTTCGTGCAGGGCAGGGTCTGGTTCGGGCGGGCCAAAATCACCCGAGAGCCAGTGCCCCATTGCCTGACCAACCCCAAGACTTCCTTCAGCCACAGTTACCGTATTCCCAACCCGATTGCGATCAATATTTTCCTGCGCCACTCGTACTGCAATCGGATCGTTATCGAGGGCCAGTACCCGACCGGCGCCGAGTTTAGCGGCTGCAATGGCGAGAATCCCAGAACCGGTACCGAGATCGAGCACGTCTTGCCCTGGTTGTACCAGTTGTTCGAGCAAGTTCAGGCAGAGACGGGTCGTCGGATGCAGACCGGTACCAAAAGCCATACCTGGATCGAGCAACAGTACAATATCGTCGGGTTGTGGTTGATATTCCAGCCAAGACGGTACGATGATCGTTCGTTTGCCTACCCGCATGACCGAATAAAATTGTTTCCAGGCGTTGGCCCAATCCTCTTCGGCCAGAGTACGGGTCTGGATCGGCCCCAGCGGACGAATCTGATGAACATGCCAGAGCGCATGCTCAATCTGTTGGCGCGTCTCTTCGACCTGCGCATTGAGTGGCAGATAGGTACGCAACCAAACCGGACGATGAGGATCATACTGAAACTCTGGCCCTTCGTCACCGGCGATCCAGCCCTGTTCGATCACGACTCCACCGTTGTAGCCGTAGCGAGCCAATATCTCGGCAACAGTCTCAACCGATTCTGGATCGACCTCTACCGCAATTTCAAGCCATGAGGTTGTCTGCATACCGACGTTGCTCCCTCTTGGACATCAGCGCCTTACCGATCCCACTTCCAGCGCGTTCCCTGTGGCCCGTCTTCCAGAATCACTCCCAGTTCATTCAAGCGGTTGCGCACCAGATCGGCCAGTGCGAACTGTTTTGCTTTCCGCAATTCGCTACGTACCTCCACCAGCAAGTCGATAAACGGCGTAACTTCGGCATTGGTTGTCTGCTGTCGTGGTTGCAGACGTAAACCGAGGACACCGGCCAGTTCGCGCAAGGTCTGCTGCCCGATTGCCAGGATGTCATCAGCTAGGCCGGCATCGCGTGCGGCATTGATTGCCCGTACCAGATCGAACAGGGCTGCCAGTGCCGCCGGGCTGTTAAAGTCGTTATCCATTGCCGTTATAAAACGCTGGCGGGCAAGTGTCGCTGCCTCCTGGAGGGCAGTTACCGCCGGGCCTTCACGGATCGTACCGGTTGCCGGTGCCAGTGCTGAGAGCAGTCGTTCGAGTTTGCGCTGATTATCAGCCGCAATCTCATCGTTGTACGTTAGTGGACTGCGGTACGAACTGCTCAAGACGATGAGCCGAAAGACATCGGCATCGTAACGGCTGAGAAAATCGGCAATAGTCACGACATTACCCAGCGACTTCGACATCTTTTCGACCTGCCGGGTTTGGGGGTTGACCAGTTGCAGCATCCCATTGTGAACCCAGTAGCGGGCAAAGCATTGACCGGTCAGACTCTCACTCTGGGCAATCTCGTTTTCGTGATGGGGGAAGATCAGGTCAGTACCGCCACCATGAATATCGATCTGCGGGCCAAGATATTCCATCGCCATCGCCGAGCATTCGATATGCCATCCAGGCCGGCCTGGTCCCCATGGGCTATCCCAGGCTGGTTCACCAGGGCGGGCTGCCTTCCAGAGGGCAAAGTCAGCCGGTGATTCTTTGCGTGGATCGACTTCAAAGCGCGTACCGCTCAGCATCTCATCAAGTGAACGACCAGAGAGCTTTCCATAGTCTTCATCGCGCCGAACCCGAAAATAAACATCACCGTCGACCACGTAAGCATAGCCGCGTTCGATCAATCCCTGCACGAAGGCAATGATAGCCGGCATTGTTGTAGAGACGCGGGGATATGTCGTCGCCGGTAAGACATTCATTGCCTGCAACTGGGTCAGAAACTCGGCTGCATACTGCCCCGACAGTGTCAGTGGGTCTTGCCCCAGGGCATTGGCACGGGCGATAACCTTGTCATCAATATCGGTGAAGTTTACAATATGCCGAACCTGATACCCACGAAACTCGAGGTAGCGGCGGATAACATCGAAGACGATGGCCGACATCGCGTGACCAATATGTGCTTCATCGTAAGGGGTCACGCCACACACATACATCCGCACTACACCGGGTTCAATCGTCTCGAGTGGTTCGAGCCGACGGGTCAGAGTGTTGTAGAGTTGAATAGTCATACGAACTCGCTACATTACATACGTTGCCGACGGACTGGCCTTTCAAATCCCGGCACCTTGATTATACTCTTCTTCGATAGGAGCCGAGTCATTCAAGAGTGTTTGCCAGAGTTGATCAGGTAACGCATTGTATTTTAACCGATGCTCCTCGTGGTGAACATGCGTAGCTGCTTCGAGATCGGCGATCCGCAGCTCGAGTTCCAGAATCTTATCGTGCAGGCCACGAAGCATCTCGCCCTCTGGGTCGGGCAACGGTTCGATCCGGCGCGACTGACCGGTAACCGGGTCGCGTCTGGCAACAATCCGAGCCGGTACACCCACCGCCGTTGTGTGGGGGGGGACATCTTTAACAACGACCGCACCGCCGCCGATTCGTGCCCCTTTGCCGATGGTGATGGCGCCGAGCACGATGGCCCCGACACCGATCACCACTTCATCTTCTACTGTTGGATGACGCTTGCCGGTTTGTTTACCGGTACCGCCTAACGTGACCCCCTGGTACAACATCACCCAATCACCGATCTCGGCAGTTTCTCCGATGACCACCCCCATCCCGTGGTCGATGAAAAAACCGCGCCCGATTCGGGCGCCGGGATGAATTTCGATACCGGTGAGGAAGCGACTGATCTGCGAAATCAGTCGTGGAATAAAAGGGATGTTCCGACGGTAGAGCGCATGGGCCAGGCGATGCAGAATAATGGCGTGTAAACCGGGGTAAAGCAACACCTCGGCCAGATTACGTGCCGCCGGATCATTCTTAAAAATAGCGCGAATATCGTCGCGCAAGACGCATAGTGCATGTGAAAGACCCATCGGATTACTCCGCTGAAGCGATAAATGCGAATGGCCAACGTACCGACAGACAAATGCACGAAGAACCGGGCTTGCGCAGTGGTGCGCAGACCGGTTCATGGGTAAGGAGGGGCGCCGCCACTTCAGACAGCGCCCCTAACGACAGTAACACCCGCAGAGGGGGGAGGAGAGAACAGAGAGCGATTGAGCAATAAGGTGAGAGGCCGCACCCTGCTCCCGTTGAGGGTAAGACCATTCGGTGTGGTGCAGGAGTGCACTGCGTTGCGCGGAAAGGTTATTAGTCGTCACTGGTGTCGCTCTTGGTATCACTCGTATCACCTTTGCCTGCACTGTTGCCGGTAACCGAACCACTGCTCGAGTTACGGCTATCGGTGATATACCATCCCGAACCTTTAAAGACAATGCCTGCCGGCTGAATCACCCGGCGCACCCGACCAGCCTGACCGCAGAGACAGACGGTCAGCGGCTCATCTTTAAAGCTCTGGAATTGTTCAAATTGCTTACCACAGGCATCACAGGCGTACACGTAGGTTGGCATAGCGCTGTTTCAACCTCCCTTGATCGTTGTTTGATGTATCACACACTGTATTGTACCCCAGAGTATCGGGATGCGCAATAAGAGGAATGTTAAAACCAGGAGTTTTCAGCGTTCTCAGCTTCATACCAATTCTGTTAAGAAGCACCGCTCACGTCTCATTACTGCTGAGTTTGGCGAGAACTTACAATGCTCTGCTTTCCCTCTCACCATCCCTCAGCGGAGGTTGCGGCAGGTCGGAAGTCAGCCGCTCTCAGAGCCTGATCAAAAACCCGGATTTCTTATCGGGAACGTACCGTGCGCAGCCATTGGGTGAGGGGGTCGCCCGCACCCCCAGCCCCGCTCCCGCGCTGCGGGCCTTGCGGTGGCCTCCACGTCTGTCTCAGAAATACGCTAGGAGGGACGGGGTTGAAACCCGTCCCTACCAACGCGGTGAAAGACAGAGCTGCGGGTCGCCCGCACCCCCAGCCCCGCTCCCGCGCTGCGGGCCTTGCGGTGGCCTCCACGTCTGTCTCAGAAATCGCTAGTAGGGACGGGTTTGAAACCCGTCCCTACCAACGCGATGAAAGACAGCCGTCGCCCGCTTCTGCCGTCGTTAACCCAACCAGCCGGTTTGAAACCCGTCCCTACCAACGCGGTGAAAGACAGAGCTGCGGGTCGCCCGCACCCCCAGCCCCGCTCCCGCGCTGCGGGCCTTGCGGTGGCCTCCACGTCTGTCTCAGAAATCGCTAGGAGGGACGGGGTTGAAACCCGTCCCTACCAACGCGGTGAAAGACAGTGCTCGCAGATGCAGACGTTGGCGAAGCGACGCTAACGGTTTGAAACCCGTCCCTACCAACGCGGTGAAAGACAGAGCTGCGGGTCGCCCGCACCCCCAGCCCCGCTCCCGCGCTGCGGGCCTTGCAGTGGCCTCCACGTCTGTCTCAGAAATACGCTAGGAGGGACGGGGTTGAAACCCGTCCCTACCAACGCGGTGAAAGACAGAGCTGCGGGTCGCCCTCACCCCCAGCCTCGCTCCCGCGCTGCGGGCCTTGCGGTAGCCTCCACGTCTGTCTCAGAAATACACTAGGAGGGACGGGGTTGAAACCCGTCCCTACCAACGCGGTGAAAGACAGAGCTGCGGGTCGCCCGCACCCCCAGCCCCGCTCCCGCGCTGCGGGCCTTGCGGTGGCCTCCACGTCTGTCTCAGAAATCGCTAGTAGGGACGGGTTTGAAACCCGTCCCTACCAACGCGATGAAAGACAGCCGTCGCCCGCTTCTGCCGTCGTTAACCCAACCAGCCGGTTTGAAACCCGTCCCTACCAACGCGGTGAAAGACAGAGCGGCGGGCCGCCCGCACCCCCAGCCTCGCTCCCGCGCTGCGGGCCTTGCGGTGGCCTCCACGTCTGTCTCAGAAATACGCTAGGAGGGACGGGTTTGAAACCCGTCCCTACCAACGCGGTGAAAGACAGCCGTCGCCCGCTTCTGCCGTCGTTAACCCAACCAGCCGGTTTGAAACCCGTCCCTACCAACGCGATGAAAGACAGAGCGGCGGGCCGCCCGCACCCCCAGCCCCGCTCCCGCGCTGCGGGCCTTGCGGTGGCCTCCACGTCTGTCTCAGAAATACGCTAGGAGGGACGGGGTTGAAACCCGTCCCTACCAACGCGATGAAAGACAGCCGTCGCCCGCTTCTGCCGTCGTTAACCCAACCAGCCGGTTTGAAACCCGTCCCTACCAACGCGGTGAAAGACAGAGCTGCGGGCCGCTCGCACCCCCAGCCCCGCTCCCGCGCTGCGGGAGAGGGGGGATCGTGAACGCGGTATCGTTGAAAGATGTAGGCGCAGGATCGCCCCTGCTAAGCACACGATCAAAATCACGAGTTTCTGATCACTCTCTCACTTATCTTCTGCTGACAGTGGCACTTCCAGAGTTAGGGTAGAATACGTAACGTTCTGTATTTTACATCGCTATCGCTCAGGAGGAATACAATGCTTGTGGTAAAGGTCGGTGGTAGCGCTGGAAACGACTACGATGCCCTCTGTGATGATATTGCCGGACGCTGGCAGCACAACGAGCGTATCATTCTTGTGCATGGAGGTTCGGATCAGACCAATCGTCTGGGTGAAGCACTGGGTCATCCGCCGCGATTCGTGATGTCGCCGGGTGGTCACACCAGTCGCTATACCGACCGACAAACGCTCGAGATTTTTATGATGGCGACTGCTGGCCTGATCAATAAGCAACTGGTTGAACGCTTGCAGATGCGGGGGGTAATGGCTCTCGGCCTCAGTGGGCTTGATGGTCGCATTCTGTCTGGAAAGCGAAAGTCGACAATCAGGGTGATCGAACAGGGGCGGCAGATGATTCTGCGTGACGACTGGACCGGAACTATCGAGCAAGTGAACAGCACATTGTTACAATCACTCCTCGATGCTGGGTATTTGCCGGTAATTGCTCCGCTGGCCTGCTCAACTGCCGGTGAAGCGTTGAATGTTGATGGTGATCGCGCTGCCGCTGCTATTGCTGCGGCGTTGCATGCCCAGACGTTGATCTTGCTTTCAAATGTGCCGGGCTTGCTGCGCAATTTTCCCGATGAGTCATCGCTGATCACTCATATTCCGCGCACTGAACTCGAAGCTTATATGGCGTATGCCGCTGGTCGGATGAAAAAGAAACTGCTCGGCGCTCAAGAAGCACTGGTTGGCGGTGTGCAGCGTGTCATTCTGGCCGATGCCCGCATACCGGCCTGTATCAGTCAGGCACTGAATGGGGGCGGTACCCACATCGTTTGAGATAACCGTTTACCGACGATAAGCAGCGTGCCGCGTTGGCAATGCTTCCTGTTATCGGTGTGGCGAGAGTGGCTTCGCCACCTGTCCTGATCGCCTTACCCCTATTTTCTGCCAATAAACGCTCGTACCACAGCGGTTATTGCATTGGGTCGCGGGGTCAGAGCATATGGATCGTCGGCTATCAAGCCCTCGATCACTTCGTCTGGCCCAATCGCAAAGCGCTCTACTGCATTCAGGTCGAGGTCACGTAGCGACCAGGCCAGCCCCAACAGATCGTCGGCACTAAGATCGGTACGGATATGTGGGCGAAGGGACGAAGTAACCAATGCTGCCAGTTCGACCTGACGCACCGGATCGTGTTCTCGGATGCGTCGGGCAATCGCCATCACGATCATTTGCTGACGGGCTTCACGGGCGTATGCACTGTCGGCATGGCGGGTGCGACTCAGTATCAATGCCTGATCGCCATTGAGCCACTGTTTGCCGGCGGGAAAGTAGACGGTTGTGATCCCATAATCCATTGTCGGGTAGGCAGGATCGTAGATCGGCTGTGGCAGTTCAACTTCAATCCCCCCAATCGCATCGACTGCCGCTGCAAAGCCAGTAAAATCGGCCCATACAATGTAGTTGATCGGTATTCCCAAGAGATTCGATACAGTACGACGCGCCAGCTCAGCCCCACCGAGAGCCGGATTCTGTTCACCGTAGACCGTGGCACTATTAATGCGCCCATAGCCGTAGCCGGGAATCTCAACCACCAGGTCGCGCGGTATCGACAGCAATGCGACGCGGCGGTTGGCCGGTTCGATCCGCACAACCATCAGGGCATCTGTGCGAGTAGCCCAACTCTCGCCAGGCCGCCGATCACTCCCCAGCAACAGAATATGGATTGCCTCGTTTGCCGGTATGTTTACCCCAACAGTTGGCATCAATGTCGGTACCGGTATCCGACCATCAATGCCCGGCAAACGGATTGGGGTTATCGAGGGAGCCACTGCTACATCACGCACAGACGAGGTCGGGGTCAATGTCGCGGTCTCGTCCGTTGGATCGGCCGGTCGATGAATCGTGGGTTGAGGTTGTGCGGTCACCGATGGCGCGGGCAGAGATACCGGTGTCATTGTGAATGCAACCATCGCCATTGCCGGAGTCGGAGTAGCAGCCGTCGTCGGTAGTTGCATCGCCACCAGGTTCTGCCGGATGGTTATTGCTGCCAGCACAACGCGACCGGTCTGAAAACCTAGCCAACCAGCAAACAACACCAACAGTACCAGCAGCATCATACGTCCTGGCCGACGAAGTTTAGATGATCGCTCAGGTGGAACCGGACTGGTCGTTAGTAAGTGGAGCAGCAACTCCTGATCGGTCTGTTCGCAGATTGCGCGACAGGTCGGACAATGGTTAAGGTGAACCTGCAAACGGAGTCTGGTAGTCGACGCAGCGCCTGGACGAATACCGGCGGCCAGCAGGGCACGTGCTTCATTACAGTTCATACGGATGCCATGAAAGGTATTGAGAGTACACCCATAATATACCATTGCGCCGATCAATATGCTATGATACAAAACGTGGCGCTATACACTTTTTCATGATTTAGATTAAGGAGAAATGAATGCGACACTCTCGCCGAGTGTGGTGGATCGGATTGATGGTCGCTCTCGTCGGGCTGGTTTCACCTGTCGTTGCTGCGCCAATTCGCAATAATATCGTAAATGTTGACCAATTTGGTGATGAAAAAGACCTGCCCCCGAACCTGCTCAGTGATGAAGAAATCGAACGTATTGATCGTCTGCAGAACGATGCAAAGTATCCAAATGCGTTAAGTGGGATCAGTCCTGACGATGGTGCAGTGTTGATCGGTTCGGCGGACGGTATTGCCTTTCTTGAGATCGAAACCGGTGATACCGTTGCGGTTGATACTACCGTGTTTGACTTCTTTGTTCCGTTGCCGTTCTTCGGCTTCGGTCGTTTTAGCTGGCAAGATGAGCGTACTCTGGGTGTACTGGCGATAAACTTCTTCGCGTCCGGTAATGAAGACGCTTTTGTCGCGCTTGCCATTGATCGGTATAGCGGAGCTATTACGACGCAGCCGGTTGCTATTCCCGACGAAAATATCGGGATTGTCTCAGTTGCGCCAAACCTGACCACCTGGCTTATCCTCCGTGAACCACCACAGCCGGATACTGCTCAGTCTGAAGCATTCAAGCCATTTACCGTTCGGCATACGCTTGGTCTCCCTTCACCGATTGCGCTGCGCGTCAATCGCATTGAACTGCCAGCACGAGTTCAGCGGCGTGTCGATTTGTTGCGTCAACGGCGTTCCGAGCTCTTGCACCGATTTCTCTTCCAGCAGCAGGCTGAAGATAATATGGTTGAAGTTACCCGTGCTCCATATGATCTTTTCCTCTATGATGCGACTACCAGGAGCGAACGATACATCACCAGCATCCCTTACGCTTCTTCGTTACTCGGTGAAACCTGGACAAGCGACTCCAGGAATCTTGCCGTTTCGTTTGTTGGTGTTCCCGATGCTGAAGGACGTGGATTTTATGCTGGTTCGCTCTTCTCCGAAGAGTTGTATCGTGACGTGACCGGTAATCTGCCTCCGGCCCAGAACCCGATCATTCAGAACAATAACACTTACGTTATTGATTCTGTCAGCGGTCAAACCCAGGTGATTCGGCCCGATCCTGTGCCCGGTGCACCGATCCTCGAAGCCCATGATTGGGCGCCTAGCGGTCAGGCATTGCTGATCAAGGCCCATCATCCGGCGTATTTACAGGGGCGCACCCATCCGGTGTATTACCCGCGTTTTGCTTCCCGTACTAGTTTTCGGTTTTATGACCGGGGAAGCGATGGTCAATTCCGTCATACCGGAACATTCAGTCACCCAATGCTCTCTGGTGGTAATGTCGCATTCGCATTTAGCATCGCCGATTTTGTCAGTCCTGATGAGATTATCGTGCGCGGGGTCGTTGGCAGCAACCGTCATCCGTATTACTACAACCGCGTATCCGGCGAATTACGCAATCTCGCCGACCGTGCCGGTGCCTACTACAATGTTGTCGCTACCAGCAGCCGTACCCGTCAGATTGTCTTTACCTATACCTCATACACTGATCCGCCAGATATTTACCGCTTGCGCTGGGATGGGAGTGCGCTGGCGCGCCTGACCTGGTATAACGAAGAGTTGCGCCGTGAGGCCAATTTACGGCAAGACCCAGTGACCTTTACTCTGCGAAACGGGCAGGTGCGGGTCGGGACCCTGATTCAGTCAGCGGATGCGCCGTTTCCGCCGCGCAATGTTCGCCTGATCGTCTGGCAAGAGGGTGGGCCGAATGTACCAATGATCAATCAGTGGCAGGCTAATGTCGAAAATCCGTATGCCTTACTTCCTTCATTCGGATTCGCGCTGCTGATCACCCCGCTCGCCGGTCGTCACGGCTACACGCCGGAAGTCTTTAATTCGCTGGTTGATCGGGCAAATTTCGGGCAGATCGATATTGACGAACAGGCCGAGGTTGTGCGACAAGCGATTGCCCGTGGTTGGACAGCGCGGGGTAAGGTGGGAATTACCGGATGTTCGTATGGAGGCTACTTCGTGCTCCAGAGCATTGTACGCTATCCCGATCTGTATACTGCGGCCAATCCGCAGTGCGCGTTTATCGATCTGGTTAGTGATTGGACATTAGGCAATGGCCCATTGGTACCATATATGGAGGGATTGCCGCCGTACAAGGCGTTTCGTGAATACATCAACGACTCGCCGAGTTATGGTGCTGATCGTGTGAAAGCGGCAGTACTGACCTTCCACGGGACCGATGATTTCTTACCGATTGTGCAGAACGAGAACTTCCATTTGCAACTGGTCAACCGTGGCGTTCCAGCGCGAATGGTACGCTTTGTCTACGAGGGTCATGGTTTGTCAATGAAGGAAAATCAGCTTTATGCTGCTCAAGAGCAGATTGCCTGGTTCCGGTCTCATTTGAAGTAGGCGGATTGAGGCGAGCTGGATGTGCGCGCACCCAGGTTTGCGTAAGGCGGGCCAGAGGTGCGTGCACTCTGGTCATCTTCATCTGATCGTTTGAAGGACTATCTCGTTTGTATTCGGCATAACGACAATGATACGACGACCATTTTATTATCGTCTGAGCGAAGGAATGCGCATTAGTGTTCGCCCGTATTACCTGCCAGGGCACTCGTTTCCGCCGTTGCAACGCTACGTCTTCGCTTACGAGGTGCGGATCGAAAACATTAGCCGACGTACTGCGCAGTTGATGCGTCGGCGCTGGTTGATCTATGACTCCTGTGGTGAAGAGCAAGAAGTTGTGGGTGATGGGGTTGTCGGTTTACAACCAACGCTCGGCCCTGGTGATGTGCATGAATACCAAAGCTTCTGCGTGCTTAAGTCACCACGAGGATGGATGGAGGGAGAATACTTCTTTCGCACCCCCGACAACCAAACCTTTGCTGCCAGTATTCCGCGCTTTGATCTGATCGCTGATGTTGAGATGATTGACGACGATGACCTATTACGATAAACGTCGTCGTGCTCGTTCACTTCGATACGTGCTCACAAAAATAACGGCCAGCAATGGCAGCAGCCATGGCCAGTCGCGTCGCTCCTCGCGGAGCAGTCGCCAGGTAGCACGGAGCTGAATAATCCAGGGGAAGCGGGCCAGTTGTACTTCTAGCAGTGCCTGGAGGCGACGCTGCCAGGTCGATGAATGGTCTTGGTTCATAGCAGAGGACTTTCTGGGCAAGAATGGCAGCGATAACCTCCATTTGCGAGCCAGATCAGGTCTGGTGGTGGCAGATGTTGAGTTTCCCATCGCTACCTCTTCCTCTCATCACGCACCTTCTATCTTCACGACACGTTCGTAGGGGGGAGAACCCGCCCCTACGAACGCCTGACCGCTTATCCCTCAAAGAACTTGCGATTCTTCTCGATGTAGCTCTTCCACTGCTCTGGTACGGCGTCATCGGCGAAGATGGCCTCGACCGGGCATTCTGGTTCGCACGCGCCACAATCAATGCATTCGTCGGGGTTGATGTAATACTGGTCGTCACCCTCATAAATGCAATCCACCGGACAGACCGCCACGCACGAGGCGTCTTTCGTGCCGATGCACGGCTCAGTAATAACGTATGGCACAGATGTCTCCTTCCTATTGACGCTTCGATCACCCATACAATGGTTGTTTGCTTCCAGACTACTACAGACAGAATTGGCCCGTCTACCACTTTTGTACCACTTCGCCACAAAGTTGTGGTTTAACGCGCAAGGTACGTTCAGGATGGTAACTGACCAACCCTGGCGGACCGCCAGGTATCTTACGAACTGATCGACGCCGACAGAGATCAACCTCTACTGCCGCGTCATGCCGTGCCTGACTATAGTAAGCGGCCAGTGCTGCTGCTTCGGTAATCGTCTGTTGCGGCGGATTATCGGCGCGAATAATGACATGGGCGCCGTGAATCTGGCGGGCGTGTAACCACCAGTCGGTTGGGCGGGCGATACGAAAGGTCACTTCTTCGTTTTGTCGGGCAGTGCGGCCAACATAGATCGGCAGGCCATCACTCGAGCGTATCTGTAGTGGCCGTGACCGCAAAGAAGGACGGCGCGTTGCTGAAGGACGGAGATAACCGGCCTCTTCCGCTTCGGTTGCAATCAGATCGATCTGATGCGATTCATCGGCAATTTCTAGCAAGGCGAGCAACTGATCAAGACCGGCTAGGCGCTGTTCGGCCTCTGCCAATCGTTCGGGCAGAATGCTACGAGCGCTCTTTGCTTTTTCATACGCCTTGAAACGCTCTTGGGCTTGTTCAATAAGTGACCGGTTTGGGTCGAGAACAATGCGCTCTCCCTCTACGATCAATTCGCCGGCTCGTGGCGGTAATTGATGGAGGAACGCGAAGATCATCTCGCCTTCCCAGCGTAAGCGATCTAGCTCGGCGGCACGCTTCAGCTCAGCAGCAATCTGAGCACGCTGGCGCTCGATATGTTCACGGCTGGCGAGAAGTCGTTCTCGCAACTCTTCACGTCGCCGATCACGTCCCAATGGTTGCTGCCGGGCAGTATAAAAGGCCTCAAGTGCGGAACTCATGCTAGGCATGGATGTTGCATTGGGGAGATGGATGGGATGATACGGCGCAAACCCGATAGGACCTTGCTCATCGTTGATCAGATGAGGCGCTGGTGGTTCAGCAAATATCTCGCGTAAACGGGCAGCCACGGTGTAGGCCGGTAGTTCCCGAGTTGATTGCGGAATTGAACCACAGGCCCGTGTCAATACTTCACGGGCGACTTGTGGCGAGACACCCCGATATGCTCCGACCAGGGCTTTTACCGGGTCATTACCTGTTAACGCTGCAATCTCGGCCGCGGTAGCTCGTAACGGATCACGTTTGTCGGGAGCCGGTGGTAGCGTATACACCTGTCGCGGTAGGATCACGCGACTACTCATACGGGGTGAAACCCGCTTGATCGCATCGAGAATAGTGTTATTATCATCAACTAAGATGATGTTACTCCGTCGGTCTTGTGGTTCTACCACCAGATCGCAATGGTACATGTTGTCAACCGATGCCGAGTCATCGTCGTCAACATCGTCAACTAACTCGTCGCGATCGTTTGTCAGTTTGCGCGACTCCATTGGTTTCGCTATACTGAACAAAACAACCCGCTCATAGGGAGGCTGTTCAATATTGATGATGCGACCACCGAGCACGTATTTGCGTAACAATAAGAGAAAGGGCGTTTCACCGTCAACGCCACGTGTCGGTCGTTGACTGATCAGATGAATTCGCGCAGTCTGTGCATCGGCTGAAGCCAGCAGATAATAGCGCCGGGCGTGCCGGTACACCTCTAATCCAATGGTTAGAGGTCCAACCATAACAACGCGCTGAATCCGTCCGTAGAGTACCGTAGTGCGTAATTCTTCCACGACGGCAGCTAATGTCAGAGCATCGAAGTACATACGGTTACAACACAAGACGTACACAATATCATCAGCAGGATACCACAAGCAGGCGCAGGCATGGAACAGGTGCTTAATCCGGTATTACAGGGTAAACCACCACAGCCGCTACTCGTCGTCATTTCAGGGCCATCCGGGGTAGGTAAAGACTCGGTTCTGATGCGGATGCGTGAGTTGGGTTTTCCGTTTCACTTTGTCGTGACGGCGAACAGTCGTCCGCAACGTCCGGGCGAGATTGACGGCGTTGACTATCATTTTGTGACGACTGAGCGCTTTCGTGAGATGATCCAGAATGACGAATTACTGGAATGGGCTGAGGTGTACGGCCAGTATAAAGGTATTCCTAAGTTCGAGATTCGCCAGGCGATAGCAAGTGGGCGGGATGTGATCCTGCGTATCAATGTTGATGGTGCGGCAACCATTAAGCGTCTCGCGCCAGAAGCTGTCTTCATCTTTCTGGCACCGGCCTCGATTGATGAACTCCGTCACCGTCTGTTATTGCGACGTACCGAATCGCCGGATGAAATCGAACGGCGTCTGGCGATGGTCAACGATGAAATGGCTCAGTTACCTAACTTCGATTACGTGGTTATCAATCATGCTGACCGCCTTGATGAAACGGTTGGTCAGATTCGCGCAATTATCAGTGCCGAGAAAGCGCGCGTTTATCCACGACGGATTTCCCTCTAGTTTGAGCGTACAAGGAGTCAGCGAATGAATATCCAGGAACGTTTGGCAAACGATCTGAAAGATGCGATGCGTGCTGGTGACAAGGTGCGCGTGAACGCGATTCGCGCGGCGCGGGCTGCGCTTCAGGCTGCGCAACTCGACGCTGCTAAGCAGCGCTTTGATGCCGCAGTTGCCGAAATTGAGGCCAGATATGCTGGTGATCCGGCGGCGATTGAGGCTGCCAAAGCGAACCTTTCGATTGATAGCCACGCTGCACTGAGCGAGGCTGAACAAGAGGCAGTAATTGCCCGCGAGATTAAGCGTCGGCGTGATGCGGTAGAAATCTATCAGAAAGCCGGGCGGACCGATCTGGCCGCTGCTGAAGAGGCTGAGATCGCCGTCTTGAGCGAATATCTGCCTAAGATGCTCAGCCCTGAAGAATTACGACCATTGGTGGCGGCAGTGATTGCTGAACTAGGGGTCAGTGGCCCATCAGCAATGGGTAAGGTCATGCCGGTACTCCTCGAACGGTTTAAGGGTCGAGCCGAGAACCGCATTCTGAGTCAGGTGGCCCGTGAACTGCTGAGTACCGGGTAAGGCTACAGTGTTGAGTACGCCTATGAAAGCTCTTTCTTACCGCCGGTTATCCCGTTGGTTTGTACCTCTACAATGGTTGTCGTTTTCACGTCGACAGATACGGCTCCTTCTGGCGGCGCTTTTACTCTGGGCGGGAATCTGGGCAGTCCTGTCGTTCAGACTGCCCGATGCCGGTGGTTTACAGGTCGGTCAGCCCAGTCCGCTGAGCATTTCTTCGCCTACCGATGTTATCTATACCAGTGAGGTGCTGACTGCTGAACGTCGGGCACAGGCTGCCAACAACCCTGACAACCTGGTTTACTTCAACGACCCTCAAATCCCAATTGAGCAACGCCAACAACTTTTTAGCCTTCTTGAAACCATCGGTCGGATTCGTACCGATCCGACACTTTCCGCAGCCGAGCGCATCCGCGCACTGAGCAAGCTGCCGAGTGCTAATGTCCAGCTCACGAACGAACAGGCACGCTTGATACTAGAACTCGACGATGAAGCATGGTCATTACTACGCACGACAATCCTTAATCTGTACGACCGGGCTATCGAACGGTACGATTACGCGATTGATGAACGGGCGCTCAACCAGCTCCGCGAGCGCTGGCTGAGTTTTTGGCTGGCAACGACATCGCTGGATGAGGCTCAGCGTGAGCTGGCCCAAACAATGACGGCTGCGTTTCTCCGGGTCAATCGTACTCTGGATGCCGCCGCTACCGAAGAGCGCCGGGCAAACGCGCAAGCTCAGGTAGCGCCGGTTGAAGTCAAGGTGCTGGCCGGCGAGATGATCATCCGTGCCGGTGAGATTGTCACTCCAGCCCATATCGAAAAACTTCAGGCTACCGGGGCAATGCCACGACCATTGCGATGGTCTGAATTGCTCGGCAAGGCTTTGCTGGCAGCGATGCTTGTCGCTGGGATTATCGGCTATCTTCACGTGTTTCAGCCCAAAATTGCTACACATCACCGTTCTCTCTTTGTTTTGAGCAGTAGTATCATCATAACGCTGGTATTTGCACGTCTAATGTTGCTGATCTCTGATACACGGCCGGTTTTCTTTCCGTTGGCCGTTCTGGCAGTGGTCACGACGGTTGTTTTTGGCGGTCAGATAGGTTTTGCTACGAGTTTACTGACCGCGCTGGTAGTGGGCGTGATGGAAGGGAATGATCTGACCCTGGCCGCTACGCTCTTTGCCAGTTGTACCAGCGCTGTGCTACTGACCCGCAGTGCCGATCGCTTGCGTTCATTTCTCATTGCCGGTCTCGGTGTGACCGCAACGGTGATCGGGCTTGAAGTTACGTTCTGGCTCAATCAACAGGCTATCTTTACCATCAACGGTTTTGGCGGCTGGATGTTACCAACCCTCCTGGCGGCTGTCGTCAACGGCGGGTTGACCACCATCCTCTCGTTTGGCCTGTTTAACGTTGTCGGACGGATGGCCGGGCAGGTCACAGCATTACAATTAATGGAGCTGGCGCATCCATCACGACCGTTGCTGCGGAAACTGATTCGGGAAGCACCAGGCACCTATTATCATAGCGTTGCAGTGGGGAATCTGGCCGAGGCTGCGGCTGAGGCGATCGGGGCCGATGCTCTCTTGCTCCGCGTGGCGGCTTACTACCATGATATTGGGAAGACGATACGTCCGGCTTTCTTTACCGACAACCAAATGGGCCGCGAAAACGTGCACGATGATCTTGATCCTTATACCAGTGCACAAATTATCATTGACCATGTCCGTGAGGGGATCAAAATCGCACGCGCTGCCGGACTGCCGGAACAGATTATCGATTTTATCGCAACGCACCATGGTACCGGTCTGGTACGCCATTTTTATCAACTGGCTTTGCAGCGGTACGATCACGTTGATGAACGTGATTTTCGTTATCCAGGCCCACGCCCCCAAACTCGCGAACAAGCCATCTTGATGTTAGCCGACTCGGTAGAGGCGACGGTGCGGGCGAAGGCTCAACATGGGAAACTTATTGCCAGACGGAACAACGAATCTGCCGAAGGTACACCTAATGGGATAGTCACCCTTGATGAGCTGGTTCAATCGATTATTGATGCTCGTGTGCGCGAAGGAGAACTCAATGATGCTCCGCTGACGATGCGCGAATTACGGCAGATCAAGGATGTTTTCGTCAACAATTTGCAATCGATCTATCATCCGCGAGTTGATTATGCACCATCGCTTATCCGCAACTGAGCAGGAGCAAGCCTGTGATGTATACCGCCGATAGCCCAATTCTTGGCCCGCAAACCGTGGCAATGGATCAGATGAGTCGTTACATTCTGAGCCGACCGCATGGTGAATATACTGAAAAGGATATTGCCGATGTAATTATTCCGGCATACGTGAAGATATGTCTACCGGTAGGTGTTGATCCGCTGATCGCTGTTGCTCAGATGATCCACGAGACTGGCAATTTAACCAGTTTCTGGAGCCAGCGACCACGACGCAACCCGGCGGGAATTGGAGTTACCGGTCAGTGGCAGACGCAGCAACCGGCCGATCTGCGTGGATGGGCATATAACACACAACGCCAGCGTTGGGAAGCCGGGCTAAGTTTTGCGACCTGGGCTGACGATGCCATTCCGGCACAGGTAGGTCGTTTGCTTGCGTATGCCTTGCCAGAAGGAAGTGAAACCCCACCGCAACGGGCCTTGATTGCCAAAGCGCTTAGCTATCGCTCATTCCCACGAGCCTTTCGAGGAAGCGCACGCACGATCAAGCAATTGGGTCGTGCCCATAATCCGCTCGGTGCGCAGGGTGCCGGGTGGGCCAATCCCGGCCATAATTACGGTGAAGCGATTGCGCGGATTGCGAATCAGATTCTGGCAGTTCCCCTGACGTAGAGCCGATCTGAACATCCCGATCGCTGATCAAGCTCCTCGTTTGCGGCGAAACGACGAACCAATATCTGGGGCGTCGTGCTCTCTCTCCTTCAGGCAGTGCTCTCGTTGCAGCGCTTGCTCAAAAACCCAGTTTTGGTAGTTATGTTATACTAACGATACTTGTTACACATAAGCATTCAGCTAGCGACAGAAGCGTACCTGCTATGACATCACCTCTTGCGATTGCCGACATGCTACGCGCACGTAGCACTTCTTCCCCATCTGCCGACCGGCCACTGCTCGTCGCACTAGCCGATTCACTCAGTACCGGTGACCCTTCTCATCTCTTGACGATTGTTCAATCAAATGGCTCGATCAGCGCCAGTTTTCGCCGACTCGATGCTGTTCGTCGTCAGGCTACGACGCTTCTGGCCGATCACCCTGATGCTGCTGGGCCAATTGCAGATATTGTCGCGCAGGCGCAGGAGAAATTAATTCTTGAGGAAGAGACCCTCCTACGTCGCGAGCATATGCTCAATCAGCGCCTTGAACAGAGTTTTCTCACTTCACCGCTGGCAACACTAGAAGCGAACGAGCATGGGATAATCACACGCTGGAACCCGGCAGCCGAACGAATTTTTGGTTGGAGTGCAGCAGAGGCCATTGGAAAGAATGCTATTGAACTCCTAGTACCTAATATTGCTCGCGAACAGGTTGAAGAGGTTGTCAGCGCATTACTGAGTGGCCAGGCAAAGAATAGTCGCAATGCCAATATTACGAAAGATGGCCGGATTATTATCTGTCAGTGGTACAACGCTGTCCTGTACCACCCTGACGGACGAGTCGCCGGTTGGCTTTCGCAAACCGAGGATATTACCGAACAAATTCGTGCCGAAGAGGCGTTACGCGAAAGTCAGCAGCGTCTTGCGAGGCTCATGAGTAATTTGCCCGGTATTGCCTATCGGGTCTACAAAAAGGAGCGCTGGGTAGCAGAGTTTATGAGTGAAGGGGTGCTTGCTGTCACCGGTTACCCAGCGAGCGATTTTATCGCTGTTGGCAATCAGCCACCGCGTCGTTATTTTGGTGACTTGATCCTTCCTGAAGATCGCGATGCGGTGCGCGAAAGTGTCAAAACGGCTCTTGCGCAGCGCCGTCAGTTTGAGGTCTTGTACCGGATCCGGCATGCCGATGGCAGCATCCGCTGGTTGTGGGAACGTGGCATTGGTGTTTTCGATGATGATGGTGAACTGGAAGCTATTGAAGGCTTCATTAGCGATGTCACCGCCGAACGCCAGGCCGCCGAAGAACGTCAGGCACTGAGCGAACGGATCATTGCCGCCCAACAGGCTGCCCTCCGCGAATTGAGCACCCCGATTGTGCCGATTATGCACGGGGTGATTGCAATGCCGTTGATCGGAAGTATCGACAGCCACCGTGCGCAACAGGTCATCGAAACCTTACTGGAAGGCGTCAATACAACCGGTGCGCAGATAGTGATCCTCGATGTCACTGGTGTGCCGGTTGTTGATACCCAGGTTGCCAATACACTCTTACGCTCGGCTCAGGCGGTGCGTCTGTTGGGGGCAGAAGTTTTGTTGACCGGTATCCGCCCAGAGGTTGCGCAAACTATCGTTGGATTGGGACTCGATTTGAGTCATATTCGCACACTGGCAACCCTGCAAGACGGCGTTATGTATGCGCTTGGCCGTCAATCTCGTGCGCGATCCGCAGTGCAACGTGTCAGACAAGGAGATCACTATGATGCTCGAACGAGCGCAGGCTTTGGCAGATGAGATCATTCGCATTCGCCGCGACATTCACGCTCATCCCGAACTCGGTTTCCAGGAACATCGCACGGCAGCGTTAGTTGCCGATACGCTTCACGAAATTGGCGGGATTACTGTCAAAACCGGTGTTGCTAAGACCGGTGTTATCGGTGAGCTAGGGGATGGCGATGGTCCGGTGATCGCGATTCGGGCCGATATGGATGCTTTGCCAATCCAGGAAGAGAATCAGGTTGCTTATGCGTCCACGAATCCAGGAGTGATGCACGCCTGCGGTCATGATGCACACACTGCGATGTTGCTTGGCGCTGCCCATCTCTTGCGTGAACGCTTTGCGGCTGAACATCTGCGTGGTCGGGTGCGTTTCCTTTTCCAACCATCTGAAGAGAGTTGGGACGACGAGGTGAAGAGTGGTGGTCTGCGAATGGTCGAGGAGGGCGCGTTAGAAGGAGTTGATGCCGTCATTGCACTGCATGTTGACTCCACGCTGCCGGTTGGTCAGGTGACCATTCGGGGAGGCTGGACATCAGCCGCAGTGGATGATTTTAAGGGCTATATCCGCGGTACCGGTGGTCATGGCGCGTACCCCCATCTCGGCACCGATCCGGTCTTTATGTTGTCACACGTGTTGAATGCGCTGTTCGGGATTCGCTCACGGTTGATTAATCCGATGGAGCCAGCGATTCTGAGTGTTGGAACCGTGCGTGGTGGTCACGCTTCAAATGTGATACCGAGCGAAATTTTTGTGCAAGGAACGCTCCGCAGTTTCAGTGAAGAGGTGCGGCAGAAACTGGCATACGAAGTCGAGCGTGCGTTTGCCGTGGCGGAAGCGTTTGGCGGTAGTGCCGAGGTGACTATTACACGCGGATACCCTGCTGGCTGGAATGATGAGCGCGTTGCGGAGTGGATGAGCAACGTGGCCGGTGATTTTCTCGGCCCTGACGCGATTGACCGCTCGCGTACCGGCATGGGGGCAGAAGATTTTGCTTACATGACCAGGCAGGCGCCTGGCGCAATGTTGATGCTAGGAGCAGCTATCGATGACGGGATTGTGCGAGGCCACCATACCCCGATCTTCGACATAGATGAACGCGCATTGCCGATTGGAACTGCGATCCTGGCCGAAACAGCACTACGTTTCTTGCGCGGCGAGGTGAAGTTATAGGATGTCAGTATCGTGCCCGCAGGTAAGACTTGCGGGCGCGGTACGTTTGCCGGATTCAGTTCTGTGCAACATGCCCCTTGTCTAACGCACCGGATTTGTGCCAGTACCTGGCTAATCCCCGCCAACTCAAGATTAGCGGCCCAGTCTGCTGAAGGATTGCCGTCTGCTCAGAGGGCGACAGGGTAGCTGCCTCAAGGGCCAGTGCTTTTTCCAGCGCAGCCACGCCGGTTGCTTCATCGTGGCCGGCCAGCAGACTCTGGCGGACGATTTCGGCCCATTGACGTAACCGCAAACGAGCGTCGGTCAGATGAAAGGCAACATCATCGTAAGCGCCAAAGTGAGTCAGACACAACCATTGTGGCCGTAACTGTTCCAGGAGATCGTGTGTCTGTGCCCAGGCATCGAGGTCAACATCGGGTGGCGGAGTGGCCGGCCGCGTCATCCGTACTCCTGGCAATCGAACACCGGTATTATCACCAACAAATGCTGCACCGTTTGCTTCGTCGAGCCAGATGAGATGATGCTTGGCGTGACCAGGAGCATCAAAAGCGCGTAGCGGATGTCCTCTGAGCGATAATGTCTCGCCGCCAGTATAGGTGCGAATCCGCTCAGCAGCAATCGGGCGCACGTCGCCCCACAGGGTTGCCATCCGATCGCCGTAAAGCTGCGTAGCACTATTCAGTAACCGCGACGGATCGATCAGGTGAGGGGCGCCCCGTTCGTGGACGTGCACGACCAGATGCGGGTTCTCTGCGACAAGTAAGCCAGTTGCTCCAGCGTGATCGAGATGGATATGGGTCAGCACGATGGCGCGCAAGTCGGTAACGGTTAAGCCATAGCTACTTAATCCTGCCCGCAGCGCAGGGATTGTACTGGCCGGCCCCGGATCGACCAACGCTGGTTCATCGCCGAGTAACAAGAAGGCGCCAATCACATGCGAACGACCAAGATGATGGACATCGATCAACGCGACGTTATGCGGAGTGGGGTAAATTTCCATACCTGTATCGATCAGCCTTTCAACCACGTGTCCGGCAAATAGCAGCGGGTGTCATTGTAACATACGGTAAGTGATCGTCTGACAAATCTGACGTAGTTCTCGGTGAACGTCTGCACATTCCCTGACATCTGCTTATGATGATGCCCCGTCCTACCCCCATTCCCCTGAGAGCACGGGCCGCTGGCTCGCTGAGCGGCACAAGAAATGAGAAGAGAACGGGAGAAATGCTTTCACAGCACCCTCCCTCGTCGTCTGCTGTGGAACGGCGGTGAATCCCCTTTGCACCCATCCTTGCCTCTCAGGCGAATAGAAGGAAGGTGAGAGGGCAAGGAGTGTAAGCCACCTCTTCGCACAATAGTGGGCATGATCGGTGCTCCTCAACGACTTTGAGCACCTGAGACGTGAGGCGCGAGCGCCTCACGTCTCTCTTAACGTTTATGATTGCTTCCCTTTGCCATACGGATACCACCACGGTTTCCGCACCATCGTGAAATCCCAGTGGACGTGCTTTGTTTCGAGAAACTCCTCTAATCCCTCTTCACCCAGTTCACGCGCACCACCACTAAACTTCATTCCACCAAATGGACCGGCATCGTTGTCGGTGAGCGGATCATTGACCCAACACGTACCAGCTTTGACTTCCTCATAGTATTGCTTGACCTTACGGGGGTCGTTGGTATAGAGGTTCGCGCCCAAGCCGTAATCACAATCGTTGACCAGCTCGATAGCTTCGTCAAAGGTACGATAGGTCATGATTGGGATCGTTGGGCCGAACGTCTCTTCACGCATAATACGGAAACTGTGATCAACATTGGTCAGGACGGTTGGCTCGTAGAAAAAGCCCCGTGAAAACTGAGGTGGCCGTCGTCCGCCGGTCAGGATCGTTGCACCCCGTGCCCGCGCCTCTTCGACGTGATCTTCGACCTTCGCCCGGTACTTCTCGCCGATAAGCGGGCCAATGTCAGTATCGGGGTCCATTCCAGGCCCCAGACGCAACGAGCGCACAAACTCTACCAGACGCTCGGTAAAGGGGCGGGCAATCGACTCATGGACGTACACCCGTTCAGTGCTGGTGCATACCTGACCTGCATTCAGGAGCGCTGCCCAGGCCACACCGGGTACTGCGACATCGAGATCGGCATCTTCGGCAACAATGAACGCATCCTTGCCACCTAACTCAAGGTGAGTCTTCTTGACGCGCTCGGCCGCCAGGCGAGCGATCTCACGCCCGGTAGCGAAACTACCGGTGAAGGCTATCATCTGTGTACGCGGACTAACGACCAGCTCACGGCCAACATCACCAAAACCGGTAATGATATTGAGCACGCCGGGCGGTACGTGGTCACAACACAACTCGGCAAAACGTAACGTTGCCAGCGGGGTCATTTCGCTCGGCTTGAGCACAACGGTATTCCCCGCTGCTAGTGCAGGCGCAACCTTCCACGACATCAACAACAATGGATAGTTCCACGGGACAATTGCGGCTACAACGCCGTATGGCTCTTTCAACACCATGGCCAGTTGGCTCGGCTCAACCGATGGGATCACCCGGCCACGAGTATTGCGCTGTAATTCTGCGTAATAGTCGAAACAGGCTGCACACCAGCCGATTTCGTCGCGATTTTCGACCAACGGCTTCCCGCCCTCAAGGGTCAGCAGCGTAGCCAGTTCTTCGGCGTGCGCACGCATCTTATGCGCAATCTCGTGCAGGATGTGCGCCTTGTCGTGGGCAGTAACTTTTCGCCACTCGCGAAATGCTCGTTCAGCAGCAATCATTGCCTGCTCGGCATCGGCCGCAGTTGCCCGTGGTACATAATCGATCACCTCTTCCGTCGCCGGATTGTGTACCGGAAAGACCTCTCCCTGCGTTGCAGCCTGCCATTGACCGTTAATGAGCATTGATGGCATAGGACCTCCTTGTCACTCTTCTGTGTTTAGGATATTGACAATAATTGCACAGGAAATTTCCGTCATTATCGACTTGACGAGGCGTATAGTCATTCCTATAGTAATGGTAAGATTGTGAGCTAGTGCACAAATGATGGAGATGTCAAATGATCATCCGCCTCTTTTCCGATGAACAGATCCACGCGCTCACAACCGGTTACGGGCGTCGTCGGCGTTGCCGATTGGCTCCGTCTTCACCGCATGTCTACCGTCGTGCATTACTCTACCGTCTCGGTATTGCCGATGGTCGCCGACCGGCGGTGGTCTTCAACACCATTGCCCAGGCCCTGCGCAGTGCGCGGGTTTAATGCTTGCCTGTCTCCGCTTGCTCGATCAGGCGCAGCGCCTGACGTTTCAGATAGACAAGAAGTGCGCTGATGCCATTGAGCCGTTGCGG
Source organism: Chloroflexus sp. MS-CIW-1 (assembly GCF_030444705.1). Taxonomy (NCBI): domain Bacteria; kingdom Bacillati; phylum Chloroflexota; class Chloroflexia; order Chloroflexales; family Chloroflexaceae; genus Chloroflexus; species Chloroflexus sp. MS-CIW-1. The sequence goes on from NZ_JAUBWR010000002.1 coordinate 1,014,526, forward strand.
GCTGAGCACCTGGTGCAGCCCCATCTGTTGGATGAAATCACTTGATACCGCCAGTACCTGGGCAGGTGTTAATCCTTCCAGTCCTGTTCGTAAGATAGCGGCAAAACCGCGGATAGTTGGCGCTTCGGGCGGTACGTCAATGTGATAGACGATTCGTTCACCCTCTCGCTGTGCGACAACAAAGACCGGGGACATACATTCGTGAACCTGTTCCATACCCTGATGGTCTTTCAGGTCGGGAGGTAAGGGCGGAAGCTGCTCAGAAAATTCCAATAATAATTCTAGTTTCTCTTCACGACTGGCTGCGCGAAATTCAGCAACGATTTCGGCCAATCTTCGCGGAATGAAGGGGCTATCATTCATAAAACTACCTCAGCGATACCAAAGTAACAACAGTTGTTGCCAATACGTTAATACGTTAGCACGATTGAGCACTATCTCGCATCGATTACCTGCGTTGCAAAAGTCCAATTAATGCTGCCAGCACGCGCGCCCGATATTCGGTGGCAGTTGCCACATTTGCCTGATGAATCTCGAACAGACCACTGTCAACTTCCAGCATCCCTCCTGGCCCCTCACGCATTGGTACCGTTGTGTGGCAATCACCATCGAGTCGAATGATTGTTTTGGCCGCTGGTCGTTCTTCTTCGGCAGTAGCGGTTGGGCCAACAACCTTGTAGGAGGTTGTTACCTCCATCACTGCGGCATCGGCAACATAAGCAGCAACTCTCGCCGCTGCACTACGGATCGAGTTCTCCAATTCGCCTGCCATGCAAGTTCTCCTCTATTCAGCGTGAGAGTGTCATGTGGATGATACCATTGATTGCCGAACTTCGGCCAGTACCTCTTGGACAAATTGCCAGGACGCCGGTAATGCCATGAGCGCACTGATCGGTGACGCAACCATAGTAGCTATCAGCGCCGCTCCGCGTCCAACCAGGCCAATGATGCGCAAAAGGGCAGCTCGCGAGCGCAGGGCGAGGGTCAAGGTCTTGTGATGGAGGGTAGCCTGTACTGGAGTGATGTCGGTGACCAACCACGATTGTACGTCACCAAACCAGTTGACTCTGGTACGAGCAATCAGACGCGATCCGTGAATAGTTTCGACGGTTGCATACGATCTGAGCAATTCACAGACCTGAGTACTCAGAGCAATGAATTGCTCTTGCGCTGCCTGCCAGCGCTCTTGCACTTCATCGCGCAGACCAAAACTTGCCCCGCCAGGCGGTTGCTCTCCCATTGACACCCAAGCGAGCAGATGCTGTTCAGCAAGGGGCAGTGTTGTGCCAAAACTGACCGCTCCATCAACAACTTGCCGTAAACGTTGCTCGACGGTCGCCAGCGCATGTTCTTGAGCATCGAGCTGGCTCATTGCCGAGCGTATTGCGCTCTGTGCTGCCAACGCATCGTCTGGTAATCGTGCCTGCCAGATGACATCAGGCTGATCATCTGTTGAAAACGCATTGCCGCTGACCAGCGGTTGCCAGGGGCCGGGAGGCGTGACAACGGTTGGTGATGATGATGATTCGATCACGACAAAAACAGCGTTCATTTGCCTTGCAAGACGCCCAAGAGGCCGGCTGCGGCTGTAGCAATGGCCCGTACCATCTCGGCCCGATTCGTCTGTGCCTGTTGCACCATACTGACGTGGATAGCCCACAGACGCTCATCAATTCCTTCGGCGTTGGTTGGTACCAATACTTGAGTGTCGCCATCGAGACTCATACGGGTTACGGCGCGTAAGCTGGCGCCGCGAAAATCGCCCTGTCGATAGTTAATGGTTTCAGGGGCGTCAGTCGTGTACGTCTCAACTTCCAAATGAGCGGCATCGGCGATGACTTGTTGGAGGGTCGTTGCCAGGCGCTCACCGAACTCTTGCAAAGCAGTTGAGAGTTTTTGCATCGTTTCGGCCGGTTTATTCCCAAACAGACCAAAACTGGCTCCGACTTCGGGCAATGCCACCGGGATAACCGGGGTTTCAGGTGGCAGGCTCCCGGCCGGTACTGGCGCCACTGGCTGACCGCTAGGAGAAGGTGGTATTGTCGTGACCGGTTCGGCAGCAGTTGGTGATGGTGCAGCAATTGGGGGTGTTTCTGTTGATGAAGATTGTATCGTCAGTCGTGGTGGTGAATCCGCTGTGTCAGCCGCCAGTTGCCGGCACAGACGGGTTGCCGGATCGCCAAGAATAATATAGCTCCGCGCATCGTTATGTTCCGTCCAGCGTGTCGAAAGTTCTATCGGATCGATCGCTTGGCCCCAACGCGCATTCTCAATATCTTCGGTCAAGACCGTTGCCAGTTCCGCATACCGCTCATTGAAAAACTCAAGTGCATAGCCAATCGGGGCGCCAGCAAACAGCAGCCGACGCAACGTACTGCTGAAGGTCTCGATTTGGCGACCCCCACGGGTATCACTGAACGAGAACGTCCATGCTCGTTCAACGTGACCAATGTATGCCAGCGCACCACCACGCGGTAAGCTGAGCAAACGTCTTGGCAAGGCAGCAACGAATGGTTTGGCTGCGATCACCGAACGGGTTCCGCGTAAATGGGGAAAATCATCTTCTCGTGGACAACCGGCGCCGAAGCAGGCAAACTGAAACACAAAAGCGCCGTGAAGCGAGGTGTTACTCGCAATATCGTCGGCAGCAAGATAGAATGCTGGCGGAATCGGACGCTGTCGCCAGGCCTGTGGCCCCGGCCAGTCGGCACAGAGTATTGCGCCTTGATGGTATAGCTGATGCGGGTCGTTTGCTTCAAACTCAACCCCGTGACTGGCGGTAAAGAGCAATGTCGGCGGTGCATTAGAGAGAAGTTGACTGAGCCGCTCTTTTGTAACGTCGCTACCGCTAAGGGTGCTAATCTCCCACTCACCACGTTGCGGATGACCAACCAACTCAGTAGCGAGCGGCTGTACCAATCCTTGTAAACTGCGACTAGTTGCCACATCGTCGGGATGTTGCACGCCAGCAAACACGATCCGTCGCGGGAGCGTAATACCGTTCCGTTCTGCAACTACGACACTGCGGGCATACGCTGCATATTCATCAAGGGTTGCAAAATGAATACGCCCGACCGCATATTGGACATCGAGCTGATACTGAAAACGGAAAGGAATGTCTTCGGGTGAGCCAACCAGCAAGAGGTAGTAGGGAAACCGCTCAGGATCAACCGGACCACTGGTTGCTGCCCCTTGCCGTCGTAGAAACGCGGCTTTACTTTCGCCGGGCCGATACCCCCGTTCACCGCTACATTCGCGATACCGTGGCCCGGCCTGGACACGGCGCCAGTTCAGCAATTCACTCAATGCCTCGCGGATCGGTGCAGGATCGACTGTTGCCGGAAAGATGATTCCCCACCCAGCCTGAGCCAGATTGGTGGGGTCAACGCCCTCTTTGACCCGAAACGCGCCTGTCACGTCGGCCAGATACCGTTCACGCAGAGCAGCCCGCTGTTCGGGATCGGGATCGATGCGGTCGGGTGATGGTCGTTCGCCGAGTATCAAACGGGCCAGTTCACGCACAGGAATCGGTTCGTGGGCATACTCTCCCCGACTTGCGTTCACACCGTTGAAGTAGAGCCAATCTTCGGCCATGTTGATGTCCTGTTAGCGATGACCACTGACAGTCGGCGATTTAGAGATATACGATCCACTGACCTGAGATGCGAGTCAACATCCTGCATCTGATGCACAGGCCAGGTGATTATGCCGGATGAGATCGGGTACGATTCTGCGGAAACACGAATGATATTGCGTCGGCGACCGGCTAAATCTGCAAGATATACCCCTTACCGCGCACATTCAGCAAATAGCGCGGGGCACTGGGTTCGGGTTCAATCTTCTGCCGCAAGTGATGAATGTGCGGTTTGATCAACTCACCCGCCTCAAGCTCGGTTGTTTCGTAGCCTTGGGCACAACGCACCAATTGCGTATACGACAACATCTGACCGGCGTGCTCGGCCAGGCACAGGAGTAAGCGAAATTCGGTTGGCGTCAAGTTGAGCGAGCGACCGTTTAATGTTGCCGTCTGATGCCATGTATCGAGCGTTAACGGACCAATGGTCAGAATGCGTCCAGTCGGTTCGGGTGTCGGTGTAGGTGATGGAGGAGTTGCCGAGGGCTGAACCGGTGCCACCGACGATGCCACTTTCCCGCCGGTTAATTCTTGCACTGCCGCACCGATAGTATCGAGTAAATCACTCTGGCGGCGTCGTGCCGCACGTTCTTCCAGCCCGGCAGCCACTCGGGCCAGAATTTGATTCGGATCGCTGGTCTTGAGCAGATAGTCGAAGATACCAAACCGAATGCCTTCAATGGCCGAATCGAGCGAGCCATGGCCGGTTAAGACAATGATGATGGCGTCGTGGCCGGCTTCCCGCACTTTTGCTACTACTTCCATCCCTTTCATGCCGGGCATTTGTAGATCGACCAGCATGAGATCGAATGGTTCACGTTCAAACAGGGCTACTGCCTCTTCACCGGTTGCAGCCGTCGTGACGGCATAACCAGCCCGGCTGAGTAATGCCTGTAAGGTCAGGCGAATATTTTGCTCGTCATCAACTACCAACACACGCGGCTGGGTAGTCATATCACCTTGCACTCCATCTTGATTACGCTTACAGTTAGTTGGAATTATATAATTATTGGCATATCATAACATGAGCTGATAGCATGGTCAACGGTATCGGTACCGTATCCAGAGATTTTCAGCGTTCTCAATTTCGGGTCGCCTTCGAGACCGGACGATGAAACAGTAGCGGTACCCCGACGAAGCACCAGGAGCGCGGACATCCTGGGTGCGCGGGCCTCTGGCCCGCATGCGGTACCCCGAATCCTGGGTGCGTGGACATCCTGGGTGCGCGGGCCTCTGGCCCGCATGCGGTACCCCGAATCCTGGGTGCGTGGACATCCTGGGTGCGCGGGCCTCTGGCCCGCAATTAAATGGGAAGCATCCTCCTCCTTCCTCGCTCCTGGTGAGAGCTTAAAATGGGGGCTAAAGAGAGGGTATGGAGATAGCTGGAAACCTGCCTCAGCCGGCATACCGACGCAGCAGCGTGACGCCTGTTATGCCGACCGCGTGACGCGGGTTAGCAGTAGCAAATTACGGCCCTCGTGTATCATGGTGAAAGGATAACCAGCACAGGAGCTTAAACATGATCGAGCGTGAAGATGTCACAGCCTACATTGCCAGGCTAGAACAAGAATTGCAGGCAGCGCAAACTCGTATTGCTGCTCTCGAACGTGAAGCTGAGTTGCACGCCCGCTATGCCCGTGACCTTGATCGACGGCTGGCCGCACTGCTTTCCATTTCGGCTGCGCTGCTGATCAGTCATGATGTCGAGAAGATAGTGCAACTCGTCGTGCAGCAAGCCACCAACCTCTTTCCGGGTACGGCAGCGGCGTATATCTATCTGCTTGATGATGAGACAGAGGGTGCTTTGCATCTGCGGGCCTCTATTCCAGCAGGTACGCCTTCTCCGGCAATTGCAATCCTGGCCGATATAGCTGTGAAAGCGCCACGCTCGATCCTGTTAACCGGCCCACAAATCGAGAACCTGCTGCGACAACAGCATCTATCGCTGGATAAAGCCGCTGAGAATTGCACTTTGCCCCAAAGCGTGCTGCTGGCGCCCCTGCGGATCGAAAGTCAACGGAATGGGGCGCTTATCGTATGCAGCGATCAGATTTGGCATCTGTACCATCCGCGCGATTTGCCGTTCGTGCAGGCATTGGCCGATCTGACAATGATTGCGATTGATGAAGTTCGGCAGCGGCAACGAGCAACAGCGTTACAGCACGATCTGGCGCTTACCCAATCGCTCCGGGCCGAGGCTGAAGCGCGTTTGAACGCAGCACAGGCACAGTTATTGCAGAGTGCGAAACTGGCTGCGGTTGGTGAATTATCGGCTTCAGTGGCGCATGAAATCAATAATCCACTCTATGCAGCGCGCAACAGTCTCTATCTGGTCGAACAAGATTTACCGCCCGATGCCCCACAGCGCACATTTCTGAACATTGCTCAGCAAGAGTTAGGGCGGATTGCACGCATTATCACCCGGATGCGTGATTTCTACCGCCCTTCACGTGGCGAGCTGACCAGTGCCAACATTAATGCCCTGCTTCGTGAAACGCTTGAGTTAGTCACTACCCATCTGCGCCACAATCACGTTACTGTCCGTACCCAGCTCGCTAATGATCTGCCACCGATCACGGCCCATGCCGATCAGTTACGGCAGGTGTTTTTGAATGTTATTCTGAACGCTTGTGATGCGATGCCCAATGGCGGTGAATTGACCGTTACTACCAGTCTGGTCGCTGGCCGCCCAGAAGCGCCATCGACGCTATCAATCGCGATTAGTGATACCGGTGTCGGGATTGCCCCTGAACATATACCGCATCTCTTTGAGCCATTTTACACCACTAAACCGCATGGTACCGGTCTTGGGTTGGCAATCAGTGCCCATATCATTACGCAACATGGCGGGCGTATTCTTGTCGATAGCCAACCTGGTGTTGGAACAACGTTCACCATTCTGCTGCCACTTGAAGCGCCAGTGGCAACAGGGTGATCTGATGGTTCCTGCACGGAAGTTTTCGATGGATTTCTCCTGCTCAACCGCTTCAGCCCTGCATGTTAATCGGAAGCGCTTACCCGCAATGGGTGTTGGGGCGGCGCTTCACGACGTGCGGCCCGGCGGTCAGCGTTCAGACGGTGTGCACGGCGTGGTGCTGTCGATGGCAGTGGTATGGCAGGTACGGCCAGCGCCAAAATCGCCGCACCGATACGAAGATCAAAACTGGGCGCCGTGATAACCGGAAACGGATAGTAGACGAGCGCACTGGGTTCAATCAAGCGCATCGTCGCGATCACGCCAACTGCACTGACAGCAGCGATCCAGGTGAACGTATCATGACGGCGCCAGCGTTCGCGCCGATAAGTTGTGCGTGGCACACGTCGGCTTAGTTGGTGGGCAGCCCAGCCGGTGAGGAGGAGACCACCACCGCCAAGTGGGGCGACGAGAGGGACGCTGGAAGGTCCAACCCATAACCAGCCGATGACCGCAGCCGTCAGGCCTACCAGACCGAAGACCAGCCCTAGTGTGCGTCCGGTTGCCGGTGCAGTTGATACCGTGCGCCCATAGCCACGCGCTTCGAGTGCTTCGGCCAGTTGGATTGCACGCTCAAGACTACCGGCCAGAAGAGGGCTAATCAAGGCACCCCAACTCCGTATCCCACCAAACCGATGACCACGGGCCCGCTGGGCGGCTGTGATGTCCTGAACCGTGCGCACTAACCCTGGGGCAAAGGCAATCGCTATCGTCACGGTAAGACCGGCGTGGAAGAGTGAGCGCGGGGTCAGCCGGAGCAGCCGATGATGATCGACGAGCGCGTTAAAGGCGCCGAAAATGAGCAGCAGTGTCCACAATCCCAAACCACGAGTGGCCCCCCAGGCCAGGGCTTCAGCAGTGATTGACCCGCCAAAGACAATACCGCCTGACCACGCCGGAAGCTGAATGGCAGGCAACCGGAAGATCACGGTTGTTCCGCGTGCTCCACCGACCGTCACGATGGCAAAGAGAATGTATCCGAACCAGATAAAGGCACCGACACGGGCAAAGAGGGCAAAACTCCGTGCTAGCGGACGATCATCACGCCGATTCACGAAGATGTACGTCACCACCAGCATCAGCAAGATGTGGTAAAGCGGATGCGGTGCGAGCATTGCGATGGTAACTGTTGCAATCAGCCAGCAGAGCCATGTGCGCGTGTGCATTAGCCATGCCCCAAACGTACTGTCAGCGTAGCCAGTACCACCACTTCGCTTATCTCACAAAGGGCGCCGTAGGTATCGCCGGTCAGGCCACCGAAGTCACGAACCCACCAGCGCGCTAACAGATATGCCAGCCCCAACACCAAACCGAAGGCGATCAAGCCGTTGAAGTTGGCAATAAGCCACGTGACTCCCCCCGTGAGCAAAGATGCCAGCCAGAAGTCACGCTGTCGTACCTGAGAATTGAACATGCGTCCCAGTCCCCCTTCCCGTGCGGCGGGAAACCAATAGATGCCGAAACAATCGGCCCAACGCCCCAGAATGGGTGCCAGCAGGAGGGCAGGCCAGGCGCCTGGCGCACCAGCGATCAGAGCTACTTTCAGGAAGAGGATCATGATCAGCGCTGAGGCTCCCATGACCCCGATCCGACTGTCTTTCATGATTTCGAGTTTGCGTTCACGTGATCGCCAGCTCACTGCGGCATCGAACGTATCGCTCAGGCCGTCGAGGTGCATTCCGCCGGTAATGATGCCCCACATTGCCACCACCAGTACGGCGGCGCTGAGGTCACCCCACAACGGTCGGGCCAGCAGGTCAACCGCAGTTAATACACCGCCGATGACCAGGCCGGCCATCGGAAACCAGGGGATTGCCCGCACAACGCTCTGCTCGTTCATTGGTGGCAGGCCGGGAAGGGGAATGATGGTGAGAAAGCGTAGGGCCTCTACCAGACCAATGGGAGAACGGATTGATGATTCACTCATACATCTTCCGCCGTCGCCGCCAACAACCGCGGTACGGTGTTGATCGTGCGCATAATGACTGTTGATCCGTATACATCGAGTGCAGTGATACTGCCTAAGTCGATGCGCCAGCGCCAGTATTCGGCTATCGGAAGCTGACAACACCAACAGAGTACCAGTTGGATGGGTGTGGCGTGAGTGACGATCAGCACTCGTTGACCCACCGATCCGGCGAGCAATTCTTGCCATGCCTCGTTCACCCGGTTTGCCACTTCAGCCAGACTTTCTCCCCCAGTGGCCCGACCATCAATGCCGTTTGCCCAGCGTTGCTGAGCGTCATCAGGAAAACGTTGCAGCACCTCGCGGTAAGTTAGTCCTTCCCAACGTCCGTGATCGATCTCCAACCACCGCGAATCTTCATGCACTGGGATCGTCGGTCGCCGATTCAAAATCATTGTGGCCAGAGAACGGGTTCGCTCTGTTGGGCTGACAATGATGTTGGTAAAGGGTAGCACTTGTAGACGTTGAGCAAGGGCCAGATGTTGGCGCCGACCGTAATCGGTCAGAGGACTGTCACGGAGGCCGAGATACCGCCGACTCCGGTTAGCTTCGGTTTGACCGTGACGAACAAGCCAGATACTGGTGTGGCGTGAACGACCCACTGTGAAACTCCTTTATCCCTTGTTACGCCGTCTCAACGTGACCACGATGCCCATAATCAACAGTGCTGCCAGGGCAAAAAAAGCAAGCCATTGCCCATTTCCATTGCTTGCCATGGTCGGTGTAGGCGTTTCGGTTCTAGTCGGTGGTGTCGGAGCAAGCGCAGTTGGCGACGGCAGTGGACTGAGACTAAGGGTAATGGATGACCCTGTTGGTGCTCCTGCGGTCGGTGAAGAAGGGCGAGCGATTGGCATGGGTGTCGTTGGTTGTGTCGTAGCGATAGTTGGGCCTTCCATGGCCGTAGGGTTCATAGTTGCAGTAGCCTGGCGTCCAACTGTAGGAATGGCTGTTGGAACAGTGGTAGCAGTGGGCACAGTTGTGGGGAGTATTGTTGTCTGACCACACACATCACTCAGTTCGAGATCTGGTGGTACCGCACCACTACTAGCATCACCCGGCCCCCAGGCCCAGCCGTGGAGATCGCCATCGTTCACCACAACGTTGCTGGCGCCCAAATTGGAATAACGCCATGTACCGGCCTCGCGGCGGTAAAAGGCCCAGTAAACCGCTCGCCCCTGCTGATCGCGAGCACAGAAGCAACTGGTCGCCGGATAGTCGCAACCGTCGCGACCAATTTTACACACTGCGGCGCCGATACTGCTCTGCTGACTGATCACCGGTAACCCGCTCCGTTCGAGCAGATCAAGTCCACTGATCGTCGATTCGTTAAAGGTAACGCATGCCGTCACTACTTCACCATTACCGAAACGCACCACGACCCCAGCACGGTTGACCGGTGACTGGGCATTGACCGCGCTCGACAGGAGGGTCATAACCAGCAAGATCAGCATCGTGCGCCACAGTTTCATCGTCCTACCCTTGTCTCACCGGCTCACGGCGCAGCCACAGACCAACGACCAGCAGGGCCATCCCTGTGAGGGCAACCAGAGCCAGGATCGGCACAGTTTCGCCACCGGTTGTTGGCAGATTGATGGCCGAAGCGATCAATGTTTGTGCTGCCGGGATGGTGACGGTCCGTACCGGCAACGTTCTGCCAGCGACTGCCGGAATTGCCTGATAGGTTGCCAATGCGTTATCGTCGGGCATTGCGTTTTGATAGCGGAAGGCACCACTTTGATTCTGGAATGCGATCAAGGCCTTCAGCGGTGTTGCTTCACCCTGTCGCCATGGATTTGCGTTTGGGTCTTCACCGAGGGCCAGGATTGCCTGGATCACTGCTGCGGTGGAGTTGGCATCACTGGCGTTGCCGAATGCAGATGTTTGCGAGTAGGGAAACCCGCCATCGGGATTCTGTTGACCACGGAGATAGTTACGGGCGGCGGTTAACGCATCGCCTGCACGAGCATAGCCACTCAAAGCCATCACCGCCAGACTGGTCGTATTGGTATCGCTACCGGTTGCTGCGGCGCCATCAAAACTCCATCCACCGTCGCGAAGCTGTAACCCGATAAGACGTTCGATAGCAGGCGCTGGCGGTTGGACGCCCATCGCCTTGATGGCCAGGAGGGCCAGGGCATGGCCGTACACATCGGCGCCGTACTGACCGGTGGCCGGGTCGTAAGTTGTACCAAGCTGGCGGGCCAGATTAACCCCACCAAAATTGAGCGGATCGCGTCCGGCAGCGACGACGGCCAGGATCACCTTGGCTGTTGCGCCAGCCGATGAGGTTCCGTAGCTAGCGGCCTGTCCGGCCAGATAGTTGAGCGCGCTGGCTGGTGGTTGTTCACCACCGGCCACGAGCGCCACAATAGCATCAGCAGTATCACCAGGCCCAAAACCGGCAAAACTTCCATCGGCCTGTTGCTGGCCGAGAATCCACTTCAATCCGGCAGCAACCATGTCGCTTTGTGCAGCCACTGGTTGCGATACGATTATACTCAACATCATCGTAAGGATAAGGACAATTGTTCGACGCATGAGACGCTCCTCTCGTTTCCGTCAGCGAACACCGAACAGACAACAAAAATCCCTCCACCAGCGGTGGAGGGGTGAACTGATGAAGCAAAAAGAAGGTATTGCCTCACCCCCTTTCCAGCGCGGGCGTGACAGCAGACGAGTAGGGACGGGCATTCTGGCTCGTCGCCAATGGCGACATACAGTAGCGTGGACTGCGCCGGCCTTGCACCGGACTTCCCCCAATTAAGCCCTTCGCTTCCTCCGGGCTCCCTACCGGTGGGGTACAACCCCACGTTGCTTATATTCAATCAGGCTGATGGTAGCACAACCCTTGTCAATCGTCAACGTAATTGTGCCAACACATCGGCTAACACCGCAATCGCGTGTTCGTATTCGTGCAGCACAATATGTTCGTCAGGCGTATGATCAAGCCGTGAATCGCCCGGCCCGTAAGCAACGATTGGGCACTGCCACACCGGGCCTACGACATTCATATCTGCTGTACCGGTCTTGTGGAGAAACGCCGGTTGACCGCCGTGTTGACGAATCGCCCGCACAAATGCACTTGCCAGCGGTGTCGTGCGTGGACTCTGGAAGGCCGGGCAGGCGCCTTCAAAAGAGAGATGGGCAGCACCGGCTAAGGTCTGGAGCGTCTCGGCCAGGGTTGATGGTTCAACGCCGGGTGGCAGACGAAAGCCAATGGTTGCTTCGACCCATTCGTTGATGCCATCGCTATCGCTATGAACACGCCGGAGCGAAGGGATGAGTTGCTCAAACAGCCGGCTTCGTCCGGCGTTGAGATGCTGACAGTACTGTTCAACTGCTCGCCAGAAGTCAACCATCTGTTCGGGGGCAGCACGTTGTTCACCAGCACTATGGGCAACCGGTTGCTGATAACGATAGTGGACGAGCAGCCGTCCCTTATAACCGAGCGTAATCCGATCCCAGCCGCTCGGTTCTCCGATCACGCAAAAATCAGGGCGGTAGCGATCACGGGCAGCGTGAGCGCCACGTGAGCTGGCGGCTTCCTCTTCGGTGGCCCCGATAATAACTAGTCGGCAACCTAACGTGCCAGCCTGCTCGGCACGGCGGGCTGCCCAGACAAAGGTCGCCAACGGGCCTTTGGCATCAACAGCACCGCGCCCATAGAGTTTGCCGTCTTCGATACGTACCGGTATCTCGCCGGGCACAGTATCGATGTGGCCGAGCAACACAACTAATGGCCCATCCGTGCCCACCTGACCAACCGCACTGCCCGACTCATCAACGAACGCTTCCCAGCCGAACGCAGCCATTTGCGCCACCATCACCTGTACTGCCGCTGCCTCCTGTCCAGAGAGCGATGGCGTGCGAAGCAGACGAATAAGAAACTCAACCGCGTCGTTCATAAGCATGTCGCACCAGAAGTTGCGACCGCAGGGTCGCAGTGCAATGCGCATCTCCTTTCTTGACGGGTGCAAACGGTAAGACTCTTGCCTGGCCCTCTTTCCTCTTCCTCCATCCCACTGCCGGGCAGGGAGAGACGTTGCAAAGACTCAGGTTTTGAGCTATTTCATGTAAACATCCGCAACCGTATGGTATCATAAGATGCGTATTCACCGGAATCGCTATCGTAAGATCACTTGGAGCAAGTATGACCGCATCACTAACCTTTAACGCCGACCTGCATAGCCTCAAACAGATTCGGCGTTCGATCATTGATGCGGCGAGTTACACTGGTGCGCGTCGTGATTGTATTGATGATATTGTCTACGCAGCCAACGAACTGATCACCAACACCATTATCTATGGTTATGGTGGGCAAGTTGGCCCAATATGGATCGAAGTTTGGAATGAAGGTGATACGCTTTTGGTATCGATCCGTGATGCAGCACCGGCATTTAATCCGCTCAGTGTTCCTTTACCACGTCATCTGATCGCGCATGGACAGCAACGAGCGGGTGGTTTGGGGCTGTTCTTGTCGCGGAGTTTGCTGGATGATCTACAATATCGCACACTACCACACGGCGGTAACGAACTGATCTTGATCAAGCGGCATGCATTTTAGTGTTGACAAACTATGATTATCGAGAGTGTCATTAGCCAGAAAGAGTTTACCCGGCACGCCCTCAGTCGCTATTTTCGTCGTCCTATTTTCTATGTCTTTGCATTTGTAGCGGCAGTACTGACAGCGTTCGTCATTTATGATCCCTCTGTGCCTCAGGTACCCGCGTTATTAGGTGGTTGGCTGCCTTTTCTGGTCTACAGTATTGTGGGCTGGATCATGATTTATCGCCAGAGCCGAAAGCGAGATCTTCCGGTTTACCAGCCAATCCGTTACGAATTGGGGCGTGATACGTTAATCGTCAAAGCCCAAAGTGGGCGAAGTGAGATTCCGTGGTCACAAGTGCGCGGCTGGCGCAAGCTGTTTGGTGTCTATGAGCTACAGCTCATCAACGGCCAGGTGTTGTTGATTTCGGGGCGAGCAATTGGCCCCCGCCAGGTAGGAGCTTTTGAGCGCATCCTGCGGAATCGGATTGATCCGAAGCCTGAGCCGGGTATTTTTGATGAACCAGCAACGTAATACCGATCCTGTTTGCGAAAACCGTGTATCAGGTTCTTGAACTGATGTTCTCCGTAGAGGGATAGCAGCGATACGACAATTGTATCGGAGATCAATCATTGCATAGTTTAGCAGCGCACCGTGAACAGTTAAACGCTTCACAAGGAGCGTGGATTCGCGAAACGCTCGCTCAGTTCCAAGTCTCGAAAACGGTTTTGTGATGAGTGATTGGTATAAGACCTTGCCGGCAGAGGGCGAACCTCTTATAGCGACTCGGCAACCAGATATTGTTCACTATTTTCAAGACTATTACGATGCCATTTGGTAAGGAGCTGCGATAATAAAAGATGCCGGAAAGCAGGCCGACAATCAAATGTTGGCAAGGATAAGGCAACACCTCCTTGCGAACGAACAAAGCGCTGCCTAAATCGCGCTTTGCGCTGACAGACTACCCTTTGTTCAGCCTACGGCTTAGTGCAAATCGTTAGGCGGCAAATTGTGAGGTCAAGTAATGAAACCGAAGCTAACACTTGAAATTCTTAAGGTAGAAGCGCAGACGTTTGCCGGTATCGAGTCAGCACACCGCGAGCCGTCATTGTATGGTGTTACAGATGGGAAGGCTGTTGGCACATACTTCGAGCACAAGTTTCGGTCTTACCTCCGCGAAAAGTACGACTTTGAGGAAGGAAGCTCTGCAAGTGGGATCGACTTTTCCGAACTTGAAGTTGACATGAAGGTAACAAGCATAAGGCAACCGCAATCATCGTGTCCTTTTAAATCTGCTCGGCAGAAAATCTACGGCTTGGGCTATTCTTTGCTTGTGTTCGTATACGAAAAAACAGATGACCCCCAAACAGCTACGGGAAATCTAAACGTTCTGCACACGATCTTTGTCAGTAAAGAGCGGACGGCAGACTTTCAAACGACCACAGGTCTTCGCCGAATCCTTGAGAATGAGGGGAACAAGGATGACATTATGGCTTTCATCGAGGAGCGCAGACTGCCAGTAGACGAGATCGAGTCATCAGCGATAGCTGACGAAATCCTTTCTGATCCTCCTAAGGTAGGCTATCTTACCATCTCGAATGCCCTTCAATGGAGACTTCAATATGGTCGAGTCATCGAGAAGGCTGGCCTCGTTACGGGTGTTGAAAGGCTGAGATAGCGATGCGTAATCAAACACAGCGCAAAGTCGAATTCGGGGATTTTCAAACACCCATCAGCCTGGCCAGGGAAATTTGTTCCCTTATCGCTCGGACTGGATTTCGCCCTGCTTCGATTCTTGAGCCGACTTGCGGAACGGGTTCATTTCTCAAAGCATCGTTAGAAACATTTCCAAACGTGTCACGTGTTCTTGGCTTTGAGATCAACCCGCAATACGTAGCACAGGCAAAGCAGGCTGTTGCACACGCATTCCCTCATGCGTCCACTGAAGTTTATCAAGCTGATTTCTTCTTCACGAATTGGTCTGAGATCGTTGAATCGTTGCCTAAACCCATCCTTGTCATAGGCAATCCACCTTGGGTCACAAATACAGCGTTAAGCATGCTGGGCAGTAGCAATGTTCCGACGAAGTCAAACCTCGACAATCTCCGCGGTATTGATGCGCTCACCGGTAAAAGCAATTTCGACATTTCGGAATGGATGATTAGAAAGAACATCGAATGGCTCAATGGTAAAAACGGCATGCTTGCGATGCTTTGCAAAACGACAGTAGCACGTAAAGTTCTTTTATACGCCTGGCAAAATGGCCTACGAATTGAGTCAGCATCACTGTATCTCCTCGACGCGCAGAAATACTTTGGGGCGTCGGTTGACGCCTGCCTTTTGTTCGTTCGGAGCGAGCCAAACGGCAATAGCAAGGAATGCCGGGTTTTTTATTCTATTCATGCACACCACCCTGATAGCACGTTTGGTTTGCAGGATGGAATGCTTGTGGCTGATGTCAAATCATACCAGAAATGGAAAGACCTTAGAGGGAACGGTTTCCGGGGTTGGCGGTCAGGGATAAAGCACGATTGTAGCAAGGTCTTTGAACTGAACGTTGAGTCTGGTAAGTTTGTTAACGGGCTGGGAGAATTCGTGGAGCTTGAACCTGACGTGCTCTTTCCGTTGCTCAAAAGCTCCGATCTTGCAGCGCACAGGAAGCCGCGTCGTTGGATGATTGTTCCACAACGGACGATGAGCGACGATCCAAGCCATCTTAGGTCTGACGCCCCCAAGACGTGGCATTATCTTACTGAGCACGCTCATCTTCTAGACAAACGAAAGAGTTCCATCTACAAGAACCGCCCGCCCTTCTCGGTCTTTGGGGTTGGACCCTATACATTTGCTCCCTGGAAGGTTGCTATCTCAGGTTTATACAAGAAGCTCGAATTTGTCCAAGTACCACCGTTTCGGGGACGCCCAGTGGTTCTGGACGATACCTGTTATTTTTTCTCCTGTGCGTCTGAAGAAGAGTGCGATTTCCTGTACGAGCTGGTGATGTCCGACCCTGCCAGAGCGTTTTGGTCAGCCTTCATTTTCTGGGACGCAAAGCGGCCAATTACGGCCCAACTTCTTAACTTGCTTGATCTGATAGCTCTTGCGCGAGTGTTGGGGAAAGAGGGCAAGATTGCGCAAACGCTGGCGGAACGGCAGTTGGTAGCGTACACGGAAGAAGCTTACCAGAGGCTCCTTTTTAGGGAAGAAGCTGCTGAATAGTAAGCCGGTTGCAAACGAATTGGATCTACCAGCCGCTCAACAAGCACTTGCCTTGATGCCACCTCTGCACTTCGGTGGCACAGATGAAAACAGACGTTAACCTGCCTGTTACCTCGTTACAGACGAAAGGTGTTGTCAACGATGATCCAGACAGATCACCGGTAACGGTTCATCATTGGGCAAAAGACGGTGATACTACTGTTACTACGCTTGACGGCTACGAACGGGTGTTGGGCGAAGTGGTTAAACCGGTCGATGTACAATCACGTCTGAGAATACTTGACCTTAGTACTAGTACAGCTAATCTGACTGAACGTTTTATCATAAAGGCTGTAAAGTATTAGGGATAGATTTCGCGGCTAGTATACTGGCAAACGTGCGTACAGGCGCCACAAGCTACATTGGTATGAGTTATATGGATGAACACCTTCCCCCGCTGCCAAACAATCCGAATCGGCCACATTCGCTTTCACCAACCGACCTGGCTCAGTATCTGCGCCTCGATCAGTGTCGGCGCTACTTGCGTCTACGCCTCCACGAACGACGGAAAGAGCTAACCTGGCTGCCAAAATACCGCATATCGTTGCAACCGCTCCCGCCGATGTTGACCATCGCCGGTCGGCAGTTTGAACAGTCTATTGAAGATCAGGTACGGCAACACTTTCCCAATGCCGTTCACTGCGCACAGCGTCAGCGCGCAGGCGATCCGCAGTTTACGACCTCCGATCACAATCATATTGTGCTTCAACACATCCGGCAGCTCGCACCTGGTACGAAGCAAGTTCTCTTTCAACCGCGGTTGGCCGCTCATCTTGATGGCTGGGCGGTCAGTGGTGATATTGATCTGTTGTTGTTGGCACGTACTGATGACGGCAGGCTGGAACTCCTGATCGTTGATACCAAAAGTTCGGCAACGGCGAAGATCGAGCATCGTCTGCAACTGGCCTGCTATCAGCGGCTCGTCGAGCAGATTTGCCAGGATGCAAATGTAGCATTGCAAACCGTTCGGCTCGGTATTCTGTACCGTGGTGAAGGTGAACTTGCAGCAACGAACCAGACGCTAGCCGAACGACGACGGATTGAAGCTGAGCAACGGCAGGCGCTGGAATGGCTGGGGGTAACTACCGGTTATCTGGAAATCATTACCGATCCAACCCCCTATCTGGCCGAGATCGAGACGTTACTGGCTGGCCCATCGGCAATCTTATCCACCATCGCAACCGCACCATTTGCCGAATTACCTTTCCACTTGACAGCTAAATGTGATGGGTGTCTATACAATGAGATTTGTATGCGATGGGCGGCTCTGTACGACGATCTCTCGCTCATACCGACCCTGACCGAGGCTGAGAAGTCGGCGCTTCACACACATCAGATCAAGCAGACCAAACAGCTTGCGTTGCTGAAAGAGGTCACAGACAATGGTGAACTAGTAACCCCATCTGAACACCGCAAAAAGGTTAGCGAGCTGCTCCATCATCCGGTGCTGGCGCCGCGGCTCGATGAACTGATCCAGCGCGCACGTGCGTTTCGTCGCTGGCGGGGTGACGATCTCCGTACCCCCAAACGGTTGGCATACCGTGGGTATGGAACGATGCCTGCCATCGGCCCTGATCTTCACCCCAATCTGATTGCTATCTATCTTGATACGCTCTATGACCATACCAGAGGAATGCTGGTTATGCTTGGTGCGCTGGTCACCGGCTACCAGAACGGGCAACTGGTCAATGAGCGGCAGCGGTTTGTCGTGCAACTGCTCGCTAAACCACCGCAGACGCTGGCCGATGAAGCGAAGTTACTGGAAAACTGGATGAACGAATTGTTGCGGGCAGTGGCTAAAGTGGCAACACCTGATGCGGATGGGAAGTTTCAGGCTCCTCTTCACTTGATCGTCCCCGATTCATTTTGTTTGCAAACACTTCTTGACGGACTGGCCCGTCATCCGCAGATCATGGGTACCACACCGCTCTACGATCTGGCTGCGCAGAGCGCCGGTTTTGAGGCGCCGGTGGTAACCGTGGTGGTGAATGAGCGACGCCGTTTTTACAACGATCCACTGGCCTACGATTCGCTCGTGCGATTGGCCCAGATGGAGGGTTTCGATTGGGGAGAGTATCGGCGACGTTTCTACCGACGGGTTTTTGACGATCTGAGTAACGATAAAGAGGTTGGATGGTATACGCGCCGGATTCGTTTCAACAATCAGATACCGCTCGAATATGTTTACGCCGCCTGGAATGCGCTACCGCCACCACCTGATCGTGGTGATGATGAATTGATTGACTACCGGGCAGTGACGTCTGAACATCTGAAAGGTTTTGTAGAAAAGCGCTTAGAAGCCTGCCAATTACTGGCGTTGCAATTGCCGGCTAATCCGCGTACAACTAAACCGACCTTTGATCTGAGCAGTATTACGACATATTCCCGTCGTTCGCACACGCTGGCCGATGCGTTGGCCGAGTTTTTGCTGATCGAACGCTATGTTGCACTGGTGACCTGGGGACAACAGCACCTGCCTCCGCCTGAGCAGCGGGTATTGGCTGGGGTAAGCCTGATCGTGCGTTATGAACCGGAAGATCAAGACCCAACCTTGATCGAAGTTCTGGCTGAAAATGAACGACGACGGGCGTTGAAGGCCGAACTGAGCGGGAATCGCAAGCGTGTGCGGTTGACCGAAGAGCAAAAACAGGCGGTTGAGCCATTGCCGCTGCCGGATGTGCCGTTGCGGTTACGTATTGATCTGAATGGCGTCGAGTGTGATCTGGATACAGCCTTACGGCTGACCAGCTTATCACCCGGTGATAAAGTTATCTTATCCCCGCGCTGGAGCGTCGATGAGCGTTTACCACCTGATCAACAGCAACCTTTCACGACGACGGCCCGCCAACTGCTGTATCAGTCGCGAGCAACGCTGGTAGCTATCGACGCCGCTACTGGCTTCATTCTGCTCAAGCCCCATTTGCAGTATAGCACTGGTGATCGGCGCTTTACGTTTCCATCTTCCTGGCATTGGCCGCAGGCTGGTGTGTTGTACACCATCGAAGCCGATCCAAACGACATATACGCTCAACGTTGTATGGAGGTGGTTGATGAGCTGCGTCAGGGAGCACGTAATGCACTTTACGACCGGCTTGCTGCACCGTCAAGCGTGACCTGCTCGATCTCAAAACCGGTCATCGAAGGTCAGCAACACTTTGCCGAGGGATTACGGGCACTGGCCGACGCCGGTGAACTCCACTCGTTTGATGAGCATCAGATGAGCTATATCGCCGGTTACGGCGATGCCCCAACCTTGCTCGTGCAAGGGCCGCCTGGCACCGGCAAGAGCTATGTATCGGCGTTTGCGCTGTTGGCTCGCATGCAAGGTCTGCTCAAGGCCGGGCAGCCGTGTCGGGTATTGCTGAGCTGCAAGACGCATGCGGCAACCGATGTGTTGTTGCGTAAGATTGCTGACGTTCAGCGAACTTTGGCTGAGCAGCGGCAACGGCAACCGGATTTATTCGCAAAATACTTCGACGCTCGCCTGCTCGACGTTCCTCTCTTTCGAGTGCGTCCTAAAGCCGATAGTGATCTCCCTGCAATCGTTCGTACTATAAATGACGTAAGTGAAATCAATAAAGGCACGGCTTGTTTTGTTGCTGCCACGCCGTTTGCCGTCAGTTCACTCCTCAAACAGAACCAACGCTACCACACCGCTACCTTTGCCGATTTGCTGGTGCTCGATGAAGCATCACAGATGAATCTGGCCGAAGCCTGTATGGCTGCTATTGCCCTGCATCAACATGGACGCCTGATCGTCGTCGGTGATCATCGTCAGATGCCGCCGATTGTGCAACATGAATGGCAGAACGAGCGTCGGCGCACATTTCAGGCGTATCGGGTCTATGCTTCCCTTTTCGAGACGCTGTTGCATCTTGATCCGACACCGCCAGTAGTAAGGTTGGCGGAAAGTTTCCGGCTTCATCGCGATCTGGCCGACTTTCTGCGCCGTGCAATTTACGAGCAAGACGGTATTCATTACTTCTCACGGCGGGTTACGCATCTTGATCCGGTCAAGATTGACGACCCATTCATCGCCGCAGCGCTTGATCCCCGCTATCCGCTGGTCGTCATCGTTCACGAGGAGGCGCAGAGTCAGGACATTAATCCGTTTGAAATCAGTCTGATCCGACCGATCATCGAAGCGTTGGTGATGCAGCTTAATCTAAATCCCGGCAGTGGGGTTGGGGTTGTCGTCCCGCACCGTGCCCAGCGCCTGGCATTGCGTGACCAACTTCCCTCGTTGATGAAAGAGCTACTCATCGAACATGAGGGTGCGACTGTCGATACAGTAGAGCGCTTTCAGGGTGATGAGCGCGATGTGATCATTGTTTCGGCAACTGAGAGCGATCCTAACTACCTGCGCACGACCAGCGGTTTTCTGCTCGATCCACGGCGCCTGAACGTCGCGCTAAGTCGGGCTCGTCACAAACTGATCTTGATCGCCGCGCGCACCGTCTTTCAACTCTTCGCTACTGATGAAGAGGTCTTCCAGCACGCACAACTCTGGAAACGGCTGCTCCGTGACACCTGCCGCACCAGGTTGTGGAGTGGTGAACGCAATGGCATCGCCGTGGAAGTGTGGGGGAATACGAAGCAGCGAGCGTAAGGTTAGGCAAATCATCGCAACCGATCAGACGTCTGCACCGTGCTGGCAGTCACCTGTGCAATGATGGATTGCCGTTGTCTCGCGTTTGAATGGCAAAGTCACCACAATCCGCGTTCCCTGACCAACTAGGGATTCAAGACGAAAATCGGCGCCAATAGCG
This sequence comes from Chloroflexus sp. MS-CIW-1, assembly GCF_030444705.1. Lineage (NCBI taxonomy): Bacteria > Bacillati > Chloroflexota > Chloroflexia > Chloroflexales > Chloroflexaceae > Chloroflexus > Chloroflexus sp. MS-CIW-1. The sequence goes on from NZ_JAUBWR010000002.1 coordinate 1,035,670, forward strand.
TAGGCGCGCTGCGCCATACTAAGCAAACCAATACCGCCACCGCGTAGCGAAGCACCGCCACGGCCATTATCAGCAATAGTAAGGACGAGCTGATCGGTATCATACACCAGACTCATCGTTACCTGCGAGGCCTGCGCGTGACGGTGACAGTTTGCCAGCGCTTCTTGCACGATGCGGTATAAGGCAACCAATTGATTGGTGTCTGGTATCGGCAAGTCTGGTGAAGCAGTGAAGTCCAGGTGCGTCTTCGTGACAGCCGACCAACGCTTACCTAACTCGGAGAGGATAGTTGGGAAATCGGCTTCGCCCAGTTGAGGGGGATACAGATCGCGCACAATGTGAGCCAGCTCTTGTTCGATGGCGTTGAGAGCAGTTTGCGTGCGCGTAAGATACTCCTGGGCCGTTTGGTGATCGCCTTGTACTAACGCCGCCCGCACTGCTTCGAGGTAGAACTGAATACCCAGCAGTGCTGAGCGACCACCATCATGCAGATCACGAGCAATTCTGGCCCGCTCTGCTTCGCTGGCGGCCAGGGCTAGTGATACTCCCGACTTAAACGAGTATTCATACATCAGCGGTGAACGAACCGCCTGGTTCGGCTGCTGATCAGCCGGATGATGGTAACGCCAGTGTTGTACCAACGCCAGTGCCGCCAGATCGGCATATTCGTAGATTATTCCCAGCAGGTGGTTCTGGTTAACCGATGCGTCAGGATTATACGACAGTTGTACAACGGCGATATTCTGTCCTTCCCATTGCAAAGGAATACTCAACGTGAGCCAGCAATCACCGCCATGGCAGTAGTGGAACCGCGCTTCGCTATCGTGGTCACAATCAACAAGTTGGGGAAGAAAATCGTGCAGTGTCTGCCAGGACAGGCGTTCTTCATCGAGCGCATCAGACGACAGATCATCGGTATGGGAGGGATACTGAGCGATCAACGTAACCTTTTGCTGTTGATCGAGCAGGTACAACGAACCGCGATCAGCGCCCAGCAGCTCACAGCCGAGCTGTACCACGTTTTGGGGCAAGGCTGCATCACCGAGGTGAGTCAGGAACCGGCGGGCAATACTCAACGGAGAGTGTTGCGGTGCAGTAGCACGGTTCGTCGCTATCTGCTGCTCTTCTTGTACATTCGCCCGGACTTCCATAGTGCCGCTCCGTTCGATTATTGAAAAAATCAGTTTTTGTACCCACTGCGAATCATCGTGAGATGTTTTGAGTAGTATTCAATAATTAGCTATCATACAAACGAGCTATCGATACTATAAATACTTCCGCATCTTCAGCGTCAATCTGCAATATGTGTGAAATCACACGCATATAATACGAAAGCGCAAATGCCATCTCCCATCACCCTGGTCCTCAAGGGTGGCGGATGCCCCAATCAGAGTTAAGTGGTTTTCTACTCACCCTGTTGGATTCTAGCTGAAGATTATTACGATCTGGAATTTTTCTTATTCATCATGGTACCTGCTTATTGGTAACGTGTCAACGTTGTGAACAAAAGAATTTATCAGGTGATGCGTTATCGGCGGTTCTAAGCGATTGAACGAGTGCGCTGCCCAGGTTCGCCTCGCTGTGCAGATGACGAATGAAATGCGCCACCGAACCTCCCCCCTTCCTCGCCCCGTGTGGGAGCGGAAGGCGGGCCAGGGGGAGGGTGAGGGCGCCTGGGGCGAAAGTGAAGGGCCTAGGGCGAAAGTGAAGGGCCTGGAGCGAAAGTGAAGGGCCTGGGGCGAAAG
>NZ_JAUBWR010000003.1:0-122500 GCF_030444705.1 Chloroflexus sp. MS-CIW-1
AATCGCCACGGCTACGCTCACCTCCCCCCTTTCCTCTACCTTGGTGGGAGAGGAAGCGGCTTGGGGGAAGGTGAGGGCGCATCATCCCCCCTTCCTCTCCCTTGGTGGGAGCGGCAGGGGGAAGGGGGAAGGTGAGGGCGCATCATCCCCCCCTTCCTCTCCCGCAGCGTGGGAGAGGAAGGGGGGCTAGGGGGGAAGGTGAGGGCCGCCAGGCACGCTTTGCAGTACAGCTACTGAAAACGTTAAAGAACCTAATGCGTTATTTCCTTCATATTGACTCTACACAAAAATATCATAGAATAGTAGATACGACACAAGCGTTGTGTCGCTGGCCGTTCTTTATCTGTAGAAAGCGCATGGTTTTGAGCGATGCGCCAGCATTATGGCTGGATCATTCTGGCAGGTGTGGTTGTTGCATTGAGTGGCTGTCTTTCGACATTACCCACCCATCTGGATGTGAGCGGACCATTACCGGCAACATTGCCACCACTGGCACAAACACTCCGTGCAGCGACAGCACCGACGTTACCAACGCCGGTGCAATCGCCATTTGTACCTTCAATCACTAGCACAGCAACAGTGGCCATTATCGTCACAACTCCCGAACCGGCAACTGTCATTCCGCCAACACCTACCCTGGCACCGGTGCCAACACTCGTCTTACCAACCTTACCTGCACTCTCGAATGAAGAACGATGGCGTTTTCAGCAGCTTAACCGCCAAATTTTTCCTGAACCTCGTTTATATAGTACAAAACGCAGTCAACTGTATTGGTATGATCCAGTAAATCAGCAAACTGTTTTGCTTGGCGTTATAAATGGTGAATTTATAGCACAAGCTACCTTTACGTTTCGTGAAAATGGTCAATTAGCGCTCGAGGTGCCTTATGAAATTAACCGCAGTTACGGTCTTTCAGCGCTCTCTCCCGCAGTTATCGAGCGTATCCGTGCCGCTGGCTTCACTGATTGGATAGAAACATTCGTATTCCTGACTTCCGACGTTCAACCAAAGTAGTTTGAATGGTTACAACGTGTTTCCGGTGTCGTTGTATAATAGAGTTGCTTATCCTCGAATTATTTTTGCTCTTGCTCAGAGTTAGGAGAAGGAAATCGCCGTGAGTAGCCGCTATCTTGAAATGGTACGTGGTCAACGTCGCCGAAGTGGATGGCAATTTACCTCGAAATCATTGCTCGCCATTCTGGCATTCATTGCCATGATCGGCTCAGCCGTCTACTGGTGGGGGGTGCAAAGCCAGTTGACCGGTAACTGGATTATTGCAGCCGCGTATACCGCAATTCTGGTTCTGGCGCCACCTAGTCTGATGTCGTTCCTCATCCCCTGGTCACCCGGAGGGATGCTGCTCCAGAAGATTAATGCCCGCACCTGGGGCTATGTTGCAGTGATGATTGCTGCCCTGTACCTTGTGTATTATTCGTTCGAGATTCAATGGACATGGTGGGCATCCCAACCGGTTGTGCAAAGCACCGGTCTGGTTATTCAGCAAGTGTTGATAGGGATTATTGGCTTTATCATTATTCCGGCCCTCCTCTGGACGCCAGTGACCTCCGAAGAGTTGGTTGAACAGGTTCGCCAGGCCCATCTGGTCCGCCGTTACGAATTGCAGACGCAGGCTGATATTGCTATTCTTCGCGCAACGCTGCTCCGTGCTCAGGAAAAAGCATTAATTGGGTTTGCCAATCTCACTGTTCAGGAACGTGAAGAGCTGGCCTCGGTGATGCGTGGATTGGTAAAGGGTATTGATGCCACGTTACGCGATATTGGTGAGAGTGTGAAAACCGTGAGTGGTGCAACCATTCCGTTCAATAGCCTGGAAGATAATGAAGACATCCGACAATACCTCGATTTTGTCGCTGAGACCCTGACTGAAAACTCTCTCTTGCCACGCCGCTCGTCGGCAACCGGCCAATCTGAAGCGGCAACCCGCCAGATCACTCCCTCCGATCACGATGAGTATTATGACGATGATCGTAGGACTCGCCTTTTGAGACATCGGTAAGCGAGTATATGTATGCGCGGTTACCGTTTTACCACTGACAACCGCCTTCCTGAACGTGATCTGACCGAGCTGGCTGATGAGCTGGCGATACAGTTACATTATGCCTTGGGCGAACGGGTCAGCCTCTTACCACGCAGCGATGTTGCTGAGCTGATCTGGCCGTATATCGATGATCTCCATCCCGACGATCAGAACGATGTTGTCTGGCTCGTCTGGCATCTCTTTCAGGAAGCTCGTGAGCTGAGCGAGGAGTGAGTTACCTGCCCCATGCCTACTCTTCGCCGGTTAGGGATCTACGGTGGCGCATTCGATCCGATTCATTTCGGCCACCTGGCAATTGCTGAAGAGGCACGCTGGGCATGTGGCCTCGATCAGGTACTGATGATCCCAACCGCTTCGCAGCCGCTAAAACCAGGCCATTACGTCGCAGCCCATCATCGCCTGGCAATGGTTCGTCTGGCTTGCACTGGGAACCCGGCTCTCATTCCTTCAGCGCTTGAACTGGAACGACCGCCTCCGTCATACACTATCGACACGCTCCGTATTTGCCAGACCCGGTATGGAACTGACGTAGAACTGGTTTTGATCGTCGGTGCTGATGCGGCTGCCGATTTACCGCGTTGGCGCGATTGTGAACAGATTCCACATATCGCCCGCCTAGCAATCGTTCACCGGCCGGGTTATACCGTCTGTCTAGACACAATCCTCGCCGCAATACCCGCTTTTGCCAACCGGATCACTGTCATCGAAGGACCACAACTCGCTATTTCCAGTACCGATCTCCGTCGTCGTCTTGCCGACGGTCGCCCGGTACGGTATCAGTTGCCCGATGCAGTTCTTGACTACATCATCCAACACCGCCTGTATCAGGCAGAGGAATAAGAACGCATGACCGACAATGCCGAACAGTTGCTCAGAGAAACAACTGCCGAGTGGGGTATCCCGCTAAGCGATGCCCAGATCGCCCAGTTTCAGCGTTACCTCGACGAGTTGACGATCTGGAACGAGCGGTTCAATCTCACTGCCATTCACGACCGTAAGGCAATGGTGCGTCGCCATCTGCTCGACTCGCTCTGGCTGGCCCGTGTTTGGCCTGCAATCCCCGACAGCCTGATCGATATCGGCAGTGGCGCCGGTTTTCCTGCTCTGCCGCTCAAAATTGTATATCCTGCATTACCGGTGACCTTAGTTGAAGCTACGGCGAAGAAGGCAGCATTTTTGCAGCATATCATCGATTGTCTCAATCTCAGTGACGTGCGCGTTTTAAACGAGCGGATCGAGGTGGTGGGCCGCAACCCGACTGAACGCGAACGCTACCAGATTGTTACCGCCCGTGCCGTAGCCGAGCTGCGGGTCCTGGTTGAATATGCTCTCCCGCTCTTACGAGTTGGCGGACATTTGCTGGCACCAAAGGGAAGAAACCCAGCAGCAGAGATCGCAGCGGCCTATTCCGCCCTGCGACAGCTCGGCGGTGAAATCAGCTCTTGTCTACCGGTCACCATCCCGGGTGAAGAACCGCGTAGCCTGGTAATAGTCACGAAAGTCGCCCCTACACCCTCCCGCTTCCCACGTGCCATTGGTGTGCCAGCACGCCGACCGTTATAATGCTAGATCGATTCCGCAATTGGCTTCCACCACTGCCCGGTAGCAGTGGCAGCTTCCAGTTGCAATCAGGCTCCGCGTCGGTGCACCGATCATACCGTCAACGCACGGGAGGGGCAAGGCCCTGCGGACAAACAAACAGGTCAGCACGGGAGGCGATCAACGGAAGGGAATCACTGCGCCACGATGTTCACTCATATACGGCTCTTCGCAATAGATGATATAACAGTCGGCTCTCTCCATGTGCGCAGAATCTTCCCGCACCAGGCTGAAACCTTTCTGCCTATCACAACGTACAGATCAGTGGTTGTAGAAGCACGTTCGGCATGCTACAATGCAGACAGTTTTCTCACGCTGGATACGCAAAGCTACAGCCACAGCTCATGAGTACCGATACTGATAAGGAGGAGCATCTATGTCCATTCTCGGTCGGATCAAAGACCTGATCAGCGCCAACATCAATGCGATGCTCGACAAAGCGGAGGACCCAGAGAAGATGGCGAACGAATACCTGCGCCAGTTAACGAATGAGTTATACGAAGCACGAACCGGCGTTGCCCAAGCCATGGCTGATGAAACACGCCTCGAGCAGCGTCGTATCGCGGCTGAAGCGGAAGTTGAGCAGTGGCAAATAAAGGCCGAGCGTGCTCTGCGTGCCGGCGATGAAGCTCTGGCTAAAGCCGCCCTGGCGCGTAAGGTCCAGGCGCAGAAACTTGCCGAGCAGTACCGCGCTCAGGAAAAGGCGCAAGAAGAGCAGGTTGAAGCACTCCAGCAGGCCCTCATTGACCTCGAAACACGGATTGCTGAAGTGAAAGCCCGCAAAGAGCTGATCATCGCCAAGAAGAATCGTGCCCAAACCCAGGAAGCGATCCAGCGCACCGCAGCCTCGATTGGTCGAGTCAGTGCCCTCGATAAGCTCGATCAGCTTGAAGAGAAGGTCGATGACCGGCTGGCAAAGGCCGAAGCAATGGCTAAACTCGAAGGTGACACCCTGGAAGCGCGTTTCCGCCAGCTTGAGAAAGATACCGAGGTAGATATCGAACTGGCCGAGCTGAAGCGGAAGCTGGGCTTGAGCTGATTCACTTATCGTATCGGTGAATGACGCGAATGAGATGGGGGCGCATCCGTTTTACCACGATAGTGACGGTTATCTGATCTGATAAGCGTATCTACCATGCTGAAAGGAACACACTTCCTCGTTCTGATGACGAGGAAGTGTGTTCTGTAGCGTTGCCAGCGACTTAACACCTGAGAACGCTGTCCTCTCCCCCGCATCCCGTAGTGACAGGAGGCAGGTCCTGCATCAGATGCACCGCACATCGCTCTCAAGACGGCAATAGGCATCTGTAGGCCATCAGACACGCGCAAACAGTGAATGCGTCTCCCGCGTGCCCGTGGTATCACCTACAACGCCGGTTCGTAACAGGCTCGGCAGCGCGCCTCATACATATCCAGACCGCCGACTACAATCGTCGGTGCATTAGCCGGTGCTGGCTTGCCATCAATTAATCGTTGCGAGCGCGTCGCATACGCTCCACACTTGACACAAATTGCGTACAGCTTATCGACCTGTTCGGCTAACGCCAACAGGTGCATCATCGCCGGAAACGGCTCTGCACGGTAATTTAGATCGAGACCGGCAACAATCACTCGCACTCCCCGGTCGGCCAGCCATTGACAACCGCGCACCATTTCAGCCGGATCATCGTCGAAGAGATGGAGTTCATCAATTGCCACGACTTGCACATCGCTCGCATGAAACAGAATTTCGCGCATCGTTGATACGGTAATTGCCTCAAGCCGACTCCCGCTGTGACTTGCTACCTGCCCCTCGGCATAGCGAGTGTCCATACGTGGGGTAAAGATGCGGAACGATTGCCGAGCAATGCGCACCTGTCGCATACGGCGGATCAATTCCTCAGTTTTGCCGCTATACATGCAACCGCAAATGACTTCGATTCGACCACCATCACCTGGACGTGTCATCCATTCCTCCGAAATTGTAGTATCCTATTGGCAGTATTGCCCATTAACGTGCGGAGTATACCACATATGTCACGCCAGACTGAAGACGAACGCCTGTTACAGACCGAACCTGTTCGACAACCATACCACTTCACCCATACTGATACCTGGCGGGTATTACGGATTATGGGCGAATTTGTTGAAGGCTTTGAGAACATGGCCGGCCTGGGTCCGGCAGTCTCGATCTTCGGCTCAGCCCGCATTTTATCCGATTCGCCCATCTATGCGGCTGCTGTCGAAACCGCCCGCCTCCTGGCTCAGGCAGGCTTCACGATCATCACCGGCGGTGGCCCTGGCCTGATGGAAGCTGCAAACAAAGGCGCACGTGCAGGTGGTGGTCGTTCGGTCGGCTGTACTATCGAATTACCGTTTGAGTCCGGCGCCAATCCCTTCGTCGATCTCGAAGTGCGCTTCCGCTATTTCTTCATTCGCAAAATAATGTTTGTCAAATACGCTCAGGCATTTGTGATCTTCCCCGGTGGCTTCGGCACGCTCGACGAACTATTTGAGGCGCTGACCCTGATCCAAACCGGAAAAATTCACGACTTTCCGGTTATTCTCTATGGCTCTGATTTCTGGCAGGGCATGGTTGATTGGGCACGTCATACCTTGCTCGCCAACGGCACTATTTCGCAAAGCGATCTCGATCGGCTGCAAATTTGTGATGACCCGCAACAGATTTGTGCCCAGATTGTTGCATCGTATCAACAACGGTATGGGAAACGAGGGAACGAGCCGTGGACACACTGATATGGCCTGCGAACGATCAGCTTTGTACCCTGTTAAGACGTTATTACTGCGGTGAGGCAGGTCTTTGGGCCGAGATTCTGGCCTGCGTTAATCAAGAGCTGATGAGACGTCAACTTCCGGTCGCACCGCGGCATGTACGCTTCCGCCGAACGACTGATGGCTATTTGGTGGAGGTGCGTTCAGCCGAAGGGTTTCAGGTGTAAATGCGTGAAACAGCTCTTTTGCTTTCAGCGCAGAGCATGGATGGGTAACGGCTCAGCTATCTGTGATTTCTACCCCAAATATCTTTCGGTAGAGATCTGCCCCATAGCTGGTTTCGAGCGGCATGCCCTCTTTGATCTTAAAAGTACGTCTCCCATCCGGTAAGCGCTCAGCACGCAGGAAAAGAACATTATCTTTACCGATAAAAGAGCGGGCGAATTCAGAGAGATGGGTCACACAGTAGATTTTAATCTTCTTGTCGAGCAACGCACGAACAATTTGCCCGGCAATTTCCGAGCCTTCACGTTCATTGGTAGCGGCAAAGGCTTCATTCAATAGAAGCATGGCATTGGGAGTAAGATGGTCAACGATCGTACTCATCCGTGCGAGTTCCTCTTCAAACTTTCCCTTCACCATTGTCTTGTCTTCTTCGCGCCTGAAGTGAGTAAACAGAGCGCTTGCCAGATTGGCTTGAAACGCTGCGGCTGGAACAAACATACCGCATTGCATCATCATCTGTGCCTGACCGAGACTCCGTAGGAAAACGGTTTTGCCACCTCGGTTTGGCCCAGTAACAATAAGAAGCGATGTTCCATCAGCGGCAATATCATTACCGGTTACTGATGTTTTCATCGTCAATGCTAGGGCAACGTCGTACAACCCTACACACGAGCAGGAACGCTCATCGGCAGGCGCTGGCTGCGGAAAGGTAACGGGTTGGTCGAGCTGTGTGAGCTGCCTGTACAGGTTTAGACAGCCAATGTAGAATGCCAGCTCACGCCGTAGAACCTCGAAGAAGTGTTCTATGTGTGCAGCGGCCTGGGCCACTACACTGGCGGTACGGGCAAGCCCCTGGTCGCGTAATTCACCCAATACCTGAATCCCAGCATCATCGCGTGGGTGGAGCGTATACGAATAGACTGGCGTATGGGCAGTGAAAAGACGTTGCAGCCAGTTCCGACCGACGTTGTTCGGACGACAGAGAACGTAGTCGCTACCTTCGTTCCCTTTTCCCAATTGTGCTCTGAGCAAGACACCCTGTGGGAAGCGTAACTGCTGAATATGTTGTTCCACTTGGGCCAGATATTCATCATCAAGCTCGTGCTGGATCATGGTGAAGAAGCGGCGAAAGCCCGGAGATGTGAAGGTCGATACATGTTGGTCAGCAATCTGTCGTAACCGACGGAGGAGGTCTAAAGAGATTTCCAACAATTCACGGGCACCGCTTAGAAGGGAACTCGGTGATGCGCGGAACGAGGAAATCCACAGCCAACGCTTGCGCTTACGCTCAAGAAATGCTAGTGGAATCTGGTATAGCTGCCTGACAACATCAGGGTACCGGATGCAGTCTTTCAAGATGTCCTGGCGATATAGAATCGGTGTGAGTTCAGTCAACGATGACAACACAACTTGACGGACCACCTGCAACACGAATTCGTCACCCTGTGCCATCGCTTCAAACAAGATGGGCAAACCCAGATCTCGGATCACATCATCGATGAGCGGTGGTAATGGTGAAGACAGGTCAAAATCCTGATCGGGATGGAGCAAAAACACCTTCATCATGACAATCGCTCCTGAAGTTGTTCATAGGTGAGACCATACGTGCGCGCCAGTGAGATGGCATAAGCCAGGCCATCGGCTGGTCTGCGGGTTATTTTGAAAGTACGCCTGGCAGGATCAGCAGCGTCTATCGACGCTACCATACTGACCGTCTTTTCGCTCAACGAGGCCAGTTCGTCGAAAAATGTTACCCAGACTCCCAAAACATCGAGCGCTATCAGACGAGCCATGATCTCCTTACTCAAGAAGAGAGCATCCTGAACAGTGGTGGATGAGAAGATCTCATTCAGGATAAACACACTGTTTGGTGTAGCCTGCGCGAGCGCATCGTGGATGCGGAGCAGGTCATCCTCTAGTTTTCCGCGCAGATTCTGTAGATTCTCTGTGCGCTCGAAATGGGTGAAGATGTTGTCGGCCAGAAAGAGCGCTGCCTGCCGACCAGGAACGGGGCAGCCAAGACTGGCCAGATAGTGAGCTTGACCAATCATGCGGGCAAATGTCGTTTTGCCCCCCTGGTTTGGCCCTGTGACAACGAGAATACGTTCCGGATCATTGAGAAAAAAGTCGTTCCGCACAATGATGTTTGCATTGTGCCGCAAAGTGTGAGCCAGCGCCAGATCAAAGCCGTCGCGCACAAAGATCGATTTGTTGGTTGTGCTGACGCGAGGATAGCAAAAGGGTAAATGCTGGGCTTTAAAATCGGCAATAAAGTCAAGATAAGCAACATAGAACTGTATCTCACGGTCGAACGTCTCAATAGTTTGATCGAGAAATTGGGGATGTTGGCGGCAGAAATGATCTAGGGCAGTGAAGGGTTCAGGGTATAACAGGGCAACAGAATCGAGAATCTTAGCCTCAATATGACTCATTCCGTTGCGTTTTGACAGATGCAAGAATTCATCCGACGTATCACGTTGCTTAAACTTTTTGAAGGTATTCTCTATATCCAGGCTGTAATCAACCTCGTCCTCGTAGGGCTTGACCTTGAAACTCCCACTCTCGATGATGACGCAATACCTGATCGCGGACAGAAACCGCTTGACCTGCTGCCCTTCAGCCGCCAGCGATTGGTATCCCGACGACCGAACGTAATGCTTCAGATATTCACGGAACGCTACAAGACCGCGCGAACGCAGTGAAAGATTGTCCAGGTTGCGTGCAAGAGAATCTACTGTGTTACAATACACTAAAACCGCTTCAAGAAACCAACCTTTTTTGTGATAGTCAACGTCAAGTTTGTCAATCATTGTCAGATAGCGCCGTACCGTGCCCATACCCTCCGCAAATGCTTTGATCGCCATCATCACCGGCTCGTGTTCCAGGTCTTGAAACACTTCTTGTCGATAGTAAACCGTTTCGACATCACGCAGAGGAGTCCAGAAAAAGGATTGGAGCTGGTATCCCGGTTTGAGACTAGTAATAGCTGCGACTATTTGATCCAGATTCAGATCGGAAAAGAAAGCGGGCTGAACGCTGGCAAGCGGGCGATGTTCATCGTGGTTATGAAGAATGGAGATCATGGAATCCCTCGTACTACACAGAACACTTGCGGCGTAAAGAAAAAACCTCTACAGAGAACTTACTCCTCTGTAGAGGCTATCAGCCTAAAAGGCAATTGACGGTGAGCCTCATCACCGGTAACTCACTGAGATCATTCTACTCTCAAAAGAACAAATGTCAAATCAGCATCTAATGTGTGGTATAGTGATAGTGACCATGCTGTTCTGATGAGGAGCAATCTGGTATGCCACAACGTGCATTTCGATCCTATCCAACCAATTATGCGACCGATCTGACCGATGCGCAATGGGCCGCCATCACGCCGCTCGTCACCGCGCCGTCGCCCAACGGCGGCCGCCCGACCGAAATTGATCGCCGCGCGATCGTCAACGCGCTGCGCTCCAAAAATCGCACCGGTTACCAATGGCGCATGCTTCCGAACGATGTTCCGCCAATGCGTTCCGTTCGCTCCTATTTCGACAAATGGAATCGTGATGGAACCTTTATAAACATCAATGATACGCTGCGGAAACTGGCGCGACAAGCGCTTGATCGCGATCCGGAGCCGTCCATCAGCGTCCTGGACTCCCAATCCGTCAAAACGACCGAAGCAGGCGGAGAGCGCGGCGACGATGGGGAAAAAAGGTCAACGGGCGCAAACGGCAATGCTGGGTTGATACAAATGGGTTCTTGCTGCGCGTGCTCGTCCATCCGGTAGACATTTCTGATACTGAAGGCGCGGAGTGGCTTTTGGCCGCGCATCATCAATCGTTTCCTCGGATGCAAGAAATTCGGGTGGATGAAGGATACAAACAAGGGTTAAATGAATGGATGCAACAGAACACGACGATACGCCTGAATGTCATCGAAAAACCGCCTGGACAAAAGGGATTTGCGGTCATCCCGAAGCGATGGGTGGTAGAACGCTCGATTGCGTGGGCGGGACGCAATCGGTTGGCGAGCAAGGAATACAACCGCAACCCAGAATCAAGCGAAGCCTTTCTTTATCTCGGTTCTATTGCAATGCTCCTGAATAGGCTTTATCCGAGGTGTTAGTTTTTGATCACGCTCTTAGGGCGCCACAATGGAGTAATAGTCATGACTCGAAAAATTCGCATTCTAGTAGTGGACGATGATCATGCAACACGAAGATTACTTCGGTATCTTTTTGAAGAAGCAGGTTTTGAAATAGTGGGAGAGGCTGAAAATGGTCAGCAAGCCGTAGAAATGGCGCTCGAATGCAAGCCAGATGTTGTTACAATGGATCTTAACATGCCAATTATGAATGGTATTGATGCTACCAGAATCATTACACAAAAAGCACCCTCGATCCGAATTATTATAATAACTGGATTTGGCACGCCAAGTACCGTAGAAATCTCGATAAAAGCGGGAGCCTGCGCTTTTATGGCAAAACCATTCGGTTTTGAAGATCTATTGACTACTATTAACCGTGTACACGAGCAGAAGCCTTCTCCTTCGGAGATTGAACAGATACAAATTGCCGAACTTAGAGAGCGTTTAGATCTGTATGCTCACGACGTCACCAAAGGATGCTTGCTTGACCAGATAGACCGTCTTGTCGCCGGTATTGCCCATGACCTGCGTAGCCCTTTGGGTATCGTTCTGTCTACTCTTGGCACGATAGATGTCAATGCTAATGATGTGACATTCGTCAGGCATCTGGAACGGATTCGGAGGCGATCCCTGTATTGCAAATGGATAGTAGACAATTTTCTAGGAGTAAGCTTTAGCGAAAACATAACTCTGGATAATATATCGCTTATTGATGTCATACAAGAAACGTTGCAGATACTGGAAAACAAAATCCATCCAAACATACATCTGAGTATTCATGTTCCAGAAGATCTTCGAATTCTGGGCAGTAGCAACCTCCTTCGTCTAATCTTGATGAACATTATTGAAAACGCTATTGAAGCGATGACAGACGGCGGCGCCCTGGATGTATCCGCTCATACGATTGATAGTCATGTACACATCGTCATAGCGGATACGGGGGTTGGTATTTCCTCAGATAAAAGGCAGAAATTGTTCAGTATAGGATTTACTACAAAACCCGCTCATTGTGGACTGGGTCTTTACATAGCCCAACGCTTTGCACGTCGAATGGGGGGTGAAATAGTCTATGCAGAGAGAGAACAATCTAATGGCTCGGTATTTCGTCTCTCGGTGCCTCTCCAACCCGAGTTCTCACTCCCGAAAGAACCTTCGAAGTTGCGCGCAAATCGGCGTAATTTAGAGAGAAAACTTACGAGAATTAGAGACAGATCAGTTTTAGAGGTGGATCGAGTTCTTCCTGAGTTCCAGAGAATCGTTTCAACTTTTGCAAGCAATCTTTATAACGAATTGAATGTCATAGAAGTTACCGCTAAAAATTTGCTATCGGAATCTCAGGACGATTCATTGAAAAACGCACTAAATAAGATTATTCAAAGCTGCACGTATGCACGTTTGCTTACCCGAAACATGGCAGAGCTCGGAAAGACACCCTCACTCCACTACAGTTTCATATCGCCAATCGAGATCATTGAGGAGGTTTTGGAGTTACTGGAAAGAAAGATACCTCCTGAGTACTACAAAGTTGAGTGGGAAATAGATCCAACGCTAGGAGATATCGAGGCGGACTCAATCTCGCTTAAACAGGTTTTTATGAACCTGATTCGCAACGCCCTGGAAGCCATGCCAGATGGCGGGGTCCTCAAGCTTAATCTGGCTCGCGAAGGGCAAACAGCAGTCATTACCGTAAGCGACACAGGGAAGGGCATTGCACCAGAGTACATCAATCGCCTCTTTACCATAGGCTTCACAACCAAACAAAATGGCTATGGCTTAGGGTTATACAATGTTATGAGCATCATTAAGAAACATAAGGGCACGATTAGCGTTTCTAGCCGCCCAGGTAAAGGCACCACATTTGTCATTCGGTTACCTATAAAGCAAACAACAGAGGAGGCGACCTATGAATGAAAAACCAAGGATACTGTTAGTTGAAGACGATATGGATTGGCTTGAAATTTATAGCGACAATCTGCGAGATGAAGATTATATTATAGAGACGGCGCGATCTATTCGCCAAGCTATTGATTTGTTGCGACATGCCATCTACGATGTCGTTGTGACAGACCTAAAAATGCTAGGATACAACGATGACTTCGGAGGATTTAGCGTCCTACAGAAAACCAAGGAACTCAGTCCTACTACTCAAGTGGTCGTGATCACCGGTTATGGATCTCGTGATATTGCATTACGTGCCATGCAACAAGGAGCGTTCGACTACGTAACCAAACCCCCTGAGCGTGAGAGATTGAAGCTGTGTGTAAGAGCGGCACTTCATGCCCGGAGGATGTTGGTACAAACAAGTTCAACGCAAAGAGCCAAGACTGAAGCAGGAAGTCACGACAAAGGTATACTTGATCAGCCTTTACAAAAACATGGAGCATTACAAGGCTTTATTGCCAATAGTCAGGGCATGCGAGTTGTGTATGAACAGGTAATTGAGGCTATTGATACCTCATTTTCAGTTCTTATATATGGGGAAAGAGGTACTGGCAAAGGATTTATAGCAAAGACCATCCATGCTAATAGCCCAAGACGGTCACGACCGTTCTCGCAAGTAAACTGTGCAGATCTATCTGGTATTCACTGGAATGCCATCACCCGTAACTTATCTCGCATTCAGGGAGGTACTTTGTTCTTTGATGACATCTCGATCTTGAGCGATAAAGATCAGGATAGCCTGGATAGGCTAATTCCAACACTTCAAACGCAAGATATACGCTTGATTGCGTCCGCAAATGTAAATCAGGGAAAAGAGTGGATAAAACGCCCAGAAAGCGCAACTGTACGACCTTCATTATTACAGAGTATAGCTCGCATATCTATTTGGGTGCCTCCGCTAAGAGAACGGAAAGATGGCGACGATCTTCCCGCACTAATAGGTTACTTCATTCACAACGCGTCTGAGGAGATAGAACCAAAACCCGACATTACGGTTTCTTCCGAAGCGATGAGGCTGCTTCTAGAATATGATTATCGTAACGGAAATATTACTGAACTGTATAATATCGTAAGAAATGCCGTGAATTTTTTAGGGGGTGAAGGGGCAATTCTGCCCGAACATTTGCTTTTTCCAAAGGGGAAGGGAAGCCGTGAGATTACCAGGATTCTATTTCTTGCATCCGATCCTACCAACACTTCGCGTCTGCGATTGGGAGAGGAATTCAGGGAGATTAGCGAACAACTCATGTTAGCACTAGGTCGTGATTATTTTGACTTGTTACTACCGCAACTATCTCTTCGTCCAAAGGATATTGCCAGAGTTCTGCTAAACACGAAACCTCACATTGTTCATTTCTCCGGACACGGCGATTCCGAGGGAGCTTTGTGTTTTGAAGATAACAATGGCCAGGTATATTTGGTCCAACCCGAAGCGCTTGCAGCATTATTTGAGCAATTGGCTGACCAAGTACAGTGTGTTGTCTTGAATGCCTGTTATTCAGAAATTCAGGCAAGAGCAATATCAAAACACATTGGCTACGTCATCGGAATGAACAAGGCGGTAAGTGATAGGGCTGCTATTGCATTTTCTCTTGGCTTCTATCAGGCACTCGGAGCAGGACGCTCTATAGATGAGGCTTTCAGATTTGGGTGCGTACAAATGCAATTACACGGCCTTCCTGAACACTTAACCCCCGTACTCATAAAAAGCGTCTGACACCGCTTCCAGTTGCCGACCGGCTCCCACTAGCGTGCTTTGATCCACAACAGTGCTGGCCATGTATGCCGCGCCGCTCGGCAGTGTGCCGCTGCACTGGGAACGCGATGCGCGCGCCTGCGCCAGGTGCTCAGCGCCTACGACGAGGCGCTGCGCTTTTATACCCCGACCAGCGCGCCGCTCGCGTATGCGATGACGCAGAACAACCGGGGCGCCGTGTTGCAGGCCCTGGCGACGCTGGCGGAGGAAGACCGCGCCGCGCGCCTGCGCCAGGCGCTCAGCGCCTACGACGAGGCGCTGCGCTTTTATACCCCGACCAGCGCGCCGCTCGCGTATGCGATGACGCAGGGTAATCTGCTGAATCTCTATCAAACCCTTGCGGGCGAGCCGGGTGAAGATCGAATGTCCCGGTTGCTGGATGCGCTTCGCGCTGGATGGACGGCGTTCCGTTTTTTTACGGCGTTACAACATTCGGATTTTCAGCAGCGTGTGATGCACCTGCTTCGAGGTCTCCGCGCCGCCTGCGGCGATGACTTCGATACGCTGTGGGCAGCGCTGGATGTGGGACCGCCGCCGGAGTGGCTGAGCGCGCCGGAGGAGGGTGAGACGTCGTCGCTGCTGAGCCAGCTTATCCAGCGCTTGCTGGCGGTGTCGTCCGGCGAGGAGTTGCTGGCGTTCTGGCGCGAACTGCCCGCCGAACTGGAAGAACCGCTGGCTGCTGCCGCAGAAGAAGCAGCGCATCAGGCCCGGCAGGCTGGCGACGCGGCGCTGGCGCAGGCGCTGCGTGAGCGCGCTGCGGGTCTGCGCGCCATCCGCGCCGCCGCGGATGCGGCTCAGTCAAAGATTCAGCAGGCCTGGCAGCATTACATTGAACTGGTCGAGGCTGCTGAGGCGTCGGGAAATGACATCGCCGCATGGCGGGCTGCGGTGGAAGCCGGCGAGGCGCTGCTCGCGCCGGAGTTCACCGATACACTGGGGATTGGGGATGCTGTGCGCGAGCATGTTGCGTCAACCTGGAATGCTCTTGGCAATGCGCTCCACGACGCTGGCGACGGAGAGGCTGCGGTTGCCGCCTATGATCGCGCCATTGCGCTGCAACCTGATAAAGCCATGTTGCGGCGCAATCGCGTCGCGACGCTGATCGACCTGGGGCGGCGCGCTGAGGCGGCGGAGGAACTGGCGCGCGCCCGCGCGCTCGAGCCGGACGCCGCGCGCCTGGCGGAACTGGAGGCGCGGTTGAGGGATGAGGGGTAGCGCGTGGCGTCGTCGTAAGGCTGCCGATAGGCGAGAGGCGAGAGGCGAGAGGCGAGAGGCGAGAGGCGAGAGGCGAGAGACGAGAGGCGAGAGGCGAGAGGCGAGAGGCGAGAGGCGAGAGGCGAGAGGCGAGAGGCGAGAGGCGAGAGGCGAGAGGCGAGAGGCGAGAGGCGAGAGGCGAGAGGCGAGAGACGAGAGGCGAGAGGCGATGGTCGAGAGGGTCACTGCTGGAGTTCGCGTTCCGTGCCGGCGGGCTTCGTGCTGGCGAGCCGAGGGCTTTCGCCCGACGGCGTGCGCCAGCCCGCGCAGGCGGGCTTCGTCCTGGCTAGCCGAGGGCTTTCGCCCGACGGCGTGCGCCAGCCCGCGCAGGCGGGCTTCGTCCTGGCTAGCCGAGGGCTTATGGTCTTTGAATAAATAATCTGGTATAGCCCGCGCAGGCAGGCTTCGCCCTGGCTAGCCGAGGGCTTATAGTCTTTGAATAAATAATCCGCCATAGCCCGCGCAGGCGGGCTTCGCCCTGGCTAGCCGAGGGCTTCAGCCCCACGGCTAGCGCAGTATAGCGAATTTAATTTTCAATCTCCATCAGCCTCACGGCTGGCGCAGTATTGCGGAGTTATTTCTCAATCTCCACTAGTACTTGACCACACTGGTCTCATAGGGTATTCTTTCTTCCACACTACTCTCGTGGAGTGAAGGAGCCATGCCCAGACCCAAAGCATACGTGGTGACGCTGACCGAAAAGGAGCGCTTGTCCCTGCGTGATCTCCTGAAGAAGGGGGAAGTGAACGCCCGGATGGTTACTCGGGCCCGGATTCTGCTCCTTTCAGCAGAGGGCGCGACCGATCAATCGATAGCCGAGGTGCTCAAGGTGAATCCGCAGACGGTGCGGAACATCCGAAAACGGTTCGGAGAGGAGGGGCTGGAAGCCGCTTTGCAGGAGCGCCCCCGGCCTGGCGCCCAGCCGAAACTGGACAGCAAACAGGAGGCGTTCCTGATCGCCCTGGCCTGCAGCGCGCCGCCGGAGGGCCGGGAGCGCTGGACGATGCAGCTCTTGGCCGACCGGCTGGTGGAACGGAAGATTGTGGAATCCATCTCCGACGAAACGGTGCGGCGGGTGTTAAAAAAAACAACCTTAAGCCCTGGCAGAAGCAGCAGTGGCGCCTTGGACAGATTACTGCGGACTTCCTCTGGCGCATGGAAGATGTGCTGGACCTGTACGCCGAACCTTACGACCCACGACGACCGGTCGTCTGCTTTGACGAACGGCCGTATCAGTTGGTGGCGGATGTCCAGGCGCCCCTGCCGATGGAGCCGGGGCGTCCGCAGCGGGTGGACGACGCATATGAGCGGCAAGGATGCTGCAACCTGTTTTTGATCTTTCACCCCCTGACGGGCTGGCGGGAAGTCCACGTGACGGAGCGGCGGACGAAGGAGGACGTCGCCCGCCAAATGAAATGGCTAGTGGATGAAGTCTTCCCGGAGGCAGAGGGGATTCGCGTGGTGCTGGACAACCTGAACACCCATACCCCAGCTGTGCTGTACCAGACTTTTCCACCAGAGGAAGCCCGACGGCTGACACGGAAGTTGGCGTTTCACTCTACGCCGAAGCATGGCAGTTGGCTGAACATGACAGAGATCGAGTTCTCCATCCTGGCTCGCCAATGTCTGGATCGGCGTCTGCCGGATATAGAGAGCGTACGCCGAGAGGTAGACGCATGGGCAAAAGCCCGTAGTGAAGTCCGGGCTACCGTGCAATGGCGGTTCACCACGGCCAATGCCCGGCTCACGTTTCGTCGCTTTTATCATCAGTAATCAGTGTGGTCAAGTACTAGCTCGTTGACAATTTGACTCACTTCTACGGAATCTATGCTTCAACAGAGCAAACAATCAGCGAGAGCGGTCAGCATACTCAGCATTGGTCACCTTCACTAACCAGATGAGGCAACAGCGGAGACACATCGGCTGGCGTATACGCTGAAGGGACGGGAATTTCGCCCGACTGCATCCCCCTGCCTTGCCCCTGGGAGAAGAGGCAGGGGCCGCTGGGGGAAGGTGCGGGGAGCGTAACGATCTCCCGCTCTCCCGACTTTACCTCACCACACAAACGAGGCAATAACCATACCAAGCATGAGTAACCCGCCCCAAATAGCAATCCAGAAGAGATCACGACGGACATCAGCATACTCACGGCTGTAGTCTGGTGGTTCGATTGAACGTGCAACCGGTCGTCGAACCGAGGCAGAACGCTGGTTTGAACGACGACGATTGCTGCGCGAAGAGGTTGTCATACTGTCTTGCTCCTTCCTGTATTGTATTTTCCCCGACATTATAGCCGAAGTCACCTTTTCACCGGGAGCTTGCATATCTGAACATCTGAGGATACTATACCCGGCGTAGCGTTCCCGCAGTACGTGCATGGCAGCTCGCCACAGGAGGAACGTGACACGGTTGCGAATTTCTGAAACACAGATAGTATGATCGGTGGATAAGCTATGCGGATCGGTATTCTTGGTGGTGGTCAACTGGCCCAGATGCTCACCCAGGCTGCAATATCACTGGGGGTTGAAGTAGTTATTTGTGAGCGGCTACCAGATAGTCCGGCAGCCCGCTATACTCAATATGCAGTCGTTGGCCCCTGGGAAGACGAGACGGGTTTGACAGCCTTTGCCCACCAGTGCGATTTGGTCACGTTAGAGAATGAGTTTATTGACGCCTCGATACTTGAGCGTATCGAGGCGCATGGTGTTCCGGTCTTGCCGCGACCGGCAACGGTGGCAGTTGTACAAGATAAGTTACGGCAGAAGGAGCGATTGGCATCTGCCGGACTGACGGTACCACCATTTCGGTCAGTGACGACACCAAACGATGTGTTGACTGCGGCGCAAGAGTTTGGCTGGCCACTCGTGCTGAAGACACGCCGGAATGGGTACGATGGGTACGGAAATGCAACCGTTCGCAGCGCTGAAGAGGTGATACTGGCCTGGGAGCGTCTTACACGCGGAGGTAGTCCGTTGTTCGTCGAGGCTTGGGTGCCGTTTACGTGTGAGCTGGCGGTGATGGTTGTGCGCGGACGTGACGGTACGACAGTGGCTTACCCTGTCGTTGAAACAGTACAGCAGAATCACATCTGTCATGTGGTACGGGTACCGGCGCCGGTCGATGCAAACTTGGCAGCGCAGGCCACCGATCTGGCAGTAGCAGCAATTCAGGCGGTTGATGGGGTCGGTATTTTTGGCGTTGAGCTGTTTGCGCTCGCTGACGGGCAGGTGCTCATCAATGAATTAGCGCCACGTCCACACAATTCCGGTCACTACACGATTGAAGCCTGTGTGACGTCGCAGTTTGAAAATCATCTGCGTGCCGTCTTGGGTTGGCCACTCGGCCCAACCGCTTTGCGGGCGCCAGCGGCGGTAATGGTGAATCTGCTCGGCAAGCGCAACGGGCCGATCAATCCATCGGCCATTGTCGCAGCGCTGGCTGTACCAGGAGCACACATTCATTTTTATGGTAAGCGAGAAGAGCGGATTGGGCGTAAAATGGGCCATATTACGGCACTTGGCGCAACCCTGGCTGAAGCAGAAGCTGTTGCCCGACGCGCCGCAGCCCTGGTTACAATGCCGGAATAGCAGAGCTAGAGCGTATCTCGGAACGTTCACGCATCAGGTGAGGAACAGGTATGGCCGATCATCCGTTAGTGGGTATCATCATGGGGAGTGACAGCGACTTGCCAACGCTGCAGGGCGCTATCGATGTCTGTCGCGAATTCGGCATTCCCTACGAAGCACGTATTGTCTCGGCCCATCGCACACCACTCGACATGGCCGAGTATGGGATGACCGCACATCAGCGCGGTATTCGGGTTATCATTGCCGGGGCAGGCGGTGCAGCACATTTACCGGGGATGATCGCAGCCTATTCGCCATTACCGGTGATTGGTGTTCCGGTGCCCAGCAAGGCGCTCAATGGTCTGGATTCCCTGCTCTCAATTGTGCAGATGCCGGCAGGTGTGCCGGTGGCAACCGTTGCCATCGGCAACGGACGTAACGCCGGCTTGCTGGCAGTACAGATTCTGGCGAGCGCTGATCCGGCACTCTTAGCCCAGGTCCTGGCTTACAAAGAGCGTATGGCTGCCGAATCGCGAGCCAAAAACCGCATCTTTACGGAAACGTGATTCCCTGGTGGTTCAGCAGGTTTCCTGCTCTATTTCAGATACGCTCTCAGGAATTGTAAGACACATTTGCAATACCATTGTTAGCGAAGTGAAAGGAAGCAACATTACTATGCGGAATCTCCTTATTACTGGCGGAGCCGGGTTTATTGGCAGTAACTTTGTCCATTATATGCTTGACACATATACCGATTATCGGATCGTGGTGTACGATAAACTCACGTATGCCGGTAATCTGGCAAATCTAGCATCGGTCGCTAATGACCCACGTTTCACATTCGTGCGGGGTGATATTTGCGATATTGATACGGTACGCGAGGTAGTGCGTACCTACAAGATCGATACCATTGTCAATTTTGCCGCCGAGACCCACGTCGATCGGTCAATAATGGCGCCCGATGCAGTCGTTCGTACTAATGTGAACGGAACTTGGGCCTTGCTCGAAGTAGCCCGCGAGTTTCAACTCGAACGTTTCCATCAGATCAGTACCGATGAGGTGTATGGCGCAATTCCGGCCCCCCGCCGCTCACGAGAGGGTGATCCTCTTGAACCGCGCAGCCCCTACTCGGCGAGTAAGGCCGGCGCTGAGCACCTGGTGTATGCCTACTACATTACGTATGGGGTACCGATAACGATTACCCGTGGTTCAAATAATATCGGGCCGTACCACTATCCCGAAAAGGCGGTTCCCCTCTTCACAACGAATGCCATTGATAACTTGCCTCTACCGATCTATGGTGATGGATTGCAGGTACGTGATTACCAATATGTCCTTGACCACTGTGAAGCGATTGATATTGTGCTCCATAAAGGCCAGATCGGCGAGGTGTATAACGTTGGCACAGAGGTTGAGACGCCGAACATCGAAATGGCACGCAAGATTCTCGATATTCTCGGCAAGCCGTACAGTCTGATCCAACACGTCACCGATCGCGCCGGTCATGACCGACGTTATGCGCTTGATTGCTCGAAACTGCGCGCATTGGGCTGGCGTTCGCGTCATACGTTCGATGAAGCCCTCGAAAAGACGGTGCGCTGGTTTGTTGAGCATGAAGATTGGTGGCGCCCGATCAAGTCTGGCGAGTATATGGAGTATTATCGGCGCCAGTATATTGAACGTGGGTAAATGCTCTCTAGTACGGAGGTCGGTGTCATAGCTTTGCAGACCGGAAAGAGGTGCAAGAAATAGCAGCAGATTCCTCGCCACTCAAACGCATCGGCGGGGAAAAGAGGGAATCTTACCCAACCCCGTGACGAGCACATTCAGATAATAAGGTGGTCAATGCACTGGCTTTAACGTTCAGTACACCAAACCTATGACCGATACCGATAATCGTCTACGTAGTAAAGCTGCCCGGTTACGCCACCTGGAGCATATCCTCTACAATGCGCCCAATGGGCTAAGTGTGATTGAATTGGCTAAACGGTGTGGTGTGCATCGACGCACCATCTACCGTGATCTCGACGCCCTTGCAGAAAGCGGAGCACCCATCTGGCAGCACGATGGCAAATACGGCATCGACCGTAACGCATACCTGGCGACAATTCGCCTCAACCTTCACGAGGCAGTTGCGCTCTTCTTCGCCGCCCGCCTGTTGAGCCATCATAGCGACGAGCATAACCCACATATCGTTTCGGCCCTGAACCAACTGGCGGCCGGGCTACCCGATCAGACGATTGCCGATCATATCGCCCGTTTGGCAAATATCGTGCGCGACCGTCCCCCACATCCCCACTACATCCAAACCCTCGAAAGGCTTACCCGGGCCTGGGCTGACCGGCGGATGGTACGGATACGGTATCGTCCGCCTAATCGCCCTCCCACCGAGCGCGAGATCGCCCCCTATTTCCTTGAGGTCGTGCGGATGACGCCAGGCGTATACGTGATTGGGTATGACCGACTGCGTGACGATGTACGCACCTTTAAAGTTGAGCGCATCGAGCACGCGGAACTTTTGGCAGAACACTATACCATTCCGGAAGCATTTGACCCCTACACCCATCTGGCAAACGCATGGGAGGTCGTGAACGAAGCAGCGGTGACCATTCATTTACGCTTTAGCGCCCAAATCGCGCCGCGTATTCGTGAAAATCGCTGGCATCATAGCCAACAACTCACCGACAACCCCGACGGTAGCTGCGATCTGCGTCTGACTGTTGGCGGCATCCGCGAGATTCTAAGCTGGGTGTTAAGTTGGGGTGCAGACGTTGAAGTGTTGGAGCCAGAGGAATTGCGGCTGGAAGTTATCAACCATGCCCGTCGCATATTGACCCACTACAATACCATACCGTAGCGAAAAGTTTAATCCATTACTCCTCAAGACGAAGCAGGACCTCGCTGATGCTCCAGGCAACGAGGATTCTGCCATCTCATTACTAAAAAACGAAGGTCGGCGCCAGGCCGACCTCACCAGGCAGATACGAACTATCGCCTACTCGGCATCCTCACCATAAATTTCTTTGAGCAGGCTCTTCTTTTGTGGCTGAGCACGACCGGCGCGTCGACTTTCACGCTCATTCTGGCGTTCCTGCGCGACATTCAACCGACGCATAAAGCGATCGACCTGGCCGGCAGTATCGACGATCCGCTGCTCGCCGGTGTAAAACGGATGGCAATTAGCACAGATTTCTACGCGCAGATTGGGACGTGTCGAGCCAATCTTCCAAACGGTGCCACACGTACCACACACAATGCCATCGGTATAGTATTTGGGATGAATACCCGGTTTCACGGCAACTTCCTCTCTAGTGAGTGGCTGTGGTTGTGCCAACTGGAATCACGCTCACCTTCTTCTGCGTGCGTGAATAGTGGCTAAACTGCACTACACCATCTACGAGTGCGTACAGCGTCCAGTCACGACCAACCCCAACATTCTCACCCGGCTTAATCTTCGTACCACACTGGCGGACGATAATGTTCCCGGCGCGAACCTTCTCGCCGCCAAAGCGCTTGACTCCGCGCATTTTTGGATTGCTATCGCGCCCATTGCGCGAGCTACCTACACCTTTCTTGTGGGCCATTGTTCAAGCTCCTCTCAGGCGACGATCTCGCTGATACGAATTTTGGTATAGCGCTGGCGATGACCGGTGCGACGGCGATAACGTGTTTTGTTGCGATACCGAAAAACAATAATCTTCTCGCCCTTTTGCTCGCCGAGCACTTCCGCCCGCACCACTGCACCTTCAACCAGCGGTGAGCCGACCTTCACCTGATCCGCGTCACCCACCAGGAGCACTTCGTCTAGCTCGATCTGGCTGCCTGGTTCGGCGTTGATCAGGTCGATAGTCAAGACCTGGCCTGGCTCAACACGGTATTGCATGCCTCGGTCACGAATAATTGCATACACGGTCTTCTTCTCCTTGGGGCGACGCTTTTGATAGCGTCGAGACAACATGAAAACAGAGCGGTTACACCGCCCTTCGCCCTGCGTAGTATAGCAAAGGCCAGGCGTGGTGTCAAACTGATACAGCCTTACTCACTCCGTGCAATCCGCGCCATTTCTTCACAAGCGCGCAGGGTAGCAATACGTGCCCATCCCAGTGACGCATTCGCCCCAATTGCCAGCAACAGAATGAGATCATCGACCGATGCCATGATGATGTTTTGATCCTGGCCCTCGTGGATAACCAGATGCCCTGGTTGCTGCTGCCCTAAATGCCGACCGATCTCGGTCAGTGCCAGCGTATTCCCTGCTGCCAGGGCTGCCACGACGGTCACATTGATGTCACGTCGTCGACTCCAGTGGCTGAGGACCAAACCACTCGTATCGGCCAGAATCGCGCATTGCACGTCAGGGGCCAGTGCCAGATCCTTCAGTGACTGGCGCATACGCTCCAACTGCGCTTCTGAATAGCTCCGCCCACTACGCCCGCTCTGATTGGGAGTGAGCCGCATCGCGACGCCCGATGATGCAACCGACGACGACTGCGCTGGCTGTCGAGCACGCAGTGCAGCCAGTCGCTGGCTAAACCGACTGCCAGCGGCAGGTTCAGGTGCTGGCGACTCGACACGCATCGCAGCGACCGGCTTTGTCGGATCGAGGAGCGTCATAGCTGTCAGTCGAAGCTGCTCGGCGTTCGCCGGTTTGGCCAGAACATAGTCGATCTGCAATTCGCTTTGTAACTGCGGCGATACATCCTCTGGGCTGATCGTAAAAACGACAATCGCAGTGCCCGGATCAAGCTGCCGTACTCGCTGAATAAGCTCGATGCCGCTCATCCCTGGCATCTTCAGATCGGTGAGCAGCAGATCAACAGGCTGCCGGGAAATGTGAAGGAGCGCTGCCTCTGCCGACGAGACATCGCTTACCTCGTAAGACGTGTCTTCGGTCAATGCCAGCGACACCAGCCGACGAATATGAGGATCGTCATCAACAACCAGAATGCGCTTAGGCATATCCACTCCGGCGAACATACCGCCGCGCCAATCTGGGCGCGGCGGCGGCATGGACGTCGTACATATCTATAGTATAGCCGGTTTATGCTGAATTTGTCGTTAGCCCAAAGGTACGAATTTGATGAATTATTTGTCAGAATGACGCCATACATCCCCAATGGGAGATGACGACCTCACCCACCTATTCTGGCATGACAATCCGAATGTGCAACTCTTTCAACTGTCGTTCATCAACCGGTGATGGTGCGTTAGTCATGAGATCAACTGCTTGCTGCGTCTTGGGGAAGGCCATCACCTCACGAATCGTCGGCTCATCGGCCAGGATCATCACCAGCCGATCAATACCGGGGGCAATGCCACCGTGCGGTGGAGCGCCGTATTCAAACGCTTCCAGCATATGCCCAAACTGGGCCTGCGCCTTTTCTTCGCTAATGCCAAGTAGCGAGAAGACCTGCTGCTGAATATCACGACGGTGAATACGAATACTGCCACCACCGGCTTCATACCCGTTGAGGATCAGATCGTAGGCTTTCGCCCGCACTTTACCGGGATCGGTGGTTAACAGAGGCAGGTCTTCATCTTTCGGTGCAGTAAACGGATGGTGAACGGCGTCCCAACGCTGTTCCTCTTCGTTCCATTCTACCAACGGAAAATCGACAATCCACGCAAAACAGAGCGTATCGGGATCGGCCAATCGCAGCCGCTCTGCCAGATTGCGGCGTAGCTTGTCGAGCGAAGCTGCAACCACCGCCGGTTGATCGGCCACGATGAGGATCAGATCACCGGGTTCGGCGGCCATGCGCTCAGTGATAGCGGTGAACTCACCAGGAGCCAGATTCTTGGCGAAACTTGAACGCACTTCACCGCCATCAGATGGCAGAGCTGCCCAGGCCAGGCCCTTTGCTCCTCCGGCACGCACCACTTCCGCAAGCTCGTCAATCTGCTTCCGCGAGAAATGGGCACATCCTGGCGCCCGAATACCCTTGACCTGACCGCCATTGGCTAAGACACTGCGGAAGACCTGAAATGGGGTCTCAGCGAGCAGATCGCTCAGATTAACCAGCTCTAAGTCGTAGCGCAGATCGGGCTTATCCGAACCGTAACGCTCAATTGCCTCGGCGTATGTCAGGCGGCGAAATGGGGTTGGTAAACGCTTATGTGGCACGATTGTCCGACAGAGCGCCGTAAACAGCCGTTCGATCAGCGCAAGCACATCCTCCTGATCGACAAAGCTCATCTCCATATCGAGCTGGGTAAACTCAGGCTGCCGGTCGGCACGCTGGTCTTCATCACGAAAACAGCGTGCGATCTGAAAGTACTTATCGTAACCGGCTACCATAAGTAACTGCTTGAGCTGCTGTGGACTTTGCGGTAGCGCGTAGAATTTGCCTGGATGCAGTCGTGACGGCACCAGATAGTCGCGCGCGCCTTCGGGGGTCGATTTGATCAGAATCGGTGTCTCGATTTCGAGAAAACCTTCGGCGTCGAGAAAATCGCGAATAAACTTCACTACTCGATGACGCAAGATCAGGTTGCGCTGCATCCGTTCCCGACGCAGATCGAGATAGCGATACTTCAGTCGCACCGATTCATCTTCACCACCCTCCTTGGCAATGTAGATCGGCGGTGTGCGGGCCGGATTCAACACCTGCGCTTCAAACGCCTCTACCTCAATCTCACCGGTCGCAAGATCAGGATTCACTGCTTCTGCCGGACGTATGCGCACATGTCCACGCACCTGCACCACGTATTCCGAACGAACGGTTTCGGCTACTGCGTGCGCTGCTGGATGGGCGCTGTTAAAAACAACCTGTGTGATGCCATAACGGTCACGCAGGTCGATAAAGATAAGATCACCATGATCGCGCCGACGATGTACCCATCCGGCCAGCGTCACCTCCTGACCGGCATGAGCCGGACGCAATTCACCACAGGTGTGTGAACGATACATAATATACACTCCTGCCGAATCGAAAGCGACATCGATAGCTCAGCCGTCGCATTATAACACAGCGTTACACTTCGCCGATCTGATCAATGATGCGGTGCAGCCAGGGCGTTGTGACGCCAACCGGCAGAAGCTGTAGAGCCTGCCGGGCAGCGTTCCGCTGCGCCACAAGGGCGGTACGGGCTGCGGGTAAGCCGTTGGTGCGAATCAACGGCAAAGCCTCGGCGATAGTGGCTGGTGTCGGATTTGCAAAAACTGCTTGCAATACCGGTGCTGGTGGTTCGGTCACAGCTAGTAGCATCGCTAATGGAACATGACCGGCCTGTAATAGAGCACCATTAGCCTCCAGATCGCGAATTTCCGTCGCCAACCGCAGGGCCAGTCCTAAATGTAGACCAAACTGTGCTGCTGGTTCAAGGAGATGTTCTGCCAACCCGCCACACAAGACACCTGCCTGGGCCGACGCCGCTAAGAGCACCCCGAAAAGCGCTTCCGTTCGTTGCCAGTAGATGGTCAAAGCAGTTTCCTGTGGGGTAAGGCTCGTGATCGTGGTCAATTGCCCTTCACAGATCCGCATCACCGCCTGCGAGTAGAGTTCAATCACCCGTGGATCTGGGCTGCGGGCCATCTCGCCAGCGGCAAGCGCAAAGAGGTAATCACCAACCATCAAAGCCACACCATGATCCCACGTACCATTTGTACCTCTTCCGAACCGACGAGCCTGTCTGTCGATGAGGTTGTCATGGGCACGAGTTGCCGCTTCAATAAGCTCCACTGCGGCTGCCGCGTGGACAACCTGAGCACTAACGGTATTACCTAGCCGGGCAACGGCGAGGACAATCAGGGCACGCAGTCGATCTGCTGCATCGGCTATCACGTGCGGATCAACCATCGCAATGACGCTATACCGCGCCCGTAGCCGGTCACGAAGTATCTGCTCGACAAGCGAAAGATCGTGGTGCAACTCCGCTGGAATAGCAAGGGTCATGCTTTATCACTTCAGCTATAACGTATTGCCTACTGTTTGGAAAGATACGCTATCCCGGCGTCACTGTCAACCGTCATCCGAGTCGCCAACGGATTTTCAGCGTTTTTAGCTTCGGATCACCTTTGCAGCCTGAACGACACCAGAACAAATCGACACCAATGAACCTTTTCGTTTGACATGTGAGCGTATCCGATTCACAATACCGGTGTCTCAGTCCTTGACTCGAAACGGAGGTGGAGCGTGACCCTGAACCCCACACGCATCGGACGAGCGATAGGCATTACGGTAGGTGCGGTCGCGGCGCTGGCCGGTGTCGGAGCAATTGCCGCGCTACGACGACCGTTACCCCGCACGAATGGCCAGATCACCCTACCCGGCATCCGCACGGCGGTAGAAATACGACGTGACCGTTGGGGTGTGCCGCATATCTACGCAGAACACAACGAAGATCTCTTTGCCGCTTTAGGGTATGTGCATGCTCAGGATCGTCTCTGGCAGATGGAAATGCACCGACGCATTGGTCACGGTCGGCTGGCCGAGATTTTTGGGCCAGCCGCCCTCGATTCCGATCGCTTTATTCGCACACTCGGCTTTAGTCGCATTGCCGATCAGGAGGTCAAGCTGCTTGATGACGAAACGGCAACGCTCATGAGCGCGTATGTACGTGGGGTCAATGCCTGCATCGGACATATCGGCAACCGGTTACCACTCGAATTCACGCTGCTCGGCTTCCAACCCGAACCATGGACACTGGCCGATCTGCTAGTCTGGCCGAAAATGATGGCACTCACTCTGTCAACCAACTGGATGCAAGAGCTATTGCAGGCCCAGATCGTCGCGCTGGTTGGCATCGAACGCGCTACCGCATTGCGTCCTCACTATCCAGAAGATGCACCGCTGACTGTGCCGGCCGGTACCAGCTATACACCCGATCTCGGCGCCGGAGCGCTCCAATTGGCCAGCGATGCTGCCCTGTTTACCGGTGAAAACGAAACACCCCAAGGGTCAAATGCGTGGGTTGTCGCCGGTCAACGCACCACGAGCGGTCGTCCCTTACTTGCGAATGATCCTCATCTCAACCTCTCGCTCCCCAATCTCTGGTACGAGGTGCATTTAGAGGGAGGCGATTTTCACGTTGCCGGTGTGACCATTCCTGCTACCTGTGGTGTGATCATCGGTCACAATCAACGCATCGCCTGGGGCGTCACCAATGCCCGTACCGATAATCAAGACCTGTTCATTGAGCAGTTCGATGTGACTGATCCTCGCCGTTACCGCTGGAATGACGACTGGCTCACTGCTGAGGTTGTTCAAGAGAAGATTGTGGTCAAAGGACAGGCGAACCCAACGGTGATCGATGTGCGCATCACACGTCACGGACCGATTATCGATCCGGTTGCCGGTTCGCTGCGCGGTGAACCATCTAGCGCCGACTCGACAACGCAGGCGCTAGCGCTGCGCTGGACGGCTCTCGATCCTTCGCCTACCCTCACTCGTTCCGTGCTCAAATTGAACCGTGCCCGCAACTGGGAAGAGTTTCGGGCTGCATTACAAGACTGGGACGTGCCACCGCAGAATTTTGTCTACGCTGATATTGACGGCCACATCGGTTACTGTCTGGCCGGTCGCCTCCCAATCCGTCGTCAAGGTGACGGGATGCTGCCGGTGCCCGGCTGGAATAGTGATTATGAATGGCAGGGCTACATTCCATTCACCGAGCTACCGAACCAGCTCGATCCGCCGAATGGCGCCATTGTAACGGCCAATCACCGAATTACTCACGATAAACCTCCTACCAGTGCTCCTATTCAGGGTTTCTGGCTCAATCCGTACCGTGCCCAACGCATTCAGACATTACTCGACGCCACCAAGCAGCACGATGTTCGTAGTTTTGCCCGCATCCAGGGCGACATCCTGTCTTTACCCGGCAAAGCCCTCGTCGAACAGATGGCCCGTCTTCAGCTCGAACCGGGAATGGAGCAGCGCGTGCGCGATCTCTTCATTACCTGGGATGGTCAGCTTCATCCAGAAAGTGTTGGGGGCGCGATCTATGAAGGTCTACGCTACCACCTGCTCCGCATTGTCTACCACGAATTGCATGATCTGTTCCAGGCTTCGGCAGCCGTGGGTTCGTTTAGTGTTTTGCCCGCGAACCTCTACCTGGAATGCGCCTTACCGATGATTCTTTCCCGTATGGCCGGTCAACCGCTCGAACAACCCGATGAATGGCTCGGCCACGGTCGTAGTTGGGGCGGCGTCTTACGGGCAGCTCTGGCCCGTACTGTTGCTGAACTGACTGAACGATTCGGTAACGATCCTTCACGCTGGACGTATGGCCGCTTGCATACATTAACCCTACGCCACCCCCTTGGTAGCGTACCCGCACTTACCCCTCTCTTCAATCGCGGGCCATGGTCAATCGGCGGTGACATCGATACCGTTAACCATTGCTATCTTCCCCGCGACAATGCCGGCATGAAGATTACCAATGGTGTTTCATTACGCTTTATCTTTGATCTCAATGATTGGGATAACTCGCGGGCTATTCTACCAGGTGGACAGAGTGGGCATCCGGCCAGTCCTCATTATGCCGATATGGTGACGGCCTGGCGTGGTGGCGCCTATCATCCACTGTTGTGGAGCCGGGCGGCAGTCGAGCGGCACACCAGAGACGTTTTGACGTTGCTTGCCGAACATTGAGCGTATTGTTGCGGAAGCATGTCATCTATCTATGTTATGGTATAAGTGCAGGCAGGTCGTACACGTCGCTCAGAAGCGGAGAGAAAGGACTGAGAGAAGGTGCAGGTACCGGTATCACTGCTCATAGCTAGCTTTTCGTTGCTACCTGAAAAGACTTAGGACGAAGCGGAACCGCTGATGATAAGGTTCATCGTCACCTGATACGATGATGCAAACAATAAACAACCTGTTTTCACTGATTGCCGCCTGCACAGATCGACCGGTCTGGCTGGTGGGGGGAGCTGTGCGCGAGCTGCTTACCGGTCGTACCCCGGCTGACCTCGACCTCGCCATTGATGGAAGTGGACTGTCACTTGCACAGGCACTCGCTCACACCGGCAACGGCACATTTGTCGCCCTCGACCGCGAACGTGATACCGGTCGGGTCGTCTTTGCCGATGGGATAACCATCGACTGTGCGACGTTACGGGCCGCTGATATTGTGGCCGATCTGCATTTACGCGATTTTACCGTTAATGCACTGGCACTGCCGCTTACTGCTGCTATAACCGGCGACTGGCGTAAGCTGATCGATCCACTCGGTGGTCAGGCCGATCTTGCTGCCAGACAGCTCCGTCCATGCTCAGCTTACAGTCTGATAGATGATCCACTGCGAGTTGTACGTGCCGGTCGCTTTCGAGCCACTTACCAGCTCATGCCAACCCCTGAACTGATCACTGCGGCGCGCAGCGCTGCACCATTCTTACCCAACGTAGCAATTGAACGAATCCGGGATGAACTGCTCAAACTCTGCGACGGTCTGGCAGCGGCTGCCGGCCTGCGCCTCCTCGATCAGGTTGGTGCACTAACCATCATCTTCCCCGAATTAGAAGCGGCACGCACCTGTGAACAGCCACGCATCCATTTCTTACCCGTCCTCGATCATGTCCTGGAAACGGTTGCAGCCCTTGACTGGCTGATCGACAATGGCGAACCACCCATTGCCGTACAAACCCATCCTAATCTGAGCCGTAACCTGCCGTTTGCCGATCGCTATCGTGAACTTTTACAGCAGCGACGCGGCAACGTCCGCCGCGCAGCACTACTCAAGCTGGCAGCCCTTTTGCACGACAATGCCAAACCGCAAACCAAAGTGAACCATGCGGATGGCACAGTAACTTTCTATGGACATCAGGGGATAGGGGCAGAGGTAGCTGCAACTATTGGCCAACGCCTACGGCTGAGTCGGTCCGACACCCAATACCTGGTACAGATTGTACGCGAACATATGCGTCCAGGCCAGATGCGTGGTGGCGGGCAACTGACCGAAAGGGGCATTGCCCGCTTTTTCCGCGATTCTGAAGATGCCGGTCCTGATATTCTGCTCCACGAACTGGCCGATCATCTGGCAACACGCGGCCCGTGGCTCGATCCAGCAGCATGGAACGAACATCTTAGATGGATGGAAACAATGCTAGAGCACTACTGGAACACACCGACCCCACCACTGCCACCACTTATTCGGGGCGATATGTTAATGGACGCTTTAGGGATTAAACCGGGGCCGGAAGTTGGTCGCCTGTTACGGCTGATTCGCGAAGCACAACTGGCAGGGGAAATACACAACGCTGAAGAGGCTTTAGCACTCGCCCGTACAATGCAAATCCCGACGACCGAGACAGACGATCCAGATCACTGTGGCCGTCGTGGCAAACGGATCTGATCGGTCTGTTGCTGTTCATGCGCGGCGGGGCGATCATCATCAAGCAACGGCAACAGGATGAGTGTCAACACGATCATCCCAAACAACACGAACGATGGCAGAAACGACATTAGATCGTACATCGCATACCTCCCGTGAAGCTGCAACGAAAGAGTACCATGCGTTAGTATCCTAGCGGAGAGCATGCGTCAGGAGAATGACAATGATCTGATGTTTAGCTGATGGGCGCACGTAAGACGTCGCGCACAATATGTTCAAGGCGGTCAAGGGGAAAAGGCTTGGCAAGGTAGTAATCGATTCGTTGCTCACGAGCGCGCTTTTCAAGCTCAGGCGTGGCATAGGCAGTAATCATGACCACGCACGTATCAGGGGAGGTCTCTTTAATTGCCGCGGCAAGCTGTAAGCCATTCATGCCTGGCATATTATAGTCTGTGATAACGAGAGGTACACGCCGCAGCGCAATTTGAGCCAGCGCATCAGCACCACTGTGAACAGTAATAATATCGTAGCCACCGGTTAGGTCTCGCATCAAACGATGCAAAATGATAAGAATATCAGGCTCATCCTCCACCAGAATGATTGCCGGATTGCGACCGGAAACGTCGGACATACGAGAAGCTCCTTAAGCAGCCGCAAAACTTGTTCTTTATCAGAAATACCGGTTATACGTTGGCAAAGCTAGTCGTATTGTAGCACAGCCATGCATGACGGGCAAGCGATGAGCGCAGACGATCAGGAGTTTTTACCACTTGCAGTGGCTGCGCAACAGAAGTTGCCACTCCGCTGAGCTGCTACATAGGAGAGCAAGGAGAATTGTTACGCAGCGCGGTTTCTGCCGCTTCCACACGAAGAGAGGAAGTTACAGGGGTGGGAACGCCACCCTACGCAGGCTGCTGGCCTGCGCACCTAGCTAGATCACGTAGGTGAGGTTACCGTAAGCGGGTACGTGATAGCAATCCGTAGCACAACACTGGTTTGTATTGTCTGGCATCAAAGGTGATCTGAAGCTGAGAACACTGCAAAACTCTAACCGGAAAGAGTATTGCTGGAAGAAATATACGATATGCTGTATCTCAGCTCAGCTTACTCATATCGAATGTTTCAGCGACTAACGCAACTTACGTTATTATATAACATCGTATACGGAAACATGTTTGAAACCGGTCCTGTAAGGGGATCCAATACGTAATGAGTACTTATCCACCACATCTGCTTATGGGTCGACCAACATTCTTAGAGCTTGTCCGGATCATCTATCATCACCACACGACGGATGAATCTCGGCGATAGAAACAATACGATGTATGAGGAAAGGCATCGTCTCGACCCGACAAGTTTTCCACGACGATGGTTATAGAGCCGGAGATACCGAACGTCGTCGCAACTCAGGGAGAAACGACGCTTTCGGATGGCACATCGATCTGACCGAGAATGACCTGCTGATCCTCATCGCTCGGAACAGGAGATATCGGATCGACTCTTAGAACGTATCTAAAACACTCTTTTGTTACCATCTGTTACTCACTGTTGTTATTCTACAAAGAGGTGCATGATGGCTTAGTAGATTCGGTATCGCAGTAACGCCACAAGTCCTGTCCACTCTTCACATGGTACCGGTTTGAAGCAAGCTCTTAGCGAAAACACATTGCTCGTGGATCCTTATGCCTCTTTCAAGGCTGTTTGAAGAAACTACACTGCTATGAACCAACTCCCCGGCATCTTCCTGAATGTCCTTGCACCGGTGTTCCTGCTCGTGCTGATCGGTTACATCACCGGCCCTCGTCTGCAACTCGAAGCCCGCACTCTCTCACGGTTCGCCTATTTCATTCTGACCCCAGCGTTTGTCTTTTACGTTCTTAGTCAAACCCGGATCGAAGTCGGGCTGGCAGGACGTATGATCGGATTCATCACCGTCGTCTATCTCGGCTCAATTATTATCGCCTTTCTGATTGCCAGGCTTTTCAAACGCAGCGCCAAAATGACTGCTGCCTACGTTATGATCGCTGCCTTCGGCAACGTCGGCAACTTCGGCCTGCCTATCATTCAGTTCGCCGAAGGGCCAGCCGCTCTTGGGGTAGCTACAGTCTACTTTTTGGCCAATCTCGTCCTGGCTTTCATTGTCTGTGTGGGTGCGGCCAATTTCAGCCGTGGCTTCAGTCTGAGTATGGCCATTCAAGTTTTTCGCACCCCTGCGTTACTGGCCCTTCCGCCAGCACTCTTGTTCAACTGGCTTGAAATCAATCTACCACCGGTCGTTATGCGCCCACTTGAACTGCTTTCCGGCGCCCTCATCCCAACAATGCTCATCGTGTTAGGTGCACAACTGGCGGCTGCCGGTATTCCGCGCATCAATGCCGATCTGCTTATCGCCAGCGCAATCCGCCTGATCAGTGGGCCGGTATTGGCCTTCAGCACCGTGAGCTGGTTCGATCTGCCGCCACTGGAACGTAATGTAGGTATTCTACAGGCCAGCATGCCAACGGCGGTATTGGTCAGCATTATTGCAATGGAAAACGAACTACTTCCTGAATTTGTTACAGCTACAGTCCTGTTCTCGAATCTCGTTAGCATTATTTCACTCGCATTAGTATTAGTCTTCTTGTAAGCATCCTTTTGTCAAGAAACAACTGAATCAACAACTATTGCACGAACAATAACACCACCATTTGCACAATTTCGCCATATCATGTATAATTAGGATACCGAGTTCTTATTTTCAGATTGCCCAGGAGCACAGCATGAAACGACGAGAGTTTCTTCGTGGCGCCGCAGCCGGCGTTCTCGGTGGCCTTGGACTGACACTAGCTGCTTGTGGTCAACCACCGGCGGTTACCAATCCGCCAACGGCGGCCCCCCCTACCTCACCACCAGCGCCTACAGCCGCAGGTGGTGAGCAACCCACTGCCGCTGCCCCCACGGCTCAGGCCCCTGCTCAAGGTTCGTCAATGCCGGCTGTTGAATGGCGAATGGGAACGAGCTGGCCTATCGCGCTCGATACCATCTACGGTGGTGCAGTAACGGTGGCTGAGCGGGTAGCAGAGTTATCGAACGGTATGTTCAAAATCACGACCTTCCCCGCCGGCGAACTTTTCCCTGGCCTTGAAGTGCTGCAAAACGTACAGCAGGGGACAGTTGAATCAGGACACACTGCACTGTACTATTACGTAGGTCTTGATCCAGCGTGGGCCTTCGCCACATCGCTGCCGTTTGGTCTCACTGCGCAACAGCAAAATGCCTGGCTCTATCATGGTGGTGGTGAGGCAGCAATTAACAAGCTCGGTGCGAACTTCAACGTTATCTCTTTCGCTGCCGGTAACACCGGTACCCAGATGGGTGGCTGGTTCCGCCGCGAGATCAACACCGTGGCCGACCTGCAGGGTCTCAAGATGCGCATCCCCGGTTTAGGTGCGCGAGTACTCGGAAAGCTCGGCGTGGTAACCCAAACCCTACCCGGTGGGGAAATCTTCCAAGCCCTGTCAACCGGTGCTATCGATGCGGCAGAGTGGGTCGGTGCCTACGACGACGAGAAACTTGGTCTCCCCGATGCGGCAGAGTTCTACTATGCACCAGGCTGGTGGGAGCCAGGGCCCAGTCTCCACGCTGTATTCAATCTCGATGCCTGGAATAAGCTGCCGAAAGAGTATCAGAACTTCCTCCGCGTCGCTTGTTGGGAAGCAAATATGAACATGCTCGCTAAGTACGACGCACTCAACAACGATGCACTGGAGCGAATTCTGGCGAAGGGGAAGAAGTTGCGTGTCTACAGCGATGAGATTATGAATGCAGCGCAGAAAGCGGCCTTCGAGCTGTTCGCCGAGAATGCGGAAACGTCGGCGGCGTTCAAAGAGATCTTCCCCGGCTGGAACTCGTTCCGCCAGAAGATTCAGCGCTGGCACCAGACCAACGAGTTACCGTTTAATCTCTTCGTCAAGAACAATCCGATTTAGTTTCTCCGTCCTTTTCCGCACTTCAACCAATTACGGCAGGGGCACGGCATACCGTGCCCCTGCTGGTATCAAGATGGTTGTTCCATACAATCCACCCGCGAGAAAGCACACATACACAATGGCAGACGAATCAGCCCCGTGTGTAACGCTACACCGTCAGAGAGCGTAAAGCACGTGTCTGAACAATAATTCTCGTGTTTGAGGGTGGAGAAGCCTGCCGATCCGTATTCCGAAGTGAAGACAGGAAAGAAGGGTTCAGGTACCCAACCAGTCCGAGCCAGCATGCGAATGTAAGCGAACGATGGATGACCCGTTCACTGTAGAACGCGGGCCAGAGGCCCGCGCTAGAATAGCGATCACGGTGAGCGGGTGCATAGATGTTCGTCGCGTATCCTGATTTTTAAGCAAATCAGTCAGCGAATATGATGACCTGTCTTCATCAGGATATGATCACTGGCCAAACGACACTGCTGGCAACCACAGCGCCAGTTGGGGGAAGAAGATCAAGATCACCACAATCATGAGCTGAATGGCGATAAACGGTATCACCCCCCGGTAAATATCACCGGTCGTAACCCCAGCAGGGGCCACCCCACGCAAATAGAAGAGAGCAAATCCGAACGGCGGGGTAAGGAACGAGGTCTGCAAGTTCGCGCCGAGCAGCACGCCAAACCAGATCAGATCGAAACCGAGTGCCTTTGCTACTGGTACGAAAAGCGGAATGACGATAAAGCAAATCTCGAAGAAATCGATAAAGAAACCGAGAAAAAACACAATGAGCATACTGACAATAAGAAAACCCCAGGCACCACCAGGTAAATTCGCCATGAGATCGAACACGAACTTATCGCCACTTAATGCTCGGAAAACCAGTGCAAAGGCGGTTGAGCCGATCAGGATGAAAATAACCATTGTGGTGGCGCGCATTGTCGCATCACACACAGCAATGAAATTCTTCCAGGTCAAGCGCCTGTTTGCTGCCGCCAGCAAGGTTGCACCCAGGGCGCCTACTGCGCCAGCTTCAGTCGCTGTTGAAATCCCGAAGAAGATCGATCCGAGAACTGCGACAATTAACAACAACGGTGGAATCATCACCTGAAATACACGCTTTGCCAACGCCGCGCCACTTATCGAACGGGCGGATAACGGTAGCGCCGGGGCCATCTCAGGCTTGAGCAAAGCGACCACCCAGCAGTAGAAGGCGAGCGCTGCTGACAGCAACAATCCAGGTATTAGCGAACCGAGGAACAAGCGTCCTACCGACACACCAATCTGGTCACCGAGTACAACCAGCACCACTGAGGGCGGGATAATTTGCCCGAGCGTACCAGCGGCACAGATCACGCCACAGGCCAATTCCTTGTTGTAGCCGTAGCGCAACATAATCGGCAGCGAGATCAATCCCATTGCCACTACCGTCGCTGCCACCACACCAGTAGTTGCGGCTAACAACGCTCCGACTACCACCACGGCAATTGCCAGGCCGCCGCGAATTGGCCCAAAGAGAATACCCATTGTGTCAAGCAAATCTTCTGCCAGCCCCGACTTTTCGAGCATCGAGCCGAGGAAGATAAAGTACGGGATGGCGAGAAGTGTGTAATTCGACATCACGTTAAAGATACGTGATGGCATTGCCCGAATAATAATCGGGTCAAAAATACCAAGCGAGACACCGATGATTCCGAATACAATCGCTGTTGCACCCAACGAAAACGCGACCGGGTAGCCGATACCAAGAATGACCAGCGCCCCGAGGAACATTGTGGGACCGAGCCAATCGTACATGGATCCTCCAGATATTACAATTTTGTCTCGTGCTCTTCTTCAATAGTTGACGGATCAAGAATTCCGCGGAAGGCAGCGAAGTATTTAATTGCTTCTGAAATACCCTGAATGATCAGGAGCACCGGGCTGATTATCAGAAAGGTCTTGATAATATAGCGTGGCAGACCACCCGGATCGGGAGAATTCTCACGAATACGCCACGACTGTTCAACATACGGTAGACCAAAGTAGATTAGTAAGGCACAAAATGGAATTAGAAAGAACACAGTACCAAGCAAATTCACAAGCGCTTTACGCTTTGGTGGATAGTTACTGTAGAATACATCAACCCGTACATGCTCATTATGCTTGAGAGCATACGCTGCGCCCAACAGAAAGATCAGTGAAAAAATGTACCATTGTGCCTCGATGTAAAAGTTGGACCCCAGTGTCCGACCAATTGCCCGACCAACATAGCGGTTTGCAACGTTCCAAACCCCCACACCAACAACAACTGGGACCAGGATATAGGCAATCCGCCCAACCCATTCGGTGAAGGTATCGATGATGCGTGACAATTGCAACAATGCTTGCACGTCAATCCTTCCTTCCCTTGTAATAGCCTTATGCGAACACAACAAACGAACCTAGCGATTCGACACGAAATCGCTGTGAACTGTCGAAAAGGAGATGATCAGTACAACATACTTTGGGAATGTTTAACTCTTTATGGTTCAATAGTACACGGAAACAAGCATCTTGTCAAAAAAATCGCGGATCACCTGCTGATAGGTGATCCGCAACAGATACGAACCTCAGGCGAGCAATTATTCGTGCGTCGCTCCCCACTTCTCTGGGGCACGCCAGAGGCTAGAAAGGATCAGATCACGCACCGACAACAATTCTTTGGGCAAGCGATCGTAGAGCTTGATAAACAGCTCCTCGTGCAACAGAATCTCCTGCTGCCATTCCGCTAAATCACACTCCATCACCTGATCAAATTGTTCGGGGCTGAAATCAAGCCCTCGCCAGTCAATATCCTCGTACCGCGGTACCCACCCGATAGGGGTTTCTACACTCACGGCCTGACCATGGGCACGTTCGATGATCCACTTTAAGACGCGGATATTTTCACCAAAGCCCGGCCAGATGAACTTCCCATTCTCATCCTTGCGGAACCAGTTGACACTGAAAATACGCGGCGGGTTCTTCAGACGACGGCCAAAGCTGAGCCAGTGATTGAAGTAGTCACCCATATGATAGCCGGCAAATGGGAGCATCGCGAATGGATCGCGCCGTACTACACCCTGCTGCCCCATTGCTGCTGCCGTCGTCTCAGATCCCATCGTCGCCGCAAGATAGACACCATACGTCCAGTTGAAAGCCTGGTAAACCAATGGCACCGTGCGGCTCCGGCGGCCACCGAAGATAAAGGCCTCAATCGGCACCCCCCTTGGATTCTCCCATTCCGGATCAATCGCCGGATTCTGACGGGCTGGAGCAGTAAAGCGAGCATTAGGATGAGCCGCCAGTCGTCCACAACCAGGCGTCCAGTCACGTCCTTGCCAATCGATCAAATGCGCTGGTGGTTCATCAGTCATACCTTCCCACCAGACATCGCCATCGTCGGTAAGGGCGACATTGGTGAAAATGGCATTCGCCCGACAGCTCTCCATCGCGTTGGGGTTGGTCTTGTAGGAGGTACCCGGTGCAACCCCAAAATAGCCGGTCTCAGGATTAATCGCGTACAGTTTGCCATCAGGGCCAGGTTTAATCCAGGCAATATCGTCGCCAACAGTGGTGATCTCCCATCCCTCACGTTTGAAGGCATCGGGAGGAATGAGCATCGCGAAATTGGTCTTACCACACGCTGAAGGGAAGGCTGCGGCAACATACGTTTTACGACCGGATGGCTCTTTCACCCCCAGAATCAGCATATGCTCAGCCAGCCAACCCTGCTGCCGCGCCATAACTGATGCGATGCGGAGGGCAAAACACTTCTTCCCAAGCAATGCGTTGCCGCCGTAGCCCGAACCAAAGCTCCAGATCGAACGCTCTTCAGGAAAGTGAACAATGTATTTTGTCGGATTACACGGCCATGGCACATCGGGTTGACCTCTTTCAAGTGGCATACCAACACTGTGGAGACAGGGGATGTATTCACCATCTTCACCCAGCACATCATAAATCTTCGTCGAAACACGGGTCATGATATGCATGT
Organism: Chloroflexus sp. MS-CIW-1; assembly: GCF_030444705.1. Taxonomy (NCBI): domain Bacteria; kingdom Bacillati; phylum Chloroflexota; class Chloroflexia; order Chloroflexales; family Chloroflexaceae; genus Chloroflexus; species Chloroflexus sp. MS-CIW-1. The sequence goes on from NZ_JAUBWR010000003.1 coordinate 39,482, forward strand.
TCACAACGACGTAGGGTGAGTCGGTGAGTTGAATCCCAATGTGCGCAATCGGCGACCCAATTGGTCCCATACTAAAGGGGATAACGTAGAGAGTACGACCGCGCATGCTGCCCTTAAACAGTTTGAGCAGAATCTCCTTCATCTCTTTTGGAGCCATCCAGTTATTGGTTGGGCCAGCATCGTCTTTTGATAGGCTGCAAATAAAGGTGCGATCTTCAACGCGAGCTACATCTGAAGGATCGGAGCGGGCGAGAAAACTGTTGGGGCGCAATTTTGGGTTGAGGCGAATGAATGTACCGGTTTCGACCAGTTTGTTACAAAGCGTGTCATATTCAGTCTGGCTGCCATCGCAGAAATGTACTTGTGCTGGCTCGCATAATGTGACGATTTCCTGAATCCATTCGCGCAACTGTTGATGTTTAAGGTATGCAGGGAACTGCATATAAGACCTTCCTTTCGCTCACGACACCATCGGCGGGCGATGTCTGTGACATCTCGAACAATTGCAATGATAACATAGTGAGCAACAAAATACACGACTGGAAATCATTACATTTCGTCGCAAGACGACAACCGTAGATACTACGATAACTTCAGCAAGGCAACAGTGGTTCATCCTTGGCAGGGCACAACACACTTCGCGATAAGCACGATAGAGCAGACAAGTGTTGAAAGGTACATACACCGCACATCGCATGTATCGGTACGAACCTGACGAGCCATCAAGGTATGATCTTCGCAGGATCGCTCCGTCGTTAATCGCTTCAGTCATCGAAGGTTACCCGAAGCTGAGCACACTGAACACCACTGCCTTCACTCCCTCTTCTGAACACCGGCGGGATATGGTATACTATGATGCCTTTAGAAAGGCAGCAGATGCTACTTACTACTCGCATAAGGAGAGGTAAACCGAGCATGGAAACAGCGCTGTACATTGCGATTTTGGTCATTAGTGCCGTGATGAGTGTGTTGGTTATCTTACAATCGCGCGGAGGCGGTATTAATCGTGACACCAGCTCGATTCAGCGCACCCGACGCGGGATTGAGAAAACGTTGTACCAGGCCACGATTGTGCTCGGTGTCACCTTTTTAGTACTCGCACTGATTACCAGCTTGCCAATTTTTAGTTAGGGTATGGCACGTCGAATTCGCTGGCAGATTGCGATTGCGCTGCTTGGAATTGGCTTCATTGTGGGGTTGTTTGGTCGTCTGGCAATGTTAAGTGCATCGACCAATAATCCCGCTCCCGGCGGTACGTACCGTGAAGCAGTGGTTGGCTCACCGTTGATGCCGATCCCACTTCTGAACGATCCGATCAATGATCCAGTAGGCCGCACGCTCATCAGTCTGCTCTTTGAAGGACTGACCCGGATTGGAGCCGATGGGCTGATCGAACCGGCCCTGGCTGAGGGTTATACCGTCGATGGAAGTGGCGAAATCTACACGTTTACCCTTCGTCCAGGGTTGCGCTGGCATGATGGGACACCATTGACCGCTGACGATGTGGTCTTTACGCTTCGTACCCTGCAAACCTTAGATGCTGCTGGTGAACCGGCTGTCGCCAGTTTTTGGCGGACTACACTTATCGAGCGCGTTGACATCCGTACCGTTCGATTTACACTGTCGGGGCCATTCGCACCGTTTCCAGCCCTCGCCCGTGTACCAATTCTCCCGGCACATTTGCTGCGCGATCTGCCCCCTACCGAGTGGTCAACCAGTGAGTTTGGTCAGCGTCTGATCGGCAGTGGGCCGTTTCGATTGTCGGAATTACGCCCCGATGGGGCAATCTTGACCGCCAATCCAACTTATTACAATGGCCGGCCATTCCTCGATACTATTGAGTTACGGTTCATCAGTACATACGAGGCCGCCATAGCCGCCCTATCACGCGGCGAAGTGATGGGCCTAGCCGAACGCTGGGGAAGCAACCTTCAAGCTATTGATCTGCCAGGTGAAGAACAACGGATTGCTTTGCCGCTAGATGAGTATACTCAACTCACTTTCAATCTGCGATTACCACTGTTTCAAGAGATTCCTCTCCGCCGTGCATTGGCCCTCGGCCTCAACCGCGACGCCTTGATTGAAACGGTTATCAAAGGGTTGGCGCAACCCATCGACACACCACTTTTACCCAATAGCTGGGCTGACGACCCGACGATTCGGCAGATGCCGTTCGATCCGGTCACGGCAGCCGAGCGGTTGGCAGAAATTGATTTTGAACCGGGCGATGATGGCATTCGTCAGCGCGGACGGCAACGCCTCAGTTTCACATTACTGGTTGATCAGGATGAACGTCGACTGGCTGTCGCTAACGCTATTGCCGAACAGTGGCGAACTATCGGTGTCGAGGTTACTGTTGAATCGGTGGATAGCGTAACCCTGATCGACCGTCTGCGTCAAGGTGATTTTATGGCAGCCATTCATACCTGGACACGGATTGGGCCAGACCCCGACCCCTACAGTCTCTGGCACTCCAGTCAGGCAAACGGTGGCTCAAATTACGCTGGGCTTACCGACAGTCGGATTGACACCCTGTTGGAGCAAGCGCGTGCTGAACCTGAACTCGTCGCTCGTTCTGAGTTCTACCACACCTTTCAACAGCGCTGGCTGGAATTATCACCGGCGATCACATTGTACCAACCGTTGTATGTGATCGTGACGACGACAAATATTCAGGGACGCACCTTTGCTAACCCTGATCTCGGCCCACATATCCTCTTCGGCGTCGAAGATCGCTTCCGCGACGTCCATCGTTGGTTTGTCAACAGTTTTCGCCGCCTCGAAGGTGATTTACCGTAAATCCGCTTACGCTGGCAGACGGAGATCACGGAGATCGAACACCGGCCCTTCAACACAACGTCGCTGCCACCCTTGCCGGGTCTCGATCTGACAGACACGACAGATACCCAGCCCACACGGCAGCGATCCGTCCAGAATCACCTGAACCAGCCCACGATCCCATCGCAGACGAGTCGTGCGTATCAGGTTCGCAGCCCGGTTTACGAACAAAGAAGGTAACCCTAACACAATCTGATCGGCCCAACGTAACGGATTCTGATCCATTGTCGTGAGCAGATCGAACAGCGCCGACTCACCGGTCGAGCTGATCTGCACTTCTACCGTCGCCGGTAAGAGAAATGGCGGTGGGACAAAGCCGTCATCACCGGCCATCAACAGCGATACATTCAGCTTTCCAGCATACCGACGCGCTAAGAACAGCAGAGCCGGTAACGTATTGCCAACACCCGCCAACAGAAGGGTCTGGGTTGTTGGATTGATTGCACAGGTGTTCACAGAAGGTACACCGAGGTCCAGAATGGTTCCCTCACGCAGATCAAGCAACCAGGAACGGGTGGAGTCACGTGGATCGATCAACAGCTCTACGGTGCCATCGGTTGGATCAGCACCGGCTAAAAAGATAGCAGACCATAAGAGCGGATCGAGACTGTACGTTTGCCGCTGGCTAATCATGGCAAACTGACCGGGACGGGCAGTGCGTGCCAGTGACGGCGCCACCAGCCGTATCCAGATCAAGTGTTCAAATTGACGGTATTCCTGAATTGTTGCGGTATAATATAGCTGCATTTTCAAACACGTATCCTGAAGCTGGTTCCACTGCATGCCGCATTCTTTACCCACTTCTCCTGTAGCGCGTGAAGAACGCCAGAGGCGGGTGAAATTGATGAATACAAAGCGTACCGATACACCATGTCTGCCGCACCAGAAATCATACCATCGTGATGATGAGTAATCAATCTTCCAACAATCAATTATCTCTGGACTGGTGGCAAAAGCCGCTTGCCGGGAACGGATTGCTCAGATGTATTACCATCGGTGAACTGCTGCTCTTATGCGGCAGCCTTACTCTCTACATGTACACGCGCTTCATCGATCTGACAACGTTCCCCATCTATTTTTTCTGCGATGAGGCAATTCATGGCGTATTAGCCCGTGAACTGGTTGCGCAAGGATTTCGTGATGCCAGCGGTGTCTGGTTTCCACCTTACTTTCGGAATGTAGAGAAGTGGAGTCTCAGCTTAAGCGTCTACCTCCATGCCTTCAGGATCATCCTCTTTGGGTTTGATCAATCGGTGTGGACTATCCGAGCTACGTCGGTCATTGCTGGATTGCTGGCGCCACTTGGTATCGCGCTGATCCTCCGCGTGGGGTACAACAGCCAACGCTGGTGGCTCGGCATACTGGTGCTCTGTATTCTGCCAGCATGGTTTATCCATTCACGCACAGCGTTTGAAACAGCGCTGATGGTGGCCTGCTACGCCGGCTTTCTCGCCTCATACGTCATCTACCGTTTTCACGATGATCGCTGGATCGTGGCCGTCATACTCTTTGGCGCAGCGACGTTTTACAGCTACGCCAATGGTCAGGGGGTCATGTTGGTCAGTGGATTACTCTTGCTGCTGAGCGATGCTCGCTACCATTTCAGCCGTTCGGCGCCGCGTCTCTGGACTGCATTTCTGATGTTGTTGCTTGTGCTCGTCCCGTGGCTGCGGTTTCGTCAACTCCATCCCGACGCCACCTTCGAGCACCTCCGTTCGCTCTACTCCTACTGGATTCTGCCCATACCCATCAGCGAAAAGATCCAACGATTTTTCAGCCTCTACCTGCAGGGGTTAGACCCTCGCTACTGGTTCTGGCCAAATACGATTGACCTCGACCGACACCGCTTCCCAGAGAGCGGTCATCTTCCGCTCGTGCTGTTGCCCTTTATCACCACTGGCCTGATCACCTGTCTGTGGCATTGGCGCAACCCAAACTATCGCATTCCAATTATTGCCCTGCTGGCTGCACCCTTCAGCAGCGCCCTGGTTGGACCAGCAATCACGCGAATGCTGGGAATGGTTGTCCCGGCAACGATTTTGACGGTCATTGGCATTGATGTTCTTCTCGATCTGTTTAACCGCTTTTGGCAGCGTCTGTTCAGTATCATGACCGGAATACTCTTGGCTGCAAGTAGCCTGGCAATGACCCAATATGCCGTCCTCGGTGGGCCACTCTGGTTTCGCGATTACGGTCTTTATGGCATGCAATACGGTGCGCAACAGATCTTCGCCGAGACTATTCCCACCCTGCTCGCCCGCGATCCCCACATTGTGCTGCGTGTCTCACCGACATGGGCGAACAATCCAAACAGTTTTGTGGGCTTCTTTCTGACTCCTGCGCAACAACGGCGGGTAGAGCTGATCAGTATCGAAGCCTATCTCTACACTGTTCGTGATCTCAATCGGCAACGCGATGTCTTTATTATGACAGACGCCGAATATTGGCTTGCCCAACAAAGTGGAAAGTTCATCATATCGCCGCCCGAACAGATCGTTCCCTACCCTGATGGACGGCCAGGGTTTTACGTGGTGCGCATGGAATACGTGGCAAACATCGAAGAAATCTTAGCCGCTGAGCGCGCCGAGCGGCAGCGCTTGATTGAAACCCCCTATACCCTCGATGGTCAACCGATCACTGTCGCTCATTCTCTGTTTGATATGGGGAGTGTCAATGAACTGTTCGACGGCAATCCGATGACGCTTGCCCGCGGGTTTGAAGCGAATCCGCTGGTGATTGAATTGCGCTTGACCACTCCCAAATCGCTACGCCAGGTAGAGCTGACCCTAGGTTCGATGGACCTTGATCTCACGGTGGTGTTGACAACCCCTGATGGTGTTGCGAACGTCGTGCGCCAGCAATACCGTAATCTCCCGCCCGATCCGACAGTTCAGCTTGATCTCCCTGCACCGACGACCGTGCAACAGGTACGCTTGGAAATCTTCCAGGTTGGTGTCGGCGAACCGGCACATGTCCATGTGCGCGAGATTGTCTTGCGTTGAAGGAGAATGGGAAGTTCAGGAACCTTTCGACGCTCTCAGCCAATTGTGACCGTCCATCCCCCTACGAGATAGCCTGATCACGCAACGATTCAGCAATCACTCGTCCACGACGCAGATCACTAACCAGCGCACTGGCCAGGGCAACTGCCCGTGCACCAGCCTGAACCATTGCCTGCGCATGGGCCTCTGTAGCTACACCACCCATACCAATCACCGGCAATTGCACAGCAGCAGCAACACTTGCTACCATCCGTAGCGCCACCGGAAAGATGGCCGGGCCGCCAAGTCGTCCATAGATCAACCCTCCTTCAGGGTGGGGCATACAGGCTGGCAGGCCTCCGATCAGAGCAATCGCATCAGCACCGGCAGTCACACAGGCCTGGGCTACTGCAACCGGATCGTTCAACTCACCGGGGAGACGAACGATTAGCGGCAACAGCGTCACTCGACGCACGCGAGCGACCTGTTGCTCGGCTTCAAGTGCGGAAGTGGCAGGAAGTGCTAGCTCAAAACCGGCAACACCTGGCACCTCACTCAATTCGGCAGCGACCGTTGCCGTGTCTGTTCCGGCCAGACTGACTAATACCGGCACATGGTAGGTTGCCCAACGTGGCGCCAACTGTTCACGTACCTGCTGTACGCCGAGACTGAAGCCTCCGTGGTGGTAAAGCACACCGGCTGGAGTAGCGATCAGTTGCGGTTGCCCGCGACGCCCGCTGCGGGTAACGGTTGAACTGACAATAGCGCCTAAACCGTGGTCGGCATCAGCCCGTTGTAGTCCCAGCCAGCGTGCAATCCCCACCACATCACCCAAACTACCAGCGGCTGCGATCACCGGCGAGGAGATGATCAGGGTGTACGGATTATAGGGCGCCAGTTCAATCATGCGCGCTCCCATAGCCTAGCTCGGCCAGCGCCTGCCGTGCCACTTCCTCTTCGTTCCACGGAATAGAATGTTCGGCGTAGATAATGCTGCCCTCGTGACCTTTACCCAACAACAACACCATGTCGCCGGGTTGTGCAGCAGCTAATGCTGCCCGTATCGCCTGTGCTCGATCAGGAATGCAGAGGTAGCCACTGCCCGCTCGTTTACCAGCCCGCTCGGCGCCAGCCGCAATCTGGGCGATGATTGCTTCGCGATCCTCACCACGAGGATCCTCGTCGGTAAGAACGAGCAAATCACACATCCGACCGGCAATTTCACCCTGCATAGCACGTTTAGCAACGTCACGCTCGCCAGCGCTTCCGAACACAGCGATCATTCGCCCGCGTACCTGGGGCCGCAACATTGCAAAAATCTGTTCAAAGGATTCAGGATTGTGCGCATAATCAACGATGACCGAAAACGGTTGCCCGGCATCAACTGCTACCATCCGGCCTCGTGGCGCTCGTACACCGGCAAGAGCGGTAGCGGCCGTATCAAGCGGAACCCCCTGCGAGAGAGCGACCGTCAGCGCTGCCAGTGCATTACTGGCGTTAAATTGACCGGGAAGCGGTACAGTGACTTCCGCTTCCCCCCACGGTGAAGACACCCGCAACGTGCTACGAGTTGGTTCACTACGGACAATGACTCCCCGCACCTCTGCGGGGGAATTAAGCGCATACCGCAATCGCACAGCATCAGCCGGAGCTGCGGCGAGAAAATAGTGATGATTGGGATCATCGGCATTAACAATTGCCCACCGTTGACCAGAACGCTCGGTAAGCAGGGCAAAGAGTTGTGCCTTATCGGCCCGATACTGTTCAAACGAACCGTGGTAATCAAGATGCTCGTGACCGATATTGAGCATCACAGCTACGGCAAAAGCACAACCGACCAGCCGGCCCCACCGTGGGGAGAGCGCATGCGAAGTAGCCTCAATAACAGCCGTATCACAGCCGTCCTGCACCATCTCACGGAGCAAGGCCTGCACCTCTGGCGCCTCCGGTGTGCTCTGGCGCGTATCGTTAGGCCATCGGCGTGATCCAATCTGGAAATCGACCGTATTGATCATCCCGACTCTCCGCCCGGCAGCGGTTAGTAGCTGAGCTGTTATATCGGTTGTCGTACTCTTCCCTTTCGTACCGGTAATCCCAATCGTGATCATGTCTCGACCGGGATAATCGTAAAATGCAGCCGCCAATGGCGCCAGGGCAACCCGACTATCGGCAACAACAACGACCGGAACCGCCGGATGGTGCGACCCAGACCAATAGCGACGATCAACCACTACCGCATGTGCCCCCTGAGTAATGGCCTGTTCAATAAACTGGTGACCATCGCTATGCTGCCCACGAATGGCCACAAATAGACTCCCCGGCCTGACCCGACGCGAATCGTAGGTGAGCGCCTGTATCGGTAATTGCGGATCGCCTATAAGCTGATATTCACCGAGACCGACCAGGAGACTGGCAAGAGATTTTGTCACGCTATCCTCCAATTTTCTGCTTTGCCAGGGGATAGAGTGGTGGCAGCAACACGAGATCGAAGGCCGGCATCAAACGAACGATGCGGCCACCAAAACCCTTTTTAAAACGATACACACCGATCAACGGGTCCTGCTGAGCAGCTTGTTCAAGCGCCGTGCGCACCGCTGCATCGTCGGCAAATGCTGCCTGACCGAGCGCATCTGGGATACCCCAAAAATCATAACCGATGCAACCGCGCTCACGTGCCCAGCGCAGTGCCTGCCATGCCAGCAAATGATTGGCACCACTCCGCAATCCCTCCGTCGTCGAACCACCGTAGAGGTAATAACCGTAACGCGCATCAGCCAGGATCAGATGTGCTGCCACTGGCATCGCTTGGGCTTCAGCAATGAAAAGACGGGCGTTTGGTTGATGCAATCGCCATACCGTGGCATAGTAGTCAGCACTGTGAATACTGAATGCTGCGCGTTCCCCGGTCGCCCGCATAATATCGTAAAACGGAGCGAGATCGGCTTCATTCCCCACCCGCACCGTTACTCCGCATCGTTCAGCGCGCCGAATATCGGCCCGATGACCTTTTGAGCAAGCGGCAAAGAGTGCCGATTCTGGGGCCTGGAGATCGAGCAACACAGTACTGCGTGGTTGAATGGTATCGGCGACCACAAGACGGCAATGATCAAACCAGGCACGTAATTCGGCAGCTCGCAGGTCGCGTTCGCTGATGTTTGGCTCGAAGCGGATCATAATTGCTGCCATCTGTCGGCCTACTCGTCGTAACGCCTGTATCAACAATTCATCAACGGTCGGATCACCAGAAAAGAGAGGACCGCGTGGCGTATAGCCAAAAGCCAGACCGAAAGAGCGCCGAAAGAGCACCTGGGCACCGGCCAGGATAGTACCGGCTGCATCGAATACTGCCAGGCGCCGACAATGCCAGCCAAACAGCGCTTTCATTGCCCCCCACGGGCTGGCCTGCAAGAAACTTCCATGCGGATGCGTGGCAACAAACGCATCCCAACGCACAGAAGATGGTACATCAACCCGCCACCGATCCCTCATACGCGCACCCATTGCCGTTCAGCATAACGCATGGCCGGAAACGCAATCCGTGCGGCATACTCGGTCACGGCAGCCGGCATCGCCGCTGCCCCACCAAAGAGGACATTCAACTGGCTAGAATAAGCCGAAATAGCCGTAATCTTCACCTGAAGCAACGCCTCATCGAGTGGAACATAGCGTGGGGCATAGTGCTTACGACCGATCATTGCTAACCGCTGTTCAACAGCCGACGGCTGGCGAGCATACGGAAAATCTTCGTAATACCCATAGCGTACATCAGCAGCCTGCAAAACACTCGTCGCAGCGGCAAAGACTAACTGATGATCGACGTGCATCCCAACGGCCAGTGGCACATAAAATGTAGCATGCGGATAGCGCTCGACCAGCGTTGTCGTCAGACGTACCACTGCATCAATGAGCGGATCATCGGCTATCGGTGTTGCAAACAGACTCACTTCATCGGCATACACATCGGGGCAGCGATAAATTGCATCAAGCTCAGGCAACAACAGCGCATCGGCGCCAAGCACACCTAGCGCGGCGGCATCTTCAACCCGACGATGGGCCACGACAGATGATGGCGGCAATGCCCAGCGTTCGTGGAGCGATTGGGCAAATGCACTGAACCCCGCCTGAGCAGAGGGTATACCACTACAAACATTGACGACCAGCACCCGCTCGCCAGCCGCCGTCATACGCGCAATGAACCCGCCACAGGAAAGCGCCGCATCATCAAGATGCGGCGACAGCACAATGTGACGATAGCCATCAGGCAATGCCGTGGCCTGATCGGTAATAAAGGCCATACTTCCTCAGAGGGTATCAAGGTCGAGTTCGGCGAGTGCATCTTGGGCAACCTGAGCACGCACCTCATCACGAGAACGGGCAATCCGCTGGAGAATCCGTCGCGCATCAGCCCCACCAACCTGGCCTAACGCCCAAATTGCAGCCAGAGCAATTTCGGTATCCTCATCATCGACGAGCGGTAACAATGCAGGCAACAATTCCCGTCCATCTTCACCGATCTCACCAACTGCCCGTGCCGCCTCGTAACGCAACGATGGAGATGGACTTTGCAGCTCGCGCAAGATATACGGGAACCATTGGCGCCGCATTGAGCGCCCCATTGCCAGCACCGCACTCTCGCGCATGTAGATGTCATCGGTATTGTAGGCACGGTCAACCAGTTCCTGCGCTGCTGAAGACTCGGCAAAATAGCCTAATGCCTCAATTGCCCGACGCCGTACCTCAAAGGGCTGATCAGGATCGGTAGCCGCTTCAACCAAGACATCATGCAAGCGCTGACCTGCACTGAGCGACAGATCACCGATCTCAGCACGGTAGGCAAACCGTGCCAGACTGAGCAGCGCCGCCGCTCGCACTTCACCTGCCGGGTCGTGGAGCATCTGGATCAACCGATCCATCATCTGCTCATGGTCGTCTTCCCATAATCCTTCAATAGCAAGCACCCGAATTTGAGCGTCCTGATCGGCCAGACATGCCCGAAAGACCGGCCGGTAATCAAGCTGAATCTGTTCTTCGGCCAGCTCAGCTAGTAAACGCATAATATGGCGTCGGCGATCCAGACTGAAGCGCTGCCACTGCTCCCAAAAGATGTATACGCTCTCTGGCCCTAAATTAGCCAGCAACTTCAGATCGAGGCGCGTCGGAGCCTTCTCCATCGTATCGAGTTGGGCAACACGCTCAGCAAAACTCAGAGTCATGGTAAACCTGCCCAGGGAAACACGACAAAGCGACGATGCAGAGCCAACGCCCTTCATCGTCGCCAGTCATACTTACTCATCTTCATCAATATACCGACCACCCCGCCGTCGTAAAGTGGGTTGGATTGGCAAATCTTCCGCTACATCTACATCCTCTGCTTCGGTCTCGGTTCGTTCCACTTGCGGCAGAGTGAAGAAATACGTTCCAGACGCTGAAGGATCGGCTGTCATCGCCGAATGGCTATCGAGCAACGCTTGCAAAAACGAGCGTGATGCCGGACGTAGCACGTTATAGGCAACGTATATATCATTAAACGTTACTCGATACACCGGCTGCTCACGGCTACCACCCCGCTCGCCCATCGCCTCGCAAACGTGTTCGAGTATCATCTCGGCCTTCCGCCGTTCACTCATTGGGAACGCCTTCAGATTTCGCAATTTCCCATAGCGATTCTGGGTCGGCAACAAATCCTCATCAACGGCACAGTAGAAGGTGAGATTGGCAAACGCAAACCGGTTCTTCTTCTCGTCAAAGGTCAGCAGACGATCCGTCGTCTCACCACCCTCCTCGTAGCTGATGGTAAAGACATTCACCGCGTTAGTCCGACTAATCGTGATCAAAGCGCCGGGTACAAGATACTCGCGGAAGAAATCTTCCAGCCCTTGCAACCAACCACCACGATTACCGCTCGGATAGCGCACTTCAACCAGATACGTTCCGAAATGTTGTGGTGAATCAAAGCGAAGAACCGCACTTCGTTGATCAGGGAAAACCGGTTTCGGCAACAGGGTCGCCAACGCAGCATCTAGCGGAAGCACCCCGTATTCCCACTCAAAGAAGGTTAGCAAGCGAGTCACACTGCCACTGGCCTGAATAGACTCCACACTTTGATCAGCCAGACTATCATCAAAGCCCTCGATCAGATACGAGGTCAGTTGGCCCATCTCGGATGCTTTTACCCGCTTAGAGCCAATGGCTGGCAAACCCTTCGTTGACCAGATATTTGCGCCTTCCACTCCTACGAATTCAAAATCTTTTTCACGCGACAGGCGATAATTCAACGAAAAGCGAAAACCCTCGTAATCAGGTTGGCGTGGATTGTGGTAATACAGATCGGCAATGATCTCGGTATCGAGCAATGGCTCATTGCGTTCGAGGATGTAGTCGCGGATCTTGCGCAGATCGTTCTTACCAAAGCTTACTAAGCTCGTTTCCGGATAGTGCAATCGCCCAAAGCTGACGATCCGCCGGAGTGGGTCTTGAGCCAATCGCTCGGCTAGAATGCGCTCTAGAGCAGGGCCGTGCTCGGCCACGATCTCTGCCGGTGAACGGCTCAGATCAATGGACAAGCCGTCAACGGTCAGCACTGTCGAACGCTCACCGGTAGCCGACGCGGCAACCGGCGCTGCCGAGGGTTCCTCAACAACCGTCGCAACCGGCTCTTCAACATCAGTTGGTGGTACCACTGCCACTCCTGGCTCTTCACCAACCGGCGCCGGGCCTGCCCCCTCAGCAACTGGCTGCTCGACAACAACCGGTGTCGTCGCACCAGCTTCCTGAGATTCGGGCTGAACTACCGGCTGTTCATCCATCTGCGTAGCCGCCACTAACCGGGCCTGTTCGAGCCAGTAGTCTGAAATATAGACCGGTTCCACCGTCGTAATTGCCGGACGCGACGTAGATACAACAACGCTTAAATCATCAATCGGTAACGGATTCTCTGGCTCATAGAGGCGCTGTTTAAAGGTATGCGGATCGGTAGTATCACGGGGAATATACCGTCCCTGACGAGAGGTCACAAAAATAACTTGACCGTTGACCTCCTCGCGGGTGAAACGCTCATCAGCGGCCAGAGCTGCTTCCAGTTCAGCCTGCACACTCGCCGGATCGCGTTGTAGACGAGCGGCAAAGAATGCGACCAGATTACTCAGCGTCTGCCGAATAGGGGCATCAATGGCGAAAAGAATTCCCTGTGCGGTCATCAGCCGCCATACTTCATCGGCCAGTGTTGCTGTGGTGGCAGTCATTCGCCCTCCTCCGTCACCAGCTTGCAAAGAATTTCGAGATAGTGCAATAACAGGTCTCTCACATCTTTCGGTTCACCGCTTGCCCGAAGCCATTGGAGTAAGCGGTCGATGGCGGTATCGCCAAAAATGATCGTCTTTGCGTCCATCATGCCCCCACAAGCTTCAACTCATAGACAACAGGAAACAGAGAGGCGGGACTTGCCTCCCTGCTATCCGTAGGGTGTACGATATAGCTCACTGTATTGTATCATTGCTCAGCACGACATGCAAATAGGAGATCGTGCAGGGAGGGATTTTCAGCGTTCTCATACCGATCCTGTTCACGAAAACCGTGTCCTGGTGCGTGGGCATCTGGATCACCCCCTTCCCTCCGTAAGCGGGGGGTACTAGCAGCGCTGGCAGGATGATACACGGCTTGCCCAGACAGGATTGGCATCAGATACGGGCCTCATTGCGGCCACCTGGGTACGCGGGCCTCCGGCCCGCGTCGTGTGATGCACATGTAGTTCCCATCGGTTGACACATTAGCCCACCATCACCCTCCAGGTCCCGATCCACCACCATCTCCTCTGTGCGGGGGTACAGGTTGCGAACCTGCCATACGCTAACGGTATGATCGACGAGAGAAGAGAGGCATATCAGCAAAACTAATCTGACAAGCTATCGAGGGCCATAGCTACAGCACCGATTGCGACACTGTCTGGCCCTAATATCGAAGCCACGACCGGTACCGGACGAGCAAACTGGGGAGCGATGAAATGATTTACCCTGGAGGCAATTGCTTCGACGAAACTATCGCCGCCAATACGCACCACAATGCCACCTAAGACAACGATTTCCGGATCGAGTAACGCAATAATCTGCGCAATCCTGGTAGCCATCAAATCAACGGTATGCTGAACAACCTTACGCGCCACCGGATGATCACTGAAAATATCTTCCAGGCGACTGGTGGTTAGACCGGCAGCGGCTGCCCGTCGGAGCAATCCACCAATAGAGACCAATTCCTCTAGCGTTTCCGGACGACCATCACCATCCCAACCATGACCTACGACCGCATGCCCAATTTCACCTGCCATGGAATGAGCACCATGGTAGAGACGACCGTTCAATACCGCTCCACCGCCCACACCACTGCTCAGGTGAACGTAAAAAAGATGCTGACACCCCTTCCCAACACCAAATACGGCTTCACCGAGTGCGATCAGGTTGGCATCGTTGTCGATCAGAGTTACGGTGTCGAAGGCCTGTTCAAAGCGTTCCTGGAGCGGATAGTTTTCCCAGCCTGGTCGACGGGGCGCTAATCGAACGGTGCCATGCCGGAGATCGACCGGGCCACTAAAGCCTACGCCAACCCGTACCAGCCGATCAGTACCCACACCTTCCTGAGCCATCAAGCCACGGGCCAGCTCGATGACACGATTCACTGTTGTGTCCGGGTCTTCGTGTTCGGCCAATTCCATGGAAGCATTTTGATAGGTGTGGTGCTGTAAGTCAACTAAGGCAACCCGCAGGCCGTAGCTGCCCAGATCGATACCAAGAATATACCCTTGATTGCCGAGAACGCCCCACAGGTTCTGCGTCAACCGTTCACCTATCAGGGTAGGCAGATCTTTCATAGGGGTGTTCCTCTCTGAATATAACGTATGTTCGGCACCAGTGTTGTGAGATTATAACACATCCTGATAGTCTCGCACAGAACGACGTGGTTTTGGTTCAGTAACAAAGAGCAGGATGGCAATAACTCCCAGCACCGCAGCAGTGATCCGCGACCATGACCACCTTGGTTCAGAGCAATCAGTACACGTGCTCACGTTGACTGCCGGTGGAGTAACGGTTGGCGACGCAGTGGCAGTTATCGTCAGGTAACCGGGCAACGGCGAACGGAGTGCTAACGAAAATGGAAGCCGTTCGGTAGGCCGTGAAAATGCTAATGGCGAAGGCAATATGCTATCGGTCGTGGCAGGCATTTGCAGAGAGAGGTTGATCTCGTGCCCAGGGTCGGTTTGCGAAGAAGAAACTGTGAGTTGGCGCCAGACGATGCTATCAATCTCTGCTGCAGAATAAGAAAATGTGTCGATCGCGTTTCCCGTTGGATCGTGCAGGATCACCGTATCACCGCTGTTGTTCAGAAAAGAGCGCGTGATCGGAATACGCACCGTTGCTCCTGCCGCCAGGGATTGCTCAGAAATCAGGCGACGTTGTCCACTATTATCGGTAAAGAACCATCCTTGCAGGTCGATGGGTTGTGCATATTGGCTACGGAGTTCAATCCACTCGTGTTTTCCCGTTGCTGGCGCCGGTAAGAGTGCATTGATGATCACCACACCACTAGGCCAAGCCGTTGGCTCAGGAGTCGGCAATACGGTCGGCGTGCGAGTCGCGGTTGGTGTCTTCGTGGGCTTTGTTGTGCGGGTTGCGGTTGGTGTCTTCGTGACTGTTGGTGTTCGGGTCACGGTTGGTGTTTTCGTAACCGTCGGCGTGCGGGTCACGGTTGGTGTTTTCGTGACCGTTGGCGTGCGGGTTGCAGTGGGGGTCTTCGTAACCGTTGGTGTCCTGGTTGCGGTTGGTGTGTACGTCGCATTGGGCATAGTTACTACCGTAGCTGTAGCAGTCGCAAGTGGCGACGATGAGATCGTTGGCTCAGGAATGTCGTTGGATATTCCAGCCGTCGCCTGTGTACGCACCACCCATTCCGGTGCGCCATCGCGCACGCGGGCATAGACCGTCGTGGCACTGAGCGCCGGGTATTCGACCGCCGTGCTCAACGCCGTCGCCCGCCAGAACAGCGTCAGCCGCGCCCCACCGTCGGGTAAGGTACCCTTTGCCAGAGGTATCAGTAGCCATTCGCCTGCGGCCAGCGTCACCGTCGGCAACGAACGCACCACGCGACTGCCACTCGTGCTCACCCGCTCAAGCTGCCACTCCGCCAGCTCGACCGCCGTCGGCCCGCGATTGTACAGCTCGACCCACTCCTTCTCGCCCGCTGCGGCAATTTCGTTAATCACCACCTGATCCACGGCTGCCGGCAGTGTTGGCGTTGGCGTTGGCGACGGGAGCAGGGTAGCGGTTGGTGTCGGCGTGGCCGTGGCCGTCGCGCTCGGCGTGACCGTGGCCGTCGCGCTCGGTGTGAGTGTTGCGGGCAGATTATTCGACACACCGGCCGTCGCCTGTTCCCGCACGAGCCACTCGGGTGCGCCATCGCGCACGCGGGCATAGACCGTCGTGGCACTGAGCGCCGGGTATTCGACCGCCGTGCTCAACGCCGTCGTCCGCCAGAACAGCGTCAGCCGCGCCCCGCCGTCGGGTAAGGTACCCTTTGCCAGAGGTATCAGTAGCCATTCGCCTGCGGCCAGCGTCACCGCCGGCAACGAACGCACCACGCGACTGCCACTCATGCTTACCCGCTCAAGCTGCCACTCTGCCAGCTCGACCGCCGTCGGCCCGCGATTGTACAGCTCGACCCACTCCTTCTCGCCCGCTGCGGCAATTTCGTTAATCACCACCTGGTCCACGGCTGCCGGCAGTGTTGGCGTTGGCGTCGGCGACGGGAGCAGGGTAGCGGTTGGTGTCGGCGTGGCCGTGGCCGTCGTGCTCGGCGTGACCGTGGCCGTCGCGCTCGGTGTGAGTGTTGCGGGCAGATTATTCGACACACCGGCCGTCGCCTGTTCCCGCACGAGCCACTCGGGTGCGCCATCGCGCACGCGGGCATAGACCGTCGTGGCACTGAGCGCCGGGTATTCGACCGCCGTGCTCAACGCCGTCGCCCGCCAGAACAGCGTCAGCCGCGCCCCACCGTCGGGTAAGGTACCCTTTGCCAGAGGTATCAGTAGCCATTCGCCTGCGGCCAGCGTCACCGTCGGCAACGAACGCACCACGCGACTGCCACTCGTGCTCACCCGCTCAAGCTGCCACTCCGCCAGCTCGACCGCCGTCGGCCCGCGATTGTACAGCTCGACCCACTCCTTCTCGCCCGCTGCGGCAATTTCGTTAATCACCACCTGATCCACGGCTGCCGGCAGTGTTGGCGTTGGCGTTGGCGACGGGAGCAGGGTAGCGGTTGGTGTCGGCGTGGCCGTGGCCGTCGCGCTCGGCGTGACCGTGGCCGTCGCGCTCGGTGTGACCGTGACCGTCGCGCTCGGCGTGGCGGTGACTGTTGCGTCCGGTGTAGCCGTGTTCGTCGTGCCTGGTGTGGGCGTGGTCGGAATGCCTGTGGCAGGTGGATCACCACTATTCCAGATTCCCGGCGAAGGCGAACCCACTATCCAGGTATTGCTACCGTCAGGCTGGCGAGCGATGGTCTGATCAGGTCGTAAAACGATCAGCGGACTCTGATCGATCACCTGACCGGTTGGATCGCTCAAGATAACTCGATCCGGATCGTTATTGTTGAGTATAGCACTGGTCAGTGGGATAACCAGCAAACTATCCGGAGCAATAACCACTCCTTCACCGATCAGGGTATGAGGTCCACCGATAACCGAATCATCAATCCGCCAACCACTCAGATTAACCGGCACGGTACCCGGATTATACAGCTCAATCCACTCTGACCCCGATGACGGATAATGCATGACCTCATTGATCAATATGAGCGGTGATTGAGCATGAATTGGTTGAAGGGCAACAATGAGCAGCCACAGGCAAATGAAACCGATAGTAAACTGACGCATGATCGCTTCTCCAGTATGAGTTATTTGTCCTACTAGAGAAACCGTACAGAATGGCAAAAAGATTCGCTGATTTTAGGGGGAATTTGCCAAAAGGAAGATCGGCGCTTACAACATCGACGCCTTTCTTGCCTACGCGAGGATCTGAGTGCCTGATCAGAAACTCGTGGTTTTGATCAGGTGCTCAGTAGGGACGTCGGCTGAAGGGGCAAGAAACGACGCGCCTCAGCAACAAATCTGGGCTTTTGCCAAGGCGCGACCATAGCATCTCCAGAATGGTTCGGGGAATGTTGGCGAGCAGCACCGGCGTCTCTTCGACGCGATAGAAACGGGTAGCATCGGGGTCAGCGCCGGTGCTACGGCGCACGCTTAGCGCACCCTCACCTTCCCCTCTAGCCCCCTTCCTCTCACACCAGAGGAGAGGAAGGGGATGGTACCACTGTCGCGCTCACCAAGGGCGAGGAAGGGAGGACGGTTGGCACCCTCACGCAATGATTGCACAGCTACGGTACGTGCTCAATGCGAAAGCTGGGTTTTTGATTACGCTCTGAAAGCGGGTGAGGAGCACCTGTCTCCGCTGCTCATTCCTCTTCTTCGTGAAGCGACGAGCAAGGAATGAGGGGAAGCTGATGATCTGACGCCAGCCGATGCGCAAAACGAGTCGTTTCAGGAAGGCGATACCGGGTCGTGCAGGCCATTACCAACTCTGGTGATCGATCAAGGCTAACCCGATGACCGGGCGAGACAAAGACCGGTTGGGCGGTGGCTCGGGTCCGTAACACCCAACCGATCTGTTCATCACCGTCGTACAGTGGCTGACGGGCGCCACGTTCGGCAGGCGGAGGTGTAAATTGTCCGATCAAACGATGCTTGGCACAACCAATTGTTGGCCGATCAAGCAGTACACCGATATGACAGGCAATCCCACAGCGCCGTGGATGCGCGATTCCGTGACCATCACAGATAATCAAGTCAGGTGATGTGCGCAGACAACTAATGGCGGCAATAATGGCTGGCGCCTCACGAAAGGCCAGCAGGCCCGGTACGTAGGGAAAGGTAACTGGTTGCCGTACCAGTGCATAATCAACAGGAAGCAAATCGGGCAGGCGCAAGACCACAACCGCAGCCCGAATAATCGTCCCTTCGGCTTCAAAACCAGCATCAACACCGGCTACCAGACGAAGTTCACCGTAGTCATCGTGCAACCGTACTCGTGTACGTAGCACGTGTTGTTCGGCAATTGCTGCCGCAATCTGCTCATCAAGTTCTTTAGTCATCCGCGTAACGTTCTTCACGCCAGGGATCGGCATTATTGTTATAGCCGTAGCGCTCCCAGAAACCGAGACGGTCGTGATCGAGAAATTCAATACCCCGCAGCCACTTCGCACTCTTCCAGAAATACTTCTTTGGCACCAGCAAGCGCAAAGGATACCCGTGCTCTGGTGTCAGTTCCTGACCGTCATACTTATACGCTAACAGCACATCGTCATTGAGCAATACGTCAAGTGGTAGATTCGCCGTATAACCCTGCTCACTATGGGCAATCACAAAACGAGCCGAAGGCTTCAACGGCGGAATATGGCGGAGAAACTCGCGAAAACTTACCCCCTCCCAGACGGTATCGAGTTTGCTCCAGCGCGTGACACAGTGAATATCGGTTTTGATGGTCGTTGTAGGTAATGCGCGAAACTCGCGAAAACTGAAGCGGATCGGTTCGGCCAATTCACCCCAACAGCGGAGATCCCACTGCTCCTCAACATTGGTATACTTAGGTACAGAACCGTAGTGCAAGACAGGAAACTTATCGGTAACATACTGACCGGGCGGGACGCGATGACGCTGATCCGACTGAACCTGGTCTTTCTGCTTAAACGGGTTGAACATTCGTCCCTCCTTCGAGACTATTGATTAGGATGATCTTTTCAAACGGTATTATATCGCAGAAGTGAGGTTTTGCCTATGACAACCTTCGTCCGTGCATCCCTGGATCGACCGGCTTACACACTGCCCGGCCACTATTTTACCAGTTCAGAAGTATTCGCCCGCGAACAAGAGCGTATTTTTGCCACACAGTGGATTTGCGTCGGACGTAGCGCCGAAGTGCCGGCTGCTGGCTCCTATCGATTGATAGAGATCGCTGGTGAGAGTCTAATCCTGGTTCGTGATCACAACGGCCAGCTTTACGCCCATTATAACGTCTGTCGTCACAGAGGTGCTCGTCTCTGCACAGAAATGCAAGGTCAGTTTCATGAAACTATTCTGTGCCCATACCATGCCTGGGCCTATCGGCTCGATGGAACGCTGGCTGCTGCTCGTTATATGCAAGATGCACCCGGTTTTCGGCGTGAAGACTGGCCGCTGATCAGTGCGGCGGTAGCTGAGTGGGACGGTTTTGTCTTTGTATCGCTAGCTAGGCAACCAACACCATTTGCAGAAGCCTTTGCGCCGTTGATCGGTAAGTTTCAGACATGGGAAATGAGCCGCTTGCAACGTGGCGCGCAGATCGTCTATGAGGTTGCCGCCAACTGGAAACTGATTGTGGCCAACTATTCAGAATGCTATCATTGCCCGCTGATTCACCCTGAGCTGGTGGCCGTCTCTCCCTGGCAGAGCGGACGTAATGATCTGACCAGTGGCCCATTTCTCGGCGGTTACATGGAGCTTACTTACGACAGTATGACTCTGAACGGCCAGACCCGTCGGCCACCACTTCCCAAGTTGGCTGCTGAAGATCACAAGCGCGTCTACTACTATTCCATTTTTCCCAACCTCTTGCTCAGCCTGCATCCTGACTATGTGATGGCCCATCGGCTGATCCCGCGCCAACCGAATGCCACCACCGTGATCTGCGAATGGTACTTTGATCCCGAAACGATGGCTTCACCAGACTTTGATCCATCTGACGCCGTAGAGTTTTGGGATCGAACAAACCGGCAGGACTGGCACGTCTGCGAACTATCGCAACAGGGAGTCAGTTCACGCGCCTACCGACCCGGTCCGTATGCGCAATCAGAGGGACTGTTATGGCAATTCGATCAGGAATATTTGCGAGTGATGGGTGAAATGGTATCGTAAGGAAGTATCTTCTTATTGTGCAATACCGGTTGTCATTCTCCCAAAAGACAGGAGAGTGACAGAAGACACGCCACGGAAAGAGCATACTCAGCGACACGCTAGCGATGGGCAGGTGCTGGCAGGCTTATGCCAGACCTGCATCGGGGTCACCTTCAGAGACAGCAAGGCAACGATCGCGTTCAGATTTTCGACCCGCAGCACCGAAAGACACAACATGCGCATTCTGATGTTCACTTACGGCAGTCGTGGTGATGTGCAGCCATTTCTTGCCCTTGGCGTAGCACTTCGCCAGGCAGGGCACATACCGATTTTAGCAGCCCCAGAGCGCTTTGCACCATTTGCGATCTCACATCACATAGATTTTCTACCGCTCCCAGGCAATGTCGAGACCCTGGCCCGCCAGATCGCCGACGAAGCACGCAACCAACCACTCCGACTAGTATGGATCATCTATCGCTTTGCGATGCCAATTGGCGCAGAGATTGCCCGCCGCATCAAAAGAGCTGCACGTACCGTCGATATGATCGTATCCTCGTTTCTGACCGTCGCACTCAGTCATCTTTATGCCCAGGAATACGGGATTGCCGAATGCACGGTTGAACTCTTTCCCTTTTTCGATCCACCGGTCGAGATTGCCAGTATTATGTGGCCTACCGACCTCATTGGTCTCACCGGCAGACGCCTCAGCCACGTGTTTACCCAAACCGTCTTTCGTTTGAGCCAAAGCCTGAGTTACCGGATTCTGCGCTCCCGTTTTCCCGATATTGGCCCTGCCCGTCTCTCGTGGGCTACACCGGGACGTCATTTTGGGTTGTTGCAAGCGTATAGCGCTGCGCTCGTCCCACCCGGTTGTGCACCACTGACGGTACAAACCGGTACGTGGACATTCCCCCAATCCGAATGGCAACCGCCACCTGAATTGCAAGCCTTTCTGGAAGCTGGTCCACCACCAGTTGTTGTCAGTTTTGGCAGTATGGTAAGCCGCGACACACCATCGCTCATGACAATGATTATAAAAACGTTATGTCAAACCGGACTGCGTGGCATCATCCAGCGTGGATGGGCAGACGCTACGGTTCAGCGCGTTCCCAATACGATTTACCTGGCCGATGAGATTCCCCACGATTGGTTACTGCCCCAGGCAGCGGCAATGATTCATCACGGCGGCGCTGGCACTACCGCCAGCGCCCTGCGCGCAGGTGTGCCGTCAGTGATCGTTCCACTCGCTGCCGACCAGCCGTTCTGGGCCTGGCGTGCACACAAGACTGGGGCCAATCCACCACCCATTCCGGTCACTGAGCTATCGGTAGAACGATTGCAGAGCGCCTTGCAACAGGCACTCGATCCAGCGTACCGCTCACGAGCAGCAATAGTCAGTGCGATGATGCGAGCAGAAGGCGGTGCTCCTGCCGCAGTGCAGCATATTGAGCGTTGGGCTAGAGATAACGGTAGGTCAGGGTCGGAACCTGCACCAGCGCAACGAAGCGCGGGCAAATTGGAGCCTCACTTCTAGAGATGGGTGCCGAACGGTCTACGATACCTATCGGCACCCAAACGTAATCGCTGGTCATACTCGGATATAACACTTTCGGCAGATGAATGAAATAACAGGGCTGCTCCGCCAACATGCAGGCAGATGAGTATCATCTGACGGATCAACGAAGCGATGTCAGATCAAACAGAACAATCCCTTCATCGCGAGTACTGACTGCCAGTTGTGAACCATCAGGATTTATAGCGACAGCCAGAACTGCACCGGCATTTGATAAATCAATTTCGCGGAGTAACGTCCCATTATCCCGCTGGTAAAACATCAAATGACCACTTATTGTCCCTGCAACCAGCAAACGACCATCGGGAGAAATCGTCAGGCTGGTCAACCAGCCACGTTCTTCAGGAACGTTGAGCTGGAATACCTCGGTATTCTTACGAGTCACATCACGAACTCGTAACGAGCCGTCACTACTGGCACTAAAGAGCAGGTTGTCGAAGAAGATCAAACTGGTAATTGGTCCATTGTGACCTTGCAAAATCTGGGGTTGACCGCCACGAGTTACGTCCCAGACAGCAATCTTTGGCGAATCGGCGGGTTGATTCGTGATCGCAGCAAGATATGCATCATCCTTGCTAAATGTCAGCGAGTAAACCGGTCCGCCTAAACCACTGAGGCGACGTAAAAATTTGCGGCTTGCTGTCTCCCACAGATACACTTCACCCTGCTCATTCCCAACTGCAATCATGCTCCGATCTGAGCTGACCGTCAGATTGAGTGGGAATCCGTTCATTCCACTCAACTGCTCATTGGGGCGCCGATTGGTCAGATCAATGGCAACAATCTCACCGGCTTCACTGATAGCCACTACTTCAGAATCGCTAATGAAATCGATATACTGAGCCGTCGCTGCACCACCATCGAGACTGAATGTACGACCCGTATCGAGCATGTGCACCCGAACCGCACCATTGGCACCACTGGCGACCAGTAATTTGCCATCTGGCCCGTACCGGACGCCTGTAACTACACCCTGGGTTACCTGAAAACTTTGCACGACCTGGGATGAATCAACATCCCAAACCACCAGGTTCCCTCCCATATCACTTGACGCCAGGATGCGCGTACTATCTGGATGCCAGCTCAGACCGAGCAGACGCAATCCACGTTGCTGCAATACCCCACGCTCAGCCCCACTCACCGGACTCCACAAACGGACACTTCCGTCAAGACTGGCGCTGGCTAGCAGGCGGCCATCAGGACTATACGCCACACCTCGGATCACCACCCAACCATCGTGACCACGCAATTCTCGCTGTTCATTACCGGTTGCCGCATCGAGAAGGTAGACACTCCCGTTGATCGATCCAACAGCGATCTGACGACCATCGGCGGAAAAGGCGATACCGGTTAACCAAAAAGGTGTGTTCGTTTCAGGGTTCACCGGCGCACTAAAACGAAACGTCTCAATCTGACGACCACTTTCTACATCCCACAAGCGCGCTGTACCGTCACGCGATGCCGAAGCTAGCCGCTGTCCGTCTGGACTGAACGCCACATTTCCGAGTAGATCGGTATGACCACGGAGAACGGCTACAACCTGCCGTTTTTCTACATCCCAAATCCGAATTGTGCGATCGGCACTGCCCGATGCAAGCAACCGTCCATCAGCACTGAACGCCAGCGACCGAATCCAGTCTTCGTGACCGGCTAACTGCGCTAACTCACGACCCTTGCGCACATCCCACAACCGCACAACCGGATCATCTTGCGCACCAGAGGCTAGTATTGCACCATCAGGACTAAACACCAGCGAACTCACTTCTCCCTTGTGACCGCTGAAGGTGGTCTGTATGGTCAGTGAGGTAGCATCACGCAATTGAATAGTCTGACCAACAGCGACGGCAATCAGGGAACCATCAGGGCTGTAAGTAGCCGCTCCCAGATCATCTTCGCGCAATTGAGCAGTCTGCGTAATCGCTGCAACCTGTTGCAACAAATCGGCTTTTGAAACGGTTTCGGTGGTCGGTAGCGGAACATTGGTCGGCCT
This sequence comes from Chloroflexus sp. MS-CIW-1, assembly GCF_030444705.1. Taxonomy (NCBI): domain Bacteria; kingdom Bacillati; phylum Chloroflexota; class Chloroflexia; order Chloroflexales; family Chloroflexaceae; genus Chloroflexus; species Chloroflexus sp. MS-CIW-1. The sequence continues at coordinate 63,829 of NZ_JAUBWR010000003.1, forward strand.
GGTCGCCAGTGCATTACCGGGCCAACCCGGTAATGAGGCGTTGGTCAGATACAGCCCTATCAATATCGCCAGGAGCACACAAACGCCAAGTGCAATCACCGCGAGACCGGCCACTATCGCCAGTAAGCACGAGGTACTAATCAGTGGTCGAGATGGTGCTGCAACCGGCGCACTCCCGACCGAAGAAGCTACCGGTGTCGGTGGAGGAGCAGGCGGTAACGTAGCTACCGATGTCGCTGTGGCGTAAGTTGGCGCGGGTGCAGGCGGTGTAGGAGTAGCCATGACCGGAGCAGCAGGCTTCTCGATAGGCGCTGTTGCCCCCATTGGCCGACCGGCCATCAAGCGCACCGTTTCTAGCGCGCTGCGCATCTCACTCACCCGTTGGTAGCGATTGGCCGGTTTCAGTTCCAACGCGCGCAGCGTAAGTTGTTCGGCCAACATCGACACCTGCGGATTCAGCGCCCGCGGTGCATTGAGCGGCACCCCCGCCTGCCGCTGATGCGCGGGTGTTGGCGGCCAACCGGTAAGCAGGTGATAGAGCACCGCACCAATTGCATAAATATCACTCACCTGACTCGGTTCCACCGAATGATCGTACAGCTCAGGTGCGCGATAGGGTGTCACTTCAGTGCCAATGTGGCGTGCACAGGCAAACGGCGCCAGATTCAGACTACCCTCCGGTGAAGACCAGAGGTCACATGTTCGCAGATCACCCAGTAAGAGCGGTGGCTGATGCTGATGCAAACGCTCAACAACGAGAAGTAAGCGTTCTACAATTGCCAGCGTCTCGCTCTCAGGGAGCGGTGATCCCCGCTCACGGGCGAAGCGTTCCAAATCTGTACCGCCGGGATCGTCGGCAACCAGGTAGCACACCTGGTCAATCACAAAATAGTCGCGCAGCGCCAGAAATCCCGGCATCTGGATTTGCGCCAATTCACGGGCCAGACGTAAAACATCCTCAAGTGCAGTCCGATCAGGTTGCGGCAACGCACTAATCAGCACTCGCAGAGAAAAACGCTGATCAATGGCTCGGTATAACTCGGCATCAGGATACGCAGCGAGTGCAACCGTAATCCGGTAATGCTCATTCAACAGTGAATCGATAGCGAGCATGGTAGCCCTTCAGCAAATGACTAGATACTTCTTTTCCCTAACCATCTCTCTGGCAGAGAGAGATGGTTAGCGTCGCTACCATCAGTATACGGGATGTCTCAATCGGCTGCTGCCACAAAATACGGCTGCAAAACGAGATCGCCACGGGCCTGAGCTTCAGTGATCCGCTCGACACAGCGATTAGCACTAATCACTGCCCCCTCGATAGAGGCCAGAAAATGCTGACGAGTGTAATCACCGGCCAGGAAGAAGTTGCGTACCGGTGTTGCCTGATCGGGGCGATATTGATCGACTCCCGGCAACGCCTGATACACTGAATTAGGGATGCGTACAATCGTGTGCTTCAGCAATTTCGCTTCGCGCGCATTCGGATGGAGGCGAACAAATTCACTCATCACAAACTGCACCAATTCATCGTCGGGCAGATTGATCAGCTCGGCTGCCGGCGCAACCACAAACTGCATAATACTCCGTTCACCTTTGTGGTACTCTGGGGCAACCATCGCCATATCGGCATAAACACTCAGGTGGGTTCCGGCACTGAAGAGAAGATTGTCAACTCCTGCAATCCGGCGATCAAAGAAGAGCTGCATCGTAATAACCGGTGAACCCTTCAGATGGCTCAGATTGGCAAAGTAAGGCAGCTCACGCAACGCCGGTGGAATCACCTTGCGCAGATTATGGACCGGCATCGCCGACACATACACATCGCCAGTTACTAAACGTCCATCCGCCAGCCGAAAGCCAGTCACCTGATTGGTTTCCTGATCGTATTCAATTGCCACTACGCGCGCGTTCAACTCTACGCGACCGCCCAGCCGTTCAATCTGAGCAATGAGCGGGCGCCAGATGTTGGTATCGGGTGAACCCTTTACCAACGCCATCCGCGGCGCTTCCTTCTCGTGGGCAAAGTGCAGCATTGCGGTGAGCGGTAACTTTGCCGAAACCCGATCGGCACGCTGGAAGTTGAGTGCTAGGGCCATCGTGTGCATTACTTCATCAAGCGAACGCTGCCCCATTCCATGGCGCAGATGCCAGGCGGCGTAGGTTTCGTGATCTTGCTCATCGACATACTTCTGGTCACCAAAGATCACCCGTAGCAACCCAAGCCCCATCCGCAGCTTGTCACCCAATGACAATGGCTTGAAGGCCAATACGCCGGCCAGCCCGTTAAAGGGTGTCGGCAGCCAGGGGACAAACCGAATGGGCGCCAACCCGTGGCGTTCGGAAACGAATATCATCTCGGCGGGCTTCCAGTTGAAGGTATCACCAAGACCGTACCGATCTAGAAAGGCCAGAAGGTTGTGGTAAGCGCCAAAAAAGACATGGAGGCCACTCTCGATCCAATCGCCATCGGCATCCTGCCACGCCGATACTTTCCCACCTGGCACATCACGCTTTTCTAACACAATAACGTCGTGCCCGCGTTCGACCATTGTGCGAGCAACTACCATGCCGGCTGGACCGGCTCCTGCTATCACGATCCGCATAGTGCTGTCTTCCCAGTATTCAATGTGCAAAAATGAACAACCTATATGGTTATAGCACGGTTAGCAGCTCTGCGCAAGGCAAATGAACAGTTCTTGCACAAGAAGGGAGAGGCGGCCTGCATGTTCCCGTGCTAACGACTGACTGTCTGTGGCGTCGTTCCCAGCGTTCTGCCGATTATGCCTGCACCGCATTAGTCGGGGCAGGTTTCGGCCATCCACTATAGAACGCGGGCCTTCGGCCCGCGCTCCTAGGTGAACGGCATCTGAAAGCTGTGAAAAGCCCTGTGTTCAGATACGCAAATACTCGTTGACCGATAGAATGTGATACAATCAAGTTGATCACCAACACCGTGCTCTTACCCTACAAACAAGTTTATGGTACGACATACTGCGCTTGCGCTCTTACTCTTATTGATTATGAGCGGGCAATTCTTTGTCCCCCGGTTGCCTCGTCCACTCAATCTGCCGCCGCCCCGTTCGGTTACAACCACCAATCCCCTGATCGGTGTACACACCCGGCTCACCGGCATTGGCGACGAATCGTACATTCATCGTACTCTTGCCCAGGTTAACGAAATGGGTGCATCCTGGATTGTCGAACTCTTTCCCTGGGCCTACATTCAACCTCGCTCACGCTACGGTTTTGACTGGACGGGCGCCGATATGGTGATCGCCCACGCCAGAGCACAAGGTCTCAATGTCGTAGCCCGCCTCGACATTGTGCCAGCCTGGGCGCGTCCGCCTGACACAACCGACCGTTACCTTGACCGCGAACACTTTGCCGATTTTGCCCATTTTGCTGCTGCTTTTGCCGAGCGCTATGCGCCGCTTGGTGTGCGTCATATTGTGATCTGGAACGAGCCAAATTTACGTTTCGAGTGGGGTGAACGCCCACCTGACCCTGGTGCGTATACCGACCTACTTAAGCAGACATACCCGGCGATTAAAGCGGTAGCGCCCCAGACCATTGTCATCGCGGGTGCACTCTCTCCTGGTCCTAGCCTTGACGGTGGTGCGCTGCGCATGGACGACATGCAATTTCTGGCTTCGCTTGCTGATGCCGGAGCATTCCCCTTCTTCGATATGTGGGCAGTCCATGCCTACGGCGGTCGCGAACCGCCTGACGCCGAACCGACGCATGATCGCGTCAATTTCCGACGTATCGAGCTGGTTCGCGAGCTGCTCGACCGGCTGGGTGGGAGTGACAAGCGTATCATCATCACCGAAGGCGGCTACAACGACCATCCCCGCTGGAGCGGCGCTGTGCGACCTGCCGACCGTCTGCGGTGGACAATCGCCACTTACGAGCAATCACGGCACTACCCCTGGCTAGAGGCCACGGTGCTCTGGCAATTTAGTACCCCATTTCTAACCCGCTCGTATCCTGACGCCTGGAACTTTGTTGACCCCGATGGAACACCTCGCACAATATATCTGGCGGTGCAAGAATATGCGCGTACCGGCCGAGTACCGGATGCTATGAGTGATAGGTAACCGTTGTGAACTCTTCAACGGCGTGCTGAAGCGATACATTGTTTACCAACCTCTACACACAAACAGCGCAAGATTGAAAGAAAGCGTGCAAATCACCACTCACTGTTTAGACGAGTCAAGATTAGACTGCTCACCTGCCTGCTGTGCGGCTCGTGATTTATCAATCAATTCTTTGAAAAAGACAATATGTGGTCGCTGTGCTGAATACACAACGTCGATGCTATCTCCTGGCTGAAAGCGATGATATTCTGAGCGAAGGACGATCCGATCTTTACGGTGCAGACGACCTGTTATGTCCCGGTATTCAAACACAATCCGATTGCGCGCATATTTACGTACAACATTGGCAGTCGTTGGTATTCCATTGACCATTACTTCCCGAAAATGATTGATACTCTGAACAAAACTAAATGCGATCAGACCAGTAGTAACTAGCGAGAGAAGACAGAGAACGAGCATGAAGATAATGAGTAGAAGTTCTGCATTCATGTGGTTATTCCTGATACGAATAGCTACTGGTATGAGCAACATTATACATGCATGTACGACGTGTCAGGTGGATTCGATTTGTGATGACGCAAACCTGCTGCTACCTGCCTTTGTAGCCGAATGCGGTATGATGGAAAGCAGCAACATCGGTCAGAGCAGGTACAGGTGTTGGTGATGGAAAAGAACCGGATCAAGATACTGGGTATACCTATTGATGACATCACCGAGCAAGAGGCGCTAGAGCGGGCAGATGCCATGATCAACGACGGTGCATGGCATCAGATCTGCACGGTTAATCCTGAGTTCATTATGGAGGCCCGGCGTAATCCATCCTTTCGGGCAGTCTTGCAGGCTGCCGATCTGAACACGCCAGACGGGTTTGGTATACTGCTTGCTGCACGCTGGCTGGGTACACCATTGCGTGGGCGGGTGACAGGCGTAGAGTTGACACTAGGTCTGGCACAACTGGCGGCTATGCGAGGGTATCGCATCTTTCTGCTGGGTGCGGCGCCGGGCGTAGCCGAGGCAGCCGCAGCCGCTTTAGTGAAACGCTGGCCGACATTGTGTATCGCCGGTTGTTACTCAGGCTCACCTGCACCAGAACACGATGAACAGCAACGCCAGATAATTGCGCTGGCGCATCCCCACATTCTGCTGGTAGCGTATGGGCATCCGCGCCAGGAACTATGGATTGCCCGCAACCAGCCTTTCTTACAGGTCCCGCTCGCTATCGGTGTCGGCGGGACATTCGATTACCTGGCCGGTAAGGTACCGCGTGCACCACGTTTCATACGCCAGCTCGGATTGGAATGGGTATTCCGCCTGGTAATGCAACCAACGCGCTGGCGACGGATCATCGATGCAGTACCGCTGTTTCTGTTTACCGTACTCTGGCAGGAAAGAATGATTCGCTATCGCGGTTAAGACATCTGAACCTGATGTTGATCGTCATTACCGACAGTAGAAGTGAGGAATGCTATGGCTCAAACGACAGCAGAGAAGATCGCCGCCCTCCGTGAACGACGTGAACGAGCGCGCAATCAAGACCCGGTGGCAATCGCTCGTCAACACGAGCGGGGAAAATTAACCGCCCGTGAACGCATTGATCGTCTCCTCGATCCCGGCTCGTTTGTTGAACTGGATGCGTTTGCCGTGCATCGTACTACGGCGTTCGGTATGGATCGGCGCAAACCACTCGGCGATGGGGTGATCACCGGTCATGGCACTATTGATGGCCGACCCGTCTGTATCTTTGCGCAGGATTTTACCGTCTTCGGTGGTTCACTGGGTGAAGTCTTCGCCGAAAAAATCTGCAAAGTGATGGACCTGGCTTTACGAATGGGTGTCCCGTGCATCGGGATTAATGATAGCGGTGGTGCGCGCATCCAGGAAGGTGTGGTCAGCCTTGGCGGGTATGCCGAGATATTCTACCGGAATGTGCTTAGCAGCGGCGTGATCCCCCAACTCTCGATTATCGCTGGCCCATGTGCCGGAGGTGCTGTCTATTCACCGGCCATGACCGATTTTATCTTTATGGTCAAAAATATTAGTCAAATGTTTATCACCGGGCCGGATGTTATCAAGACGGTCACCGGAGAAGAAGTTGGCTTTGAAGAATTGGGTGGGGCAATGACCCACAATACCCGTAGCGGGGTAGCCCATTTCGCGGCTGATAGTGAAGATGAATGTTTCGATCAGTTACGGACTCTGCTTTCCTTCCTACCCTCTAACAACATGGAAGACCCGCCCTACCAGCCGCCAACTGACGATCCGGAGCGGATGGACGAAGACCTTCAGAGTATTATCCCCGACAATCCACGCAAAGCCTACGATATGATCAAAGTTATCGAGTCGGTCGTTGATGATGGGTTCTTCTTCGAGGTGCAACCGGCCTGGGCGCAAAACATTGTGATCGGTTTTGCCCGTCTTGATGGTCATGTCGTGGGGGTTGTTGGGAACCAACCGTTACAAATGGCAGGAACCCTCGACATCGACAGTTCGGTGAAAGCGGCCCGCTTTGTACGTTTCTGTGATGCGTTTAATATTCCCCTGATTACATTTGTCGATGTACCAGGCTTCTTACCAGGGACGCAGCAAGAATACGGTGGTATCATTCGCCATGGCGCAAAGCTCCTCTACGCCTATTGTGAAGCAACCGTGCCGAAATTAACAGTCATTACCCGCAAGGCGTATGGTGGTGCCTACGACGTGATGGCAAGTAAACATATTCGAGCTGATTTTAACTTCGCCTGGCCCACCGCTGAAATCGCTGTAATGGGGGTTGATGCGGCAGTCCGGATCATCTTCCGCAAAGAGCTGGCCGAGGCCGATGATCCGACAACCCGCCTGGCTGAACTGGTCGAAGACTATCAAAATCGCTTTGCGAACCCGTATGTAGCCGCCGAACGTGGATACATTGATGCTGTGATCGAGCCACGCGAAACACGACCCGCTCTGATCCGTGCCCTGCGCCTGGCCCGCACGAAACGCCAGAGCCTGCCAGCACGGAAACATGGCAATATTCCGCTGTAGATGAGCGGATAGGAGGGGTGCAGCGACGCTGCACACTGCCTGGCTTTCGGTTTTTCAACATTTTCACCCTGCCCAGCAGCGCTGAGGTGAGAGGGTAAAGGAGGGAGAGCAGAAGCGACGGCTGCCCAGCCTGTGCGCAGCACGTGCAGAGCGCGCAGATACCCGTTCCGACTAACGTCTGCGGTCACCCCCTTGGGGAGGTCAATGTGCTTTCACTCCAACCACCTCACCTTCCCCCTTCCTCTCCTCGTGGCGGATCGGAAGGGGGCCGAGGGGAAGGTGAGGGCCGCCAACCGTACTCCGCAGCACCGGCACTGCAACCGGCATGGAGCCGTATGCGTTGCCCGCCAGCGTTCCTCGCACCATTTTAGCGTTGCCATGTCGAGCCTCATCAAAAGCCTAGGTGTTTGATCATGGTCTGAGAACTCTGAAAAGCCCTAGCCCTGATTACCTGAACTTGCACAACCGGACAGGAAACTGGTAACATATGTACCTGAGCCTATGCTATCATACAGCTACGGCTTTGATATTATCGGCATTCATCCATCAAACAGGATGGAAAGCATGAGCGAGGCAGATGGCGCGACAGAACAGATCATCGAAATGCGCCTGCCGAGTCGGTTGGGGTACGAGCGAATTGCGATGGATACTGCGGCTTCACTGGCAAGGCGCATGGGCTTCACCCCTGAGCGAATCGATGCGTTACGCACGGCCATCGGTGAGGCAGTAACCAATGCCATCGAACACGGCAATCAGGCCGACGCGGCAATGAAGGTAGTGGTCGTCCTGACAATACGAACCGATGAACTCATCATTAGTGTAGCCGATCAAGGACGAAAGGTACTCGATCCAGCTCAAACTTTCTTGCAACCACGCATTACCGATGCGTTTCAGCGGGCAGATAAAGGGGGATGGGGAATATGGCTGATCCGTGAATTAATGGACGAAGTCGAGTTTTCTTTTGCCCCAGGTAGTGGCAATCAGGTTCGGATGGTTGTACATCTTGAACGACCACCGGTTATCAAACCATAGGCCAGGCAGCTATGCAGCTTATCATTCCCAGCGTTCTTGGCTACGAAGTTGTTGTGCGTGATGCGGTGGCCTCTTTCGCGCAACGGTATGGGCTACCACCTGACCGAATCGAAGATGTCAAGACGGTATTGTGCGAGGCATGTACAAACGCGATTGAACATGGTAACGGCTCCGATCCGCATCGCAGAGTTCGGGTCTGCTGTACTGTTGACGAGCAATCGCTGGTTATTGCAGTTTGTGATGAAGGAGAATTGCCACCGACATTGCCCGGAAAACCGGTAGAATGGTTCTCAATGCCCTACCCTTCACGCCGTGGCCTAGGTCTTAAGTTGATCGTCGCGCTATCAGATGAAGTGAGCATCGCCGCTGACCCAACGTTCGGAACTTGTATCCGTCTCGTCTTTTATCGTGATCCTCGTTCAGGGATCCATACGTCCTGAGCTTACTGAAAGACTTGCTAAATAAGGAGCGCTCCATGTTGGAAGACGAGTTAACTGTGAATATCCGCCACCGTGATGGCGTCGCCGTCATTGATTTAATAGGTGATGTGACGACATTTGCTGAAGAGAAGATCAATAATGCGTATCGCCAGGTAACAGACAAAGGTGCTCGCTACATTCTTTTCAATTTTCGCCAAAACGATTATATCAACAGCGCCGGTATTGCCATCCTGATCGGCATCGTGACAGAAGTTAATCAGAACGGGCAGCGTTTAGCAGTGAGCGGGTTATCGCCGCACTTCCAAAAAATCTTTCGCATGGTAGGTCTTGCTCAGTACGCCGAGATTTATCAAACTGAAGACGAGGCGATCAGCGCATTTAAACGACTCAATACGATTAACTAAGAGCGGGGGCTTTTCGGCGTTCTCAGCTTCGGGTTGCGTTCAATAACCGAACGGTTCAACAGCAGAGCGAAACCAACGAACGTCACCTCGTGCTTCAGCGATCCCTATTCCGTGCGGGGGCATGTGATTCGCTATCCTGCTCTTTGCAGGGCATAGCCAGAAGCCATCGTCTGACGTATCAGTACTCTATATTCATCCCCCAGGCCCTCGCTCGCGAGGAGCGCGGGGGAGAACACTAGCCTGCTCAGCGCCAGACATTATCGGCAAGATGGCCAAAGCATGCCAGCGTTACAGGCATCCGCGTAAGATCGGCTCGGGATGAGAACGCTTCCTTTCCTCTCACTTTACCCCGAACCCGAAAAGGAACCTTCCCACACCTACCGCGGAATACCAGAACGATTATCGGTCATAATGGCAGCACGCAACTCTTCGGGCGTGACAACGGCATTCCCCAAACGACGTACTACGAGCGCTGCTGCAATATTAGCCAGCGCCGCCGCAGTACGACCGCGACAACCGGCAGCAAGCGCCAGCGTTGCAACTGCAATGAAGGTATCACCGGCACCGGTCGTATCAAAGACTTCGCTCACGTGGTAGGCAGGGATGTGTTGACATGGCTCATCATCGCCGACAAGCACTAATCCTGCTGGCCCCCGCGTCACAATAACCAGCCGGGCAGCCAGTTCTTGGTAGAGACGAATCACCCCGACTGTCAGCGCTCCTTCATCTGTCAGTGATGTGCCTAATGCCGCAGCAGCTTCGGCATCGTTACAGCGAAAGAGGTCGGCGTGATGGTAATAATGTGAATTCCCCTGCGCGTCAACGGCAAACAGAACACCATGCTGCTGACACAGAGTACGAATTGCCTCTACGACGCGCGGGGTAAGCAAACCGAGCTGATAATCGGAACAGATAACGGCATCGGCATCAGGCAGGTGATCGGCCAACGCTGCGATAATCAGCGCTTCGGAATCTGATGATAAAGGACGCCGGTCGAGGTAATCGAGCCGAGCGATCTGTTGGGGTAAGCGTGGCGCAGCATCAGCTAGAATGCGAGTTTTACGAGTCGTAGTCCGCTGAGGCAGCGTAATCACCCCTCGATCATCAACCCCAGCCGCCCGCAGCAGGGTGCGCAAATGCTCTCCTTCTGCATCATCGCCAACAATCGCCACTAAACTGGCCTGCGAGCCGAGGGCAACGATGTTACGTGCCGGATTGGCAGCTCCACCAAGAATCGTCTCACGGCGCAGAAATTCGAGCACTGGAACCGGCGCCTCGCGGGAAAGCCGGGTCGCTCGACCGTACAGATATTCGTCGAGTGTAATGTCACCAACCACGATAATGCGTCGACCGGCGAGCATAGCCGGGTCAGGAAGGGTATGATCAGCGTGATGATCAATGGTCATAACAGTTCGCAAGGGCGGCTCCGGTTGGCCGAGCCGCCCATCTGTTGCCATCAGGCACGATCGCCGCCGAGTACGGCATCGCGGAATCGCTGCATACCAACTCGAATCTCATCACTGCCAGTCGCATACGACAAGCGTAGATAACCGGGCGCACCAAAGGCTTCACCGGCCACACAGGCAATATGCGCCTCTTCGAGCAGATAGAGATTCAGCTCGTCGCTGGTAGTGCAGACCTTCCCGTTGCGCAGTGGTCGGTTGAGCAGCGCACTCACGTTGGGGAAAACGTAGAACGCACCATCGGGAACCGTGCAGGTAATACCGGGAATGTCAGCCAGGAGACTGAGGATCAGATCGCGACGCCGCCGGAACTCAGCCGTCATTGCGGCAACCGTAGCTTCGATAGCCGGATTGGGCGTGTAGGCGGCCAGGGCTGCATCTTGCGAGATGCTAGAGGTGTGGGTACTAGTGTGACTCTGAATTGCCTTGATCGCCTCGATAATCGGTTGTGGACCGGCAACATAGCCAACACGCCAGCCGGTCATTGCATACGCTTTGGCTGCACCATTAACGACCAACGTGCGTTCGGCGAGATCAGGGGCTATACGTAACAGACGTGCGTAAGGCACATACGAAATCGCATCATAAATCTCATCGGTAATGATAATCGCCGGATGATCGCGCAACACTGCCGCCAATGCAGCCAGCTCTTCGGCGCTGTACACCGCACCGGTCGGATTTGAAGGCGAATTGAGTACCACAATCCGCGTTCGTTCGCTCAAGCTGGCACGCAATTGATCAGGAGTCAGCTTAAAACCGGTCTGTTCAGTTGTCTGAGGCGTCACGGGGGTCGCACCGGCCAGCTTCGCCTGTTCCACATAACTTACCCAGTATGGTGCAGGAATAACCGCTTCATCACCCTCATCGCAGAGCGCCTGAAACGCAAGGTAGAGGGCCTCTTTCGCACCGGTCGTCACCGTCACCTGACCAATTCCGTAGCTCAGCCCTTGATCGGCACTAACACGGGCAGCAATCGCCTTACGCAACTCAATCGTACCACCGGTAGGCGTATAGTGCGTATGGTTGGCATGAATACCGGCAATTGCAGCCTGCTTGATCGGCTCGGGGGTGTCGAAGTCTGGTTCACCAACACTAAACGAGATCACCTTAATGCCGGCCGCCCGCATTTGGGCAACACGCGCCGTCATTGCCGCCGTAGCCGAAGCCTCAAGCGAAGCAAGCCGACGGGCAAAGCGATATTCCATCCTGGCTGACATGATCGCTCCTGTCTACATGCATAGTTTGTGTAAACGTCGGTATAACAAATACATTTAGAGCGATTATACCAGAGACGGTACCTCTTGCGATCGCGAGCGACAGCAATGCAGAGCTTTTCGGCGTTGTCGGCTTGTTCAACGATGGATCAACACCGACGAATATCACCCGTTCGCTGACGATGGCGCCTGACCTGCGCGTTCAGCTAAGTGTGTGAGAAATCAGGAGTGGAAAGGATGGCTAAAGTGAAGGTCAACCGCGTCTACAACATGCACTGCCTTCCACGCGAATCTTGCGCTAGGTCGGATGAAACCTTCAAAAACCTTTACAGCGTTGTCCTCTTGTTTTGTTGTAGAGATGCCAAATTGTAGTACAGTTGACATCACAGGGGGAAATCCGAGATATGCCGTACTATTACAAGCAATCGCCGACGTACTCCCTGAGAGGACGGACACCTCTTGTTGTAATCAGGCAGGTCGGTTAACGCCGTGGACGTATCTCCATACCAAGTATCTCAAGTGCAGTAATAATGCCTTCGCGCAGCGTCCCCCGACTACGAACGTCACCGAGATCGATACCAAGTCCAATCATTGTTTGCGCAATAGTGGCCCGAATACCGGTAATAATAATTTGCGCACCCAGCAACCGTGCAGCGCGAACCGTCTGTAGCAGATGATTGGCTACCGCCGTATCAACCATTGGCACACCGGTAATATCGATAATAACCACGTCGGCCATGTGTTCGGCAATACCCGATAACAGATGTTCCATAATGTATTGGGAACGGCGAGAGTCGATGCTCCCAATGAGCGGAAGCAACAACACACCTTCAAACAGTGGGACAACCGGTGCGCCGACTTGGGCGATAGTCTCCTCGAGTGTACCCTGACGTTCGGCAAGAGCCTGTACTTCGGCCACCAACTGCCGTTGTTGATCGTAACGTCGCTGCATATGGGCAACAATCTCAGCGACAATTTGGGTCAGGTACGGTCCTATTGGCGCACGTGGGGGAAATTGAGTACGCGCATAGGCCAATTCAGCCGCACGATCAGGCTGATATCGTTCTACAACCGGAATGAGTACATCAAGCACATTTGAGACAACTTCAGGCTGAAAAGTAAGGAGCGTAGCAAAGCTGCGATCGGCTTCGCGCTCAACGGGAATCTGGTTATCAAGCCCGCACAACACGGCGCAAAACCATTCAGTCAATACGAGCAAAAACCACTCTTGACGCAACGGATCATCGGCAGCAAGAGTGACCGCGATATGACGCTCCTCTGGAACCGGGGGTTTACCACCGGCGAAAATACAGATCGTGCTAGCGATATTCGCCAATTCCAGGTAGCGTTGGGTCTCTTTACGCCAGTGACTGCTTTCCTGGAAACCGGTAAAGATCACCGCAGGTAATTGATTGCGCAGAATACAATCCTCGAGGGTGTGACTAAGATCGACCAGCGTCGCTTTACTGGCCATAAATGGTTGCACGTCTGGCGCCAGTGTGTTTTTGATCAGATTGAAGAGAGAGGGAAGACGCTGATTCTCACTTGTCACTGATAACTCCTAACGTTTGCGCAATATAAAGGGGAATGTGAGTGCGTAGATAGCTAAAGTGTAATTTGAGTTACAGGGTTTGTCAAGATTATATGTAAAGCTGGGCTTTTCTGGCCGTTTTCGCCAATGAACGTATTTCACATCCCTACGGCGATGCCCGACCCACACGATTGCCCTTAGGTGCACGGGCCGGTGCGCGAGCCTCCGGCCCGTCTCCTCCGGTATGCGGCTGACACCCGTCGTTCAATCGAGACCCACCCTTGAGGACAGGCGCCCCTCACACGATTGCCTTTAGGTGCGCACGCCTCCGGCCCGCCGCCTCCGGTATGCGGCTGACACCCACCGTTGCTCCTATCAGCAAGTCATCAGGGCGGGTTCACGCCTCAACCTTCCCCTTCCTCCCCCTTGTAGAAGAGGAAAAGGGCCGGGGAAGGTGAGGGAGCGAGGCGTAATCTACAGCATGTATCCTGAAAACCTCGAAAAGACCCAAAATGTTCAAGCAAAAAACCTTGACGAAGGAGCGAGCGGTATGCTATAATTCGCACAATAGTTCGAGATCGTGCGGGAAAGCTCTCGCTCGGTTCGGTACAGATGGGACGATAACACACGAGAGACGAGGAGGGTTGACATGGCAAAGGATCTAAACAAGGTACAACTAACGGGTCATCTCGGCGCCGATCCGGAAATGCGTTACACTGCTCAGGGAAGCGCAGTAACGACCTTCCGAGTGGCGAGCAACCGCACGTGGCGCGACAAAGATGGCAACACCCACGAAGAGACCGAGTGGTTCCGCATTGTCGCGTGGGACAAGCTCGGTGAAATCTGCAATCAATACCTCACCAAAGGAACCCGCGTCTATATCGAGGGTCGCCTCCAGACCCGCAAGTGGACCGACCGCGACGGTCAGGATCGGTACACCACCGAGGTCATTGCTCAAGATATGATCATTCTCTCCCCGAAAGGTGAGCGTGGCCCTGTTCCTGATGTCGAACCATCATACGAAGAGCCGGTTGATGAGACGGTACGCCGTATCCCACCACCGGCAAACTCACGCCCGGCCAATACTCCTCCCCCAGCCCGTACACCAGCGAGTAAGATACCATCACGGAACCAGCCACAACCGATTGACGACGAGGACATTCCGTTCTAGCCTTCATCAAGGCGAGAAGGTTCACCGATAGAGGAGGTAAACGTTTTTTCCTGGTCGGCAGGGACGCGCAGGTGTGACGACCGTGAGCGGCTCTGACCTACAGACGGCGCGCTAGTTTTCCTCGTTCAGCAGGCGCACGCGGGTGTGACGGGGCGAGGTTCCACGCCGTCTACCCGCGCTGTCCCACGTCGGCTGGGAGGATGGCGCTTTTCACCGGTCAGCAGGCGCACGCAGGGCGGACAGAGCGAGGTTCCACGCCGCTCATTTGCGCGGTCTCGCGCCAGCAGAGGGGATAGCGCGGTTGCACCGGCCAGCAGGAGTACAAGGGGCGGACAGAGCGAGGTTCCACGCCGCTCATTTGCGCTGTCTCGCGCCAGCAGGGGGGACAGCGCGGTTGCACCGGTCAGCAGGCGCACGCGGGGCGGACAGAGCGAGGGTCCACGCCGTCCATCTGCGCTATCCCGCGCCAGCGAGGGGGATAGCGTGGTTGCACCGGTCAGCAGGACGCTCCCGGTTAGATTGATGTACCATCCGAACACATCATCTCCCTAAAATGCGACAACATTCGGTATCACCGGTTCAATGCCCATCGTCGTGGACAACTCTTGTAGGGAGAAGCGCTGCCTCACTCCGACCGGTTGCCGTGCCCACACGGTTCACCCAACAGCGCCGCCATCAGGTGCATCCTATGGCCATCGTCCTGGCGGATAGCGGTGCAACGGATACCGCTCCGACCGACGCATCACTGTGTACAGGCGCAGCGCCGCTGCACACTAAACGATCTGCTTCTGTGACAGGATATTTCAAAGAGGCTCTTATGCTGAAAAGCCCTGCATCCTTACTAGGATACACACGGTGAGCAAAGGCTTGCTGTGGGATCGTCGGGGAAGGTGTCAATACTGAGCGAGATGACATATTCCAGACGAAGGTACAGTCATAACCGGGTATATCCTGTAACCGATTACACACCAACCGTAGCACGGGCGAGTCGGAGGGCAGCCTCAGGATTCGGCGCCGTTACTACCTCTTCCAGACCGATATTGAGATGAACCAACGTTTGCGCCACCGCAGGACCAATGCCACTGATCAGCGTGCGCGCACCGAGTAACCGAATCGCTGTAGCGGTATCAATCAAAGCTCTGGCAACTGCCGTGTCGATAATCGTGATGCCGCTAACATCAATAATCACTGCCTGAGCACGACGTTCGGCAACAACCTTCAGCACCCGCTGGCGCAACGCCTCGGCCCGCCGACTGTCGAGGTGTCCAACCAGGGGCACCAGCAAAACTCGTTCGTCAATCGTCAATACCGGCAACTCAAGAACAGCAACCAGTTCAAGCAATCGTTGCTGCTCGAGTGCACGCCGTTCAATCTCCTGGCGGGCAGTCTCTGCCGTATTCCGAGCAGCTTCAGCCTCTTCCGCACGCTGTTCAGCAATCTGCAATGCCTGCATTTGAGCGGCAAGGATGCGGTCGAGAAAGGCCCAAAGGGCGATGAATAGAGCGGTAATACTGCTTGCTTCTAAAAAAGTTACTAAATGAGGATCGATACGCAACCCATTAGGCGATTGGTTAAAGGTTATGATTGGAATTGCTGCTCCGATACAGACAAGTAAAGTGATGATTGAGAAAGCTCGGTTCCCTTGCAATCCTGCTAATAAGATAATAACAGAGAGAAATGGTACGACAGACAGGCTTATTTCAGAGAGCCAAACAGCAATTGCTACCTCACAGCTAATGACCATGATCCCAAACGTTGCAATTGCCTGCCAGAGTTGATAATTACGGACCAGTAAAAGTAAGGTCAGGCTACAACCAATGATAGTAATCACTGTGATTGTCAGGATGACAACAATGAAAATGCTCTGGCTAACGAGGTAGGCCACTAGTGAAACAACGAAAGCAATAAGTGCAATTATCAACGTGCCAAGGGCAACTGTTCGGACGATTTGCCGGTATAGTTGTTCAAGCGACGGTTGTGTGTTACTCATGGCGCGCCCCTGTTTGTAACCTTTTTAGCCAGAGATATATCGTAAATTATACGGCTTTGTAGAATAAAAACAAATAGACTCTTCGCAACATTCTGTATCGACAAGCTAACGCCTATGCTATACTGCTGAGCAAATGGTATCAGTTGACGGTCTTACAAGTATATCTGTTCTGTGTTAAGTACCATTGTCATCGTAAGAGGTGTCTACTGTGTCTTATCGAAAGACTGACACCCTGAAACTATAGGATACGGAAGCACAAAGCTTTCTCGTATATTCTTCCAAACGAGTCAGAAGGTGGACAGGTGCCTTTATAGAGGAAGACCGTTGCGATTGAGTTCATTCGTTTTGGCAAAACATTCTCGTACAAATCATTGCTGAAAACAGTTGAAAAAACATTGTACAGCTAGTATCATCTACGATGTATTCTAAGAGCAACACTTCACGTTTTCAGGAGCCAACAATGCACACTTCAGTCAGTTTTCCGGCTATCAAATCATTCCGCTGGCTCGATTTCATCCGCTCGGAAATGATCCTCTATTGGCGGTTCACTCGTTACGACATTTCAGCAACGGTCATTCCAGGATTACTCTTCTTACTGGCGGCCTGGCACAGTGATCAGCTCAATTGGAGCACCTTGCCAAATCTCATTTTCTGGGGTGCTATCTATTTTTGGCTCTACTGCATCTGCTTTTGCATCTCTAACCAATTGGCCGGTGAGGCCGAGGATCGCCTGAACAAACCGGATCGACCGCTCGTGCAAGGACTCGTGTCGCGGCAAGGTGCCTTCATCCGCTGGGTGATCGCAATGGGATTATTCTCGCTGCTCGGCTGGTGGTTAGGGGTACTGGAATGGACCTTGCTGTGGCAAGTCACACTGACACTACACAACTTTGGTCATTGGGCCCGTCATTATTGGCTGAAGAACCTTTCGATGGTGCTCGGTGCAATCGCGCAATTAGCAGCCGCATGGCAAATGGTACGACCATTAACACTGGAAGCCTGGACATGGTTACTGGTGCCTGCGATTACGTTGTTGTCAAACGCATCGTTGCAAGACCTACGTGACATAGAAGGAGATCGGATGAACCGACGCCGTACCATGCCAATCGTGTTTGGTGAGTGGCCTACCCGCATATTTGTTGCAATTGCTTTCATATTGCTGGCAGTGCTCTCACACATTGCCCTCTTTGTCCCAACAGGTCTCAGTGCCGGTACACTGCTACTTGATGTTCTGCTTGCAGCGCTTTGCGTGGTGATTGGCGGTCGAGTGTTGTTGCTTCGTAACCCTCATGCCGATCACGTCTCGTACATGATGTACACGTACTGGTACTGCTTCGTGCTAGCTGCGGCAATTGTGGCGTTGTAATACCCCTTTGTATTTATTATCAGGATCAAGAAAAAGGGATCGCGCCATCGCGTTCCCTTTTGCACATCGTCAGGCAGTATTTAAAACCGGCTCCACAAGTACTGATTCGTTACTTCGTGGTGAAATTGCACTTCGGCACGCTTGATCAGTGTCCCTAACTTCCGCGGACAACGGTCGGCAACGATCAGCTTGAGATCGGCAAACCGGCTGTGTACCCCTTCACCGAGAATACTTGCCATGAATGCACTCTGGCGGAAGTTGGTAATGGCGTCGTAGATGTTGTCGGGAAGGGTTGCTGTACCATTACGAACATCAGTAGTTGGTAGTGGTCCTTCAAGACCGGTGCGCAGTAAGGCATAGATCGCCATATAGGGGTTGGCATCAGGAGCAATTGAGCGCACCTCGATCCGGGCCGAACGAACGTTGCCGATCGGAATGCGGATCATCGAGCCGCGGTCAGTCGGTGAGGCTTTGATCTGATTGGGTGCCTCGAAATGAGGATCGAGCCGTCGGTATGCGTTGACGCTCGAATTCAAGATCAAACAGAGATCCTGAGCACTATTGAGAATGCGATCAATGAATCTCCAGGACAGTTCTGAAAGTTGTTCAGGGCCATTGGCATCGTAGAAGAGATTGACGCCCTGACGCGATAGCGAGATGTTCGTGTGCATTCCATTACCATTCACACCGGTAACGGGCTTGGGTAAGAAACAGGCCGTCATATCGAGCTTGCTGGCTACCTGACGACAGATCAACTTGTACAGGAGAATCTGGTCGGCAGCAATCGTGGCTTCGGTGTAGCTGTAGTTCATCTCAAACTGCGATGGCGCTACCTCTGGATGATCTTTCTCGTTCTCAAACCCCATTGCCCGCTGCGCTTCTGCCGCCATATCGATAAACTGACGGAGCGGATCGCCGGGTAGCGAGTGGTAGTAGCCACCGGTGCTGACCATCGTAAACTCACCGGTTTCACGGAAGCGCTGTTCGGCATTGCGACCTTTGAACAAGAACCCTTCGATCTCGGTCGCGACGTTACAGGTGAGACCATCACGCTGGTACAGTTCATTCACGTAGCGGTGCAGCCGTCCACGCATATCGGCTTCGTAAGACGTACCATCTTGATTGAGCACATACCCAAATACCAGCACCTTCCCCGGCCCAAAAATATCAGCCGGTAGCCAGTAGAAGGCTGACCAGTCAATCGCGAGCCGCAGATCCGATTCGGCCTGTACCGAGAAGCCTCGTACCGATGAGCCGTCAAAGGTGAGGTTGTCAGCCGAAGTCAACAGAAACTTTTTGTCGTAATCGAGCATGTGCAACCGGCCTTCGAGATCGGTAAAACAGACGGTGACCGCCTTGATCCGGCGCTCATCGGTCAGGTAGCGCATCCGTTCTTCGCGCATCACCTCTAGCGAGACTCTGGCCAGGCGCTGGCGCTTGACGCTCAAGTTCAGCTCTTCCAACTGCTCATAGGGAATTTCGAGGAAATCGCGTAGCTCTGCCATGATTGTTCCTTATGTTCTGGACGGCGGTAACTGTTGTTTCTGCGTATTATACTCTGAACCGCAACCGACGCTGCGACGCAGGTCAGCTGCGGTTCAGTTGGTTTCACACCTGCGGTTATCGTCCTAGGGGTTGGAATAGGGCAACCGGATGTCAGAGACCTGCCAACCTTGTACGGTGAAGGTGACCGTGACCGCAAACTGTGCATTCCCGTGGTGACAGGTCAGGCGAAGTGGGATCACCAGCTCGGCACCGGGGAGTGGAAACGCAGGAGACCGGTACGGCCCTAAGACGATGATCGGTGGTTGTTGAGCCTGTTGCCAGGCTTTGCTTAGCAGATGGAGTGCAGCCGGTTGACGAAGCTGACCAGCAACATTGCGAATCGCCGATTGATCTTGATGGTCGATCACGTGAAGTAGCTCGTAAATCGGTGCAGTGGGTTGGTGAAATGGTCGGATCAGTTGTACGGCGCTGTTAACTAAGTAGTCTGCTTGTACCAGCGCAAAGTAGAAAAGGATAAAGAGGCCAGCCAATCCAATTAGGAAAGAGCGCTGCATATCGTTTCCTGACGGGTGACAAAGCACAACCGGCGGCGATCATCAGGATCGTCGCCGGTTGGTCGCAGGTTACTTCAGGGTACGTAAGTAAGCCATCAGATCAGCCATCTGCTGGTCGGTAAGGTCATGTGGTGGCATGTACCCGATCCGACCACTGCCGCCAGTGCGAATCCATTCGGCGATATTGGCTTCGCTTCGCTCTTTACCGTTTGGCAACCGACCTTTGTAATCTACTCCTTTAGGTAACGACGGGCCACTGGGGCTGAGTACACCGGCCAGTCCTGGCCCAACAAGCACTTCTTTCGTGGTGGTATGACAGGCAGTACACTGACCGAAAACTTCTTTCCCTTTCTGGACATCGCCTTTGGCCGAGATCGAAGTGTCACGGAGCGCTGCCGGCAGTTCGTTGGCTGATGCCGAGGTTGATGACGAAGTGGCCTGATTACCACCACCGCAGCCGGTGATGACAGCGATCATAAACAGGGTAAACAGCCATGCACTCAAGCGATTCATCGGTGTCCTCCTTGTTCACCTAAACACACCTATCCCAAAGAAAGACCGACAACGTCTAAGCCAGGGTTTAAACAATCAAGCAGCCAGGAAAATTGGGAGGGTGCGCGGTGGCGGTGTCGGAGGATCACAGGAGAGTCTGGGTAAAAGTGAGGGGGAAGACAAATGAAACAGCAGTATCACAACGATGATCACAAGAGCAGTTACTTGCGCCGGTGGCAGCGTTTCAAAAACCGCCCGTGGTCGCACGGTTTCGATAGGCGACGATGTCGGCAACTCGTGATCAAGCGTCGTAGATGATGATGGGACGTTGCAGAGAAAAACACCGGCCGAGTTACGCTCGCGCAGAAGGTCGTGAATGAAACAATGTATGACACAGCTCAGCGGGCTAAGGAACCCTAGCTCAATCACGACCAGAACGGCAAGGGTGTGAATCCCCCGTTCGCCCAATCGATATAATCGCCGAAATGTGCGGCTTTTGTGCGAGATCGTGCTATTTTTCACGCTCTTATGATGCGACAGGTGAGGTCGTTTGTCAAGCACTGAGGGGAATCGGTTCTGGAGATGAACGTTAACCTGGATCGCCATCTGATCGGTCATCGTTGTCAGTAGCAATTGCGGGACTTGTACCAGCTTATACTACTTCTGGCACGAAGAACCAGCTCTCATCGCGCCACCCGCGTGCCGTACCGCCCACATCCGTTCACACCGTTCCGTTCGTCGACGCAGGAGGGTGGGTGCACGAAACCCCCAGACGCAGTCCGAATGGGCTGTAGCGCCACTCCGCGCCATGCGGTGAAGGGAGCAGCCAATCAGGGATGATTGTCGCCGTACCGTTCTGCGAGAAACACAACGGTGCTGGAGAAACGCTGGCCGCCGATCTACCCCATCGTGGTAGTTGCCACCTGCCACGGCCACTGTGAGACCAAACGATGCGATACATCCCTATCCCCACAGTGGCGGCGGAACGACAGACGCGGGTGGTATGGTCACAGTGGTACTATACCCTACCAGGCGCACCGTGCTCTACAGGTCGGCTATCGGGTTCCATTCAGCGTTGGCAGGTAGTATATTTCTTTTATATAATGTGCTGGTACGAGAAAAGTACGAGATATGGAGGAAGGTTTAAGGTAAGGAAGGAGGTTTCGCCATCATCGCCCTCTGGCATGCTGGCGTCTCGCTCTTGCAGAATATCCGCCGGGAGGATGCGTTCGCCCCTGTTCCCGTGCTGTTCAAATCCTAATGACTCACCTTGCCACTCGCTGCTCACAAGGAGGAATACATGGCCATCACCAACCAGGAACGGATCGGGAAAGCACTCGAACTGCTGCGTCAGGGGCTACAACCCTTCATCGAGCGTGAGTTGCAGAATCACTACGGCAAATATTGGGTGACGACCGTCACCAGTACCTGGCGCAATGAGCTGGCCTGGCGTGACGATGATACCCCTCATCTCGATACTGCGGCACTGCTGAAGATCATGTGGGAGCAGTGGAATGAGGTGTTTCGTAAGACCCTAGGATTTACCGAACGTAGTCTGGTCAGTGAGCTGCGCGAGTGGCGCAACAAATGGGCACACCAGGAGTCGTTCTCAACTGACGATACCTACCGGGCGCTTGACTCAGCAGCCCGATTGCTTGCGGCGGTTTCCGCCACGGTGCAGGCTGATGAGATCGAACGCATGAAGTTTGATCTGCTCCGGGTCCGATTTGACGAGCAGGTGCGGAGCGAAAAGCGCAAGGCGGGCGGCTCGCTGATCGAGGCTGCGGCCAGTGGCATGCTCAAGCCTTGGCGCGAGGTCGTGACGCCGCATCCCGATGTGGCCAGCGGACGCTACCAGCAGGCCGAGTTTGCTGCCGATCTGTGGCAGGTGCATCTCGGTGAAGGGAGTGACGAGTATCGCGATCCGATAGAGTTTTTCCGTCGTACCTATGTGACCGAGAGCCTGAAGCGATTACTTGTGGGCGCCGTCAAGCGACTCACGGGCAAGGACGGCGATCCGGTGGTGCAGTTGCAGACCAACTTCGGCGGCGGGAAGACCCACTCGATGCTGGCGCTGTATCATCTCTTTTCCGGGTATCGTCCTGCGGAGTTGCCCGGTGTGGATACGGTGCTCACCGAGGCCAGTGTGACGGAGTTACCAAAGGTGCGGCGGGTGGTGTTGGTCGGCAATAAACTATCGCCCGGCAACCCAACGGTCAAACCCGATGGGACGGTCGTGCGGACTCTGTGGGGAGAGCTAGCGTATCAGCTTGGCGGCCCAGATGCCTATGCCCGGATTGCTCACGACGACGAACGCGCCACCAACCCCGGTGACCGGCTGCGTGAGTTGTTCAATGCCCATGGCCCGTGTCTCATCCTGATTGACGAATGGGTTGCGTATGCCCGCCAGCTCCACGACCAGAGCGACTTGCCGGGAGGAAGTTTCGAGACGCAGTTCACCTTTGCGCAGGCGCTGACCGAGTCGGCAAAACTTGCGAATCGCTGTTTACTGGTCATCTCGCTGCCGGCTTCTGATACAGCAACCTCCTCACCGGTCGATGATGTGGAAGTCGGCGGGATCCGTGGTCGTGAAGCACTGGATCGGCTGCGGAACGTTGTCGGGCGTGTCGAGTCGTCGTGGCGTCCGGCAACCGCCGAAGAGGGCTTCGAGATCGTGCGCCGCCGGTTGTTCCAACCGCTCGCCGGTCCAGAGGCCTTCAAGTATCGTGATGTGACGGCGCGGGCGTTTGCCGAGTTGTACACGACTCATGCCGCTGAGTTCCCGCCGGAGTGTCGCAACACAGAGTACGAACGACGGATCAAGGAGGCGTACCCGATCCATCCTGAGATTTTTGACCGCCTCTACGAAGACTGGTCAACGCTGGTCAAGTTCCAGCGCACCCGTGGCGTCTTGCGTCTGATGGCGGCGGTGATTCACTGCCTATGGGAAAAAGGTGACCGCAGTCCGCTGATCCTGCCATCGACGATTCCTATCGACGATTCGCGGGTGCAGTTTGAACTGACGCGCTACCTTTCCGACAACTGGGCGCCGATTATTCAGAAGGATGTTGACGGCCCGAATGCACTGCCACTGAGCATCGACCGCGAGGTGTCTAATCTGGGCAAAGTGTCGGCAACGCGGCGCGTGGCGCGGACGATCTACCTCGGTTCGGCCCCGAAGTCGGCGGTGACCCGGCGCGGATTGGAGGAACGCCGGATCAAGCTCGGCTGCGTCATGCCGGGTGAGTCGCCCTCTGTCTTCGGTGATGCGCTGCGCCGACTCGCCGCAACCGCAACGTACCTGTACCAGGATGGAACCCATTACTGGTACGATACCCAGCCGACGGTCACCAAAATGGCCGAAGATCGCGCCGAACAACTTCGCCACAATCCAGATGCCGTGGCCATGGAGCTGGAAAAGTACCTGCGTGAGTACGCACGTGCAATGGGAGGTTTCTCACGGGTGCATTTGCTGCCGCGTTCAGGTGCCGATGTACCAGACGATCTCGAAACTCGTCTGGTGATCCTGTCAACCGATCATCCGTACAGCAAAGGGACGGGGAATGCTGCCGAGCAAACCGCACGTACTTTGCTCGAGTCGCGTGGGTCGGCGCCGCGTCACTACCGCAATACGCTGGTCTTCCTCGCCGCCGACAAGGCGCGGCTCCCAGACCTCGACGGGGCGCTGCGCACATTCCTAGCCTGGGAGTCGATCCTGAATGAGAAAGAGACGCTGAACCTTACTCCGTTTCAGGTCAAGCAGGCCGAGAACCAACACAAGAGCGCCAGGCAGACTGTGGAAGCCCGCTTGCCGGAAGTCTATTGCTGGCTGCTGGTTCCCGAACAAGCGACGCCGCAATCCCCGATCACGTGGCAAGCTATTCGTCTCAGCGGAGACGGTGCGCTGGCCGTTCGTGCCTTCAAGCGATTGCAACACGAGGAGCTGGTTCTGACTCGGCTGGGATCGACCATTCTGCGCCGCTACCTGGATCAGATACCGCTCTGGCGAGGCGATC
Organism: Chloroflexus sp. MS-CIW-1; assembly: GCF_030444705.1. Taxonomy (NCBI): domain Bacteria; kingdom Bacillati; phylum Chloroflexota; class Chloroflexia; order Chloroflexales; family Chloroflexaceae; genus Chloroflexus; species Chloroflexus sp. MS-CIW-1. The sequence continues at coordinate 88,126 of NZ_JAUBWR010000003.1, forward strand.
ACGTGACGGTGCGGCAGCTCGTAGAGGACTTTGCGACCTACATCTATCTGCCGCGACTGACGATGCCAGAGGTGCTGATCGCCGCCATTCAGGATGGGATTGCCTCACTCACCTGGGTTACAGAGACCTTTGCCTATGCCGAACGCTACGACGAGCAGACGCAGCGGTATGTCGGGCTACGCGCCGGTGAGCGGATCACGCTCACCGTTGATGATGCCGGAGTCATCGTCAAACCGGATATCGCCCGTCGGCAACTGGACGCCGATGCCCAGGCCGCACGTCCGGCCGAGGTCGTGCAGCGTGATCTGCCCCCGACGACCCATCCGCTGCCGTCCCATCCGACCCCGCTTCCGTCGGATTCACCGCCGCCCCCTCGCCCGGCACCATCCACACCACATCGCTTCTACGGCTCGGTCCGCCTTGATCCCAATCGGGTCGGTCGCGATGCCGGTCGGATTGCCGAGGAAGTGATCGCGCACCTCATCGGACAAGTAGGCACCGACGTCACTGTCACGCTTGAAATTGAGGCCAGGTCGCCAAAGGGCTTTTCCGACCAGATTGTGCGCATCGTGCTCGAGAATGGTCGAACGCTGAAGTTCACGACGTGCGAGTTTGATGAGTGATGGTGCATGTATTGGTGGTCCTGTTCCCATCTCGTTATGATAGCTTTCGGAAAGGAGGTTCGTATACGATGGTCGCCGTGTCGTGACCATCGCATGCGCTGATGTATATGGCACGCCTGGAAGATATTCAACCTGATGCACTCCTCCGCGGTATCTTGCCCAACGTCACGGTTACGGTGGTCAGTGTTCAGTGGCATGGATCCGATGCACTGACCCTCGTGTATCGTGAGCCAAACGGGCGTGTCGCCGATCGACTGCTCTTCCGCAGCGACGAACCCAATCTCGCGCTGGTTGAGCAGGGGCGCCCGTGGGCGTTTGATGGCGATGGCACGCTGTTCCGGCTGGTCGCCGAAGCCCATCGCATCCGGCTCGCGCATCTGTTCGATCCACTGCTGGCAGTGCATACCTCGCTGGTGGATCCGCTCCCCCATCAGATTACCGCCGTCTACGAGCTGATGCTGCCACGCCAGCCACTGCGCTTTTTGCTGGCCGACGATCCCGGCGCGGGGAAGACGATTATGGCTGGACTCCTGATCAAGGAGCTGATCGCCCGTGGTGATCTCCAGCGCTGTCTGATTATCTGCCCCGGTAACCTGGTTGAGCAGTGGCAGGATGAACTTGACCGTCGCTTCCACCTGCCCTTCGAGATTCTGACCAACGATAAGCTCGAAGCCGCTCGCACCGGCAACTGGTTCCTGGAGAACCATCTGGTGATTGCTCGCCTCGATAAACTGGCGCGCAACGAGGACGTTCAGGCGAAACTCGCGGCGCCGGATAACCGCTACGACCTGGTGGTGATCGATGAGGCCCACAAGCTCTCGGCCAGCTTTTTCGGCGGTGAAATCAAGTACACGAAGCGCTACCGGCTGGGTCAGCTCGTTTCCGGCCTTACCCGCCATTTGCTCTTGATGACAGCGACACCGCACAACGGGAAGGAGGAAGATTTTCAGCTCTTTCTGGCCCTCCTCGATGGTGATCGCTTCGAGGGGCGCTTCCGTGATGGGGTGCATCAGGTTGATGTCTCCGATCTGATGCGGCGCATGGTTAAAGAGAAACTGCTCACCTTCGATGGGACACCGCTCTTCCCAGAGCGGATAGCCTACACGGTGCCATACAAACTCTCGCCCGAAGAGGCGCTTCTCTACCGCGAGGTGACGACCTACGTGCGTGAAGAGTTCAACCGCGCCGAAGCGTTGCAGAACGATACCCGGGCAGGGACGGTGGGGTTTGCGCTGACGATCTTGCAGCGCCGGCTGGCTTCCTCGCCAGAGGCGATCTATCAGTCGTTGCGCCGAAGGCGCGAGCGGTTGGAACGACGCCTGCGTGAGTTGGAGTTGGCGCAGCGGGCAACGATTGTTTCCCCAAACCTTCGTGATCTCTCGACCGAAGATATTGAAGACCTCGAAGATGCACCGGACAACGAGCTGGCGCAGGTCGAAGAAGAGATTCTCGATCAGGCCACCGCTGCACAGACGATAACAGAACTCCAGCGCGAAATCGCGGCATTGAACCGCCTGGAGCAGCTCGCCAACCAGGTGCGCCGGAGCGGACGGGATACCAAGTGGCAGGAGTTGTCGAACCTGCTGGGTACCATATTTACGCCCGCAGCGTTGGCGACTCGGATCACCGAGACATCACCACCGTATGATGCAGGAACCGTTCCAAAGCCAACCCCTTCGCCACATCAAAAATTGGTTATCTTCACCGAACATCGCGATACGTTGACCTATTTGCACCAGAAGATCGGCAGTCTGTTTGGTCGGCCTAACGCAGTCGTGGTCATTCATGGCGGTATGGGGCGCGAAGAGCGACGAAAGGCGCAGGAACTCTTCCTCAACGACCCAGACGTGCGTGTCTTGCTGGCGACCGACGCTGCGGGTGAGGGTATCAACTTGCAGCGGGCGCACCTCATGATCAATTACGATCTCCCCTGGAACCCCAATCGTCTCGAGCAGCGTTTTGGACGCATTCATCGCATTGGTCAGACGGAGGTCTGTCATTTGTGGAACCTGGTGGCCGATGAAACCCGCGAGGGCGATGTGTACCGGCGCTTGCTGGACAAGCTCGACGAGGCCCGGCGAGCGCTTGGCGGTCAGGTGTTCGATGTCCTTGGGAAGCTCCAATTTGATGGCAAGCCCTTGCGCGATCTGATGATCGAGGCGATCCGCTACGGCGACCAACCGGAGGTACGCGCCCGTCTTTCGCGCGTCGTTGAGGACGCAGTGGATAAGGAACGATTGCAATCGTTGCTCGAGGAGCGGGCATTAGCCCACGACGTGATGGACGTGAGTCGGGTGATCCGCATCCGTGAAGAGATGGAACGCGCCGAGGCGCGCCGACTGCAACCACACTACATCGAGTCCTTCTTCCTCGCTGCCTTTCGTCGGCTCGGCGGCGTGGTGCGCGAGCGGGAGTCGCGGCGCTATGAAATTACCCGTGTCCCGCCATTGGTGCGCAGGCGCGATCGGCAGATCGGGGTGAGAGATTCGGTCCTCGAGCGCTATGAGCGTATCTGCTTTGAGAAGGACCTCATCAATCCTCCGGGCCGACCGCTGGCCGCGTTTGTCTGCCCCGGCCATCCGCTCCTCGATGCGGTGATTGATCTAACCCTGGAACAGCATCGTGACGTGCTGAAACGCGGTGCGATTCTGGTCGATGAACGAGATGTCGGAACGGAACCGCATGTCCTCTTCGTTCTCGAGCATGCCATTCAAGACGCCAGCCTGCTCCCGTCTGGCGAACGGCGCACGATCTCACGTCGCATGCTCTTCGTCGAGATCGATGCGCACGGGCGGAGCCGCCTCCTTCAGAACGCACCCTACCTCGACTACCGCCCGCTCGCCGAGGATGAACCCGATGCCGCTACACTGCTGGCGCGTCCTGAACTGAAGTGGATCGGCCGTGAGCTGGAACAGCAGGTGATGAATGATGCCATTTCCCGGCTGGTTCCTGAGCATCTCCGCGACGTGCGTGATCGTCGCATTGCCTGGATCGAGAAGACTCGCGCTGCGGTGCGTGATCGTTTGACCAAGGAGATAGCATATTGGGATCATCGGGCCGAAGAGCTGAAACTCCAGGAACAGGCGGGGAAGCGGAATGCACGGCTCAACTCCCAAGAGGCGCGGAAACGCGCCGATGATCTGCAGGCGCGCTTGGAACGACGGATGGCCGAACTTGACCGCGAAGAACAGATTTTTCCCCTCCCGCCGGTTCTCGTTGGCGGAGCCGTAATCGTGCCGCTGGGTCTGATTGCCGCGATCACCGGCCGTCCGCTGCTGTCGCCACTCCAGCCGGTGGATACGCAGGCAGTTGCTGCGCACGCTCGCGCCATCGTGATGGACATCGAACGTCGGTTGGGATACGAACCCTCCGACCGGGAAACAGAGCGCCTTGGCTACGACATTGAAAGTCTTCATCCGGCGACGGGTGCGCTGCGGTTTATTGAAGTGAAGGGTCGAACCGCCGACGCCGATACGATCACGGTCACCCGGAATGAGATTCTGACCGCACTGAACAAACCTGACAACTATATCCTTGCCATTGTCATGTTCCAACCCGACGGCAGCACCGCCGTGCGCTATGTGCGCCGTCCCTTCCGCCGTGAACCCGACTTTGGAGTCACGAGTGTCACCTACCACGTCGCCGACCTTTGTAGCCGCGGAGAGCACCCGCTATGAACCACATTCGTTCGCGCAAGAAACTCATCGAAGTCGCCCTGCCGCTCGACGCCATCAACGCGGCCAGCGCCCGCGAAAAGTCCATCCGCCACGGCCATCCCTCCACCTTGCATCTGTGGTGGGCGCGTCGCCCGCTGGCGGCTGCCCGCGCCGTCCTCTTTGCCCAACTGGTCGACGACCCGTCGGCTTGGCCGGAGCTGTTCCCGACCGCAGAGGCCCAACAGCGCGAGCGGGAACGGCTGTTCGCCATCCTCAAGGAATTGGTGCAGTGGGAAAACACTACCAATGAGGAGGTGCTCGAGCGCGCCCGCTGCGAAATCCGCCGAAGTTGGGCGCGGCACTGCCTGGGCGGAACGGCGGCAGAACGCCTGTCCGACGACGAGATCGCTGAGGCCATCCGTACCGGACAGATCCCGCCGCTGCCGGGGGTACACGATCCGTTTGCCGGTGGCGGGTCCATCCCGCTCGAGGCGCAACGCTTGGGGCTGGCGGCCTACGCCAGCGACCTCAACCCGGTGGCGGTGACGATCAATAAGGCAATGATCGAGATTCCGCCGCGGTTCCGCGACTGCCTGCCGGTCAATCCGCAGGATCGCCAGCGGCTTGATCTGAACTCCTGGCATGGCGTGCAGGGCCTGGCGGCCGACGTGCGCTATTACGGGCAGTGGATGCGGGAACAGGCGCAGCGGCGGATCGGGCATCTGTACCCGCCGATCACCATCACTGCGGAGTTGGCGGCAGACCGTGCCGACCTGCGGTCGCTGATCGGGCAGCAGCTCACGGTGATTGCCTGGCTGTGGGCGCGCACCGTGCGCAGTCCCAATCCGGCCTTTGCCCACGTCGAGGTGCCGCTGGTCACGACGTTCATCCTGTCCAGCAAACCCGGTCACGAGGCGTATGTCGAACCCGTGGTGGCAGGGGACACCTACCACTTCACGGTGCGCGTGGGCAAACCGCCGGAGTGGGCGAAGCAGGGCACGAAGCTTGTCCGCGGCGCCAACTTCCGCTGCCTGCTGTCGGGCGCGCCGATTGCAGGCGACTACATCAAGGCCGAAGGGCAAGCGGGGCGGATGGGGGCGCGGATGCTGGCGATCGTCGCCGAAGGATCACGGGGCCGGGTCTACCTGCCGCCGACTGCCGAGCACGAGGCGATAGCGCGCAGCGCACAGCCGACGTGGAAGCCCGATCTGCCATTACACGGGAAGGCCCGCGACCAGATGCCGCTGTATGGGATGGAAACCTACGGCGACCTCTTCACCCCGCGCCAACTGGTGGCATTAACCACCTTTGCCGACCTGGTGGGGGAGGCGATGGAGTGCGTCAGACGAGATGCCCAGGCCGCAGGACTGCCGGACGATGGTGTCGGACTGAACGATGGCGGTACCGGCGCGACCGCCTATGCCCAGGCCGTGGGGGTGTATTTGGCGTTGGCGCTTGACCGACTCGCAATGACTGGAAACAATCTTGTGCGGTGGAATGGGGTTGGGGAGAAAGCACAACACTGTTTTGGACGACAGGCTCTTCCAATGATTTGGGATTTTGCTGAGCCAAATTTCTTGGCATCTGCCACAGGAAGTATAGAAGCGGCGGTGTTTTATGCATGCGATCCTTTAAACTTGATGAACGCTTCAGCGTCAGGGTTCGCAGACCAAGTTGATGCACAATCACAAACGATCAGTTCAGGAAAAGTGATTTCCACTGACCCACCCTACTACGACAACATCGGCTACGCCGACCTGTCCGACTTCTTCTACGTCTGGCTGCGTCGCACGCTTCGACCGATCTTTCCCGACCTCTATGCCACCCTCTCCACCCCTAAAGCCGAGGAGCTAGTCGCCACCCCCTACCGTCACGGCAGCAAACCGGCCGCCGAGCGGTTTTTCATGGACGGGATGACCCGTGCGTTGCACAACCTGGCCGAGCAGGCCCACCCTGCCTTCCCGGTCACCATCTACTACGCCTTCAAACAGCACGAAGTGCGGGAAGCGCAGCGAGACGAGAGCGCGACAGGTGAACTGGGTGATCCCGACCCACCCTCCTCCCTCCGCTCCGCTCCCTCCTCCACCGGCTGGGAAACCTTCCTGGAAGCGGTCATCCAGGCTGGCTTTGCCATCACCGGTACCTGGCCGATGCATACTGAGATGAGAACACGACAGATTGCTATGAACACCAACGCCCTCACCTCCAGCATCGTGCTGGTCTGTCGGCCCCGTCCGGCGGATGCGCCCATCGCCACCCGCCGCGAGTTTCTTGCCGCACTCAAGGCCGAACTGCCAGCGGCGCTGGCCGCACTGCAACACGCCAACATCGCGCCGGTCGACCTGGCGCAGGCCGCCATCGGGCCGGGGATGGCCATCTATACCCGCTCTGCCCGCGTGGTTGATGCCCAGGGCACGCCGGTGCGGGTGCGCGAAGCGCTGACCCTGATCAACCAGGTGCTCGACGAGGTACTGGCCGAGCAGGAGAGCGACTTCGACGCCGACACCCGGTGGGCGCTGGCCTGGTTCGAGCAGTATGGCTTTGCCGAAGGCGAGTACGGCGTGGCCGAGACGCTCTCGAAAGCCAAGAACACCAGCGTCGAGGGGCTGGTCGCTGCCGGGATGGTTGAAGCGAAACGGGGCAAGGTGCGCCTGCTCGCACCGAAGGACCTCCCGTCCCATTGGGACCCGGCCGGTGATAGCCGGGTCACGCATTGGGAAGCCGTCCATCATCTGATCCGGGTGCTGAACGACGGGGGTGAACTGGCGGCGGCGGCGTTGGCAGCGAAGCTGGGCAGTCGAGCCGACGTGGCGCGCGAACTGGCCTACCGGCTCTACACCATCTGCGAGCGCAAAAAACGCCCGGATGAAGCCTTTGCCTACAACGCGCTGGTGCAGAGCTGGAGCGAGATTGCGCGGTTGATGTACGAACAGCGCCAATCGCCCTCGATGCAGCAAGCGATGGATCTGTGACGTGCGGTGTCGGCACCCCCTCACCTTCCCCCCAGCCCCCCTTCCTCTCCCACGCTGCGGGAGAGGAAGGGGGGAGGGTGCTCCCTCACCTTCCCCCCAGCCCCCCTTCCTCTCCCACGCTGCCGGAGAGGAAGGGGGGAGGTGCCCTCTCGCCTACCCCCTAGCTTCCTTCCGCTCCCATACGGGTAGAGAAAGGGGGAGTTGAGCGTAGCAGTAGCGATCCTGCGTCTTTAACGATACCGAGTTCACGAACTAGATCACCCCTCTCCCGCAGCGCGGGAGAGGGGCCGGGGGTGAGGAACACCCCTCTCCCGCAGCGCGGGAGAGGGGTTGGGGGTGAGGGCCACCCGCAGCGCGGGAGCGGGGCTGGGGGTGAGGGCCGCCCGTAATCTCCTTAAGCCCCTACGGCAGCCACCGTTCCAGCCGATACGCACTGTCCCAGAACATCCACTCTAGCCGGGAGGAATAGATAAAAGCCTCACGCATCCGCTGTTGCAAGATAGCTGAAGTGTGTTCGGCGACGCTGTCGGTCAGCGCAATCGCCTGTTTGACCACCTCATCAAATTCTTGACCGGCGTAGGTGTCGATCCATTTCTGATATGGATTGTTCGGCGCTGCACGATGGTAGATATTGTGACCGACTTCTCGGTAGATCCAGAAACAGGGCAGAAGCGCCGCCATTCCTTCTTCATAACTACGACAGGCGGCAGTGGCTAGCAAGAAATTGGTATACGCAAAGCAGGCTGGCGACGGTTGTCGGGTCGGTGATTCAATGCCAAATTCCCGGAAGTAGGTGTGATGCAGGGCGCGTTCGACGACTGCTACCCCTTCGGCGAAGCGGACAAACTGAATGATCGCGGCTTCGTCGGGCGCCCGTCCGGCCATGGTTGCCAGCGCTCGCGCAAAATCGGCCAGGTAGAGCGCATCTTGCTGCATGTAGAAGGCAAATTTCTCGCGTGGCAGTGTGCCCTGGGCTAACTCTTCATTGAAGGGGTGTTGAATGATTGCCTGGTAGATGTCGGTAATCGACTCCCAAAGTGTTTCGGTGAAACGCATTGTAGTTCTCCCTGCGCATGACGAACGGAATGCTTGCCCGCAGGAAGCATAGACAGAGAGGGGAAATCAGCGATATCGGGGGATCATGTTCATATCCGTTCCGATTTCCTACGCCGGTATTACCCGGATCAGGTGCAAGGGTCCCTCTCAGCCTCGCGTGAATTGCGAAGCGCCCCTACGGAACGCTTTCGCGTATAGCGAGTACTGAGAGGAATGTCAAGCCTCTTTTCTGTCACATCGCTGGCCTATGTCGGGCAGGAATGCTGGGGACGGCAGGCAGGTTGAGCATCTGCCCCTTCCGTGGGGTGACCGTCCGGTGTTCCCGGAGACGGCAGTGCGGCAGGCGGGTCGAGAACCCGCCCCTCCCATACGCTGACGATACAATCGACGAGCGAAGCGTGGCGTGGTGAGACCACTGTCGGAATGGGAAGCCGAGCACTGCTGCGCGTACTGGAGAGAAGTGAGGAACACCTCTGCTACTCTCATTTCTCTTTCCTCTCCCTTCTCGCCACACCTCTACTTGGTAGGGTGAAAACCTTTGAAAAGCCCTATCGGTCACAACCGCCTGAACCAACTAGTGTTGGCCCCATTGCTAACCGCTTATCACGAACTATTGCGACAAACGTCTGATTGGCTGCACAACGATAGCCTTGGTGGTGAAAAAGAACGCCGACCGTTCGTCGTGGAATTGGGTCTACTAAAGCAATAGCGCTGGTTGATTGGTTAAGACGAATGCCAGCAGTACTGTAGGTGCTGTCTGGCAACCGCTGGGAGGCATTCCGTCGTACACTGGCGCCGGGGGTGTCGTATGGGCACAGCGCCGTCGTGTCTCTCCTGGTCGACTATCGGGTTCTATCCATCGTTAGGAGGCATCCGTCGCGCCTTGACACGAGGGGATGCGGATAGGCGCTCTTCTCAGCACTGGCAAAATGCACCTGGACGCAGTAAATGATTGAAGACACCCCGTTATCTCGCCGATCACGCTCGTCAGCGGATGGTAGGGGTAGGTTTTCAACCCGCCCGCATGGCGTTCTCCTGAGACGGACGCAGATTCTCCCGCTGCCACTACAGGACGCGGGCTAGCAGCAGCGGATGGGTGATGTTCGTCGGTGTCGCAACGTTGTTGAACCGTTCGGTCATCGTGAAGAACCCGAAACTGAGAACGCCGAACAGCCCTACCGAGGCACACACCAGCCGGCCACATGAGGGGAAATGTTCCGTTGGCGGCGAAATGACAACCCAGCACGCAACAGCGATATTGCCATCGCATGCTATACGAATGCTATACGATCAGCGCCGCAGCACATTCTTCGTGCATAACTGCCCGAAACCGGCCCCAACTTGACCATTTGCCATTGATGGCTGCATCGGATTGATCAGCTAATTGACGCAGTTGAGCTGCTAGCAGCGGTAATTCAGTTGGCAAGACTGACCGAAATTCGGCAACCTGTTCGGCTGGATCGGCAGCTTGAAGGGTACCGGCTAATTCATCGAGCAAGAAGACATAGCTGACGAAGAAACGAGGTGCTGGGGTATCGAGCTGGTAGGTGATCATGCTCAAAAATCGATTGATCCTCACCGTGAGACTAGTCTCTTCGAGCACTTCGCGGTTTAGTGCTTCTATGATACGCTCGCTATGACCGATCCCGCCGGTCAGCAGACGAAAAACGCCAGGCGGGTAATACGTCTTGCGTGCTGTGATCAGTGTTCCGTCGGGACGTCGGATGACCATCCCCACTTCACCAACCCGATCAGTTTTCGTCAGCGGATCGAAGCGACCGTCATCGAGGTGAATATGACGATAGCGAGGTGAACCGTAAGCTGCAACCAGATGCTCAATTTCACTACGATGCCATGCTGGGATACGAGCATACGCAGCCCGCCAGTTCAGATGAGCGTTGTGTTGACTCATACGTGGTATCACCTCACAGGCGCGAGACGATGGTCAAATCTGCTGCCGACCAGGTTGCCAGGTCTTGATGCGGATGATGGGAATCGCTGCCGCCAGAAATGAGCAGATGATGACGCTTTGCAGCGGCCAGCAATCGTTCACGGGTGGCCGCATCATGGGTTGGATAGTAGACCTCAATGCCGTCCAGACCAATGGCAGCCATCGCCGCTATATCCTCATCACTCGCCGGAACTGCATAGATTCCTTTTTCTCGTCCTGGATGGGCCAGCACGGCCAGGCCACCCAAATCATGCGCCACACCGATAATCTCGCCGATACTCAGCGGACGATATGCAGCAGCGAAGTGGGTCAGAATAAAGCGCATCCCGGCCTCTTCGTCTCCTTCACCAGACACCCGACCGGGTAATTGGTTATGGCGAGCCAGCACCGACGCAACATCGGCTACCGTCGGCGGTCGATCACGGTCGCTAAGGCCGGGTAAGACAAAACCGGCTGCGACCAGATCACGTCGTAACTGAGCCGCATCAGCCGCATTGCGCTGCACGACTTCTGCACAAAGATCAAGGATCAGGGGCGATTCTGGATCAATTGCATAGACCAATGTATGCCATAACTTACCATTGAAAGCACTATCGATTTCAACCCCACTGATAACTCGTACACCGTAGTGCATACCTACCATCACGGTCGTGATCACATTCGCCGTCGTATTGTGATCGGTCACAGCGATCATGGTCAGACCACGAGCAGCCGCTGCCGCCGCCAGCGCTACTGGCGTCCAGGTTGCGTGATGGGGAGTGGCGTTAGTGTGAATATGTAAATCGATCATGGTCGCTCCACCGGCAGGTTAGCGGCCTGCCATGCTTCAATACCGCCGTCAAGCTCTGCCACCGATCCGTAACCAAGATCACGAAAGATCTGCGCACCCCGCTGCCCGGCAGTTGGTTGATTGGCATCACCGTAAGTAACGATCAAGCTGTCTGCTGGCAGTGCTGCCAGTCGTTGATTGAGTTCAGGCGTTGCCAGACTCAGTGCACCTGGCAGATGAGCGGCCCGATACGCTTCACCGGATCGCATATCGACAAAAATAACCTGCCCAGCCTGCCAGCGCTGATATGCCTCGTTGACAGAAATGGTTGGTGCGGGTGGACTATTGGTCAGATCACCGTGTCCGGCAGCAGCTTCAACTGTCGGGACACTGGTTGGCGTAACTGCTGATGCTGATCGGCTACTGGTACTGGTAACTACGAAGGCCAGTAGACCGGCCAGAATAACGATACTGCCGATAATGACCGGCAATCGCCAGGTTGATGGTTGAGGAGTTTCGGATGAATCAAGATTTTCCATACGTCAAATATCGCCTTGTCTGGTGCTCGTCGTATTATAATGCAGATAGGACATCACCAACGCGCTGCGTCATGCACAGGACTGAATTATGCTCACCGAAATAGTACCAAACCTCTATCTCCTACGCCTTCCATTACCCTTTGCTCTCAACCATGTGAACGTCTACCTGCTCCGTGATGAACAGGGATGGACTGTCGTTGACGCAGGGTTACACACACCGGCTGCCGAAGCCACCTGGCAAGAGGGTCTCGCAGCATTGAACATTAACCCACAGCATATTCATACCATCGTTCTAACTCATTTTCACCCCGATCACTTCGGGATGGCCGGCTGGTTGTACCAGCATTCTGGCGCCACGGTCTTCCTTTCCCCGCGTGAAATCGAGTTGGCCGAGGAAGTGTGGATCCGCCGTGCCGATCATGACGATCCCAGTTTACACCATTTTCTCCGTCACGGTATGCCATCCGATCTGGTTAAACAAGTTGTTGGCGCCATCGCAACACTCCGTGCCGCCACTCGACCACATCCACCGTTAACTCCGTTACTGCCGGGGAGTCGTCTGACACTGGGAGGGCGATCTTTCATTGCCATCCACGCTCCCGGTCATAGCGACGGCCAACTGATCTTCTACGCACCAGACGAGCAACTGGCGCTGGTCGGTGATCAGGTACTGCTCAAAATTTCACCCCACATCGGTGTCTGGCCAGAAAGTGAACCAGACCCTTTACGCAAGTATCTGGCTTCGCTGGCCGAACTATCTACGCTGAGTGTTACACTGGCTCTCTCCGGTCATGGCAAACCGATCACCGACTGGAAAACACGCATCACTGAACTACAGCAACACCACCAGGAACGGCTGGCCGCGATGTTACATGCTGTTCAGAACGGAGCCGAGACAGCATTTGCGGTAGCGCAACAGGTTTTCGATGTCGAGCGATTTACACCGCATGAGGCACGTTTTGCGATTGCCGAAACCATTGCCCACCTCGATATGCTGGTAGCCGATGGACTGATCACACGCCATACGGCTGAGATAGTACGATACACACCCTAAGCACAGATTCGCCAATCTGTAATCTACGTGCGATATACATATTTCAATCCGCATGGTACGCTGCGAACGCCAATGAAGAATGGCGTCTGCGAGGCGTACCTATGCGTTGGATTGTTTCTGATCGAACCGGATGGCTCATCGTCGGATTAAGCGTACTCGCCGTGGTCAGCATGTTTGTCGATCTTGCCCTTACCATAGTGCTGATGGCAGGTTGCATCCTGATCCTGTTTAGCGAACGCTACCGACTCTTACGCTCGATGCGCATACTTGTCGATCATCTTCGTGATAACCCATTCAATGTCAAATTAGAAGTGGGGGTAGGCATCTGGGGCGAGTTTTGTTATACGCTCAATCGCTTCTTCCAACAATGGCGTACCGAACAACACCTGCAACGTCTTCAGCTTACCCAACCGGCCCTCCGTCAGCTCAACCCCCTAGCCATCAACCCACCGCTTGCTGGTACTGTCACCCGAATAGCTGTGCTAGGCATTGGCCGACTGACGATGATGGACCCGCTCGATGAAGCCCGTGCTCGCATTGCCCTGATCATAGAGCAGATCGGTTATCAGCAAGCCTTGATCGATTGGCGTGGTGACCATCTTTTACTCATCTTCGGTGCTCTGCACCCCGACCCCGATCCGATCCAGCGTGCGATAGCCCTCGTTGATGCGACAGTTGCCACCGCTCATACCAGTGGTCTGCCACTCCCACCATTTACACTGTGCAGTGGGATCGGGCGCGTTGGTCTGGTTCCGATCATCGGCCTCCACATCAGTGGGGAAGTTCTTGACCAGGCTTCAATCCTGACCCACCAAACCCTCCCCGGTATGATCACCTGTAATGAAGAGGTCTATTTTCATCTCCGAAGTACCGGCCAGCTCCCTCTTACCGCAGTTCGTTCATCTACTATGAACCGTGGTTACACCCTGGCTGTGAGCGACATCTTTGCACACCAGCGTGTTGAATAAGAGCCTAACTGCAATCTCCCCCTTTCCTCACCCCTCGCGGGCACGCCGGGCAGAAAGAGATGAACCACCTCCCCCTTCCTCTCCCCTTGTGGGAGAGGAAGGGGGCTGGGGGGTAGGTGAGGGCGCCAGCCGTCCTTAAAAACTCTGAAAACTCCCAACACAGTATCCTGAAACCTTGCGTTTTACATCAGCCCGACGTATAATATCTTTACGAATCGCTCCGACCAAGCCCCGTCGAATAGCGCGCTGCTGCTTCTGCGCAGGGATTTCTCATGGAAGAGCTTAATCATGTCAACCAAAACGAAAACAAAGGCATACACAAACCCGATCTGAACGACCTGCTCGACCGTGGCGATCAGGCGCTGATGGAAGTTATCATGCGTGATCCCACGCACGCCTATCGTAATCTCAAACACGGCGACACGGTTGATGGGCGGATCATGCGTATTGATCGCGATGAAATCCTGGTCGATATTGGCGCTAAGGCCGAAGGAGTGATCCCAAGCCGCGAGATGCAAACGCTCAGTGAAGAAGAGCGTGCGGCCCTTAAAGTGGGTGATCCTATTCTGGTCTTTGTAGTACAGTCAGAAGATAAGGAGGGGCGGGCTATTCTCTCGATTGATAAAGCTCGCCAGGAAAAGAGCTGGCGTGTACTGCAAGAGCGCTACGAACGGGGTGAGATTATCTACGCTCGTGTCAAGAACTATAATAAGGGTGGTTTGCTTGTCGATCTCGACGGTGTACGTGGCTTTGTTCCGGCATCACAGGTGTCGAGCATCAGTCGTAGCTCAGAGGCGCAAAAGCAATCTGAGATGGCACGGCTGGTGAATGTGGAACTGCCACTGAAAGTTATCGAGATTAATCGCAATCGCAACCGTCTCATTCTCTCTGAGCGTCAGGCGCTGGCCGAAACACGCGAGAGCAAAAAAGACGAGCTGCTCAATTCACTTCGCGAAGGCGATGTTCGCGAAGGGGTTGTCTCATCGATCTGCGATTTCGGCGTCTTCGTCGATATTGGTGGCGCCGATGGGTTAGTCCATTTGTCGGAGATCTCGTGGTCGCGGGTCAAACATCCCGGCGATCTCTTGAAGGTTGGGGATAAAGTAAAAGTCTCGATCCTTAGCATTGATCACGAACGCAAGCGGATCGCACTTTCCATTAAACGCACGCAGAGCGAACCATGGACGAAAGTGGCCGAACGGTACCAGTTAGGTCAGATTGTTGAAGGAACGATCACCCAACTGGCATCATTCGGCGCCTTCGCCCGCATCGAAGATGGGGTAGAGGGACTGATCCATATTTCTGAAATTGGTGACGAGCGGATTCAGCACCCACGCGAGGTGTTGAGTGAAGGTCAAGTGGTGCAGGCGCGGATCATTCGGATTGATCCGGCCCGTAAACGCATCGGATTGAGTCTCCGACTCCACCACGAGCCGACCGAAAGTAGCGAAAAAGCGGAGGAGGCTGACTAGTGGTGGTTCCTGATCGCCTACGATGGCGCTCGTAGACGGTCAGCGTATCGTATGGATATATACTATCCCCGGTTTGTTGAGCAATATGTAGTCGTTTCCTCCAAGTGAACGAGTGGAGAATCGTATGTCTGACCTGTACAGCAAATTTACCAAACGTGCCAAGCAAGTCCTACAATTGGCAGCCGAAGAGGCACGTGCATTTAACCATCCATACATCGGTACCGAGCATATTCTGCTCGGTCTGATCCGCGAGAGCGAAGGTATCGCAGCTCGCGTGCTCGACGAGCTAGGGGTAAAGCTCCCACAGGCGCGCAGTGCGGTTGAGTTTATTGTTGGGTCTGGTGACAGCACCATGGTAACCGACCAGGAGTTGACCGCTCGTGCGCAAAAGGTCATTAAATACGCTATCGAAGAAGCGAATCGCCTCAACCACCACTATATCGGCACCGAACATCTGCTGCTGGGCCTGGTACGCAACGGCGAAGGTGTTGCGACCGGTGTCCTCGATATTCTGGGCGTGTCACTTGAACAGGTTCGCAATCAAGTGATGCGCGTGCTCCGTCACGGTACAACTAGCGCAACCGGTGAGACGCGGGCAGCGCCTGGCCCAACAACAACCCAACGCCAGTCGAAAACACCCTATCTTGATGCGCTTGGGACCGACCTGACTGAAATGGCCGAGCAAGGTCGTCTCGACCCGATTATCGGTCGCCAACATGAAATCGAGCGCGTCATCCAGATTCTCTCGCGCCGCACCAAGAATAACCCGGCGCTGATCGGTGAACCTGGCGTGGGTAAGACGGCGATTGTCGAGGGTCTGGCGCAGCGGATTGTGCAGGGTGATGTGCCCGATAGTATCAAGGGCAAGCGCGTGGTGACGCTCGATATGGGCGCACTGGTTGCCGGTACTAAGTATCGTGGTCAGTTTGAAGAACGGCTGAAGCGGGTGATCGACGAGATCAAAGAGTCGCGCTGCATCCTCTTCATTGATGAGTTCCACACAATTATCGGCGCCGGTGGCGCAGAGGGGACGCTCGACGCGGCTAATATTCTCAAACCGGCTCTGTCGCGCGGTGAGTTGCAGACGATCGGTGCAACAACGCTCGATGAGTACCGCAAGTATATCGAGCGTGATGCTGCTCTGGAACGCCGCTTCCAGCCGGTGATGGTCGAAGAACCATCGATTGAAGATACGATTCAGATATTGCGCGGTATCAAGTCGCGCTACGAAGACTTCCATCAGTTGCAGATCAGCGATGAGGCCATTCGAGCGGCGGCTGTGCTATCGGCACGCTATGTTCCCGACCGGCAACTACCTGATAAGGCGATTGACTTGATCGACGAGGCGGCTTCACGGGTTCGGATGTATCGCTCAGCTACCCCACCACGACTGCGTGATGCCTTACGCGGTCTGGAAGCGCTACGGAAAGAACGTGAAGCAGCGCTTGAGGATCAACAGTTTGAACTGGCGAACGATCTGAAAGAGCGTGAAGAGCGGATGCTGATGCGCATCCAGGAAATTGAAGCCGAGTTGGGAACTCGCAGCAATGAACGTTACGAGCGACCATACGTAACCGAAGACGATATTGCTGAGGTTGTCGGGATGTGGACGGGTGTACCCGTGACTCGGCTGACCGGTAATGAAACTCAACGGCTGATGCAGATGGAGGAATTCCTCCACAGCCGCATTGTCGGTCAACACGAGGCTATTGTAACTATCTCGAAGGCGGTACGCCGTGCACGTGCCGGGTTGAAGGATCCGAAGCGTCCAATCGGGAGCTTCATCTTCCTCGGTCCTACCGGTGTTGGGAAGACAGAGCTGGCGAAGGCGCTGGCCGAGTTTATGTTCGGTACCGAAGAGGCACTGATCAAGATTGATATGTCGGAGTTCCAGGAGCGCCATACTACCTCGCGACTGGTTGGTTCTCCGCCAGGCTACATTGGCTATGGCGAGGGTGGGCAACTGACCGACGCAGTGCGCCGCAAGCCCTACAGTGTGGTGCTGTTCGATGAGATCGAGAAGGCCCATCCCGATGCATTTAATCTGCTCCTCCAGGTGCTCGAAGATGGTCACCTGACCGATGGCAAAGGGCGACGGGTTGATTTCCGCAACACAATAATCATTATGACCAGCAATGTCGGTACCGAGCACATCCGCCGTGCGTCACGGATCGGGTTCGGCGGCAATGCCGCTGAAATTGACCAGAACGATATGCGGCGCAAGGTGGAGGAGTCGCTCAGAATGCTCTTCCGGCCAGAGTTCCTTAACCGGATCGACGCCACTATTATCTTCCATCCGCTCACAACGGAGGAGATTCAGTCGATTACGCAGTTGATGCTCAAGCGCGTCCAGACGCAACTTGACGAGCATCAGATCAAGTTGGTGGTGCAGCCCGACGCACTCGAATTGCTCGCTCGCCGCGGCTACGATCCGGCCTTCGGTGCACGCCCCTTGCGACGAGTTATTACGAACCTGATCGAAGACCCGCTGGCCGAAGGGTTGCTCTCTGGTCAGTTCCGCGACGGTGATACGGTGATCGTCGATACGTTTGAGGATCAGTTGCGCTTACGCTCGCAACGTGAGATCGATCAGGAAAAGGTTGAAGAGAGTCCTGCTCTGGTGTAAGACTTGATATTCACCCATCGGAAGCACCCCTCCACTACCGTGGAGGGGTGTTCGTTATTTACACAGGACTGGTGAACGGTATAATGAAAGCAAGACTCACGCCTTGAGTGGAGTAAAGCGATGATCCGATTCCTCGGCTGGGTGACAGGCATTGTGCTGGCGCTCGCAGCAATGCCATTGCAGGCCCAAAGCAATGCGCTCTACTTTATTGCGACCGGTCAGCGCCTCGATGACACGTATGGGTTTCTGACGGCCTGGATGTCAGGTGATGGAGCGTTGACACTTGGTCAACCCATCAGCTCACCTTTTCGCGACGGTGATCTGATTGTCCAGTATTTTGAGCGGGGTCGCCTTGAACTCCATCCAGCCTATAACAATGCCATTTTACGCGGACGTGTCGGCGCAGAGTATGTTGCTGCGCTAGGGAAATCGTTTCCCCCACCCACGAAAACCGCACGCGAGTCACCTGATCGGCGCTGGTTTGCCGAAACCGGCTATACCCTTGGGGCACCATTTCTTACCTTCTGGGAGACCCACGGCGCCGTTGATGTCTTTGGCCTGCCGATCAGCGAACCACGTTGGGAATACGTTGGGGGTACACTGCGATACGTTCAATATTTTGAACGGGCCAGGCTAGAAATTGATCCACGGACAACGAATGCAACCCCTTCCATCCAGATCGGTAATCTGGGACGTGATCTGGCCCGCTTGCGTGGCGTCGATCTGAGACCAGTTCCGGCAGACAATGCGATTCCGGTCGATGCCAACGGTCAACCACAAATCACACTCCCTGCCGCTCCGTCTCCATCGGCTACAGCACCACCTGCCACTGTACCAACCTCCACACCCGTGAGCAAGCCTGTGACACCCAAACCACTACCACCGACCGACCATACCGGTAAGCAGATCATTGTCGATCTCAGTGACCAGTGGCTCTATGCCCTTGAAGGTGACCGGATCATCTTTGACGCCCCCGTCTCCACCGGACGCGACGGGTTTAACACGCCGATAGGACACTTCAGCATTTACGCTAAGGTGCGCGAACAGACCATGCGTGGCTGCGCTGGTGGTGAATGCTGGGTCGTGCCACGTGTTCCCCACGCGATGTATATTGTCGGTGGCGTAGCCTTGCACGGAACGTACTGGCACAATCAATTCGGTACCGGTGTGCGCCGGAGCCACGGCTGTATCAACTTACCGCTCAAGGCAGCCGCCT
Source organism: Chloroflexus sp. MS-CIW-1 (assembly GCF_030444705.1). NCBI lineage: Bacteria > Bacillati > Chloroflexota > Chloroflexia > Chloroflexales > Chloroflexaceae > Chloroflexus > Chloroflexus sp. MS-CIW-1. Next base: position 107,028 of record NZ_JAUBWR010000003.1, read on the forward strand.
GGCTCTACGATTGGGCGCCGGTCGGCACGCCGGTGACTGTGCGGCGCTAAGGCGATGATCTACCGACAGAGAGAAGGAGCGAACAGTGAGCACAGTTTCATCTACCGCAACGGAGATCAGAGACTGGCACCTAATCCCCCAATCCGGTGACGGACAAGCCTCATTCTGCGGCAAGCGAGAGATAGCTTCAGACGAAGATCGGGGTACAACTCCGAAATAGCTCAGGCTACCGTCATTCAACAATCACCGTCGCAACGGTCTGCCAAGTCCCGATATTACCCGCATTATCTAGCGGTTTCACGCGCAGCACGTACACGCCAGGCATTAACGGCGGCGTCATCAATACTGGTTCCGTGACAAACCACTCACTCTCGCCGACCGGGTCTGGCCCGAGATAGATACGATAACCGGCCACCCCGGACAGGGCATCACTCGCTGCTGGCCATGTCACACTGGTCGGCTGTAAACGTGGCAGTCGTAGCTCTGCAGGAGCTGCATCGAGCGTTGGTGGTGAAATATCGTATCCAACCGGCCCATAGCTTGCCAGCGTCTGACGACCATCTGGCCCCCACGCCCGCACATAGAGCGTATGCCATCCCTCACCCATATCGGCCAGGCGCGCATAACCATCGATAGCAGCGGGGAACATTGGCGCATCGGCAGGTGGTTCAGCATCCCAGGCCTGGCTCAACCCGCCGCCGCCCCAGGCCACGCTGAAGTCAATCTGATGATCAACGTTGTACCACCCACCTGGTTGTCCTTCACCGGTAAAGGTGATTACCGGGTCTTGCATGGCCATCGCGGTTAATATTTTGCCACCATGCTGATTGCAGCCGCCTATCTCTGGCAAATCATAGCCTTCGGCAAACCGCAACGGTACCGATTGTCGCTGGCTCCAGCCATTATTCGCAGCAGTGAACGCCGTAAAGTGCAGATGAGGAATACCAGGTGAACCTCGATCACCGGCATACCCCACCAGATCACCAACCGCAAAAGGAAACCCACGCTCGGTCGTCACCGGACGACTGAGATGAGTATACATCGTAAAGAAATTGTTCCCATGGGCCAGAATAACCGTACCACTGCGCGCTTCCCAATGCCAGAGTGTACCGGCAGCCGCAGCACGAATCGGTGCGTTGTATGTTGGCCCATGTACCTGAGCCAGATCGAGGGAGTAGCGATCCCAGCCATTGTGGGTACCGCATGCATAGCCTTGAATGATACGCCAGGGTTCGCCTGGTGGAGTGGGTAAGACGAGGGTAGGAGCAGCAAGCACAGGCGTTGGTTGCCCAAGCAGCGCAAGCATTCCGGCGATCAGCCAGCCCAGCACGAAGAGAGCACTGCGCCGACACGTCGAATGCAGCGACATGCAGTTGTTCCTCCGGGCGTTGTCCTGTCAGGGACATACGCCATTCAACGCGGAATCACATCGTCGCACATTGGTGCGACAAGAAACAGGACGATCCTGGTCCTGTTGCGGAGAGCACTCTCGTACACAACGAGGTGTACGAATATAAAGTTCCCTCATCTTCATCGATACAGGGACGGCAGCAAGATACCACAACTCGCGCAATCGGTCAAATGAGCATAGGCTTCCTTATGGTACAATGCGTGCAGTATACAGATAAAACAATCGCGACAGAACACGTATGCAGGAACAGCATTCTTCTCCGGCACCGGTGGTCTTAATCGTAGGTGCTGCCGATACCGGGCGGGCGCCAATCGCCGTTGCTCTGTTACGGCGCCTGGCACAAGAGCACGGTCAAACGTGGGATATTGCTTCGGCCGGTGTTGTCGGTCACGACGATGAACCACTGCAATCAACGGCTCGTGATGCACTGGCTGTGTTGGGGTTATCGCTGGATAATCACCTGGCCCGTTCACTGACCGATGAATTAGCCGCTTCGGCAAATGTGCTGATCGCGATAGATAGCGGTATTGCGCGTGTGCTGCGTAGTCGGTACCCGCAGGCAACCATCGCTTCGCTGGGTGAACTGGCCGGACGTAACCGTGATATTCCCGATCCGGCTGGCATGCAGATCGGGGCCTGGCTACACTACAGCCGCGAGATGGAGCAGTTGCTGAAAGCCGGTTTCGAGCGGATACAGGCTCTGCTCTGCGGGGAAACACTACCTAAAGCATCGCCATCATCGCCGCCACCAACGACGGCGCCCCCCCAACCTGCGGACACACCGTCTGAGCGCCAGACGATATGTACGCAGGCACTGCACCTGCTTGATACGATCCAGATGATGCCCGATGTCATTGATTGGGCGGCAGCGCGCAATCGTCTCCAAACGACACTTGCCGAATTGATTCCGCTGGCAAGCGGGCCAACCGATCTGACAATGCTCTACGTAGAAGCCCTGAATCGCTGGCTCAACCAGCGCAGCACCGTTCCATCTGCCGAACAGATCGCACGACTACGGACGGCCATTGAACGGCTACAGCAACCGGTCGATCAGGTTGCTGTCGCTGCGATTATGCACTGGTCAGATTGACCATATCGCTGCTGTATGACATAAGGAAGTCGTCCTACCCCCTGATTGCCCCGACAAGCGCACAGACGAAGACGATCAGCCACGGCGGAACGTGCCAGAGATGCAGGGCTGCAAACGCAGCTAACGCGATGGCAACATCAGCCGGATCACGAATAGCACTGGTGATCACCGGCTGGTAGAGCGCTGCCAGCAAAATCCCAACTACAACGGCATTAACACCAGCCAACGCGGCCTGAACTTCTGGTCGCGCACGTAGTGCAGCCCAAAAGGGTAGTACCGCCCAGACCAGCAAAAAAGAGGGCAGGAAGATTGCGACAAGTGCCAGCATTCCACCGATCCATCCACCAGGTGGTACAGCCGCCACGGTACCAATATACGCGCTAAAACTCAACAGTGGGCCTGGCACAGCCTGAGCAGCACCATAACCGGCAATAAACGTTTCACCACTCAGTACCCCAGAACCTACAACAACCGGTTCAAGGAGTGGCAAAACGACATGCCCGCCGCCAAATACCAGCGAACCGGTACGTACCATGCCTGCTAACAAGGTAAGTGTTGGATGAACAGCAAAGATGGTCATCAGGAACGAGCCGATCAGCAAGCAGGCAAAGAGGATACTAAAGAACAAACCGGCGCGTGGTGTGATTGGTGATGTGATATGAGCGTTCTTGTTTCCGTTGTCGGCAAGAAAACGCCAACCGAGCAACCCACCACACCCGATCACGATCAGTTGAACCAGGGCATCTGACCAGATCACGAGAATCATGGCGGAAATAATCGCCATAGTGGCCCGTAATCGATCCGGAGTGAGCCGTTGTGCCATCTGCCAGACAGCCTGAGCGACCACTGCTACCACAACCACCTTCAGGCCATGCAACCAGCCACTGGCCGGATCACCAAACACGCTTACACCGTACCCAAATCCGATCATGAGCAGTGCTGATGGCAAAGTAAAACCGAGCCAGGCGGCCAGGCCACCGATTACGCCTGCGCACATCGTTCCGATAGCAATGCCTACCTGACTACTGGCCGGCCCCGGCAGAAACTGGCAGAGTGCGATCAGATCGGCATACGTCGCTTCATCAATCCAGCGTCGCCGCTCAACCAGTTCAGCCCGAAAATAGCCCAAATGAGCCACCGGCCCACCAAATGACGTTAATCCTAATCGTAAAAAGACCAAAAAGATATGCAGTGGGGAAGGCGATGAAACCATAATATCAAGATGAAGAACGAAACACGATAAAATACCGGTAGCACTTGATGGAGTTCGGTCTTTCACCACTCGTAGCGTGGCCCGATTCAGGGTATGAGGAGACGCTGTAGCAGATCGGTCACCCGCACCACGAAACAAATACGATCAACAGATGGCTTCCGCATGCGCAGCGAGAAGGTGCATCAGCCCCGACAAACCGCAGCAAGGGTCATGGTGCAAGGTTCATGAAACGGTCTGCTACAACCCTCATTGCCGATGCTGCTGATACCAGCCGCACACCGGGCGCAGGGGACAGCCATCGTGGCGATCGAGGAAGCTATTCCGGCCCGGTTGCCGCGAATAGACCCGCCGCGCTGGTGGTCCATCACACCGTGGCCGGCTCAAACAGTAACGTACAGCCAACTCATTGAGTTGAGCATGGAAGTCGGCAAACAGTTGCGCGTCGATGGGCAATTGTGCCATAAGAACCTGTTGAACGTGCTGATAACCAGCCCGTTCCCAGGGAAATTGATCCGGCATGAGGCGGCCAAAGATACGACGGGTATACGCATCAATAACGAACAGGGGATGCTGACCAGCATAAAGCATAATCACATCTGCCGTCTCTTGCCCAATGCGCGGCAAGGTCAGCAACTCGGCGCGCAGAGTAGCCGTTGGCCGTCGAAGCATCGTTGCCACATCACCATAACGTTCCCGGATCGCATTGGCAAGCGCAACCAGACCACCGGCTTTCTGCCGATAGAACGCACATGGAAAGATCAAGGTCGCGACCAATTCAGGCGCGGCCTTAGCCAGAGCCGCTAACTCAATCAACCCGGCCTCGTACAGATGCGCCAGCGCGTCTTCAACCGTCTCCCAGCGGGTCTGTTGTACCAATACCGCCCCGATAATGATTTCGAGCTGAGGATCAGAACTGATAACCGGCCACCACGGCTGGCGCGCCGCAGGGCCGTAGAGGAGACCAAAATGATCAACCAGTCGTTGATAAACATCGAGCGGGCTGACGCGAAGGTGACTAACTATCGGCGATCTGAGTTGATCAACCTCTTGCATAGCATTCACCTCGAACCGACAATAGCGACACCAGCACGTCAGCTCAATAACCTGTCTACAACTGCGGAATCGCGCCCTGTACAGCGACCGGCATATACATTTCGCGCATATAGTCGGTCAGCATCCGGCGCGTGCTAAACATGGGAGCAACGGTTGCAATTGCCTCTTTGCAAATCTGCACCCACTCGACCGGCACACCGTTGGCGTCACGATTATCGTAAAAGCGTGGCGCAATCTCGTGTTCGAGCAGATGGTAGAGCGACAGCGCATCATTCCAATCTTGTTCTTCCTGATTGGCATACTCACGCTCTTCGCCAACCGCCCAGCCATTTCGCCCGTTGTAGGCCTCTGGCCACCAGCCATCGAGCACCGAACAGTTCGGAGCACCGTTGAGACTGGCTTTCATACCACTGGTACCACTGGCTTCATACGGACGGCGGGGAGTGTTAAGCCAGACATCCACCCCTTGCACTAGCGCCCGTCCGACCGCAATATCGTACTCTTCGAGAAATACAATGCGTCCGGCTAGACCCGGCTGCATCGCCATACGGTAAACCTCTTGAATGAACTGCTTACCCGGATCATCTTTGGGATGCGCTTTACCGGCAAAGATAATCTGGATCGGCTTACCAGGCCGATTCAGAATGTACTTCAGACGCTCAACATCTTTGAACAGCAACGTGGCCCGCTTGTAGGTGGCAAAACGGCGGGCAAAGCCGATCGTGAGAATGTTTTCTTCGAGCACCGGCCAGACCGGCGCTGGAATTCCCAAGCGCATGTAATGCTGTTGGAGACGTTGCCGACTAAAGGCGATCAGATCGCTTTTGAGCTTTTGCCGGGTATGCCAGAGCGTCTCATCAGGAATCTGATAGACTTTGCGCCAGAGTTGCGGATCATCAAGATTTTCTTCCCAATTCTTCCCAAGGTACGAATTGTAGAGGGTTCGTATCTCTGGTGCCAGCCAGGTCGCTGTATGAACACCGTTCGTAATAGAGGTAATAGGCACTTCGTCCTGAGCACGACCAGGGTAGAGCCATTGCCACATGCCGCGCGCAACGTGGCCGTGGAGTTTGCTCACGCCGTTATGGAAGGCCGAAAACCGCAACGCCAGCGCAGTCATGGCAAAGGTTGGCCCCCAATGCTGCTCTTGCAGAGCCAGATTCATGAACTCATCGCGCGTCAGGTTTAATTGCGGCCAGAAGCTCCAGAAAAATTTCTCGATCATCGGCAAGGGGAAGGCATCATTACCGGCAGGAACCGGCGTATGGGTGGTAAACACACAATGCGCTTTTACCTGCTCCATCGCCTCTTCAAAACTATAGCCCTGTGCTACCAATTCACGGCACAATTCAAGCACCAGAAATGCCGAGTGGCCTTCATTCATGTGCCAGACCGTCGGCTTATACCCAAGCCGGCGTAGCGCTCGTACACCACCAACGCCCAATACCAGTTCCTGTGAAATGCGCATCTCCTGATCGCCGCCGTAAAGCCGGGCTGAAAGCTCGCGATCCTGCGGACTGTTGGGATGGATGTCGGTATCCATCAACAACAACTGATTGCGCCCAACCTGAAACTTATACACTTTCGCGTAGATCGTCCGTCCAGGCAATTCAACCTCGACAACGACCTCGCGCCCCTCTGGATCAAGGGCCGGAAGCGCCGGTACATCGGCGAAATTAAGTTTGTTATATTCGGCAAATTGCCAGCCGCTCTGATCCAGACGCTGGCGGAAGTAGCCCTGTGGATAGATAAAACCGACACCGACCAGTGGAATACCCATATCACTGGCCTCTTTGATGTGATCGCCCGACAGAATGCCGAGACCACCCGAATAGATGGGCAGACTTTCATGGAGACCAAACTCGGCGCTGAAATAGGCAATCAGCGTATCTTTGGCGTCGGGGTAGTTTTTACTAAACCAGGTCTTTTTGGCGCTCATGTAGCTGTCAAAGCTCTTGAGCACTGCATCGTAGCGCTTTAGGTACGCCGGATCATTGGCGGCTGCTTCGAGCTTTCGTTGCCGAACATCACGCAAAAACTCGACCGGATTGTGGTAAACCAATTCCCACAGCTCTGGATCAATCGAACGGTAGAGGTCTTGCGCCTCGGGATGCCACGTCCACCAGAGGTTGTACGCAAGTTCGCGCAGACGGGCAATTCGTTCTGGACATGGCGTGAACAGAATCTCGTGTTCAAACCGCAGCATGATTTCCTCACCTGATATAACGGTAGTCAGTAGCCGGATATACCGGCATGATACCAGGAACTCCTCGATCACCGCCATTTTCATCAGTTTCTTCACACGCTGCGCAGCAGAAAATGACGGCTGAGTGCATTGTAGCGGTTTACGGCGAATTTGTCTACTATGCAACTAATTCTGTAGGTTGCAGTTGTGTCGGATGCGCTAATGAACACGACACAAGCACTTACGGCGATCCCTTCCCCTGCGTGAGCCTGGAAACGCTGGCCTCTAGACCGCACCCTGCCGTGCAAGGATAAAACGAGCGACCGTCTTACCAACAAGCCATCGGTACGGTTGAGCACCCATTTCTACGGCTCACGCCCTCTCTTCTGGAGTGGTGGCAATAGTATAATGGCAACGGCAAAGCAAACGATTGGGACGATCTGGCGACCAAACCACGAGTAAAGCATTCATGAAGCATATCCTTTCGGCAAACTGGGTCATCGAGCTACGAAGCGAACATCTCACTGCTCAGTTCGCCGCCCAAGAATTACGTCAGGCAGTACAGCGAATGGGTGGTCCTCCTTTACCAATCGTCGGTCAGGCCCACACCCAGCGCATTAGTCTCCGTCACGGTACAGCAGGTGATGGCTTTGTCCGCATGGCCGACGAGCACGGTTTACTTCTGATCGGCGAAGGGCCAACTGGCTTGCTATATGCAGTTTACAGCTTGTTAGAGACATTGGGCTGGTGTTGGGTTGGACCGGGCGCCGAGAATGAATACATCCCACACTTCACACACATCCCGTTACCTGATGCAACCGTCGCCGAACAACCGGCATTTACCCGTCGTGGTCTGGTCATCGGCCACGACATATTCTTAGCGCAGGCTGAAGCATGGATTGAGTGGGCAGCACGGGCGCGTCTCAACACGATATTCATTCACACGATTGGCGATAGCGGAATGCCATTGGGGGCCTGTCGGCTACGCTTTTGGCAACAACGACGGCACCAACTCTGGCCGTTGCTCAAGGAACGGGGATTACAGCTTGAAATCGGTGGGCACCACCTGAGCGATGCTCTCGCTACCCAACGTCTGCGAGACCAACCGGACGTGTTCCGGTTTAATGGTCAACGCCGAGTAGCCGATGGTAATCCGTGTCCGACGAACCCAACGACCCAGGCCCTAGTGCGCGAATGGGCAGGCAACTTCTTCAATATCGAACCAAATGCTGCCATGTACCACATCTGGCCGGTTGATCGACTCTACGGCGGCTGGTGCTCTTGTGCTCGTTGCGCAACGCTATCTCCGGCGGATCAAGCATTATTGCTGGTCAATGTTATGGCAGAAGAGCTGGCAACCGTCAACGCTTCCGCCCGTATTAGTTTTCTTGCCTACCACGATACGCTGTTCCCACCGCAACAGATCAAACCAGCCGCCAATGTTGAAGCGCTCGTTGCACCCCGTATGCGCTCATACGCTAGCGGTATTGGTGATCCTGAACACCCGATCAACCGACCATTGGCTGCACGCATCGCAGCCATTCGCGAGACGTTTCCGGCAGGAATCAGCGCATTTGAATACTATCTCGATGGCATTCTGTTCAAATCGGCACTGCCACCCCTGGGTAACATCATTGCCGCCGATCTGCGGGCTTACGCCGAATGGGGCTTTACCGGTGTCTACACCTTACTTACCGGCGACCGTCCATGGCTGGCGCCAGGACCAAACCCACACAGCTTCGCCGCTCTTGCCTGGAATCCGCAGAGCGATCCGGCAGCGCTGTGCAGTCGATATGCGAACGTTCGTGCATCTGAAGCAGCATCCATCCTTGATCACGCCTACACGACTCTTGCACGTGCCTGGCAGCAGGCGCTCGACATCACCCCAGCCGAGCTACAACGCCAACAGCATGGTCGCCGCCGTGATCTGGTGGCTCATCCACCACGTGATGTGCTCGACGGCTATAACGCACCTTCACCGCACTGCGAGCAGCGGTTAGAAATCCTGCATACCGCGCTCGATCTGCTGACCAACAGCGAACACCCGCTTACCAATGCGCAGGATGCTGCGGGTTGTAACCGATCAACGCTCAGCGCCGACATTGCTGAATGGACGATCAGTGCATTGCTGTTGCACTTCTTTGCCGCCCGCCAGGAAGTAGCCGTGATGCAGACCCGTGGGACACCACGTGAACGCCAGCGACAAGCACTGGTCGCAGCGCGGGCAGCTCATGCGGCTCTGTTGGAATGGGCGGCCAATCACGTGCCGCCGGACGTATCGGTCGGGCATCGTTTATTTCGTACCATTCTGGCACTGCACCTCGATCAGCTCGAAGACCGGATTGCGTCACCCTGGCGAAAAATGCAACTCCGCTGGCAGCGTATGCGCGAACTCGGCGGGATATTTACCCGATTGTGGTGGCAATGGTTGACCAGCTAATCAGGTGGTAAGCAGACACTATCTGAGGCGAGTTGAGAACCTGCTCCTACAACGTGATAACGGGTATCGTCGGCGCATGAACGAGGGACCTGTCCGCAGACCAGCGAGAGCGCATAATCAAAAACTCGGGCTTTTGATAAGGATTGGTCATGGTATTGCCAGAATGGTTAGGGGAACGCTAGCGGGTAACGCAGGCGTCTCTTCGACGCGATGGAGACGGGTGGCATCGGGTTCAGCGCCGGTGCTGCGGCGCATGCCTGGCGATCCTCACCTTCCCCTAGCCTCCTTTCCGCTTCCCCACGGGGAGAGGAAGGGGGAATATGGGGCTGGCGCGAAAGAATGTGGGCAACCCCTCACGCGATGGTTGTATGGGTGTGGTGCGTACCCAATGAGAAATCTGGATTTTTGATCAGGTTCCTAGAACAGAAAGCTGCGCTTCCACGCACACTACCGTGCTCGTTTCGCTCTTCTCCTCATCTCTGCTGAAGATGAAAACCTTGAAACACCCCGTTATACAATACGCAGACATTCACGTATTCGCACGCTCGTGTTATGATCATAGCTATGAATGACCTGATCGACATTCTGCGCAAACTGGCTTCGCATACTAGCCGCTCACCGTCGCCGCTCATCGCCTTGCAGACATTTCCGGCGAGTCTTGGCGTGCGCATCAGTCACCTGGCAGTTGATCAGGCATTACAAGAAGCATGGGTGCGCGTTATCGGTACTTCTTTCTTCCAGGCTCAATCAATTGCTCTGGCTGCACTGCGCCGGAGAGCCCCGTTTGCGATCACAGGAAGTGGGGTGCTGAGTCGCGCCAGTCTGCATCTGCTGATACTCGATTTCCTACGCAATGAACCGTCGGCTACCGCATTACTCGTTGTCTCCGATCCCGCTCAGGCACTTCTCCACGAACGCGAAGCGATGGCAATGGTTGAACATTGTCGTCCGGTGATAACCATTGCCGCAACCGTTGGCGACCGACGGCGGCTGGCGCCGACCGCACGGCTGGTCATTACTACGCTGCCCGAATTGCATAGCCATCTGCTACGCTTTCACGACCGCGCCTGGCGCTTCTTCTGGCAGCAATTACAGTTGATTGCAGTCGCTGATCTCCATGTATACTATGGGATGGCAGCCGGTCATCTGATGATGATCCTCTTACGAGCTGCCCGACTTACCCCTCACCCCCTGTTGCTAGGTGGAAGTCTGGCGCAGGTTGAAGGCGCAGAAGTCGCACTTCAGCTTCTCAGTGGCCGTGAATGGCGGCTGAGCGCAGCCGAGGATTTACCACGTTCGCCGACAACACTGGCACTCTGGCAGAGCAGTGGCGAGCGCCAACGCGACCTTGCAACGTTGACCGAAGCGTTCCTCAACGCTGGCGCCAGCGTTCATCTGCTAACAACGCCATTTGAAGTCGGTATCCTGCGCCCGATGTTCTTGCAGGAGCGGATCAGTGTGGGGGTCCAACCATTACCGGCGCACGTTCAGATTGTAACCGGCGCTGATGTAGGAGCTGCAACCTTGCAGGCAGCACTGAATAGCGGCGCCGCTCTGGTGATTTTACTGCTGGGGCGTGGGATGGCGGAACCAGCTCTGCAGCGGCTGGCGGTGACCGATCTGACAACCTGGCCGCTCTTACGGCCACCGATCTGGCCGACAGTAACGATCAATCCGTTTGTTGTCGCGCTACATCTGGTATGTGCAGCCAGCGAACAACCGCTACGCGAAGATGAAATTCGGCATTGGCAACTCGAACCAATCGTGGACCGGCTCACCGCCCAAGGTTCCCTTTGTCGTCTGCCTGATACGCCACCCGTCTGGTTACCCACTACGCAGAGCGATCCGTACATTCCGCTCGAATTGTACGCAGCCGGGATGGAGCCGCTCAGGTTGCTCGATGCTCAGGGTCAGCAGTACGGAACGGTCGATCCATCACTTGCCAATCGTTGGGCACACCCAATGGCAGCTTTGCCACCATTACGTGGTGGGGTACGAGTGGTGAGCCTGGACGAAGATCAGGGAACTCTACAGTTGACCGGTCAAGATGGAAGACGCACGCTTCCCCTTCGTTCCTGTCAGGTGCAGATTCTTGAAGAGTGGGCGCAACGTGAATTGCGGCGCACCGGCGCCGGACGTGGGCTGAAACTGAGCTGGGGCCGAGTTTTGATTGAAGAGCAGACCTATGCCTACCGTGAACAGATCGGGCGCAATCCGGCGCAAGAGCGCACGCTACCAGAACCACTCTCGCAGCAGTGGCGCAGTCTGGCAGTGTGGGTGCATCTTACACGCCCTCTCCAGGTTATTGGTCAACAGATTGGCTGGTCTTGTGCAGCGGCCATCGCATTAACGACGCTGGCGCGGTTGGAGGATTGTGTGCCTGCTTACGATCCGGAAACGCAGCGTCTTTATTTCATTGATTCCCAACCGAATGGAAATGGGCTGGCTGAATGGCTGTACGAGCAGCTCGAAACGATCTTACCCCTGGCTTACGATGTAGCTCTTGATCAGCGTAGCGATCCGTTGTGTGATGTGTTGGCACGTACCGATATGGATTGGCTACTGGCGATCTTGGGAGGTGAAACTGATGCAGCCGTAGCGATACCGGTGGGATCGCCGACCGGTGTTGCACAACCTGAAACGACCGTGCGTGTGGCTGAACCACCGGTACCAATACCTGCACTACCGGCACAGACGCCTACGCATCCCGAACCGCTGTCTGACCAGCCACCAGCGGATAAACGCCCGGTGGAACCACAACACGCTCCTTATCAGCGCCCTCGCAGGCCAAATAGCCGTCAACTTTCACCTGAGCGTCAGGGAACCCCAGCCCCACCAGAGCCACCATCCTCTACCCCATCAGCAGAACCTCTTCCCGATCCCGAAGCGATACTGGCCCGTCTCCGACAGCGACGGGGGCATGCTCCGTCACCGGCGCCGGGCCGTCCGCCGCGGCCACTTCGTGAATCAACCGGCGAAACACGTTTTCAGCCGGGTGACCGCATTATCTGCATGCCTTACGGCGCCGGTCGGGTGCGGGAGAGTATGATGAGTGAAGGTCGTGAAATCCTGTTGGTTGAGTTTGATGAGCATGGTGAACTCCGGATTGATCCCTCGATTAACGTCGTTCGCCGATTAGCACCTGAAGAAGCAAGTGAGTAAAGCGCATGTCACATCCAGTTATCCTCTACCTGCCTTTACTGAATCACAGCGATCCGACAGTACGGCAACACGCAACGACCATTCTCCTCACCCATTACGGTAAACGTGCACTGACCCATCTGCGGCGATTGCTCGATGATCCTGCGCTGGCCGAACAGGCACGGACAGCGTTGATTACGATTGGCGAAATCAGCGGTCTGGCGGTTGAACTTCGCCCATTCCGCGGCGTTTATGTGCGTTGCCTGGGCGACTTTCAGGTCTTTATCGACAGTCGGCAAATCAAGGCAGACGAATGGGGGCAGAGCGAAGGCGGACGGGCCGGTGGCAGAAAGGTGCAGGGGATCTTCGCCTACCTGGTGCATTGTGGCGCCGAGGGCGCAACCCGAAGCGAGATCGCCGAGGCGATTTGGGGAGGTACAGCCAGCGCTAGTAGTTTTGCCCGTACCCTTACCGCGTTGCGTCAACTTCTGCAACAGCTCGGCGGAGAGGAACTCGCAACGAATCTCCTCTACACCGACCGGCAACGTTGTGCACTAAATCCCGATCTCTACCAGAGCGATGCCAACATCCTGGAGCGAACGTTCGATCTGGCAACTAAAACGACCCACGAACAGGGCATTCACGCTGCACGTTCGTTGTACCAGTACGTGCTCGAGTTGTACGATGGGCCGTACATGGACGGTGTGGTCGGAGCGCAGGAGTGGGCAACTGAACGTGGTGCACAGTTGCTCAGTAAAGTGGTCATTGCCGGGGAACGGTTAGCAGCAGAGGCATTTGCCGGTGGTGACGATCAGCAGTGCTTACAGTATTGTCAGCGCGTCCTGGCGCATGAGCCGAGGGCAGCCGCGGTCGTAAGCTGGCTTTTGCGCGCCGGGCAACGACTTGGATTGCCGATGGAGATGCAGCGAGCCTACCAGCGCTACCTCTCGGCCACCGGGATTAATCCGCGACGTAGACGGGATGATCCGGTCGTGCAGCTTTACCGCGAGCTAACCGAAACACCTAAGACGGAGAATGGTAGGCGATAGGGTAGTCTTCTTTCCGGTATGAAACCTCTGACTATTACCTATTTCCCATTCCTTGTGATGAACGTACAGAAAACACATGCATACGGTATTCCTTCAGCGTCTCAATTCTACCTGGCACGCAGCGTTCTGGATGGCTGGCGCACTTGTCTCATTCAGTACGATGGCAGTAGGCGGGCGTGAGCTGGCTGCCGAATTGTCCACCTTTCAAATTCTCTTCTTTCGTAGCCTGATCGGGCTCCCATGTGTGTTACCGGTAGTGCTTCGTATTGCACGGGCGGGTTTTATTCCCCTTGCAGGCAGGGGTGGCTGGGGTGCTGATGCGCCAGCCGATGCGTTCCCCTTACCCACTTATCCAACGCGGGCCGGAGGCCCGCACACCCAGGTCATTGCGTGACGTGCCGGCAGGCTTCATCACGACGTGCACGGGGGCGCCGGAAACCACGCAGCATTCAGACAAATAATGGGTCAGCACCCGCCACCCAACGCGGGCCGGAGGCCCGCGCACCCAGGTCATTGCGTGACGTGCCAGCAGGCTTCATCACGACGTGCACGGGGTCGCCGGAAACCACGCAGCATTCGGACAAATGAATGGGTCAGCACCCGCCACCCAACGCGGGCCGGAGGCCCGCGCACCCAGGTCATTGCGTGACGTGCCAGCAGGCTTCATCACGACGTGCACGGGGGCGCCGGAAACCACGCAGCATTCAGACAAATGAATGGGTCAGCACCCGCCACCCAACGCGGGCCGGAGGCCCGCACACCCAGGTCATTGCGTGACGTGTCGGCAGGCTTCATCACGACGTGCACGGGGGCGCCGGAAACCACGCAGCATTCAGACAAATGAATGGGTCAGCACTCGCCACCCAACGCGGGCCGGAGGCCCGCGCACCCAGGTCATTGCGTGACGTGTCGGCAGGCTTCATCACGACGTGCACGGGGCGCCGGAAACCACGCAGCATTCAGACAAATGAATGGGTCAGCACTCGCCACCCAACGCGGGCCGGAGGCCCGCGCACCCAGGTCATTGCGTGACGTGCCGGCAGGCTTCATCACGACGTGCACGGCTTGCATTTGTCATATACACGCTGAGTTCGCCATGGATGGCACATCATATTTATGGTAGGATAAGATAAATGACAATTATGGTGAGCTGATAGCCCGCTGCAAGCCAAGAAACTCCTATGAGCAGTAACCTGCTAACCCACATCGTTAGTTTTGGCTATCTCCTACGTGAAATGGGGATTGCGGTCAGTCCTGGTCAGATTATCGAACTGATCGAGGCTATTGAGCACGTTGGTCTGCTACAGCGGGAAGATTTGCGTGCTACAATGCGCTGTATCCTGGTGTTACGTCGCGAAGACCTGCCGCTATTCGATGTTGCCTTTGAGTTTTTTTGGAAGAAGGCGCTCGGCATCGATCTCGAGCGCGAGATGATGCAGATGCTGCTCCCGCAGGTCAAAATCCCGCGTCGTCAGTTACGATTACCGCGCCGCCAACCGACGGCTGATGATGAAGATACGGCTGAAGGCCAGGAACGAGAAGAGTTCGAGATCCAACTAACCTTCAGTCGTGATGAGGCATTACGCACCAAAGACTTCGCTCAGTTTACCTGGGAAGAGGTACAGGCGTGCAAAGAATTGATTCGCCGCATGGAGTGGCACATTCAACCTCGTCGTACCCGACGGCGACGGCCAGATCGTGCCGGTCGGCTCCTCGACATGCGTCGCACCCTGCGGCAAAGTTGGCGCTTCGGCGGTGAACCGCTAGAGTTGTCGTGGCGCAACATCCGCACCGAACCGCGACCATTGGTGCTGATTTGTGATATTTCCGGGAGTATGGAGCGTTACTCACGGATTTTGCTCCAGTTTGCCCACGCCATCTCAGCCGGTCT
>NZ_JAUBWR010000003.1:127500-297500 GCF_030444705.1 Chloroflexus sp. MS-CIW-1
TACGGACGAGTAGCATTTCTGCCAGAAATATTCGATAGGGCGTTCGATATTTCCGCCATGGTAACTCTGTTTCCGCAATTCTGTGCCTGGATAATTCGGCGCCAGCTTTCGACAGATAAGAGAATTCTTCTCCGATCATGGCATTATGAAATCCAATCGTCCGGCGCGAATATCTGCCACCAGCTTCTGGAGTTCATCCTGTACATCAGTCGCATGTCGCTCGCGGCCGTATCCAACCGCTTTGTGGGCCTCCATCACAACGTTGGGAATAAACAGTGGCAAACCTTCGGTCACTTCATCAAATCCCCCGACAGCGTGAGATTCATCAGGTACCAGACCGTCTTGTTCTACCAACCAAGCCATCAACCCTGCGATACAACGCCCGATCTCCGATCTTAGATTCTTCGCCTGAAGGTCAATTGCTATTTCCCAACGAGGTGTAAAAAAGTGCGCCCGATCGCTCAGCGTAGCTCTATACATCCGAGCAGGAGCGGCGTAAAACATTGCAACTCCGGCGCGATGACAAAGGTCAATGAAAGGTTTGTATTCGTCAATTGTGGTCAATGCGGGGATACCTCGTTTATGCTGGTCATACCTCCGATTCGCTTCGCTGATATGTTGCTGAATGTAAGCAAGCCAATCGTCTATCTCGTCTTCTTGAACCGTTCGGATAACCTTGCCCGTATCGTCGGTAAGCGGCCGGGGGTGAGGGAAAAAAGCTATATCGGAGAATCGTCTGAGAGCACGGAACGTTACAAACGTGTTCCGTGTATCGCCGAAAACCCGATCCGGTTTCGACTCCGCCAGTCCCCAGAACAACAGGTGCGTCACGGCTTGGTCGTTCAACGGTGGGCGGTAGAAAGTATCGGCAAGCTCTTGATGTCCGCCCCTAACATGCAAGTACCAGAAAGTGATCATTGCCAGCCAGGAATACTCGGGTGATTTTACTGCACCTCCATAAATCGCACCTAAACGTCCGTTACCGGCCGTATTGTGAAATACTCTCTGGAAAGTGCGGATTTCCCGCCGAACGACTTCGCCGTATAAAATATCATCGGGGGCGCTGGCCCCGTCATAGTCATCCAGACGATGCACCAGTGGAAAAATACGACCATCACGGATCAGTAATGTGATGGCGGGCGGATGTTGGATTTCGGGCACTCCGCTAATAGGATGCCATTTGGATTGTTGTTGGACGATCCGTAACTCCTCCGCATATTGGCGCAATTCCATAGCGGCAGAACGCAAATGACGGAAATCCGTGATGACTTCTCGGCGGAGATGCGGCGAGATCAGCAGTCCTTCTACGGCTGCATCTAAGTCTCTGTATCGCCGGAGTTCGCGCGGATCCAAGTCGTAGTCCCAGTAGCTAAGCGCATTCTGCCGGTCAAGCACTCGCATTGCGCCAGCAGAAACAAAAAGGGTCGCTGGTGTTGGCGGTATAAAACTTCCACGTGCATGTTCTACCATCACATCACCCACCGAGGCATCCGTCCCGACCGCCGCCTTATGATGGTTTTCAGGTGCTGTTATGATCTCTATAACCTTGTTTCCGACAATCCTTTCCTGAAGACGGCATTTGGCTGCCTCTTTATCAAATCTTATTCCACTACCTCTGAGCATTTGCGGCACGGTCGGAATATCGAGAATCCCCCTTACATTTCCTATCGAGCGATCCAGCCTCCAAAGCCGTTGAAAGAAACTCTCTGCTTTTGATCGCCTAAACCCGAGTTCCCTAGTTAACCGTTGGATTTCGCTTTGTGCCCCCAACCCCGCTGACCTTATCTTTTCCGCCAAATCGTTCAAGTTATTAACTACCCAATCAGCAATCTCTAAAACAAGGTCAACGGGGTTTTCGTCGGCAATAACAGGAGCAATATCATGAACCAACCTGGCGTAATTTTCCTCAAGAGCATGGCCACGGGCGATTCCTTCCATAACCGAAACGGTCATACGTTCACGCTCGTCCTCATCACTCTGCCAGAGATCCAGTCCGTCTCGTTCTTCTTGCTCGACTTCGTCACGGCTTATTTGAAAATCAAACAGGGATATTTGAGAAATACCCTGATCGGGCAGATTAAAGCAAAAGCTTCCCCTCCGTTCCGGCGAAGGTCGCTTCTCTATTTTGCCTTCGTCCAACAATTGACTTACAGCGCTTCGTATCTTGTCTTCCGTAACAACCAGATTTCGTGCGCGCAGCTGCAATAGCAGGTCACGAAAGGACAAGCCTACCATATCGCCAGCAATCTTGCGCAGCACATCAAGAATTGCTTCGGCCACTTGTTGCTGTTCTGATGTGTCTAATGTTCTTTGCGCCATTTTTCAACAGCCTCACGTAAATCGGGAGTTTCGGCAACGTGGGTAGTGAAAGTTCTCTCGCGTATTTTGACGATGACGGCATGACGCATAATATCCATTCCGGATGTGAATACTGCCGTGCCACGGGGCATTCTGGGAATGCGCTTTATCGTCTCCTCCGGCAAATCTCCGATTTGCCCTGCAACCACCCGTAAGTCCTCGGGATCCAAAGCAAAAAGTATACGGGTATTGCAGGTAAGCAGAATTTGGCGATCCATTGAAGATGGGCTTTGACTCAACAATACAACCCCTACCGAGTCGTGGCGGGCAGTACGGATCATCTCCCTCAAGACTCGAGTTGATGGTGGTGGATCGATTCCTCCAGGTAAGAATAAATGGGCCTCATCAATGACCAAAACAAAAGGCGGTATGTGATTCCGTCGTCGTAGCCTTTGTAGGATTCTTGCCGTTGCACCGACTACCAGATTCCGTTGCTCTTGTCCCAATGCCCCAACGTATATATTTACAAACGGCATTTCGGTAAGATACTTTGCCCATTCTACTTCGCCAGCAGTTAATAGAGCCGTGCGGCGCGCAACAGATTGGACTCGGGTGATAGCTCGGTTGACTGTTGCTTGGTCTGTTATGTTAGGCCCCACTTCCCTCATTTCTTCGTATAGCGCCTCCCACTGAAGGTCGGGAACTCTCCCGCCGTCTAATTGTTCCCAGGCTTCATAAAAGACTTTCATATAGGCTTCGCCAATCACCTCACGGTGTCTCTCGGTTAGACCCGGAATGAAAGGTAGGAACTCCTCTATCCCGATGATAGAATACGGCACTCTGAATTGGTCGGTACCGGCTTGAATGTGTACACCCTTTAAATCTTTCGCAGTTTGTTCATTATCACCTAATACATCAAATGAGAGTATCGGGATTCGTTTCTCGTAGAGTTCTTCCATCAACACGCCAACGGCATAGCTCTTTCCGACGCCGGTTTTCCCCAACACGGCTACGTGACGGGCTATCGCAGTGTTGGGTAAAAAGAACGGTACGCTGTACCCACCCGATTCAATTTTCCCCAGATAAAGCCCTGAAGTACTGGTCGGCTTATCGTTTGCATCATCATCTTTTTCGGGAATGTTCAGAAGTTTTGGGATGATTGTAGCAGGCAGTTCATACACCGGTTGTCCTGTATGAGGAAGTTGGCTTGGCTCGGCAATCTCCAGAGAGTTTTCGTCCTTGACGCAGATCTCTCCGAGAAGTTCGATTTCCATTACTCGAACAAGATCGGGGGAAAGCTCCGATGAACGAATATCTGTGCGTTGCATACCATAGGCATCGTCCTTCTGCATGCCTCCGGGCCTGGCACGTAAGTTCAGTTCGCTACCGGCAATTATCCGGCCATAGTGCGCTCTTCTGTCGTCACCTTGACGGAGGGCTATTACGAAAGTATTGAGATTAGGACGACGGCCTGCTTTGACGCGAAATGGAATTCGGTCAAATGTAGGAGTTCCTCCTTCGGATGAATATTCCGAGGAAGAAGTTGTTCCGATTAGAGCATCCTCTGTCAGACCTAATACTGTTACGATGGACATTAGAGCAACTCCATGGCTGCTGTACCTCTGTATACTCCGCCATTTCGTCTAATCTAACACAAAAATCCCTATTTATCTAGGGGGATTTGGATGTAGTTTATTTCACAGTTCTCGTCTTTTACCCCAAAAGTGCAAACGCCAGCGCTAGCGGTGTAGCCATCAGGCGGTTGCAAATCGGAAATAGTTATGGATGTCAGAACTGATGAACGATGGTCACAGCGACAGGACGGATACAGCCTAGACCGATCTGATCGTCCTAAGATACACCAAACTACGCTCCCAAAAGAGAAGGCATCGGGTTCAATAATGAATTTACAGCAAAGAGTTTATTATGCCAACTGAAATGATCGCATGTTATCCATGACATGTTTTTGCTGTGAATATCTTTTTGCTGTTGTGCTTCCAACGATCTGCACTTCGCCTAACGCCGCTCCGCTGTGCTTCGCGGCGTCAGGCGTGAGCACGGGTTGGGCAGCACTCTTTAACCATTACTAAAATAATCGGAATCAATGCGTTTGAGTTGGTACGTCGTTACTTATCATTAATTCTGCCAAAGGTTCTCCGTCAATCAGCACAATTTTAGCGTCAATCTTTGATACATAATCTAAAGCTTCTTTAGAGAACGATAAAGTTGTAATAAATATTCCTTTCTTTGATCGTTTTCCCATAAGTGCACCGACAAATTTCTGTATCTCAGGTCTGCCCACAACACGTTCCCATCTCTTGGCTTGTATGTAGATAGTGTCAAGACCGAGTCTATCTTCATCAATAATGCCATCTATCCCTTCATCGTCTGTTTGTCCTACTGCTCGTGCTGCATCACGATGAGATCCTCCGTATCCCATTTTGACAAGAAGTTCGACCACAAGACGTTCAAAAAAAGAGGGCGAACTTTTTTTGACCAGACTCAACAGTTCTAGAGCTAAACCGGATCGTATCTCTTCATAGGAAGCTTCAAGAATTTCTTCTGGCGTTTGCTCTTCTTCATCGGTTCTTGGTTCTTTGAGTTTGCGACGCAAACTCTCACCTTCTCGGAATTCAATATATTCAGGAAATTGCGCGAGAAATCTCATGTCAATTCGTGATGGATTGATTACCTGCCAGTACTTGCTTACCACGCTCAGTTATTCTGTAATATGAGCGGCTTGTCATTTCAAGGAGTCCCGCTCGAGTCAAATGAGTTCTCGCCCAACCTACCCGATTGTAAAAAACGGTCTGTTTGCTACTAGTACTTGACCACACTGATTACTGATGATAAAAGCGACGAAACGTGAGCCGGGCATTGGCCGTGGTGAACCGCCATTGCACGGTAGCCCGGACTTCACTACGGGCTTGTGCCCATGCGTCTACCGCTCGGCGTACGCTCTCTCTATCCGGCAGACGCCGATCCAGACATTGGCGAGCCAGGATGGAGCACTCGATCTCTGTCATGTTCAGCCAACTGCCATGCTTCGGCGTAGCGTGAAACGCCAACGTCCGTGTCAGCCGTCGGGCTTCCTCTGGTGGAAAAGTCTGGTACAGCACAGCTGGGGTATGGGTGTTCAGGTTGTCCAGCACCACTCGAATCTCCTCTGCCTCCGGGAAGACTGCATCCACCAGCCGGTTCATTTGGCGGGCGACGTCCTCCTTCGTCCGCCGCTCCGTCACGTGGACGTCCCGCCAGCCCGTCAGGGGGTGAACGATCAACAACAGGTTGCAGCATCCTTGCCGCTCATATGCGTCGTCCACCCGCTGCGGACGCCCCGGCTCCATCGGCAGGGGCGCCTGGACATCCGCCACCAACTGATACGGCCGGTCGTCAAAGCAGACGACCGGTCGTCGTGGGTCGTCAGGTTCGGCGTACAGGTCTAGCACATCTTCCATGCGCCAGCGGAAGTCCGCAGTAATCTGTCCAATGCACCACTGCTGCTTCTGCCAGGGCTTAAGGTTGTTTTTGTTAACACCCGCCGCACCGTTTCGTCGGAGAGGGATTCCACCATCTTCCGTTCCACCAGCCGGTCGGCCAAGAGCTGCATCGTCCAGCGCTCCCGGCCCTCCGGCGGCGCGCTGCAGGCCAGGGCGATCAGGAACGCCTCCGGTGTGCTGTCCAGTTTCGGCTGGGCGCCAGGCCGGGGGCGCTCCTGCACAGCGGCTTCCAGCCCCTCCTCTCCGAACCGTTTTCGGATGTTCCGCACCGTCTGCGGATTCACCTTGAGCACCTCGGCTATCGATTGATCGGTCGCGCCCTCTGCTGAAAGGAGCAGAATCCGGGCCCGAGTAACCATCCGGGCGTTCACTTCCCCCTTCTTCAGGAGATCACGCAGGGACAAGCGCTCCTTTTCGGTCAGCGTCACCACGTATGCTTTGGGTCTGGGCATGGCTCCTTCCCTCCACGAGAGGAGTGTGGAAGAAAGAATACCCTATGAGACCAGTGTGGTCAAGTACTAGCAGCAATAGTCGCCGGATTGCGGAAACAACGCAGGTACTCGGCAACTGCCTCTTCTGTAAATGCGGTCGGAGTTCGTCCCCAGTGAGCTAGCTTACTACGCAACCAGAATTCGGGGTCGGCACCAATTAGCGTTTCTGGCAACGGCGCTGGTTGAATCAAAAAGAACCAGTGATAATACGCCGTCGCAAATTCGCGGTCGGCTGTCAGGTACATATAGTGGGTTGGCACAATATCGAGCACCGCTGCTCGTACCACCCGATCTGGATAATCAAGGCACATCCGGTGGGTCACGCGCGCACCACGGTCATGACCGACGACAAAGAAGCGGGTAAAGCCAAATTGCGTCATCAAGTTAACCATATCGGCAGCCATTGCCCGCTTGCTGTAAGGCGTATGGTCAGGATCGTCCGCCGGTTTTGCGCTGTCACCGTAGCCACGCAAATCGGCGGCAATAACGGTAAATTGCTCGGTCAGCTTCGGTGCTATAGCGTGCCACATCGCATGCGTCTGTGGATAGCCGTGGAGCAACAACAACGGTGGCCCACTACCGCCAATCGCCCCGGCAATCGTGATACCGTTAACATCACGCTGAAATGGAACACAACGGTTAAGAATCGTCAAGCTGGCACCTCGTTTCGTTGATAAAGTTTCTTCTCAGCACGAGCTAAATCAAGTATAATCTATTATAATCAGCTTACTCGGTTGCCATAAGTAAAGGAGGAAACAAAGTGGTTTCGCGTATCGGTGTGCTATTCCTGGTAGTAGCAATGCTGCTAGTCAGTGCCTGTGGCACCACGACGCCAACAACTGCTCCGACAGCAGCCCCTGCGGACGGTCAATCGGCTCCTGCCCCCGCCCCTGCACAGACTCTCCGTTACGCATTTGGTGGTGGACCGGTTGGTGGTGTGTTCCAGGTATATGCTGATATCCTTTCCTTGATTATCAAAGAGAAAGTGCCCGGCGTCGACATTACGGCTGAGGGTACTGGTGGTTCGGCCGAGAATCTGCGCTCGGTCAATGCCGGTGACCGGCAGTTTGGGATTGTCTATTCAGGCGACGTAGCGCTAGGCGCATTGGGGCAGTTACCCGACGATCCAACAGTGTACGATAAGGTGATGCCGGTTGCGCCCCTCTACGGTGGAGTGGCACATCTGGTGGTGAGTGAAGCGAGTGGCATTAACTCAGTTGCCGATCTAGTTGGGAAGCGGATCGCGCTGGGCAATGCTGGCTCAGGTGCGGCTCTCAGTGCCGAGCGTTATTTTAAGGCGCTGGGTCTCTTTGATAAGATAAAGATTGAGTATCTTGGTTACTCACAGGCAGCCGCGGCAATGGCCGATGGTCAGCTTGACGGCTTCTGGGTATTGGCCGGGTTCCCGAACGCTTCGGTACGTGAAGCCGCTGCAGCGACGAAGATTAAGCTGATCGATATCTATACCCCAGGTGTGGAAGCTGGCTTCTTCCAGCAGTACCCATTCTATTCGCAGCGGGCACTGACCGGTGGCGCCTATGATGGTGTACCGAACGATGTGATGAGCTTCCAGGATACCGCACTCTGGGTTGCTAATGCTGATGTACCAGCAGACATTGTGTATCAGGCACTCAAGGCGGTGTACCTTGAAGGTGGTCTGGATCGACTGCGCGAAGCGCATCCTTCAGCCAAAGAGATGGGCCTCGAGGTTGGCATCACCGGTATTGCCAATAAGTTGCATCCCGGTGCAGTTAAATTCTGGACTGAACAGGGTGTGCAGATCCCTGATAATCTAAAGTAGTCGTTCACGTTGGGTGGCAACGGGGAAGCTGAGTTGACACTAGAGGAAGCTCAGTGCTTCCTCTAGTAACGCCTTGGTTAAGAGGGATTTATGTCTGACCTGAAACAGTTGAACAACACTGATATCACGCCAACCAGCGATGAGATTGATCAGGAAAAGGCGCGCAAATACCTTGAGCAAGAAGAGAAACCGACTCGAACCCTAGGACGCTTTTGGGGCACAATTGTTGCTCTCATTGCAGTCGGCATGGCCGGTTTTTATATTTACACTGCTGGAACGCTGCCGGCGCCGGTGCAGTGGCAGCGTGGTATCTATGTGATGTTGACCTATATCCTGGTGTTGTTGCTCTATCCGGCGGTTGGGAAGAAGAACCCATTGCAGCCCTGGCTAAACAGTCTGGCCGAACGATTACCGACACCGTTGCGGGTCATTATCTTACCACGAGGTGGGCCTACGATTCTCGATCTTGTCTTAATTGTTATCACCGTCATTGTGGTAGGTTACTTTATTCTCAATTACCCATCTCTGCAACGGCGAGCAGGCGCCTATAACCCTACAGATTTTACCGTCAGTGTGATTGGTCTGATCATCTCGCTGGAGATTGCCCGGCGGGTCTTAGGCTGGTCGATGACGCTGATCGGTCTCTTTTTTATTCTCTATCTGCGATTTGGTTTCGTTCTATACGACATTCCAGTCCTTGAAACCTTTGCACACCGTGGTCAACCATGGCAGCGGGTCGCCACCGTGCTCTTCCTTGATCAGGAAGGTGTGTTCGGCGTGATGGCCAACGTGCTGGTGAGCTACGTTATTCTGTTTATCTTTTTCGGTGCGTTTCTCAACAAGGCTGGCGCCAGTCGCTTTTTTATTGATCTGCCGTTGGCATTAGCTGGCAAAAGTACCGGTGGCCCAGCCAAGGTGGCTGTGCTGTCGTCGGCGTTGTTTGGTTCGATCTCCGGCAGTGCAATCGCCAATACTGTTAGTACCGGTACCTTCACGATTCCAATGATGAAGCGGGCCGGCTTTCGTCCGCACGTGGCGGGGGCAATCGAACCGTCGGCTTCGATTGGTGGTGCATTTCTGCCGCCGGTGATGGGGGCTGGCGCGTTCCTGATGTCGGAATTGACCAATACTCCCTATTCGGTGATTGTCGCGATTTCGGTTGTCCCGGCAGTTCTGTATTTCCTTTCCGTTTTGACGATGGTGCATTTTGAGGCCAAGAAATTTGGCCTCAAGGGGATCAAAACTGAACATACGGCTTGGGAGATTATTCGTAACGAATGGTATCTGTCGTTACCGCTGTTTGTCATTATCTTTATGCTGGCCCGTGGCTTTTCGCCAGGATATGCGGCCTTCTGGTCAATCCTCTCTTGTATCCCATTGATGTATCTCTTACCCGAAAATCAGGTCGATTTCAAAAATCCGGCAGCACAGGGTGGGACAATCGTTCACGCTTTTCTGCGCAGCACAGTGCGAGTGATGAAGACCATTAATGAGGCAATTCAGAAAGGTGTACGTGATACCCTGGTCATCGGCGCTACAGTAGGGGTCATTGGGATGATTGTTGGTACCATTTACGCCACCGGTGTCGGGCAGCGGTTTGCCAATATCATTGTGAGCCTGAGTGGTGGCAACTTGTTGGTAGCTGTGCTGCTATCGGGATTGCCTCGTTGATTCTAGGTATGGGCGTGCCGGTAACGGCGGCGTACCTAATTACTGCCGTGATTGCAGTCCCCGCCTTAAGCGATCTGGGTGTGGCAATTCTGGCCGCTCACATGATCGTCTACTGGTTTAGCCAGGATAGCAACATTACTCCGCCAGTATGTGTGGCTGCGTATGCCGGCGCAGCGATCGCTGGCGCCGATCCCTGGAAAACCGGATGGACATCGTTCAAATTTGCGAAATTACTCTATGTGATGCCGCTGCTCTTTGCCTTTACACCAGAGATCCTTATGATCGGAGCAAGTGGTCAGCCTCTGATTGATGTCGAGTGGAGCAAAGTGGCAATGTCGTGGTTCTCAGCAACGCTCGGTACCATCGCCTTCTCAGCAGTTTCGATGTTTTACCTGGTACGTAAAACCACGTGGTGGGAATGGATTATCGCTGCGTTCGGGACATTTCTCTGTTTCTGGCCCAGTCTGCTAACAGATATTATCGGAGTCGCTATTGTGGGCGGGGTCTGGCTGTGGCAGTGGTACGATGTACGTCGCCAGCGTCAGCCTACGGTGCAGTCAAGCGTAGCCGATTGAGGTAGAGCAAAGGAGTGGTAAGACAATGCACGATATTCTCGATGCGATAGATCGCTGGTTAGCTCGCGGTGAACAGGTGGCGATTGCGACGGTAGTACGAACGATGGGGTCATCGCCACGTCAGGTTGGAGCTAAGATGGCAGTCTCATCGAGCGGCGCAATGATTGGCTCGGTGAGCGGCGGGTGTATTGAAGGGGCTGTTTTTGAGGCCTGCCAGGAAGCCATTGCAACAGGCCAGACCCGGTTGCTTCATTTTGGGGTTGCCGATGAGACGGCGTGGGAAGTAGGGCTAGCTTGCGGGGGTACCATTGATGTCCTGGTTGAGCCATTACGTTAAATAAACCCCATTGCAGGAAATGCGTATGAGCACGATCTATGAGTTGGTGCGCGAAGCGGTACGAAGCGGTCAGCCGCTGGCTACAATAACAGTATTGTCGGGTGAGTTGATCGGGGCAAAGATGGCGCTTAGGCCCGATGGACAGACGGTTGGTGATCTCGGCGATACTGAGTTGACAGCGCAAGCGGTACAGGTCGCTTTACCGCTACTCACAGCAGGGGAAACGCAGACCGTCTCTTTGACACCGGAAGTAACCATTTTCGTCGAGAGCTTCGTTCCACCGCCAACATTGTATATGGTTGGTGGCGTTCATATCAGTATTGCGCTGGCTGCGCTGGCGAAGATCGTGGGTTTTCGCACGGTGGTGATTGATGCCCGAGACGCATTTGCAACCGCAGAGCGTTTTGCTCACGTTGATGAACTGATCTTGGCCTGGCCTGATGAGGCGCTGGCCGGTAGGCTTGATGCGCGCAGTAGTGTTGCTGTACTCACCCACGATCCCAAGCTCGACGATCCGGCGTTACGAGTGGCATTGCGTTCACCGGCACGTTATATTGGCGCATTAGGAAGCCCCAAAACCCATGCCCGTCGTCTCGAGCGGTTGGCTGCCGAAGGATTCACTCCAGAAGAGCTAGCTCGCATCCACGGCCCGATTGGTCTGCCAATCGGCGCAAAAACCCCTGAAGAGATTGCCCTGAGTATCCTGGCCGAGGTGGTGCAGATTTCTCGCCGTGGGGCGAGTACCGGTGTCCAGAAAGGAGCATGAACTATGCCGCCGCTTGACCGTCGTCAAGCCGAATTACTCTACGAAGGTGCTCAGGCATTGGTACGTGGCGATAAGGAACGGGCACGGGCATTACTCCTTGAGCTGGTTGAATTAAACGAACAGATTCCCGAAGCCTGGCTCTGGCTGAGTGGTGCAGTAGATGATCCCGAAGACCAGCGCGTGGCGCTCGAGAATGTGTTGGTACTCGATCCTGACAATCCCTACGCGAAGGAAGGACTGGCCTACCTCGATGCGCAAGCACAGCGGTAGGAGGGTAGTACTGCACGCATCCACTGTCAATAACGCTTGATTCCCGCCATCACTTGGGTAAGCGGGCCAGGGGGATGCTGCGGGCAGCCCTCACCCCCAGCCCCTCTCCCGCGCTGCGGGAGAGGGGGGAGCTGGTTCATGGCCTCGGTGCAGCGCAGAATCGCCCCTGCTCCGCTCACCTCCCCCCTTCCTCGCCCACAGCGTGGGAGAGGAAGGGGGGCCGGGGGGGTAGGTGAGGGGCGCTACACCCTTCAGACAAACACAAAACTACTTCTGCCCCACCCAATAGGTATTGCGACTGACAGTCGGCATTGCGCGCACAGTCACTCCCTCAACAGTAGTAAGCTCAGCCTCGTTAACCAATACGAGCGTTGGTTGTACCCCAGGAAAACGGGACTTATAGGCTTCAATAGCCGCCGCGATCTTACGATTGATCGGCACTTTGGGATTATCGTCATACCACATCAGAAAGGGTAGCTGACGACGGGCACCTGCTTCGTCGGCTGGGATTGCTGAGAAAGCAGTGGTTGACGTTGATGGGTGTTGGGAACGTGATCTGGTCGCCATGCGTGATCATCTCCTGAATCCGTCTATCTACAGCGATACATGTCATAACCGGCACCGGATACTGTGTCTTACCAGAACCACTCACGCTGAAGGTACCAGGTGCCTGACTGTAAATCGTGGATCAGTGTGCGCTTCGCACCATCGATGCAGGTCACGTGGTACCGACGCCACTGCCCATCACGCCGACAAATATCGCTAATCTGAGTGATGCGCGTGATACGATGAACGATGTTCTGATACCGAAAAGCGGCCGGCAAAAAATTGAACCGCAGTTCGAGCAGGACGATCCGATCACTGCGGGGTGGATGACGTTGAGATAGCGGTAACGAGTGACGTGACCAGGTTTGCAGCATTCTCCAACTCAACATCGGCACGCTCCGGTTGATTGCGTAATGGCTCACTGATAGCATTGTATCAGAACATTTGTTCAGTGTCAATAGTCAGCTAACCCTGACCAGAAGTTTTCGACATCTCCGCCTTCCGTTTCTCCACGAGCACTGGCCTCCCGCCCGCGTTGGGGATGGTGCGGGCAGCCCTCACCCCCGGCCCCTCTCCCGCGCTGCGGGAGAGGGGGGAGCTGGTTCATGGCCTCGGTGCGGCGCAGAATCGCCCCTGCAACGCTCATCTTCCCCTTCCTCGCCCACAGCGTGGGAGAGGAAGGGGGCTGGGGGGATGGTGAGGGATCTACTCCCCCTTCCTCGCCCACAGCGTGGGAGAGGAAGGGGGGCCAGGGGGGGATGGTGCGGGGGGGCGCCATTTTCTATCCCCTATCCTTCCCCTCATCACTCCGTCCGCCACGTTTAGCAATCAAACGAATCTGGTCGATCTGCATCGTTTTATCAACCGCTTTGCACATGTCATAGATGGTAAGCGCCGCAACGCTTACCGCCGTCAGTGCTTCCATCTCGACACCAGTCTGGCCCTGGCAGCGTACCGTTGCCTCAATCTCTAGGGCAGGGCCTGTCGGATCAGGGGTAAAGGTGATGCTGGCATGACTCAGATTGAGAATATGACACAGCGGAATGAGGTCTGCGGTTCGCTTCGCGGCCATGATCCCTGCTACTCGCGCAACTGCCAGTACATCACCCTTGGGAATACCACCACCGAGGATTAAATTGAGGGTTGTTGCCTGCATCACGACCCGACCTCGGGCAATCGCTTCACGGGCAGTAATCGGTTTGGCGCTGACATCAACCATGTGCGCATTCCCGGCAGCGTCAAGATGACTCAATTCACCCGAATCACTCATACATCCTCACTTTCTCTCGTAATTGCCTGTTATTCGCTCAAATATTCTACTCGATCTCTGATCCTGCGCGGAAAGACATCAATTTGTTATGTTTGTAGATACTTTTCTGGCTTGAAACAGTGGGTGGGGTAAGCTATAATGTGGCGAGAGGTGGGGCAAAGTGGGGAAAAGTGGAGAATACTCCCTCTCAAACCGTGAAGGATCACAGCGGTGTTTTTAGGGTCATACGAGCATGCTATCGATGAGAAGGGACGACTGGCAATTCCGGCTCGCTTTCGTGCCGATCTTGCTGGTGGGATGGTCTTGACCCGCGGCTTCGACCGCTGCTTGCTGATTTTTCCGTTGCCCTACTGGAGTGACCTTACCCGCCGGGTAAGTGCGCTATCGCTGGTTGACGAAGATGCTCGTATGCTGCGTCGGCTGCTCTTTGCCAGTGCTTCAGAACAAGAGATGGATCGTCAGGGGCGAATTTTGTTACCGCAGAACCTGCGTGAAGCCGGTGGATTGACCGATCAGGCATTGTTGGTTGGACTTGATGCGTTTATCGAGGTGTGGGCACCCGATCGCTGGCGTGAAGTGCAGCAGCGCCTTGAGACACAAGGGCCACACTTTGATGAACAGATGCGAAAGTTAGGGATTTGATGGTGGTGACCTTCCAGCACACACCGGTCCTCATGGCTGAGGTTGTAAACGCACTGGCTCCCCGTCCTGGCGGTTGCTATCTTGATGCAACGGTTGGTGGTGGTGGGCACGCACTGGCCGTCTTGCAGGCGGCACAGCCCGGTGGCAAATTACTGGGGATCGACGCTGATCCGGCTGCGCTGGCGGCAACCGCCGAGCGCTTAACGACCGCCGGATTACACGAGCAGGCGGTGCTGTGTCACGGCTCTTTTGCTGATCTGGTCACTATTGCAACGACTGCCGGATTTACTGCCTTCGATGGCATTCTGTTTGATCTGGGGGTATCATCGTACCAGCTCGATACACCAGAACGAGGCTTTTCGTTTGCGGCTGATGGACCACTCGATATGCGCCTTGATCCGACGCACGGGCCAACGGCTGCCGATCTGGTCAATCGGTTAAGCGAGCGTGAGCTGGCCGACATTATTTTTCAGTACGGTGAAGAGCACGCCGCACGGCGCATTGCACGGGCGATTGTCGAACAGCGCCGAACGCAACCGTTCCGGCGTACCGCTGAGCTGGCCGAGGTTGTCGTGCGTGCGGTTGGCGGGCGTCACGGTCGGATTCATCCGGCCACCCGCACTTTCCAGGCCCTGCGGATTGCGGTGAATCAGGAGCTGGATCGGCTGAAGCTGGCACTTCCGCAGGCGGTAGCGTTGCTTGCCCCCGGCGGTCGGCTGGCAGTGATCAGTTTTCATTCACTGGAAGATCGCATTGTGAAGCAGTTTTTACGTGCAGAGGCAACCGGTGCCACACCACGGTTGACGATCCTGACGAAGAAGCCGGTGGTGCCTTCTGCAACAGAGGTTGTGCGTAACCCGCGAGCGCGCAGCGCGAAACTGCGGGTTGCCGCCCGTATCGCAGCATAGGGGTATTGCCAGGGGAGACGACGGTATGGCAGTGAGAATTGAACAGATTCCGGCAATTGTTGGTCGGGTGCGGTGGCGACAGATCGATTTCTCGCGCTACCTGCGCCTCGATGGCGCACGCTATGTCCTCCTATTGACGCTGATTGTTTGTCTGCTCAGCCTGGTGACCCTGGTTCAGAGCGGTCTGGTGACCCGTATGAACTACGACCTGGTTGCGTTGCGCCAGCAACAGGTGCAGCTTAATCGTGAATATTCGCGTCTGCAAGAGCAGCTTGCCCGTGTGCAGTCGGTTGAATCACGAATGAAGCGGGCCACAGACATGGGGTTCCGTCCGCCGACTCCTGAACAGATTCGCTATATCCGTATCCCGAATCTTCCTGAGCTTGATGAGTAATCGCCGATGGCCAGTACAACACGCCGGACAACCATTCCTGCCTCAGCCGAGACTACCGCAGCGGTTCCTCCGCTACGCGGGTTACCACGCTGGCGTTTGCAGGTGCTCTTGCTGAGCTGTGTCTTGATCACAACGATTATTGGGATTCGCTTGATTGATCTGCAAGTAGTGCGCAGCCAGGATTTGGCCCGTAAGGCCCGCCTTGAGATCGAGGCGCCAACGCTGCTGGCGCCACGTCGTGGTCAGATTACCGATGCTAGCGGCACGGTGCTGGCGATGGATGTTGAACGGCAAAGTCTGTTTGCTGTACCACCGCAGGTACCGGCTGAGCGCCAAGCCGAGATTGCGTTGTTGATCGCCAAACTGACCAATGCACCGGCAGAGCAGATTTTGTCGGCGTTGCGTTCCGATCGGCAGTGGGTGCGGTTGGCACGTTGGCTTGATCCTGACGTGGCAGCACAAGTTGCCGAGCTTAAGTTGCCCGGTCTCCGGCTGGTGTATGAGCCGATGCGCTTTTATCCGCAAGGGATTACTGCTGCACAGATAGTCGGCGCACTGAACTTGAACGGTGAGGGGATAAGTGGCATTGAGGCCTATTACGATACCGCTCTACGTGGTACCGAGGGACGGATCGAAGGTGAATTCGACCCGGCTCGTAATCCCATGGCAACCAGCCTCGCACGAGTACTTCCACCCCAAGATGGTGCGAATTTGCAACTCACTATCGATCCGTTTATTCAGCAGATCGCCGAACGTGAGTTGCAGCAGGCAGTGCAAGAGCAGCAAGCCGACGGTGGGACGATTATTGTTCTCGATCCGCGCACCGGCGCGATCCTGGCGATGACGAGTTGGCCGTTCTTCGACCCGAATCGCTGGCAAGAGTACCCGCCCGAGGTTTACGGACGTAATCCGGCAATTGGTACCGTGTACGAACCGGGGAGTACGTTCAAGATCATCACTGCTGCGGCTGCACTCAGCTCTGGGGTGGTAACGACAACAACAACGGTTGATGATCCGGGCTGGGTGGTGCGGTATGGTCAACCATTACGTAATTTCGATGCAGCACCCCACGGCTCGCTAAACCTGGCCGGGATGCTCTACTATTCGAGCAATGTGGCGGCACTGCAATTTAATGAGCTGGTCGGACCAGAGTCATACTATCGTACCCTGACCCGCTTCGGTTTTGGGCAACCAACGGGGGTTGATCTGGCCGGCGAAGAGAGTGGTATTGTCAATTTTTATGGCAGTCCTAGCTATAATCCGCTCACATTTTTGATTAACGCCTACGGTCAGGGGGTTTCGGTGACGCCCCTTCAGTTGGTGCAGGCCGCCGCAGCGATTGCTAATGATGGCGTCATGATGCAACCGTATGTCGTGCAGCAGATGTGTCGTGGCAAGGAGTGTGTGCGAACCGAACCGCAGGTGGTGGGAAAACCCATCGAGGCATCGATTGCCCATACTGTGCGTGAAATGATGGTTGACGCGGCCAATCATTATGCACCGGTGATCTGGGGTCCGCGTACCGGGAACTGGCGCGACCAGTGGCTGATCCCCGGCTACCGCGTGGGAGCCAAAACCGGCACTGCCTCAATCCCTTTACCCGGTGGCGGGTACGATCCATCGTACACAATCGGTTCTGTATTGGGGATTGCACCGGTCGATGAGCCACAGTTTGTCGTGCTGGTGAAGATTGATCGCCCCAAGAAGGATACGCTCGGTGTGCTGACCGCAATACCGGTGTATTACAACCTGGTCGATCAGTTGCTGCGTTACGCGCATATCCCACCGGATCGTAGTCTGGTCAGTCCGGGACAGCCATAGGAGGGGAAGGGTGTGTTGATCAACGTACTCTCAGCTTTTTATCAGATAACCATCCCAGATGATAACAAGGCCGTTCTGGATGGTAATGCTATAATGGCCCTTACAAGCTGTCCGGTGCAGACGATGGCTTGGGGAGGGCAAATTGATCAGACTCGATCATTTATTGTACGGCGTTCAACCACGCACAACACGACAGGCAGTATCGCTGCCGACCGCATGGGCCGAACGCATGATTGGGCCGGTTGTAACCGATTCACGGGCAGTCGTGCCGGGTTCGCTCTTTGTCGCATTGACCGGCGAACGTACCGATGGACATCGTTTTTTGCCCGATGTGGTGGCAGGTGGTGCAGCCGCAGCACTGGTTTCGCCCTCAAAGCTGGCAGTACTGGCCCCCGATCTGAACGCTGTGGCTCGGCCATGGCATCTGATCGAGCCGACTCAGACTGTCTCTCTGGCGACAGTGCCGCCCGAAGCCTGCCTCCTCATCGCTGTAGACGATCCACTCTTTGCATTGCAGCGAGTGGCCGTCTACCATCGACAGATGTTCACGCCGACGGTGATCGGGATCACCGGAAGTGTGGGCAAGACCTCAACCAAAGAGGTCGTCGCGGCTGTTGTTAGCCAGCGCTTCCGCACCTTAAAAAGTCAACGCAGTTTCAATAGTGAGGTGACGTTACCGGCAACCTTGCTCGAGCTGACTGCCGACCATCAAGTGGCAGTGCTCGAGATGGGAATGTGGGCGGCGGGTGAGATTCGCTTTCTGGCGACTCTCGCCCGTCCCCAGATTGGGATTGTGACCAATGTCGGACCTTCACACCTGGAACGACTGGGTAGTATCGAGGCCATTGCCAATGCAAAAGCAGAATTACCCGAGTCGCTACCTGCCGATGGTTGGTGTATCCTTAACGCTGATGATCCACGTGTGGTGGCGATGGCGAATCGTACCGCCGCCAGGGTGCTGACATACGGCTACGCCGATCAAGCCGATGTGCGTTTGCTAAAGGTAGAAAGCTATGGCTTGCACGGGATCGAGCTGACGGTCGAATACCACGGGCAACAACATCGGCTGCGGACACCGCTGATTGGGCGGCATCACGCCTACACGGCGCTGGCGGCCATCGCCGCTGCGCTGGTGCTCGGTATGGATTGGGATGCGATTGCAGCCGGATTGCGCGAACCTGGCGAACAGTTGCGTTTGCGTGTGGTTCGTGGTCGAAATGGGGTGACAATTATCGATGATACCTACAACGCTGCACCTCTCTCGACCATTGCCGCTCTTCAGGTGTTGGCCGAAACCGAGGGACGGCGCATTGCAGTCCTCGGTGAAATGCTTGAACTTGGGGCAGCCAGTGAGGAAGGTCATCGGCAGGTCGGCGCTGCTGCTGCAACAACTGCCGATCTGCTCATTGCTGTCGGTCGCCAGGCGCACATAGTGGCCGATGCCGCACGTCGGGCTGGAATGTCTGCCGCGCAGGTGAAGACATGTCCTGATAATGAAGCAGCTATCGAGCTGCTGAATCAGATCATTCAAGCCGGTGATTGTCTCCTGATTAAGGGGTCGCGCGGCGTGCAAATGGAGACTATCGTCGTTGCGTTGACGCGCACTGAATCGTAGCTCGAATCATCAAAACGACAGGAGAAGTTGTGTGAGCGTCCTTCGTGCAGTACTGGTTCAAGATATGGCACGTGCGCTGTTGCTGGCTGCCGCAGCGTTTGTTCTAACCTTAATCATCGGTGGATGGTGGGTACGCTTTGCGCGCAAGCATAACCTGGGAAAGCGCATTCGTCCTGACGGTCCGCAAAGCCACTTGGTGAAAGTAGGCACACCAACGATGGGTGGAATTATGATTGTGAGTACCGTGTTGATATTAACGGTACTTTTCAATCTCGTTGATCGCTGGTCAATGCTGCTTCCCCTGGGTGTGATGGTCAGTTTCGCCGTCCTGGGTGCTATCGATGACTGGCTTTCCTTGACCGGTTCCCGTTCAAAAACCCACGGTTTTACGGTACGATTTAAGTTCTGGATCATGATGGCGGTGGCGTTTGTAGCTAGCCTGGCACTCTATCTACCACAACCCTACGGTCTCGAACACGAGGGGTTGGTCCAGATACCGTTTGTGGGTGAAGTGAATATCGGTCTCTGGTTTATTCCGATAGCAGTGTTGATCATTGTCTTCATCTCGAACGCCGTTAATATTACCGATGGTCTCGATAGCCTGGCCGGCTGGAATCTGACACTTTCGTTCGGTGCGTATGGGGTCATTACCTTTCTGGCCGAGCCACGTCTAACCAATTTGATGGCGTTTTGCTTTACCGTGGTGGGAGCGTGTGCAGCCTTTCTCTGGTACAACGCTTATCCGGCCCAGGTTTTTATGGGTGATCTCGGCGCCCTGTCTTTAGGGGCAACGCTGGCGGTGGTGGCGTTGCAGTCGCAGCAATGGCTGCTCTTACCGGTGATCGGGATTGTGTTTGTGATCGAAGCCCTCTCGACAATGATCCAGACTGCCTATTTCAAATGGACGAAGTGGCGCTACGGTGAGGGCCGCCGGATCTTTAAGATGGCTCCCTTGCATCACCATTTTGAGTTGCTCGGCTGGAGTCAGCCGCAAGTGACCCAGCGTTTTGTGTTGATTGGTACAGTGGCCGCAATGGTTGGTATTTCACTGGCATTGATTTTTGGGTCACCGCAGACGGGAGTCCAGGTTGACGTGCCTGCAATCACGGTTATTGAGGGTGATGGGGGGCGCTGATGGAGAGGTTGGCCGGGAAGCGGGTTGTTGTTATGGGTCTGGGTGTTCATGGTGGTGGCCTGGGAGTGGCCCGCTGGTTGTTGCGCCAGGGTGCTGAGATCATTGTCACTGACCATGCCTCACCAGAGGTACTGGCCGA
The DNA here is from genome assembly GCF_030444705.1 of Chloroflexus sp. MS-CIW-1. NCBI lineage: Bacteria > Bacillati > Chloroflexota > Chloroflexia > Chloroflexales > Chloroflexaceae > Chloroflexus > Chloroflexus sp. MS-CIW-1. The sequence goes on from NZ_JAUBWR010000003.1 coordinate 147,680, forward strand.
GCCGATAGCTCGTCTCAATGCGTTTGCCACCGAGCTAGGGGTATCCGTTCGCTATACACTGGGTGAACATCGCGCCGAAGATATTCGCGCTGCTGAGATGTTGGTGGTGAACCCGGCAGTGCGCCCCGATTCACCCTGGCTGGCACTGGCTCGTTCGTATGGGGTAAAGATTGAAACCGAGATGACCCTCTTCTTCCGCGCCTGTCCTGCACCAATTCTGGGTGTGACCGGTACAAAGGGTAAGACAACGACCACGCTGTTGCTGGCTGCTATGATCCGGCAACGTTACCCCAATACCGTTGTAGCCGGTAATCTCCGTGTCTCGGCACTGGAAGCGATCACGCAGATTACGCCGCAAACGCCGGTTGTGCTGGAATTGAGCAGTTTTCAATTAGAACGCCTGGGCGAAGCCAGCTTAAGTCCACAGTACGCTCTGCTGACCAATCTAGGAATTGATCATCTCAACTGGCACGGTTCGCTGGCAGCTTATGCCAATGCCAAACGTCAGATTATGGCACACCAGGGAGAAAATGGTGTCGCGGTCTTGCCACCAGAGCAGGCGCAAGCCTGGGGCCATGGCCGTCAGGAGGTGATCAGTTTCAGTCTCACCGACCCAACAGCCGATGCTACGGTTGACGCCGCTGGCTATGCGCGCTACCGTGATGTGATCCTCTTTCATCGATCTGATCTACGGCTGCCTGGTGTCCACAATCTCGCCAATGCCCTGGCAGCAGCGACACTGGCGTATCGGTTTGGGATCGAACCAGAAGCGATCGCGACAGCACTGCACGAAATAACGGCGGTTGAACACCGGCTGGAATTGGTTGCGACGATTGATGACGTGCGGTACATCAACGATACAACCGCAACGAATCCGACCGCAACTGCGGCAGCGTTAGCCACCGTGGATGGGCCAATTGTCTTGATTACCGGTGGTGCAGATAAAGAACTCGATCTGGCCGCGCTGGCTGATACCATTGCCAACGGTGCTGCGGCAGTCGTGTTACTCGATGGAAGTGCAACACCGACATTACAAGCGTTATTGCGCGCCCGAAAGCCAGATTTACCACTCGCCGGCCCTTTTACCGATCTATCCGCCGCGGTAGCCACGGCGCGGTTGTTTGCACAGCCCGGTGGCGCGGTTTTGCTCTCACCTGGATGTGCCAGTTTTGGCATGTTTCGGAATGAATTTCATCGCGGTGAAGCATTTCGTCAGATTGTGCGTCAATTGGCTGCCGTGCGTGCCGGAGAGCAAATGTATGACTCATCCTCCTAATGAACCCGACGAGATCGAAGAATTCTTACGTCGGGCTGAACGTGAATTCGGTCGGCGTCCTGATTTACCAGAGGAACCGTCATCGCCACCGCCACGACCGTTGCCACCGCGTCCATTCGTCACCCAGAGTCTGTTGTGGGCGATTGGGATCGTGTACGTCTTGAGCTGTGTACTGAGTGGGTCGCTCTTTCAACCAGGATTGCCAGTACTCATTATGTTGGGGGCAAAGGTTAACGAGCGGATTGCCAATGGTGAGATGTGGCGTCTGTTCACTGCTGTGTTTCTCCACGCCAATCTTATTCACATTTTCTTCAATGGCTACGCCCTTTCGGTGCTTGGTCCCGAGACGGAGCGCTTTTACGGTCATGCCCGCTTCCTGGCCCTATATCTGCTGAGTGGGTTAGGCGGAAGTATCGCTTCGTATGCCCTCTCACCGGCGCCCGCAGTTGGCGCAAGCGGCGCCATTTTTGGCCTGATCGGAGGTCTCGGTATCTTCTACTACCTCAATCGACAGGCATTGGGTGAGTTTGGTCAGAATCAGGTGCGTAATATCGCGGCGATTGCCTTTATTAACCTGCTTATCGGTTTTGCCGCTCAGGGTGTCATTGATAATTGGGGGCATTTGGGCGGTTTACTGAGTGGGTTGGTGGTTGGGCTTGCCCTCTCTCCCCGCCTGATCATCGATCTGCGCTTCTTCCAGCCAATCCTGATCCGGAGTTTCCCCGCCCAGGGCTGGCTATGGACGCTGGCAATTGCGTTGGTGATGATGGTGTTGGTGCGTCTGATCACACCGGCATAGGTGCAGAACCTGAGTATATGGGTGCTACACGGTGAAAGAAGGAATGTATGCTCAAGCGTGATGAGCCACGTTCCACGGGATCGCTCTTCGACCGCACAACTCATCCGCCTGACCGCGTGTTGTTAGTGACGGTCATCGGCTTGACCGCCTTTGGGCTGGTGATGGTCTATAGCGCCAGCTTTGTTGATGCAGCGGTCTTTCACGGCAATCCATTCTACTATGTATTGCGGCAAACGATGGGGTCGCTGATCGGTTTAGGAGCGCTGTGGTTAATGCAGCAGATCGATCACCGCATCTGGCAGCGCTACTCGATCCATTTAATGGCGATTGCAATCATTCTTCTTGTCAGTGTCCTCCTGCTGCCGGCCAGTATCACCGAAGTCAATGGTTCGCGCTCGTGGATACGCTTCGGAGAGGGGTGGCTGGGTATCTTCAGTATTCAACCGGCAGAGTTTGTGAAGTTGGCGATCATTATCTACTTCGCCCACTGGCTCTCGCAGCGAGGTCAGCGATTAGGCAACGTAGCCTACGGGTTGGCGCCATTCGCCGTGATCCTTGGATTCATTTGTGGCCTGATCATGTTACAACCCGATCTGGGGACAACGATCATCATCCTCCTCATCGGTGGGGCGATCTTCTTTGCGGCTGGAGCCAATCTGTGGCAGGTTGCCGGTGCTGCACTGCTGGCAACCGTCGCTTTCTTCGCTCTGATCGTGACGTTCCGCAGTGGACGCTGGCAGGCCTTTCTCGATCCGTGGTCGCGGGCAAGCGCTGAAGGGTATCAGATTATTCACTCACTCTACGCATTCGGGAGCGGTGGTCTCTTTGGACAGGGGATCGGGATGAGTCGCCAAAAGCACCTCTGGCTGCCACAGCCCCATACCGATACAATTTACGCAATTATCGGCGAAGAGTGGGGTCTGCTCGGCACGCTAGCCGTGCTGGTTGCGTTTCTGATCATCGCAGTGCGTGGATATCGCATCGCTGCGCGTGCACCTTCACCGTTTGCTGCGTTGGTAGCTGTTGGTATTACGTCGTGGCTCGTGTTTCAGGCCTTTGTCAACATTAGCGTAACAGTGGCACTTATTCCGTTTACCGGCTTGACCTTGCCATTTCTGTCATACGGTAACTCATCGTTAATAAGCTGTCTGATGGCCACCGGTTTATTGTTGAATATCTCTCGCCATGTCGATCAGTCATCAACCGATAATTCAAAAACCACCGCCAGCTTCCGTACCGGCCAGGCTCCGTCTCATTCTTTCGGGTGGCGGCACTGGCGGTCACGTCTATCCGGCGCTGGCCGTCGCTCACGTACTGGCTGAACAGGCGCAGGTTGTGTATGTGGGCAGCGTTGGCGGGATGGAAGAGCGGATTGTAGTGCGAGAAAGCCAACTTCCGTTTCGTGCGTTGCCAGCAGCCGCTGTGCGTGGTCGTGGGCCGCTAGGGGCTGTGCGTGCGCTCTTTACACTGGCTCGTGGCGTGATCGTGGCCGGACAATTGTTAGACCAAGAGCGACCAGCAGCAATCTTGGGAACCGGTGGTTATGTGTGTGTACCACTCTTTGTGGCGGCTAAGTTGCGGCGCATACCAACGATGATCTATTTGCCAGATGTCGTACCTGGATTAGCCGTGCGCCTGTTAAGTCGGATCGCCGATTTGACGGCGGTAAACGTCAGTGATGCGTTACCACGATTAGGGTTACACGAGGGTGATCGCCGGGCACTGGTAACCGGCTATCCGGTACGGTCTGAATTATTTACGGCCAACCGTGAGATGGCACGGGCTGCGTTTGGCATTCGCTCCGATCAGACCGTTCTGTTGGTCTATGGTGGTAGTCGAGGGGCACGCAGTATCAATCGGGCTATCGCTGCATTGTTGCCGACATTATTGCCCCTCTGTACTATCATTCATGTGTGTGGGCGGGAAGGCGATCAGGAATGGCTGGCGGAAACCGCAGCACGTCTTGAGCCGGCGTTACGTGAGCGTTATCTGCTCTTCCCCTACCTTGAAAGTGGGCAGACCCGTAGTATGACCGCCGCCCTGGCGGCTGCTGATGTGGCCGTGTGCCGCAGTGGCGCCTCAACGCTGGCTGAGCTACCGGCAGTCGGGCTACCAGCAGTGCTGGTACCGTACCCTTACGTGCATCAGGATGAAAATGCCGATTATCTGGTTCAACGGGGTGCAGCCCTGAAGGTAGCTGATGATGCGATGTTGGGTGATGGTGCACCGGAGGCCGGGCCGTTAGCGCAGGCAGTTCGACAATTGTTAATCGATCACGAGATGCGGAGGCAGATGGCAGTACGCAGCCGTGCGCTGGCTCGACCCGAAGCGGCGCAGACGCTAGCCGCGGCGCTGATGGAACTCGCCACAAGGAGTTCAACATGATGGAAGAGTGGATGGTCATTCCTTTAGCGCAGACGGTTATTACAGTTAATTTGAACGGTTTTGCTTTATTGCTCATTCTGATGGCATTGGGGGGCTATGTCGGCTACCAGCAGGGTCTGCGTAATCTCCTTACGCTTGCGCTCTGGACGATCATCGCCTACATCGTTTGTGTCCAGGGTGGTACATTTCTGGTAAGTGTTATCAATCGATTATGGATCAATGCACCTCGCTTTATCGCATTCTTGATTGGTAATGATCCGACACTGGTACCACCGCTTGATCCGCTTATCACACCGGAATTTCAGGTACCGCTCTTCTTTCGGATGATGGCATTTATCGCATTGATCCTCTTAGGAAGGTTTCTCGATAGTAAGGCTGCATGGAAGGGGCCGCCAAAAGAGCGTTTGGCTCGTCCGCTAGGGTTGTTTGTGGGAGCGTTTATTGTTCTGCTGTGGACCAACGCTGCGGTCGTGTTTTGGCGCGAATTTGTGAATAGCGGCGGTATCTTCGAAGGACCAATTGCGCTCTTTCTCAATACATTACCTGATGTCAGTATTATCTTACCATCGTTGATCGCCATTTTCTTTATGATTTTAGGGTTGCTTATTTTATTCAACTTTCCAAAGGTCTGGAAACCGTGAGTCACTATCACATCATTGGGATTGCCGGCGCTGGCATGAGCGCCATTGCGCATCTGTTAATGGATCAGGGCCATACGGTGAGCGGTTCGGACCTCACCGCCAATCGAGCTACCGCAGCACTCCAGGAACGCGGAGCACAGGTCTGGCAGGGTCACGATCCGGCGTATGTACGAGGGGCAGACTATGTGCTGGCAACGGCTGCTATTCGTGGCTCCCATCCTGAACTCGATGCTGCGGTAGCGCTGTCTATTCCGCTCCTGAGTCGGGCCGATCTGTGGCGGATGTGGTCAGCCCAACGACCGGTGATTGCGATTGCCGGAACCCACGGCAAGACGACAACCAGTGCGCTGACGGCATTGGCCCTGCGTGGCGCGGGGATCGAGTGTGGTTTTTTGGTCGGTGCCGAAGTTCCGGCGTTGGGTGGTAGTGCGCAATGGGGCGATCCAACAGCGCCACTGGTGATTGAGGCTGATGAGTACGATCGCGTTTTTCTGGCCCTGACACCGGCGATGGCGATTGTCACCAATGTTGAGTGGGATCATCCCGATATTTACCCAACTGCGGCTGAGTATATCGCTGCCTTTGCTGCCTTTGCCAGACAGGTACGCGACCCGCGCCGTCTTATTCTCTGCGCCGATGATCCTGGGACACTGGCCCTGGCCGAACACAGCGAAGCCTGTCTGTACGGGATCGATGAGCGCATCGCGACCGATCCGGTTTCCTGTCGGCTGGCCCCACTCGACTGGACGGCAAGTGGGGTGCGGGTGACGCCAGAGGGCCAACAGTTTGATCTCTGGTATTACGACCGTCGTACCTTCGGTCGGCGATTTGCCACAACGGTGCGCCTGGCGGTTCCCGGTGACCATAATGTACGCAATGCAACGGCAGCCCTGGCCGCAACAGCGTTGTGGGGAGCTGATCTCGTCGCAGCAGCAACAGCACTGGCCAGCTATCACGGCAGTAGTCGGCGTTTTGAGTGGCGGGGTGAGATTGCCGGAATAACGCTGATCGACGATTATGCCCATCATCCGACCGAAGTGCAGGCTACGCTCGCTGCCGCGCATCAGCGTTACCCTGACCGTCGCCTGATCGTTTATTTGCAACCCCATACCTTTAGTCGCACACGCAGTCTGTGGACACAATGGCCGGCGGCGTGTCAGGCAGCGGCGATGGTGTTGGTTGGTGATGTCTACCCAGCGCGCGAACAGGGTGATCCGGTTGCCCTGGCGATGGCGCTGGTTGAACATCTGGTTGCACACGGGGTAACAGCACGCTATGCCGGAAAACCGGCAGATGCGGCTCTGGTTCTGCATTCGCTGGCACAACCCGGCGACGTTATCTTGACGCTGGGGGCTGGGGATAGTGATCAGGTGTCGGCGTTGTTTATCGCACAACAACACGCCGCGCAACAGGAGGTGTAAGGTGCCCGCTCTGTTATCGATACCATTGCGCACCGCTGAGCCAATGGCGCGTCATACCTCGTGGCGAGTTGGTGGTTTGGCGCGTTATTATGCTGAACCGGCAACTCCCGCCGAGGCGATAGCGCTGGCAACCTGGGCCACCGATCAGCAGCTCCCGCTGATCTGGATCGGGCGCGGCACCAATCTGTTGGTGCGGGATGAAGGATTTGACGGTGTGATTGCCGTTTACCGTGGGCAGCGGTGGGAACTGCACGATCAGGGTGAGAGTGCCGAACTGTGGATCGAGGCAGGTGCGCCAATGGCCGGTACTGCCCGTCGGCTCGCAGCAATGGGATGGGCGGGCTTGGAATGGGCAGAGGGCCTTCCCGGAACAGTAGGCGGGGCAATTGTCGGTAATGCCGGATGCTACGGCGGCAATGTTGCTGGTCAGTTGATTGCAGCCGAGCTGTTGATGAATGGCTGCGAACGGGTAGAATGGTCGATTAACGATCTGGCGTATACCTATCGCGAGAGTATTCTGAAACAGATGCAGCATACGCCGCTGCCACCACTTGTGCTATCTGGCCGGTTTCGTCTGCGGCGGGCCGACCCAGCGGTGCTCACCGCACGTATGGCGGCCATCGCTGCGGAACGCAAACAGAAAACACCGGCGGGAAGTTCGTGTGGAAGTGTCTTCAAAAATCCACCAGGCGATTTTGCCGGGCGTCTGATTGAAGCGGTTGGTTTAAAGGGTACCCGTATTGGTGACGCCGAGATTAGTCCACTTCATGCAAACTATATCGTGAATCATGGTCAGGCCCGCGCAGCCGACATTCTGGCCCTTATCGACCTGGCCCGTGCAACTGTCGCCGAGCGATTTGGCATTACGCTTCAGCTTGAAGTGCGGATCATTTAAAAGATGGTGATGAAAAGCCAAAAAATGATCTTCATGAACGAAATCATTAGTAAAATTTTTTGAAACATCTCGTTTTTTCAGATAACGATCATCTTATTGATCGTTATTCAACACAGGGGAGGCGGCGAATGATCAAGCCGATCACGATAGCCGTCATATTCGGCGGACAGAGCGGCGAACATGAGGTGTCACTCGTATCGGCGCATGCGGTGATGAGCAATCTCGATCCACATCGCTATCGCATTGAAGCGATTGGTATTGGCAAAGATGGACGTTGGTGGCATGGGCCGGGAGCGTTGGCTAAGCTGATGGCCGAAGCCGATCCTGCCCGTTTGCCGGCCAGTGCAGCTCAGGTTGCAGCAGGGCCGGTTCGTGAGCTAGGACGAGTCGGAATGCCAGGTTGGGAATTGCCGGCGTGTGATGTTGTCTTTCCCGTCTTGCACGGGCCGTATGGCGAGGATGGTACCATCCAGGGCTTGTTAGAGCTGGCCGGTCGGCCTTATGTCGGCTGTAGGGTAGCCGCTAGTGCCGTAGGCATGGACAAAGGCTTGATGAAGGCTGCGTTTACCGCTGCCGGTTTACCGGTATTACCGTGGCTGCTGATCCGCCGCAGTGAACTTACCGATATAGCCACCCTCTGCGAACGGATAGAAACGGTGCTGCATTTCCCGATGTTCGTCAAACCGGCCAACCTGGGGAGTAGCGTAGGAGTGAGTAAAGTTCGTCATCGCGCCGAGTTAATTGCCGGTCTGCAAGAGGCTGCTCGTTATGATCGACGGATCATTGTCGAGCAAGGCATCTCTGCCCGCGAAATCGAGATTTCGGTGTTGGGCAACGAACAGATTGCGGCCAGTATTCCCGGCGAAATTATTCCTGCCGGTGAATGGTACGATTATCACTCCAAGTATATTGATGGCGGTTCGCAAACAATTGTTCCGGCTGATCTCAGTCAGGCCCAGATTGCCGAGGTGCAAGCATTAGCCATTCGTGCCTTTCAGGCAATTGACGGCGCTGGCCTAGCGCGGGTCGATTTTCTCCTCGACCGCGAGCAGGGAACCCTCTGGCTGAATGAGGTGAACACGATGCCGGGGTTTACGCCGATCAGTATGTACGCCAAAATGTGGGACGCCAGTGGCTTGCCGTATCCACAGTTGCTTGATCGACTGGTTGAGCTGGCCTTTGAATGGTCTGGAAGGGCTGACCGATAGCCCTAGATTGCAGGATGAGCACATGGAGTACAATCCGCCAGATACCCGTAAACGAATCGCTGCCCGCCGCCGACGCTTGAGTCAGCAGAGCACAGCCGCGGTTGTTCCCGGCTGGCGCTGGCGTCTGTACGATGGCTTGCGGAGTGGACGGATTGTGAGTGGCATTTTGTTTGTGATGAGTTGTATTCTGCTGTTCTATGTATTGTTTAGTGATCGGTTTCGCGTACAGACGGTTGAAGTGGTAGGGGCCGAATTGCTCAGCCCAGAGCGAATTGTTGCCGCAGTTCCGCTTAGAGGGTTGCCGATCTGGTTGATCGACGAGCAGCAAACGATTGCGCCATTGTTGCGGAGTCCATTCGTTGAACGCGCCGAACTGACGCTGAGTTTACCTGATCGCGCCCGTATCGTTATCGTCGAACGACAGCCGGCTATGTACTGGCGTAGCAACGGGATTGATTATCTGGTAGATCGGCAAGGATATGTTATTGAAGCGGCTACCACACCGCCACCCGCCGATGCACTAGTAATTGTTGATACATCAAACCTCCCCGTTGAACCGAATATGCGGCTCGATAGTGATGCCATCATGCTGGCTCGTGAATTGGCATGGATATTGCCTCATGACATCGGATTAGAGCCAGCCCAAATTGGTTGGGATTTTGGATTAGGGGTATTTGTGCGTACTGCGCAGGATCAGATGATTGTGTTTGGTCGTAGTGAACATCTGAAGCGCAAGTTGACAATTCTTGCCTATCTACTTACCGATGGTACAGCATTTACCTATCTTGATTTACGGCCAGTGAACCCATTTTATCAAAATCGCACCGATGGTCGTCCGTGAACCATAACCATCGGTGGCAGGCAGTGAGGATGATATGGCACGCACCATGGCACGCACCATTGTCGGAATAGATGTTGGCTCAAGTAAAATCTGTACGATTGTCGGCCAGGTTGGTGATGGCCGACGGCTAAACATTCTCGGTGTTGGGATGGTGCCCAGCCGTGGGATCGATAAAGGTGTGGTTGTCAATATCGATGATGCAGCGACAGCGATTGAGGCGAGTCTGGAAAAAGCCGAACGCGCCAGTGGTTGTCGCATCAACCAGGCCTTTGTCGGTGTGGCGGGCCGTCATATTTCGTCGCTTAACAGTCGGGGTGTGGCCGCTGTGCAGAATCCCGACGGGATTACCCGCCAGGACGTGGCACGGGCTATCGAAGCCGCGCAGTTGGTCGCCCTCCCAACACAACGCGAGATCATCCACGTTATTCCGCGCACGTATGTGATCGACGGCAACGATGGCATTCGCGACCCAATCGGGATGAGTGGTCTACGGCTTGAGGTGGAAACGCACATCATCACCGGCGAGGCGATGGCGATTCAAAATCTGATTCGCAGTGTTGAACGGGCTGGTGTGCAGATTGATGATCTGGTTTTACAGCCGCTTGCGGCAGCCGAGGCAGTCCTTAGCGACGACGATAAAGAGCGGGGGGTGATGCTCATTGATATTGGCGGAGCGACCACCGATCTCGCTATTTTTGCCCAGGGCGGGGTGTGGCATACCGGTGTGATTCCAGTTGGCGGTCAGCATTTTACCAACGACATCGTTTACGTTCTCCATACACCGCCGAATACTGCCGAATATCTGAAACTTCGTTATGGCAGTGCGATAGCCGGTCATCCACCCGCACCGGGTGATGAGAGCGATCTGATCGATGCCGAAACATTGACAGTCGGTGAAAAGCAGCAGATCAGTGCCCATTTGCTGAAACAAGTCTTGCAAGCACGGGCTGAGGAGTTAATCGAGCTGATCGTGGCCGAAGCCCGACGGAGTGGCTACGACGGGATGCTCCCCGCCGGGATCGTTTTAACCGGTGGTGGTGCTCAACTTCAGCGCTTCGATGAGCTACTGCGTGACGATTTAGGATTACCAGTACGGATCGGAATTCCGGGTGGCTTGGGGGGCTTAACCGATTCGCTCGACTCGCCAGCTTATGCAACTGCCGTTGGGCTTTTACGATGGGGAATACGCTACGGTGGGCGGCCACCTGAGACATCCTCATCTGATGATACGACTTCACTTTACGAGCGCTTCCGCCGCTGGTTGCGCGAATTACTACCATAATTCCCAATGTTAAGGAGGTTCGTCTATGGTTGATCGTAGCAGCAATAGCTTCTCGCTAGAAGACTTCGCTCAGATCAAGGTGATCGGTGTCGGCGGCGGCGGCAGCAATGCAGTAGACCGCATGATTGCCGCCGGTGTCCAGGGGGTTGAATTCATTACGGTTAATACAGATGTGCAGGCCCTGATGCACTCATTGGCCCCGGTGCGGATTCGGATCGGTGATAAGCTCACACGCGGTCTCGGCAGCGGCGGGAATCCGGTTATTGGTCAGAAAGCTGCCGAAGAGAACCAAGAAGACATTTACGAGCAGTTGAAGGGTGCGGATATGGTGTTTGTGGCTGCCGGTATGGGTGGGGGTACCGGTACCGGCGCTTCACCTATCATCGCCGGCATTGCCCATGACCTTGGTGCATTGACTGTTGGCGTTGTCACGCGCCCCTTCACCTTTGAGGGAAATCACCGTCGCAAGGTCGCTGAGGCGGGTATCGAACAGTTGCGTCCGGTGGTTGATACCCTGATCGTTATTCCTAACGACCGTCTGTTGCAAACGGCCAGCAAGAACACAACGTTCCAACAGGCATTTCAGATGGCCGATGATGTGTTGCGGCAGGGTATTCAGGGTATCTCAGACCTGATCACACAGCGCGGCTTGATTAACGTTGACTTTGCCGATGTTAAGACCATTATGGCCCAGCAAGGGTCAGCGTTGATGGCGGTTGGCTACGGTAAGGGTGATACTCGCGCAATCGATGCAGTGAATCAGGCAATTGCCAGTCCCTTGCTCGAAGTAAGTATTGATGGCGCGAAGGGGGTGCTCTTCAATATCACCGGTGGTGAAGATTTAGGGATTATGGAAGTCTACGAAGCGGCAGATATTGTCGCCAAGCAAGTTGATCCTGATGCCAATATTATTATCGGCGCGGTGATTGATCCAAACTTCCCTCCCGGTGAGATCAAGATCACGCTCATCGCCACCGGCTTTGATGTCAATCGCACCTCGAACGTTCAACGCACCCGGTCGTATCCGACAGCAGCAACAAGCACCGGTCAGGCCACCGGCCAGATCGGCGGTCAGGCCACACAACGGCCGCGCCAGCCGACACCAACAACACCAGCGCCGACACCGCCAGTGCAGCCGGTACGTCCGACGATTAGCAATGATGATCTCGATATTCCGCCCTTCTTGCGTGGGCGCGATCGGAATCGTCAGCGTTAACGTACCGGTCAGGCGAGTATCAGTGCGTTCTCCCTCACCTTCCCCTCACCCCCGTTCTCTCCCTCCAGAGGAGAGGATGGGGGAATACTATGCGCTACGCGGTGTTTCCGCTTTCAGACAGGGATGTACCTTGCTCGTGCAACCACACCCTCAACGCAACGTGAATCCTAGCATCAAAGCTAGGTCACGCACCATGGCTTGTGCAGCACTCACGTCGCGTCCCTCATGGGCAGCGTTGATAATCATACCGGCCATCGTATGCAATGTGGCCAGTACAGCCGGCGTATTCAGATCGTTGTTCATTTCGGCAATCATATCATCGCGGCCACGGCTCAGATCGAGTGGACTGAGGGTGCCACTCGGCAGACTCAAAGCATGACGGACATCGGCAGCGTATTGCTCGTAGCGTGCAAGGGCATCACGACGATAATCAAACTCTTCACGATAGTGTTCACTGAGTAAATACCAGCGAATGGCATCCGGGTGATGGATGCGCAGGACATCGCGGGCAAAGACCAGATTACCGAGTGATTTACTCATCTTCTCGCCATCGAGCCAGACCAGACCGACGTGCATCCAGAAGCGGGCAAACGGACGTTTGCCGGTAACCGATTCGCTCTGGGCAATTTCACACGAATGGTGAGGAAAGATAAGATCGGCGCCACCACCGTGAATATCAATCTGATCGCCGAGGTAGCGTTGCGACATTGCACTGCACTCAATATGCCAGCCCGGTCGGCCTAATCCCCATGGACTCTCCCACTTCGGTTCGTCGGGATTACCACGTTGCCAGAGCACAAAATCGAGCGGGTCACGCTTGTTGGGATCAGCAGGATTATTGCCGCGTTGATTGGCAATTGCCAAGAGTTCGTCGTACCCCATCCGCGCCATACGGCCAAAATCGGGATCGGTTTGAATACTGAAATAGACGTTACCATCAACTACGTAGGCATGACCGAGTTCGATCAGGCGCTCAATGATCGGAATCATGGCTCCTACTTCTTCGCTTACTCGCGGAAAGAAGGTTGGCGGCAAGATGTTCAGACCGGCACAGTCGGCGCGTAACTGTGCAATCTGGCGTTCGGCAAGTTCATCCCACCGCACACCGTCACGCCTGGCCCGCTCGAACAACGGATCATCAACATCGGTCACATTCTGACAGTAGCGTACCGTTGCTCCTTGCCACTGTAAATAGCGTACCAGTACATCAAAGACGATGAACGTCCGGGCGTGTCCCATATGGGTTGTATCATAGGGTGTCACCCCACAGACATAGAGGGTTACCGGGCGATCGGTCGGAATAGTAAAAGTTTCGCGTGTTCGTGATAATGTACTGAAAAGCTGCATAGGAGCTATCCTTTGCTGGTGCCATCAGGTGGCATGGTCAGATTTCATATACTATGGTATCACTGATCGCCGGAAGTTTTGCTATGTTGTCTTCAAAACACGAGTACGGGCACAGCGGCGCTGCGCCGCAACTGATCTTCTTCTGCGACAGGGTATTCCGGACAGGCTCTAAACAAGGCGCTATTTTCTTTTGACCGATTCCTGAGACGAGAGAAGCATGGCCTCACTTATTCGATCCAGTTACCTGAAACCAATTCTGGCTGTGCAAACTGTGCTGGTGCGCCGATCGTGTCCATCAACGCAACAGGAGGGGTGGGTTCAACCCCCGAAGTGCCCTTCGCCAGAATGAACAACAAACGTAGCCGGAGGCCCGTGATCTCAGTTGCTCCTCACCTCTGCGAGAGCTTACGGTTTACAAATCGGCCATTCGAGTAGTCCCGCGATCCCAGCGCGGCCAGGTTTGCTCACCTGCTAATGCACAGACGCAGCGCTGCTGCACCTCGACCGAATAGGTCGGATAGGCGCTCTGTGACCATCGGCTTGCATCCATCACCGAAGTGCATCCGTCACGAAGTGATGATGGATGATTCGGATTGGCGCTGAGCGACGAAAGATGATACTAGGCGAGGTATGCATCATGCGGGCCGGAGGCCCGCGCACCTAGGTGACAGAATCATCGTCTCACGGTCCAACGGATGAAACCCATCAATGGATGCACAGGCGTAGCGTTGCTGCACTCTGACCGATGTATGCCGATGTACAGGTGAAGATGATACCAGGCGCGGTACGCACCGTGCGGGCCGGAGGCCCGCGAACCCAGGTGACAGAATCATCGTCTCACGGTCCAACGGATGCAACCTATCAATGGATCTACAGGTGTTGCGTTGCTGCACCCTGGCCGATGGCAGTCACTGCGCCGCTCTTAAGTTGCGTTTTGCGTCAAATGATGACACCTTACGGTGCTACTACCGGTACGAGCACCGCTACCTCAGGAGTCACCTCAAGCACGGTTGCCGACATCCAACCACTCTGACCATCGCTGAGGCGCACCATGTACCAGTTGGCACGTTGCCCTTCCAGTACCACTTCCGTATTCGCCGGCAACACAGTAATGACCTGAAACGATGTTCCCGGCCCACGGCGGACATTCGCTTCTACCCGAACCCGACCGCGTAATGGGCTAACGGTTGGTATAGGGGTTGCTGATGGCCCCAACACGATGATCACCGGGCTGCGGACTGGTTCGGGAGTAATGGGTGTGACCGTAGGCAGACGAGGAATGGTGGGAAATGGAGTGGGTGTGGGCGGTAGAGCGGCAGCCAGATCGATACAACCCGCAAGCGCGAGCAAACATCCTAACCACAACCAGCAACTGACCAGAAAGAGTATTCGTGGCTTCATAGGCGTACTCACTATCAGCCTTTGTCGTACCTGTATCATAGCAGGTTCAACGTTGCCGTGCATGTGATCATTCGATTTGAATCAGGACAGTGATGCTCAGGTGGTATTCTGCTAAGAGCCTATCCGAATAATTGTCTCACCGTACAGCGGATGAAACCTGATAGATGTACGGGCGCAGCGGCGCTTCGCCCCAACCGAATCTTCTTCTGCGACAGGGTATTCCGGATAGGCACTAAGGGGTAATCATCATGGGCTGTGCGACAACCTGATTTCAGCTCATGTCAGCAAACGACCGCACGTAGATTGGGTGCCGACCCCGACCAGTGGGTATAAAACTGGATGAGGGATGTCATCAACTACCAGCCATAACCTGCACGTACACAGGTTCTG
Source organism: Chloroflexus sp. MS-CIW-1 (assembly GCF_030444705.1). Taxonomy (NCBI): domain Bacteria; kingdom Bacillati; phylum Chloroflexota; class Chloroflexia; order Chloroflexales; family Chloroflexaceae; genus Chloroflexus; species Chloroflexus sp. MS-CIW-1. The sequence continues at coordinate 162,782 of NZ_JAUBWR010000003.1, forward strand.
ACGACAGTAAAGAGCGTCTATGCAATTGCATAGACGCTCTTTTGCATTGGTCGGGGCGAGTGGATTTGAACCACCGACCTCCGCGACCCGAACGCGGCGCTCTACCAGGCTGAGCCACGCCCCGCTATTGTTGAGTGGTGCCGAAGGTGGGACTTGAACCCACACGGGGGTTGATCCCCAACGGTTTTTGAGACCGTCGCGTCTGCCATTCCGCCACTTCGGCATGACAAGGCAGATTATAGCAGTCAATGGGTAGTTCGTCAAGGCGCATAGCGCTTGCGCAGGGGATGCGCCAACCGATACCTTCCAGTCGCATACCACTCGCACACGCAGGTGTTCGCCCTCTGCTGTAGTATCTCTCAAAGCTGAAAGCGCAAGGGTTGTTCAATATTTTCTCCACCTGCTGACACCAATCCTCACACCCCTCTGCCAGTAGAAAAAGAACGTTGAACACCTCTGTTCTGATACACATCGCTCTTGTGCAGTGTAGTATAATTGCTCTGGTATCAGAAATTAGCAGCGACATGCCATGCTTATGCTCGACCGGCTGCCAGACAATCTGACCATCCAGGGAACGACTGATGCGTATACAGTGCTCAACCTCATTGGTCGTGGTGGCATGGGGGCCGTTTACCGTGTTCGCCGGACGAGCGACGGTAGTATCTGGGCTTTGAAAGAGATGCGCCCGCTCGATGAAACGAACACAGAAGAGCTGGCCGAAGCACGTCAACTCTTTCTGCAAGAAGCTGAACTTCTGCGCTCACTCTCCTTTCCCAATTTGCCGGTCGTCATTGATCTCTTTGTATACGAAGGTCGCCCGACGATGATCATGGAATTCGTGCCCGGTAAGACGCTCGAAGCCATGATTCGTGACGCCAACGCACCAATGCTCGAACAGCAGGTGATCGGCTACGGCATTCAGCTTTGTCGGGTATTGCACTATTTGCATACCCGCCAGCCTCCGATCATTTATCGCGACATGAAGCCATCGAACGTTATTGTCACGCCAGATGGCGTTCTGAAACTTATTGATTTCGGTGTGGCGCGCAGACATAAAATTGGGAAAACAAAAGATACCATCGCGATGGGATCGGCCGGCTATGCGCCACCTGAGCAGTATGGTCGCGGTCAAACTGATGCGCGTTCGGATATTTACGCGCTCGGTGCGACAATGTTCCATCTACTAACAGCAGTTCCGCCGGTACCGCTACAGCCACCACGTCGCGGTGATATTACGCGCATCAATCGTTCGGTAACGCCCGAGACCGAAGCGATTATTATTAAGGCAATGAGTCTGGAACGCGAAAAACGGTTCGTCAGTTGTCTAGAATTAGAACAGGCATTGCATAAGCGATTGACGACGGCGTATGTTGATCCGACGCTCCGGATGGCACCCTTACCACCATCTCAGCCACCTGCGCCGTCACCACCATCTCAGACGCCTCAAGCTGCCCATCCGTCGCCGGCACCGGCTGCTGAAAGTGGTATTGTTTGTGAACAATGCGGTCGTTTGAACAAAAAGCAAGCACGGTTTTGTGCTGGCTGTGGCATAGCGTTACCCACCAGCACACCAGCAGCAGCGACCCTTCAGAAGCCTCCTGCGCGGCTGATTGTACGCTCGCCCTATCGGACATGGGAGGTTGTCCTTGATCGTTCGCCGATACGGATCGGACGACGTGATCCACGGCGAACTCATTTTCCTGAGATTGATCTGGCAGAACATGATCGCGGCTTTTCCTCGCGCCTCCATGCGATTATTGAGCGACGTGGCGATCATTATATGCTCACCGATCAGAAAAGCACCAACGGAACGCAGATTAATGGGAAAAGGATTCCACCGAATGTCCCATGGCGACTGCAATCCGGTGACCACATTAAGATCGGTGAGGTGGAGATGGAGTTTCAGTGGAACTGAAGGTACTTATCTTACGCGCTCCTGGCATTAATCGGGATGCCGATGCTGCGCTGGCGTGTGAGCTGGCCGGTGCACACGCTGAACGGATTCACGTTAATCGCTTGATCGAAGGTTCGATCCGGCTGACCGACTATGCGATGTTGGTTATTCCTGGTGGTTTCTCGTATGGCGATCATTTGGGAGCCGGACGTTTGCTGGCGGTTGATTTAATTCATCGCTTGGGAGAGGAACTGGAACGATTTGTGGCTGATGGTCGTCCGGTTATTGGCATCTGTAATGGTTTTCAGGTGCTGGTGAAAGCAGGATTACTTCCCGGCCCCCTTCGCCAACCCCCACGGGTCACGCTAACAACGAACGAATCTCATCAGTTTGAATGTCGGTGGGTGCAGCTTGAAGCAGTGGCAAACAGTCGCTGCCTCTTTACCCGTGGCATAGAACGTCCGATTGAGGTACCGGTAGCTCACGGTGAGGGACGGATCGCTGTGCGCGATGAAGCAACTCTGATCGAGTTAGAGAGCAACGGCCTGGTTGCCTTGCGGTATCTCGGTGAGGGGTATCCCGCCAATCCAAATGGTTCCCCTCACGCGATTGCCGGTCTGTGCAATGCGCAGGGCAATGTGCTGGGTTTGATGCCGCACCCCGAAAATGCTGTACTGCCTCACCAACATCCGCGCTGGACACGTGAACCGACCCGGCACGAAGGCGATGGCTTGCAGATTTTCCGGAATGCAGTACGCTATGCTGCTTCATTGTAAGCGTCGCCATATGTTGACGTCGGTTATGATGCATTAGATTATTGATTTGGAAACTTACAATTCTTGCACCTCGCCTGTCGCACAGTGTTCGCGTCATCTGCGATGCACTAGATCATTGATTTGGAGAAAGTATGGTGCTCTATCCACCCGATGACCCGTTCTTGATCAGTTTTACCTTGTTCGGGTTACCAATAGTTATTCGTTGGTATGGCGCTATTATCATGACAGGTGCGCTGATTGCGGCACTACTCGCTTCACGACGAGCGGTTGCCCGTGGTTACCATCCCGATCACGTTTGGAATCAGTTGATGTTGGGGCTCATTCTTGGGATTGTCGGCGCTCGTATCTACTATGTTGCGTTTGAATGGGAACGATTTGCGCCGAATCCATGGAGTGCGTTGAATCTGACAACTGGCGGGATCGCGATTCACGGCGCGATTATCGGTGCGCTTCTCTCGACGGTTATCTATACGCGATATGCCAAATTGCCGTATTGGGATTGGCTCGATGTCTGTGTCCCTGGTTTCTTGCTGGCGCAGAGCATTGGTCGCTGGGGTAATTTCTTTAACCAGGAAGCGTATGGCCGGCCAACCGCTTTGCCGTTCGGGCTACGCATCGATCCAGAATACCGCCTTCCGCCGTACAACGATTTAACAACGTATCCGATCACCACGCTTTTTCACCCGACTTTTCTCTACGAGTCGATCTGGAATCTGCTCGGCGTCGGTGTCCTGTTATGGCTCGATCGTCGCTTTGGACGTCTGGCGCCACCTGAACAGCGTCGCCTCAAGCCGGGTGATCTGCTGTTTTTGTACGGAATTATCTATTCAAGCGGACGGTTCTGGATCGAAGGCTTACGGGTCGATAGCTTATGTGCGAGCGGCATCGGTGGTGAGTGCGAAGGGAGTATTCGGGTTGCACAATTGGTCAGCATCACGTTGATCGTGCTCTGCGCAGTTCTGATCTATTTGAATCACCGCCACCCCTTCGCCGGGCAGAATCACGAGAATCACGTCGAGTCGTCTCCTTCAACAACCAAGTTACACCCGTAGCACCGTGGTTCGGTCTATCCCAACACCTAGGGGTGACCTCATCGCCAGGTCGCCCCTTATCACCGTCATTCTCATAGATAGCGCAGTACATTTATATGAATCTCGTTACTTGCCGCACAATTGTTCGTACAGACGCCGAAAACCCTCACCCAATGGCCCGTACCCGAAATGGGTAACGACCTTGGCCCGACCATGCTCGCCAAAACGACGCCGTAACCCGGCATCTTCGCCAAGGATACGCACCTTCTCGGCATAGCCGGCAACGTCATCACGGGCAACGAGAAATCCGTTCTCGCCATCATCAACGACTTCGGGCAATGCTGACACATTCGTGGTAACAACGGGGCGACCGCAGGCCAGTGCCTCGGCGGGCGCAATCCCAAACCCTTCCAGACGTGAAGGGAAGAGGAGGATGTCGCAGCTCTGGTACGCCGCTACTAATCCATCGCGATCCGGCGAACCGATCGGGATCATGCGGGGATGAGGTGATCCGGTATCACGCCCCTGAAAGCCACCGGTGTAATACAACACATAGTCGGTGGGAAGTAAATCCATAATGCGCGGCAGAAGATCAAACCCTTTGCGGCGAGTTCGATTGCCGACAAACAACAGCCGAATCCGTGCCTCACTCGGCGGTAAACCGTCATCACGACGCTGCATACCCGGTGGCGGTACAAAGACATCAGTGTCAATTCCATCGTAAATGAGCACTGTATCGCGACGACCGTAGGTCGCTTCGACCATTCGTTGGGTAAAGCGACTAACGCAAACCACGGCATCGGCATACGCAATCGAGAGGCCATCGTAGCGCGCCTCGATCAACCGGTAGAAGAGCCGTTGGGTGAATGAACTGTACGGTTGCAGGTCGGGATCGGTCGTCAGGTGATGCACTGTTGTCACGACTGGTCGGTCATAGCCACGCAGGCTAAAAGCCACTCGTGAGCGGCCCTGCACGATGTCAAAACGTCGTACTACATCTGCTGGCAGAGCACGTGGAATAAGCATTGGGAGAAAGTTGTACAGTTCAGGAAGACGAACCAGTTCAGGATGCAGTCCGGCACGGCGAGTCGCACGGGTGATGTTCTGAATACCAAAATCAACCCCACCACGACCTAAGGGCGAGATGTAGAGTGGTCGTAACATATCAGTAAGCAATTCTGGTCACAACAATAACTGGCTCTATGACAAGGAACTCTCTGCTTTACGAAAACGCGAGGAATACAGTTACAGTGCGAGACGATTGTCGTATCATCAGTTCACCAATAATCAGCACAGAATGGCGGCAAGCCATCGAGTGCTGCTTCGAGGAGCAGCAGCGCCTGACGTTGTGGAGCTGCCAGCAGGCCAAAAGCAACCGCAGTACGTGGCCGCAGATAGCGGCTGAGCAGTTGACTGAGGGTTGCGCTCGTGCAGGCGAGATCAGCTTCACCGGGTCCGAGTCGGGTCACAGTCGCTTTCCCTTGCTGCCATTCGATTCGGTAGCGCCCAGCGTTATCGGGCAGCCACTCGTCAGCGATCTGGATCGTCAAATGACCGGTCGTTGTCGCAGTGAACGGATACTCGGTCAACAGTTGCGCCACATCAAGCACACGCTGCATAAAGAGCGGTACGACCGTCGTTGGTACCGGTGCTGGCAATAGTGCGTTCAGTGGCGCATCAACTGGTGTTGGGATCTCGGCGGCAACGATCTGGTCGGCGTGACGGGCAAGAAACACAAAGAGTTGCGCCCGTGCCGTCGGGTCAAGGGCAACAATATCGCGACAGACAATGCGATCACCAGCTTCGTGCCGTTCAAGACGATAGATCAGATAGGAGCGTCCACGACCCTGATCATCACGCCAGATGAATGCGTGATACGGTTCACCACTCCAGGTACGCAACACGTCCACCCGCCACCAGTTCTGATCGCGCACCAGCGGGCCATACCGTCCGCGAAGCGCACCACGATAGATCGCATCAAGCTCCTCAATCTGGTCGGGGCCAACGGCGACATACGTACTGGCTTCTGCCTGAAAGGCACGCAGTTGGCCGGGTGTCGGTTGCACCAGGCGCCGTTCACCGGCCAACGCCCACCCCAGACGATGGTAAAACTCGTGACGGAACGGGTAAAGGAGGGCCAATACGGCTCCTTGTTCACGCAACTCGGTGCAGGCAGCCCGCAGCAACCGTTCAGCGTAGCCACGCCGTCGATACTGCGGCCAGGTCGCTACGCTGCCAATCGCTCCTACCGACAGCGCACCGTTACCGGCCTGCATCCGAAACGGCATGATCTGCAACTGCGCAACCAGCTCACCATGCACAAATAACCCCCGCAGTTGCGCAATCACTTCCGGCGTGTAGCGGCCACGATGGTACTGGCGGGCAAACGCATAACTGTCGAGTGCCCAAAACTGCTCGAATTCGGCTGATGTCAGTGCACGATACTCTATCATGAGCGCGGTTTTTCAACGAGAATGAAATAACTGCCACAACGCATCCAGCCAAAGAGCCAGAGATCAAGTTCCATCAGCAGGGTAATAGCCAGCAGCGCATAATACACAAGACCCTTCTTGCGCAACCGGTGACGCATCCGCTGGCGCGCCCGAATTTCACGCGCTGCACCGGCGCTCACGTTGCCCGGCGCCACATTTGCCGCAGTACGACTACGGGTGTGCCCAACGATGGCTTCGCCCAACTTCATCAGTACATGCTCGACAAAGGTGGTGAAGAGGCTGTTCCAGAAAATAACCTTTACCGGACGCAAACCGGCACGTTCAAATGCAGCCAGCACATCTTCCCATGTTTCCAGCGCTTTGACATGGTCTGATTTGCGGAGCTTCTCACGTTCAAAGTCATAGACGCCAGCCTTTACGAACAGACGGCCAATATGACGACTTATGTCAATCAGCGGTTGGATTGGCGAACGTTCACGGGTATTAGAAAAGGCCATCATCCGTCCACCGGGTCGTAACACTCTGGCCGTTTCGGCCAGATACGCATCGATAACCGGCAATGGAAAGTGTTCGAGGATGTCAATTGCGAATACCTTATCAAAACTACCGTCGGCGAAGGGGAGCAGACGCGAATCAGCTTTCGTAAGTGTAACGGTACGTACTGCCTCATCAGCAAAGAGGGTTGCCGGATCAGACCCGACCATCAACCCGACATATTTCGCGTTCCAGACCGCATGTTTTGCTGTGCCACATCCGTTATCGAGCACAACATCGCTTGTCCGCCAGCGCATCAGCCGCCGGAGCGTGCGGTCGCGAACACCGGCAGCCAGTAATGGCGGCGCCAGTTCACGATAGTCTAGCTCAGCAGCAAGTTGCTCTTCGTCACTGACGTACTTCGAGACGTAATCAAATTCGGTACCGCGTGGCATCAGGTCGATATACCCATCGCAGAACGGATAAAGAGTCTGACAACGTGGACAACGCACCCCTTGTGCTTCAAGAATGAGAGGTCGTACCCGACAGGTAGGACATTGCAATAGCGAAAAAATTCGTTGGTTAATCATAACGATGGTGCAATCCAACGCCGATTGATTTCAGCAGCGAGGATACTATCAAAGAGTAAAAGAAAAAGACCCTGCACGAGAATACCGGCGCCCATCCCGCGCCGGTCGGCGCGGTCGCCAGCCCGTCGCAACAACCATAATCCACTCCCGATATAGAGCAGATCAAGACCAGCATTGATCAACAGGAGATTGCGCAAGCGTTCAGCCGCAGCATGGGCCTCTGCCTCATCAATATCACCAATAACCAAGTCTTCAGCCTTGAGCAGGGCTTGCCGGCGACCAGCTTTGGCTAACAGCCAGTCAACAGCTCCCCAACCGATAGCCTGCAACCCAAAATGACGCCAGAAGCCAGGAAGCAAAGCAAGCACCGCACCACCAATCACGCTACCAAGACCCCACTGCTCAAGCGGCTTCAGAGCGTGGTATTGAAAAGAGAAGAAGTTGTTGTTCATAGGACTATCTTACTCGTTCAAGCGAACCCTCTTATTATCACTTGGGATTAGTATACACGGAATGTCAGAGTCGGTGAGCAGGGTAAGACTGCTCTCCGTCTTCATCCTACCCGGCAGTGGCAAAGTGAGGAAGAGAAAAGAGAGCAGGGGGGAGTTCCATACCTGTCCGCAGCGCGTGTTTTCCCCCCTACCTCCCCCCAGCCCCTTGATGCTGCTACCTAAAGTGCGGAAGGGCAAGTGTAAGGGAGATTGGCAGCCCGCCTACTCTGGCGCGTTCTTAGAGGATGATCAAAAACCTGGGCTAGTGATGAGTCTCGACTATGACATCGCTATAATGTTCAGGAAAATGGTGGCAGGCAACGCATGCGTCTCCGCTACGCGATGGAAAAGAGTTTTAACGGTTTCAGGGCCTGTACTACGGAGCGCGCCCTGGCGTTCCTCACCTTCCCCCTTGCCCCCTTCCTCTCCCACGCGGGGAGAGGAAGGGGGAACATGGGGTGCGAGAGCGACAGAATATTGGCAATCCCTCACGTAATGGTCGCACAGGTACGGTAGTTGCCCGATGAAAAATCTGGGTTTTTGATCAAGCTCTTAAAGCAGGCGTGAACCCACCGCTCACGGGGGCCTTGAGAATGATCGGGTGCCGATGCACTAACCGATAGGTTGCAGTTATCTGAAGGGAATGTTCAGACACACCCCAACCTACACGCGCATTACATCCCATACACCCCATACCAGGGCGATCATACCGGTTAACATAAGCACAGTAATCCAGATCACATCAGTATTAACCCAGGCGCGACGCAATACCTCAAGACCGACGATCCAATATACGACCAGGGCGGCGACGGCCATTGCGAGAAACATGCCAGCCGTATGGACACCAACGGCCAGGAGTGCTGTTCCGAGTGAGTCGGTAAGCGCCGGACTGTGGTAGTGTACATGACCGGCATGTTCCATTGCTCCTGTTGGAGTCATTGCAGCCAAGAATGGAGCCACCATAAGACCGGCGCCATGAGCAGTTGCCATAAGAAATGACCACGATGTGAGTTCCCATGCGCTGGCGCGGAAGCGTGTTCGTGGATGTCGAAAACGAACCAGTAAGCGCCATCCACTAAAGAGCAGTAATATCACGCCAGAAAGGATCAGTAAGATGTCAGAAGGGAGCGTCTGACCAAGCAGGGCTACAACAAAGGCGGCCAGCGCAATTGCCGCTGCATGTCCGAGCGCAATTGGGCCAAATGCAGAGATAACAGCGCTGGCACGTTGCTCTTGCAACCCTAACCCAACAGCGAACAGCCAGCCCATAGCCGGATTTATGCCATGGAAGAGGCCAAGGCCGAACAGTGATACCCAGATTAGTGTAGTTGCCTGATCCAACGACTGCCTCCTCGTAGTTCGTCAGGCGAATCATGGAAAGCAGTACGAGTCGCTTGAAGCATCACCACCTTGCAAACGAATCTGATGCACGCGCTGCTCACCGAAGTCAACGAAGAAATTGGGATCGAACTGCATCCCACCTTCAGGATTCACGTCTACTTTTACCATCCAACCCCGAATACCGTCAGGATAAAATTGCTCATCCCAGGCTCGGTATAGCGAATTGGTAAAGTAGACCCGCTTTCCATCACGGCTCACCTCGACCATCTGTGGCCCACCGTTAAGTGGTTCGCTAACTGCCGGATGGCTAGCCCGGCGGACGATGCCGCCGATCTGCACAGTACCGGTCAGCCGCGGGTTAAACGGGTCTGATACATCATACTGATGCAACTCCCCTGTTCCCCAGCAAGAGACGTACAAGAAGCGGTCATCAACACTCAGGTTAATGTCGGTTACCAAGGGTGGCACTGCTTTAAATGGTTTCAGAATATCGGGTAGTTGCTCTTCGCTTGCCGGTTCGGCGGGGATGTCGATGACCTTTTTCAGATGCCAGGAACCATTATCGCGGTACCACAACCAGATTGATGCCGAGAGGTCTTTAAGGCTCACGACACTATTCATAAAGCCGTAGGCCTTTGTCGGATCATGCGCTGGTCGTAATTCGAGCGCCATCTGATGTTCGGCGCCGAGATCGAGGGTCTGGAGGTGGCGACGGCGGTAGAGGTCCCAGATGTGGAGACGATGACCATACTTCCCAGCTAGGAGTTCATCGCCGAGTACGCCGCTCTCAACCATCCGTGGGGTTCCCCATTCGCTACTGATAAGGGTATCGTACCCTAAATGCCACCAGAAATCGTAGTGCAGATATTGATCGCCGCGATCAATCTCCCACCGTCCAAGCACTTCCAGGTTATCGTGATCGAGAATAAAAATGCCACCAGGACCCTCGCCCTCCGGCGATCCTAGGGCCGAGATGTAGATGCCGTCGGGGCCACAATGAACGGTGTGTGGTCGTGAATACCCTGTTCGTTCTGACAGCTCCGTTGGTTCAATAACCTTCGCTACCTTCGGTTGCGTCGGATCGGGTTTAGTATCGAGAATGGTAATGTGCGAACTCCGAATGTCGGGGACAACCAGATAGCGTCGCTCAACATGCGGATGGGGGGCGTTCGGGCACAACATCGAACTGCACGCATTCCAACCAAAGTGATGCAATTCGCCGCCCGTATATGGCATCTCGGTCATACCGACAACTTTGCCGAAGGTGCTCGACAGGGGATCAACATCAACAACACACATCGCATCAGCCTGACCATTTGATTTCGGGTTGAGACGCACTACATAAGCAAGCTTCTCGGCGGGGGCTTTCACAGCCATTCGCGGTGAAGGATAGAAGGTGGGGTCCGGTCGCCAGGTAACCATACAAACCTCCTCTGTAGACACCACTGTCGTGCGAGCATCGGTCGATGATGCCGTTGATAACTTGATTAGGAAGCGGGATAATACCTTCAGATCATCGTTACCCGAACTATACTACGCTCTGTACCGGTAGTCAAGCATACCTGGAATGAGACAAAGATCGCAGCGATATAGTACTATTGCAGTAGCATGCTGAAGGCTCCTCTTTAGCTCTCATCTCTTCCTGTGATATGATGTCGCCGTAGAGAATGCTAACACCTGCTACCTGGCTTGATGAGGAACATAGTATGCGCTCACGATGGTTGCGCGTTAAGGGCTATCAACTGCACTGGATCGAAGCCGGATATGGGCCGGCAGTGGTGTTTTTGCACGGTTTTGCCGGTTCGTGTGATGATTGGGCGCCAACAGTAGACTGGCTGGCCAGGCAGGGCTATCGAGCCTTGGCAGTTGATGCACTCGGCTTTGGTCATTCGGAAAAGCCGGTCAATGCACCGTATGGACTTGATCTGCAAAGCGATCTCTACGCTGCACTACTCAACACACTCGGTATCGAGCAGGCTGTCTTTGTTGCCCATTCAATGGGCGGTAAATATGCGCTTGCCACGGCACTACGTCATCCGCAACGGGTAAGCCGACTGGCGCTCATCGCAACCGATGGCTTCGTTGAACCATCACCACTCACGATCATAGGCGGCTGGCCGATAGTAGGTGAAGCGATCCTCTGGCTTTCGGCTCATCCGGCAATCGTGCGGGCTTTTCTCGCTGCGGCCTTCCATAACCCTGAACCGTACCTTACAGCTGAACTAATCGAACGCGGACGCGCTGCTATCAGCGGTACCGCGAACCGCCGTGCGCTCACCAGCCTCAGTCGGCGGTATGCGGCAACCGATCTGAGCCTGACCGGCTTGCGGGCACGTCTCGGTGAGCTGCGCATCCCAATATTGCTGATCTGGGGCGCGCATGACCGCGTCTTCCCGCTGTCTTACGCTGAAACCGCCCGCCGTGAGATTCCTGGCGCCCAGCTCGTCGTGATTCCGCACTGTGGCCATTTTCCCCACATCGAGGCAGTTCGTCCCTTTCGTGGCCTGTTGAGTGGTTTTCTGGCGCCGGTACGCTGAACATATTACCGGCTGCGCGTGACGCCGATGCGTGGACACAGATCGCGGATCGGGCAGATGCTGCAACGTGGTGAGGTTGGATGACAGATGTTCTGTCCCAATGTAACCAGCAGACGGTTGATAGGTATCCAGTAGCGCTGCGGTAATCTGGCCCGCAGGGCCATCTCAGTCTCTTCGGGCGTGCGCGTCTGAACATACCCCCACCGATTGCAAATGCGGTGGACATGAATATCAACACAGATTCCTGGCAAACCAAAGCCAGCCGTCACCACCAAATTGGCCGTCTTGCGACCGACGCCAGGGAGCTTCAAGAGTTCATCGAGATCAGACGGCACTTCACCCCCGTAGCGTTCAAGCAATATCTGGCAGATAGCAACAATCTGCCGCGCCTTAACCCGGTAAAAGCCGACCGGGTAGATCAATTCGGCAATCCGCTCTACGCCAAGCGCCAGCATTGCTGCCGGTGTATCGGCCACGGCGAACAACCGCGGTGCGACAACTGCCGTCAATGTGTCTTTAGTGCGAAGACTGAGGATGGTTGCGATCAGAATCCGAAACGGTGTTTGACTTACTTCACCCATCTGATCGATCAGCGGTGGTGTGAAGCGGGTCAGTTCGCGTTCGAGTGTGTCAAGCGCTTGCTCAATCGGAAATGGTTGCGCAGGGAGTGGTGCGGAGGGCGATGTGGGTGACGATGAAGGTTTACGCATGAATGTATCTCACAGCAAAGAGCCTTATCTGTCACACGAGATACCGGCCGACGACCTCTACATTAGCGCAGACGGTCGCGAGGACGTGCATGGTCTACAGTGTTATACCACTATCCGCGAATCTGCGCCAGTCTATTTTAGGGCCTGTTAGCTTTTGGTATCATGAGCGCCACGTTGCATCATGGCGAGCCGCAAACAGGGCGCAGCAGCGCTACGCCTGTACTTCTATCAGGAGTTATCTTGTGAAACGTTACCGGTACATCTGGTGGTTGTTCATCATTCTATGCACGGCCTGCACATCGGCGCCTGACGCAGCTCCCCTCCGATCCACGGCTACGCCATCGGTAGAGCAGTCAACTACGGCACCGACCATCTTTCCAACTATCGCTTCAACCGTCCCGCCAACCGCAGCACCGTCCGGTACCGGCCTACCGGCGCCGGTATACCTCATTGCCAACGAGCAGGTCATGCGCCTGGAACCTGATGGAAACCGCCTGACTCAGATTACCTACGAACCCCAACCGGTGTACGATCTAAGTGTCGCTACCGACGGGACACTGGTCTACCTGACCGGAAATGAGCTGGTAGCGCTCGACGGGCGTGGTCGGCGCACCCTGTTGCGCGAGCAGGCAATTAGTCTCCCCCGCATTTCACCCGATGGTCAGCAGATTGCGTACCATCTGACCAATCCGGCCCCCGGCCTTGTGATCGGTCGCAACGATTCACCCGATGGCATCTACCTGAGCCAGATTAGCGGTGGACGGCCCAGCCTGCTCATAGCCGATGATCCAGAACCGGACGTAGCCGATTTCTCGCATCCGGCCTGGCGATACCTGCCGGTGGCATGGTCACCAGCCGGAGAGCGGTTGCTTCTCTATGCTGTCATGCGGCCGGAGATGGGCATTCCCGGCGGCGAAGCGGTGATTATTGGTCCAGACGTATCGCCGGTGCGCACCTTCAGTTGCTGCGAAGAGGAGCTGTGGAGTGTTGATGGACGTGAGATCGCGGTGGCCGGTGGTGGTCCCGGCCCCGATGTACGATTCGGCCTCTACCTGATAGATGCCGCCAGGGGTGTAGAAACGGCTGTTTTGGCGCCAACGGCGACGACTATCCCGCTGGTACGATCACCACAGCGCCTGGCCGATGGCGCTATCTACGCTTTCGTCGAGCTGGTCTCAACCGATAACTTCTCCTGGGAATACCCTTTTCAACCGCGTATGGTGCGCATTACCAACGATGGAACGATCACACCATTGCGCCGCGAACCACTCGCTGAACCAATAGCAGTGCTCTGGGATGCGCAGGCGCGTGGTGCATTGGTGCGGTTCGCAACCGCCAACACGCTGGTTTGGCTGCCGATCGACGCAACCCTGCCGGCACAGACCACCCGGGCTGAAGGCATTGCCTTCACGTGGGGGCCTTACGCAGACCTAACCGCACGTGATTGCAGTGGTTTTACCGACTTGGCTCCACAGCCAACTCCACAGTACGATCCGGCTGTTGCCGACATCCAAGGCCGCTTAGCGACCCTCGGTTTCGATCCCGGTCATATTGATGGGCGGTTTGGCCCACTCACGGCAGCAGCGGTGCGTGCTTTTCGGACGGTGCATGGTCTTACCCCCGGCGATACAATAGATTGCGCAAGCTGGAAGCTTCTTTTGCACTGGAGCATCGTACCGTGATTGTCCCTACCGACATTGTTCCGCAGATCACAGCCATTCATGCGTCACCAACGCGGTTAGTGCTCGTCTTCGCTGGCGCCGGTAGCCTGGGGCTGGCCTGGCTGCACGCGATTGCCGGTTCATCACGCACCATCCTGGAAGCGGTTGACGCCTACGCACCGCGTTCGCTGGCCGAGATTACCGGCCATCTGGAGGCTTCCGCCGTTAGTGCCGCGACCGCGCAGGCAATGGCGATCTGGGCTTACCGACGGGCACAAACGTTGAGCGAAGGCAATTGGCCGCTGCTGGGTGTTGGCCTGACTGCTGCGCTTCGCACCGACCGCCCTCGTCGCGGCGCCGATCATGCTTTTCTCGCTATCCAGAACGCAACGGCCTGTAACGTTGAGCATCTCGTGCTGAACCAGCAGTCACGCCTCGAACAAGAGATAGCGGTGAGTCGTTGGTTGATTGCGGCTATCGAGCGGGCGGTCGTGCCTGCGCCTTAGTCGCCCTCACCTTCCCCCCCAGCCGCCCTCACCTTTCCCCCGACTCCCTTCCGCTCCCACCAAGCGAGCGAAAGGGGGCATGAGCGGAGCAGGGGCGATCCTGCGCCTGCGGCTGTCAACGATACCGCGTTCACGACCCAGCTCACCCCTCTCCCGCAGCACGGGAGAGGGGCCGGGGGTGAGGGCAGCGCGGGAGAGGGGCCGGGGGTGAGGGCAGCACGGGATCGGGACCTCCCCCTTCTTGACAACTCACCAACCCTGTGGTACTGTTCAACCACTCTGCACCTGCGTGAAGGTGATATATCAAGGACGATAGAGTTACGTGATAGACAATCGTGCCCGGCAATGCACAGCGGAACTGATCGAAGGTTGATCAACCGCTTGTTCGGCATACCCACAGTTCAGAGCAATGCTCCTGCTGTCGGCACATAAACCATTGGTGACAGGTTGGCACGGCACAACGAAATGCACGTACAGATGTTCTGTGGTTCTGGCTAATGATCGCCGACCAAGTTAGTCGTTGTCGCCGCGACCAACATTGCTCACAAATATAGGGTTCGTTTTGAAAAAGAGGAGGTTTCTGTGTCGCACAAACGATTTTGGGTATGGATGACCCTCCTGGCAACGGTGGCAATGATCCTCGCCGCCTGTGGCGCTCAACAGCCCCAGGCTCAGCCCACCACTGCTCCGGCAGCGCAAGCGACGACGGCCCCCCAGCCAACTGCTGCGCCGCAGCCAACTGCTGCCCCTCAGCCGACCGCTGCCCCTCAGCCGACCGCTGCGCCAACAGCCGCGCCGGCGAAAGGTGGTAAACTGACCATCCTCTATTGGCAAGCGGTCACAACGCTCAACCCACACCTGGCAACCGGTACCAAAGACTTTGATGGGGCAACGGTTATTCTTGAACCACTGGCCCGCTACAACGAAAAAGACGAGCTGGTTCCCTTCCTCGCCGCCGAAATCCCGACCCTGGAAAATGGTGGTGTGGCTGCCGATGGTACCAGCGTAACCTGGAAGCTCAAGCCAGGACTAAAGTGGTCGGACGGCAGTGACTTCACGATTGATGACATTATCTTTACCTGGCAGTACTGCGCCGATGAGGCTACAGCCTGTACTACAAAGGCGGCGTTCGATCCGATTGCCAACATCGAGAAGATTGATGACACTACTTTCAAGATTATTTGGAAGGAGCCGAACGCCGACCCCTACATCTCCTTTGTCGGGCCACTCGGCATGATCTTGCAGAAGAAACAGTTCGGTAACTGCATCGGTGCTGCTGCCAGCACCAGCGCCGAGTGTCAGGCAGCGAACCTGGCGCCGATCGGAACCAATGCGTGGAAGCTCAAGGAGTTCCGCCCTGGTGATACGGTTATCTACGAGCGCAACCCCTTCTTCCGTGATGCCGATAAGGTCTTCTTCGACGAGGTAGAGATCAAGGGTGGTGGTGATGCTACATCAGCCGCACGTGCCGTCTGCGAGACGGGTGAAGTTGATTTTGCCTGGAACTTGCAGATTCCAAAGGCCGTGCTCGAACCAATCCTGGCCAGTGGCAAATGTGATGCCATCGCTGGTGGTTCGTTCGGTGTCGAACGGATTGTGGTCAACTTTGCCAACCCCGATCCGGCACTGGGTGACAAGCGCAGCGAGCCTGATCAACCGCATCCGTTCCTGACCGATCCGGCAGTGCGGAAGGCGATCGCACTAGCAATTGACCGCAAGGCGATTGCCGAGCAGCTCTACGGCCCGACCGGTGAACCAACGTGCAATATTCTGGTTGTACCGGCGAACGTCAACTCGCCGAACACCACCTGCGAACGTAACGTCGAAGAGGCCAAGCGTCTGCTAGAAGAGGCTGGCTGGAAGCTCAATGGTCAGGTACGCGAGAAGAACGGCGTGCGGTTGGTCGTCTCCTTCCAGACCAGTATCAATACTCTGCGCCAGGGTGAGCAAGCAATCATTAAATCGAACCTGGCCGAGATCGGGATTCAGGTGAACAACAAGGCCATTGACGCCGCAGTCTTCTTCGGTGGCGATCCGGGTAATCCTGATACACTGAACAAGTTCTACGCCGACCTGCAAATGTACACCAACGGCCCGTCTTCAATCGATCCTCAGCAATACTTGCAAGGTTGGATCTGCGCCGAAGTCGCATCGTCGGCGAACCAGTGGAACGGCAACAACGACGGTCGCTACTGCAACCCCGAATACGATGCGCTCTTCGAGCAGTTGAAGAAGGAGCTTGATCTGAAGAAGCGGGAAGAGCTGGCAATCAAGATGAATGACCTCCTGGTCAACGATGTGGCCGTGATCCCGCTGATCAACCGTCGCACGCCGAATGCGAAGCTGAAGAATCTTGAAGGCCCAACCTTCAATACCTTCGACAGCAGCATTTGGAATATCGCAACCTGGCGGCGCGTGCCGTAATCGGTTAGCCGACGGGGAGGAGCGGGTAAATACCTGCTGCTCCCCGCCTTTGCTTCCAATGCGTGAATGTTAGGAATCGGAAATGGAGGAGAGAAGATAGAGAAGGGACCGGTTCCCTCACTTTAGCGCCCTACTTCTTCGCCTCTGGTGGAAGCGTAAGAGGGGCTTGGGGGGAAGGTGAGGGAGCGACGCCGACAACCATCACACCTGCCCGTCGCATCAGAACGCCAGATGGCGAGTGAAGCAGTGAGGGCGACCCTCACCCCCGGCCCCTCTCCCGCACTGCGGGCGAGGGGTGATCTGGAGGGGATGGACGCGCCATTGTAGACAGACGTAGACGCAGAATCGTCACTACTACGCTAACCGCCTCCTTTCGCGCTGCGGGCGAGGGGTGATCTGGGGGGATGGACGCGCCATCGTAGACAGACGTAGGCGCAGAATCGTCACTACTACGCTAACCTCTCCCTCCCGCACTGCGGGCGAGGGGTGATCTGGGGGGATGGACGCGCCATCGTAGACAGACGTAGGCGCAGAATCGCCACTACTACGCTAACCGCCCCCCTTCCTCTCCCGCAGCGTGGGAGAGGAAGGGGGGCTGGGGGGGGTAGGTGAGGGTGGCCTTTTGGAATGAAATAAAACAGGGGCAACGACTATGTTGCAATACATTATTCGACGGATTTTGATTGCTATTCCAACGCTCTTGATCATCAGCTTTGTTATTTTTGCCGTGCTTGCGCTTGCCCCTGGCGACCCACTTGCCCAATTCGCATTGAACCCGGCAATTCCCGAATCAACCCGCGAGCTAATCCGGATTCAATTTGGGCTTGACCGACCCTGGCCAGAGCGCTACGTGCGCTGGCTCACCTCATTAATGCGCGGTGACTGGGGCTTTTCATTTGGCACTCGCGGCCCAGTGATCGACCTAATCTGGCAACGATTGCCACAAACGCTAACCGTCGTCGGTACGGCGTATCTGATCGCCGTGCTCCTCGCTATTCCGATAGGAATTATTTCAGCGGTTAAGCAGTATTCGATTTTTGACAATGTTGCCACCTTTTTTGCGTTTATCGGTTTTTCAGTACCGTCGTTCTTTACCGGTCTGGTACTGATGCTGATATTTGCGATCAATTTGCGCTGGTTTCCAATCGTATACAACACTACGCTTCAGGTTGTTGATTGGGAAACCTTTACTCAGCAGGTACGCCAGATGACCTTACCAGTGACGGTGCTAGTTGTACAGCAGACGGCTGCGCTCACCCGCTTTATGCGCTCATCAATGCTTGATAATCTGTCACTCGATTATGTGCGCACGGCACGGGCAAAAGGTCTGAGTGATCGGATGGTTGTGCTACGTCACGTGTTACGAAATAGTCTGATACCGGTGGTCACCCTGATTGCGCTGGGTATCCCGACAATTTTTGCCGGTGCGATTATTACTGAGAATCTCTTCCGGGTAAACGGATTAGGGGCATTGCTGATCACTTCGATCAACAATTCCGATACGCCAGTCGTGATGGCCCTGACCTTTATCTTTGCCATTCTGACGGTGGTGTTCAACCTGATCGCTGATATTCTTTACGGTGTGCTCGATCCACGAGTACGCTATTCCTAGAGATTACACGCTGACCGACCGGAAGGGGTTTAGCTATGTCTGAAATAGAGATGAATGGCACAGTGGGGCTGTCAGTAAGTACCCGTGCGCAACAAATGACGAGCCGGCTATCACCCAGGCCACGTACCCTACTCAGTGATGCCTGGCGGCGTTTTCGCAAGCATCGGATGGCCATGATCGGCGTCATTGCCTTGTTCACATTGGCCTTGTTCTCGTTTGTGGGGCCATATGTTTATGTACCAAGGCTGGCCGCCGAATTAGAGGCTATTGGCTCACCCTTCATCCAGGATCGGGTTGATTTGCAGACCGCGATTGATCATCTCGATTTTCTTAATATTCTGTCAGGGCCAAGCGCAATCCATCCGTTTGGGACCGATGACCTTGGCCGCGATTTGCTGGCACGGGCCCTTTACGGTGGTCGCGTTTCGCTGTTGGTCGGCTTGACCGCTATGGCAATTGCGATTTCGCTGGGAACGATCATTGGGGCGACGGCTGGTTTTCTGGGTGGAGTGGTTGATCAGATTTTAATGCGCATCACCGATCTCTTTTTGTCACTACCGGTCATTCCCTTGACCCTCCTGGTAGTCTATCTTTTCCGCGATCCGGTCATTCAACTCATGGGATCGCCTGAAGCCGGTATCTTCACGATTGTGGTGACGGTGATCGGTAGTCTGGCCTGGATGAGCACGGCGCGCATTGTGCGGGCGACCTTCCTCTCGCTCAAAGAGAAGGAATTCGTCGAGGCAGCGATTGCGCTAGGGGTCAGTCGTCCGGCAATTATGTTTCGTCATATTCTGCCCAACGCTATCGGCCCAATTATCGTGGCCGCGACTCTGGAAGTCGGGAGTGCGATCATTACCGAGTCAACGCTGTCGTTCCTGGGTGTTGGCTTCCCGCCTGATACACCAACGTGGGGCCGATTAGTGACCGACGGGAGTCAGTATTTGCAGGCTGCGCCGTGGCTTGCCCTCTTCCCCGGCGCTCTGATCTTTCTTACCGTGCTCAGCATTAATTTTGTCGGTGACGGATTGCGTGATGCACTCGATCCGCGTTCACGTTTGTAACACCGGGTAAGGATATGAGCCGTGAGCTGACACCAATCCAACGCCTGGCGGTAGAGGCCTTACAGGAGGATGAGCGATTGACGGCTGGCCTGAACGATGAACAGGCCAGACAGTGGTTGCAATGGGCAACGGCACGGGCCATTGAATTGACGCGCACAGTTGATGACGAATCCAGCGCCGAAGAGGTAGCGCTGGCGATTCGGAAAGCAGTGCGCGCTGCACTACAGGCCGATGGTTCGGTCTCGACCGCCGAACGCCTGTTGGCACAGATGGTACCGGTATCGTCAGTTGTACCGGTCTTGGGTGGTACTGTCGAACAGGCGGCCGCAACGCCTGTCAGCGACAACCCACCGCCGACAACAACGACACCGCCATACCCGCGTCGCTGGCTGGCCGCATTACCGCTTAGCCTACTGGCCCATCTGGGTCGTCGCCTATCGAGAAACGTATGAGTCGTAAGTCACCTCCTTCGCAACCCCGTCGGATCAGGCTCAATCGTACCCAAATCATTCTGCTGTTTCTGCTGCTCGCCCTCGGCTATCTAATCAATGCCGGGATTATTGATCTGCGCCGTTTTGGTCTTGATCCGGCAATATTCGGTATTGAAACCCAGTCCAAACCTGATACCAGCGGCGAGATCGCGGTCTATTTTACCACTCCATCGCTGGTCTACCCGGATGTACCGCGCAATCGGGTCACGCCGCCATTTCTGCGCGATATTCTGACCGACATTGCCAATGCACGTCAGAGCATTGAACTGGCAACGTTTGAATACACGTTGCAGCCGGTCGCCGAGGCGCTGGTTGCCGCTCACCGACGCGGTGTGCGCGTCCATCTGGCCCTCGACCGTGAAAGTCTGGAAGACCCGGTTGATGCGAAATTCGCCGGTATGATCGAAGCGGCAGGTATCCCGATAAGCTGGGAAGAAACAACAGCCTTCTTACACAGTAAGTTTATCATTATCGATCAGCGCATTGTCTGGACTGGCTCGTGGAATGTGACAATAAACGACACCTATCGCAACAACAACAATCTGCTGCGGATCACGATACCGGCAATCGTTGAAAACTATCGCGTCGAGTTTGCCGAGATGGCGGCTGGTCGGTTTGGCAACAGCAAGCAAGCTACGACACCGTTCTCACGCCTCACCACTGCGCAGGCCACGATTGAGAACTACTTCACGCCACGAGAACGACCGGCAACCCGCATTGTCGAACTCATCGCCAATGCCCGCCGGTCGGTGGTGTTTATGGCCTTTTCATTCACCAGTGACGAGATTGCCAGCGCGATGATTGCTCGTCACCAGGCCGGTATTCCGGTACGCGGCGTCTTCGAGAAACGCAACGCTGAGGGTGTTGGTTCTGAATTCGGCCCGTTGCGAGACGCAGGTTTGAATGTCTTGCCCGATGGGAATTGCTATACGATGCACCACAAGGTGATCGTGATTGATGAACGGATTGTGATTACCGGTTCGTACAACTTCACCAGCCGGGCTGAGCGCAGGAACGACGAGAACCTGTTGATTATCGATGACCCCACCCTAGCCGCAGCGTATCTTGCCGAGTTTGAGCGGGTATTTGAGCAGGCCAATAATCCAACGCGCTGTCAGTAGACGTTCCGCACCAGGCGGGCCGGTGGCCCACGTACCCAGGTAATACCCCTCGCCCTTTGCACCAGGCGGGCCAGAGGCCCGCGTACCCAGGTAATACCCCCCGCCCTTTGCACCAGGCGAGCCAGAGGCCCGCGTACCCAGGTAATACCCCTCGTCCCCCCGCACCAGGCGGGCCAGTGGCCTGCGGACCTAGGCCGTAGCCTCGGTCTCCCCCCGCACGCGGGGGCCAGGGGGTGACGATGGTTTTGCCCCCCGCACCAGGCGGGCCGGTGGTCCGCGAACCCAGGTAATACCCCCCCGCCCTCCGCACCAGGCGGGCCAGTGGCCCGCGTACCCAGGCCGTAGCCTCGGTCTCCCCCCGCACGCGGGGGCTTGGGTGTAACGATGGTGCGCTGATGCGCCAGCCGATCGGTTCCTACTATACCGAACGAGAGCCGAAGTGTAGGATAGACTGCTGAAGCATGGCTTCAGCAGTCCATAATCGCCGTATCAACCGGGCAGGTGCTCAACCCGTCTTACCCTGGCTCCCCGCTACGGAATTCGTCGCCAAGTTGCGATGTTCCACAAACTGCTGTCAAACGTGTTGAACGTTGGGCCGATCAGATTCTTTAGCTTGACCGCCGGTGTATACCGGTTGATCAACGGTATTTCCACAATGTCGTTGACCAGCAGATCGTTCATCTGAATCGCCAGTTCCATACGACGCTGTGGATCAAATTCCTTCTTCAACTGGTCAAAGAGTTCGTCGTAGGCCGGATTGCAGTAACGGCTGACGTTATTTCCATTCCAGCGGTTAGCCGATGAAGTTACTTCGGCGCAAATCCAACCCTCCAGATACGATTGCGGATCAGGCGAGCTTGGGCCGAAGGTGTACATTTGCAGATCGGCGTAAAATTTGTTCAGGGTGTCAGGATTCCCTGGATCGCCACTGAAAAAGACAGCGGGATCGATAGCTTTAAGGTAGGTCTGAATCCCGATCTCTGCCAGGTTTGATTTAATAATGGCCTGGGTATTCTGGCGTAAGGTGTTGATGCTGGTCTGAAGCGTAACAACTAACTTCACCCCATCCTTTTCACGCACGGAACCCTTAAGCACCCAACCGGCCTCATCTAGCAGGCGTTTTGCTTCCTCAACATTGCGCTCGCACGTGGTGTTAGGCGAATTGGCACTTGCTGGCACTACGAGCAAATTACAGGTTGGCGCACCGGTCGGGCCGTAGAGCTGTTCGGCAATGGCCTTGCGGTCAATCGCCAGCGCGATCGCCTTCCGCACAACCGGATCGGTCAGGAATGGATGTGGCTGATCAGGCTCACTACGCTTGTCGCCTAATGCTGGATCGGGATTGGCAAAGTTGATCACAATCCGCTCTACACCTCCTGTTGAGCCACCGGCAATTACATCGCAAGTACCATCTTTCAGAATCGGTTCGAGAACTGCTTTGGGTACCTGTAAGTTCAATGCAAAATCACCTTCTCCTGTGGTGCAGACCGCACGCGCTGCCGAGGCTGCATCACCTCCTCCTTTCAACTCAACTTCATCGAAGAAAACCGTATCGGCATCGCGATAGAAAGGGTTGCGCTCGTAGATCACGGTATCGCCCGGACGAAACTCTTTCAGCCTCCAGGCATTGGTACCTATCGGCGCCAAATTAGCTGCCTGGCATTCGGCATCGGTATTCGCAACCGAGCCAATGCAATTCGCGAATTGCTTCTGTTGCAGGATCATACCAGCCGAGCCAACAAAGGAGATGTACGGATTGGGGTTGGGTTCCTTCCACGTGATCTTGAAGGTCGTCTCGTCAATCTGCTCGATGTTGGCAATCGGGTCAAAGGATGTCTTGTTGGTACAGCCGGTTGTTTCGTCGGCACAGTAGCGCCAGGTAAAGATAATGTCATCAATCGTAAAATCACTGCCGTCCGACCACTTCAAGCCCGGTTTAATCTTCCAGGTTATGCTGGTACCATCGGGCGCGATACCACCATTTTCTATTGTTGGTATCTCGGCCGCCAGAAATGGTACTAACTCATCGTTCTCATTGTAGCGGGCCAGCGGTTCGAGAATAACAGTGGCGCCGTTAAAGTCTTTGACGCCAGTTGCTAGATGCGGGTTAAGCGTCGTCACCGCCTGCCAGGAAAGAATCGTGAGTTTCTGTTTCTCCTTAGATGTTGGCGCTGCAGTTGGTACTTCCGTTGGCATCGGTATCGTGGTTGGTTCTACAGTTGGTTGAGAAACAGCCGTCGCTTCTGTTGCAGGTACGGTTGTTGGCAACCCTTGCGACTGTTGCGCACCACATCCGGCAAAGATGATGACTGTCACGACCAGTAGCATCGTCCACGTAATACGCCATCTGTACACCATGGTCACCTCCAGAACATCTCAGAACTTCCCGAACACAAACAAACCCTACCAAGCGCGATCAGCCCATTGATCGCCTCTGTTGCTGCTGTGCACGACATGGCACAAAACTCGTTTTATGTAATCTAGTGCTGAAGCACTATCCGAGATGAACACGGGGATTATCTGCTCATCAGGTCAGAGAGTATATCACATCGTTGACATGTTGTGTCATGCTCCTTTCACTCAACATTGAAACCAGATCAACAGCGCTGCCAGCAACGTGACCCCAACAGCCAGCGTGTCGCGAGAGCGCCAGTGATACGTGACCAGTTGACTACGACCTGATCGACTGAACCCACGTACCTCCATTGCCGCCGCTAGATGTTCGGCAGCCATTAAAGATTGCACCAGAAGCGGAACGAGTAATGCCGGGTAAAAACGGAGCGCATGCCACCCCGGCTCTAGCGGAATACCCCTCGCCCGTTGAGCGTCGATAATCTGGCGAATGCGATGTTCCATCACGCCAACATACTGCAAGGAAGAGGTGAGCAGGAAGGTGATGGAAAACGGAACCCCCATCTGCTGCAACGCGCCACCCAAGTCTTCCGGTGAGGTGGTGCGCAGGAATACGAAAAAGATCCCCGCCAGCACTAGAATCCGCAAGCCAATCAGCACTGCCATCCGCCAATCGAGAGTGAGAAAGGCAATCACTACCCAACCGGCAATCATCAGCATAGCCAGCCGAAGCCAGCGCGCAAACGCCTGCTGTTGTTTGCTCCAGTAGACGATGATAATGATCGGGATCAGGCCCAAGATCAGGGCCGCAATACTCTCAACCATCGTCATCGCGACCGTCCAGATCAATGCGATCACCATTTTCGCTCGTGGATCAATTTGCAGAGCCGGCATACGGTACCTCATCCTGACGGATCATCGTCGTTGACGCTGAATCGCTGCTCTGCAACGCCAATGCAAGTCGGTAACGTTCGGGCAACAACAGCTTAGCCGTAGCGATACAAGCCGGATCGCTGACGATAGCGAGCGGAGAGTCGTCGGCAATCAATCGTCCGCCAGCCATCACCAACCAGCGCGATGACACCATACCGGCAAAATCCAGATCATGAGTAACCATCACGATCGTTCGGCCAGCGGCAGTCTGTTCACGAATATACGTTGCTAATGTCTGGCGAGCAGGCCAATCGAGACCGGTGGTTGGTTCATCGAGTACCAGAATGGGCGGATCGATCAGCATTGCTGCAGCCAGCGTCAGACGCCGTTTCTCGCCAGCGCTGAGCGCGAAGGGCGACCGGTCGGCAAGCGGTTCAAGCTGAAGTGCTTGCAAAACATCTCTCAGCCGCGCCGGATCGAAGACACCCATCACTCTGGCACCAATTGCCACCTCATCACGCACGCTAGCGCAAAACAGTTGATCATCAGGATGTTGGAATACCATTCCTACTGATCGCGCTAGTTCCGAAACTGGTGTCGTGCGTGTATCGCGACCCAATACGTTCACGCGACCGTGTTGTGGACGGTAGAGGCCGTTGAAGTGTTTGATCAGCGTGGTTTTACCAGCACCATTAGCGCCAACAATAGCTACACTCTCACCTGCATGTACTTGCAAATCAATGCTA
This sequence comes from Chloroflexus sp. MS-CIW-1, assembly GCF_030444705.1. Classification (NCBI taxonomy): domain Bacteria; kingdom Bacillati; phylum Chloroflexota; class Chloroflexia; order Chloroflexales; family Chloroflexaceae; genus Chloroflexus; species Chloroflexus sp. MS-CIW-1. The sequence continues at coordinate 187,929 of NZ_JAUBWR010000003.1, forward strand.
TCGAGCAGTTGCCGTTGCCCGATAGCGTAAGTGAGCTGGTGTGTGCGAAGTAGGGGCGAGCCATTGCCCCGCTGAAGGGTCACAACTGATGGCTGATACACTTCCATAAACTGCTGCCGATCAACTCGCGCCAGCAATGCTTCAACCGTAAGCGGCAGCGGATCAAGACCCAAAACGCGACCGATCTGCGTCGGTAGCGGTGGTTCGAGATGGAATCGACGAATATCGTGAGCCAAAACGTCAGCGGGTCGTCCATCGAGCACAATCTGCCCCTCGTGCAAAACGATCATCCGGGTGGCATCGGCAGCAACCAGGCCAAGACGATGCTCGGCTACAATGATCGTCACGCCCTGTTGATGTAGTGTGCGCAGGATCGCTTGCACCTGGGCCACATGCATACCGTCGAGATTGGCAAACGGTTCATCGAGAACAATAATCCGTGCACCAACCACCAGCACCGTCCCTAACGCAACCAGAAGCTGTTCACCCGCAGAGAGTTGTTGTGGGTTGCGTTCAAGCAGATGTTCAATACCAAGCTGAGCAGCGACTGCATCAATCCGCTGCCGCATCACTTGTCGTTGACAACCCAGACTCTCTAAGCCAAAGGCCAGCTCACGGGTAACGGTGCTGTTAAAGAGTTGCCACTGCGGTGACTGAAACACCACACCGACCGTCATCAACCACTCGGCGAGCGGTCGGCTGCGGGTATCAACCCCGTCAATCACGATTGAACCCTCAATAACCCCATCGTACCCGTGAGGAATAAGGCCAGTGAGTGCCCGCACAAGTGTCGATTTACCGCTGCCACTCGCTCCACAGAGCAACACATACTCGCCAGCGTTGATCTGCGCTTCGATGTTGCGCAACGCCCATTGCGATCCCAACTGCGGATAGCGATAGGAGAAACGGCGAACTTCAATCTGGCTACCGGTCAATTGACACTCCCACGTTGCTCGACAAGACGAACCACACCGGCACGCTCAAGCGCTTTGAGAACGATTAATCCAATTGCCGATCCGACGATGGTACTACCGAGAAACGAAGCGATCAGCAGGCTCAGCGCCATTGACTTTTGCATAAAGACCGGCGCAACCCATAGGCCACTTACGAGGGCAGCGATAATACCGGTACCGACAATCTCACCCAGGGCGGCCAGATAGATATTGCGCGTGAAACGGAAGACCAGACCGGCCAGCAACGCCCCGATCATCCCACCTGGAAAGGCCAGGACTGTACCAACCCCCATCGAAATGCGCAACACGGCAATCACACCAGCAATACCGGTTGCCCACCACGGACCCAACAACACAGCAGCGATCACATTAATGAAGTGTTGGGTAGGATTGATACGGGCGATACCGACCGGAAATGAGGTAAACGGCGCTAATGCCACCCCCAGTGCAATAAGTACGACCGCCTGAGCAATAAAACGTGTCTTCACGGCCATTCCTTTCTCTTAGTAAATACCGGTAAACGATCAGGTCATTTGTCTTGCAGAGAGGTTTGCGATGGCCGGTGAACGAAGGCTCTGACCTTCGCTCACCAAAAACTTCGGTAACCGCCCCTGTCCTTCCCACTTGTCATCCTTCACGCGAGACACGCACCAGCCGCTGTTGCCAGAGCCGACGTAAACCGGTGTACAACAAGAATGTCAGTAGAAAACAGGGAATACTAGCCCCGATTTGCGGTGCCCACTGCGTAATCGCTTGATAGATCAAGATACCCGCCAACCACGCGACCAGAGCACTAATCCGCCATTCACCAGCTTCTTCGGCCAATCCCCAGCGACGCACTACGAAATAATCTGCCAGTACGATGCCGAAGAGCGGTACGAATAGCGAACCGATCAACAGCAAAAAGTTGAAGTATTCGCTCATGGTGAGGATGGTTGCGAAGATAAAACCGATGACGCCGGTAAGGATGATCAAGAGACGCTGGTTAAATTGCGGAAAGACATTTTGGATCGAAATTGCTGTCGAGTAGATGTCGGCAAACGCATTGTCGGTCTCATCAACCAGAATGACCGCCAACGCCACGATGCCTCCCGTCATCGCCATAATCGCCGTGATGAGATGTTCAGGGGTTGGCTCACTCACATTTGCGGTTAACAAAAAGAGTGCGCCAAGGCTATAAAACCAGATATTGGTCAGCGCAAAACCAAGGTATGTCCCCCAGAAACTATCCTTCGAGCGACGGACAAACCGGTTATAATCGGCTACGAGCGGTATCCAGGAGATAGGCATTGCCGCTACCAGATCAACACCTAACCAAAATGGCATCTCGCCAGTCCCTGGTCGACTCAACAGCGCCAGAATGTCGTACTGAGTGAACAGGTAGATCGTCATCCAGATTGTTACCGCATACACAATCCAGATACCAAACTTCTCTAGCCATTCTCGCACTACGACAAGGGGACCACCGAGAGCGAGCAGGGTACACCAGACCGCGAAGATTGCTACCCAGAGAGTACGATTACTCACACCAAACAAGGCTTGCCCGACCTGATCGGCAGCTAAGCCAATCACCCACAGCTCGAAGGCTGTCCAGCCCACCAGTTGCACAACGTTAAAGATCGTTGCCAGGTAAGAACCTTGCTTTCCAAACACCGAGCGGAGCAGAACCATCGTGGGGATACCGTGCTCACTTCCCAATATCCCAACCAGCGCTAGCAAGAGGGTGCCAATTGCTGTCCCGACCAGAATTGCCAGTAATGCTTGCAGCAAACTCAAGCCAGGAACCAACAAGGCTCCTGCTTCCAACACCAGTAACCCAACACCAAGACTCGACCACAGCACAAAGATGTCGAACCAGCGCAACCGACGATGCTCGGCAGGCACAGGATCAATACCCCATGCGGGAGGAGCTTGCAAGCGCGGTAGCCATTCGCGCAAACGAGTTTGTAGTGACATACCCTTCCTCCAACTAAAAACGCCACCCGCGAAGGGTGGCGTGAATACCGGATAGGAACGGCAGTACAACGGTGTATTCCCTTCGCTGGCATTACCCAGAGCAGGTTCATGAGGTCGATGGTGGATGTGACCATCCTCTCAGCCCGGCTCCCCGAGCTCCCTCATACACACATATTCATTTGTTTTACCGATCACGTGACGGTAGTTGAGCGATATTATATGCTGCTGTTGTGGCATCTGTCAAGCATCAGCACACCAATAGTGGCTGTTTAGCGTTCTCAGTGTTGGGCCGTGTTCATTCATGAAGATTGTTCGTCCGCGCACAATAAGCTCCACTATTCACCGCGTGCCTTGGGGACGCAGGCTTCCGGCGGACGTTAGGTGGTGTGCGACGGGCAAGAGCGGTGAGCGTCTAAGCACACCGGTGAAGGCGGGGTCGGCGCCCATCCCTCCGGTTGCGGGGACGGACATAATAACTGAAACACCTCAGACCTAGACGATAACCCTTACCGACACCGCCGAGGGTCGGCATTGCCGGAGGGATAGGACCGCCAGGGATACGGCATTGGCAGGGGAGAATGGTATCACACCCGTATCACGTCCGACAAGGGATTTATCGCGGTCTCTGCTCAGAAATCGCCTTCTTTAGCATATGGATAACTCCACAACGTTGCTTGCAGGACAATCGACTTGAACCATGCCTGATGCATACGCTCCACGTCGGCAGCCGAATGCCCTTTACGAGCGAGAAAATCTTTGATCGTCGCGGTAATGGGATAGATGAAGGCAATCATATAGCGCAATGGAATCATCGGTACTGACGACACGCCATCGGTCTGATTCTTCTTGGTACGGTAATGACGGAGCGCAATCTCCATCTGATAGTTCAGCCAATCCTGATCGTAAGGGCGCTGGCACGTATCGAGGATCCACTGCCCGAAACGTTGACGCACTCGTGCCAGGTAGTGTTCGATTGGCTGACCATCAGGACCGGTAAAATAGTAGAGCAGATGTTGGTGTGAACCGACGAAACCGTACCACAGATCGAGGATCGTCTCGACCTGGTCTTTAAGCACCTCACCCGCCATGCGCAAATACTGCTCGTCTTCATCACTCCACAACACGGTTTGTTTCAGCAAAGCAAATTCTTCCTCACTGATCGGCGATTGGGCTACTGCCGCCGTACCATATGTGTAGCCGGGAATACTTACATCACTCATCGCTACCCTCCCTGGTTTGTTCTTAATCCTTATCCTGCGTTTGACAAGATCAGTCTAGACGCGCTATGATGATAAGTAAAATAGAAGGTTCTTATCTTTTCAATAAGTTACACTTATCAGACTATGGAACTTCGCCAACTACGTTATTTCCTGGCTGTCGTCGATGAAGGACACTTTACCCGTGCCGCTGAAAAGCTCTACATTTCACAACCGGCTCTATCGCAACAGATCAAGTTGCTCGAAGAGGAAATCGGCGCAGTGCTACTTGAACGAATCGGACGACGCATTCGCCTGACTGCCGCTGGAGAAATCCTCGCCACCCATGCTCGTCGTGCCTTGCAAGAATTGGCGGAAGCGCAAACCGCACTTGCTGAACTGGCCGGTTTACAACGGGGGGTTCTACAGATCGGTGTGGTACAGACGGTGAACGCCTACCTGATCCCAGATCTCGTCGCGGCTTTTGCCACAACCTATCCAGCTATTCGTCTACACATTGAAGAGTTAGCGGCCAGCGATATTGAGCAGGGTGTAGCCGAAGGCCGACTACAACTTGGTATCAGTTTCACTCCTGCTGAGACGAGTGGAATTGTAGGTGAAGACTTGTTCACGGAAGAGCTGGTTCTGATCGTTGGCAGGCAGCATCCGTGGGCACATCTTCCGCAAGTACCGGTACAGGCGTTACACCAACAGCCGTTGATCCTGCTCTCGCCTGCATTCTGTACCCGGCGGTTGTGGGATCGTTGCGCCCACACGGCAGGAATAGAGCCACAGGTACTGGTCGAAATGAATACGATTAGCAATATTCTGGCTGCGGTACGGCAACTCTCAGTGGCTACTGTGTTACCTTCTTTCGTGTTATGTAATCAACCCGACCTTATTGGCATTCCACTTGTAGACCCAACCCCACGACGAACGGTTGGGTTCCTCTTCCGCCACCACGGCTATCGTTGTGCGGCAACTCAGGCATTTGTCGCAATGGTTCACGATAGACTCGCCGTAAGCGGGTTAACAGCATTTATTAGAGGTTAACACCAGCGTTTTTGGGTTTTGTCGGTGTTCGCCAGGGAATGTCTTTCGCAACCCCACGGTTGCACGTTGTTCCACCCGCTATCAGCATGCCGTCAACGCAGTGCACGGTAGGAACAGTTTCCCCTCCTCACCTTCCCCCAACCCCCTTTCAATCTCCCACTAGGGGCAGGGAAAGGAGATGTGCCGGGATGCGCGGTTCTTCTTCACCTTCACGGAAAGCGGAAGGGTGTTAGCAAGAGCATCAGTCCCTCTCATTTCCTAATCTTCTCATTATGCCCGCTTCCAAAGGGTTCTTTTCTCACATGTCCATCCGACGCAAACCGGTGGTCTCGTTATGCGGGTACGAACAACATCCGTTAACAAACTCAACCAAAACCTGAACACTTCGAGCAGCCCTGAAGAACCCAAAAAACGCTTGACACGCACGCTCGTCTTCGGATATATTATAAATGTTCCGTAGGGGCGCTTCGCGATGTATGCGAGGCTGAGAGGCACCCTTGCACCTGATCCGGGTAATGCCGGCGTAGGAAATCGGAACGGATCTGAACAATATCCCCCGGTATCGCCGCTTTTCCCCTCTCGTGCAATGTGCTTCCTGCGGGCAAGTGCCTCATCTAGACGCAGGGAGGATTGTGATGCGTTTCACCGAAACACTTTGGGAATCGATTACCGACATCTACAAGGCGATTATTCAGCACCCCTTTAATGAAGAATTGGCCCAGGGTACACTCCCACGCGAGAAATTCGCCTTCTACATGCAGCAAGACGCGCTCTACCTGGCTGATTTTGCGCGAGCGCTAGCGACAATGGCCGGACGATCACCTGACGAAGCTGCGATTCTTCAGTTTGTTCACTTTGCTGAAGGGGTAGCGGTTGTCGAACGTTCGTTGCATAACACCTATTTCCGCGAATTTGGGATCGATACGCCAACCCGCCAACAAGCACCTGCATGCTTTGCGTATACCAATTTCTTACTGGCTACCGTAGCTACTCGTAGTTATGAAGAAGGGATGGCGGCACTCCTGCCCTGTTTCTGGATCTATCGGGAAGTCGGTCACGACATCTACCGTCGAGCAGCCCCCAACAACCCCTATCAGAAGTGGATCGACACCTACGCCGGACAAGAATTTGATGAGGTGGTCAAACAGGCAATTGCGCTGACCAACAACCTCGCCGAACAGGTCTCGGCGACTCAACAACAGCGCATGCGCGATGCCTTTATCTATTCATCACGCCTCGAGTGGATGTTCTGGGACAGTGCGTATCGGCTGGAACAGTGGCTGCCATAGTATCTTTTACGCGATGTTCAGCGGCGTAAGGAGATTATGTAAGGATAGCCCTCACCCCTAGCCCCTCTCCCGCGCTGCGGATAGCCCTCACCCCTAGCCCCTCTCCCGCGCTGCGGGAGAGGGGTGATCTGGACAGCCGCAGGATCGCCCCTGCTCCGCTCTTCCCCCCTACGCTCCCGCCTGGTGGAAGAGGAAGGGGAAGGTGAGGGGCTGCCCTCACCCCTAGCCCCTCTCCCGCGCTGCGGATAGCCCTCACCCCCAGCCCCTCTCCCGCGCTGCGGGAGAGGGGTGATTTGGACAGCCGCAGGATCGCCCCTGCTCCGCGCATCCCCCCTACGCTCCCGCCTGGTGGGAGCGGAAGGGGGAAGGTGAGGGGCTGCCCTCACCCCCAGCCCCTCTCCCGCAGCGTGGGAGAGGAAGCGGAAGGGGAAGGTGAGGGACATAATCTCTCCCCTTCCTCTCCCGCAGCGTGGAAGAGGAAGGGGAAGGGGAAGGTGAGGGACACAATCTCCCCCCTCCTCTCCCGCAGCGTGGAAGAGGAAGGGGAAGGGGAAGGTGAGGGACACAATCTCCCCCCTCCTCTCCCGCAGCGTGGGAGAGGAGGGGGGCAGGGGGGGAAGGTGAGGGGGTTCCGCTCAGGAAGCAGCCGGTGTCAGTGCATCGCTCCGCTGAGGAACAGAAAGGGTCGTTGTCACATCATCTGGCGGTAAGAGGGCAATACTTAACACTTCATCAAGGGTCTCAACCGGAATGAAGGTCATCTCAGCACTCACGGCTGCGGGCAAATCTTCGAGGTCGAGCAGATTGCGTTTAGGCAAGATAATAGTCCGAATACCGGCCCGATGTGCGCCGAGCGCCTTCTCTTTAATACCGCCGATTGGCAACACCCGCCCGCGCAGCGAAATCTCACCGGTCATCGCAATGTCATCGCGTACCAGACGACCAGTTGCGGCTGAAGCCAGTGCTGTCGCCATCGTAATCCCCGCCGAAGGACCATCTTTCGGCACTGCCCCTGCCGGTACGTGGATATGAATGGCGTGCGTCTCGAAGAAATTCGGCTCGATACCAAGCGAACGGGCACGCGAACGCACATACGTCAGCGCAGCCTCAGCACTCTCCCGCATCACCTCGCCTAGTTGACCGGTGATGATAAGTTCTTTCTTCCCTTCTACCGCACTAGCTTCCACAAAAATAATATCTCCACCGACCGGCGTCCAGACCAGGCCAATCGCAACTCCAGGCTGATCGATTCGCTCACGGGTTTCATTTGTGAACCGTGGCCGCCCTAGCGCAGTCCGCACGAATGCGGCATCAACGACAAAGGGTAGACTTGCCGGATCAATCTCACCTTCACTAAGGCGACGTGCCACTTTGCGTAGCACTGCCCCAATCGAGCGCTCGAGATTGCGCACCCCCGCCTCACGGGTATACTCGTTGATGATGCAACGGAGCGCCTCTTCACTCACGACTGCTTCTTCGGGGCGCAAGCCATTAGCCCGCAACTGGCGCGGCACAAGATGACTCAGGGCAATTTGCACCTTCTCATCTTCGATATACCCCGACAGTTCAATCACTTCCATCCGGTCACGCAAGGCTGGCGGCACCGTGTCCCACGTATTGGCCGTAGCCAGGAAGAGCACACGCGAGAGATCGAACGGCAGATTGAGATAATGGTCGGTAAACGTGTGGTTTTGTTCGGGATCGAGCACCTCAAGCAGCGCGGCTGCCGGATCGCCGCGGTAGTCGATGCCGAGCTTATCAATCTCATCGAGCAAAATAACCGGATCGGCAGTACCGGCGCGGCGCAATTCCTGAATAATCCGTCCTGGCTGTGAGCCGATGTAAGTACGGCGAAAGCCACGCAATTCTGCCTCATCACGAACGCCACCCAGGCTCATGCGGATAAAACTGCGCCCAAGCGCACGGGCAATGCTCTGCCCCAGGCTGGTCTTGCCTACGCCAGGCGGTCCGACAAACGCCAGAATAGGTTCGCGATTGGCGCGCAGATTCTCTTCGCCGAGGGTGGCCCGTCGCTGTTTGACGGCCAGATACTCGAGGATGCGCTCCTTAACCTTCTGCAAACCATGATGGTCTTCGTCGAGTACCTTACGGGCAAAAGCAATATCGATTGGTTGACCGGTATACTTATTCCACGGCAACTCGGCCAGCCACTCAAGGTAGGTGCGCACCATCTGATATTCTGGTGAGCTAGCATTAATCCGCGCCAACCGATTCAACTCACGGTCAGCCTCTTTGCGCGCCACCTCTGGAAGATCGGCAGCGGCTAGCTTCTGGCGCAGGTCATCAAGTTCAGCAGCTTCGCTCGAATCTTCACCCAGCTCTTTCTGGATAGCCCGCAATTGCTGACGCAGGTAGAACTCTCGTTGCTGCCTGGCGGCGCTCTCTTGTACCTCTTGCCGCAGCTTGGCCTGCACTTCAAGCAACGCAAATTGCTTCCGGTAAAAGTTGAGTACCTTCCGCAGCCGCTCGACCACATCAAAGGTCTCGAGCAATTCCTGACGCTCGGCAAACGTGTAATCGGGCGAATAGCCGGTGTTGTCGGCCAGATGACCGGGATCGTCAATCGAGCGCACAAAGTTGCGAATCTCTTGGGTTACACCGGGGCGCAATTCGAGCACAGCATCAATCGCTGCGTGCACCTCAACCATCAACTGTTCGAGTTCAGGAGTGCGCTCGAACACATCAGGCCGTCGGGTGAATCGAAAGCGCAGGTAAGGCGTGGTTTGGACGGCTTCACCTAATTCGGCACGCACTAACCCGCGCACCACCACACCACTTGCGCCATTTGGCAACGTTCCGAACTGCTCGATCCGGGCCACGACCCCCACTTTGAACAATCGCTCAGTAATGGGAGCGTCGGCTGGAGCATCGGGCCGCCGGGCAACGAGCAAGACATAGCGCCCTTCACTAGCCGCTGCTTCGGCAGCAGCGACTCCCAACTCATCGAGCGTCAAGCTGACGACAATATGTGGAAAGACCACTGCGCCCTCGAGTGGAATGAGCGGCAGCGTCTCTATCAACTCAGCGGTAGATTGATCCGGCGATTGAATATCAGCCTCAGCAGTCGTCTGTTCCCGCACCGTCTCATCATTCATAGCACGTCTCCACATTGCTCCGCGGAACAGAACTTCCGCACTGTTTATATTTTGAAACGCTAGCGGAGGCGTGTCAATGATCGATGAAAAGTTCTAGTGTAATTCTAACAATAGTCAGGTGAGAGGCGTGCGACTGCCTCAGACCAGCACCAATTGCACACCGGCCATTTCGATGCGCCGCCGCTCCTCGTCCGGTAGATCGGTATCGGTAATAATCGTCTCAATCGACTCTAAAGGAAGAACCTTGATAAACCCACGCCGCTGCCACTTGCTCGAATCGGCAAGCAAGATAATCCGTCGTGCTGCCCGCGCCATTGCTCGCTTGGTCTGGGCAATCTCGATGGTTGAATCGGTCACACCGTATCCTGAATCAACCGACTCGGCAGCCAAAAACAGCTTTTCCACCACCAGATCACCGAGGCTTTGCTCAACCAGGGGGCCCAGAGTACCAAAGGTGGCATAATTAACGGTCCCACCCAGCATCCAGACCTGCACATCGCTAAGATGGCGCAGTTCGATAACAATATTGAGGGCGTTGGTCACGACCGTAAGTGGTGTGCGCTGACGTAGATGCTTCACCATTTCAACGACGGTCGTTCCGGCATCGAGCAAGATCGTGTCACCAGGCTGGACAAATTGAGCGGCTGCGGCGCCAATACGGGCTTTGGCCTCAAGCCGAATCCCAGCCCGTTGCTCAAAAGCAATTAATGCACTGGTTGCCGGTAATGCCACAGCACCGCCGTGATCACGGAGCAACACCCCCTCACGTTCAAGAGCAGCCAAATCGTTGCGAATCGTTACCGGCGTCACGCCAAACATGTCGGCCAGTTCGTTGACTCGTACTGACCCTCGTTGGCGCACGACTTCGGCAATCCGGCTTCGTCGATCAAGCATGAGAGGACTACGTTCACCGACCACGCTTTCATCGGTTTGCATAAAATGATCTCCAGTTGCAGAACGTTTCGTTTGCTTACGATGTTATTGTACGTCGTCAGCATGAACAGCGTCAAGCATTACGCGCTGAAGCATAGCGGGTGCAGAACTACAATCCGCGCATGCGCAAGGTATGAGCCGTAAAGGAGGCCAGCTCACGGAACAAGTCTTCCGCACCGGCCTCTTTTTCGTCTTGCGGTAAAGCAAGGTGTGCTTCCACGCGACTTTGCATCGCTGCCCACGCTTCGGGTTGGGCATAGGGTGCAAGATACTGAAAGAGCATCCGATGCGCTCCTTTGCGCTCCATCACTTCCAGACCATCCAGGATTTGACGATGCGGAGTTCCCTCCCAGATTGGCAGAATCATAGCATCACGCAGCCAACGCTCAACCCCAAACTCGGCCAGAGTGCCAATGCCTCCGTATATTTCCATTGCCCACTTGGCCGTCTGCACCGCGTATTCAGCCGTCCAGTATTTCGCTAAATGCGCAAGCAAACGAAAGAGATGGTACTGTTCTAGATAACGAGGGGTTGCCTGCCAGAGCTGATCGAGCAGCCGTACCGCCTCCCAGGCTAACGCAAAAGCTGCTTCTAACGCAACGACTCGTTTTTCGATCTGATGACGAAGAAGTGGATGTTCAGCAATTGGCTTACCAAAAGCCTGCCGACGATGGGCATAGTCTATAGCATCGGCCAGTGCTCGTTGTGCCAGAGCAACACTTCCGACACTATTTGCGACCCGCGAGAGGTTGAGTGTTTCAAGGATAAGATAAATCCCCCACTCTGCTAACCCCAAGAGATAAGCCTCGCTGTGCCGCAATTCTACTTCACCGGTTGGAACCGAACGAGTACCGATCTTATCTTTGAGACGCCGAATTGTATAGTTGAGACTACCGTCTGCACGGTACCGCGGAACGAGAAATAGCCCCAGACCACGAATATCAGCCGGGCCAGACGCCAGCCGTGCCGCAACCACGGCCAGTTCTGCACCAACATTACTGGCAAAATACTTATCACCGCTCAAATACCAGCAATCCGCCGCCTGAACGGCTGTCGTCTGCACCGTAGCACCGAGATCGGAGCCACCACCGATCTCGGTCATCCAGGTTGCACCTTGCCAGACCGTCTCATCGCGACGCAGCATCGCGGGCAAGAAACGAGCTTTTACCGCTTCGGTGCCGTATTTCGCTAACGGTACTGCTGTCGAGAGCGAAACGGTATACGGACAATACAGGCCAGCATCGTAAAAAGAGGTAAGATAGCCCAACAAGTAGTGCGGGATGAGCGAATGTTCAGCAAAGACACGCCAGACAACACCGGCTTGATACCCTCGCCTGAGCATCTGCCAGTAGTCGGGCGGATAGAGAATCTCATCGACACGCTTACCTACGCTATCAAACATACGCAACCAGGGTGTCCCGGCACGATCAACCGCAGCCGAAATCCTCTTCCCCTCACGCTCCCACCACCCCTGGTATTCATCCAAATACCCAGATTGCGCCACGTCACCGACACAGCGGCGCAAAAATGCGAGTGGCGAAAAAATGCTCTGTTCCATGTGCTACCTCCAGGGTGCTGATACCAATACTGTCAACACAGACCGTGGATCATAACTACCAACCTTGTGCAGCAATGACCATATCCGTTTACCGCCTTTCATCTGGTAGGATTGTACACAGTTTTCGCAAACCAAGCCTGCAAGACAGCGGCTTTTGGCCGCAGACCACCACCGACAGAACAGGAGCCGCCTTTTCTACACACCCTGCTGCGCTCGTTTCGCTTTCCACTTGCCGATCTCTCACTGCTGCTGAGTTGGATGGATACTTTAAAAATGTCTGGGGAAGAGTAGACTGGTTGTCAGTCTTGGCCCATACTCTAGGGTAAGCAACACATGCTGCGCTTGTATCGCCATCGAAACCAAAACGAAAACAAACAAAATTTTTCAACAAAATAACAAAATCAAATCTTGACAAAACGAAAACATATGGTATGATACAACCATCAAACGAAATCGTTCAGCTTGCAGCCCATCTACCGCTGGTGAAATCGGCAACCACGCCTGATCTACACGCTTCCCTGTCCGGCGCGTTGTCGATTGACCGCAACGGAGCGATAAAACAGGTCATTCAGCTCGCGCAGGCTACCACACAGGGGAGTGTGTATGATAAAGCTAAGTACGGCGTGTGTTCGCATCGGAGCGTTCGCAACCTCAAAAATTGATGCCATCCGCCAAGTTGGGCAGGTGTTAGTAGAGGCCGGTCATATTCAACCCGCCTACATCGAGAGTATGCTGGCCCGCGAAGAGCTGGCCAATACGTTTCTGGGCAACGGGATCGCTATTCCGCATGGCAGACCTGAAGACCGCGATCTGATTATTGAAACCGGCATTGCTATTCTGCAAATCCCAAACGGAGTAACGTGGAACAAGGGTGAAACCGCTTATTTGATCGTTGGAATTGCTGCTCGTTCTGCTGAGCACATTGACGTATTGCGCCGGTTGACTCACGTCCTCGGCGATGCGAACCTGGTGAAACAATTATGTCAAACCAACAATGCTGCCGACATTGTTGAAGCACTAACCGGTACCCGTCCACCATCGCCGACCTCGTCCCTTGCCGATTACGAGCATTCAGTACAGGTAGTTATCCGCAACCTGACTGGCCTGCATGTGCGTCCGGCCACTACCTTTGTGGAAACAGCACGGCGCTTCCAGGCTCGCATTCGGATACGTTACGGTGAGAACGTCACTGATGGTAAGAGTCTGCTCAGTCTATTGCAGTTGGGGATCACGACCGGGGCAACGATTACAATTTCTGCGCAAGGTCCTGATGCTCAAGAAGCTTTGATGGCCCTCAAAGAACTGATTGACTCCGGCATAGGGGAGGAAACAAACGCTGACACATCGATCAACCACCGGAACATAGCCTATCGCGATTGGGAACCACAACACGTTGCTACAACAATCCATGGTATTGCAGCCGCTGAAGGACTGGCGATCGGACCGATACGGCATTATCGCCGTACCCCTATCGTGATTACCGATCATCCTGGGGATCGCTTAAGCGAGACAGCAGCACTTGAGCAGGCCATCAGTGCAGCCCGCAGTGAACTCGAGCGTGTGGCGAGCGAAGTCTCCCGTCGGCTTGGATCATCACGCGCAGCAATCTTCCGTGCGCACACTGAATTACTGACCGATCCTACTCTGATCCGTGAAACGGTCAGTCGGATTTTCGATGGTCACAGTGCAGCATGGGCCTGGCAACAGACTATCGCGATGCGGGTTGCTCAGCTCGAAAAACTCGACGACCCGGTGTTAGCCGGGCGGGCCGTTGATCTAAGCGATGTTGGGCAGCGCGTGCTACAGCATCTCCTTGGCCTGGGTGACATGCCATTTATCAGTCTAACCGAACCGGCAATCCTGATCGCCGATGACCTAACACCTTCAGATACCGCCACGCTCGACCCCGATAATGTATTGGGTCTCTGCACAGCGCTTGGCGGCCCCACCTCACATACGGCTATCATTGCTCGTTCGCTGGGTTTACCGGCAGTTGTCGCTGCCGGCAGCGCAGTGCTCGATACAGCAGATGGCACTCCAGCAATCCTTGATGGCTTTCGTGGCAAGCTCTATCTACAGCCATCGGAAAGCGATGTCGAGACAGCTCATGCCTTACGTTCCGGTCGCGAACAAGAACAAGCCACCGCCTTCGCTACTCGCCATCAACCGGCTATCACCCGCGATGGTGTTTGTATCGAAGTAGCTGCAAATGTAAACCGGGTAGCCGATGCAGTGCGTGCCATCGAAACCGGTGCTGATGGCATTGGTCTAATGCGCACCGAATTTCTCTTCCTCGACCGCAACAGCCCACCTGACGAGGAAGAGCAATATCTGGCATATCGGGCAGTGGTGGAAACAATGGCCGGGCGTCCGCTGATTATCCGCACCCTCGACATTGGCGGCGATAAGGAAGCACCGTATCTCAACATTCGCCGTGAAGACAATTCGTTTCTAGGTATCCGTGGCTTGCGCCTTTGCCTGCGCCGACCCGATCTGTTTGAACCACAATTGCGCGCTATCTACCGTGCCGCTATGCACGGCCCACTCAAGCTGATGTTTCCAATGGTGGCAACGCTGGAAGAAGTGCAACAAGCTAAAGCTATTGCCGAACGGATACGAACTGAACTGAACGCGCCCCCAATTGAAATCGGCATTATGGTAGAGGTACCATCGGCAGCAATTTTGGCTGATGTCCTCGCGAAAGAAGTTGATTTCTTCTCCATCGGTACAAACGATCTGACTCAGTACGTCCTGGCAATGAACAGGTTGCATCCAGAGCTAGCCAGGCAAGCTGACAGTTTGCATCCAGCAGTGCTACGAATGATTGCCCGTACTGTCGAAGGTGCGGCTAGCGCCGGGCGCTGGGTAGGTGTCTGTGGCGGGATTGCCAGCGATCCACTCGGTGCAGCGATTCTGGTTGGTTTAGGGGTTCAGGAATTGAGCGTAAGTATTCCCAGTGTTGCCACCATAAAAGCGCATCTGCGCGGTCTAAACACTGTTGAATTGCGTGATCTGGCGCAACGAGCACTGGCGTGTCGCAACGCAGCGGAGGTGCGTGCCCTATGAATATTGCCACCATTACGCTCAATCCAGCTATCGATCAGACTGTTTTTGTCGATCATTTTCAACTGAATACGGTCAATCGAGCACGAGCAATGCAACGCGATGCTGGTGGTAAAGGGGTAAATGTTGCTTCATTTCTAGCCGACTATGGTCTGAACGTCACCGCAACAGGGCTGCTCGGCGCCGAGAATCCCCATATCTTTGAGCGCCACTTTGCCACCAAAGGTATTACCGACCGTTTTATCCGGGTACCAGGGGCAACCCGCATTGGCATCAAAATTGTCGATGAAGCTAATCAACAAACGACGGATATTAATCTGCCCGGTCTCCCACCACCACCCGGTGCACTTGACGCATTGCTCAATGTGATTGATGAATTAGCCGCCGATCATGAATGGTTTGTACTGGCCGGCAAGTTACCGCCAGGTGTACCGGTTGAGTTTGTTCCCGATCTGATTAAACGGTTACACACCTTCAATCGTGCCATTGCACTTGATGTCAGTGGGCCAGCCCTAGCTGCCGGCCTGACCGCCCAACCTTCGCTCGTAAAACCTAACATCGATGAGCTGCGCCAGATTACTTTGCTTGACCACGATGGACTAGAATCGGCAAGCCTGGCAGCCCGTCGACTTAATCAAATGGGTATCAGGCTGGCAATCGTATCAATGGGAGCGAGGGGAGCCATATTCAGTAATGGCACAACATTGTTGCATGCTCTACCGCCTCCTGTCACGGTGCGTAGCACCGTCGGCGCAGGTGATGCAATGGTAGCCGGCACGATTGCCGGTCTGGTGGAAGGATTATCACTCACAGAGGTTGCCCAACTGGCAACGGCGTTTTCACTGGCAGCACTTGGCTCGATTGGGGCACATCTCCTGCCTCGCGCTGAACTTCGCGCTTTGGCCGCCAGGGTTATGGTTACAGTGGTTGATCCGGCTGTCACTACACTGACACCCGTTGATCAATAAATGTTTGTCAAACTTGAAGGGAGGAGAAAGATGGCCGTTATTGTCGCGATTACGTCGTGTCCCACCGGAATTGCCCACACCTTTATGGCGGCAGAAGGGCTACAGCGCGGTGCGGAGAGTCTTGGTCACACGATCAAGGTTGAAACGCAAGGGTCGGTCGGCGCTGAGAATACACTGACCGCAGCGGACATCGCCGCTGCCGAGGTGGTGATTATCGCAGCCGACACCAAAGTCGATCTCAGTCGGTTTGCCGGTAAGCGGGTCTACGAAACCAACACCAAAGCAGCAATACACGACGGGGTAGGGGTGATTAAAGCTGCTCTTGAACAGGCCAGGATAAAGACAAGTGCTGCAGCACAATCAAATCTGGTCGATCAGGTTGCCGCAGCCAAAGCAGCACGTGCTGCCAGCATAGCTGGCCCTTACAAACATCTGATGACCGGTGTAAGCTACATGCTGCCATTCGTGGTTGCCGGTGGTTTGTTAATTGCGTTAGCATTCGCGTTTGGCGGCATTTATGTCTATGAAGAGACTAATCGTGGCTCATTGGGCTGGGCACTTTTCCAGATCGGTGCACCATCTGCCTTTGCCCTCATGGTACCGATCCTGGCTGGCTTTATCGCCTTCTCAATTGCAGATCGGCCTGGCCTGGCTCCGGGGATGATCGGCGGTATGCTGGCATCTGCAACGGGTTCTGGTTTTCTGGGTGGTATTCTGGCCGGTTTCATTGCCGGTTACGCCACCTTGTGGCTCAATCAGAATCTCAACCTACCCAAAACATTGGCCGGTCTCAAACCCGTTCTGATCCTCCCTTTGCTCAGTTCGCTCTTTGTTGGTCTCCTGATGATTTACGTTATCGGTCAACCGGTGAGTTCAGCCCTTAATGCGCTAACTGCCTGGCTTAAGAGTATGGAGCAAAGCAGTGCCCTGATCCTTGGTCTGATCCTGGGTGCAATGATGGCCTTCGATATGGGCGGGCCGGTCAATAAAGCTGCTTACACTTTCGCGACCGGCCTGCTGGCATCACAGGTAACCACACCTATGGCTGCGGTAATGGCTGCCGGTATGACCCCACCACTGGGCCTAGCACTGGCAACCTTTTTATTCAAGGATCGTTTCTCCGCCGAAGAGCGTGAGGCGGGAAAAGCTGCGGCCGTACTCGGTATTTCTTTCATCACTGAGGGGGCAATTCCCTTTGCCGCTAAAGACCCCTTCCGCGTTATTCCCTCAATCATGGTTGGTTCGGCAGTTGCGGGTGCACTCTCAATGGTCTTTGGGGCAACGTTAGCCGTTCCACACGGTGGTATCTTCGTTCTTCCTATCCCCAATGCGGTTGGTAATCTGCCGATGTATATCGTTGCCATCCTAGCAGGTACCCTCGTTACAGCCGCAATGCTCTATGTGCTCAAGCGACCGTTAGGTACCCTCGAAACGCCAACTACGGCGACAGCGTCAGGCACAGCCGATTAGCACGACACTAGGTAGCAGGGCACGTGATCACGTGCCCCGGCCCTTAAGGGTCTGAATATTCCTTTCAAGATATTGGGATTGGTGATGGACTGCCGCAGTGTGGTTTCAGCAATTATAATATGGGCTGGTGGAAATTGAGCGCTGCTCGCCGTGCTCTAAACAGCCACGCGCTAAGGGACAGAGTCTATCTCCCGCTCAAACCGAGTTCCACTCGCTCACCCCAGATCAGAACGCAGGCCTCTAGCACGCATTCCCAAAAACAAGAGGCATTTTTCAGACACACACGTAAAGGGGGGTAGGGTGTAGATACGCCTTATCCGGCTCTCCTCACACACCCTCCAGTTCCTGCTCGTGGCGCCATTGTGTGACTTCAACTAACGGTAAACGCACACTAAAGGTTGAACCGCAACCCGGTTCGCTCTTCACCACAATCTCACCACCCATTGCCCGACAGAGCCGCTGACTAATTGCCAGCCCCAGACCGGTTCCGCCGTATCGCCTGGTTGTGCTGTTATCAAGTTGCATGAATGGCTGAAAGAGCCTCTGAAGCTGATCGGTGGCAATACCAATACCGGTATCGCGAACGTCAATCTGGATCATATCCGCCGTTGAACGATAGCAATGGACGTGAATAGTCCCTTGTTCGGTAAACTTGCAGGCATTGCCCACCAGATTCAGCAAAACCTGGCGTAAACGTATTGGATCGGTTACTATCGGTGGTACATCGGGTTCGACTGCCACGGTCAACGTATTTTGCCTCTGCGTAGCCAGACCTTGCAATGTCGAGACCACGTCATTGATCAGTAGCGCGATATTCACCGGCTCAGGGTGAATCTTTACCGCATTCGCCTCTATCCGTGCGTAATCGAGAATATCGTTGATAAGCGTCAGCAGATGTCGTCCAGAGGTAATGATACGGTCGAGATCGGCGGTCAGATCGTCTAATCCGCGACTCTGTAAGTCTTGGCGCACAAACTCGCTGTACCCCAAAATGGCCGTCAGTGGCGTGCGTAATTCATGGCTCATTGTAGCCAGAAATGCACTCTTGGCCTGGTTAGCAGCCTCAGCTGCCTCTTTCGCCTCTTGCAACGCCAATGCGGCCTGTTTGAAGAGCGTAATATCCCGTAGCACCAGAATCCGTCCATTCGGGTTACCATCGCGATCGCGCAGTGTCGTGCAGCGGAGATCATAGGTAGTCGTCCCCAGGGCATGGGTATGATTCACCTCAAACTGCCCTTCGTAGCGATCACGTACCTGATCTACCAACCAGTACGGCGCTACCTCCGCTAACGAACGCCCAAGAACATCTACTGATACAGCCAGAATCGATTGTGCTGCCGGATTCAGGTCGATGACCCGATTGCCAGTATCGAGTACGATGATCGCATCAGGCATTTGATCCACGATCATCTCACGTGCGGCTGGCAAGATGTCAAGCACGCGGAAGCGTCGCATCGCGACTGTGAAGACCAGGCCACTTAACGCAAAGGCAACTGGTGTCGTATCGATAGAGGGAATCGGACTGAGGCCGGTAACAAAGAGAATGCTCGTAACCCACGGCAATAGTGCACCGATCAGGAGGCTGATCGCTTGCGCCCGGTAGAGCGCCCGACTACGACGAGCCTGGGAGATCATCAACACGGTACCAACCAGCACCATTCCATACGCATTCAGCACACTTGCATACCACAACGGCCCGTTCGGGCCGGTCAGTACCCAAAGAC
Source organism: Chloroflexus sp. MS-CIW-1 (assembly GCF_030444705.1). Classification (NCBI taxonomy): domain Bacteria; kingdom Bacillati; phylum Chloroflexota; class Chloroflexia; order Chloroflexales; family Chloroflexaceae; genus Chloroflexus; species Chloroflexus sp. MS-CIW-1. The sequence goes on from NZ_JAUBWR010000003.1 coordinate 207,208, forward strand.
CATTTGCAGTGTAGGTTAATTCCACAGTTGGCCACATCAGCCGATGCCAGGAGTTTGTCCAGGCACCCAAGAGGAAACTACCCTGAAGCGTGAGCAGAACGAGCAGGAGCCTGCGTGATACCACGTGAGCACGATTGGTATAGAACAGAGCAAACAGGAGCCAGAAGAACGGTACACCAACCACACTGATGTATTGAATACTGCTCAGCAAAATCTTGCCCTCAACAGTGGTATGTGACAATTCCAGCGCATTACACAATGACCACCAGACGGTACAGGCCATCATGCCGAGAAAAACCTGCGCTACCGGTAATTGTCGGTACGACCACGCCTGAAACATGGCCATCATAGCCAGCATTGCCGCAGTAAGTGGGAACAGGATGTAGGGGGTGAAATACCACATAGTGATAACCGTATGACACTCATGATGATAAACGCCACGACATCGTTGCTCTAGCAGAGGAGTTTTCAACGTTTCCAAATGCCTTTTGCCCGAGATCACGGACCGCTGGCCTGTGTTGTACGATGCGAGCCTGACCTGTTTCCTCTTGCTGCGAGAGGGGAACGATAATCTTGCAGCGAGTTCGGAACATGCCCCGACAGTGCACTGAAGGGCATGATCGGCGAACCACCAGGAGTTTGGCCGTAGAACATTGACAGAACGGGAAACGGCGTGTCTCTACACACGCTGCGGTTGGGCCGAGAACCCGCCCCCTTCTCATCGCTCACTCCTCTCCTTTCTCTCCCACTGCCGGGAAGGAAAAACATGTGGAAAAGCTGCGGCTCTAGCTTACCATGAGTTGCCGTTCAAAGTGTAACATGGTATAATAACACCACTGATAAGTGGTGACAATGAAATAGAGATCGATGACTGATCGTGTGCAAGATCAACTGATGGCACTTGGATTAAACCGCTACGAAGCGGCCACCTATCTGGCTTTGCTCGAACATCGCGGTTTCACTCCCGTGCAGGTAGCCGTGCGAGCGGGGGTACCACGCCAGCGCATTTATGATGTATTAGCTTCACTCTGTGCTCGCGGTCTGGCCATTGAACGCCATAGTGATGGTCAGCGACGTTACGTAGCGATCGATCCGGCCATTGCCCTGCCAGCACTTATCGAACAGCGGCGTCAACAATTTGAGCATGAGCAGGCCACCCTGACCGAAGGCTTGCAAACTCTGTTAGCGATGCTTACCCCCACGTTTGCCGCTGGTAATGATCAGATTGACCCACTCGATTATGTTGATGTCTTGCTCGACCGCCGCCTGGTCGTTGAGCGAGCGCTGGCCCTGGCGCAGAATGCAGAACGCGAAATTTGTGTCTGTTTCAAACTACCACTCCTGGGTGATCGTGCGGCCAATCTTGCCGAAGTAGCGGAACCACTTCGGCGTGGCGTTCGCTATCGAGCACTGTACGAACGGTCGATACTCGACGATGCCGAACGGCGTGAATGGGTCAGGCAGTTTGTCGAATGGGGTCAGCAGGCCCGACTAATCGAATCGTTACCGCTCAAAGTCAATCTCTACGACCGCCGCATTGCCCTCCTATCGCTGCAAAACCCAACGACCGGTGCACTAAGCTTTACTGCCCTGTGTGTCACTCATCCCAATTTCGGTCTCTTTCTCCAGGCCGCATTTGAAAAACTCTGGAGCGATGCAGAACCGTTCCAGCCAGGATAGTGCTGCGTGCGTTGCCGGCGCGTGATGCGTCCACGCCTGGCACGCAATTGGTAACCAAATCACAATCGGGGTGGACGCATCGCCCTGATATGGAGGTGCCGTATGTGCGCTGCCGATCCGCTTGATCTTCTTGGAATTGATTATGTCGAGTTTTACGTAAGCAATGCCCGCCAGGCGGCTCATTTCTACCGCACGACGCTTGGTCTGCGACCGGTTGCGTATGCCGGTCTTGAAACGGGGGTGCGTGATCGAGCCAGCTATGTGTTAGAGCGACGAAACGTGCGTTTTGTGTTAACTGCACCGCTCATCCCCGATCACCCGATTGCTCACCATGTTGCCCACCACGGCGATGGTGTCAAAGACATTGCACTGCGGGTACGCGATGCTGTTACCGCTTACGAAACGGCAATCGCCCGCGGTGGTATTCCGGTGCAACCCCCCACCGAATACGTCGATCAGCACGGTCGGATCATCAAAGCGACGATTGCTACCTATGGTGATACTGTCCATTCGTTTATCGAACGGGAAGATTACCGGGGAGCATTCATGCCCGGCTTCGAGCCGATGACCACCGACCTGCCGGCGCCCGAAACTGGTATTGCTGCCATCGATCATATCGTCGGGAATGTTGAGCTAGGGGCTATGAACCGCTGGGTCAACTACTATCGCGACGTACTCGGTTTCAGCCAGCTCGTACACTTTGATGATCACGACATCAGCACTGAGTATAGTGCGTTGATGTCAAAGGTTATGCAGAACGGCACTGGCCGGATTAAGTTTCCGATCAACGAACCAGCCGAAGGGCGACGTAAGAGCCAGATCGAGGAGTTTCTCGAATACTACGGTGGTCCTGGCGTTCAACATATTGCCCTAGCTACCGGTGATATTTGTGCCACGGTCGATGCGTTACGTGCCGCCGGTATTCCCTTTATCCACGTTCCCGACACCTACTACGATGATCTGGAAGAGCGTGTAGGCAAGATTGATGAAAGCCGCCAGGCACTACAAGAGCGCGGTATTCTGGTTGATCGCGACGAAGAAGGTTATTTGCTGCAAATATTCAGCCAGCCGGTTCAAGATCGTCCGACGCTCTTCATCGAGATTATTCAGCGCAAGGGGAGCCGCGGGTTCGGTAAGGGGAACTTCAAAGCGCTCTTTGAGGCTATCGAACGCGAACAGGCCCGACGTGGAAATTTATAGGGTGCTGCTTAGCCTTTCCTGTCAATGATGTGATGTAAGCAGAGCGGCACCCTCACCTTCCCCCCCCCCAGCCCCCCTTCCTCTCCCACGCTGCGGGAGCGGAAGGGGGGGATGAGCGGAGCAGGGGCGATCCTGTATCTCTCAACGATACCGCATTTATAACCCAGATCACCCCTCTCCCGCAGTGCGGGAGAGGGGCCGGGGGTGAGGGTACCCCGCAGTGCGGGAGAGGGGACGGGGGTGAGGGCAGCCCCGCCCCTTTCTCTCCTCGTGTAGTGATTATGTCAAATAAACTACTCCTCGTGTCGTGCCTCATGACGCTCAATACGTGTCCCACGCGGTACATTAACGATGACCGCCTCCTCTTCGTCCACAGGATGGGTGGACGTGGTCGTAGGCGTGGTATGCGCATGATGATCATCAGCCAGCTTGTACTCACCAAGCAGGCTTGCCCGCCGCAGACGACGTTCGTACTCTTGTTCGATAGCTGTTATAATCCGTCGCCACCATGATTGCTCTGCCATTCCAGTTCACCTCCACCACCAGAAGAGGGATTATTCCTCTAATCAGAATGACAATATTTCAGCAAAAATGTAGCATACTGTCAACATTGTATGCTACAAATGGTATCACCAGTGGGGTACAATACATAGATAGGAAAACACGCTGTCGTTTGATCAATCGGGATAGGATATGCGCATGATGAGAACAGTCTTTCGATTTTTACGCTTTAATCCGATGGTGCGCCGCACACTCGGTATCATATTTCTCATTGTTGGGATTATTGGTTCGCTCTTCCCCATCATTCCCGGTTGGCCCGGTTATGTGCTAGCGATCATCCTGCTCGGTCGGCGTGATCGTCTGCTCCGCCGCTTGCACCTGATTGGTCGTTTTGGGCTGCGCTGGTTGCGCAAGGCGCCAGCACCTCATCTACGCAGTATCGGGCACTGGTTGTCACAACAGTATGTTGAGCTACGACGTGCGATTGTCCCCCGCCTGATCGCACTCGAGCGCACGATTGATGACACTTAGTCACCTTTCAGGCGCTTCCCTAACGCCCACCCTAAGATCAGGCCGCCGACCAGGATCAGAAGCACTGCCACACCAAGGCCGATCAGGATGTAACGCCAATCAAACGGCCCGCCACCGATCAACCAGGCCAGCAGTGCTGGCCCACCGATTAGCACAACCAGCACTGCTAGCAATGGCCCTATTCCGCGCACAACTAGCCAGAATCGTTTCAAGCAGATATCCTTGAAGAAAGTGCAGCGCGTGCTGCAGCCGGCGTGTTTGTGATCAGTCCACTCGCACCAAGAGTTGCCAGTTCGCGAAGGCGCACCGGATCATCGACCGTCCAGACATTCACCTGATAACCGGCCTGTCGTACCTTCGGTAAAACCCAGTTGATACCGGGTAAGCCGTGGTAAGGATGCCACGCCGTCGCCTCAATTCGGCGCAACGCCAGAAACGGCCAGAACTCGCGCAGACGTATGTCGGGGCGATAACTCCGAATCCCCATCAGATAGCCTCGCCGAATGGTTGGATCGACAGCCCGCAGTTCACGTAACGCCTGTTCATAAAATGAGGAAATGATCACCTGATCGGCCAATCTAAATTCACGAATAAGTTGCGTACAGCGCGCAGCCATGCCTGGACGTTTCAGCTCGACATTGAGCGGCATTGCTGCATGACGCGCCCAATCCAGTGTCTCGGCTAACGTAGGAACTCGCTCACCACCAATATCGAGTCGACGAAGTTGCGCCAGGGTCAGATGGACAACCGCATCAGGCTGTCCGTTCCAGCGCATCGTCGTATCGTCGTGAAAAACCACTATCTCGCCATCCGCCGTGAGTTGTACATCAAGCTCGATCATATCGGCTTGCTGGCGACGTGCCAGTTCAAAAGCAGCCAGCGTATTTTCGGGTGCATCAGCCGATGCTCCACGATGCGCAATAATGAGCGGTGTCATATCACCTCACCAAATAACCAATAGCGGGGCGCCAATCGCCCCGCTATCAGTATCGCCGCGCCGTGCCTCGGCGTCAATCTCACCTTGAGATACGTTGTCAATCATCTAGAGCGGGCTGAGCCACTGCCAGGTCAGGTTGGCGAGCCTCTTCAGTCAGCATAGGGTGAAGAATGCGCTGCATTGCCATAACGTGGGCGCAGGTACCCCACATCTTGAAAAACGAGCAGTCACATGCCCACTGACCATTATGCAGCGAAACGACATGGTTACTGTTGCCACCGTGGAACGTTGCCCGCAGATCGCTGAACTTGATCCGCTCCGGTTCAGCCGCATAGCGCCGGGCCTTCTCAATTTTACCGATCAAATCCGAGTGCATACGGAACCTCCTTCATTGCGCGCCCGGAAAACATCAAGGGCGGCTACAGACATCGGTCTGTACCGCCCTATACACCACTCAACCGCATTGTCATACATGATTTCATAGTCGGCCTCCATCGCGGGAGTATTGCCGTTCTTAACACGCTCTTATTATACGACCTACACAAGCTGCCCGTCAAGCATGATCGCAACAGAATTAACATCTGTTGACCTTCGTCCACCGTTTGCCATAGAAGTTCTGACGTGCATAGACGTTTCGTTCAGCGTTTTACGGTGATAGATAGCTTCCAGATTGAATGACCGTTGCTGGAAGTTCTCTGGAAAAGTCAACAAGATTCTTCCTCATGCTGTTCTCAGATGAACTATCTGGCGCATAAAATGAGATTTCATCACCACCGGTAACTACGTGATTCAAAATGTTCCACACAAGAGTGATGGAGACCAAATGTTCACACCAAGGATTTTATATGTTATAGCTAGCAGATGAAACCTGATAGATGTACGGGCGCAGCGCCGCTGTGCCCCAACTGATCTTCTTCTGCGACAGGGTTTTCCAGATAGACTCTTTGTGCCGCGATCAGCAATGTACCGGTTAACAACCAATAAATAGTTAATGCAGACCAAAACGGAAAAATGGAGGTCGTTTTACTTGTCATAGGATGATGTATTGTGCGGCTAAAGTGCGTATTGATAGGGCTAATGAACTAACAGATACATCTAGATCAGGTTGCGATGTCTTCACCACAACTCGCCCTCACGCCATTCGGCTGAAATTGGCGCACTCAGATTTAATGGTGGTGTTTTTGGAAGGCGAAGAATCATCACCTGCTCGTCAGCGGGTGATGATAATAAACCATTGTTAGTTCTAATATACAACGGCCCACGCCAAAGCTCCCATCCAAGTCGCTCGTAGAAGGCAACATCGAACGGCGACAGTGCTGCTAATTCGTAGTCCTGAATCTCGTTGACGAGATATTTCATGATGGCTGTCGCAAAACCACGACGATGGTAGACAGGGTCTGTTGCCACCGCTTCAATGTAGGCAGTGTGCAGAAGAGGAGCATTGCCAACTTGCAGATAGCGGTTCACCCACAAGGCATGACTGACAAGAAGGCTATTGTAGTAGCCGAGCACATGGCTGGCGCCAACAAACGTATGAAACAACGGCGCAAGGTCCTCATTGTAAGCTTTGTTACAAAGAGCGATAATGTGGTTGCGCGCTGCTTCAGATAGGGAGGCACCCTGCACTACACGGATCGTCAACTGGTTATTCATGGCCTTGTATACTATCTACTCAAGCGCACTATCGTTGGCTGTGACACATCAGGTTCCCAAGGGAATGTCATACGACCTACCTCTACGCACATCGCAGATGTTTGGTCTATCAACGCCAGGGCAATGTTTACCTATCTACAGGCGCTTTTTTGCTAAAGTTGCGCAGAATATGGCAACCTGCTACGATTGTATAGCACACCTCAAACCAATGCGCAACTGCGCTCATCAGACCTACCTCTCTTCTCACGGTGGAAAAGAAGGGGGCTGAGGCTGGAAAGACACTGAAAGGTAGCAAATGCTTAGGCACACTCTAACAGTAACCGACACCTGAACCAAATCATCCCGAATCAGCGATACAGGTTGTTATCCGCTGCCTGCACTGCGCATTCGTTCAGCCAGAGCCAGGATGCGTTGACCATACTCGGTGCCCGGCCAAGCCCACCGACCGTTGAGATCGGTGATCGTCACTGCCACACCACGAAGATGATCAGGTAACGGACGCCGCCAGAGTGCATAGTCAATCAGTTGCTGCTGATACGTCGTACCGGCGCCAGCAGGTAAAGCGTAAGCAAGCAAACGTCCTAGATGCGCCGGGATTGACTCACCAACCCACGACGCAAAACTCAAACCAGCCCGCCAACGCTGTATTGTCTCATCCCAGGCCCAATCTGGGCCAGGCGGTTGATCAGGTGGTGCTTCACGAATTTCGCCGGTGACGCCAATGCCTGCCGGATTACGCCGTGGTCGTTGACACCACCACGAAGTCAAATGGCCTGTCTCGTGGGCGCACTGGGCGATAGCCAGAAACCAATCTAAACCAGCAGCCTCGCCGATGCTGGCATAGCCATTGACAATAACACCGACATCGTAAGGAGTGTATGCCGTACTGCGCGGAGCAAGCCAGGCGATGGCTGATTCAACAGTACCGGTAGCGGGGCCAAGCAGGGTTCCAGGGAGTGGTGAACGAATGACCATAGGAAGATAGATCGAGTGCGCCTCTGGAGTTTGAGCACGGACAAATGAGCTGCTCAGGGTGAGCAACCCGAACGAGAGGAGCGAACGTCTACTCAAGCGAGTGTTCATGGCGTTTCTTTCAGTAGCGCACGAATGTCTTGCACATACACACTAGCTGCAGTTCCATACAGATAAACGATCCGTAACCGCCCATTTTGATCGATCAAATAACTCGCCGTACTGTGTTCAACCCCATCACTCCCGTGATGATGCTGATGACCACCACCGTGACGGTAGGTCAGACCGTATTCTTTGCTAATCCGGCGCAACGTTGCATCATTACCTTGCAACCCGATAAACCCTGCACCGAAGACTTGCAGGTACGTTGCCAGCACCGCTGGGGTATCGTTAGCCGGATCAACACTGATCAGCACAAAATGAACCCGCTCGCCATCAGTACCGAGCAGATCGCGCGCCTTGCGAAATTCGCTCAGCGTGATCGGACAATAGTCAGGACAGCGTGTGTACCCAAAGTAGAGCAACACCGGCTGACCACGCAAATCGCTTAACCGCAATTCACCGCCAGTACTGGCTGGTAAGCTGAAATCACTTAACACCGTTGGTGGATCGATGATCGTAGACGTTGAAACTGATGGTGTGTTCGTGAGCGTACATCCGCTCAACACAAGCAGACAGAGGATGAACCAGCGTTGCATAATATCACCGCACGACTAGTGGAGTAAAGGTGGTGAATAGCTGTTCAACCACCCGCAATCTTACCGGAACCGTCAAACGAAACGTCGATCCAGGCATCGTGAGCGTCACCTGGCCCTCGTGAGAACCGGTACTAAGACTGGCAGGATCGATACCCAGTCTCAACGTACCACGCTGAACAACTGCCGTCAACCAGGGCTGATTCGCCGTTACCTGCATCCCGGCTTGCGCACAAAGAGTCGTGATGGTCAGCGAGAACGGTTGGCTCTGACGTGACACAAGTATTGATCGAACAGGAGTCTCTATCGGCTGAGATGGTATAACGGGAATCTCACTGAAATCGGAAAAGGTTACACCGTTGGTATAACGCACCCAAATTCCCTGACCACGGTAGTTACCGCCGAACATATCTAGCGTGAACGGGTTCGTGATCGGTCGGGGTGCTGAAAACAGTGTCACCCCATCAACAAACACCTCGGTTGATCCACTACGCCAGAATTGAAAGGTTAAAAACGGATCGCCCGCACGGTACACAAACGGTAATGCAAACTCTTGGTACTGATTGGCAGCCGTAAAGTCGATGCCGCGCAGCACTAGCGGACCGTATTCGGTATCACCACTCTTTATTGCTACCCGCGCTACCTGATTTACGCTCGTATTGTTTGCAACTTTCAGACGGATATACGCAACCAGCGCAAGATTGTTTAGCACGGTAGGCTGATACTCCCACACCCACGCCGAAGACTCCATTCCTGCCAAATTGAGACGAAACGCGCTTCCACCGTAGGCATCTGAATCGGTCACCCGTTCGCCAGCACCCCAGAGCAGACTAAAGGTAGAGAAGGTGTCGTCCACGAACCAACCCGGACTAAACTGTACCTGTGGTAATAACGGATGACTAAGATCGGTGAGCATTACCGTCGGCTGCCTATCACTGAGCGTAGCCGCCAGTTCAGGAATTGGTGGATCGGCGCCGAGATAAATAGTATCGCTGACCACCCGCGTTGCCCCAACAATATCGCGGGTTTTGACATAGACAGTACGCCAGCCTTGCCCGCCAGGAAGCTGGAAGCGCGTCTCTGTGGCAAACGGTTGCCAGGTGGCGTCAACGAAACATGGCTCGCTCGCGATCATCATCTCGGTAGCAGGGCGGGCACCGGTAAAGCTATTCTGGTTCGCAGTCTGATGAATATACAGGGCCACTTCAGGATTCAACGTATTGATCGCTTCATTCTCGATGATGACCGGCGCATAGGCGCCATCATTCCCAAAAAGCTGACCAATATACCCACGCCCATCACTGGCACGACGGTAGTAGCCCAGTCCAATTTCACGATGCGCATCACTCAACAGATTGGCACGATGACGAGGACTGTTCAACCAGCCATTGATTGCATCCTGTGGCAACATATAACCGCAATACGCATTTTCGGTACCACTACTCCCAAGATAGCCAAAGCGTGGCGCCCGATCACTGGGCCACTGACCGTTAGTATCCTGGTGACCACAGTACGGCATCGGTCGATTCTCAACTGAATCCCAGGCAAACCAGCGCGAGGCATGCGTCAGTTGCAGATTCCAGCGTAATGGTGGCTGTCCTGCTGCACGACGGGCCAGATTACCGTAGTACACCGTAAGCGCCTCGTCATACAACAGTGCTGGGGTTTGCGTCGTCGGATCAAATGCGATTGCAGTTGTCACCAGAACACTGCATAAGACGACAAGTAACCCAAAGTTTCGGAGCTTAGACATATTTCCTCCTTTTCCCTGGAATCGTCTTACCAGTATTGTTGTCTTCCAGCAGGACTGCTGTCAAGGTCGTGTCACTTCTAATGCCAATTCTACCTGTGAAAACCGTGTATCATCCCATCAACCTGGCCCCCCATGGGAGACGGAAACAGACCAATGCGACGCTTGCACGTGGCATGGAACAAGCGCGACGAAGAACGGCAACGATGATCCCTGAACGAGCACGACTGCCAACTGCGGATGCGCCTGCCGGCGTGGTGGGTGGTGCGCAACGGGCGGTCTCTCTACGACGGAGCCGCCGCATTGGCTGTCATTTGCGGACGGTGCCGGATGGGGTGGCGTGGGATCGGAAGGGGGGCGCGACAACGTGCTTCGCCAGCGCACGGGCAGGCGTGGTCATGCCTGCCGCCTGCGCGATGCGCCGGTCGCCGAGCTGAAGCCGCAGGCGGCTGCGGGTCAGGTGCAACGGGTGCAGGATGCCGTGGCGTGGGTGCCCCTGGTCGGGAATGGATGCGCTCGTTCAGCGTGCGGGATGACGGAAGAACGTGCCGCGTCCGTTCATCCCCAAGGCGTTGGTGGCAGCGCAAGACGCCTGGAACACAGGGGGCGTGCCACGGCGGGAGCAGCGATCGGGGCGCACCCCGCAGCCGGGAATGGGAGGGACGACATACGCATCGGATGGCGTGGGCAGGTGCGCTGGTCGTGGGCGCCGTGCGGGGGAACGTTCGTACAGCCGGGAGTATGGGAGCGCACATGGGTCTGCCTGACCATTGCCGTTCATAGGGGAAGCGGCGTGGTGCAGTGGGCGTGGCGTGCGAATGTGACTGCTGCGACCCTGGCGGCGACGCACCGGCGGTGGGGGGAACGCGGGGTCACGGCGGTGGTCTGGGATCGTGCGCCGGGGCAGCACGGGAACGCCGCTGCGACGGTTCCGGTCCAGCGCCTTGAACACCCAGCGTATTTGCCGGTGCTGCATCCTGCCAAGCGCGGGTGTGCATCCCTGCGCAATAGGACGGCAGGGAACACCGATGGGTTATGAGACGCGAAGAAAGCAGCCGTCGCACACGAGTTGCAACAGGAAGCTGCGGACGGTGAGCAGAGGAAACGCCGCACGGGTTGGCCGTGGATACGCGCAGCGGTGGCTCAGCTCCCAATCCCAAACACGGTCTTTCAATGAGGGATTGGTATCACGTCTCTCTCCTCATCTCCTCGCTTCTGCCGGGTCGGGGGAACACTTTGAAATGCCCTGGTTCGGTATCAAACGTATAACGTATATTGACGTGAAGGAACAAAAGTGCTATGATCGCGCAGTGAGCGTCAATGATGATGCGCAGGTTGATGAAGCATCGACCCTGCGTTCGACAGCCGACGGAACGCCGACTGCCGTGCGCGGTTAGCGTTCCGTATTTTTTGTGACACGCACCAGAACAACATCCTAGTGCCAGAGCAAGGATCCTGTGGCTATGTTTGCCCAGATTAAGCGCATTCTCGTCGGCAGACCGATTGCGACCGAACACCAACATCAAGAGCGTCTCAACAAAGCAACTGCGCTTGCCGTCTTCTCCTCTGACGCGCTGTCTTCTGTCTCGTATGCAACAGAGGCAATTCTCACCATTCTCGTGTTGGGAGGCAGCACCGCATTAGGACTTTCATTACCAATTGCGGCAGCGATTGCCGGTTTACTCATAATTGTTGGCTTTTCCTATCGACAAACCATTCATGCCTACCCGCAAGGCGGCGGTGGCTATATCGTCACTCGCGACAATCTGGGTGACCTACCAGGGTTAGTTGCTGCCGGCGCCCTTCTCATCGACTATGTGCTGACGGTAGCTGTGAGTATTTCAGCCGGAGTCGCTGCAATTACCTCGCTGGCAACCAACTGGGGATTCCCCACATTACGCGATCATGCCGTAGAAATTGCCCTGGTCTGTATCCTGATCGTTACTATTGCGAATTTGCGCGGTGCAAAGGAGAGTGGCCTCATCTTCTCGGTGCCAACATACGCATTTATTAGCGGGATTTTAATGATGATTGGGGTAGGGATCGTTAATGATCTGCTGTACGGTGCCGAACCGGTACAGCATTCGATTGATCCTGACATTCCCTTGACAAGCGAAATGGTATCGCTCTGGCTCATTTTGCGCGCTTTTGCGGCAGGATGTACTGCACTGACTGGGATTGAAGCAATCAGCGATGGTGTACAGGCTTTTAAACCACCGGAGTCACGAAATGCTGCAATCACCCTGACCTGGATGATCAGCCTGTTGGTAACGATGTTCCTCGGCATCACCTGGCTGGCTTATGCCCATCAAGCTGTACCGAATGAGTTCACTCACGAGACTATCGTCTCACAAATTGCGCGTACAATTTTCGGGGTTGGCCCGATGTACGTCTTCATTCAGATAGCTACGGCGCTAATCCTGGTGCTAGCCGCGAACACTGCTTTTGCCGATTTTCCGCGCCTGGCATCCTTTTTGTCACGCGACCGATTCCTTCCCCGTCAGTTTTCTTCGCGCGGTGACCGGTTAGTCTTCTCAAACGGCATTCTGATGTTGGGTTTTTGCTCGGCGATCCTGGTCATGATCTTTCGTGCCAACGAGATCGCGATGCTGCCACTGTACGCCGTCGGTGTTTTCACGTCCTTTACACTCTCCCAATCGGGCATGATACGCCGCCACTTCCGCTATAAGCAACCGGGCTGGCACTACAGTGTGTTGATCAATGGCATCGGTGCTACTCTCACCGGGATCGTGTTGATCATTCTGATCGTTACTAAATTCACCCACGGTGCCTGGATCGTTATTACAGCTATCCCGTTGCTGGTCCTCATGTTCCGAGCGATTAACCAGCACTACCGGCGTGTAGCTGAACAATTGTCGCTGAGTGGAGCCATTTTACCGCCCGAACTGCGCCGCCATACTGCGATTGTACTGGTCAGTGGTATTCACCGAGGAGTATTGCCGGCTTTACAATACGCTCGCTCTATCGCCCCGGATAATGTTACTGCTGTCTACGTTGATCTTGACCCCGAAGCTACCGAAAAACTTCGGACCCGTTGGCACCAATGGGGCTGCGAGATACCACTAGTGGTGCTTGAATCGCCTTACCGTTCGTTGATCAACCCGATCTTACGCTACCTTGAAGAGGTCGAGACGCGCTACGGCGATGATGTGATCACCGTGATCCTCCCCGAATTTGTTCCGGCCCGCTGGTGGGAGCATTTACTACATAATCAGACCGGTCTGTTGATTAAGACCGCGTTACGTCTACGCGGAACAGTGGTAACCAGTGTGCCATACCGATTGGAACGCTAGCCGCTGATCCTCTTACGACTGATCGGGTACAGTTGCCATGCGCCGGACAATCTGTCCCCGATCAGGAAGAGCTGCGTCTCCAGGCCCTTCAACAACACATGCTGCCGCTGCAGCGGCAAAACGAGCGGCCTGAAATGGATCACCGGTTTCCCAGAGACGAATGAGAAAAGCCGTAGCGAAGACATCACCGGCGCCAGTCGGATCATCTTCCTGCGCCGGAAACGCCGCAATGTGGTGTGGTCGACCATGCACAAACATGGTTGCACCCGCTGCGCCGTGAGTGACAATGCCTATCGGCACCAGACGAGCGTAGTGAGCCGCCAATTCAGTATCACCACCAACATCTTCGCTGCTCAACGTCAGTACATGCACATGCGCCAGATCGGTTGGCGTTGGTCGCCAGCGCCGAGGACGGATCGGTGACGGCAAATCAGCTTCCCAATCGCGAAGCCAGCCCTGAGCTGTAGCGCCAATCAGCGCACCGGCAAAGAATGTCGCCAGCGTCGGCGAACATTCGTGTAAGACCGGTCCTAGCAACACAATCGGCGCAGTACGCCACACTCTCGGCAGTGCAGCTTCGGTAATCGATGGGGCAATGGCATGCAACCACTGCTGTCGTCCGGCAGGTGTGTAGCGATTCTCGAACGTAGAACTGACCGTTGCAGGCACGCTGATCCAGGCAATTCCCGGTGGCACAGGTTCAACACTGGCGGTCACAATAGCCGCTCGTAGCCCTAGCCGTTGCGCCAGCAGAGCTGCAAAGCGTGCCGTACCACCAGATGTTGAGGTGTTGTCTGGCAACAGATCGCGAGTAACGTGACCAATCGCAACAAAATCGATCATTGCGAAGCAACTCCAACTTAGATATGTCTGAAAAATGATCCTTTTACTTTAGCTTTGTCGGTGTTACATGGACTGCTGAAGCCAGGCTTCAATAGTCTACCTGCAACTCTACGTTCCGAAGGGAATATTCAGGCAAGTCTCGTTTGTTTGACGCTTAATATGCAGAATTATAGCAGAGAGGAAAAGAGCTTATGGAGGGTCTGAGGGGGTGGCCCTCACCTCCCCCCTGCCCCCCTCCTCTCCCACGCTTTGGGTGAGGAGGGGGGATTATCCCCCTCACCTTCCCCCAACCCCCTCCTCCCCACGCTGTGGGAGAGGAAGGGGGGGATTATACCCCTCACCTTCTCCCCAACCCCCTCCTCCCACGCTGTGGGTGAGGAGGGGGGATTATACCCCTCACCTTCCCCCCAACCCCCTTCCTCTCCCACGCTGCGGGAGAGGAAGGGGGGGATGAGCGGAGCAGGGGCGATCTCACAAACCAGATCACCCCTCTCCCACGCTGTGGGTGAGGAGGGGGGATTATCCCCCTCACCTTCCCCCCAACCCCCTCCTCCCCACGCTGTGGGAGAGGAAGGGGGGATGAGCGGAGCAGGGGCGATCTCGCGAACCAGATCACCCCTCTCCCGCAGTGCGGGAGAGGGTGCGGGGGTGAGGGTTACCCCCGCACCCTCCCGCTCCCCCTAGAAGCCTATCCGAAATATCCTGTTGTAGAAGCAGATCGGTTGAGGTACAGCGGCGCTGCGCCTGTACATCAGGATACACTCGTGGGGATATGGTGTCATCTTGTCCCATCCGGCAACTTCTGCGGCATCAGATGATCGTTCATTGTATTCCATCCATCGACGAGTTTCATCTGTTAGACCGTGAGGCGATTATTCGGAAGGCTCCTATAGGATGCGGGCCAGAGGCCCGCGCTCCCAGGTATGCAGAATCGGCCATTGCATACGACCAGAAATTGAAAACCTCGAACGGATCTAGCTCTGTGCACTTACCTGTCGTAACCAGGGTAGGAGAATATCAAGAAAGGCTTTGGGCGTTTCATCAAAGGGGCAGTGACCGCTGTCGGGAATGATCTTGATCTCAGCGTGCGGGATCATGCGCTGCCTGATGATCTCGGCATGAGCCGGTGGGATCGAGCGATCTTCGGCGCCCCAAATGAGCAAAGTGGGCTGCCGAATCTCACCTGGCTTCAGATCAAGCACCAGATTGGTAAACTCGCGACTGACTTTTAGGTACGATCCCGCTCCATAACGTCGTAGTGGGCCACTGAATGTTTCTACTAACTCAGGTGTAACACATTCCTTGCGATGGTACGCCGATAGCAGCCCTTGCCGTACCCCCCATCGATTCCCGAACACGCCAGCCAGTGCCTCACCAACAAACGGTGAGCCAATCGCGTCGAGCATCAGCCGATCAAAGGCACTCAACGGACGTGCCTGTAATTGGGCGCCTGAACTATTCACTAAAACCAGAGCCTGAACCAGTTCGGGATAGGCACGAGCCAGTTGTGCACTGACCACGCCTCCCATCGAGTGCCCGATTACCACTGCTGGCTGACCAATAACGTCACGAATAAAGGCGGCTGCCTGCGCTGCCCAACGTTCACGACTTGGCCGTCCCGATGGGCGAGCAGAGTAGCCAAAATAGTAGAGGTCGATGGCATAAAGGGTATGCTCACCGGCGATTGGCCGCATCACCGGACGCCAGTGCTCTATCAGAGCGCCATAACCGTGGATCAAGAGCACCGGTAGCCCATGAACCGGTGATGATTTCCAGACCCGCATGAGGCCATCGGGACCTCTGTGATATTCTTCGCGGATTTCAAACTTCCGCACTGTATCAGTCTCGGCTTGCATGACCATGATCAATCCTTCGCTTGCATAAACTATTAGAAACAGCAAACGTGGTTTGCATAATATCAGCATACCACGTTTGCAAATATTTTGCACAGATTTTTCCAAATCATTCCTCGCGCAAACGGAGGGAAATGTCGCCCGATGTTGTCTCCACTTTCAGCATCGTTTGCCCTTGACCAAAGGTTGCCGTTAGCGAGCGTGCGCTAGCCTGTTGATCGGCGAATTGGACCGGTAGACTGATCCGCCCACTCACGGTTGTAATATTTATCCGGGCATCGAGTGGTTTGCTGAGGGTAAGTTCAACATCGCCAGAGATAGTTACCATCTCTTGCTGTTCACTTGCCAGTTGACCGGTGAAACGGATGTTACCGCTGGTTGTTTCAACGCTTATCTGATTCGCTCCCTCGGCCTCGATAGTGACATCGCCGGAGATCGTGATGATGCGTGCAGTGGTATACCTGCCACGCAGCGCAACATCACCCTCGGTCGTTTCTACTTGCAAATCGGTAAATTGTCCAACCGCTTCCAGATCACCACTTACCGTCACAACGCGCAGTGAACCATCGTGGTTACGCACCTCAATATCACCGCTCGTCGTCTCGATAGTCAACTGGCCGTTCGTGTCACTGGCAACCACATCACCGCTGATCGTCGTAATGTCACCGTTCGACACAACTTGTCGTAACATCACATCGCCCGATACCAGTCCGACGTTAAAGGTCACATCGGGTGGGAGCGCCAATTCCAGACGAGCATACGGATCACGACCGAAATGCCACATTATCTGAGGCTGATGACGCACATGCACGTATAGAGTATCACCACGCTGTTCAACCTCGATGGTCACCTGCGTTGCCGCTGCAGCCGCAGCCTGCGTCGCCCAACCGAAACCATGTCGCTCGCCACTCAAGATCACTTCTTCACCGGTGGTACCAGATAAGATCACCTGATCGTTGATACCTGTCACTTCAACCCGACTCACCGCAAAACGTTGGGTAGATATGCTCTCGGCAGTACCAGCGCTGGCGAGATTAAGATTGATTCCAGCAATCGTACCGCGACTCACCAGCTCAAAAAGGAACCAGCCAAGACCACCTAGAATAAGAATGATACCGAGTAACCGTCTCCGTAGGAGGTGGCCGGGCAGAGACTCTGGTTGTGATGGTAGATCAGTTTGTTTCATCGGTTTTTCCTGCTCATCTTTCATTGTTTCCCTTTCATCACATCCGACGTTGCGATCACAGCGAGAGTTGCAAATACGCCATGGCAAACAGCACGGCAGAGACCCACACCAGAAAACGCATGCTCGTCCATTATGCTAGTCACGACACCGGTAAGGTTGAGAGCAACAATGTGCTCATGCAGCAGGGCAACGGTTTTCTTTTCTACCGTATGATAAGAACCAAAAGAATCCGGAAACCTCGAAAAGCACTGATGACGATGCTCCAGCAGATAGGCTTTCACACCAGGATTTCTGTGAGTCAGAACGGAATTCCATCCTATTTTCAATGCTCTCATAAGAGCAACTTAGGCTAGAATACCAGTATGAGTGTTTTTGCGAACACCATTCTTGAGGATATAATCAGCGCATGCCTATTTTAATTGATGGACACAACCTGATCGGCCAAATGCCTGATATCGATCTTAGTGATCCGGATGACGAAGCCAAACTGGTTGCAAAGCTGCGTCGCTATGCCGCCAAAAAACGTGGTCGCAAAATCGTAGTCGTGTTTGATAGAGGTGTGTACGGTCATCCGCAGAATCTCAACGGTTACGGAGTTGAGACACGGTTTGTCAAACCGCCGCAGAATGCTGACCAGGAATTGATTCGTCAGATTCGTGCCATTCGTCGCCGTGAAGAATGGCTGGTGGTTTCATCAGATCGGGCAGTGGTCGGTGAAGCGCAGGCACGCGGCATTCGGGTGATGTCAGCCCAAGAGTTTGCCCACCGCTTACAGATGCTTGATCAGCCACGGGTGAATGCCCGTGATAAGCGGGGCGACCGCCCTCTTAGTAAAGCAGAGATCGAAGAGTGGCTCCACTTCTTTGGAGTTGATGAGGATGAAGATACGCTCTACTATTAACTAACGCTATGCTAGACCCGATTACCGAACAGAATCGTCGTTCCTGGAACGCTGTCGTACCGGTGCATATCAGTCACCACGCCGATGAAGCCACGTTTCTACGCAATGGGGGATCGACCCTGTTTCCAGAAGAAGTCGCACTGCTCGGCGATGTGCGTGGCTGTCGATTGCTGCACCTGCTCTGCAATACCGGCGCCGATAGTCTCTCGCTGGCAGCGCAGGGGGCAATCGTAACCGGGGTTGACCTCAGCGATGCGGCTATTACTCACGCACGAACATTAAGTGCTGCCAGTGGTATCCCAGCTACATTTGTTCAAGCCGATGTCTACGAATATCTGGCCAGCGCGACCGCAGCAAACCTGCAATTTGAGCGAATCTACGCCGGTTACGGGGTTATCTGCTGGCTACGCGACCTCGCTGCATTTGCCAATGGTGTTGCAGCGCTGCTTACTCCTGGTGGGCGCTTTGTATTAATGGAGTTTCATCCGGTTTCAAACATGTTCACCACTGACTGGCAACTGGCTTACGATTATCCGCAGTACGGTCAGGCGTTGACCCTGCCGGGAGTAGGGGATTATGTTGGTGCCGCTGAAGGTGGGCTATCGCCATCGGGATTTTCACCCGGCATAAGCAATTTTGTTAACCCAGAACCCTGTACGCTCTACCGCTGGGGAGTAGGCGAGGTTGTGACCGCATTTGCTCAGGCTGGCTTACATATACGCGCATTCCATGAATACTGTTATGTCAATGGTGAGCGACCATTTATGCGAATGGTGGCGCGAGACGGGCGCCGTATGTTTCCCCCTGCCGACATACCGAATATCCCGCTGATGTACGGTCTGGCCGTAGAAAAGGACACTGCTTATGCATGATTGGGGAATCGGACATGACCGCATTATTTTAAGCGGTATGCAATTTATCGGCTACCATGGCACACGTCCAGAGGAAAACCGGCTCGGACAGCGATTTGTTGTGGATGTTGCGGTACAGCTCGATCTGCGCGAGGCAGGACTGAGCGACGAACTAAGCCAGACAGTCGATTACAGCCAGATTCATGATCGCGTTCGCGACATTGTTTGCGGCCCACCGTTTAAACTCACCGAGGCAGTTGCCGAACGGATCGCCACAGCCATTCTGCAAGATCATCCGTCGATTGTGGCAGTGGCTGTCCGGGTGACAAAGCCCGGAGTACGGTTAGGTGAGACCATCCTCGCCGGTTCAGTTGTAGAAATCGTGCGCCGAAGATGATGCGTCCTCGAGTTACGCTATGTTTTGCTCAAACACTTGACGGACGGGTTGCCGCCGTCGATGGTAGCTCACAGTGGATTAGCGGATCAGAGTCACTGCGCTTTTGTCACTATCTGCGGGCAAATAGTGATGCGATTATGGTCGGCATTGGCACGGTGCTGCGCGATAATCCACGGCTTACCACACGGCTGGTAGAGGGACCTGATCCGCTACGAGTTATTGTTGACAGCCATCTGCGCACGCCGCTTAACGCGGCTGTGATCCGCGACGGTGCGGCACGTGGTACGGTGCTGGCGTGTACCACAGCAGCAACCGCTGATCGACGCGCTGCGTTCCAGGCCTGTGGCGCAACCATCCTGACCCTCCCAGAAGCTGCTGGAGGTGGAGTCGATCTGGCTGCACTCCTTACCGCCCTGGGTGAACGAGGCATTGCTACGGTTATGGTCGAGGGTGGTTCACGAATCATCACCAGTCTGTTGCGCGCAAAACTGGTTGATGCCGTAGCAATCACGATTGCACCGTTAATTCTCGGCAGCGGGCCAACGGCGATTGGTGATCTAGGTATTCCGACGCTGAGTCAGGCATTGAAATTCGCCAATCCCACCTGGACACCATACGGGGTTGATGTTGTGCTTGAAGGGAAACTGGTGTACGAGAATGTGTGAGTAAATGAGGCCAACGAACGATCACTATGAGACCACTTACTGCACAAGCCATCTGGTTTACCGCACCGCATACTGTCAGCATCCGTGAGGAAACTGTACCACCACCTACAACCGGCGAGGTACGCATTGCCGCCATTGCTTCGTTCATCAGCCACGGTACCGAACGGCTCGTCTATCGCGGCGAGGTCGAACCAACGCTTGCACTCGATCTGCCAACGCTGCGGGGTAGCTTTGCGTTTCCGATCAAATACGGTTACGCTATCGTTGGCAATGTAATCGATGTTGGGCCAGAGGTTGAGCATCTTCGGATCGGCGATCCGGTTGTTGCCTTACATCCTCATCAAACAATATTTACTATCCCTGCTCATCTGGTCAAACAACTACCTACCTCTCTCCCGCCAGAAGCTGGTGGATTCTACGCCAACGTCGAAACTGCGCTCACCATTTGCCACGATGCGGCTCCCCGTCTGGGCGAAACGGTTGTCGTTTTGGGGCAAGGTGTGGTTGGGTTACTGGTCACGCAACTCTTGCAGCGCGCCGGCGCCCGCGTCATCGCCGTCGAACCCGACGACACCCGCCGCGCATTGGCAGAGCGATTCGGCGCTTTGACCCTCGCCTACGCCGATCAAACGACTATCGCCGACCTCACTGACGGTCGGGGGGCAGATATTGTGATTGAAGTCAGTGGCGCACCATCTGCACTACAACAGGCAATAGAGCTAACCGCCGTTGAGGGGTTGGTCGTGGTCGCATCGTGGTACGGCCAGAAACCGGTCACGCTCACGTTGGGTGGACACTTTCACCGTGGTCGGGTACGGTTGCGTTCCTCACAGGTTGGTCGGCTGGCTCCTGAAACGTATCCACGCTGGGACTATCATCGTCGTAGTCGCACGGTCATCGAACTGCTGCCGCAGTTACGTTTGACCGAACTTATCAGCCATCGGTTTCCATTTACACAGGCAGCGACAGCGTACACCTTGATCGATCAGGCCCCAGCAGGTCTAGTGCAGGTGATGCTCCGGTATGAGTCGCTATCACCGGCGGAACATCTACACCAACCGCATTCGTAAGCGAGGGCCTGTTCCGGCTGAGAACTATATCCTGAAAGGAGATTACTATGTACGAGGTCGGCATATCTGCCCAATTTGAGGCAGCTCACCGGTTAGAAGGCAACTTTGGTCCGGCTACTCGGATGCATGGCCATACGTATCGCATTGAAGCGATTGTCACCGGAAATCATCTGCATGCTGATGGAACACTGTTTGACATCACACGCCTGCAAGATGCGGTCAACGCAATCGTTGCCGATCTACACTACCGTGATCTGAGTACCGTTGAAGGTCTGCAACACATGAATACCACTGCCGAAAATGTTGCCCGATACTGCTGGGAACGGATTGCGCCGGCAGTCCGTGGTGTTGGCTTGCAAACCTTGACGGTGCGTATCTGGGAAAATCCACAGGCGTTTGCCAGTTACAGTGCCGCGCTGGAGAGATAGAGGGTATGACGCTAAACCTCGCCTTCCTTACCGTCGGTAATCCTGATCGCCGTACCGGTGGCTACCTGTACCACCGCGAAGTTTTTCGCCGCTGGCATGCATGGGGACAACCGGTTGATGAAATTGTGCTGGGGCCAGCAGATGTAGCCGGACAACTCGCGGCCAGGGCACAGGTGGGGCGCCGTATTGATCCAAGTCGCTACGATGTTCTAATCATTGATGCACTTGCCCGTGTGGTAGTTGCACCGTGGATCGATTCCTGGCGCACATACCGACCAATCGTCGCTCTCATCCACGAGCTACCTACGATTGCTGGCGCCAACGATCTATACGAATACGAATGGGAACGAAACCTGCTCCGCGCCGATGTCCTAGTTACCGTCAGTGATGAAGGTGCAATGGCCCTGATCGAGCGTGGCGCCGACCCAACCCGCATGTATATCGCATCTGGCGGTTGTGATCGTTTGCGAAACTTTATACCGACGAATCTGCCCCGTGAAACGCTGGTCATCTCTGTTGGGCAGTGGATACCGCGCAAAAACGTAGCCCACCTGGTGCGATCCTGGGACCAAATCGCGCCTACCACCTGGCGACTCGAATTGATTGGTGAAACTGATGCCGATCCTGACTACGCAACAGAAGTCTGGCAGGCAATACGACACTGCTCAGCACCGGTTATCGTGCGTGGTGTATTACCTGACGACAAGCTGGCCGAATGTTACGCCCGTGCAAGTATTTTCGCCCTGCCATCACGATTTGAGGGGTATGGCCTAGTCTTTGCCGAAGCGCTGGCATGCGGATTACCGGTCGTCGCCGGCGCCGTTGGACCCGTACCGACGCTGGTTGGCAACGGTGGCATCCTGGTACCGCCTGACGATGAACAGGCACTGGTGAACGCCTTGCGCACCGTTATGGCAGATCCGCTCCTACGTCAGCATCTGAGCGAGGCGGCCCAACAAAGGGCTGCTTCGTTACCACGATGGGACGAAACTGCCCAACGACTACTGACAGCCGTTACAAACGCTTTTACAGGATACACCACCCAAAAAACCTGACAAAATGTTCATATTCTTTGCGAGACGCTATCCCAAATGGTACAGTGGAGACGGCGTCAGCCTCGCACGCCTGTGACGATCAGCTACAAACACAATAGGAGCCATCACCATGATCAAAGTTGCCAGGATCATCATCGGCACCGCCCTGATTGTTTTGCTATCTGCCTGTGGTGGAGGAACAACCGGCAACACCTCACCCTCACCGACTGTCGAAGAAACGCGACCGACCCGCACCCCACGACCAGCCGCCAGCAATCCCTCACCGACCGCTAATCCGTCACCTGCCGCTAAACCCACAACCGCTACCGCTGGCACGTCTGAACGTCCACCCGTCATCAACACCCAAACCGACTTCCGTGGCCTGGGGAACGTCCAGGTTGAGATGAACATGGCAGGTGTTGCGAGAGAGGAAGGCAAACCAGAGGAGCCTTTTAACCTTCTGATACGTCAGATCATCCTCGAAAACGGGGATCGGAGTCTCACGATCGAAAGCACATCAGCCGATAGTCGTCTCGTTCGTATCACCAATATACAAATCGGTGGCGAAACGTACCAGTATTCAGAAGAAGGAAGTCAACAATTCTGTTTCTCAATGGGGAGCATGGCAGACCTGTTTGAGGGGAGTATGCTCACACCTGATCAACTGATCGGCAATCTGGAGAGTGCACAGCTCGTTGAACGCGGTGTCCAGGTGAACGGTTTTACGACCGATCGCTACACCTTCTCCGTTAAAGAACAAACGGCGAATTACCAGGGTGAAGCGAAAGGCGAGATTTGGGCAGCGAGCAATCCGGCGATTGTGGTACGCCATGTCGGTAAATTAATCGGCACGATTACCGGAATTGTCGAAGAAGATGGCACCGCACCTCTCCCGAGCCAATTAGGTAATCTGCGCTGGGAGTACAATGTTACCAGACTGGCAGCCAACACCACGCTTACATTACCTGAAGCTTGTGCGCAGCAACAAGCTGCTAGCGCCGACATTCCGTTTCCGCCGAACGTGAGCAATCAGGTGCGCATGGGAGACCTGATCAGCTTTGAAACAACCGACTCACCAAAAAACGTCGCAACCTTCTATCAGACTGAGATGGAAGCAAAGGGCTGGCGCACTGGCAATACCAGTCAGTATGACAACACCTACTTGCTTACATTCACCAAAGACGGACGTGAGGCCTCGATCACGATCTCGGTCATTGATAACAAGACGACGGTGATTATCACCATCAGCTCATCGTGAGGGGGTATAGGGGCAATAGTACACAGCCCTCATCTTCCCCTACCCCCTTCCCCTCCCCGTGGAGGAGAGGAAGGGGGTGTGAGAGATGCGACGCCGGGAAGACCTAGGCCCGCACCGAGCTTCTGCGATCCCACGACGAGCGGCAGGGGGAGCGGGAGGCAAGGTGTGGGATTCGGAATCGACACCGAAAAGAACGCTGAGCTTCAGAGTACCTGCTCCACATATCTTCGCGTTAAACGACATTTCTTCCCGCTTGCCCCTCGAGTCAGTACCAAAATCATGAACTACCAAAGTACTATTGCAAGTTTATACACAACAGTAGTATTATAGTATTATCCTTTGTTGTATGTCTCAAAACTTTACATATACACAAATGTATGAGTACAATCTGGTTTCGTGGCATACTTGACACCTGGTTCGATGACAAAGGGTATGGTTTCATTACGCCTGACACAGGGGGAGAGGAAGAGAGGGTATTCGTCCACATTACCGCTTTTAGTAAAATAAATCGTCGCCCTCGGGTAGGAGACATTGTTACCTATACCACCGCAACTGATAGAGATGGAAGAATTCGTGCCGATTATGCCTGGATTGAAGGGGTTTCAGCACGACCTCGGAACTTTTATCGCCAGCGAAAAACCCGTCAATCCCGAAGTATGCTCGATGTGCTTTTGGTAGCCGCTATTATTGTGCTGTTTTTCATTGCCAGCGGCCTGGTTGTAACCATCCTGGCTGGCGATACTGTCCAGGCTACCATCACGCAAATCGTCGCCAAGCGTCCAGGGCCGCCAGAATGTGTGATTAAAGGCAATATCTCCATCGAAACCGGAGAGAAAATCTATCACCTCCCCGGTATGAAAGACTACGACAGAACCAGAATTAACGAACAATACGGAGAACGCTGGTTCTGCACTGAAGAGGAAGCAATCAAAGCAGGTTGGCGGAAAGCCGGTAGATGAGTTTATGCTAGTTCAGGATTTATCTTTGAGCAGCATCACATGCTGGTGATGGTGCAATAGGATCAAGGTCTATGAGCAACCTCTGTCGCATTGGCGTTTTCTACGACGGTTCCTATTTTGCGTATGCACAATCGCATTATTACGCGGTGCAACGAGTGGGATGGCTCTCATTTCCACCATTCCACCGGCTTATCGAGCAGTTCATCAGCAGGAAAGAACAGCGCTACGCGATGCACCGGATCGTGTACGCGAGCTGGCATCAAGGTCTCTTTCCTTCATCGCAGACTACAGAAAAACAGTTCCAGGTTGAACGGAACCGCCATATCGACCTGATGCACGCCGGTATCGAAGTGAAATATACACCGATGGCTCCCAATGGCCACGAGAAAGGCGTCGATGTTGCACTGGCAATTGATGCCATGGAAAAGGCGCTGGAAGGAAAAATCGATGTTGCTGTTCTTGTTTCGGGAGATGGCGATCTCGTACCGTTGGCCCGTGCGCTGATGAAACATGGGGTACGGGTTGGCGTCTTCTACTTTGAGTACGATTCACCACAGCGCAACAGTACTGCTAACCAACGGCTGTTGAGAGCATGCAACTATTCCTTCGATGTTGGAAGCTTGGCAAATCATCCGAGTACCGTTGAGGTTTTCAACAGCCTGTTCTCGCGTCCACCACAAGCGACGGCAGAAGTGGCATCGCAAGGACGGCAGGTGGTACAGCGATAGCCCTACCGGCGTCTACCGGCATTTCATAGGGATCGGCAATGTTGTCTGTGCCGGCCCGTGAAGAGTGCCTGGTCTCCGTCATCGCTCATATGGGGAAAGGACGGATCATGGTCACAGTGGGGAGGAGACCGGAAGGCATTGGCATTTCTCTCGTATGCAGGTATCCCATAGACTACGTCTCGGCGCAAGAATGGGGGCTGACCGTAGAGACCACCACTGGTACGAGCAGCAGCACATCCCGACACGCGCTACAGTCGAGCGAAAACGTTAACAAGCCTTACGGGTTTACAAATTCTAGTTGACAAACTGAGAAGTGTGTGGTATCCTCATCGCGGATCAGGAATTTAGGCAAAGAGTACAAATCTATGACTGCTCGCTTTGTAAGCCTTATCCTTCTCGTACTCGTACTCCTCCTTAGCCTTATCGGCGGGTGGAGCAGACGTGTTTAGGGAGGGGAAGGACGCAAAGCCCTAGTGCAGGATGCAAGACTGAACCTCCCGATGTTCGGGAGGTTTTTTAGTACCCTTGTGAGGTTGATGTTGCGGCTTATGAACTATATCGTACACCTGATGCGACAGCCGCAACCGATGCTCGTGCCGGTTGTATCCGTCCGGCAGCTTGTGTATCCGACAGTTCACCGCCGTCGTACCGACGCATCGCTCCGCGCTCGGTCACTCACATCGCGGTGAGTAGCGGCGAAAAGCCCCACTGCTGTGGCCCGTTGGTTGGCGACTCGGTCGTTATAGAAGGTCGAGCGCAATACAGCGCTTAAGACCACTTGTACGTCTGTGTCTACAAGGGTTGTATATTCGCACGTTCATTGTCACAGGAGTAGTCCGATGACCAAACCACTCACCGGTGCCCAGATTATGTGTGAGGCCCTCATCCGCGAGGGGGTCGAAGTGATGTTCGGAATTCCCGGCGGTGCAATTATGCCCTTTTACTACGCGATGTGGGATTACCGAGACCGGCTGCGCCATGTGCTCTGCCGCCACGAGCAAGGGGCCGGTCATGCCGCTGAAGGGTATGCCCGTGCTACAGGCAAAATTGGCGTCTGCATCGGTACCAGCGGCCCCGGCGCTACTAATTTAGTGACACCTATCGCCGATGCGATGATGGATAGTACCCCCTTGCTGGCAATCACCGGTCAGGTCGGGAGCCACGTCCTTGGTAAAGATGCGTTTCAGGAGACCGACATCACCGGTATCACAATGCCGATCACCAAACACAACTACCTGGTGAAGAATGTCGATGAGCTACCTTACGTCTTCAAAGAGGCTATTTACATTGCCACAACCGGCCGACCTGGCCCAGTCTTGATCGACATCACAAAGGATGCGATGCAGAAGACGACCGTGCCCAATTGGGATATTAAGCTCAACTTGCCCGGTTATAAACCAACCTATCAGGGGAATCGGCGCCAGATTCGTGAAGCGATTAAATTGTTGATCAGTGCAAAGAAACCGTTGATCATCGCCGGTCACGGAATCATTATGTCCGGCGCCCATCGCGAACTGCAAGAGTTTGCCGAACGCTTACGCATTCCCGTGATTACCACACTGCATGGTATTGGCGCGATCCCTGAAAATCATCCTTTGTGTATCGGTATGCCCGGTATGCACGGTTGGGTTCACGTTAACCGGGCAATTCAAGAATGTGACGTGCTCTTCAATATCGGCGGTCGCTTTGATGACCGGGTGACCGGAAAGGCAAGTACCTTTGCTCCTCATGCTCGCATTATTCACGTTGACATCGATCCTTCAGAAATCGGGAAGAATGTACGGGTTGATGTACCGATTGTCGGTGATGCCCGCCTTGTCTTGCAGGCCCTGCTTGAAGACTTGCCACCACCGAGCGAGCTGGCCGAGTTGCATACGCATGCCTCGGATTGGATGGAACATATCCGTGAAATGCAAGATAAGCATCAGGGTAAGCAGCAGTACAAGAATCGGGCTGCGATGGCTAATATGGCCTTACCACCGCACGATGTCTATGAGGCGTTAAGTCGTACCCTCAATGCCCGCGGCAATTACCGGGTCGTTACCGATGTTGGTCAGCACCAGATGTGGGCAGCGCAGTTGATCGATTGGAACGCTGGCCCACGCACGCACATTACATCGGGTGGCGCCGGCACGATGGGCTTCGCGGTACCGGCAGCGTTGGGCGTGGCAATCGCCTGCCCCAACGATACCGTCTGGGCTATCGTGGGCGACGGTGGCTTCCAGATGACCAACCAGGAAATGGCAACGATTGTGCAGGAAGGGCTAAAGAATATCAAGGTAGCGGTGATCAACAACGGTTACCTGGGAATGGTCCGGCAGTGGCAAGAGTTGTTCGAGCACAAACGCTACAGCGGTACCCCCCTGTCAGGCCCCAACTTTGCAAAACTGGCCGAAGCCTACGGCTGGAAGGGGCTGACGGTAGAGCGCAGCGAAGATGTGCAAGATGCAATTGACGAGGCCTACGCGACCGACGGACCGGTACTGATCGACTTCCGGGTTGAGCGTGAAGTCAACGTCTTCCCGATGGTACCGCAAAACAAGTCAATTGGTGAGATGATCCTCTCGGAATCACAAGCGTAGCATGCAACAGCGACCGTAATCTCAGGAGTTGTACATTATGAAAACGCACACCATCGTTGCCCTCTTACAAGATCGACCCAGTGTACTGAGCCGTGTCATTGGATTGATCCGCCGCCGAGGCTATAACATCGAGAGTCTGGCCGTCGGACATAGTGAAACCCCCGGTGTTAGCCGTCTCACGCTGGTCGTTGAATCGGAAGATGTTGAACAGGTTGTGAAACAGCTCTACCGCCTGATCGAAGTGATCAAGGTGAGTGATGTCACCGACGATCCAACAGTTGAGCGCGAAATGACGATGATCAAACTGCATGCACCGGCAGCCGTGCGCCACGAGATCATCTCGATGTGTAGTGTCTTTGGGGCGCGGATCGTCGATGTAGGTACCAATACGATGATTATCGAGATGACCGGTACACCGGGCAAGGTCGAGAATTTCATCGAAGTGGTACGTCCTTAC
This sequence comes from Chloroflexus sp. MS-CIW-1, assembly GCF_030444705.1. Classification (NCBI taxonomy): domain Bacteria; kingdom Bacillati; phylum Chloroflexota; class Chloroflexia; order Chloroflexales; family Chloroflexaceae; genus Chloroflexus; species Chloroflexus sp. MS-CIW-1. The sequence continues at coordinate 235,653 of NZ_JAUBWR010000003.1, forward strand.
GGTATTAAAGAGATGATGCGCACCGGACGTATTGCCATGGTACGCGGTGCGCGCGGTCATAACGCCAGTGAGTATGTAGAGCCGTCAACAAACGGCGCTACGGTACCGGTACTGAACTAGCTTTGTGATCATCTGAGACGCCCACAGTGGGCGTCTCAGTGGTTTCTCAAGTCTATCGCAGGCGAACAACCGTATCTGTCGCCCAAGAGTGAGGAATTGAACCGTTATGGCAGAACTCTACTACGACAATCAGGCTGACCTCAACCGTTTGAAGAACAAACCGATTGCCATCATTGGCTTTGGTAGCCAGGGGCATGCCCATGCCCGTAACCTCGCCGACAGTGGTCTCGATGTGCGCGTTGGTCTGTATCCAGGCTCGAAGAGTTGGGCCAAGGTTGAAGCGGCTGGCCTGAAGGTTATGACAGTTGCAGAAGCCGCCCGTGAAGCCCAAATCGTGATGATACTAACTCCCGACATCGGTCAAGCTGAACTCTACCGCGAGCATATTGCACCGGCAATGGAACCCGGCAAGACATTGATGTTCGCACACGGCTTCAATATTCGCTTTGGTCAGATCGTGCCTCCAAAGGGAATTGACGTCAGTATGGTCGCACCAAAGGCGCCCGGTCATCGCGTGCGTGAGGTGTTTGTTCAGGGCGGTGGCGTACCGGCATTGATCGCGGTCGAGCAAGATGCAACCGGCGGTGCGTTCGAGGACGCTCTGGCTTACGCCAAGGGCCTGGGCTGTACCCGTGCTGGCGTGTTGCGGACAACCTTCGCCGAAGAGACGGAGACCGATCTGTTCGGTGAGCAGGTTGTGCTCTGTGGCGGAGTGAGCGCGCTGGTCAAAGCTGCTTTTGAGACCCTGGTAGAGGCCGGGTATCAGCCAGAGGTTGCCTATTTCGAGTGTATGCACGAGCTGAAGCTGATCGTTGACCTCTTCTATCAGGGTGGCCTCAACTACATGCGCTATTCGGTGAGTGATACTGCTGAGTGGGGTGATTACACTGCCGGCCCGAAAATTATCACCGATCAAACGCGGGCGGCTATGCGTCAGATTCTGGCCGACATCCAGAGCGGTGCCTTCGCCGAAGACTGGATCGAGGAAAATCACAACGGACGCCCGCGCTTCAATGCGTATCGTCAGGCCGACATCAATCATCCGATTGAACAAATTGGCCGTGAACTGCGCCGTATGATGCCCTTCGTGAATCCGCGTGAGGTTAAACCCGGCGAGGGTGGTGCCTGAGAGTGTATCAGCGTCGTGGTCGGCAATGTTTCGGCCACGACCTGCCCCAGTAACGCAACAGGAGGTACCTATGACCAACACAACTGAACCGAGTGTAGATTACGTCCGTATCTTTGATACAACCCTGCGCGATGGTGAACAGGCTCCTGGCTGCACTATGACGCTGGAAGAGAAATTAGAGGTCGCCCGCCAGTTGGCTCGACTGCGGGTAGACATCATCGAGGCCGGTTTTCCGGCTGCTTCCCCCGGCGACTGGGCAGCAGTGCACGAAATTGCCCGTGAGATCGGTACGCCCGATGGCCCGGTTATCGCGGCGCTGGCCCGCGCCAATCGTGACGACATTGATAAGGCGTGGAGTGCGATCCAACCGGCAGCGAAAAAGCGCATTCACACATTTATGTCAACTTCTGACATTCATCTTGAATACCAATTCCGTAAAACACGCGCCGAAGCCCTGGAGCTGATTCACGAAATGGTCAGCTATGCGCGCTCGCTGTGCGAGGATGTCGAATTCTCGCCGATGGATGCCGGTCGCACCGATCCGCTCTTCCTGCGTGAAGCTGTTGCCGTGGCCGTGGCCGCCGGAGCGACAACCCTCAACATTCCCGATACGGTTGGTTATCTCACTCCTGATGAGTACGGGGCAATGATCCGCGATTTGCGCGAGAATGTACCGGGCATTGAACGTTGCATTCTCTCGACCCATTGCCACGACGATCTCGGCCTGGCAGTGGCTAATTCACTGGCCGGTGTGCGGGCTGGCGCCCGGCAAGTTGAGTGTACGATCAACGGTATCGGCGAACGGGCAGGTAATGCCTCACTGGAAGAAGTAGTAATGGCATTGCATACACGCCAACAGTATTACGGCCTGCGTACACGGATTGAGACTCGCGAAATTGCCCGCACATCGCGACTGGTCAGTAGCTTTATCGGCATACCGGTGCCACCGAACAAGGCTATCGTCGGGGCCAATGCTTTCGCCCACGAATCGGGTATCCACCAGGACGGCGTTTTGAAATATCGGCAGACTTACGAGATCATGAGTGCCGAGACAGTAGGTCTGGAAAGCAATACGCTGGTGTTGGGCAAGCACTCAGGCCGCCACGCCTTCCGCAAGTATCTTGAAGAAAAGGGCTACCAGCTAAACGAAGAGGAATTCCAGCACGTTTTTGCCCGCTTCAAAGACCTGTGTGACCGGAAGAAGCGGGTTGATGATCGCGACATTGAGGCATTGATTGCCGGTGAGATGCAGCACACACCAGAGTTGTATAAACTCGATCACGTACAATACGCATCGGGTGTCGGCATGATCCCGACGGCAACTGTGCGACTGATCGGGCCTGACGGACAGGCCAAAGTTGACAGCGCTCAGGGTACGGGGCCGGTAGATGCTGTTTATCAGGCGATCAACCGCATCATTCAGCGCCCCAACGAGTTGATCGAGTTCTCGATCAATGCCATCACTGAGGGGCTTGACGCAGTCGCCGAAGTGACGGTGCGCATTCGCGAGCAAGGTTCACCTACCCGATTGAACGAGAGTAGCAGCACTGCAACCAGTCTGACAGGCCGACGTCCAACCCAGCAGATTTTCAGTGGCTACGGGGTACATACCGATACCATCGTGGCTGCGGCCCAGGCGTATATGGCTGCCCTCAATAAGATGCTGGCAGCGCGCCAAGAGCGGATTAAGGCGGAAGCGATGGCCTATTCTGCCGGCTACAGCGGTGAAACGAGTAGTTTGCCGGTTGACATCTTTGGTGGTAGCACGCTCGGCTAGGTTCGATGCAGATTGGGAATGGTGACCACTTTCCTTTCCCTAACCAGAGTACAGAGAAGTGAGCAACAAGCGTGGGTCAATGCGCGCCGCTCACTTCTCTGATTATCGCACCTGTGCTCAATGACAACATCGGATCGGCCTGATTGTAGACACGTATGATGCAAACGATTGCCTATCTTGGCCCACCGGGAACCTTTAGCGAAGAAGCGGCACTTGCTTACGCAGCCGGGCAGGAAGCACGACTGCTTCCTCTGGCGAGTATCCCTGCGGTAGTCACCGCAATTGAAACCGAAGCAGCTACTGTCGGTGTCTTGCCGATTGAAAATCTGCTGGAGGGTAGTGTTAGTTACACACTTGACCTGCTGATCCACGAGACCAACCTGCAAATTGCGGGCGAAATTGTGATTCCAATCCGACAGTACCTGCTGGCCCGTCCTGGATTGCAACTCGGCGACATCAAGGTGTTGTACGCCCACCCACAATCGCTCGCCCAATGTCGGCGCTTTGTGGAACGGTGCTTGCCCGGTGTGGTCACTGTTGCTTCACTGAGCAATTCGGCTGCGCCCGCGGAAGCAATGGCCGATGAGCGCCCGGCGGCTGCGATTGGCACCTTACGCGCCGCCCAACTTGTTGGGGCTGCGATTTTGGCCCGTGATATTGCCGACAGTCCACACAACGTTACGCGCTTCATCGTGCTGGCGCGAGAAGACTCGCCGCCAACCGGTGATGACAAGACGAGCTTTTGTTTCGGTTTCACCCGCGAAGATCGACCGGGCAGCCTGGTCACCGCCCTTCAGGAACTGGCAGTCGAACATATCAACATGACCAAACTCGAGTCGCGCCCGACCCGGGCGATACTCGGCCAATACATCTTTTTGGTTGACATCAACGGACACCGCCGCGAACCACACGTTGCCCGCGCTTTAGAGCGGATTCGGTTACACACTGGAATGCTGAAGATTTTTGGTAGTTATCCGCGCTGGCGTGGCACGAACGGCAATTCTGGTTAATTGCGGCAAGGAGAAGAGAAATGAGTAAACCGCGCACCCTGTTCGATAAAGTCTGGGATGCCCATGTGGTACGCCCAGAGACTCCAGAGACACCGGCAGTACTCTACATTGATCTCCATTTGATCCACGAAGTGACTTCACCACAGGCATTTACCGAATTGCGCCAGCGTGGTCTGCGCGTGCGGCGCCCGGATAAAACGCTCGCCACGATGGATCACAGTACGCCGACTACCCCTCGCAATCATTTGGGGATTATTCCGGTCGTTGATCCAATGGCGATCAGCCAGCTTGAGCAATTACGTAAAAACTGTGCCGAGTTTGGTATTCCATTGTTCGAGTTAGGCGACGAGAATCAGGGCATTGTCCACGTGATCGGCCCCGAACAAGGGCTAACTCAGCCAGGAATGACGATTGTCTGTGGGGATAGCCACACCAGTACCCATGGCGCATTTGGAGCCTTAGCGTTTGGGATTGGCACGTCTGAGGTGGGGCACGTGCTGGCAACGCAATGTCTCTTACAACGAAAACCGAAGACGTGTGCGGTACGCATCGATGGTCGGCTTGGCCCTGGGGTAACGGCAAAGGACATTATTCTGGCGCTCATTGCTAAATACGGTGTCGGTGGCGGCACCGGCTATGTGTTCGAGTACATGGGTGAGGCAATCCGCTCGCTTTCGATGGAAGAGCGGATGACCATTTGTAATATGAGTATCGAAGGCGGTGCCCGCGCCGGAATGGTAGCACCCGATGACACGACCTTTGAGTATATCGCGGGGCGACCTTTTGCGCCGAAAGGGGCAGATTTTGACGCGGCAGTAGCCCGCTGGCGCACGTTACCCAGTGATGAAGGTGCAGTGTTCGACCACGAATTAACCCTCTCGGCAAGTGATCTGAAGCCGATGATCACTTACGGAACCAACCCCGGCATGGGGATTCCCATTGATGCACCGGTTCCACGACCGGAGGATATGCCCGACGCACGCAGTCGGGCTGCCCTTGATAAAGCACTGGCCTATATGGGTCTCGAACCGGGCAAGCCATTGTTGGGGCATCCGGTTGATGTGGTCTTTATTGGTTCGTGTACCAACTCGCGGTTATCGGATCTCCGTCAGGCCGCCCAATTCTTCCGTGGGCGCAAAGTAGCTCCTGGTGTGCGCGTGATGGTGGTTCCCGGCTCACAGCAGGTCAAGCGGGCAGCAGAAGCCGAAGGTTTGGATCAGATTTTCAAGGAGGCGGGCGCTGAGTGGCGCGAAGCCGGTTGCAGTGCGTGTTTGGGGATGAATGACGATAAAGTACCGCCCGGTAAGTATGCTATTAGCACCTCGAACCGCAACTTCGAGGGTCGGCAAGGGCCAGGAGCACGCACGATGCTGGCCAGTCCGCTTACTGCGGCTGCCGCAGCAGTGACCGGTGTCATTACCGATCCACGTACTCTGTTGAATGTATGAAGGAGATCGCTGTGGAACCGATTTCAATAATTACCGGAAAAGCGGTTGTTTTAGCAGTTGACAATATTGACACCGATCAAATTATTCCGGCGCGGTTTCTGAAGGTTACCGATAAGAGCGGTCTGTCTGCCGGTCTGTTTGAGGCCTGGCGCTACCGATCCGATGGTACGCTCAATCCTGACTTCCCACTCAATCGGCCCGAAGCGGCCGGAGCAACGATTCTGATCAGTGGGCGTAACTTTGGTTGCGGTAGCTCTCGTGAGCATGCCCCTTGGGCATTACAAGATTACGGCTTTCGCGCCGTTGTTGCTCCATCGTTCGCCGACATTTTTCGCAGCAATGCGCTGAAGATCGGGTTGTTACCGGTGACGGTCGAGCAGACGGTCTACGACGAACTGGTAGCACATTACGCAGTTGATCCCCAAATGCACCTGACCATCGATCTGGCTGCCCAAACGGTCACCCTACCCGACGGTCGCCAGATTAGTTTCCCGATTGATGCGTTTAGCAAATATTGCCTCTTGCATGGAGTGGATCAATTAGGCTTTTTGCTCAATCAAGAGGCGCTCATCGCAGCGTATGAGGCAACGCATCCGCAGCCGGTGGTGACTACTGCATACAGTCGAGGGAAGACGGAAGAGCAGGGGAACGACAGTATGAGCGCTTAGCCGAATAACTCACCGTTACTTTGGGCCTATCCGAAAACTGTCTCACGGTTCAACGGATGCACTCTGTCATCCTGTCAGGAGGGGTGAGGCGGCGCCTCGCCCCTCCTCGTGTTTCGGATTGCCTCCATCGCCGAGGTTCATCAGCCGTGAGGTGATGATAGATGATGGGGCAAGGCGAGGCTTTGCCCCTGTAAAGCTTTTCGATCCAGCAGCAGTGAAGAGAACGGCAAGCGAAACGAGCACTACGGCGCCAGTTTCCTGTTCCAGACAGTGATCTGTTGCCAGGCTCTTCGTTGGTACACCGGTTATGCCCGTCGGCGTGCGATAGGTGGAGATTTCCCACCTGATTGACTACCTTGTTCTGCACAACAGGGGCTGACAACGCACGCACTCGGCCCACCACAGATGCGTTCAAATCTGGTTTGCAAGCGTGCATGCAACCTGTTTGGCAATAACCTCTTACAGAGTTCTTGCTTTATATGTGCGTCACTATTCGGCGGTTGCTGCGTTATATAATTAGAACTGGCAGCAGCGGGCTGCTTTCGTACATGGTTATCATAGTTTTATGCATCGCCTAGCGTCCTACCTCTTGTTGATTGCCACATTGACCATAGCCGCAACCCCACTGCACGCTCAACCAGCAGCGGGGTGGAGCGTAGCGACGTTCCTGGAGCAACAACCTGGTCCACTGAAACATGTGCGTGTTGAGGGAAAAACTGCTGCCCAGATTATCGAAGAGCAGAGTAATTATTATGGCGTTAGCCCATTTCTCACTCTGGCGTTGTTGGAAGCAACGGCTGGCCTCTTGAGTAACCCATCACCACCTGACGAAGCTCTCGCCACTCCGTTCGGTCAACACGGCCCAGTCGGTTTCACCGAGCAGATAATCTGGGTAAACCGGGAATTACGTGCTGGCTTAGGTCCATATCGCCAACCACCAACTATCCGGTTGCAAGACGGGTTGACACTGACGCTTTCGCTCGACGAACCGGCTGAGTGGATCGCCATAAAACGCTTTCTGGCTCAGGGGCGCGATTCGGCCGCGTGGCTAGCAGCAGTGAAGGCAACTACAGCGGCTCTGCGCACCTATTTTGATGGTCGCTTTGCACCACCGGTTAGTGTACCGTCGGACACCAATGGCTGGCTGCGCGCACCATGGCCATCGGGGACGAAGGTACATCACCTTGCCTATTTTGACCATATGTATCCAATGGTCGATCTAGGAGGTGATGGCAATAATGAGATGATTGATTATCTCGGTCGGCGCAATGTACAGTATAACGGCCACGATGGTCATGATTATGTCTTTCCTGATGCACCATTTTCAACACCAATTCTTGCCGCAGCCGCCGGTACAGCTTACGCATTGCGCGAGGCCCGTGGTTTGGGAGTGGTGATTGTTCATCCAAATGGGTATGAGACGGTCTACTGGCATCTGAGTGCGTTTGCCCCTATCTTTAATGAAGGCAATAGTGTGAAGGTCTCGGCTGGTCAACTGATTGGTATCAGTGGGGCGAGTGGCGTTAGTGGCACACCTCATCTCCATTTTGAGGTTCGACGTTGGGAGGGAGGCATCCGCAAACAGGTTGATCCTTATGGCTGGTTTGGCCCTGGCCCCGATCCCTGCCCTACCTATGCCGGTTGCGGCGCCAGTATCTGGCTCTGGCACCCTGATCTGCTCGGCAGCTACGACTTTACACCGCCCGACCATTTGTTACCGGTGCCTGATACAACACCACCGCTTGGTACCATACGGGTTGCCCCGCCTGAGCACGTCTTGCTGTCAGTCAGTTTCGATGGTCACCCCCTCCAGACCATCGGCCAGGGCTTACCTTACATCAACGGTACCCTTCGCTTTGCAGATGGCCGCTTTGGTCAGGCATTGATCAGCGACCGCGCCGAGATTGCATTTCCAACTACTGGGAACCTGAACATTGAACAGGGTACGATCAGTTTATGGGTTGAGATACCAGAGCGCTTTCCAGCCAATAGTCTCAGCCACCACTACCTGCTTGCCACAAGCGCCGAGCCAACAGGTGCACCGATCTACACCGGTACACTGGCGCTCCGTCGCGATCAACTCGGTCCAAATGGCAGTGCACAATGGACGTTCTGGACAGTTAGCGATGCAACGAGTGGCGAAGACTTGCTTAGTGTACCAGACACCTTAAATCCTGGCTGGCATCACTTTGTCATCAGTTGGGATGCCATCAACGGTAAAAAGTATCTTTACATCGACGGGATGCTGGTTGCCGAACGGAATACAAACGCTTTACCATACATTTCTGGTGCACTTCTTCATATTGGTCGTTTTAGCAGCGGTGGGTCTAGCGCTGGAGTACGTATCGATGAATTGACAATCTTTGACAAGCCACTGGCACTAACCGAAATCGCAGAACTGGTTTCAGCATCGCCATTGACATCAGAACCAGTTGTTGTAACTGACCGGACAATCCGAATTGATACAAACGCGATGGATGATAACGGTGGTATCGTCGCTGTTACGCTCAGCATTAACAGCGAATCGAGCGATCCGCTCCCCTATTACGACAGCTACCGTTGGAGCCTGCCTCCAATTGAAGGAGAGCATGTTGTTGTAGTGGAATATCTTGATCGTGCCGGCAACACAACTGTTGTCTCACAGACGGTCGTACTCAACCTGCCACCACAGGCAACCGCAAGAGCGGAATGGCTCGACTCAGCAACAGCTCGGGTGGTTCTCAATGCGAGTGACCACCACCTGCCGCTAGAGATACAACTGAGCGAGACGCCAGATTTCACGAGTGCGGCGTGGTTGCCGTTTGTGCCAGAAGTACGTTGGCGTTGGGAAAGTGCTGAAACACAGCGCCTGTTTGTGCGTTTCCGTGATGCCAGTGGTCAAACGGGTTTACCGATAGAGGTAATACCTGCTTATCACGTTTTTGTGCCACTGACGCAGAGATGATGTTGATCGCACACCGAGATCATGGAGTGAACCGCGTGTTTTGAGGCTCTGCCTTGCAGAGTTGTCTCTGAAAAAAGCTCCTGTTCCCCGGGAGCGCCAGCCTCCGGCCCGCACGCGACCGCCATCCGCGCTCCCTAGGCGCACGGGCCTCTGGCCCGCACGCGACCGCCATCCGCGCTCCCTGGGTGCGCCAGCCTCCGGCCCGCACGCGACCGCCATCCGCGCTCCCTGGGTGCGCCAGCCTCCGGCCCGCACGCGACCGCCATCCGCGCTCCCTGGGTGCGCGGGCCTCCGACCCGCACGCGACCGCCATCCGCGCTCCCTGGGTGCGCCAGCCTCCGGCCCGCACGCGACCGCCATCCGCGCTCCCTGGGTGCGCCAGCCTCCGACCCGCACGCGACCGCCATCCGCGCTCCCTGGGTGCGCGGGCCTCCGACCCGCACGCGACCGCCATCCGCGCCACCCCAGGTGCGCGGGCCTCCGACCCGCACGCGACCGCCATCCGCGCTCCCTGGGTGCGCAGGCCTCTGGCCCGCATACGACCGCCATCCGCGCTCCCTGGGTGCGCAGGCCTCCGGCCCGCATGCGACCGCCATCCGCGCTCCCTGGGTGCGCAGGCCTCCGGCCCGCATGCGACCGCCATCCGCGCTCCCTGGGTGCGCCAGCCTCCGACCCTCACACGACCGCCATCCGCGCTCCCTGGGTGCGCGGGCCTCCGACCCGCACGCTACCGACGTCAGCACTACCCTGGGAGCGCGGGCCAGTGACTCGCGTCCTGGAGGACACATTCGGAGCATCGACGAACTAATCTGCTTTCACCACACCCACTGTCACGGTACCCTCGCCGAACTCATGGGTCTCGGTATGGGCAGTGGATGGTGGTGGTGCAACGGTTAGCTCAACGGATAGCGTCTCATTTTTGACATACTGTTCGTATTGAGCCAGGGTTGCATGCAGGAGATCGGCCTGGTCGGGACTGGTGATGAAAAGGTGAATACGATCACTGATCGCCAGGCCAGCACTCTTACGGGCATCTTGAACGTAGCGCACCAGATCGCGAGCTGCGCCTTCAAGTCGCAACTCTTCGGTAACGGTCGTATTCAACGCCACCAGCATACCATCGGCTTCCACAACTGCGTACCCCGCCGGCCCACTACTCTCAACCAACACCTCTTCAGCGAGCAATTCAACGACCTGACCGTCTACCGTGAGCTGGATCGACTGACCAGCTTCCACCGCCTGAGCTGCTGTCCGGGCTGCGTCGCCTTGTAGATCACGTAGTGCTGCGGTGATCGCCGGTACCAGCTTACCAAATTTCTTACCGACGAGGCGTAGATTCGGTTTCAGGCGGTATTCGACAACCGCGCTGCTTGCATCAAGGTAACGCACCGCTTTCACGTTTAGCTCATCGCGCAGATCGGCTTCAAAGCGCCGCACCCCATTGAGGAGCGAAGGCGTGCTCGCCCGCAGCCAGATTTCGCTCAGCGGCTGCCGAACCTTCAAGTTGGCCTGCTTGCGAGCTGCGCGACCTAACGACACGGCAGTCAAGAGCGCTTCGGTGTCGCTGACCAGTTGCGGATCGAGCAGCGATTGATCGACCTGTGGCCAACGCGCCAGATGCACACTCTCGGCGGCTGCCGAATCGCGTTCGGCAACCAGATTACGATAGATTTCCTCGCTGACAAATGGGATGAACGGCGCCGCCAGCTTTGCTACCGTCACCAGACAGGTGTAGAGGGTCTGGTAGGCGGCCTCTTTATCAGCGTCGGCTTCGCTCTTCCAGAAGCGGCGACGGTTGCGACGCACATACCAGTTCGACAGCTCATCAACAAAGTGTTCGATGGCATTGGCTGCCGTGTAAACATCGTATTCCTCGAACGAATTGGTCACCTGCTGCACAAGCTGGTTAAGAGCGGCCAGTGCCCAGCGGTCGATTAGTTGGAGATCAACGGCACGTCCGCTACCCGGTTGCCAGTGGTCGAGGTTGGCGTAGGTAACAAAGAAAGCATACGTATTCCAGAGTGTGAGCAAGAACTTGCGCATACTTTCGCTCACCAGCGCCATACTGAAACGACGGGCATTGCCGGGAGGTGCAGCGGTAAACAGGTACCAGCGCAACGCATCAACACCGTAGGCGTTAATCACCTCTTCCGGCTCGATCACGTTGCCGCGACTCTTGCTCATCTTTTGCCCGTTTTCATCAAGAATATGACCAAGACAGATCACGTTCTTGAAGGCCGGACGATCAAAGAGCAGGGTGCTGATGGCGTGTAAGGTATAAAACCAACCACGGGTTTGATCCACCGCTTCGCAGATGTAGTCGGCTGGATGAGCCATCTCGAAGATGTCACGGTTTTCAAAGGGGTAGTGCCACTGCGCAACCGGCATTGCCCCACTATCAAACCAGCAGTCGGCCACATCAGGAATACGCCGCATCAGGCCGTGTTCGGGGTCTTCCCACACCACCTCGTCGATATACGGACGATGAAGGTCGAGATCACGTAACGACCGACCGACCTTTTCCTCTAACTCGGCGAGCGAGCCGATACAGACCATGTACGAACCGTCGGCGTTCGTCCAGATCGGGATGGGGGTTCCCCAGTAGCGCTCGCGACTGATCGCCCAATCGATATTGTTTTCGAGCCAGTTGCCGAAGCGGCCATCGCGAATATGTTCTGGCACCCAGTGGATTTGCTGGTTGTTGGCAACCAGATCGGCTTTAAACGCCGTCGTGCGGATGTACCACGAACGCTTAGCATAGTAGAGGAGCGGTGTGCTACAGCGCCAGCAGAAGGGATAATAGTGGCGTACCCGACCGCTGCGCAAGAGCAGACCACGCTGCTTCAAGTTGCGCGTAATGTCCGGATCGGCCTCTTTGAAGAACTTGCCGGCGAAGCCTAAGTCGGCAAATTCAGGCAATACCCGCCCATCTAACCCGACTGAGAAAAGGGTTGGCAGGCCGTGCTTCCGACCAACTTCAAGATCGCCGTAAGCTGGCGCAATGTGTACAATGCCGGTACCGTCATCGAGGCTAACGATTTCATCGGCGATCACACGATAGGCAGTATCCCAATCGACCGTATCACCGGCGCCGGGCACACCGCAGAAGAGGGGTTCATAGCGCAGGCCAACCAGATCGTTGCCGCGGAAGTAGCGCAACACGGTAAAGCTATCGGCTGGCAACACCTGATTCACGAGCGCAGCAGCCATCACCAACCGCTCACCATGGTGCTCGACTTCAACGTATTCCGCATCGTGTTTCACGGCCAGGGCAACATTGGCCGGCAGCGTCCACGGCGTTGTCGTCCAGGCCACCAGGAATGCACCTTCAAGGGTACCATCGACTGCCGGTGGAGGAGCAACGACACCCTTAACGCGGAACTTGATATAGACACTGGGATCATCTACATCATCGCGAGCGCCGAGGCTAACCTCGTGGTCGCTGAGGCTCGTGCCACAGCGGGGGCAGTGCATGGTCACTTTGTAGTCGCGGAACAACAGACCACGATCCCACAACTGGCGGAAGATCCACCAGGTTGACTCGATGTAGTCATTTTCGTAAGTAATATAGGCATCTTCGCTGAGCCAGAACGCGATTCGCTTCGTAAATGCCTTCCAGTCCTGGATATATTCCCAAACGCTTTCACGGCAGAGACGGTTAAACTCAGCGATCCCGAAGCGCTCAATATCAGGTTTACCGCTGAAACCGAGCTTCTTTTCGATCTCGATTTCGACCGGCAGGCCGTGAGTGTCCCAACCTTCACGGCGACCGATAATGCGATAGCCCTGCATGGCGCGATAGCGCAGGATCACATCCTTGAAACTGCGCGAGATGGTGTGGTGTAATCCCGGACGACCGTTCGATGTCGGCGGCCCTTCGTAGAAGACAAATGGCTTTTCGCCTGCTGCCAGCGATTTTGCGACGATGTCGTTGGCTTCCCACCAGCTAAGAATCGATTCTTCAAGCTGAGGAAATTTGACATTTGTATCAACCGGTCTGAACATAGTGCCTCCATCTGAACCAAACGAATAGCCTCGTCCCCATTAGGGGACGAGGCTCAGAAGCCCCGCGGTACCACCCCACTTCGATGCCGTGAACAGTGATCACGGATCATCGCACTCTGTGAGCGTCAGACAACGCTCTGCCCCGATAACGGTGGGCGTTCCGGGCGCAGCTACTATGCAGGTCATCCGACCAGGCAGTTCACCTGCCAGCTCAGGGGTGATTTTCGCTATCGCTGCTTCTACCTGGCTTCCACCATCCCAGGCTCGCTGAAGAGCAGGCGATAGGTACTCGTCCCCGTCATCGCCATTGTTTGACAGTATACGGCGGGAATGGCGTTACGTCAAGGTAGGGTGTTGGCGGCCCTCACCTCCCCCCTGCCCCCTCCTCTCCCACGCTGCGGGAGAGGAGGGGGGTGAGCGGAGCAGAGGCAATCCTGCAGCTGGCAACGATACCGCGTTCACGAACCAGATCACCCCTCTCCCGCAGTGCGGGAGAGGGGCCGGGGGTGAGGGCTGCCCCCTCACCTTCCCCCCTGCCTTCCTTCCGCTCCCACGCTGCGGGAGAGGAAGGGGGATGAGCGGAGCAGGAGTGTCCCTGCGGCTGTCAACGATACCGTGTCCTCAGCTCTCCCCGCTCCCGCAGTGCGGGAGAGGGGCCGGGGGTGAGGGCTGCCCCCTCACCTGCATCACCCTATAGAGCGGGTTGCGAACCCGCTCCGGCTGGTGTAGTACTACGGTTTGTAGTATATTCTACCCTCTACTGTTGGATGCAGGGATGGTCAGGGCATATACCGAATACTACAAGACGGTTTCCGGTGAGGAGTATGACGGTGCATTGTCGTACCAACCTGCAGCCTGGGGTTACAGGCCGCAGGGGCTTTCTCAGACACTAATGGCTGTGTGCCGCTTCCAGCTCTTTCTTGTGGGCTTCTACGATTTGGTTAACCAGATGCGGCGGCACCTCTTCATAACCGGCAAAGCTGATCGAGAACCGTCCGCGCCCCTGAGTCATGCCACGCAGGTCGGTTGCATAACGTTGAATCTCTACCAACGGTGCCTGGGCGTGGATTACCGTTTTGCCATTCCCCATTGGCATCATCCCTTGCACACGGCCCCGGCGTGTACTCATATCGCTCATCACGTCGCCAGCGAACTGGTCAGGGACAATGATTTCCATGTTGTAGATCGGTTCGAGGATGATCACGCCAGCTTTCTGAGCGGCGAGGCGGAATGCTTCCTTAGCCGCCGTCTTGAAAGCAATTTCCTTCGAGTCGACCGGGTGCTCTTTGCCGTCGTAGACTGCTGCACGCACATCAACCACTGGGTTCCCCGAAATGATGCCCTCTTCCATCGCCTCGCGAATACCCTTTTCGATGGCCGGCATGAATCCACGCGAGATCACACCACCCACAATTTCGTTGACGAATTCGAGCGGGTCTTCGCGATTGGGATCAGGGGGCAACGGTTCGACGCGCAGGGCAACATCGGCAAACTGACCAGCACCGCCAGTCTGTTTCTTGTGGCGATACTGAGCAGTGGCAACGCTGCGAATGGTTTCGCGGTAGGGGATGCGGGGCAGTTCGAGGTCGATGTTGACATCGAACTTACGCTTCATCCGCTCAGCGACTATCTGAAGATGAGTCTCGCTCAGACCGCTCAGCAGGGCTTCGCCAGTACGTGCATCGCGGGATACCTGCAAAGAGGGGTCTTCTTCGATCATCCGGCTGAGCGCCGAGCTGAGCTTGTCAAGGTCGGCACGGGTACGTGGTTTCACGGTTGCAATGAAAGCCGGGGCAGGGAACTGAATGGGACTGACCGCAAGTGGGCGCGACGACAGACAGAGTGTGTCGTTGGTCTGCGTATCGCCGAGTTTGGTCAGTAAGCCAATGTCACCAGGGCCAACGGCTTCGACCTCGATCTGCTCTTTGCCGCGCACGATGTAGACGTGGGCAATCCGTTCTTCTTTGCGGGTACGGGCATTGAACAAGGTCATACCGGCGCGCACTTCACCCGAAAAGACACGGAAGTAGCTCAGCCTGCCATAGGTGTCGGACACCGTCTTGAATACCAGCGCTGCCAGTGGCTCGTCACGGCTGGGTCGCAGTTCAACTTCCTGGTTGGTGGTCAGATCGGTGGCAGTCGTCGTCTTCCGGCCTGCCGAGGGGATCGAGTCGATGATACCGTTGAGCAGTTGAGCGATGCCAACAACTTCAGTGGCCGATCCACAGAAGACCGGCACAATCGAACCATCAGCGATACCGGTGCGTAGGCCGAGCAACAGCTCTTCACGGGTTAGCGCATCTTCACCGCCTTCGAGATAGCGTTCGATCAGGTGATCGTTGGTTGCGGCAATTTTATCGATCAGGGCCGTGCGCCACTCGTGCATCAACGTATCGAGTTCTGGTGGCACATCAGCCTCGATATAGCTACCATCGTGTTTGGGGCTAGTCAGCCAGGCTCGCTGCTGACGCAGCGAGATAATACCTTTGAAATCTTTGCCAGAACCAATTGGGATTTGCAGCGGAATCACCGCAGCATCGAGGATTTCGCGGGCCTGCTCGATCACACGGTAGAAATTGGCATTCTCGCGGTCGAGTTTGTTGATGAACAGGATGCGTGGAACGCGCTGCTGTACCGCCATCTCCCAGAAGAGTTCGGTACCGACCTCAACACCGGCGCTCGCGTCGAGCACGAGCAGTGCGCCATCGATAATGCGCATCGCTGCGCTAGCTTCTCCGGCGAAATCAGCAGCACCCGGCACATCAATCAGATTGATCTTGTCGCCATTCCATTCAAGGGGTAACACACTGAGCGAAATAGACATCCCGCGTCGGTGCTCGTCGGGATCATAGTCACTAGTCGTTGACCCATCCTCGACGCGCCCCATCCGCGGGATGGCGTGGGCGGTCATCAGCATTGCCTCGGCCAGCGTGGTCTTCCCGCTGCCGAGGTGACCGAATATGCCGATGTTGTGGATCCTTTCCGGTTCAAACGCTCGCATAACTGTCCTCCTTGACGCAAGCCCGCGCCCGTTGGGCGTGTGCTGGAAAGGAAAAAATATTTTGTTAAGAACAGATTATCAGGGTTGTGAGGGTTGCGTCAATAGGGGAAGAGGTAACACAACTTTTGCACAGGAAATTCAAATGTTTGTCACGCGGGGACGCCCTCACCTTCCCCCCTGCCCCCCTTCCTCTCCCACGCTGTGGGAGAGGAAGGGGGGATTATGCCCCTCACCTCCCCCTGCCCCCTCCTTCCCCAGGCTGTGGGAGAGGAAGGGGGATTATGCCCCTCACCTCCCCCCTGCCTCCTCCTCTCCCACGCTGTGGAAGCAGAGGGGGGAATAAGCGGAGCAGGGGCGATCTCACGACCCAGCTCACCCCTCTCCCGCAGCGCGGGAGAGGGGCCGGGGGTGAGGGCCGCCCTCACCTTCCCCCCTACCCCCTTCCTCTCCCAGACTGTGGAAGCAGAGGGGGGAATAAGCGGAGCAGGGGCGATCTTACGACCCAGCTCACCCCTCTCCCGCAGCGCGGGAGGGGGCCGGGGGTGAGGGCCGCCCTCACCTCCCCCCTGCCCCTTCCTTCCCCAGGCTGTGGGAGAGGAGGGGGATTATGCCCCTCACCTTCCCCCTGCCCCTTCCTCTCCCACGCTGTGGAAGCAGAGGGGGAATAAGCGGAGCAGGGGCGATCTCACGACCCAGCTCACCCCTCTCCCGCAGCGCGGGAGAGGGGCCGGGGGTGAGGGCCGCCCTCACCTTCCCCCCTACCCCCTTCCTCTCCCAGACTGTGGAAGCAGAGGGGGAATAAGCGGAGCAGGGGCGATCTTACGACCCAGCTCACCCCTCTCCCGCGCTGCGGGAGAGGGGCCGGGGGTGAGGGCCGCCCTCACCTTCCCCCCTGTCCCCCTTCCTCTCCCACGCTGTGGGAGAGGAGGGGGGATGCATGCAGGGTCGGGCAGGTATTTCCGGTGACGGCACGGCTAGGGGCGGGGTAAGAACTCGGCCCTATGATATGAGAGGTCGGATATGACCGGTGTATTGTTCTCTTTCCTACGCCTGCGACGGCTGTACTTCAACTTCAACTCGCGCATTCGGGTGGGCGAACAGGCTGTAGGCCAGCCAGGTCGGATCGTCGGGCTGACGGATGGCGTTGCGCGCCTGCCACATTGCCTCGGCGACGGTGGCAGGGCGATCAGGGTTGAGCAGCGCGGTGTAGAAGACTTCGCTGAAGCGGAGGGCAAACTCGTCGTTGACCGACCAGAGCGGCGCGATCATTATGCCCGCACCGGAGCCGACAAACTGCGTGACCCAGCCAGCAGCGCCGCTAAGTGAAGGTTGCTCGCGCCCCACGTGACAGGCGTTCAGGATGATCGCCGGGCGGTGGTTGCGTAGCGCGCTCCGGATGCGCGGATCAGCGATCGCGCTGCTCGCCAGCCACTGGTTGTCATCCAGGCCAATCGCGCTGCTGTGCAACGCCGATTGCGATTGAGCGAAGAAGTCGCCGTGGGTGATGACGTGCAGCCAGTCGAAGCCACCCGTTTCGAGCAGAGCGATGACCGCTGGCTCGGTCGCCCGTTGCGGGCTGCGGTCGGTCAGGCGATAGCGGGCAATCAGGTCGCGCAGCAGTTTGTGTTCTTCAGGGACAGCCTTCAGTTCCGGGTAGCAGGTAGGCACGATTGCAGCCAGTGTGCGCAGCCGCAGGCGCGGCAGGGGAACCACGCTCTCAAGGCTGTCGGGGCGCTTGAGCAGCCAGCGGGCGAAGTGGAAGGTCTGGCACCAGAAGTCTTCTTCCCAGCGATCCCGCCCACCGCTGTACGGACGCACCAGCTCCCAGGGGATGTCCGGCTCGTTCGATTGCACCAGCAGGCTCCAGCGTTGCCCGGCTGCGATGGCGCTCTGCCACTGGTGGCGCTCACGGTCATAGTATAGTTTGAGTTCGGGTGGAATCAGGTCATCCCACAGTTTGTAGCCCAGATTGCGGATGCGCCGCTCGACCTGTTCGGCAGTCAGGAGCAACGAACCACGCCGTCGGTTAGCGCTGTCGGTACCGCGTTGCAGCAGGTGTAACTCGTCAAAGAGCGCATTGAGCAGCGCGTCGGGGGGATGGCGCAGCGTCTGTTCGGCGTAGCAGAGCGTAACGTTGTCACGGTGCAGCGTGAACTGCATCCGCCCGGCAGGGTCGCGAAAGACGACGAGGGTGAGGTCTGGCGGTGTTACGTCAGCCATGCGCGGACTGACGGGCGTTTTCGGTATTAATGCTGGCGCAAAGACCGGCTCTACCTCTAGCACCTCAATGGGCGCCACGACCGTGGCGATGAGATTGCCGCGCTGCCAGAACTGGATGGCGATCTCGTGGGGACCGGTTTCGCGCGCCTTGAGGTGAAACACGACCGGGGCGCTATCGTCATCCCGCTCGACAATGATTGTTTGTTCGAGCGGACTCAGCGGTTCAAAGCCGGGCGCATCGATCCGTACCCGAACCTTACCCTCGAAAACCTCGATAGCCTGGAGCGCGACGCTCTCCGGCTGTGGTTGCATGGTCAGCGCAACGGTGACAGTGACCCGGCTGTTCACCTGCGCCCGTCGCGGGCAGGAGATGTCGGTGTAGCGCGTGAAGCGCGGCTCGTAGAAGTGTTGATGTACTGTGGCCTGTGCGCCTTGACCAATACGCTGGCAGCGGTGCGAGGGGCCAGTCCTTTCGATCCTGTGTCGACGATGTACTGTGGCCTGTGCGCCTTGACCAATAGCAATGCCCGTACCGCTGATGTCGCCTGTCGTAATGCTCTCGCCGTAGATTGACGCTTCTCGTGTCCGAATCTCTTGCCAGACTGCCGAGAGTTCGGCGCCAGATGGCATGCCGCGTGTGCTGAAGCGGTTGTGCGCTTCGCCGGCACGTATAGTTCTGCGCATTTGGATCAGTTTTCGGTGGAGATCGGGATCGGTCTCGCGCAATAGGTCGGTAATGCGCATGGCAATCTCGGCGCGTGTATCATCATCGGCGTTCTGTTGAAACTGATCGACCAGTTGGCGCAGCACCGGCAGTAATGCGGGCCAATGCGAACTGGATTGGCCCTCGTCCCAAATGGCTAACAACGCGGCAATCGTTTCTTCACCAGCCATTTATGCAGCTTCTCCCATTGTACCGTTGAACGTAAATGCAGCCCAAAATATTGGATTGGCGTATGGATGGTCGTTCGGATGATCGAGCATATAATCCTCTGCTAGAGCACGTCCCTCCTCAATGAGATCGGTTGGCATCCGTGCGCCTGGAACCGGCACCGATTCCAGATTACGCTGCGGAGCCGCTTTGAGTTGGCGATGCCGCTGAAAATAGGCAAACATCTCTTTATAGGTCAGATCGCGCAGCCACTGTTGCGCCAGGCGCAATGCCCGCACCGGCGGTTGCGGCGCCAGCCCTGCTGCGGCATCGCCGTGCAGGTGCAGTTCGTAGAAGCGGTGCATGAGCAGCGCCGTGCTGAGGTCGTTGACACTCCAGAGCGTGCCGACAACGGCGGGCACGCCAGCCTGCAGGAAACCACCTGGCAGACCGATGCTCTCGTCGGGCAGGCGCCGGAAGTCGGTGATCGCGGTCTGGCAGGCCGAGAGCGCCACCAGGCGTAGATTGCTCAGCGCCGTGGTGTCGCCTGCCACCAGGTCGCGCAGCGTGATACGATCACCTGCCGCCAGGTGCAAGGCCGAATCGAGTGGATCGTCGGCGAAACTGCCATGGCAGGAAAAGTGACCAATGGTGCTCTCACCGAGAGCGGACCAGATTGCGCTACGAGTCGCAGCCTGCTCGTAGAACGTTGTCGTCGCCGCCGGTGGCAGCAGATCGCAGATACTGTGCAACTCTGCACCGGCATAACGCAGATCGCCGGTAGGATTCCCAACCCCAGCCAGCCGCACCCCCTTCGCTGCACGCCGCTGCTGTTCGCGTTGAGCGATGCTCAGTACCCGCGCCGACGGCGCATAAGCGACATCAAACTCGTCGAGCAGACAGCGGGAGGCGCCGTTGACCGTGTAGGTTGCGGCATGCAATGGTAACAGGCTGAGCAGACCGGTAGGAATAAGCGTTACGCCGGTGGCATTCAAGGTGCGGAGCCGCTGCGCCACGGGTGCGATGAGATGTTCGCCAAGCAGTGGCAGCGCCGTTTCCAGCGCCTTCGTCAGCGCTTCACCGCCGAGTAACTGGCCCGGCAGATACCCACCTACCACTTTATCGCCAGTGCGCACGAGCAGGAGGTTGTTCAGATCGTTCTCCGTAAATTCGTCGAGCAGCAGCGCTTCAGGTTCTGCATTGCCATCGGGAACGATCAGCGCCAGACTGCCCTGGGGAGTGGTGATCAGGTAGACCAGTGGCACGCCGGGTTGGGCGGCTGCCGCGATCTCAGCGTAGGTGGGAGGCCGGAGGAACGCTTCATAGCCGGGAATGGCGCGAATGGCTTCAATGGCGGCATCCAGATCGGCGCGGGCAGCGCGGATGCGGTTCGCCAGATCGGTGAACGACAGTTGCGCTGTGTCCTGGCGATCTGCTGAAGCGCGGTCGGTGCGTTCCAGGCTACGCACGATCTCCGCCGCTGTGCGGTAACGCTCGTAGATGTCTGGGTAGTCGCGTTCGATGATGGAGAGATCGCTGCGGTCACGGGTCAGTGTCTCGCCGAGGCCACGGGCGCGCCCAAGCTCGGCGACCTCGACGGCGCGACGCAGCGCGCCGGGGCGGGCAGCGCGGACAAGGGCATAGGCGGCACTTCGGAAGAGAGTACCAGTGGCTTCCAACTCGGCTGCCTTGCCAGACGGTGAGACCGATTCTCCGTAAAGTATCTCCGCCGCTTGAAGTGCCAGATCGTAGGCGCCCGTGGCTGCTTCCCAGCGACCTGTTTCAGCATACATCGCTCCTAATTGCCGCGCTGTTCGCCGACAATCATCCGGCATCCCTTCCGGTGTGAAGATCTCCAGCGCCTGGCGGTAGGCGGCGATCGCCTCTTCCAGGTTCTGCGCCCGGTCGCCCCGAATGCGGTCAGAGTAGGCGGTCGCCAGGTTCATCATCGTCGTCGCCCACTCGACCGGCATCGCCTCGCGGGTGATAACCGCGAGGGCCTGCTGATAGAGGGCAATCGCCTGTTCCAGGTTCTCCCCCCGCTCGCCGCGTGGGTTTTGGACAAGACTATTTCCCAGTTTAACATTGAGTGCCGCCCAAAGCCGCGGGTGGGTTGCCCGCGTTACGAGCGTAAGCGCCTGGCGACATAGTTCCACCCGCTCAGGCATGTCGGAAATACGGTTGAGTTGGGTGATCCTGGCGATCATTTGCTGAACTTCGGGCGGTAGCGCAGTCTCTGCATCCACACCACGAATCTGCTCCACTGATACACCGATCTTCTCAGCAAACGCTGCCGCCGCGCCAACCTCGCGGCAGCGCCGCAGCAGGGCACGGTGTGCCTCGAAAAAGGCGACGGCGTCGGCGTTATTTGCAGCGCGGGCGGCGGCGATTGCCTGGTCAAGCATTGCCAGCGCTTCGTCGCTCAGCAGTTCGGGGTGGGCCTGCACTTCCCGGTAACTGTCGATCCAGGTGCGGGCGTTGAGGAAGGCGTTTACAGCCTGCACCAATGCCGGATCATCAGTCAGCGCCACCAGCAGCATCGGGCGCGGCACGACTGTCAGTCCCTGGCCAAGCCAGGCGTCGTTCCACGCTGCGCCCAGGCGCTGGCGTAGGATGTCGATCAATGCAGCGGCATGCTGTTGATCCTGTTCGCTCGTGGTCTGCTGCGCGGGCGAGAAGAGGATGGGCGGCTCGGCGGTGGGGCGGAAGATCAGCAGCGGGGCGTCGAGGGTGCGGGTCTGGCCACACTGCGGGCATGTCGCAGTATGCAGAGTGCCGTTACGGATCTGTTCAACCAGGTCGGGGCGTTCGTCGGGGGCGACGATCAGCCAGATGTCGGCGGTGTGTGATGTGCCGCAGGCGGGGCAGGTGAGGGTGATCGGTTCGGCGTGCGAGATGGGCATAGCGGCATGGTCCTCATCTTGGCAGGTACGGTAGAAATTATCCTCTCTCCTCTCAATCACCCTCCTCCCACAAGTCGAGCGGAAGGGTTAGATATGCGCCTCATGCGTCTCTTCGGTTCCAGGAGCGCAGAGAGCCGGAAGGGCAATTGCGATTTGGGATACGTTATATCCAAATCGTAGCATGTTTCGGTGTGCAATTCAATAGTACTTTTGGTTTATCTGGATGTTTTCAGTGCTTGTGCTAACGAGTGTGTCATCTGGGGCGGGGGGTGGCACCGTCCCTATAATCACGGGCGGGTTTGGAACCCGCCCCTACACGGCACTGACGTGCGGGATCGCGGGTGGAAACGCCGGTATCTTTCTCACTCCTCTCCCTTCACTCTTCTCTTCTGATCCAGCCGCTGCTCGGCAGCGAGGCGTTCGAGGTCGTACTCGTTGTGATCAACGAACTGCATCCCAGCGGCGAGAGTTGGATGAACGGATTGGATTGCGTGAAACATCATCTGTGCGATCCGGCGATAGGTTGGGTGGCCCTGACGGGCGCTGCGCAGTTCGATCAGATGGTACGCTTCGCGCAGATTGAGCTTGATGCGCCAGCGCATGCGGAACGCGAAGGGAACTGCGTATTGCGCTTCGTTGGGGAAGATGGGTTCCAGGATGGTGACGAGTTCGGCGGCCTGTTCCAATGCTGCCCGGTAGCGGTCGGCAACGCCAATCTGTTCCAGTTCGGACGGGATGCTATAACCATGCATGACGGTAAACCGTTGCCGATCCTGGGTCAGCATCCGATGGCGCTGGAGGTCACGGTAGGCGCCGATGTCAGCCAGGATGTCGAAGGTGTAGAACGGTTCTTCAAAGGCACGACCAGGGCGGTGGAAGCGGCTGGCTCGCTCGCCGACGGCAGCAGCGATCAGGGCCTGGCGTTCCGCTGTGGTCAGGCCGCTAACGATGTCGCGCACCGTTGTCAGTGGCAGATCGAGATGAGGGTAGAGCACCGCTGCGGCCAGTTTCCACTCGGCGTCGGGATCATACTCGACCAACTGCACCGATACCGCCTGGTCAGATGCCGACGTCCGTTCGGTGATAGGACGGAGTCGCTCTGCAACAGCCGCTACCTGCGTGTGCGTCGAAGCCAGATATGCGGCATACGCCTGACCACGGTCGCTGCGCGCTCGTTTCACAAAGGCGTGAATGACCTGATCGAGTTCGGTCTGGATGGCGTCGGCAAGGGCCTGTGCTTCGGCAAGGGGTGAGGCACGGAGTTTGATGATCAGGTACTCGAAGGCGCGGCCATTGCCGAACAGGCCAACGTTGGTTTGGGTCGCCATCGGGAGCAGGCCTCGCAACAGATCGAGGGCTTTGGCCTGGATCGTGTTGCGGTAGGCACGCAACGAGGTCGCTTCGTCACGCGGGAATCGCTGCTGCAACCATTCCTGTACCAATGGGAGGAGCGCGCTGTAGGTGGTGAAGAGCTGATCCATCACGGTCACGTAGCGCTGGGCGAATACCGAGGCCATGATCGCCGGTTCGCGCAAGTAGCGATAGCCATGCGGCCCCATCAGATCGAACCGCACATAGCGAGTGGATTTTTCGAGCGGTGAAATGCCGATCCGACGATCTTCGAGGAGCTTGGCAGCGATATTGCTGATGCCCTCGCAGGCTAGATGCGCGCCACCCAGTTCAGCGACCGAGTCGTCGCCGTACCCGATCAGGACACGGTCGTAAAACGCTTCTGCCTGACGGGCGGCAATCAGTTGCGCGGCAGGACTGTCGCCAATCGCGGATACGATAGCGGCAAAGCCCGATTCCGGTTCGTTGATGAATTCGTCGAGCAGGAGGCGGCGCAGGCTTTTCGTGCTTCGGCTGTAACGGGCAAAGAGTGCCCCCTTCACGACCTCCGGTAGATTGCGCAGACAGAAGATTGGCCGGTCAACGTTGGTGACAAACGGCCGGAGAAGGGCGATTTCCTGGTCGGTGAATTGTTCGGTCGGTTGATCAAACATGGGGTTTCCCTGAGTTTCACTGTGTCCGTTATCGCAGATTATACTCGCTTAGGCTAGGTGTGATGCAGGGAGTGCGTTGGGCGCATGGGAAACCCGTCCCCGCACCTTCCCCCCAGCCCCTTTCACAAGCGAGCGGAACGGGGAGGATGGCCCGCACCTGCTTCTCGGCTGCGATCCTGTGGGGTCAGACCGGCTGTACCTCTCTTGATCATGATTAACAATCCGGTTGCAGGTACGTGCTACTATAAGTGATGTGGCCGTCTGTATGCGAGGATTTGTATGACGACTGTGTATCTGATCCGCCACGGTGAGACCGATTGGAACTTGCAGAAGCGCTGGCAGGGACATGCTGATATTCCGTTGAACGAGATTGGCTTTCGACAGGCGCGGTTATTAGCGCAGCGGTTGGCCCGCGAAGGAGTGCAGTTTAGTGCGATCTATAGCAGCGATCTGGCGCGGGCTTATCAGACGGCGTGGGAAATTGGGGCTGCGCTGCGAGTGCCGGTGCAGCTTTTACCGGCGCTGCGCGAGCTTGATGTAGGGAGCTGGAGTGGTTTAACAAACGAAGAGATACGTGACCGGTTTGCTGATGAGTGGGAACAGATTGCGCAGGGGCAGGATTTGCCGCGTGGCGGTGGTGAGACGATCGCCCGCTTTCAGCAACGAGTCGTGACGGCGGTAGAAGCAATGGTCGCTCAACACCGTGGTCATACCCTGGCCTTTGTAACCCATGGTGGCTGTATTCGGGCCTTGCTGGCGCGTGCAGAGAATTTTCATGGCTCAATTTTTGGTCATTATCGGGGGATAGGCAATACCTCGGTGACGATTCTTGAAATTGGTTATAAGCACTGGCGAGTGAAGCTAGTGAACGATATGAGCCATCTGGAAGTAACACACGAAACAGAGCTGGTGTCAACACCACCAGATGACGCCGAATTGCCAACGCAAGAGCAGTGATGCACACCCTTCAGCGTGATGAACAGTATCGGGTATTAACCCCTGAAGGGGTCGAGATTATCTACGCTGTGGCCGGCCCGGCGAGTCGCGGCCTGGCTGCGCTGATCGACTATCTGATATTGGTCACTATCCTGATCATAGGTGCAACCTCGATTGGTTTGAGTGATAGAGCGATGAGCACTGATCTGGCGTTGGCGCTGCTCGCTCTCTTCACCTTTGTGGTGAATTGGAGTTACTACATCTTCTTTGAATGGCTCTGGAATGGGCAGACACCGGGAAAACGGTTGTTGCGACTGCGCGTCTTGCGCGAGGGTGGACGTCCAGCCGACACGGGGGCGATCGTGGTGCGGAATCTGATGCGAGCCATTGATTTTTTGCCGTTGGGATACGGGGTTGGTCTGCTGGCAATGTTTGTTGATCGTTACCACCAGCGGCTAGGTGATTTAACTGCGGGGACAATCGTTGTTCACGAAGGTGCTCTGCTAACGCTTGATCAGGTGCTGCGACCAGTTGTTGTCCTGGTGCCGCCGCGAGCACCTGACGCCCCGCCAACCCCTCTTGTCCCCAACGTTGAACGGCTAACCGCCGAAGATGTCGCTCTGTTGGTCGAGTTTTTCCAGCGGCGGTTAGAACTCGATCTTGACTCGCGGCTGGAACTAGCGGCCCAACTGGCAATGATGATCCGGCAGCGTCTTGGTCTACCACCAGCCGATGGTCATCCCGAACGGTTTCTCGAACACGTGCTGCGCGAACATGAAGTGGCTCAGGCAATAATGGCGCGCCACGCCGGGTGATCGGGTGTCCAGATTTCAAGATTGGGCAACCGACGGAACCACATCTCTTGTCGGCGGATGAAGGCGTGGGTGTCGAAGCGTAGCCGCTCAATGCAGGAAGCCAAGTCAGATTTCCCCTCGAAATACGGTCGGAACTGAATATATCCCAGACTCGACATTGCCGGTAGCGACCAGTCGTAACCGCGTGCGAGCAAAGCGGCCACTTCCTCAACCAGCCCCGCTGCAATCATCCGTTCAATGCGAGCATCGGCGCGAGCGTACAATTCGGATCGCGGGCGATGCAACCAGATGGTGCGCGGGCGGAATGGCGGTGGCTGTCGCTCTTGCAGACGAGAGATAGGTTCGCCGCTGACCAGATAGACTTCGAGTGCACGGATCACGCGCCGCACGTTGCTCGGTGGAATGCGTGACGCAGCGACCGGATCAATGGCGGCAAGACGGGCATGGAGCGCGGTCGGACCTTCCTGCATTGCTATCTGCTCGAGTTCGGCACGTAAGGCAGGCTGTGGTGCTACCCGTGGGATTTGCCAGCCTTCCAGAATAGCCGCCAGGTACTGACCGGTACCGCCCACCAGCAACGGCACGCGCCCACGTGAGCGAATGTCGGCAATTGCGGCCAGCGCCAGATCGTAAAATTCGGCCAGCGAAAATGACTGGTCAGGGTCGCGAATGTCTATCAGATGATGCGGAGCCTGGCGCAGCTCATCGCGTGTCGGCTTGGCCGTACCGATGTCCATGCCACGATAAATCTGCCGTGAATCGGCAGAGACAATCTCGCCGTTGAGTTTCCTGGCCAAGGCTACGGCCAATTCTGTCTTCCCAACCGCAGTTGGGCCAACGATGGCAATCAGTTCTTCCAAGGCTCCTCCTCGATGTGCGTTCATTCGTTCCTGCACTCAGGGTTATTCCGAATCGGTATAACGCACTGCGTTATCATCGTTCACGGTTGTATCATACCCATGCTACAATACCTGTAGCACACAGGTGCAGCATACTGGTGAGACATATCGGCAGGTACCATTCAGCGTATCGTGAACGAGCGCAATCTGCGCCGTCGAGCATCTGTTGCCGGAGCACTAGCCACACCAGGAGCGACAATGAACGATCAATCTGTATGCCAGGCAGCAGCGATGACGACAATAACAACCCGTGATGGGCGCACGTTACGAGTACGGAGTCTGTCTGCACCCGATGCCGTGCTGCTTGAGCGGATGTTTTACCGCCTCTCCCCGCAAACAATCTACCGGCGGTTCTTTATCGCCGCCGAGCATGCCTCGCCGGAGCTGGTACACAAATCAGCACAGCGCCTGGCAGCGATTAATCCACAGCGTGAGGCGGCGCTGGTTGCCCTTGCCGACGAGCAAGACGGCGAGGAAGCGGTAGCAGTTGCTCGTTTTGCTCGCTTGCCACATAACCCGAAGGTAGCCGAAGCATCAATTTTGGTTCGTGATGACTATCAGGGCACAGGCGTTGGGCGCAAGCTGATGGAATTGCTGATCGCTGAAGCTCGCAAGAGTGGGCTTGAGCGACTGATCTTGTTGACCCACGCCGACAATACCGCTATGATTCGCCTTGCCACCGGCTTGGGCTTGCCTTTCAAGGGACGCCACGCCGAGGGTCTTTACGAAATTCATCTATTGCTCCAACCACAAAGCGAGACGAAATTTGAGTTTATCAGCAATGGATAAGGACGTGCTATGACTACCAGGTTTGGGCTGAGTTCCTTACCGATGGCGCTGACCGGCGCCATCGGCTTGTTAGGAGGCATTACCGGGACAGCTTATTACGTCAGTTTACGGGTTAGTCCGCCGCCGCGTCAATCTTACCTCGACAGATACACCTTTACCCCATGGGAGCTTGGCGTTCCCTACGAGAGGGTAGAGTTTCGGAGTAGCGACGGTCTCCGGCTGGTCGGCTGGTGGCTGCCTCGACCTGAGACCGATGCGGTGATCGTCGGTAGTCACGGTCACTCCGGTCGCAAAGATGAGTTGTTAGGCATTGGTAGTTATTGTTGGCGGGCCGGTTATAACGTGCTACTCTTCGATTACCGTGGGCGGGGCGAGTCGGACCCATGGCCACAGACGTTGGTCAGTCGCGAAGTCGAGGATTTGCTGGCCGCGCTGGCGTATGTCCGTCAACGCATACCCACAGCATCGATTGGAGTCGTTGGCTATTCGATGGGAGCCGCAGTGGGTATTCTGGCGACGGCCCGTGATCAATCGGTGAAAGCGCTGGTAGCCGATAGTTCGTTTACTGCCGGTGATGACGTGGTTGCCCATGGGATCGAACAAGTGCTACGCATTCCAGCCAGACCACTGGTACGGCTGGCCGATATGATCGTCGCACGCCGCCACGGGTATCGTTTCAGTCAAGCCCGCCCGATTGATGTTATTGGGCAGATCGCCCCTCGACCGGTTTTCTTGATCCACGGCACTGATGACACCATCGTCCCGGTGAGCCACGTTCGGCAATTATATGCCGCAGCCCGTGAACCGCGCATGGTATGGGAAGTGCCTGGTGCGGAACATTGCGGTGGGTATTTTGTTGATCGGATAACCTACAGTCGGCGCGTGGTTGAGTTTTTTGATCAGTATCTGCGCAGCGTCGAGGCATGACTACAATGCGGTTCGATATTCTGACGCTCTTTCCGGCTATGTTCCAGGGGCCGCTCACTGAGAGTATTCTCAAGCGGGCGCAACAGGCCGGGAAGATCGAGATTCACCTCCACGACATTCGACAGTGGACGACTGATCGCCATCGTACTGCCGATGATGCACCATACGGTGGTGGAGCCGGAATGGTGATGAAGGCCGAACCGTTGGCAGCGGCAATCCGCGCGGTACGCGCAGCCGATGAGCGGCAGGGGCCGACGATTTTACTGACTCCCGATGGTGAGCTGTTTACGCAAAGCATCGCTCGTGAACTGGCAACCCTGCCACGATTGTTACTAGTGTGCGGTCATTACGAAGGGATCGATGAGCGTGTGCGCGAGACGTTGATCGACCGCGAGTTGAGCATCGGCGATTATGTGCTGACCGGCGGTGAGTTGGCGGCCATGGTTGTTGTTGATGCGGTGGCGCGTCTGGCGCCGGGGGTGATTGACAGCGAGTCGATTGTTGAAGAGAGCCACAACGATTTTTTGCTCGAATATCCGCACTACACGCGACCAGCAGTATGGGAAGGGCTGGCAGTGCCGTCCGTGCTCCTTTCCGGTCACCACAGTGAGATTGCTCGTTGGCGCCGGGTCGAACGACTCCGCCGAACACTCACTCGGCGTCCCGATCTACTTGCCCGCGCCGCGGCTGCCGGGGTACTGACCCAAGCCGATTTGGCGCTGCTAGCCGAATGGGGCTGGCATCCCGACACCGGGTAAATTAGCGGTGGTAGCGGCAAACGAGAGAGGAGTGAGGGAAAGGAATGGCTGTTCCCCTTTCTCGCCCCTTTTGGCAGCGGAAGAGAGTTGGGAGAAAGCGAGAGAGCTTCTCCCTTCCGCTCAGAGCCTGATCAAAAACCCAGCTTTCTCATTGGGCACGCACCGTACCCATGCGACCATTACGTGAGGGGGCACCACCATGCTTTCACGCCAGCCATCCCACCTTCCCCCTTTTAACCGTGTAGAAGAGGAATGGTTATGAGGACCAACCTCCCCCCTTCCTCGCCCCTTCTGGAAGAGGAAGGCAGCCAGGGGAAGATGAGGGAGGCTAACCTCCCTTCCTCGCCCCTTCTGAGAGAGGAAGGCGGCCAGGGGGGATGGTGAGGGATCCGCAGGCGTGCTTCGTAGCACCGACGCTGAAACCGGTGCAACGCATATCTATCTCCATCTCACTGCCGGGCAGGAAACAAGGGTGAACCGCTCGCCACCGATCCTCACTTCTTTGACAAGCCAAATATCCGTCTAAAGCATCTGGTTTCTGGCTCAGCGTTGTTGTAAAGTCAACCAAAGCCGACGAGATGCGTCGGGTGTAGGTAATGGTGAGGTATTTGTGGCGACAACAACGCGCACCGATCAGCCGGTTTTGTTTGCCGGTTTAACGGCTATCGACCTGACGATGTTGCTGGTGGTGGTAATTTGGGGGGCAAACTTCAGTATCGTGAAGTCGTCCTTAACCGAAATACCACCTCTTGCTTTCGCGACCCTTCGCTTCGCAACTGCCAGTGTGATCTTGCTGGTATTTATGCTGTGGCGCGAAGGAAAGCGAGCGTTACCGGATCGGCGGACGCTCTGGAAGCTGACATGGGTTGGTATCATTGGCAACACTATCTACCAGGCGCTGTTTACGTACAGTCTCACGCTGACGACCGCTGCCAATGGCTCGTTGATTATCGCCACAACACCAGCTCTAGTGGCATTAGCGGCGGCGCTGCTGCGAATCGAGCGGATTCGGCAGGTTATGGCAATTGGTATCACACTGGCAATCGGTGGCGTTGCGCTGGTCGTTGCCGAACGTGGCTTGGCTCTCGGCGGTCGGGGTCTCCTCGGTGATCTGCTGATGCTCGGCGCGGCAATCTGCTGGACAATCTATACGCTTGGTGTACGTACTCTTGGTCAGGGATTATCATCACTGGCCATTACGACATGGACGATGATAACCGGTGTCCCGGGAATGGTTCTGGTCAGCTTGCCTGACTGGTCAACGGTGGCCTGGAGCGAGGTCAGCCTTCAGGCGTGGCTGGGATTAGCATATGCCACAATCCTGGCATTGGTTCTGGCCTATGTGCTCTGGAATAACAGCGTGCGCATCGCCGGTAGTGCTCGTACTGCCATCTATGGCTGTGCAATCCCACTGGTGGCAACCATGATTGCCTGGCCGCTGATCGGTGAACAGCCCACGTGGGTACAGGGAATCGGTGGCTTGCTGATTATCAGCGGTGTCTTACTGACGCGCCGTCCGTGACCGGTGCTGCTTCTCGTGTTACTATACTACAATGCGAGTGTGATAATCGCCGGTAGCTTTGTCGGCGGTTGATAGTGTTTTGGCTGACGATGGCGACTCTACTGCCAACAATTCAGCGTCTAGAGCGCATCAACGAACTGGTAAAAATTATTGCTGAACTACCGGTTGTGGTGTCGTTGCAAGCTGCGCTGCGACCCGGTTATCAGGCAATTGCGCCGGTTCCGGCGGCAGCCCGATCGGTATTGTTAGCGGCACTTGTCAGTCAACGCACGACACCAACCCTCTACGTTACCCTCAGCGCCGAGAGTGCGTTGCGGGCGGCAGATGATCTTCGGCAGTGGCTCGGTAGTGATCGAGTCTGGCTTTTTCCGGCTGCCGATGCCTTGCCCTACGAGCACATGTCTCCCGGGCGTGATGTCGTTGGGCAACGCCTGGCGGTTTTACGCGGCTTACAGGCTGCGCGCTTTTGCGGGGTGATCGTGGCGCCGGTGAAAGCCTTGATGCAGCCAACATTATCACCCGCCGATCTGACCACTGTCACGCTTCACTTGCAACGGGGAATGCAGGTATCGCTCGAGCAGACAGTGGCGACGTTGCTGACCAATGGGTATCAGCGGGTAGCAATGGTGGAAGCACCGGGTGAATTGAGTCGCCGTGGTGCGATTCTAGATGTCTGGCCGCCGGGTGACGAGTTGCCGTTGCGCATTGAATGGTTCGACGACGAGATCGATAGCTTGCGGCGATTTGATCCTGCTACCCAACGGAGTGAGCAGCGTTTAGACCAGGCAGAGATTGGTCCGGCACACGAGATACCGTTCTGGCGACGTGAAGCGGCATTGCGCCAGATCGATCTGCTCGATCTGAGCATGCTGCGGCGTGAAGTGCGCGAAGAATGGGCGATTGCGCGTGAGCAGCTCGCCAGCGGTCAACGTTTTGAAGGTCGTGCGTTTTACGCCCCTTTCTTTTACACGCAGCCGGTCACGCTGTTAGATTATCTTCCCGCCGGGAGTCTGGTGGCCCTGGCGGAAGGTCATCTGCTCGCGCAGCACGCCGCAGAGATTGATGCTCAGGCGGCAAATTATCGCTCGCAACTACAAGCGCTTGGTGAACTGCCGCCTGATTTTCCACGTCCTTATTTGCAGTGGAACGAGTTAGGTTTAAGCGATTCGTCTAGACTGGTGATCGCCGATCTCAGTCACAATGAGTATCCATACGCGCTCACACCACCATCGTTCGGGGTCGCACCACTGTATGGTGGGCAGTTGCGCCGTCTCATTGATACGATTGCTCAGCAAGTCGATGCTGGTGAGCTGGTTATTACCGTCACAACGCAGGCAGCCCGCTTACAGGAGTTGGTCAGTGAACGATTGGGGGATAAAACGCCACTGGGACGCTTTGTGCCAATTTACGGCGGATTAGAAGCCGGTTTTACACTTGCCGACCTCAATCTGACATTACTAACCGACAGCGAGATTTTTGGTACTCGGCAGCGTCGGTCATTGCGCGAGCGGCGACCCAAAAGCAGTACCGCTGATCGTACAGCGTTTCTGCGGGCACTGAAACCCGGCGATTATGTGGTGCATATCGAACACGGGATCGCGATCTTCGACGGCATGATCCGGCGTACAGTTGGTGAAGTTGAGCGGGAATATCTGGTCTTACGCTACGCTGGCGAAGACAAGATTTACGTGCCGGTTGATCAGATAGATCGCGTCACCCGTTATATCGGCGCCGGTGATAGTCCACCAACGCTCACCCGTCTCGGTACGCAAGATTGGGAACGTACCAAGCGCAAGGTGCGAGCCGCTGTACAGAATCTGGCTGAAGAACTGCTACGACTCTACGCCCAACGCCAACTTACCTCCGGTTATGCCTTCGCTCCTGACAACGAGTGGCAGCGCGAGCTGGAAGCCAGTTTTCCTTATCTTGAAACTGAAGACCAACTGCGGGCCATTGCCGAGGTGAAGGCCGATATGGAAAAACCAACCCCGATGGATCGGTTGGTTTGCGGCGATGTCGGCTTTGGCAAGACCGAAGTTGCGCTACGGGCTGCCTTCAAAGCTGTCCAGGATGGCAAGCAGGTGGCAATTCTGGTGCCGACCACAGTGCTAGCGCAGCAACATTTCGACACCTTTCGCAAACGCATGGCCGCCTTCCCGGTAACTGTCGAGATGCTCTCACGCTTTCGCACGCCGAAAGAACAAGAGGCGATTGTGCGCGATCTGGCGCGGGGGAAGATTGACATTATCATCGGAACCCATCGCCTGCTCTCTAACGATGTGGTCTTCCGTAATCTCGGTCTGGTAATTATTGATGAAGAACAGCGTTTTGGGGTACGCCATAAAGAACGGCTCAAACTGTTACGCACCGAGGTCGACGTACTAACCCTCACGGCGACACCCATCCCGCGCACGCTGCACATGGCGCTCGCCGGCATTCGCGATTTGAGTGTGATTGATACCCCACCCGAAGATCGTATTCCAATAAAAACATACGTTGTTCCGGCGGATGATCATCTTATCCAGGAAGTTATCCGGCGTGAACTCGAACGCGAAGGGCAGGTCTATGTCGTCCACAATCGGGTGCAGAGCATTTATCACGTTGCCGAACGGTTACGGCGGCTGGTACCAGAAGCGCGGATTGCGGTCGGGCATGGTCAACTTGCCGAACGCGAACTCGAGCAGGTGATGATGGATTTCTTCGAGGGGCGCTACGATGTATTAGTATGCACCACCATTATCGAGAGCGGTCTTGACGTTCCGAATGCGAATACGATCATCATTGATGATGCAACTAATTACGGCTTGGCCCAACTCTACCAGTTGCGAGGCCGGGTTGGGCGGGGTGCGACTCGTGCGTATGCTTACCTGCTCTACAATCCGACCCGACCACTCTCTGCCGATGCCCGTCTACGGCTGGAAGCAATTCAAGAAGCCACTGAATTAGGGGCAGGCTTTCGTATCGCAATGCGTGATCTCGAAATCCGTGGCGCCGGAAATCTTCTCGGCGCCGAGCAATCCGGTCATATTGCTGCCGTTGGGTTTGATCTCTATTCACGCCTGCTCGAACAAGCGGTGCAGAAGCTGAAACAAGAGGTTGATGCGTTGACCGAACAGCATGCAGGGACAGTGCAGGGGGTACCGACAACAATAACCGAGAGTCTACGGGCACCAACGGTTTCCGAACGAGTTCTCGTTGCACCGCTGGTGACCATTGATCTGCCACTCACGGCCTATCTGCCACCGGAGTATATTCCCGATGAAACAGTACGCCTGGCAGTGTACCAGCGCATGGTTGACGCCACAACTATCGCTGAAGTTCGTGGTTTGCGTCAGGAATTGATCGACCGTTTTGGCGCGCCCCTTCCCGATCCGGTGCTGCACCTTATTCTCTGGTTGCAGATTCGGTTACTGGCCCTACAGGCTGGCGTGGTCTCAATTACGACCGAAGGCGACATCTTTCTCATCCGTATGGCGACACCCCTCGCACCGGCAATCCGTGACCGATTACGACGACGGCTCCCCCGTGATGCGTCAATAACGTTTGGTCCGCAATCCATTCGCCTCAATCGGCGCATCCTCGGTCCTCAGTGGCCTGAACGATTACTGGTCGTTGTAGAACTACTTGCAAACAGCGATCATGCGTGAACAGAATTAACGTCTTACCTGTACCAACTGGCTGCGACGAAACACAACCACAACCCGATCGTACTGATAGCGCTGGCGGGCATTCGTGAAGATCACGCCATCGTAATTGTACCGATCTAACCACCACTCAACCACTGCATCGGTCTCTACATCAAGCCCTAAACTCGCTGCTTCCTGTTTCATCTGATTTACCTGGTGCCGCCATTGGTCAAATGCCACGGTGAGCGGTTGTTCGATGCGCGCCCGATAGTGAGTGGGGGTAAGGACAAACAAGCGTTGCAACCAGCCTTGCCGCGCTGTCTCTTCAACTTCAACCAGGACGAGACCTCTGCCGGCTGGCGTGCGTTGTTGGACATCACCACCAAGGAGGCGGTACGTTCCCTGCGTTGCACTACCGGTTAGCCAGCGCCTGGCTTCATCAGCGCGCATACGCCTGATCACCTCCCGAAGGTCGGAGACGCGCGGAATTCGGGGTGGCGCCATGATCTGTATCTCTGGAATTGGATGCTGAACTGGTTCGCCATCCTGGTTGCGCCATTCAGCATGGATAACCTGCATCGGAGCCGGACTCTAGCTTGACTTCTAGTACGCGATAGTGTATAACGGTGCTCATGGAAAACACCATGCGCACAGGGAAAGCCGCAACACTCCTTGGTGTCTCGGTCAAGACGTTGCAGCGTTGGGAACGCGAAGGAAGGCTGATTCCGGTGGCCCGAACGGACAGCAACCGCCGTCTCTCCCCTGAGACGCAAATCCGTGAGTTCATCGGTTTGCGGCAGGCGAACCATGCGCCAACCACGCCGGTCGCCTCCTGTCGGGTATCGAGTGCGGCACAGAAGCCGGACCTGGCGAATCAGCGCAACGTGCTGGAAGAGGTCGTGGTGGCGAAGGGATTGGCGGGGGTCGAGTGTATCGAGGAAGTGGGCGGCGGGCTGAACTTCAAGCGCAAGCGGTTTCTGGCCCGTATGGACGCGATCGGGCGACGGCAAGTCAAGATGCTGATCCTTGCTCACCAGGACCGCCTCGCCCGCTTCGGTTTTGAGTGGTTCGAACATGACGCCAAAACCCATGGCTGCGCAGTGCTGGTGCTCACCCAGGAACGGCTGTCTCCCGAACCGGAAATGGTGCAAGACGTGATGACCATCGTGCACTGTTTTTCGTCTCGGCGATACGGTTTGAGGAACTATCGAACGAAGGTGGATGAAGCGCTGAAACAGGATGCACATGGCGTCAAAAAGGCCCAACCATGCAACTAACCCACAAGATCGCTCTTTGCCCGACTCCTGAGCAGGTGGACTACTTCAAGCGCGCCTGCGGCACGGCCCGGCGCGTCTGGAACTGGGCGCTCAATGAATGGAACAAACAATACGCAGCAGGCGGCAAGCCGAACGCAATGGCGCTCAAAAAGCAGTTCAACGCCATCAAGTACACCGACCCGCAGTGGCTCGATGAGAACGGTCGGCCTTGGTTGCAAGACATTCACCGGGATGCCCACGCGCAGCCGTTTAGGAATCTCGCCAAAGCATGGAAACGGTTTTTCGCCGACCTCAAGAAGGGCAAAGAAGCGCACGAACCACGGCTCAAGAAAAAGGGCCGCTGCCGCGACAGCTTTTACGTAGCCAACGACAAGTTCCGTCTGGACGGCAAGACGATCCGCCTGCCCAAGATCGGCGACGTCGCTATGACCGAGGAACTGCGCTTCAAAGGAAAGATACTGGGCGCGACGGTCTCGCGCACCGCAGATCGTTGGTTTGTGGCAATACAGGTCGAAGTGCCCGATGCGCAATGCTATCGGCGTCGCACCTCCCATGAGGTCAATGGCATCGACTTGGGCGTTAAGGCTGCCGCAACGATCTCCAGCGGCGAAGTCATCGAAGCGCCAAAGCCGCTCAAAGCGGCTCTGCGTCGCCTCAAGATTCGCGGTCGGCGTCTCAGCCGCAAGCTGGAAGCCGCCAAAGAGATGGCGGGGTTTGGACGCCATGCCTGCCTGCCCAAAGGAACGCGCCTGCCGGTATCGAACAACCGGCAAAAGTCCGCTGCGACATTGGCAAGGCTGCATGCCCGCCTTGCCAATCTCCGAGCGGACTTTACTCATAAGCTCACGACCCGACTCTGCCGCGAAAACCAAGCGGTAGTGATCGAGGATGTAAACGTCAAAGGGATGCTCGCGAACGAGAGACTCGCCCGCGCCATCTCTGACGTGGGCTTTGGGATGTTGCGCTCGCAGTTGGAATACAAGGCGAAACGCTACGGTACTCATCTCATCATCGCCGATCGTTGGTATCCAAGTAGCCGACTCTGTTCCAAGTGTGGCTGGAAGAACGAGGCGCTGACGTTGAGCGATCGAGAATGGGTGTGTGCGCAATGTGGCGCGCACCATGACCGTGACCTCAATGCGGCGCGGAACCTGAAACGGCTGGCAACCGAAACTGCCCTACCCGTGGCGAGTCCGACCAGTAATGGCGGCGCTGCAGCGGGGACCGTCCCCGCCGCAGCCGGGAAAGTCACGCCTGTCAGAGACGACGGTGGTCAACAAGACACGTCGGGGCAGGAAGAGAAGTGTGCGCACTTTTGCGCACTTTCTTGATAGCAGGATCGTCCCCTTCACGGTAGTGAAAGCCAAGCCGACTACGCCCCTCTGCGGATTCAGCAATCGCGGCAATAGTAATGTGCAGGCGTATACCACCACCACACCCCGGAGCAGGGAACCAGACTCGCTCGGCGGTGAAGGTATACGCCATTCGTGAATCGCGCAGCGCAGAGCGATCACCACGGCGCCAGCCATGACCGCTCAACCCGCTCCAACCGCCGACAACTGCTCGTAAGGGGGCATAAATGGCGACAACGGTTTGTGGACCGGGTGGTTCATCGAGCACCCACATGCCCGGCGGAATGGCACCCGAGGAAGGCAATTTGATCGTGCCGCCAATGACACTCTGTTCAACACGTGCATTGGGCAGACGAACGGTAACCTGCCCTCCTGCCGCTGGTTGGGGTACAGCTTCCGGCTGAACTACGTCACTCAGGCGGTGACCGCATTCGATACAAAAGCGTGGGTTTCCTTCTGGGAGCATGCTCCCACAATGGGGGCAAAAACGAGGCGAACGCTGCCTGTGATTCATACTGACCTCGGCACGAGTGATTTCTGTCGCTACCTGTATTGTCGGGAGCTATCTTATGCAGTGTTCTCCCTGTGGTCTCTGTATCGCAATTATACGGGTAATCCGTCTCGTATATCGTGATACTCAACAACGCCCCGATAACGAATCTGAAGCATACGCACCGACATTTCACTGTTGGTTGGGATGAACATGTCGAACATCTCTATTTTTCACTTTCCAGACTTGACGCCGCTGTATCTATCCTCTACCATACCAAACAGTGCAGGATCGATGCACCGGATACTACCCTACACGGAGAAAGACTACATGGGGCAAATACTGGAACAACTCGGACTCTGGATTGAAAGTATCATTCTGGCAATTGGCTATCCAGGCATTACACTGGTAATGATGGCAGAAAACCTCTTTCCACCTATTCCGTCAGAGCTGGTAATGCCGTTCGCCGGTTTTCTGGTTGGGCGCGGTGAAATGAACCTGGTGCTGGCAATTGCTGCTGGGACGCTAGGATCGGTTCTAGGAGCGATTATTCTCTACTACATCGGGATGCTGGCCGGTGAACCATTGGTGCGACCCTTCTTCCGTCATTATGGCCGTTTTTTCCTGCTATCCGAGCAAGACCTCGATAAGGCACTCAATGCCTTTACCACCCACGGCGATATTATTGTGCTTGGGGGTCGGGTTATTCCGATCATTCGCAGTCTGATCTCATTACCGGCTGGCATGAACCGGATGCCGCTTGGCCGATTTCTGCTCTTTACAACCATCGGTTCGACGATCTGGACATCTCTGCTTACGGTTGGGGGTGTTATTCTTGGCGCCAACTGGGAGTTCGTGATTGAAATTGTTGATCAGTACCAAAAACTGGTCCTGATTGTGCTGGTCATTGCTGCTGTAGTTTTCGTTGTGCAGCGATTGCGCGGGTTGCGACGTATGGCATTTAGCCGTAGTGAATAATAAACGTGCCGATTTTCGTTTTTATGAATCAATGTACTGATAGTTCAGAGGCTAACCCTGTGGTTGGTCTTGCTCATCTTTCGCCATTAACGGTAACTGAACGAGAGTTATGTTGGGCCTTAGCTCCTTTCGTGCCAGCGACAACCTGGCTGATTATCGGTCCTACTGCCTGGCTGGTGCATCATCGTTCTGTTCGGCCAACACCGATCTGGCCGTTACCGCCAACGGCAATGCCGCTCACCGAGACACCGGCCTTTGAAACCTTGACCTCCGTTCAGGGTTCTTGGGTGCCGTTCAACGTGCGTGGTCGTGTGGTTGGGGGCCTGGTCTTGCCAGACGAACAGTCAGTATCGTCAACCGTGCTTGAGGGCCTGGCATCGTTGGTCGAGGGTATCTATACGCGCCGTATGGCGATACGGCAGACGATCTGGCAACATCTGCTCGAGCAACTCAGAGTGCGATACGCTGCTGGGGAAGAACGCCAGGCGCTGCTCAGTGAAGTATTACTGCGCAGTTTGAATCTTGTCCCTCAATCTACAACCGATGCGCCGATTACGATTCCCCACATCTTTGACAAAGAGGGTGATCGGTACGGACGTTCTTACCCTTTTTGGCACGATGAGCTTCATTTTATCGAGTTGGCCCTGGCAATTACCCATCCGGCCATCATGCAGCTTCAGGTTGTCGGGCTAGCGGCTGCGGGTGTCGCGCACGACATCAATAATTTGATGACGGTCATTTTGGGGCGTGCGCAATTGCTTGAACTTGATGTCGGAGAGGATCAGCTCTTCGATCTCCAGATAATTGAAACGGCAGCCGAGATTAGCGCCGGTAGCGCACGTCGCTTGCAGCGTTTTACCCAAGTTGAACATACCGTTATCCAACCGGTAAATATGACAACCGTCGCTTTGGCCGCAGTAGCTGAGGCCAAACGAGAACTCTCCCTACTGGGAAACATACAGCTTGAGACGAGTCTTCCTGACTTGCCACCGGCAGCCGGTGCAAGTGGATTGATCTATACTGCCCTAAAGAATCTCATCATATCAGCCGCACGGTCATTACCAGATGGCAGCATTATTCAGATCGGTGGTGCGGCTGACGAACACTATGTCTGGATCGAGGTAACCGATCCAGCTCTGCCACCAAGTACCGACTTACAGGCAATTTCGGCACAAATACAACGAGCGCATGCGCTTGAACTGATTATTGCCCGTCAGACCGCACGTGTTCATGGTGGGCAAGTTCGCATCGATGCCAATCAGGCCGGGGGAACGTGCATGCGGTTCATCTTACCGCGCTGGGAAGCACAGAATGGAGTAACACATGCCAGCATGGAAACTTCTTGAGCGAGAAGTATTGCTGCATCAACCACCATTTTTAACGGTTGAACGGCATCATCTTGTCTTGCCTGATGGCCGCGAAATTCCGAACTGGCAATGGGTGATCACGCCGGAGTATGTCAATGTGGCAGCGATCACGGTTGATCAGCAGTTCGTGCTCTTCAGACAAGAGAAATATGCGGTCGAAGGTCTGTCACTAGCGCCGGTGGGTGGGTATCTCGAACCAGGCGAAGATCCACTGCAAGCGGCACAGCGTGAATTGCAGGAAGAGAGTGGCTACGTCGCCACCGAATGGGAAGCGCTAGGAAGATATGCGGTCGATGGCAACCGGGGAGCTGGCATCGCTCACCTCTTCTTGGCCCGTCAGGCCAGGTTTGTTGGTAAAGGCGAGAGTGACGATCTAGAGGCGCAAGAACTGGTTCTCCTATCGACTGACAACGTGCGTAGAGCATTGTATGCTGGTGAGTTTAAGGTACTGGCCTGGGCAACGGTGATAGCATTGGCACTGCTGCGCCTGGCTGCGTGAGGTTTCGTGCTCACGGCGCACCCCGTCTGTTACCTGGCAGGGCTTTGCAAGGTTTTTTCCGGCGCCGACAAGTGATGATAGAGAAGAAACTGGAACCTCATTCTACCCACGCATCGCAGTGTGGGCCGGAAGCTGGCGTTTCCAGATAAGGCAACGGCCCAGAGCGGGGATCGCTCTGCGGATGTGCATGACATTCAAAATGGAAAACGTTGCAAGCCCTTCCCGTACAGACGCGATATAATTATCCTGACATTCATTCTTTATAAGCGGAATCGGAAGCTATGGGCAGAGGACGCTATCCTGCACGCTTACACGTTACTGCGCCGCCACCTGAGATTGCAGCCCGTTACTACCGTTCGTGGCCGGCGCATGAACTGTACCATACGCCAGAGCGCTTTCCACCACTCAGCGCCGAAGGGTTGTTTGGTCGTGTCGCTCCCCTAACCCTCGAATTTGGTTGCGCTACCGGTGAATACCTGTGCGCTCTGGCAGCAGCACAGCCGACCACATACTTCGTTGGCATCGACATTGTCGCGAAACCGCTCTACCGTGCTGTTGAACGTGCCGTCGCACTTGAGCTGACAAATATCCTGTTCATTCATGCCGATGCGCGACTACTCTACCAGCGCATTCCCGATGCAGCGTTATCTACCATCATTTTGCATTTCCCGCCACCACTCCT
Organism: Chloroflexus sp. MS-CIW-1; assembly: GCF_030444705.1. Classification (NCBI taxonomy): domain Bacteria; kingdom Bacillati; phylum Chloroflexota; class Chloroflexia; order Chloroflexales; family Chloroflexaceae; genus Chloroflexus; species Chloroflexus sp. MS-CIW-1. The sequence goes on from NZ_JAUBWR010000003.1 coordinate 276,669, forward strand.
GCGGAATCGCCAGCGCAATCAGTTGCTCGTCTCACCACAAATGCTGGCGTGTGCCGCTCGAACCCTCGTTCCCGGTGGTTATCTCAGCTTTCTTACCGACCATCCTGCCCTCTTTGCGCTGATGCGAGAACTCTTGCCCGCTTTTCCTGCGCTGCGTGCTATCCCGGCTTCACCGGCTGAACTGGCAGTCTTCGAGTCGCACTATCACCGACGCTGGGCTGCACGTGGCCGTACTATTAGTGGTCTGCGGATCGAGCGGGTAGACGGAGACAATCCATAACACCAGTGCGACTGCGCTGGTCTGTCATCGCACCCCACCCGCTACCCGCCCACCAGATTATCTCTGGAGATAGCCTATGGAGTGTCGAGTCGGTTGCGGCGCCTGTTGCATTGCACCCTCGATCTCATCACCTATTCCTGGTATGCCCAACGGTAAGCCAGCCGGCGTGCGCTGTGTCCACTTGACTGCTGACAATCGTTGTGCATTGTACGGCAAGCCAGAGCGACCAGCAGTATGTGTGAGCCTGCGTCCGCATCCTGATATGTGCGGTCGCACCTTTGAAGAAGCAATGTGGTTGCTCACAAGCCTCGAGCTGGCAACCCAACCTGAAAAATAACTGAAATTTTATCTCCAGCGGTCGCCAGGTGAAACACAACCGGGCCAACTTGCGTTATTATTGCAGTGAGAGAAAATCGCAGCCAACCCCCTATGTGGAAAGGATTCTGTAACAAAATTGGAGTATGATACATATGGGGGGAAGGTTAGCAACCAACGCACACCGCAGTGCGTGCTACCAATCCCAAAGATTCTGTTTATGGGTGTCGAGGCGGGCCGGCAAGAGCGTACATGCTGTAAACCGGATCGACATCCCGGAAAGGAAGCCGCAGTGACTGACTTCGATCTGGAAAGTTTGAGCGTACCTGAGCTCGAACGACTGCGGGACGCTATTAATCAGCGCCTGCTCCAGTTGCGCTACAGTACACCCCGGTCATTACCGGAACTGCTGCGCATGTTGGAGGAGGTTAAGATCGTCCTGAGTGATCAGGGCAAGGAATGGCGCTCGCTCGAGCGCTGGCAATGGATGGATGGCCAGATTCGCTTCTGGCTTAATCCAGCCGATCAGGTGCGTTATCGAGCGGGATGGTATACAATCGAAGAACTCATCCTCTGGTCGCAGGATCGAGGCCCGGTACTCGTCCCGCAGGAGGAAGAGGAAGAGGATCTCGAAGGCTGGACGGAGATCAACGGCGTTCGTATTCGCTGGTTACCAGACGGTACGATGGAGCGTCAGTGAGTAATCCGGACTCTCCCCTTGCTTTTGAGGCAAGGGGAGAAGATGGTGATGTTTCATCATGACACCCTGCTACAATCCTAGCCAGGGCACGATGAGAGGGGCCAGTAGTGACGTTACGGCTCCGTTGAGGCCCATTGCCAGTCCGGCCAGTGCCCCGGCTACGCTACTAAACTGCAACGAACGTGCTGTACCCAGGCCGTGAGAAGCCAGCCCAAGCGCGAAACCCCGTTCTCCATCGTCGTGGATGCCGATCAAACCCAGCAGTTCCCAACCGAACAAAGCGCCGACCATGCCCGTCACAATCACGATGACTGCGGTCAGCGATGGTAATCCACCGAGTTGTTCGGCCACACCCATCGCAATAGGTGTCGTGATCGATTTTGGAACAAGTGAGCGCAGGGTTATATCAGATAGACCAAAGAGCCGGCCAACCACTACCGCAGCCGTTATGCCGGTTATTGAACCGATCAGCAAACCGGTAAGGGCTGGCCAGAAGATTCTGCGCAGCGTTCGCTCAGCTTCGTAAAGCGGAATAGCCAGGGCAACCGTTGCCGGTCCTAGCAGAAAGTGTACAAATTGCGCTCCGTCAAAGTAGGTTGGGTAGGGAGTATCAGAAACGAGCAGGATGATCACAATTGTCACAATAGACAATAAAACCGGATTCAACAACGGCGGCGACCCCAACCGTCGGCTGATGATCGTCATGAGTCGGTATACAGCAATCGTCGTCGTTAGCCAGAGTAACGGCGTTTGGGCCAGATAGACCCACAGCGAGAAAATGCGTTCGTCCATATCAATTATCACTTTCGTTTGGGCAGGATGCGCATGGTGAAGCCGGTAACCAACAGGGTGATCATCGTCGAGACCACAATCGTCGCCAGGAGTGGCAGACCTTCCCGGTTCAGGAGCGGTAAATGGACGATCACGCCGACTCCGGCCGGTACGAACAGGAGCGGTAAATGATCCAGAATGGTCTGAGCGGTTGCTCGAAGCTGATCCGGTACCTGGCCTCGCCAGCGCAGAATGGTAAACAAGAGTAACATGCCAACGACCGGCCCTGGTACCGGCAGGCTAAGACCACGGCTCGTGACTTCGCCGACTAGTTGGCAGAGTAAAATACTTAACAGTGCATCAATCATACCTCGCTCCATTGTGTGGTGACCATTGTCACTTCTGAAAGTTCCATTTGCAATCCCTACTATAATAAAGCTAGAGGACGCACGAGTGTCAGCGTCCAGGAGGAGTTATGACAAAACCGATTGTGGCCATTGTTGGCCGCCCAAACGTTGGTAAATCGACGTTCTTTAATCGCCTAATCGGCGAGCGGCGGGCAATTGTTGAAGATATTCCCGGTACCACACGCGACCGTCTGTACGGGGATACATTTTGGAATGGGCGCGAATTTACAGTGGTAGATACTGCCGGAATCCTTTTCGGGGGTGAAGACCCAACGTTACCTGAAGCCGAGATCAGTCGCCGTACTCGTGCTCAGGCTGAACACGCGATTGCCGAGGCCGACGCTATTATCTTTATGGTTGACGGACGTGATGGCTTGACTTCTGCCGATGCCGAGGTAGCAGCGATCCTCCGCACTACCTCAAAGCCGGTTGTGCTGGCCGTCAACAAGTGTGATAGTCAGGAACGCATGCTCGATGCGGTCGAGTTTTACGCGCTCAATTTGGGTGATCCGATCCCAATGAGTGCCTTCCACGGTCTCGGTACCGGTGATGTGCTTGACCGACTGACCGAGTATTTCCCACCCAAAACCTTTGATCAAGCAGAAGAACGTCATCTACGGGTCGCCATTGTTGGTCGTCCGAACGTCGGAAAGTCCTCGCTGTTGAACCGGCTACTGGGTCAAGAGCGGAGTGTTGTCAGTCCAATTCCAGGAACAACCCGCGATCCGATCGATACGACGATTGTGTACCACGGTGAACCAATTACCCTGATTGATACGGCCGGCATCCGACGGGCCGGTAAGATTGAACGTGGTATCGAAAAATATAGTGTGTTACGAACCCTACGGGCAATTGAGCGATGTGATGTGGCCCTACTGCTCATCGATGCCAGCGAAGGTGTCACTGCCCAGGATACACACATTGCTGGCATGGTCATTGAAGCGAAAAAGGGTCTGATCCTGGTAGTGAACAAGTGGGACGCTATCGAGAAAGATTCACATACCTATTACGAATTTCAAGATCAGGTTCGTGAAGCGTTTAAGTTTGCTGATTATGCGCCGATTGTATTTGTCTCGGCGCTAACCGGCCAGCGAGTGCCATATGTGCTCGACTATGCCCGTGAGGTGTACGCGCAACGGCAGAAGCGCATACCTACCGGAGAGCTGAATAATTTCTTGCGCGAAGTGATGTTGCAGCAACCACCAATGGCCGTGAAGAAAGGCGCTCATCTGCGGTTGTACTATGCAGTCCAACCACAGGTTGAGCCACCAGTCTTTCTGTTTTTTGCTAACGATGGTGATCTGGTGCACTGGTCGTATGCCCGCTATCTCGAAAATCGCCTGCGTGAACGGTATGGATTTCAAGGCACGCCAATCGTGATCGTGTTCCGTTCACGTGAACGTAAAGATGATTGATTTCCGAACTACGCACACTTAGAGATTGCTCGAATTGTTCAACTGAATCTTTTCGCAGAAACGTTATCGCAAGGCAGCGTATCGTTGGCTATGCAAAAGTCAACATTTCGCTGCCTGTCATTTTCCAGGAGGCGCTCTGTTATGCAGATTTCCGACATCTGGCCGGGTCGTCCATATCCACTCGGGGCAACGTGGGACGGCGAGGGCGTGAATTTCGCCATCTTCTCTGCGCACGCTAGCCGGGTTGAGTTATGTCTGTTCGATAGCCCTACCGCAGCTCGCGAAGCAGTACGTATCGTGCTGCCTGAACGGACGGACGATGTCTGGCATGGGTATATTCCTGGTTTACGGCCTGGACAACTCTACGGCTATCGGGTTCATGGACCTTACTTACCCAAGCAGGGCCATCGCTTTAATCCGTATAAGCTGCTCATCGATCCGTATGCACGTGCACTCTATGGCGAACTGATCTGGGACAAAGCGAACTATGGGTATCGGGTTGATAGTCCGTATGGCGATCTCACTATCGGCAAGCGTGACAGTGCACCGTATGTCCCCCGTTCGGTAGTAATCGATCCTAGATTTGATTGGGGCGATGATCGACCTCCCGACACGCTGCTGGCCAACTCGGTGATTTATGAACTACACGTCAAGGGTTTTACCAAACTCCATCCCGACGTACCAGAACCGTTGCGGGGCACCTATGCCGGTCTGGCATCGCCAGCAGTTGTTGCGTATCTGAAAGAACTCGGTGTGACAGCCGTTGAACTTTTACCGGTACACGCATTCATCACCGACCAGTTCCTCGCTGACCGTGGGTTGACGAACTACTGGGGGTATCAGCCGATCAATTATTTTAGTCCAGAACCACGGTACGCCAGTACATCTGATCCCCAGGCTCAGGTCAATGAATTCAAAGCGATGGTCAAAGCCTTACATGCTGCCGGGATCGAAGTCATTATTGATGTAGTGTACAACCACACCGGCGAAGGGAACCATCTTGGTCCGACCCTGAGTTTTCGCGGGATCGATAATGTTGCTTACTACCGGTTAGTGCCTGATCAGCCGCGGTACTATCTCGATGATACCGGAACTGGGAACAGTCTTGATCTAAACCATCCCCGCACACTCCAGCTTGTCCTCGACTCGCTACGCTATTGGGTGACCGAGATGCACGTTGACGGCTTCCGGTTTGATCTTGCCCGCACACTCACCCGTGGCCCGGTCGGCTCTGAACAGACCAGTCCTTTTCTGGCAATGGTACGTCAAGACCCTATTCTCTCGCGGGTCAAGCTCATCGCCGAACCATGGGATGTCGGTTTTGATGGCTATTGGGTCGGTCGCTTTCCGCCACCGTGGGCCGAGTGGAATGGTCGGTATCGAGACACAGTACGTCGCTTTTGGAAAGGCGATCCTGGTCAGGCAGCCGAGTTCGCTTCACGCTTTATGGGATCGATGGATCTCTATCAGCACAATGGGCGTCGTCCGTACCATTCGATCAACTTCGTGACGGCCCATGATGGGTTTACACTCCGTGATCTGGTTTCATACAACGAGAAACACAACGAAGCCAACGGTGAAGACAATCGTGATGGTGATAACCACAATAATTCGTGGAACTGCGGTGTCGAAGGGCCTACTGACAATCCGGAAATTCAGGCACTGAGGCTGCGGCAGATGATGAATTTCATTGCTACCCTTTTCCTATCGCAGGGTACACCGATGCTGCTGGCCGGTGATGAACGAGGTCGTACTCAGCAAGGCAATAACAACGCCTACTGTCAGGATAACCCCATCTCTTGGGTTGACTGGCGCTCTGATCCAGAAGCCGATCTTTTGCATGCGTTTACTCAGCGGCTCATCGCATTCCGACGCAATCACCCCGTGTTACGCCGTCGTCGCTTTTTTACCGGTCATCTTGGGAACGCCGAATACGATGTTGAATGGCTTAGCCCCGATGGTCAAGAGGTTGGCCCCGAACTCTGGCAGCAGCCGGAGTTGCGCTGTATTGGGGTTTTGCTGAATGGAGCTGTGATTGACGATCGCGATGAGCACGGGAACTCGCTGCGCGATGATGTGCTGCTGGTGTTAATTAACGCTGGCGACGAGGCCGTTCCATTTATCTTGCCTGATTGGCCAGACAATGCAAGCTGGCACGTCATCATCGATACTGCTCAACCTGATTTAGATCAGCCCTTGCCTGTTACCGATCAGATGTATCACATTCAACCACGATCACTGGCTGTTCTGATCGAGCAGGTTGCCAGCGTACCACCCGTACAGATTACGGCGGTGATAGGGAATTAGGATGGCTTCCTGGCACTTTCGGCTTCGGTATAGGTGTCATCCGTAGTACAGGTATTAAGAGCCTATCTGAACACGATACGGCGGATGAAACCTGATCGATGTACGGGCACAGCGCTGCTGTGCCCCAACCGATTCTGCGACAGGGTATTCCGGACAGACCTTGATCAGGCAGTGTTGACAGTTGGAGTGAGCTGTGCTAATCTGAAATCATCCCACCATGCAATGCACTGACAAGGAAGTCAATGTGACATAGAGGAGGTATATCGATGGCAAAGAAGATCCTCTTTCTGGTCGGTGACTATGTAGAGGACTATGAGGTCATGGTTCCGTTTCAGGCCCTTGCTGCGCTTGGGTATCAGGTCCATGCTGTCTGTCCGGGCAAGAAAGCCGGTGAATTTGTTCGGACTGCCGTCCACGATTTTGAAGGTGATCAAACGTACAGCGAGAAACGTGGTCACAACTTCACGCTTAACCAGAATTTCGACGATGTAAACGAACACGAGTACGACGCGCTGGTAATCCCTGGCGGACGGGCACCCGAATACATTCGGCTTAACCCACGTGTGCTCGAAATTACACGTCATTTCTTCACTGCTAACAAGCCAGTGGCGGCAATTTGCCATGGTCTGCAAGTCTTGGCGGCTGCCGGTGTGCTCAACGGGCGTCGCTGCACAGCGTATGCGGCCGTTGGCCCTGACCTCCCGCTGATTGGGGCCGAATACCACGAACTGCCTGCCGATCAAGCCATTACCGATGGCAACCTGGTAACAGCACCGGCCTGGCCAGCTCACCCAGCATGGTTGGCGCAGTTCTTGAAAGTGCTTGGGGCGAAGATCGAGATTGAACCGCAGAGCGAGTCTGTTCTCGCCTAGTCTGCCTCTGTCAATCCTGTGCGGCGCATCCGTAAAACGGATGCGCTATTATTTTTCTTGGATGGAACATCATCGGTTGGCGTGACGTCTCAAAAAAGAGGTCATATTGTCTTGCTATCACCGTTCGTTACCGGTACAATGATCACACAAACATCTGGTCAGTCAAGAATGATGTGCCGCCTATGCCGTATGTTTCTTTCATCTATCCTGAAGCCCTCTGGTTGCTCCTCGTGCCGGTTGGTATGGTGGTGCTCGCCCTGTTTGCACCGCGTCGTTTATCGCCGTTACGGTTTTGGACCAGTCTTGCCGTCCGTACTGTGATGGCAGTGATGCTGATCTTTGCATTTGCCGGCATCCAGTTTGTGCGTCCGGTTGATCGACTGACAACCGTATTTCTGCTAGATGGGAGCGATTCGATGCCCGCATCGACACGGGCACAGGCAGAGGCATTTATTCGCGATGCACTCCAGTCTATGCCGACCGATGACCAGGCGGCAATCATTGTGTTTGGCGATAACGCCCTGGTCGAACGTTCCCCTGACAGCGATCGACGACTAGGGCGCATTACATCTATTCCAATTGCGCATCGCACCAATATTGAAGCGGCCATTCAGCTCGGCATGGCGCTCTTCCCGGCTGACACCCAAAAACGCCTGGTGTTGCTTTCTGATGGCGGTGAGAATAGCGGGCGTGCAATTGATGCGGCGCGCCTGGCAGCCAGTCGCGGCATTCCCATCGACATTGTTGATCTGACGCTAGTGAATACCGATGCAGAAGTGTTGGTTGCCAGTGTCGAAGCTCCTAACAGTGTCCGTGATGGTCAAGAGGCCGTCATTGTTGCTAATATCGAAAGCAATGTCAGTCAGTCGGCGATCGTCCGACTCATTGACGACACCGGTATTGTTGAAGAGCGCGTGCTTGAGCTGTCACCAGGTGTCACCCCAATAGAGTTTCTGGTGCCGGTGGAAGGCAATGGTTTTCGCCGGTATCGGGTGCAGGTCGAAGCGGCAAATGATGGACGAGTTCAGAATAATGAAGCTGCCGCGTTGATTCGGGTGCAAGGGCCACCGCGAATTTTGCTCATTGCACGAGAAGCTGCCGATGCGCGACCGTTGGTCACGGCCCTCACCGCCACCGGTATCACCGCTGAGTTGATCTCACCTGAAGCAGCACCGCGCACACTGGCCGATCTGAGCACCTACGATGCGCTGGTGCTGGTCAATACCCCAGCGCGTGCTCTACCGGTCGGCCTGATGCAAGCAATTCCCGGCTATGTGCGTGATCTAGGGCGTGGTCTTTTGATGATCGGTGGCGAAAACAGCTTCGGTGTTGGCGGGTATGGTCGTACTGCTGTGGAAGAAGCGCTGCCGGTGTATATGGATGTGCGTAATCGAGAGCTACGTCCCGATCTGGCCATTGTCTTTGTCATTGACAAGTCAGGATCGATGGATGCCTGTCATTGCGCCGATCCTGACCGTGGTGCACCGGTATCCTCTTCAAGCGAACGGAAGATCGACATTGCCAAAGATGCGATTGCTCAAGCTGTTGCCTTGCTTGGCCCACAAGATACGGTTGGAATTGTCACCTTCGATGGGGCAGCGTCTGCTGCGTTTCCGACCACCCGTGGGGCAACAGTCGAACAGGTTATGAATGCTATTGCTGGCATCGAACCTCGTGGGCCAACCAACATTCGGGCAGGTCTGCTACGAGCCGAAGAGGTACTACAACAGGTTGATGCCCGTATCAAGCATATTGTCTTATTGACCGATGGCTGGGGAGGTGGCGGCGATCAACTTGACGTAGCAGCGCGGTTACGTGAACAGGGTATTACCCTGACGACAGTAGCTGCCGGGAGCGGTTCGGCGAGCTATTTGCAGCAACTGGCTGCCGAAGGTGGTGGACGTTACTATCCGGTAGTGGATATGGCCGACGTACCGCAAATCTTCGTGCAAGAGACAATTACGACGATCGGGAATTATATTGTTGAACAGCCATTTATTCCAGTACGTTACAGTAGCAGTCCGATCCTGGCCGGTATTAATGCGACACCACCGTTGTACGGTTACAACGGCAGCACACTGAAAAGCACTGCCCAGTTGGTGCTGGCGACTGAAGATCAACAACCGATCCTAGCAACCTGGCAGTTCGGGCTGGGGCGTAGTGCGGCCTGGTTAAGTGACACTAAGGGTAAGTGGGCGCACGACTGGATCACGTGGGATGGGTTTCCGCGGTTTGCTTCGCAGCTTGTTGGTGATCTTATCCCACGTGGTGGGCAAAATGTCAAGGCCGAGGTAGCGGTAACCGGTAGTGAAACGGTTGTCCGCCTGGTGACCGACAGCGGGCAAAATGATTTGAATGTGGTTGCAACCTTAATCGGCGGCGATGGTTCACGGCGCGAAATCCCACTGACTCAGGTGGCACCCAATCAGTATCAGGCCCGGTTGGAAAGCCCTAATCCCGGCACCTACCTGGTACAGATTGCCGGGATGAGTGGTGATCGGGTAGTTGTGCAAGAGACAGCCGGAATGGTTGTTCCCTACTCTTCGGAATACCGCAGCGCGCAAGCTAATCCAGGATTACTCAATGAGCTGGCTACAACCACAAATGGACGACTGATCAACGACCCAGCAGCAGTCTTTGAGCGTCTTAACCCTGTCTTCTCTGCTCAGGAGATTGCTCTACCACTGCTTTGGCTGGCGCTCATCTTGCTCCCGTTTGACATCGCATTGCGACGATTGATGATTCGGCGTAGTGATTTTCGTGCGCTCGGCATGTTACGAGTTGGGGAATCAGTGTCAGTAGCACCCGATCCGGTGCTCAGTCGCTTGCGAGCCGCTCGTGATCAGGCTCGGCGGCAGATGGTTGCTGAGCACGTTCAGCTTCCGCCAAGCGAACCGCCACCTGCTCAACCTTCGCCACCACCGCCATTAACACCGGTTCAGTCAGAAGATGCGCTGACCAGATTGCGCGCCGCAAAAGAGCGAGCGCGGAAACGCATAACCGGTGAGGGGGAACAGTAGGATGGTTGCGTATAACTCCGCTTCCGACACGTTGCAGGCCTGGTTGGTACGGCTGTTATTGGCACTTCTGATCGGTACCCTGGTCGGCGTCATTGCGTACCTCTCCGCCCGTGCAATTGGAGCAGCCTGGTTACTGCTCAACCAACAGTCACTTATCGAAGCGACACGACAGGCGTTGCAACAAGGGGTGATGGGCCTGGCCGATACCAATCTGCGCGCACTCCGCCTTGCCGCAGAGGCTGAACAGAACCGAATTGCTGAATTGAGTGCCTGGTTTGGCCTGGGTGTGGCCTGCATCACCGCAGTAGTGACGTTTGTGCGGCTGGAAGGGTCACAGCAGTAAAGCGGCGATCCGAAATATCCTGTTGCAGGAGAAGATCAGGAGGGGTAGGATGAGGAGAATGTTGGCGGACAACTGGCGCCCCTCACCATCCCCTCTTGCCCCCTTCCTCTTCCATACGGGGCGCGGAAGGGGGGAGGTAGTGTGGCTGGCGCGAAAGTATGTCGGCAGTCCCTCACGCAATGATTGCGCGGGTACGATACGTGCCTGATGAGAAAACCGGGTTTTTGCCCAGGCTCTAAGCGCCTATCCGAAACATCCATCATCACCTCACGACGGATGAGCCTCGGTAATGGATGCAAGATAATTCATGAGGAGCGGTAAGGCGGTGCTCCGCCCTGACAAGGATCCACGACGATAGTCACGGAGCGCCTCTTCGACATCTCCTGTCGCAGCAGCAGATTGGTAGGGGTGCAGCGCTGCGCCCCTACATCCATCGATGGGATACATCCGTTGCACCGTAAGACGGATATTCGGATAAGACGCTAAAGACATTCATCCGACTCTTGTAAGCTGAGCGCTATCAGACGGGATCAATCGTTCAGCTCAACCTGATCACCTTTTGTCATAAAAATGATCTTCTCGACCATATTCAACGCTCGATCCGAAACTCGCTCGAAATTATGAGCGATAAACAGCAGATCGGCTGTCTCTGGTGGGGTCAGTTGTGCTACCATAGCTCGCTTAAGCTGTTTGTAATCATGGTCAATCGCATCTTCGCGAGCAACAATATCCTTAATCGCCTCAGCGTCGCCGTTGCTTAGGGCCTGAAGTGTACGTTCGAGATTATCCCGCGCCACCTTACCGAGAGCAACCAACTCAGCCGACGCAACTAACGGCCCACGATTGGGATCGGAGCCACCGATTACCATTTTGGCGGTACCCTTGGCATAATCAGCGATGCGTTCCAGTTCATAACTGATTGCCATTGCCGCAACAATCCGACGCAAATCGCGAGCTACCGGTTGCTGGGTTGCAATAAGCTGAATAGCATGTTGCTCAATAGCGTTTTTCGCCTCATTAATCTCGGCGTCACTACCGACGACTGATCGTGCCAATTCGAGATCACCCAGTTCGAGCGCTGTGATCGCTTTCGCAAGTGCCTCACTCACCGCCTGTCCCAAACTCACTACCTGCTTACGCAGGGCATCAAGTTCCTGATCAAAGTGTTCACGTGGTCGCATGCACGTTTCTCCTCCACGATAAACCGCTCTCGACACTTCCAGGATACACGTTTTGGCGTGATTTCGCTAGAGGGATGAGCAGGTCTTTCAAAATACCCGCCAGTTGTGTAACGACCGGCTAGCAGAATTGGATACCTGCAGAAACAGATGGGGTACAATATGGAAAAAGACGTTCAGACTTACCGCAACATCGAGTGATTATGCAGCAACGCATCTTCATCATCCTGATCCTCATCCTTGCTATCAGTGGCTGTAGCCGGTCTGATAGATCGGCAACAACCTTTGCCGACTATCCACCACTTCCCGACGATCTCACCCGTGCACAAGTTGTACGAGTCGTTGATGGTGACACCATTATCGTCCGTATTGATCGGCGCGAAGAGCGGGTACGATTGATCGGCATCAACGCCCCTGAATCGGTTGATCCACGACGAACGGTTGAATGCTTTGGTAAAGAAGCGGCCGCCAATGCCCGCGCTCTCCTCGACAATAAAACCGTGCTCCTCGAAGACGACCCCAGTCAGGATTCACGTGACCGGTTTGGTCGTCTGTTGCGCTATGTCTGGCTCGAAGATGGTCGAATGGTTAACCTGGAACAAATCTGGCAGGGATACGCTTACGAGTACACCTACAACGTTCCATACCGCTACCAGGCTATCTTTCGAGCCGCAGAAGCCGATGCCCGCGCCGCAAAGCGTGGTTTGTGGTCACCCGAAACGTGCAATGGGCAGCGTTGAGAACATAACCAAACGCGCTGCCGATCCGCATCGGTGAGGTCACCGGTTGACAAAACGCTCATCTTGCCAATGAAAAAACTGTCATCAAATGGATGTGTTTCATATCCTCCGCTTAACATCGACTTCAAAATCCCCTTTTATTATGAACAACACCTGACCACTCAATATTGCGGTTCACCTTGCTCCTGCTCTCCTCTCTAACCGTAGAGTGCTGTTGCTGGTTGGCGAACACGTATTTGTGAACTAATGAGGTGAAGTATGCCTGAGATGTTTCGTTGGACACGTCACTGGGTAAGTGTGTTGCTTGTCGTTGCGTGTATCTTCATACCGTTCGGCACCACAGTACCGATTGTGCGGGCGATCAGTGCAGACCTGGTAATCAGTCAGGTGTACGGTGGTGGTGGAAGCAGTGGTGCGCCGTATACGAATGATTTTGTTGAGATTTTTAATCGAGGAACGACGACCGTCAGTTTGAACGGGCTGTCGATCCAGTATGCCAGTGCAACCGGAACGGGTAACTTTGGCAGTAATCCGATAGTGCTGTTAAGCGGATCATTAGCGCCTGGTCAGTATTATCTGGTGCAGTTAGCCGGTGGGACTACCGGTAGCCCGTTGCCAACACCTGATGCAAGTGGTTCTATCAATGCCAGTGCCTCGGCCGGCAAGTTTGCCCTGGTGAACAGTACCAATGGCCTGGCATGCAACGGCGGTTCGACGCCATGCTCTTCAGCACAGCAGGCATTGATTATCGATCTGGTTGGCTATGGAAATGCCAATTTCTTTGAAGGCGCCCCTGCACCCTCTCTGAGCAATACGACGGCTGCATTCCGTAACGGGAATGGTTGTGTTGACACCGATAACAATGCGAGCGATTTCAGCATTGGGGCACCAAATCCTCGTAACAGCAGTAGTCCTACTAACCCGTGCAGTACGCCCCCGCCGATGAGTGGAAATTGCCCAGACGTACCCAATCTGACGCTGATCCACATTATTCAGGGAACGACCGACATCTCGCCCTGTGTGAATGAGGAAGTGTTGATCGAAGGGATTGTCATCGGCGATTTTGAAGGTCCTACTCCGAATCTACGAGGATTTTATGTTCAGGAGGAGGTCGCCGATCAGGATGACAATCCACTGACCTCGGAAGGCATATTCGTCTTCAACGGGAACAACAACAATGTCAGTTTAGGCGACATAGTGCGGGTGCGCGGATTGGTTAGTGAGTTTCAAGGTCAGACCCAAATCAGTGCAGTTCAGATCACGGTTGTTGGGAATGGTACCCTCGATCCAACTGATGTAGTGATGCCTTTCCCAAATCCCGACTATCTCGAGCGCTTTGAAGGGATGCTTGTGCGTTTCCCAATGAAGTTGGTCGTAACTGAACATTTCCAGCTCGGTCGTTTTGGACAGGTCGTGATGTCGGCGGCGGACCGTCTCTATCAACCAACCAGTCTCTACCCACCGGGACCGTTGGCTCAGGCGTTACAGGCGGCTAATGATCTTAACCGGATTATTGTTGATGATAACTTGCAAAATCAGAACCCTGACCCGATTTTATTTGGCCGCGGCGGTAATCCGTTGAGCGCTACTAATACCCTGCGTGGAGGTGATAGTGTTACCGGTTTGATCGGTGTTATGACATACACCTGGTCAGGGAATGCAGCGAGTGGGAATGCTTATCGTGTGCGTCCGGTCGGTGATTTAAGTGACCTGAGTCCGGGGGGTGGGGTACCAAACTTTGTCGCAGAAAATCCCCGACCAACGGCACCACCTAACGTCGGTGGCAGCATAACTGTAGTCGGAATGAATCTGCTCAACTACTTTAACACCTTTAACGGATGTACCAACGGCCTGACCGGTGGTCCCACCAATTGTCGTGGCGCGGAGAATGCCACTGAATTTGCGCGGCAAACAGCCAAGACGGTAGCAGCCATTGTTGTGCTCAATCCGACTGTGTTAGGAGTGATTGAAGTCGAGAATGACGGTTACGGTCCGACAAGTGCAATCGCCGATCTGGTCAACCGACTTAATGCTGCAACTACACCGGGTACCTACACATATATCGATGTTGATGCCGCCACCGGTCAGGTTGATGCACTAGGCAATGATGCGATTAAGGTTGGCATTATTTATCAGCCGGCCCTGGTTACGCCAGTTGGGCGAACGGCAGTGCTCAACAGTGCCACATTCGTTAATGGCGGTGATAGCACACCGCGGAATCGAGCAGCGCTGGCACAGGCCTTTTCGATCAACGCAACCAGTGCTCGCTTTGTCGTTAGTGTCAACCATTTCAAGAGCAAAGGAAGCCCCTGTGATATACCTGATGCCAGTGATGGACAGGGCAACTGCAATATTGTTCGTGTCAATGCTGCGAATGCGTTGGCTGCATGGTTGGCAACTGATCCAACTGGCGTGAACGATCCCGATGTCTTGATTATCGGTGATCTGAATAGCTATGCGAAAGAGGATCCCATTCGCGCTCTTGAAACGCAGGGGTATGAGAACTTAATCGAGCGTTTTGTAGGGGCGAATGCCTATTCGTATGTCTTCAACGGCCAGTGGGGGTATCTCGATTATGCACTGGCAACGGCGAGTCTCAGTGCGCAGGTGACCGGTGTGGCTGAATGGCATATCAACGCTGACGAGCCGCCAATACTCGACTATAACACTAATTTCAAGTCGCCAGGCCAGATTAGCAGCCTGTATGCACCGGATTTCTATCGCACCTCGGATCACGATCCGGTGATTGTCGGTCTTGATCTTGACGGTACACCACCTACGACGATCGCCACCGTTAGCGGGACGACAAATCCGCTGTGTCCGAGTAATTGTTATGTCGGAAGTGCGACAGTTGCGCTAACTGCTACTGATGATCGTTCAACAACGGTTGAAATTGCTTACCGGGTGAATGGTGGCACCTTCCAACCGTACAGTGGGCCATTGACGCTCAGTGGTGAAGGTACGTACACAGTAGATTTCTTCGCCCGCGACAGCGCCGGTAATGTTGAGCCAACCCAGACCGTGACGGTCAAGGTGAGTCCCTTTCCGGTTACATCTCCCCTTGATACATTCAACCGTGCCGATGGCAGGCTAGGCCGCAACTGGAGTGGAGCGACACAGAGCGATCAGTATCGGATCGTGAATAATGTTGTGACCGTCGAAAATGGCGGCCTGACGTGGTGGCGTCCGACCGTCTTCGGACCAGATCAAGAAGCCTTCATGCGCTTGACGTCGATCAACCCTTCTGGTCGGCATCACACATTGGCGTTGAAGGTGAACGGAAATCGTGGTCAACACGGAGCCATTCTAGTGAGTTACGATGCAGTTAACCAGCAGGTTGTGGTTGAGGCCCTCGTTCCTGGTCGGGGTTTCCTGACGGTTGGAACGTTCCCCGCTGTGCTTCAACCTGGTGATACACTTGGAGCATGGGCAAAGGCCGACGGCACGGTAGAGGTCTTTGTACGCTGTGAGTCAATAGGCGCTGCCGATACTCGAACGGTGGCTAGAAATCGTTATGTCAATACTGGTGGACGGATTGGGGTCTGGTTCCACAACACGGCTGGCGCTGCATTTGATGACTTCGGTGGAGGGACGCTAACGCCTTAACCAACACCTCCTACCAACAAGATGGGCGGAAGCGGTACTTTCGCCCATCTCGTTTCAGCGATGCGACCGACGTGCTCAGGCTGTGGTGAAACGACCGAAGGCGAAATACCCGCGATACTACCCACATTTCCATCACAGCAGAGTAATAAATCTTTCCGCTTCCCGCAAAACTGCCAGCGTGTTACATACGCCGAGGTGGCCAATTAGTGCACATTCGTGAACTACAAACCAGCGTCATCCGCTATCTGACCCTCGTCACCGAGACAGATGCGCCGCCCGGAGCGGGCACAAAGGCGGCAGCCTTTGCACTCAGCTCACGAAACGGCGCTGCGACCGAATTTAGTCGTTCAACCCACTCTGGGCTGGGCGTCTGTCCTTCAATAGCTTTGAAGTAGACTTGCACAATACACACCATTGCAAAGGGATCAATGAGTGCCGCTTTAAGTGCATACGCGGCGATAATAGCGATTATCAGCGTCCAGAAACCACCCAGCCCTGGCATCACACTCACGAGAGCGGCAACCGGGGCGAGAACGACGAGAAAGATCACAAACGACACAATCCAAGCGAAAATGGTGAGGAATACCGCATTTTTGAGCATCATGCGGTAGTTTTGAGCGTAGAATATCACGCCGTCGCGGGCGCCGGCCCAGGCATTCTCAGGGTTGGTGCGGATCATGTAGGCGAGAATCGCTTCATCCACGTAAGTAAGCGAGAAATTGATCACGGACGTCACAAACTCCATCACATTTGTCAGTCCGGGGATGGGGAGAAAGCTACTGATGGTTAGAACGGTTGCGTTAAAGGTGCGGAGGATGCTCTTAATGATCTGGTCAATACCAAACAACACCGATGCTTCGGCGAAGCGAGACTTGACAATCTGGGTAGCATACCCGATTTGTCCTGTCCCCTCCGGTATCGGCTGATCGTCGATCAGGCGCACGAGCACCGCGATGTGGCCTGCCTTGACGATATACAGCAGATACTCACGAGCGAAATACAACACTCCCGAGACGATACCAAATCCGATCAGGCCTCCCCAGAACGCAACACTTCCCGAAGGATCACTTTCTGCATCCCGCAGGATGCTGCCGATCATGTAGCCGATGCCAGCGCCACCGCTGGTAGCAATGAGATACGCGAGCGTGATACCGAAGTAGATAGCGAGACGAAAGCCAATGAACGGCAACGTACGGAGCATTAAACCAAACGCCTTCCCAAGACTAAAGTCCCACATGTCCTGTTCTCCTTCTACGTAGACGCGAGATACATTCCCGATCGAGCCCAGCATACACTACCCACGTTTCCGCCGCAGCAGAATAATGCCGAGTAATCCAAGCAATCCCCCCCATTTCAGCAGAACCGCCAGCGCGTTGAGAATGGCGAGGATGCCGATCAGCGCAAAAAAGCCTCCCACCCCGATGACGATGCTTGACGGCAGCCAGAGTTCCCACGAATCGATCACTGCCGACTGTGGCGTTTGCGGGTCGTAGCGCACTTTGACCGCGTCGCCGACACGGTACGCTGATGGATTGCTGCCCGTGCTGCTCTCGAAGCGGACACTCTCCCCGTCAGCCGTGCGAAACTCCACGACCGGATAGAAGTAGGTCTTGCGCTCACCACTCGATGTTTTGGTGCGCGAAACGACTTCGACCACCTTACCCTCCGCCGGAAGCATCGTGGCGATCTGATTCTGGGTGAAGGTGCGCCATTGCCATCCTAGAAACAGGATTCCCAATCCGATAACAAGCACGATTGGCCCGCTCAGGAGACCGCCGATGCGATTGGCGGAGCGGATGTTCACGTGCATTGTTTTCCTCCGTATTGTGATATGTTGGCGTCTGACACTCACACAAGAAAAGCCTGCGAAATGAGCCGGTATGGGCCGGAGTGCGGCGGCGCTGCTGCCCCGGCAGAGCGTATTTACCTTACGATCAGCGGCAGGTTCACCTGGTAACTGACCTCACCCAACATTGTCAACCCCCAGCGCCCTGGCTCGTGCGCCACGCTGCCACGCGGCCACGCCGCACCCGGATCGTGGACGACCAGCATGCGCACCAGTTTGTTCCATCCGCATTTCTCGTTGTAGTACTAGCGTTCCTTTCAGTTCATACCGTGAATCTCCACGATGAGGGTTTGAGCTGTGGTCATCTGCAAGAAACCCCTTCACGATAAGAGCAGTCCTTCAGTGCATCACAGGTTCGCTTGGACATAACGATGCGCCGCGCTGTATCGCTGGTGCAGAGACGTATAGTGTGCACATTCTACCGGAGAGGCGTCCACACAACGTCTACATCAGAGAACCCGGCAGGGCGTCATTACGATGGGGTGTCGTGATTCGGGGAGTTGGGGGGCAGCAGTGCGCGGGCCGCTGGCCCGTATGGTGCAGTGCGCGGGTGGAACCCATCGTTTGGCGAATTAGCACGCCATGGTGGGGAGTGGGGGCAGGTTTGAAACCTGCCCCCTCTATGCATGCGGTGACGGGTATGATCGGCGAGACAACAACGAGTGAACGTGTGCGCATTTCACCTGGGAGCGCGGGCCGCTGGCCCGTATGGTGCAGTGTGCGGGTGGAACCCATCGTTTGGTGCATCAGCACACTATGGTGGGGGCGGGTTTAAAACCCGCCCCCACTATGCATGCAGTGACGGGTATGATCGGCAAGACAACAGAGGGTGAACGTGTGCGCATTTCTCCTGGGAGCGCGGGCCGCTGGCCCGTATGGTGCAGTGCACGGGTGGAACCCATCGTTTGGTGCATCAGCACGCCATAGTGGGGGCAGGTTTCAAACCCGCCCCCACTATGCATGCGGTGACGGGTATGATCGGCGAGACAACAGCGGGTGAACGTGCAGGCATCGTGCCCTCGCAGACGCGACGAGCGCGGGACGACCTAGCTCGCAGGCGCCTGGGTGTGCGGGTGGAACCCATCGTTTGGTGCATCAGCACGCCATAGTGGGGGCAGGTTTGAAACCTGCCCCCACTATGCATGCGGTGACGGGTATGATCGGCGATGCAACAGCGGGTGAACGTGTGCACATTTCACTTGGGAGCGAGGGCCGCTGGCCCGTATGGTGCAGTGCGCGGGTGGAACCCATCGTTTGGTACATTAGCACGCCATAGTGGGGGCGGGTTTGAAATCTGCCCCCACTATGCATGCGGTGACGGGTATGATCGGCGAGACAACAGCGGGTGAACGTGCAGGCATCGTGCCCTCGCAGACGCGACGAGCACGGGACGACCTCGCTCGCAGGCGCCTGGGTGTGCGGGTGGAACCCATCGTTTGGTGCATCAGCACGCCATGGTGGGGGGTGGGGGCAGGTTTGAAACCTGCCCCCACTATGCATGCGGTGACGGGTATGATCGGCGCGACAACAGCGGGTGAACATGCAGGCATCGTGCCCTCGCAGACGCGACGAGCGCGGGACGACCTCGCTCACAGGCGCCTGGATGTGCGGGTGGAACCCATCGTTTGGTACATTAGCACGCCATAGTGGGGGCAGGTTTGAAACCTGCCCCCACTATGCATGCGGTGACGGGTATGATCGGCGCGACAACAGCGGGTGAACGGGTGCGCATTGCGCCTGGGAGCGCGGGCCGCTGGCCCGTATGGTGCAGTGCGCGGGTGGAACCCATCGTTTGGTGCATTAGCACGCCATGGTGGGGGCAGGTTTAAAACCTGCCCCCACTATGCATGCGGTGACGGGTATGATCGGCGCGACAACAGAGAGTGAACGTGCAGGCATCTTGCCCTCGCAGACGCGACGAGCACGGGACGACCTCGCTCGCAGGCGCCTGGGTGTGCGGGTGGAACCCATCGTTTAGCGCATCAGCACACCATGGTGGGGGCAGGTTTGAAACCTGCCCCCACTATGCGTATGATCGGCGAGACAACAGAGGGTTGGCTGCTGGACCGTTGATTCAAACACGTATGCGCCATCCTTGAGGTGGTGTGAAGTTCCACGAACAGGTGGAAGGGGCGGTTTGCGAACCGCCCCTTCCGGTATGGAATCGTCAGGGGGCGCGACCATGACGCCTCGACGCCAATTCGTTGCCCGACCAGAAATGTCCGACATCTATCGCGGTTTGATACTTTGATACGCTGTACACCCGGAAGCCCACGTGCGTCGTCAACGCAACGAAGCGACCTGTCGGAGACAGGTTCATGTATCCTTATGGATTACGCAACACCAGCGGCAGATACACCCCCGCCCGGTGCTGGAGCGCGAAGGCGCCACCGTAATAGGTGCCTGCGTAGAGCATGGTCGGGTCAATCGCCAGGGCGTAGACATTGAGGTTGGTCAGGCCCGTATTGAACGCGCTCCAGGTTGTGCCGCCATCGGTGCTCTTGCGAACCCCTGAGGATGTCCCGGCGTAGAGCGTATTCGTGTTTATCGGGTCAAGTGCAAGAGCGTAGCCACTCACACCGCTGAGAGATGCGCTCCAGTTCGCACCGCCGTCCGTGCTCTTGAACACGCCGCCGTTCGTCCCAGCGTGGAGCGTATTGGAGTTGGTCGGGTCAATCGCCAGAGCGTAGACATATGGGTTACTCAGACCACTGCTCGATGCGCTCCAGGTTGCGCCGCCATCCGTGCTCTTGAACGCGCCGCCATCCGTCCCGGCGTAGAGTGTGCTCGTGTTCAACGGGTCAATCGCCAGGGCGCGAATATTGAGGTTGGTCAGACCCGTGTTGACCGCGCTCCAGGTCGCGCCGCCATCGGTGCTCTTGAAGACGCCGCCTAATGTCCCGGCGTAGAGCGTGTTCGGGTTCGCTGGGTCAATCGCCAGGGCATTGACATTGGGGTTAGTCATACCACTGCCCGATGCGCTCCAGGTCGTGCCGCCATCGGTGCTCTTGAACACGTAATGTAAGGTGCCA
>NZ_JAUBWR010000003.1:302500-466670 GCF_030444705.1 Chloroflexus sp. MS-CIW-1
GCCAGACGCCACTGTCCCAGGCGTATAAGATCGCGCGGTTGAACGAAAACACGCTGCGGTAGCGTTCGCGGTACTGTGGCGGCAGTTGTTGTTCGCTGCGGTACAGACATTCCACGGCGGACTGCAAAGCATTGTTAGCTTCGGTTATCAAACCCTGAGCGCGGAGAACCTGGGCGCGTGCAAACCAGACCTGCTGCGGGTTTTCTACCTGTGGCGCGCGCGCCAGGTACTCCACAGCCTCCAGGCTATACCGGTCGGCAGCCTCGATGTCGCCGAGACGCAGGCAGGCTATCGCCAGAAATGCACGGTCGACACTCACATCGATATGCCCCTGCGCGACGCGCAACGCCAGTCCCTGTTCCATCAACCGACGGGCTTCTTCCAGCCGTCCCTGCTGGAGCAGCGCCGCGCCCAGGTTCGCCAGCGCTGCCGCCTGTTGCGCAGGCAGCGGAATCGCAACCGCACGCTCATACGACTCGCGCAGCCATGGCTCGGCTTCGGCGCCGCGCCCCATCCAGACCAGCGCCGCACCCCTGTTGCTGGCGGTGACACACATGCCACGCACGTCGTTGATCGCCTGGAACAGTTCCCAGGCCTCCTCTGCCAGGCGCAACCCGTGGTCAAAATTGCCAACGCGCAACGCCAGGGTGCACGCATTGATACGAGCGGCTGCCATACCCTGGCGCAGTTCGAGCGCGGCATACCCGGCATAGGCGGACTGGTACGCTTCGAATGCCGCTTCAAACTGCCCCAGGCGAGCGTGCATCCGGGCGACCAGCACCCAGGCGGCGGCTTCGCTATCGGGCGCGCCCCGCTGCGCAAACAGACGTTGCGCCTCCTGGCCATACGTCAGCGCACTGACGAAATCGTTGCGCACGGTAGCCATATTCCCAAGGTTCAACATCAGTTGCGGCAATGTTGGTGATGAGGGTTCGATCAGGTGCACGGCGTGCTTCAAGGCGCTTTCGGCAGCGTCGAAACGCTCCCGTCCCTGCTCGATGTCGGCGCGCGTCAGCCAGCAGCGCGCCTGCGCCTCACGATCACGCTGCTGCTGTGCCAGCGCCAGCGCACGTTCGAGCATCTCGTCTGCTTCGTGCCATTGCTGGTTGTGTCCGAGGGCGCGCGCCAGCAGACACAACGTTGCCCAGTCGCTGTGAAGGGTGAACACTGCCGCTCGACGCAGCGCATCGATAGCGGCATTCCACTCGTTGCACGCAAGGGCAAGACGCCCGCGTTTGCGATAGACTTCGGCGCGCCAGTCAGGGTGATCGGGTGACTGTTCGACTAAACGATCCAGCGTCTCTAGCGCTGCCCGTTGTTCATCACGCAACCCGTGTTCGTGCAGAATTGATTCCTGTTCACTCAACAATTTGAACAGCACCTGTCGATCGCGAACCAGCCCCAACCCCTTCTGAAGTGCCATGAGTGCAGCATCGTGCGCATAGAGTGATCGGGCGCGCCGTGCCGCCTGAAGCCACATCTCTGCCGCCTCGTCTGATTGATCGGCGGCGGTAAGGTAATGTGCAATGCGCACGGGGTCTGCGTTGTGCTGACGCATCACCAACGCAGCCTGACGGTGCAGCCGCTGGCGACGCGCCGGACTCAGGCTCTCCAGCACTGCTTCCTGCACCTCTGGATGAGCGACAATGTACCGCGTACCGTCAAACATGAGCCAGTCGCGTGCCTGAAGTTCCTCAAAGGCGTGTTCCACCTCATCGGCGGTGCGTCCGCTGATCTGTTGAATCTCAAGTGCATTACCGCTTTGCAGCACTGCTGCTGCTTCCATGACCTGGCGGGTGGTCGGGGCAAGCCATTTCAACTGAATCTGAATGGCTTCGTGCAGTGATGAAGGAAGTGCGGAAAGGTCTTTTCCGGCAGTGACCATCGCACGTACCATCTCGTGGGTTACCAGCGGCGCCCCGCCCGTCTGCTGCCAAATCTGTTCAGCCGTTGTCGGCGATAGACCGGCATTCAGGGCCAGACGAATAACTGTTGGGTAATCAAATGCAGGAAGGGTCAGCGATTGCAGCATACCACGCGCACGCAGATCGGAGAGCATCACATTGAGAGCGCCTCCTTCTGTGCGACAGGTGATCACCAGCGCCAGACTCGTTCCGTGCAGCGAGCGCGACAGCCAGGCAACGGCTTCAATCGAGAGTGGATCGGCCTGATCCAGGTCTTCCAGTACGACGATAACCGGCTCTCCACCCGCCAGCGCATGGATAGCGCGTGGCAGCGCCTGTAACAACCGCCGCTGTAAGAGGTGGTGAGACGATGGTACCTCTTCTACGCTCTGGCGAATGGGTTGCAAGCGGAGGAAAACGGCGCGCAATTCCGGCAGCACGCGGATGGCCTCAGTCATCCGCACGTCGGTCGGTAAAGTACGCTCTGCATCAGGATGGTTCAGTCGGTCGCGCAGCGCCGTATCGAGCAGGTCGATCATGACGCCAAAGGGGCATTGCTGCCCTGATCGTCGTGCACTGCATTGCCAGACCAGAGGACGGGTCGTTGTTTGCCGAATCTGATCCAGCGCCTGGCGAACCATGCGCGTTTTCCCGCTGCCAGCCGGTCCCTCCACAACGACAACCGGCGACGATCCGGCGAGCGCCGTGTGGAGGGCTGTGATCAGATGGGCTGTTAACGTCGGATTACGGGTCAATGGCGAGGTGCGTTCCGTGCGACCGGTGGCAACGCTGGGAATTGATGGCAACGACCAATCTCGGAAGACCAGCGACTGCACGGCATCGAGTCGGTCATCAAGAATCGCCTGATAGAGCGCCACCGTATCTGCATCAGGTTCAATCGCCAGCTCACGTTCGAGCACGGTCTTGCAATACATGAACTGGCGAATGGCATCACTACGCCGACCGGTTTTTGCATAGAGCCACATCGCTTTGCGGTGCAGCATTTCACAGAGCGGATCGAGAACGAGTGCATGTTCAGCCGCAGCAAGCGCACGCTCAACATCACCCGTGCTAGCATAGCCATCAACCAAACGTTGCCAGACATCAAGGTGCATACGCTCGAAGCGTTCGCGCTGCTGGCAAAGCCAGTGTTCAAACTCCGGCGACTCGTCAAGCTCCAGACCACTCAGCAATGGTCCGGCATAGAGTCGGGCCGCCTGATCGGCAGCACGTAAACCATCTGGATCGGGTAGCGTGCGCGCCAGACCGGATAAGCGCACGAATTCATGCGCATCGACCCGGCACATACTGGCGTTAAAACGGATGACATCACTGCCAACGCCAGATTGACCGGTCAACAATTGGTCAGCCAGCGAACCAACTAACTGACGCAATTGCGAGAGGGAACGACGTAACCGTTGACGGCCAACGTTCTGCGGCGAGTCGGGCCACAACAGGTACGTCAGTTCATCGCGGGTGACGGCGCGTTCGCTGAGCGCCAGCACGGCCATAATTGCCAGCGGTTGTCGGCGGCGGAACGGTACATCGTGCTGATCGAGCAAGAGGCGTGGAGCGCCAAAAACTCGGAATTCAAGAGAATACGGCAACTGGTACGACATGCTGCCTCTGCGACGTGATCGATTGAGTTTCTCTGCCTGTAGCGATTATTATAATGCCAGTTCAGACGTAGGGGAATGTGATAATCGTTCTGATAGGGCTTTTCGACGTTCTCACCTAACCAACCTGCCGCTCTCATTATGATCAGCATGAATGTCACCATTCGCGGCGGCAACAACAGGAAGCGCCGCCCACCCGGCGAGGTCGGGAAGGGGCACCTCCTAGCACAGTGTCGTTTATAGCCACTCGATCAGTTCACGTTCGATTAACCCCACTGTATCGGTCGGGGCGTAACGTCGCACAACCTTGCCGTTGCGACTCACCAGAAATTTCGTGAAGTTCCACTTGATCTCACCGTCAGGGCTGAGACCCGGTTGTTGTTGCTTCAGATACGCGAAGATGGGGTGTGTATCAGGACCGTTCACCGCAACTTTAGCAAACAGCGGGAAAGTAACGGCATAATTACGAATACAAAAGTCTTTGATCGTAGCTTCATCATCAGGTTCCTGATTAAACTGATTACTGGGAAAACCAAGCACGACAAAACCACGGTCACGGTAGCGGCGGTAAAGTGATTCAAGATCGCCGTATTGCGGGGTTAGCCCACAATGACTGGCGACGTTAACAATCAACAGCACATTGCCCCGATAGGCCGACAATGATTGAATCTTGCCATCAATGGTACGGGCTGTCAATTCGTAGATACTCATAGACGCTCACTTGAATGAAGTTTCAACTTTTCACTATTAGCAGTATGACCTGACTTCCTGCTAACGTCAACCCTGAAGATTTGGTCAGCACATTGCGCGGCCAACATGGTATGCTGAGAAAAGAATATATTCATTTTTCAAATCGGCCAGGTATGCTATGAACTCAATGACCGACAGTGATACAGCGAAAGAAAAGACTAGAGAGGATATTGCTCAGGTGCAGGCAGGCGAAGTACCATCACTATCACGGCTGAGACTATTTCGCCGGACACCCAGCATATTTCGCGCCATACCCTTCCGACTGCGATTGACATTGCTGTACACGAGTTTGTTTGCCCTTGCCCTGCTTGCAATTGGGGTTGGTGTTCATTTTGCGGTTGCTCAGGCCTTGTATGCAGGGGTGCAGCGTGATTTGACGGCGGCTACGCAGCAGGTCCGGGCCATCCTTTCAGCAGTGGGATTTCAGAGCATTCGCACCGCAAGCGGTGAATTACAGGTGTATCTCAATCGCGACTTTATTCAACTCTTTACCAACCGCAACATCGGCGCTCAATTCTTTGACGGCAGTGGTTCGCTCCTTACAAGTACCCCCAATCTCGAGCCGTATATGTTGCCGCTGCCACCAGAAGCATTCCGGTTAACGGCAGATAATATCGAGGGTATCATTGTTGATCGCGAAATTAACGGTGTGATGGTAAAATCCCTCATCACGCCGGTAGTCTTTCGTGATCAGCGTCTAATTGGATTCTTACAGGTATCACGTCCGTTGAACGATGTTATTAATACATTGACTCTGCTTCAACAAATTTTGATCGGCGGTGGATTACTGGCCCTCGTCATCGGCGGTCTTGGGGCAATGTACCTCTCGAAACAGGCACTCCGGCCAATCGAGCAGATCACCTTAACCGCGCAAAGTATTGTACGTGCCGAAGACCTGGATCGACGTATTCCAGAACCGGCAGAACGTGATGAACTGTGGCTCCTGACAGTCACGATTAATGAACTGTTGTCACGCCTGGAAAAACTCTTCCTTGCCCAGCAGCGCTTCGTCGCCGATGTCAGTCACGAGTTACGAACACCGCTGACGGCAATGCAGGGGAATCTTGAACTATTGGATCGCGATCCCTTACCCGATTCAGGCTTGCTCAGGGAAGTGATCGGTGATATGCGACGCGAAACGGCCAGGCTAATCCGTATGGTTAACGATCTCTTACTGCTGGCCCAGAGCGAGACGCACGTGGTACTACGTCACGAACCGGTTGAACTCGACACGCTGCTATTAGAGGTCTTCCGCGAATTACGACCATTAGCCGGACAAGTACGTTTACGGATCGGGGCCGAAGACCAGATATTGGTGTACGGTGATCGGGATCGGATCAAACAAGCACTATTGAATCTTGGTGTAAATGCTCTGCAATATACGCCACCAGGAGGTCTGGTTGTCTTAGGATTAGAGCGCTATCAACAGTTTGCCTGCCTGAGTGTGGCCGATACCGGTGTGGGAATCAGTCAAGAAGCGCTGCCCCACATTTTTGAACGTTTCTATCGTGTTGATCGTTCGCGTTCACGACACAGTGGTGGCGCCGGTCTCGGGTTGTCGATTGTGAAGTGGGTTGCCGAGGCGCATGGTGGTTATGTGACGGTAGCCAGTGAGGTTGGTCGTGGCAGCACTTTTGCTATCTATTTACCGTTGCCTGATGGAACCAGTATAGGAGCCGCTGAAATAATGAGTGTGGTGAGTAATGAGTAGGCGGAAGATTTTACGTACCGCTATTGCATTCGTCTGCTACGCAAAAATAGAGTACAATAGGGCTGTATGCGCACCCTAACGATCAGCGATGAAATCGTGCCGGCTGTTTATAGCTTAAATATCAGGCAACGCTTCGCAGATGTGCAATTAGTGCTGGCCTGCGGCGATCTTCCGATCTATTACCTTGAGTTCGTAGTAACGATGCTTGGTCAGCCCTGCTTTTACGTCTGGGGGAATCACGATTCGCCTGAAGTACAGGCTGATGGGCAGGTTGTAAGCTATGCACGCGGGGCTACCTGTGTTGAGGATCGAGTTGTTTACCATCAGGGGCTGCTTATCGGTGGTCTGGGTGGTTCAATCCGGTATAAACTCGAAGGGCATCATCAGTACACTGAAACGCAGATGATGATCCGTGTGCTGCGTATGACACCACTCCTGTTTCTCAACCGCCTACGCTACGGGCGTTATCTTGATGTCTTGCTCACCCATGCGCCACCACTCGGTATTCACAACGGCCCCGATTACCCCCATCGCGGCTTTCTCGCTCTATTACGCTTTATGCAATGGTTCCGTCCTCGTTATCTCATTCACGGTCATATTCATCTTTCCTACGGGTTTGGGCATCAGACCGAGACCCAATGTGGTTATACGCTGGTGATTAACACTGCCGGCTACCGTGTCCTTGATCTGGTGGTGTAGCGTATCACGTCGGCTGACAGTTGCAATCATGCACTAGCCATGGTACGCTACCCCCGTTACGGCCGTCGGCGTTGCCGGTCGATTGTGAAGCGCATTGTGTGCTGCGCTGACTATCAACTCTGGTAAGGCCGAAAGGAGAGGCCGATGTCAGCTATTCAAGCAATCGTACACGATGAATTTG
Organism: Chloroflexus sp. MS-CIW-1; assembly: GCF_030444705.1. NCBI lineage: Bacteria > Bacillati > Chloroflexota > Chloroflexia > Chloroflexales > Chloroflexaceae > Chloroflexus > Chloroflexus sp. MS-CIW-1. The sequence continues at coordinate 309,362 of NZ_JAUBWR010000003.1, forward strand.
CTCGCATTCGCCGCGACCAGATGCTACGCGAGCTGCTGTCGTTAATAACCCGTCAGTCGAACGAATTGCTTTCGTTTGACGAGGTGCGCGCCCGCCTCAATGTGCGCGGTCAGCATTACCTCGGTCATCAGACGGTTCCGCTTGATAAAATTGTTGGGAGCGAAGGTCGTTACGGCGATTTTGACCGCCAATTTGCTCCGCGTCATAATGCGAATCGCTACCGCTGGATGAGTATTGATCGGGCACATCACGAAGGAGTGCCGTTACCTTCTGTAGAATTGTATAAACTGGGTGACATCTACTTTGTGAAGGATGGGCATCATCGTATCTCGGTTGCCCGTTTTCAAGGTCAACGCGAGATCGATGCCATTGTCACCGAACTGGTTGTCGATGTTCCTCTCGATGCCAGTCTGAGTGTTCGCGATCTCCTTTTGAAAGAGGAGTACAGCGATTTTCTCGAATGGACTGGTTTAGCCGAGTTGCGGCCTGAGCAGCGGATTGAGTTTAGCGAACCGGGTGGGTATCTCGATCTGATACGGCATATTAATGCGCATCGCTACTACATGGGGCTTGAGCTGGGACGACCGGTCACTCGCGAGGAAGCGGTGGCAAGCTGGTACGATACAGTCTATATGCCGGTGATCGAGGTCATCCGCAATCAGCAGGCACTTCGCTATTTTCCAGGGCGAACTGAAGCTGATCTGTACCGCTGGATTATGGATCACCGCTGGTATCTCCGCGAACGGAATGGTGGGGCTGATCCGGGGCCGCTCATGGCCGCTGCTGATTATGTCCGACTGTTTGGCAAGCGTAGCCTGACCGCGCTTACCGAGTGGTTGCTCGGTGCGTTACGCGGAAAAGCCGCTGCTGGCGTGTAGTTGTATTCTCGGAAATATCGTTGGTACGGAAAGGATCATCGTCGTGCAGACGTTGCCAAGGGTGTCTGAGTATGCTCCGACAACCTGGGTGCGCGGGCCGCTGGCCCGCATTGCACGGCGAGCAGGTGAAACCTGGCAACGTCCATCAGCGTCGCGCCCAGGCGGATGGGGGCCGCTGGCCCGCATTGCACGGCGAGCAGGTGAAACCTGGCAACGTCCATCAGCGTCGCGCCCAGGCGGACGGGGGCCGCTGGCCCGCACTGCACGGTGAGCAGGTGAAACCTGGCAACGTCCATCAGCGTCGCGCCCAGGCGGATGGGGGCCGCTGGCCCGCATTGCACGGTGAGCAGGTGAAACCCAGCGGTTGGTGCATTACACACCATTGCCCACTAGTTCCACCGTTTCGGAGGTTGAGACTAAACTCGGTGCCTACGCTCACTCTTTTTTCTTGCCGCTTACTTCACTCCTGGCGGGGAGAGTGAACTGTTGCAAAGCCCTACACGAACATTCCACAATCGATATCGTAAAGGATGCATGTTACTTGTCTTCCGACAGTTACTGGTATAATGTGCGCCGTGATTCGTTCACTGTATTGTTCAGTAGCAGCAATCAAATCTTCATTCTGGTTGCCGGTTGTTCTGGTATTAGTCGCCGGCAGCATGTTGGTGTTTGGCGCGGATCGGCCTCCACAGTATTGGGCAGTAGGTGAAGAAAACGAGCCTATCTTGACCAGATTTCACGGTAACGAGCAGAATGAAACCGATCGCTTTCGCTGGTCATATCCGCAGGCTACGCTCTTCATCTACGGATACCGCGGTGCTCCAGCACTGATCGAATTACGATTGGCGGCTCCACGCCGGGAAGGCATAGCACCAGCACAGGTGATTTTTACGCATCAAGACGGTCAATTGGTAACAACAACGGTAGCCGGTTATTGGCGTTACTATCGATTTCTGCTTCCAACCAGTACAACCGGCGAGTCATTTTTACGTTGGTCAACCGAACCCTACGTTGCATCACCTGATATTCGCGAATTGGGATTGGCACTCAGCAGGGTGAATTTTCTAACAACGGTTGAGCGACCCCCGCTGAGTGGTCAGATGATTGGTTGGGCAACGCTGCCGCTCCTGGTCTGGTGGGCAGGCACGCTCTGGCGTTGGGATGAACGTCTACGCAATATTTTAACAGGGCTAGCGCTCCTTCCGGCAATTGGTTTAGCTTCCTTTCCGGTAGGGGCCGAATACTGGTTACCCTCACTTCCATGGCCGTGGTGGCCGTTGGCTCCAGTGCTTATCCTTACCATCTGGCCGTCATTGGCACTCTATCTTCAGCATCTTCGCCAACGGATCACATTGCAACCACGGTTGGGCTGGTTGGGAATGTTCCTGGCATTCGTTGGTCTGATAGCGATACGATGCGGTGTTCCGACCTGGATGACCGTACCGCCAGTCATCGGCGGTTCCTGGCTGGCATGGACATTGATCACCGATGACGAGGAGGTGTCGGCATGGCCGGTTGGCCGGTCATTACTGCTCATAACCGGTATCGCGTTGGCGACGCGGCTGATCGCGCTTGATCAGATGCCGTTGGCATTGTGGCGTGATGAGTCGCGCCACGGCTTGCTGGCATGGCGAATCTGGACAGACTCAACATTTCGCCCGATTTATGTCGTCAAAGACGCCGATTTACCGGCGCTGTTCTTTTATCTGGTGGCGCCAATTGTCGGTAACTGGGGTGCTCATGCCTGGAGCGTGCGCCTGGTGAGTGCGTTAGCCGGAGCCTTTACTCCTCTAGCGCTTTATTGGTTTGCCTCACCGCTCATTGGACGGCGGGCAGCGGTATTGGCTGCTGCCCTGTTGGCCTGGGCTTCGTGGTCGCTCAGCATGAGTCGTTGGGCATTCCCGGCGACACTCGACCATCTGCTGGTGCTCACTGCGGGGGGGCTGCTATGGCGAGGGCTTGATCCAGGACAGCAATACTGGCGCTCGTGGAGTTATGTTGTCGGAGCCGCGCTGCTAGGTGGGTTGGCTGTCTACACGTATCACACCGGCCGCCTGGCGCCACTGGCTTTGCTAATGGTAGCAGTTTTCCGACTCGGTCACGATCTCTCGCGCTGGCGACGGTTTTGGCCACATCTGCTTAGCGCTGCTCTGGTAGGGGCAATCGTAATCGCACCGCTGGCGCTCTATATTTTGAACGATAGTGCCGGTTTTAACCGTCGGGTAGGTTTGGTCTCAATTTTTCAGGCCAATGATCTCACCCGTCACCGACCACTCGATTTTCTCGGTGAGCATATCGTGCGCTATGGGCTGATGTGGCATGTGCAAGGTGACGCGAATGGGCGTCACCATCTTCCCCTGGCGCCGATGGTTGATCCGGTGGTTGGGTTATTTCTGCTCATTGGGTTGGGTCTTGTTTGGCAAGCCCGTTGGCAATCGGTAGTAGTGTTGTTTGTGCTCTGGCTCCTCTACCATGTACCGGGTCTGTTGAGCTTCAATGCACCGCACGCGATGCGTACATTGGGTACGCTGGCCCCGGCCTGCGCACTGGCCGGTTGGGGGCTGAGCCGGTTTGGCAGTGGTCGTGAATGGCAGCGCTGGCTGATCCCTAGTATGCTAGTGCTCAGTCTATGCTTCAATCTTTGGGTCTATTTTGGACAGATGCGGACCAATCCGCGGGTGTACGGCGAATTTGATCGGGTTGAAACAGTCATGGCACATATTGTCCGTCGCGCTGCGACACCTGCCGACTCGATACAACGGGTATCGGTATACTTACCACGTGAGTGGGCGCTGAGTGATACAGTGCGTTTTCTGACCATCGATCTACCACCAGCGCAACAGCCAAAGATCTGGCGTGGTACAAGCGATGATGAGAATACATTGGTCGTGTTGCCAGCATTCGCTGATGCTACCGAAGTGGCAACCGTGCTTCAGGCTCTTGGTCCGAGCGCAATTGAGGTATTCCCTACTCCTACGCTTCCATCCGGCAGTGAGCCATTAGTGCGAGTTTTCGCCCGTGGTTCGGCTGCGATAGAACTGATGAGAGCGCCATGAGTTCCGAGTATGCCCTCACCTTAGCACAGGTTATCAGCGCACGATATGTCAACAACGGTCTTTACACGCCGTTCGCCGATCCATTTACCGCCGCTCAGAGTCTGGCCGGCATACAGGCGCAGATTCTGCCCGCTGCCAGTCTGGCACTCTGGAATCGTGTACCGGCCTTTAGCGCCAATCACTTCGATGACCTGCTCTACCAGAAACGGTCACTGGTGCGTATCTGGGGGCAACGGGGCACGTTACACCTTTACCCTACCACTGACTGGCCATTGATCTACGCAATGCAGGCTGATCGTGCTACCTACTGGGAGCGGGAAGCGGTGCATAATGGTTGGAATATGACCGAATATGAGGCATTTATCACGCAGGTCGCTCATCTGCTGTACGAACACGAAACGTTAGGCCGCAGTGATCTGCGGCGGTTTTTCCCGATGATTGATCAACACCATCTTTCGGGGTGGGGTGGTGTCTTTGCCATTTTGAACCGTCGTGGTCTGGCGTGTCATGCTGCACCCTGCAATGGTGAAGCCCGGATGGCCCATCGGCTGCGCTGGGTACCCGAATTGGAATGGGCGCCACCTGATACCGAGACCGCTAATGCCGAATTGCTACGTCGGTACCTTTCTGCCTTTGGGCCGGCAACGCTCACCGATATGACCTGGTGGCGTGGCCGAACGCAGGCCGAGATCAAACGTTGGCTCAAGCTCCTCGGCGACCAGGTGGTGAGAGTACAGATTAATGGTCAACCGGCATGGTGGCTCCAAGAACAACTTGATCGGTTATCCGATCTACCATCACCTGCTGAACTGCCACCCCATTTACTGGGACGTTTTGATCCTCTGTTGCTTGCCACTCGCGACAAACACTGGCTGATCGATGATGCCTTCTACAAGCGCGTCTGGCGTCCAGCCGGTCATATCGAGGCAACCATATTGCTTGGTGGACGCATTGCCGGTACCTGGCGGTACGATTGGCGTGGAACCAGTCTGCTGGTAACCTTGCGACCATTTGCTCCACTCGCAACGTCGCTACGGTCTCAACTCGAAACATTAGCTGCTCGTGTTGCCGAACATTTTGCGACGCCTTTAGGAGACTGTCGATGGGAAGTAATGGAGTAACGTGGCGGTTATTGCCACCAGTCCACGGTGATCCGGCGAGCGAACTAGCTGCCGGTACAGCAATGCTGGCCGGATTGGTCACCACTCATCAACCGGCTCTTCGCTGGTACACTGCTGGCCCCCAACCAGCTCTGGTTATCGGCTCCGGGCAAAAACTGAGTGAGGTTGATCAGCTGGCGCTACGGCAACAGGGTGTCACGCTTCATCGGCGTGCGAGCGGTGGCACGGCAGTGTTGTTCGTGCCGGGTTTTCTCATGCAAGATATTGCCTTGCCACTCGACCATCCCCTGGCTCACCCCGATGTCAGCGAGTCGTACCGTTGGTTAGGAGAAGTGTGGCAGGCAACGTTGATGCAGTTTGGTATTCAGACCCGGCTTATCGACATCGCAACTGCCCGTACCGACCGACAGATGCTCGATACCTTAACTGCACGGGCTTGTTTTGGTGGTCGGTCTCCGTATGAACTACTGGTCAATGATCGGAAGCTGGTTGGATTTGCTCAAGTCCGACGCCGTGAGGGCATGCTTTTTCAGGTCGGAGTTTACACCCACTGGCCTGGTCAGCAATTGTCAACCTTGTTAGCGATTCTGCCTGCTGAACGTCAACTCTTCATTGAGCGGCTGGCCGGGCGCGTCACCGATCTGGCAACAGTGTGCGCCTCCCCACCTGACTTGCACCGTCTGGCGACCGCATTTGCTACCGTCTTGCATCAGCGGTACGATGTTCGCGTAACGTCATCAGATTGGACGGAAGAGGAGCTGAAGACGATAGCCTCAGTACAGTCACGTTTCTTGCCGTTAGACCTGGAAGGTTAACAATAGCAATGCGGTGGTCAATTCTGCTGTTGAGTTTGTTCATAGTCGGTATGTTGAGTGCCTGCGGCCAACGTGAGGCATTTATATCTGCATGGGCACCAATTGGCCCACAGCCTACGATCTTGCCTAGCGTTACCCCTGAAACACCAACTATGGTCAGTACGCCGCTGATTGCAGTGATGGAACCGGTACGGCCAACTCCTACACCGAGCCTGGTCGATCTTGCCGAGCGAATCGATACATATCTGCGCGATCTAACGGTACAAGGACGGTTTCGTGGTGCTGTACTGGTGGCAACAGGGGGACGCATTTTGGTGGCTCGTGGTTACGGTCTGGCTAATGTCGAGCGTGATCTTCCTAATACTGCCCAAACTCGCTTCCGCGTTGCCTCGATCTCGAAACCAATTACGGCGCTGGCGATTATGCAGTTACAGGTCGCCGGAAAGTTAACTGTCGGCGAGTCGGTTTGTCGGTATCTACCTGACTGCCCGCCGGGATGGCAATCGATTACACTTGCTCATCTGCTCTCGCATACCGCCGGCATACCGAATTATACCGACTTTACAGATTTTGAGCAGGTCGAACGCTTACCGGTGACACCAACACAGTTAGTTGCTCGTTTCCGCAATCTGCCACTCGACTTTGTACCAGGTAGTGCATATCGATACAGCAACTCTAACTACGTGGTCCTTGGATTAGTGATTGAAGCGGTCAGCGGTCAATCGTATGCCGATTACGTCCGTGACAACATCTTCATCCCTGCTGGTATGATCAATAGCGGCTATGACAGTGGTGATGCGTCGGCGCTCAATGGTACGGTTGGTTACCTTGGGCCAGACAACAAACGGGCAATTCCAATCGATACCAGTAACCTTTACAGCGCCGGTGGTCTTTACTCTACCGTTGAAGACCTTTACCGATTCGTACAGGCCCTAAACAGCGGGCAATTACTCCCCGCTGCTGAGCTGAGCCAAATGTATACACCCAATCGCAATAATTACGGTTACGGCTGGAAAATCGAAGAGCGCAACGGACGACGGGTGATCTACCATCCTGGCTTTATCTCAGGGGCTGTCACCCATCTGGCGTACTATCCCGATAGTCAGAGTGTCATAGTCGTTCTTAGCAACATGGAACGTACCAACGCCGATGCCATTGCAGCTGAGATCGGTTCCTGGTTGCCATAAGGTTAGCGCTCGTTTCACAACTGGCCACTATCACTCCAGTGAGCCAACTGCAACAGATAATTTGGATCGTGGTAGCGATTGGGATGAAACGCAGCCGCGTAGGCGGGGAGTGACCCACCGATCATATGTCTGACCAGAAGTTCAGCGGCTGCGAGTGCGGCCATGATACCGTATCCGGCCAGCGCACCAATCACAAATGTTCCCTCCACCGGAAGCGGGCCGATCAGTGGCCGATTCTCTGGCGTACACGTATAGTATCCGCCATCGAGATAGGCACGGGGGAGCCGTTCGAGGTAATTGACAAGCCCTGGCAGCATGACCGACATCCCGCGTAGAGCAACCTCGAAGAAACTATCATCGAGTGGCACCGGAAATTGGGCGTTCCGGTTCTGCTGGTTATGAGGATGGTAATCCCACAGCAGCAGTACCTGTCTACTGCTTCCCTCGCCTTCAGGCCGACAATGTACCCCTGGTGGTAGCGGTTTGGTTAACCACGCAGTGGCTGGATCGGCATTCAGATCATCCCGTTCTCTATCGTTCCAGTTTAGTTCAATCGGATCACCCCAAATCAACAATGGCGCATCACGAGGCACAACGCCGAGCGGATCGGCGAAGGCAGCCTTAAGGTGTACTTGATGATGCACCGGTAAGTCAATCCCGATCAGATCGCCAACCTCTGCCAGATACGGCCCGGCAGCATTCACAAAGTATGGGGTCTGGATCGACATGGTCCCGCTTGTCGTGGCTACCATCACAGCATTCACCCGCCCACCAGTTTGGTTTACTGCCGTTACCTTCCCCCGTAGCAAGGTGACACCAGCAGCCCGCGCCTCTTCGAGTAACAGTGCCCCCAATTGCTGGGCGCTCAACCAACCAGCACGACGAACATGCAAGACAGCCACCGTTCTTGGCGACAAGGCTGGAAAGTGACGCCTGATCAGATTCTGGTCGAGTAATAAATCAACGCCAATAGGAGCCGTTTGCCAGTCGTGTCCGGTAGTTGACCGGTAATCAGCATCGGTCCGGTCGTGAATGCGAAGCGGACCGACACCGTGTGTAACAGCCTCAAATGCCTGTGAGCGCCACTGTTCGGCCCGCTGCGGATCGGCCGTTGCATAGAGATAACCACGTCGGTTGAGCCGGATTCGATTGGCACTCCGCACGGCTAGCGTTTCCAGCCGATCAATACTGCGATTCATGAGCGCCACCATTGCCCGGTCTGGCCACCAATTACGATAACACTCGGTCGATTTATCGCTGGTCAATGCCAACGGATCACCCGCTTCGACCAGCACAACATCGCGCCAACCGTGAACGACGGCTAACTCGTGGGCGACAGCGACGCCGGCAATTCCTGCTCCGCAGATAACAATTGACGCAGAAGATGCCATCAAGAACCTCGCAGCGGCGACAGATACTTAATGCACGCAGTTTATCCATGCAACAGCATCATAGCATACGTAGATAGGTTGATCTAGAATGAGGTGTTTGAGAACTGCTCGTCCTCACCGAATCGACACTATCTGAGCTAATTGTTGCTGGTCACGTATGCAACACCACGTTCACCGCCCAACCAGCGGCACGAATGCCTTGATCGGAGGCTGTGTGATTTCCACCGTCAACGAATTACTAAAGCTGCTACACACAACCTCATTGCAGGCACGCAGACGCAATACGTAACGGCCCTGGTCGAGCAGCACGCTATCGTTGAGGAGCGGGAACAGCCACGTCAAGCCATCGATACGCCGCGCTTCAACCTCATAGCGAACAGCACCACTCACCGCCGTGAACGAGAGCTGAACAAGCGGCCCACCGGTACTGTTTAGTGCAAGGAGCTTTGGCGGTTCCAGATTCGCCGATGGCGCAGCAGAACCAAATTCAAACGATCCAAGATCACACGCACCAACCCGTGCTGCCCCACGCTGGTCGGTCGGAGGACAGTCAGCACCAGCATTGATCGCCGGACTACCGGCCAGCAACGCCAGGGTTGGTAACGGCCCACCATGCATAGCAACGGTTGCATCGAGCCGAGGATCGGCTTGCTGGATGCCATTGACGCAGGTCCGTCCGACAGGGGTTTGCAAATTTCGACTGCCGCGCAATGTTCCGAAACATTGTACCGAGTCGTGTGAACTGCCAAGCTGGTTGCCAGCAATAATGACATTACGCAACTCGACATCGGCGCTGTTGCTCGAGGTGTTGTATACACCACCCCCTAAACGGTCGGCGTAGTTGTATGCAACGGTCACATTGACGACCGTAACTTGTCCTCCATTGAAATAAAGGCCACCACCGTTACCCTTGTCAGTATTTAGAGCGTCCGCTCGATTCCCAACAACGGTCAGATTGCTCAACGTGGCGCGATTCCAGCCAGGTTGCAACGTTGTCTGTGCAATCAGGATAGCGCCACCGGCATCTTCGGAACGATTGTTTACGAAGGTCGAGTCGCGCAGAGTCAGTGGCCCGTTATGATGCATTAAGGCGCCACCACTAGCCCGGTTGTTGCTGTTAAGATAGACCATGTTATCGGCGAAAAAGCTACGCTCAATTTCGGAGCTATCAGGATAATAGAGATACGAATAAACTGCACCCCCGAAATTGCGTGCTTTATTACCTATGAAAATAGTATCGCGGATAATAATTTGACCGCCAACACCTTGAGGACCAGCGCCATCGTTGTAAATAGCGCCACCGAACCCAAAGTTCGCAACAACACCACCGTGCGAACTATCATTATTGCGAAAGGTAGAACGCAAAACGGTGATCGGGCAGCGGAGATTGTAAATGGCGCCACCGTTAATCCCTCGATTATTCTCAAACAAGCTATCTTCAATATGCAACCGACCGAAGTGCATCGAGATCGCCCCACCGCCCTCCTCATCGGTACCGGCAGTGCTATCGTTGTTGCGAAAGATGCTGTTGTATACAAAGACTTGGGCATTGAGACCGGCGGAACGGATTGCTCCCCCTTCGACACTCCGCCCATCAACGAGTGTGAGATTGCGGACGGTAAGCTTCGCATCGTAGAGCCAGATAATTCGGGTTCGCCCACCACCGCTGAGTGTCACTCGCCCACCCTGCTGCGGGCCACCGCCGTCAATTTCAGTATCCCGACGCACTTCCAGTTGATCGGAGAGCGTGATAGTCACCGGTTGAGAGCCACAGTTAAAGGTGACACGACCACCACCAGCAATGGCGGCGCGTAGAGCAGCTTCGGTACAACTCGCTGGAGTACCGTTGCCAACTACTCCAGCAGCTTGAACGGGTGTTGCTGTCCAGAGAAGAACGATACCGATCACAATTAGCCAGCGCACCGCGTATAACATTTTTGTCATCTTGACCGCTCCTTAATCGGGCTAAGATGAAATTTCATTCATCTCGAAGATACCTGATGGTATCTTTGGCGGTCTACATGACTTTTTGGCTATATATATAGATAGTACCTGGGTAAACAGATGACAAAAGATTCATTTTCTTCGCACGTCGTCGCAGTACGGCTGCCCCCACCTTCCCCCTAGGCCCCTTTCTCTCACACCAGGGAAGCGGAAGAGATGGTTGCAGGAGGTGAAATCGTTCCAGCTTCTGCCGCTCCCTCCGTTCTGTTCTGTTCGCACGAATGCACAGAGGGACGCGCTAGTGCCGCGTCCCTCCATCGGCGTGGCGGATCATCTTAGCCCGCCATTACGAAACCGGTACGGTAATCAGACTTATGGTCTCAGAATACCGGTGTCTTCAGCAATGCCCGTCCGATTCGGCATTCAAGAATGATGCTACTCTTCCACATTGAAGTCTTCAGCCTGCCGATCCAGTTCGGCACGTTCAAGAGCACTGCCAATGCTGAAATATTTTGCCTCTGGATGATGCACCACGATTGCTGCGGTACTCTGCTCAGGCACCAACTGGAACGCTTCGGTGAGCGTCACGCCAATCTCTTCGCCGGGCAAAATCTGCCAGAGTTTGGCATGTTCAGCGAGATCAGGACACGCCGGGTACCCCCACGAGTACCGCTTTCCGCGACGTTCATCCAGCCCCAGCCCTTGCCGAATAATACGGTTTGTGTACTCGGCTAACGCCTCGGCCAGGCTCACACCGAGACCGTGGATATAGTAGCTACGGCTATAGTCGCCTCGCTGTTGTAACGTATCAACCAGCTCGTCAACAGCGCTCCCCATCGTGACAATCTGAAAGGCGGCAAGGTCGTACTCTCCGCTGTCAACACTTCGGAAGTAGTCGCTAATGCAGAGACGTTCACGCGCCGGTTGGCGTGGGAAGACGAAACGAGTCAGTTCACGACGGCGGTCAGCCGGATCGTACACGATCAGTTCGAGACCATCGCTCTGCACCGGGAAATAACCGTAAATCACCCGCGGTTGAAGCCAGCCATCGCGCTCGGCTTCGGCAATCAGTTCGCGCACTTTCTGATCAAACTCTGCCCGCAGTCGTTCCCATTCGGCGCCTTTCGCATTCTTTGCTCCCCATTGTAAGCGGTAGAGACTGTTGCGGTCGAGACACGCTACTACATCACTCAGGCGAATACGGCTGGTCGCTCGCCAACCCCAAAAAGGCGGTACCGGCACCGGCACATCGGTACGTACTGCTGACCGCACCCCTTCGGCCCTACCTCGTGACGCCTCACCCAACTCGGCTAACGCAACCCGCCCGGTCAGGCGTCGGTGCAGTACGTTGGCCGCTTCACGAATGGTCTGCTCGATAAACTGATCCCGCGTGGCCGGATTACTCAAGCGATCCATTGTCTCAAGACCTTCAAAAGCGTCCTTGCAGTAGAAGACACCGGCAGGGTACGGCTCTTCGTCATCAACGAACGTGATACGTTGACCATACTGACGATTGATTGCCGCTCCACCTACCAGCACCGGAATGTGAATTCCACGCCGGTACAATTCTTGTACACATAGCGGCATCTGTTTACTGGTACTGACCAGAAGTGCCGAGAGACCGATTGCGTCAGCGTTTACTTCGAGCGCCTTCTCGATTATGGTATTGATCGGCACCTGCTTGCCAAGATCATATACGGTGTAGCCGTTGTTCGAGAGAATGGTATTTACCAGATTCTTCCCGATGTCGTGGACATCGCCGTAGACCGTAGCAAGCACAACTTTGCCCTTGCTCGCCCCTTCAAGACGGTCGAGGTAGCGTTCGAGCCGCGCAACCGCTTTCTTCATTGCCTCGGCGCTTTGCAAGACAAAAGGCAGAATGAGCTGACCGGTCCCGAAGAGATCACCGACTTCCTTCATGGCCGGGAGTAATACGTTGTTGAGCACATCAACTGCTGCCTGCCCTTGTGGTGAAGCACCGTGCTCATTGCGTAGCGCGGCAGCCGGATCACTCAGGCGTAACCCTCTGGCCTGAAGACGCTGATCAACCGCCTGGTCAATATCGTCTTCAATTCCTTCTTTCTTTCGATGCAGAATCTTCCAGTGCAGACGCTGATCAACCGTCATCGTCGCAGTAGGGTCTTCGCGTTCGCTATCCTGCGTGGCAGCGTGCTGTTCAAAATAGGCAATGAAGCGAGCCAGTGCATCCTCACGGCGAGCAAAGATTAGGTCTTCGCAGACCTCGCGTTGTGCGGGATCGATTTCGGCGTATGGCGTCACATGGGCCGGATTAATGATAGCCGTATCGAGACCGGCGGCTACGGCATGGTAGAGAAACACCGAGTTGAGCGCAGCACGGGCATGCGGAGCCACGCCAAAGCTCAAATTGCTGACTCCGAGTGTGGTGAAACAACCGGGAATTCGTTCTTTGACCAGACGTATCGCCTTGAGCGTCTCCACAGCCGAGTAACGCAACTCTTCCTGACCGGTGGTAATCGGGAAAGTCAACACATCGAATACCAGTGCTTCAGCCGGAATGCCGTACTCGTCACGAGCGATCTGGGCAATCCGTTCGGCAATCGCCACTTTTCGCTCGGCGGTGTGCGCCATGCCCTCTTCATCAATCGTCATTGCGATCACTGCCGCGCCATACCGTGCGGCAAGTGGCAAGACCTTGTCGATCTTGGCGCCACGGCCACCTTCGAGCGACACAGAGTTAATCAGCGCACGACCCGGATAGATCGATAAAGCCGCCTCAAGAACGTCAGCTTCTGTCGTATCAATCACGAGCGGCAACTCAATATTCAAGGTCAGCTTCTTGATCAGGCGCACCATCTGCTCTTTTTCATCGTTACGCTCGGTCATTGCTACACAGACATCGAGCATGTGCGCGCCACTTTCAACCTGTTCGCGGGCCACTTCCAATGCACCGTCATAATCATCACGCAGGAGTAACCGCTTCACCTTACGCGAACCAAGGGTATTCAGTCGCTCACCAATCATGGTTAGGGTCGCATCCTGTCGTAGTGCAGCGGCACGGATCCCAGAGCTAACACTGGGAATGTACTCGATCTGTCGCTCTTTGGGCTTGGGTGAGTCACCTAATATCTGGCGCAACCGTGCGATATGAGCCGGACGGGTACCGCAACAGCCACCAACTACTGCGACACCGTAATCATGCACAAATTCCCCTAAGATGGTTGCAAACGGCTCTGGCTCCATGGGGTAAACAGTACGGCCATCAACTTCGAGAGGCAGACCGGCGTTGGGAATGCATGAAATCGGTTTGCGGGAATGTGCAGTCAGGTACTGAATTGCCGCCCGCATATGTTCGGGGCCGGTACTGCAATTCAGACCGATCACATCAACCGGCATTGCTTCAAGGGTCGCAATCAGGGCTGGCACATCGGTACCGAGCAACATCCGCCCGGAAAGATCGAGAAACACCTGCGCCTGCACCGCGATGTCAGGGCGATGAAGATCAATCTTCGCCCGACGGATACCGTCTAACGCAGCTTTCACTTCAAGAATGTCAACACTCGTCTCAACCAGGAGGAGATCAACACCCCCCTCGATCAAGCCGACCGCCTGCTCGTAGTAGATGTCCGAGAGTTCGGCAAACGTAATATCACTCAATGCCGGATCATCTGAAGAAGGCAACTTCCCAGTTGGCCCCATCGAACCGGCAACATAGCGTGGTCGGCCATCACGAGCCTCAAACCGATCAGCGATCCGACGAGCCAGCGCAGCGGCAGCCCGGTTAATCTCAATGGTGCGATCGCCCAATCCCCATTCAGCCAGACGCAGCCGCGTACTCTGAAACGTACACGTCTCGAGTACATCACAGCCAGCTTCGAGAAACGAGGTATGGATCGCTTCGATCACATCAGGACGGGTAATGACCAGATAATCACGGCACCCAAAGGTGGCTTCGCCACCGTAGTCGGCAGCCGTCAGATCAAACGTATCAATAGAGGTGCCCATGGCACCATCAAAAATCAATACCCGTTCGGCAAGCGCCTGTAGATAAGTTGGTCGTTTCACAGTTCCCTCGTCTAGCCCGTCAGTATCAGGTGCCAACCACAACGTATGACCATCTCAAGAGATCGTCAGATCGCCCAGTCGCGCTTGGCAAGGGTCTCCATCAAGCGTAGCCGTGTGACGGAACTTCCCCCGGCTAATCAGAGGAAGGGATCATTAAAAACCATAGCGCAGACGATGGTTGAGATGACTTCCGCCACAAAGAAGCGCCGGTAATCATTCCATACAGCACCGGCGCATTTCCTTCTATCAACAATAATACTCGATATAGGGCAGGATTTCAAAGGGTCTATTGCACTTACCAGCAAGAACGAGGATGTGCAGGCAGGCCAGGAGAGGATGACACCAGCAGCTCTGCTGATCAACATGCTGATGATCAAGCGCGATCACCCAACTCCGCCAGGAAGCCAGTTTACCATTAATTAAGCGTGGTCTGACTACTCGTCGCCAGATAAATCACCCGCTCGCCAATGTTTGTCGCCCGATCCGCAGTCCGTTCAAGCGCATGCACCATATCAAGAAGATCGATTGCTGCTTCAAAGCGTTCAGGATCCTGTCGTGCATCGGCAATAATCAATGCGCGCAACGTATCTTCGAGTTCGTCAACCCGTTCATCATACGCGGTAAGTGAACGGGCCAGATCAACATCCTGACGCAAAAAGGCCTCCAGACTAGTATTCAGCATCTGTAACGCCAGTTGCGCCATCTCTTGCATTTGCGGTGGTGGGGCGACAAACGCTGTCCGACGAGCAGCGCGCCGTACTCGTTTGGCAATGCTGTTCGCATAATCGCCAATCCGCTCTAACTCGCTGGCAATCGCCGACACCACACTGGTCAGACGCAAGTCGGAAGCCACAACTGGCTGCTGGGTTGCCAGCACATGAATCACACTTTCTTCAAGTGCGCGCCATGCATCATCGATCTGTCGGTCATCGTTCATAATCTGAGCAGCAGCGATGGTATCCCACGTCTCCAGACAACGAATTGCGCGCAGAAGCTGCTGCTCAACCATACTGAACATGCGCAGCAAGTCTTCACGAAGGGCGCCGATCTGGCGAATATAACGCTCACGCACCATTGAACCTTCCTTCTCTAGCCGAGGAACAGCAGAATGATTGCTGCACCGCGATGCGGCATAACTCCACGTCGAGTTATTACTGTTCACAAGTCATTTGCTTCATTATACTTGAAACCTCGCATAATTTGGGAAGAATAGCAAGATATTCATCACGATTTTGCGCATAAACGGTGAAGAGGTTATATCAAACTGGGATAGGAACCGGGTAGATGAATGGAATTGAACGGGATCGATGGGATGGACCGACGCCGGTCCATCCCGCCATCACCCCGCCCCCGCCTCCGCGCCGCCAGGGTAGGCACTACCAGGACGCGACGGTGGCATCCCCCCACAAAGACTTATGGAATACCCATCGCTGCCCGAACCTGGTCGCAGATTATGGGATGGGGATCGTTCGGAAGCGTACCGAATCTCATGGGCATGGGCAGGCACAGCCAAGCCCTTCTGTCTGTTGCAAGATTTTTAGTCTCTAGAAACCAACTCAACACCCTTGACGGGCAGATAAAACCATGGTACAATAGTGTCAGTTTTACACCAAACATAGGAGGAAGGTCATGACCGCGATCAAAGACCTAGCAACGCGCAGCACCTCGTTCCTCACTTACCTCGAAGAGTGGTACCACAATCTACCGCAAGTTGATCTGGCAACCATTGTCGATAAGGCCCCCGAACGAGTCGCGCTCTGCTCGATTGATATGATCAACGGCTTTTGCAAAGAGGGGCCACTGGCCGGGCCACGAGTCGGTGCCCTAATCGAACCGGTCGTGCGGCTTTTCAACCGCGCCTACGAACTCGGCGTTCGTGCGTTCGTTTTGACACAGGATACCCACGATCCAAACACGCCAGAGTTTGCTGCGTACCCACCGCATTGTCTGGCCGGTACTGCCGAAAGCCAGACCATCCGTGAACTGGCCGAATTACCATTTGCCGACCAGATTGTTGTCATTGAGAAGAACTCGCTCAGTTCACACCTGGGTACACGCTTTGGCGCCTGGCTGTCTGAGCATCCGCAGATTGACACCTTCGTTCTGGTTGGTGATTGCACCGATCTGTGCGTATACAGTGCCGCAATGCACCTGCGTTTGGAAGCGAACGCTCTGAACCTCAAACGCCGGGTGATTGTGGCAGCCAATGCGGTTGACACCTTTGATACTCCGGTGGCAACAGCACGCGAGCTAGGGATTTACGCTCACGACGGCGATCTCCACCATGTCCTTTTCCTGCACCACATGGCGCAAAACGGGATTGAAGTGATGAATATAGTGTAGGCTGTCGAGGGGAGCGGAGGGGCAGCCGTGCAGGCTGCCCTATGCGTTTCATGCAATCTTGCGCGAGCGCTTCGTCGAACGTGAAGGTGTCGGTGCAGACGATTCCTCTTTAGGTTCAGCCGATTCTGTCAATGGTGCTCCCGCCTGAGCCTCATCGAGCGAATTAGTAATGTAGTCACACTTTGGATAGCGCGCACAGCCATAGAATGGGCGTCCAAACTTACCTCGCCGCCGCAACAATTCTCCTTCACCACACTTCGGGCAGATCACGCCAGTCGGTTCGGGAAGTGGTACCGGCTTCCCATCACGACCAATCCGACGTGTATTGGTGCACTCAGGATACCCCGAACAACCGAGGAAGGGGCCGAAGCGGCTCTTCTTCACTACCATTGGTCGCCCGCAGACATTACACAACACATCACTGGTTTCAGGGGCGCTGGTCTTGTCGATAACAATCTGACCATTCTCATCACGGTGAAAATTACTGGTAAAGTCGCACAATTCACCTTCGCCATCGCGATTGTAGCGTGAACAGGCCAGAAACTCACCGTTACGCCCAAAACGGATCACCAGCTTTGCCTGACCACACTTCGGGCAATCGAGATCGGTCACAATCTCTTCGCGTTTGACATTGCGCATCTGGTGCTGAGCCAACTCAAGTGTGGATCGGAATGGGCCATAGAATTCTCGCAAGACCGGCACCCACTTCTTTGAACCTTCAGCAATATCGTCAAGTTGTTGCTCGAGCGCCGAGGTAAAATCGTAGTCAACGATATTCCCGAAGTGCTCAACCAGCAGGTCGGTAACAATGCGTCCCAGGGTAGTGGGAATCAGCTTCTTGTCAACCATCTCGACGTATTCACGCTCCTGGATGGTCGAGAGGATCGTCGCATACGTACTGGGACGACCAATCCCCAGCCGTTCCAATTCTTTCACCAAACTGGCTTCAGTATACCGAGGCGGCGGTTCGGTGAAGTGCTGAAGCGGCAACAGTTCAACCAGTTGCAGCATTTCACCTTCGGTCAACGGCGGCAGACGGCGTTCACTGTCCTCATCTTCTTCGCCTTCATCGAGACTAACGTTATAAACGGCGAGAAAGCCGGGAAACTTGAGCACCGATCCGGTGGCCCGGAAGAGATACGCCGGTGCATTGGCAATCACCGGTGATGCTGCAATATCAACGGTCGTGCTATCGAACACCGCCGGTGCCATTTGCGAGGCAATAAACCGCTTCCAGATCAGATCGTAAAGTCGCCATAGATCACGTTCGAGCTTTTCGCTCAACAGCTCTGGCAAACGAGCACTGCTGGTCGGACGAATCGCCTCGTGTGCCTCTTGCGCACCTTTCGCCTTCGTCTTATACACCGGTGGTTGATCGGGCAGATATTCATTCCCAAAGCGCTGGGCGATAACTTCTCGTGCCTCCGCCTGTGCTTCTGCTGCTACCTGCACACTGTCGGTTCGCATATATGTGATGAGTCCAACGATACCGTCCTCACCACCAATATCGACCCCTTCGTACAGACGCTGGGCCAGCATCATGGTCTTCTTGGCACTGAAACCCAATTTACGCGCCGCCTCCTGTTGCAGGGTACTGGTGGTAAAGGGCGGAGGCGGAGTACGCCGCTTATCGCGGCGTGTCACACGAGCAACGGTAAAGGTTGCGCCGTGAAGTTCGGAAACAATCTCTTCGGCTTGCTCGCGACGCTCAATGGAGAACTTCTCCAGCTTCTTCCCACCACGCTCAATTAAGACTGCCCGAAAGAGATCACGCGGCGCAATCCCACCTTCCTTGAGCAGATCGGCTTCGATAGTCCAGTATTCCTGCGGTTGAAAACGCTCGATTTCACGTTCCCGCTCGACAATCAGCCGTACTGCTACCGATTGCACCCGACCGGCGCTCAATCCACGCTTAACTTTATCCCATAGCAACGGACTTAATTGATAGCCGACCAGCCGATCAAGAACACGGCGTGCCTGTTGCGCCTCAACCAGATTCTGATTGATCTGGCGCGGCTGTTGTAATGCCTGCTGCACCGCATTGCGGGTAATTTCTTGAAACACGACTCGATACACCGGAGTCTTTTTCGGGAGTTTTACTGCCTGCGTAATATGCCAGGCTATCGCCTCGCCTTCACGATCAGGATCGGTAGCCAGATACACTGCTTCGGCATTACGTACAACCTGGCTCAACTCGCTGACCACCTTCGGTTTCACAATCTCGTATGAAGGCGTAAAATCGTGCTCAATATCGATAGCAAGACCGCTTTTGGGCAAATCACGCACATGCCCCATACTAGAAGCGACCTTGTACCCTTTGCCCAGATATTTTTGAATCGTCCGTGCTTTTGCCGGCGACTCAACAATCACAACTTTGTCACCCATCGTGATTATTCCCGTGGTTGAAAGGCTTCTCAATCATACCAGCATTCTCTTCTGCTTTCGCACTATACGCGGCACGGGCCAGCTTGTCAAGAAAAAGTTTTATCAATAACCGCACAATCGGCGGTGGATGGGACCCCTAACCCGCGTGCTGATGTCTCTACAATCGGTTCCACTCGCTCATCCCAAGTCAGAGATTGTCAGCCGTGCGCCCCTTCTCGGGCAAGAGAAGCATTTTTAGACACACGCCGCAGAAATAGGGTATCATACGATTACCGGTATTAGTTGTGAAAAGGAGACACACGATGCTTAGCGAAAAGATCCAACAGGCCCTGAACCGCCAGATCACCTACGAATATGCCGCCTCGTATACCTACCTGGCAATGGCGGCCTACTTTGAATCGCTCTCGCTGACCGGTTTCGCACACTGGTTCCGCGTTCAGAGTGAAGAGGAGCGCGAGCACGCCATCCGCTTCTTTGACTACGTTAACGACCGTGGTGGACGGGTTATCCTCAGCGCTATCGAAGAACCGCGGAACGAATATGCCTCCCCGCTCGATGCTTTCGAGCACGCCCTGGCCCATGAACAACGAGTGACGGCTTCGATCCACGCTATCTATGCCTTAGCCGTGCAAGAGAACGACTATGCGACCATGAGTATGCTGAAATGGTTTATCGATGAGCAAGTTGAAGAAGAGAAGAACGCCGACGAGATTATTCAACACCTCAAACTGATTGGGAACGATGGTGTCGGCCTGCTGATGCTCGATCGCAAATTAGCCGAACGACAAGAGGAAGAAGAATAGCAGGTATCTACGACGATCCCTAACCGACATCGCTTGCTGGGGGTAGGAGTTTTCAGCGTTCTCAGCTTTTGGTCACATTCGATGACCGGCCAGTGCCGCGGAGGGCACTCGCGAATATTCCGTGCCCGCTGCCAATGCCTCTCGACCGGCGTGGTCACCTGGGTGCGCGGGCCTCCGGCCCGCACCGTTTGGCCACATTCGATGACTGGCCAGGGCAGCGGAGGCCACTCGCGCCTATCCCGTGCCCACTGCCAACGCCCCCCGACCGGCGTGGTCACCTGGGTGCGCGGGCCTCCGGCCCGCACCGTTTGGTCACATTCGATGACTGGCCAGGGCAGCGGAGGCCACTCGCGAATATTCCGTGCCCGCTGCCAATGCCTCTCGACCGGCGTGGTCACCTGGGTGCGCGGGCCTACAGCCCACATCATGCGAGGTGCAGAAATCCATTGCTTGGTACATCAGCCAACATTCCTCTTCCCTTCCCCTTCCCCCGCAAGCGGGGGTGAACCCGTCTCGACAATACGCTAACAAGCATGATCGGCAAGCCAACAAGAGGTTGGGCAGAACACCATCGAAACGGAAACCCGCCTCTCCTGCGCACGTTTCTCCTCTCTTTGCCCTCCCCTCTCCCTTCACCTCTGCTAGATCGGGTGAAAACGTTGAACAATCCCAAGCAAAGACTCCCTCAGTTGCAGATAGAGCGAGATTCGCATATTATAAGCATTTGAAGCGCTTGTAATCGAGGTTGCTCATGCAAACAACGCTTAACCAGATACCAACACCACTCGCCATTGGGTTGATCATTCTCGGCATCGTCATTATTCTGTTGGTTGTGCTGATTGTGCGGCGGCGGCGTGCATCACAGGCACTTCCTCCTGCGCCGGAAACTCCGCCACCAACAAAGATCGACTACACCGCCATCCCGCTCGAAGAACCGCAAAGCTGGCAGGATCGGTTGCGTAACCTCTCCCTGGCAGCGAAGCTACTCTTCATCCTGATCCCAATTTTGCTCTGTATGGGGATCGGCATTCTAGTATTGAGTCTGAGTAATGATCAGACTGCTGCACCACCACCCACACCGACCCCATCACCCATACCGGTTACGCTCACCATTGAAGATGCAACCATTGTCCGCGCCAACCCACTAACCTTAAGTGTGCGTGTACGCAGCACCGGCCTACCCGATAACACCGAATTGCAGGTTGAACTACGCGCCGATGGTCAACCGCTGCGCTGGTTCGATCCAGCAAGGAGAATCCAAATTCGTCGTGATCGTGGTGATTTCCGTGAAGCAAAACTTCCTGATGGCGATCCAACGCCAGAAGGCCGAAAGTATACCGTTGTTGTCACGACTCCCGACGGTAGCCTCAGCGCCGAAGCTGAACTGGAAGTGTTGCCAACCTTTGCCGCTGCGTTTTACGGTACTGAGCCAACGCCCTCTCCTTCGCCAACGCTGTTGGCAACCGCAACCCCCACCGTAATCGCTGTCCAGGAAACTCCGACGCCACTGCCACCAACGGCCACACCTACACCGACGCTGCCAACCGGACAACGGGTAGCAGTGACCAACGGTGGTAATGTGCGGAAGCTTCCCTACACTGGCGTGAACAACGTGATTGGTGGCATTAACGCTGGCGAAGAGGTGCAGATTCTGGCCCGTACTCCCAACGCCCTCTGGTATTATGTACGAACTGTGCGGGACGAGGTGGGTTGGGTCAGTAGAACGCTGATTGCCGTCACTGATCTGATCGCCGCCGAGACACCGGTTGCCAACGTGGTAAGCGTCTTTGATAACGGCTCGATCTACCTGGCAGCCGATACGGGTAGCGCGGTAATTGATCAAGTCAACCCGCCGGAGGTTGTTGAGCTGTTTGAGCGCACCGCCGATGGTACATGGTATCGAGTACGAACAGTCCGTGACCGTGAGGGTTGGGTGCAGGCTTCTCTGCTTGGCATTCCCGATGATGTAGCTGCACAGGTGCCAGTAGTGAAATGATCGCGTCTTACTTGCAACAACCGATCAGCGAGCTGCCTTTACTCTTTTTCGATGTCGAAACTACCGGTCTCGATATTCGAGCCGGTCATCGCATCTGTGAGATTGCTATGCTCCGCTACGAGCATGGCAACGAAGCAGGTTCGCTGAATACGTTAATCAACCCTGAGCGTGAACTCGATCCGCAGGCAGCTCAGATCAATGGCCTGCGACCTGAAGACCTGTACCAGGCGCCAAGGTTTGCCGAGATTGCGCCACACGTTATCACCCTTAATCAAAACGCGGTACGTATTGCCCATAATCTCCCCTTTGATGAGTCTTTTCTCAATATGGAACTGACTCAGGCCGGTTATCCGCCCCTCACCGGCCCGGCGCTTGACACGCTCGAACTGGCACGTCGTCTTGGGATGCGTCGTGGTTCACTCAGCCTGAAAGCACTGGCAACTAACCTTGATCTCCCTGTGCCCACCCATCGAGCGATGGAGGATGTATTGACTCTTCAAGCTCTCTTTCATCGCCTCGTGAACGAGATGGCCCATATTGGCGTCGTCACCCTGGGCGACGCCCTCCGCTTTGCCCGCGGATTACTCCCTGGTCAACCAGAACCAGAAGTACCCGCTCCACTCGCCGCTGCGCTGGCCAACGGCGCCACGTTGCGCATTATCTACACCTCAAATAGCAGCCCGCAACCCATCGAACGTCGCATTCGCCCTATCGAGCTAACGGTTGAGCCAAACGGGCCAAGCGTGCGCGCTTTCTGCTACTTACGGAACGATATTCGCAACTTTTCACTTGCAAAAATTAGCGCATATCTGCCTGATACTGAAGAAGATGCCACGTTATAACAGCTCACATTCGAGCTGACGGTGCGGTATAGCGGAAACCGCCAGCGAGCATCGCAAGCTTGCACACCCTGGCACTATTTTTATCTTTTACCAACTTTCTCACAGAATCGGCCAAAAGAGGGGTTGACTCTGGTATACCAACAGTGCTATAGTAGCTTTAGTTACGTCTAATGGGGTGCCACGTCTGCGTCCCTCTATCGCGGTGACAGCTTGGGGTTTGAGGGTGTGCTCTCGACCCCATCTCTTTGCCGAAGCAACAGAGTGTACGCGACGTGAAAGGCCTGGCGTTTTAGACGAGTCGCTGAGGCCTTTCAATATTCCTCAAGACGAATCGATTACTGTAGCCCGCCGTCAAACTGACGGCCTAGCGATGGTTGTCAGCCCATCTGACGCCATCAACAGAGCACTGGTTGAACGATGTTGAGCAAAGCCACACCGGAGTCAGAGGCAATGATCGAGCAACTGCTCGCCACAGCTCGCGTGCGGGGATACATTACGCACGCCGACATTCTCGCCACCTTCCCCAATCCAGAGCACGATATTGCCGATATCGATCAGCTCTATGCGATGTTGCAGGCCGAAGGGATCAAAGTTATCGAGTCGAGTGATGAACTTGAAGGACCAAACGAGTTTGAGCCAGACTCAGATGTTGATTTGATCGCCGATTTGCCCGATCTGGGTGAGATTGCATTTGATGATCCGGTTCGGATGTATTTGCAGGAAATCGGGCAAGTACCTTTGTTGACTGCTGAGCAAGAAGTTGAACTGGCAAAAGCGATGGAGGCAGGTGCGATTGCCCGCCAACGCCTTGATCGCGAAGAGTACTCTTCAGCACGAGAACGTTTTGAACTAGAACGTGCAGTCCAACAGGGGCAAGATGCTCGCCATCATCTGATTCAGGCTAATTTGCGCCTGGTTGTGAGTATTGCGAAGAAGTACACTTCTTATGGCCTGACGATGATGGATTTGGTGCAAGAGGGAAATATCGGCCTGATGCGGGCTGTCGAGAAATTCGACTACAAGAAGGGTCATAAATTTAGCACTTATGCAACCTGGTGGATCCGTCAGGCGATTACCCGTGCCATTGCCGATCAGAGCCGTACTATTCGTCTGCCTGTTCATATGGGTGAGGCCATTAGTCAGGTGAAACGTATGTCGCATCGTCTCCAGCAGACGATGCAGCGCGAACCCACACCTGAAGAGATCGCCGATGCGATGGGTATTTCCGCCGGAAAAGTACGCCGCACGCTCGAAGCCAGTATGCACCCGCTCTCGCTTGAAATGCCGGTTGGGCAGGAAGGTGAGGGGCGCATGGGCGATTTCATTGAGGATGATCGCATCTCGACCCCGGCTGAAGCAGCGGCTGCCTCTCTGCTGCGTGAGCAGCTTGAAGAGGTGCTGATGAAACTTCCTGAACGTGAGCGCAAGATTATTCAATTGCGCTACGGCCTCAAAGATGGCCGCTACCGTACCCTCGAAGAGGTCGGTATGGAGTTTGGGATTACTCGCGAGCGGATTCGGCAGATCGAAGCCGTTGCTTTGCGTAAGCTGCGCCATCCTCACTTAGGGAAGAAACTCCGCGGCTATCTCGATTAACCTGTTCGGGTGCGCATCGTCTTAGCCCCCGTGTACGGCACGGGGGCTATGTGTGTAAATAAGTTGTGCTATGCACCGTCTTGATGAGACTCAGCGTCCGCTCGATGTGGCGATGGTCGTTGCTGCTGCTCTCTCTTGGGGAACGATTGGGGTTGCAGTTGGCTGGTTGTATCGCCTGACCGAGACTACCTCACTCTCAATAGGTTTTTTACGGCTGCTCCTCTCGGCGCCGGTATTGCTGATAACGGCCCGACTGCTTGCCGGTCAACGAGCGTTTCGCATTAAACCTCACCATCGCTTAACACTGGGTCTGATCGGAGGCGCATTCGCTGGTTACCAGGTCGCCTATTTTGCTGCCATCCCGTACCTCGGTGTCGCAGCAGCAGTATTGATCAACATTTGTAGTGCACCGATCTTCACTGCGCTGCTGGCGCGGATCTTTCTCGGTGAGCATCTACGCCCCAAGACATGGCTGGCAATCTCTGGTGCGGTCATCGGAGCCGGTCTTCTCGTCGGAGGTACGCCTCAGGTAGCCTCAACAGCCGACCTCCTGATTGGTACTGCCCTGGCACTGACAGCCGGCTTTTCGTACAGCCTGGTGATCCTCGGTGCACGCATGATCGCTGCGGAATACCATCCGGTAGTACCGGTCGCTCTGTCGTTTACCCTTGGTGCTTTTCTGCTCATGCCTGCGGCGCTCGCTAGCGGACTGGTCGTCGATTATCCGTTGCAGGGCTGGATGCTCATCATCTATCTCAGTATCGTGCCAACGGCGATTGCCTACGCGCTATACGTGCGAGGAATGCGCAGTGTCCGGGCGACCACTGCCGCTACAATCACCCTGCTTGAACCGCTTGGTTCTGCACTACTGGCGATTGTTTTGCTTGGTGAGCGATTTACGGCTTTCGGAGTAGTCGGTGCCACCCTGCTCATCGTTAGCATTGCGGTAATTGCCCGTCAGTAGAAGGTGAGAAAGACCTTTTCGCCACTGCACCCACGATCAACCTAGCGGCTATCGTATTGACGGTAGGGGCGAAAAATTTTTTGCCCCTACCGTCGTTCCCACGGCGCCACCCGCATTGCCCGCATCGATCCCCGCTGTCGTCCCCACGGCGCTGACCGCATCGCCCGCATTGACCCTTAATCGTCCCGTACTGCCTTTCGCGCATCGCTGTCTGGTGTGTTGGTTGCCGAAAAGAAGGTCTTGAGCATATCGATTGGTAATGGGAAAACAATCGTACTGTTCTTCTCGGTGGCGATCTCGGTCAGGGTCTGCAAATAGCGTAGTTGCAACGTCACCGGCTCACTGGCCAATATGTGCGCAGCCTCGGCCAGCGTGCGCGAGGCCTGCAATTCACCATCGGCGTGAATCAGCTTCGCCCGCTTTTCACGCTCGGCCTCAGCCTGACGAGCCATCGCTCGTTGCATGTTCTGCGGCAGCTCAACATCCTTTACTTCCACAATCGTGACTTTAATCCCCCACGGTTCGGTCTGCTCATCGATGATCTGCTGTAACTTCTGATTGATCTTCTCGCGCTGGGCCAGCAACTCATCTAATTCAACCTGACCAACGACACTGCGCAGAGTGGTCTGAGCGATCTGCATCGTCGCCCGGATATAGTCCATCACCTTTGTCACTGCCCAGTTTGGATTAATGACCTGGAAGTAAAGAACTGCATTGACCTTGATGGTCACGTTGTCGAGTGTAATCACTTCCTGAACCGGGACATCCATCGTGATGACACGCATATCCACCCGTACCATTCGTTCAAAGACTGGGATTACAAAAAAGATACCAGGTCCACGCGGTCCCATCAGCCGCCCCAATCGAAAGATCACCCCACGCTCGTATTCTGGAACGATCTTGATCGCCGACAATAAGATCATCAGCGCAATGAAAGCGAGAACCGCCAGACATGCCAACAGAAAGAACGTTGCCCCCATGAGACTGCTCCTTTCCGAACAGATGACAACTAACCGGTGGCCTACAACCCTTTAGGATGTCTGCACGGATGACTCTTGAGGATCGATCCGCCTCACAGTTAACCGCAAGGCATAGATTCCGGTCACCCGCACATATTCACCTTCTTCGGCAACTCCATTTTCGCATACCGCCCGCCAGAGTGCACCTTCGACAAACACCATTCCCTCTGGATCGAGACGCTTGCGCACCTCGGCCAACCGACCGATTAATACCTCTTGTCCGGTTACCACCGGACGATTCCGCGAACGTAATGCCAGCCAGATCCCACCGATGGCGAACAGCGCAATCAATAATGCTACCAGGATGATCGCCCATAGCGCTACTGCCACTCCAGGCGCCTGCGTTGAATCGAACAGGGTTAGCGAGCTGGCGATCATAACACCCACCCCGATGACCGTCAGCGTACCGTGCGATGGTACAAAGAGATCTGCCGCCACCAGACCAAAAGCGATGAGAATACCTAACACACTCAGCCATTGTACCGGCAGGGCAATCATACCAATGATTGCTCCTGCTAACAACAGTACTCCTAACCCCGCCAGGATGCCAACAGTTGGGCTGAGAAACTCAGCATAAAAAGCTAGCCCAGCCATAATCAGGAGGAGGAAGACCACCGTCGGGTTGGACAGGATCAATAACACTGCCTCGACCAGATATACTTCTATCACCCGTGGACGAACGCCGAGCGTAGACAGCGTGACCTGGGTGCCATCGCTCAGTGTAACTACCCGACCTTCTAGACGCTGGAGTAACTCGGTTAGATCACGTGCAACAATGTCGATGATCGGTGGATTTGTGGCGATAGCCTGACCGGCAGTAGCAATAAAACCGCTTCGCAAGGCCTGTTCCACCCAACTAACATTCCGTTGCCGCGCTGTTCCCCACGCCTCAAACTGCCGCAACTGTTCTTCCAACAGCAGATCTTGCGTTGGATCGCTCACACCAGTTGCCGGAACAAACAACGGTGTAGCGATACCAAACCGACTATCCGGCGCCATCGCGGCAATATGTGCAGCAGCCAACAGCCACACGCCGGCGGCACCAGCATCGTGACCGGTGGGGCTAATGTAGATGATGACCGGTACACGCGCCTCAGCAATCTCTCTAGCTAGCGCTCGTGCTTCTGCAACCACTGCTCCTTGCGGCGTCAGTTGTACTACTAGCGCCTGGGCATTCGCGGCTTCCGCTTCACGTAGCGCACGTCGGATATAACCGGCCGCATAGCTACTGAGGACGCCATCGTACTCAACCATGTAGAGCGATCGTACCGGTTGAGCGACGACTTCAGAAGCTATAATCAACCAGATCAGGCTAATGACAAGCAACCGAACCGAGGAGGTTATGAAACCTGGACAGGACCTGTAAGTAACATTTCGCCAGTAGTAGTATTCCATCATAAAATGTACAAAATCGATCTCCACGCGATACTGCCATCATACCGCGCCTATTGCCGACCGGCAAGCAACCTCGTTTGCACAGTGCAAAGGTACCGTTTAACCACTGAGCGAGGATGAGATACGCCTTATACCGTCGGATTGCTCCCAGGAATGTCAGTTCAGCATTGTTACATCAACCGTGCGTGCAATCACGCCATCTCGATCACGATTTGATCTCGGGCGTAATGAGACGCTTCATCCGTCGCTCTAGCTCAGCACGCGGTATCAAGACCCGACGCCCACATGTTTCACAACGCAATCCAATGTCAGCGCCAAGACGTACAACTCGCCAGGTATCGCCGCCACAAGCATGCGGTTTGCGCAATTGCACCACATCGTTGAACGAAAGCTGGATCGGCGAAGATTTATTGTTCACTTCCCATCACCTTTGCCTCTGTCCACCAGGCTAACATTTCCGTTAACGAACAATCTTGCAATGTACGTCCACTCTGTGCAGCCATTTGCTCTACCCACTGAAAGCGTTGTTTATAGCGCATATTAGCTTCACGCAGCGCAGTTTCAGCATCAATTCGGAGCCAGTGCGCCAGCGTTACCAGCGCAAAGAGGAGATCACCAAGCTCGGCCTGCCGGGCAGACATATCCATCGCCGTTCGCAGTTCTTGCAACTCTTCATCAACTTTTGCCCATACCTGATCGAGATGTTGCCACGTAAATCCGGCCTGGATGGCCTTCTGTGTCAGTGCCTGCGCCATCGCCAGTGCAGGTAACGCACTGGGTACACCATCAAGCGCACTATGCCGTATCTTTCCTTCTGTAAGCCGTTCTTGTGCTTTGAGTTGATGCCAGTTCTGCAAGACCTGTTGGGGATGATCGACCGTCGTGGTCGCAAAGACATGCGGATGACGGAATATCAGCTTATCAGCCACTCGTTGCACAACATCTTCGAGCGAAAAAGAACCTGCCTGACGCGCCATCTCGCTGTGCACAAGCACCTGTAAGAGAACATCTCCCAACTCTTCGCAGAGTGCGGTCATGTTGCCGGTATCAAGTGCTTCCAGCGCCTCATATACCTCCTCAAGCAAATGCTGACGCAAACTTTGATGCGTCTGCCGCACATCCCACGGACAACCATCAGGACCGAGCAGACGGGTAATCACCCAACGCAGCCGATCAAACCCACGCTGATCGTGAGGTAATGACAATGCAGGAACAATTACGCCAACCATTACACCATCTGGTAGGGGTGCGGACGCCAGCTCACTCAGCAGACAGGTATGAATTGTCTTGGTTGGTAGCGAGATAATCGTTAACGGATGATACAACGGATAACGTTCGCCTAATAGCGTTGCCAGCGCTGCACCGTTAAAGGCAGCGACCGATCCCCAGATGAATGCCGTTGTATGTGTAGCTAATGGGAAAGGAACCCGTGGCGGTTGATAGCTGCCTAAACCTTGTTGTTCAACCCAGGGTAGGACACGGCTTGCCGGTGCAACCGGCACTGTCTGCAAGACTTGCTCGATGGCGAAGACCTGAACTGCCGTCGGATCGATCAAACCATGCTCGATCACCACCTGAAATATAGCCTGGAACGATACTGATGAGTTCATGGTGTCTCAGGGAATGGGATAAGCAGGGTATCAGGATCGAAGCCAGCCGCAATTTGCAACTCGCCACTCAATTCTGCCTGACGACGCAACTCTTCATACCAGGGGATGAACGTCTCTTGATAGAACTGATTGGCATTACGGCGTGTACGCAACTCTTCAAACGAAGAAAAGGGACGCTGGTTTTCCCGTCCTAACACTTCCACAACGTGAAAACCAAACTCAGTCTGCACAATCTGAGGGGTGTTGAGGGGGATCGAAAAGATCGCCTCTTCAAACGGTGCGACAAACTCACCTCTTGGCGTCCATCCCAGATCACCACCCTGAGCAGCCGATGCCGTATCACGGGAACGTTTTGCGGCCAGGGTTGCAAAATCGGCGCCTGATTGCAGCTCGGCAAGCACCGCTTGTGCTGTCGCCTCATCAGCCACCAGAATATGGCGGACATGAGCCATATCAGCCCGTGTATGACGAGCAATCACTTCAAGAACAACCTGCTCACGGGCCAACAGACTACGCAAATCCTGTACTTCAGCCGGACTGGCATCGGCTGCCAGACGGTTGAAGACTGCTGCATCGAGCGCAATCGGATCAACCCCGATCCCGTGTTGGCGTGCATAATGCAACAGCAGCTCATTTTGAATCATTTGCTCGAAAATCTGACGACGCAGATCGTTCTCGACTACAATCTGCTCGATCTGCTCCCTGGTCTGACCCGCAGCGAGTGCGTTGGCGATGCCATCACCAATTGCCCGTCGTACCTCGGCATTTACATCGGCGAGGGTAAACAGCCGTGAACCAATACGAAAGACGACTGCCGAATCGGTATCGGCCCACCGCTGACCATTGACCGCACTCTGACAACCAACTAAGAGGAAGAGCGTAAATAACCAGATCAGACGATTCATTGACAGGTTCTCCTCCAACACAGGAAAGGGCAAGCAACTCGCAATCCCTTCAATTAGCGCTCACGCTCGTAACCCGATTCATGAAGCGACAGAATAGCCATAAAGGCCTCCTGAGGAATTTCCACACTTCCCACCATCTTCATGCGCTTTTTGCCTTCTTTTTGCTTTTCAAGCAATTTCCGTTTACGGGTCACATCACCGCCGTAACACTTTGCCAACACATCTTTCCGCAAGGCGCGAATCGTCTCGCGGGCAATCACCTTTGAACCAATGGCGGCCTGGATCGGTACTTCGAACATCTGACGCGGGATCAATTGGCGCAGCCGTTCAACGAGATCACGACCACGCTGATAGGCAAAATCACGATGCACAATCAGCGAGAGCGCATCAACCGGCTGACCATTAACCAGAATGTCCAGCTTTACCAGATCAGCTTCCTGATAACCGGCCAGATGATAATCGAGCGAGGCGTAACCTTGCGTCCGGCTCTTCAATTGATCGTAGAAATCAATCACGATTTCCGCCAGTGGCATACGGTACTTCAAGAGTACTCGCGTCGGATCAAGATAATCCATACTGATGAACGTACCACGACGGGTCGTCACCAACTCCATAATTGTGCCGATATAGCGCACCGGCGTAATTACGCTAATCTCAACGACCGGCTCTTCAATCGCTTCGATCCGTGACCGATCGGGCATTTCCGAAGGATTCGCGACAGTGATAATTTCACCGTCAGAAAGTAACACCTGATACTCGACGGACGGTGCAGTGATCAGCAAATCGAGCTTATATTCACGTTCGAGCCGTTCGCGCACAATCTCCATGTGTAACAAACCGAGAAAACCGCAGCGGAAGCCAAACCCTAGCGCTGCTGAACTTTCAGGTTGAAACGAGAGTGCAGCATCGTTGAGTTTCAAGCGTTCCAACGCTTCCCGCAATTCAGGGTAGGCATTCGAGTCAATAGGATACAAACCGGCAAAGACCATCGGCTTGGCCGGGCGATAACCGGGTAGTGGCTCAGCCGCCGGCGCATCGGCCAGCGTGATCGTATCGCCAACCTGACAATCAGCAACACTTTTCAAACCGGTGGCAATATAGCCCACTTCGCCGGCAACCAATTCATTAAGTGGGGTCATTGCCGGGCGGAAAATACCAATCTCAAGCGTTTCAGCCTGCGCACCGGTACCCATAAAGTGTACCCGATCACGCACCCTGAAAACTCCGTCTACCACCCGCACGTAGGCAATCACCCCTTTGTAAGGATCGTAGTGCGAGTCAAAAATCAAGGCCCGTGCCGGTTGCTGACGCTGTCCCCGTGGCGGCGGAATCCGCCGAACGATTGCCTCGAGAATCTCGGTAATTCCGATCCCCTCTTTTGCCGAGGCCAGAATTGCCTCTTCAGCCGGAATTCCGATCACCGACTCAATTTCTTGCGCCACCTCTTCTGGATGCGCACCGGGGAGATCGATCTTATTCACTACTGGAATAATGACCAGATCATTTTCTAGCGCCAGATAGGTATTGGCGAGCGTTTGCGCTTCGATGCCTTGCGACGCATCAACGACGAGCAGTGCACCTTCGCAGGCAGCCAGCGAGCGGTTCACTTCATAGCTAAAATCGACGTGCCCGGGCGTATCGATCAGATTAAGCTGGTAAAGTTGACCATCAGCGGCACGATATTCCATGCGCACCGGCTTCAACTTGATCGTGATACCCTTCTCACGCTCAAGATCGAGCGAGTCGAGGAGTTGCTCACGCTGTTCACGCTCGCTAATCGTGCGCGTCACTTCGAGAAGTCGATCACTCAGCGTCGTTTTGCCGTGATCGACGTGGGCAATGATGCTGAAATTACGGATGTATAGTTGATCTGACATGAGTACTCTAATCGGCGACTAGTCCGCAGCATATCCTTATCGTCTCTGATTAGCAGTATACCATAGCCGCGCCGTTAGCGTCAGTTCTACAATACAACACCCAATCGCGTTGACGGGTAAAGGAGAAACTTCCCCTCACTACCGGCACGTGTGCTACACCCCCACCACACAATTGCGCCCCTGTTGCTTAGCCACGTACAACGCCTGATCGGCGCGGTCGATCAGACGTTCAATCGTCGTATCTGCCGGTTGTCGTCCTGCGATCCCGATACTGATCGTAACTGAAACATCACCTTTATCGGTATGGATGACCAAACCGCCAATAGTAGTGCGTAACCGCTCGGCCATAATCAGACCAGCAGCGGTATCGGTATTCGGCAACAAGAGAATAAACTCTTCGCCGCCAAAACGACCGACACAATCTGTTGTCCGGATCTGATGGGCAATTGTCTGTGCGACCGAACGCAATACCTGATCTCCGATCAGATGACCATAGCGATCGTTGATCTGTTTAAAATGATCAACGTCGATCATCCCAACCGCCAATGATCGCTCATAGCGCGTTGCAATTGCGAATTCGCGCACTGCCACTTCGTAGAAATAACTACGATTGTAAACCCCGGTGAGCCAGTCGATCCGCGCCAGTTCTGCTTCACGGGCCAATGCTCGCTGTAACTCGCGATTAGCCTCCTCAAGCGCAGCCCGCGCCTGCGCTAACGCCAGATGCGTTCGGACCCGAGCTAACACCTCTAAGGGTTGAAATGGTTTGGTGATATAGTCTACACCACCACATTCAAACGCCCGTACTTTGTCCTCCACATCATCCAATGCACTAATAAAAATAACCGGAATCTGACTCGTTTCTGGATCGGCTTTCAGTTGTTGACAGACTGCATAACCGTCCATATCCGGCATCCGAATGTCTAGCAGGATGAGATCAGGGTGAAGAGTACGGGCTACCACCAACGTCATTGCACCGTGGGTCACTGGACGCACATCATACGATTGAGCCTGCAGGAGCTGCGTTAGCAACAAGAGATTTGCCGGGGTATCGTCAACGATCAAAATGGTGGGCGCACGATTACTGGTCATGAGTTTCTAACGGTATAAACTTCTGTGCATAGTTACCTATTACTATACACGAGAATCCCTCGCCTGAGAAGCAAGGATCGCATCAACCCATTCGATCAAGGCCTGGTAGTTAAAGGTTTCAAGCCAGTGCCACAACCGACGCGCATCATCGGGTCGGGCCGACTCGATGTCGGTGATAAGCTGCTGCAAACGTGAAAAATGGGCTTCGACAGCAGCCTGTCGTACCGCCAGACACCACTCGCGATCATACCCGCAATCATCGCCAACACCATTCGGCAATGTTGTCATCTGAGGTACAACTTCATCAAACTGCACATGCAGATACTGCTCGATGATCCGAATCACATCATATTCGCGAAACGGTTTCGCAATGAACTCATCGCAACCTGACTCAATTGCGGTCGTTGGCGTATCACTAAGGACATTCGCCGACAAAGCAATCATCACCGGTCGCATCAGCCCTGGTTCGTTATGACAGGCGGTGCGAATCTGTTGAGCGACGGCCAGACCGTTGATCCGCGTCCGATCAACGTCAAGCCAGATCATGTGGGGTTGCCAGGAACGCCACATCGTAAGCAATGTTTGCTCATCTGCTACCGATTGTACGACGAAGCCTAGCCGGTGGAGGAGAGTAACTAACAGTAACGCACTGGCTGGAATGTCATCGGCTACCAGCATGCGATACACCGGCTGATCGGCTCGTACCCGGATGACGCGCCGACTTTCGTGCTGAGCAGGTAACGAAAGCGGTGTTGTAATCGGTGTGCGTAACGGTAATGTCAGTGTAAAGCGAGCACCACACCCCTCGCCTGCACTGTATACAGAGAGATTGCCGCCGATGACACGAGCCAGTTCGTAGCTGATGCTCAAACCGAGACCGGCTCCTCTGTTTGAACTATTACTGACAGCCTGGTATCCCTGGAAAAAGGGACGAAACAGATATGGCTGTTCGAGTGGTGGAATACCAGCACCAGTATCTTCAACGATAAACAGAATCTGTTGCTGCGACCGCTCGACCTGGAGTTTCACAACCCCGACTTCGGTAAATTTGATCGCATTTTCCAGTAAATTGATCAGAATCTGACGTATTTTGGCTTCATCATTCAGGATAATTCGCGGTACTTCTTCAGCACAGGTCACGATGAACTGCAACTGTTTTGCTTCGATTCTCGGCCAAAATAATGACTGAAGATCGGCCAATAACCTGCGAGCATCAACCGGCGCAGGGGTAAATGTGTAGCGTCCAGCCTCAATCTTTGCCAGATCAAGGACTTCATTGATTAAGTGCAGCAGATGTTCACCGTTTCGATTAATAATGTCGAGATATTCCCGTTGGGTTGCGGTCAACTCACCATCATTACTCAACAAATGAGCAAAGCCAAGCACCGCATGGAGGGGAGTTCGTAGTTCGTGACTGACATTAGCCAGAAAGGCACTCTTCGCCCGATTGGCCGCTTCGGCCTGCTGACGAGCCAGGCGTAGCTCGATTTCTGCCTGTTTACGGGCAGTAATATCACGCGCCACACCTAATACCATCAATCGGTTATCCTCATCACGAAC
Organism: Chloroflexus sp. MS-CIW-1; assembly: GCF_030444705.1. Taxonomy (NCBI): domain Bacteria; kingdom Bacillati; phylum Chloroflexota; class Chloroflexia; order Chloroflexales; family Chloroflexaceae; genus Chloroflexus; species Chloroflexus sp. MS-CIW-1. Next base: position 344,185 of record NZ_JAUBWR010000003.1, read on the forward strand.
AAACGTAGTAACGATCTCCGCCTGCACCTCGTGCCCATCGCGATGGATCAACTCGATCTCGGCGACCCACGGCGGTGCTGTGGTCAGTTCTCCCTGCCACTCGTGGAGCATATAGTGCAGCGCCGATAGCACTTGCTGCGCTGAGGAAGGGGTTAAGAGATCGGTGATCGAAACGGCCATTGCTTCGGTTACGGAGTACCCAGTTAACTTTTGTACCGACGGACTAAAAAACGTGAACCGTTCCTGCACTGGATCAAATAACCAGATTACATCTGACGTATTCTCAGCAATGAGCCGATAGCGAGCATCACTGCGTCGTAATGCTTCCTCGATCTGTTTCCGTTCAGTAATATCGTGAACAATACTGATTGCATGGGGTACACCAGCAATCATCACCTTTCGCGAAGAAAGGAGACAGGTACGAAATGTCCCATCGCGTCGCCGAAATTCAAACTCAAGGCCCGAACACGAACCTTCGCGCCACATCAACTCAGCCCAGCGTTGGCGATCCTCCGGCGAACGCCAGATATTCAGCTTCAGTCCATCCTTCCCCAGCGCTTCCTCTGCACTGTATCCGCTGATTTCAGTGAAACCTTGATTAACCTTCATAAAAGCACCGTCGGTCAGGCGTGACAACAACACCGCATCGGGCTGTGCAGCAAAAATTAATTCAAGCTGCTGTGCGGCCTCACGCTGTTTGACGATCAATTCCTGATTGACCAATAAAATAAGGCCGAATGTCCACAGGGTCGTTGTAGCAATAGCCGTGAGATAGGTTGCCGTCTGCCACGGTGCTGATACGATCAACCAGTTCGCTTCGGTCATTGTAGCGATACCACGAATGACAAAGAAGATAGTATTTGCAACAAACACAATGAGCAAGAATAGCACGGTTAATCGATAATCAGTGTGCAATTCATGATGCAAGCGCACGGCGATGAGGATGGATAATACACTTACCACAACCGAAAAGAGAATCCGACGTAGAGGCGGTACATCACCGGTAAAAGCCAGCACAATATTGGCGATGAATATGAGCAAACCGATCACAATGAACCGGCGTGGATCATCATTGTCACCAAAGAAACGGCGTATGCCATAATAGAGTATGAGCATCCCGTTTCCCACCATGGCATTACTGATCGCGTGGAGCCACAGCGGTAGTGATATAACATCCCGCATAGTGGTTAGGATGAGACCAAGCGCCAGCGACCCCATTCCTGCCGCCCACCATCGTAAACCAACACGCTCACGGTTCGCTACGGCCAGGCCAACCAGTGCCATACACTGCAACACATTTGCCAGATTAAGCGCAATTGATAAGGTCAGAAGATCAACGGTCATTGGTGTCCTACCCTGCTACGAGCGAGAGGGTTGGCAACTCGCTCTTCTCTGAACGGTGCAGATGATCATCGTTGGAAAACACTTTATTACGATGGGAATAGTAACGTTCAACAAAAAATCGCATCTCTCATGTAGAATGATAATTAGGAGATGCCAGTCTGTAATTTCCCACAACCTCTACGAGCAACGGTAGAGAAGCGGAAGCAGATAACAGACAGCAACGAGCGATGACAGGAAGGGAGCAAATCCATGCGCGTAAAAATCGGCACATCGACAGACTTCCCTGAATCGACACTTGTCTCAGTCACCGGTGACGGTATCAACATCCTGGCCGTGCGTATCAATGGTAGTGTCTACGCAGTTCATGCACTCTGTCCCCATCTCAATCTCTCGCTCAGAAATGGTACCCTCGAAGGTCATGTTATCACATGCCCGTGGCACGGCTCAAAATTTGACATACGCACCGGCAAGAATCTGGACTGGGTACAGGGCATTGGCGGCTTCAAGATGCCAGGCTGGTCACGGGCACTGATCGCTTTAGGGAAGGAACCAACACCGCTTACTACCTATCCGGTTAGTGAAGAAAATGGTCAGGTCTTCGTCGAGTTACCGAAACGACCAGGGTGAAGACAAGATTCGGTGATTGCCAAAAGTCGCGTAGGCAAAGCCTTGTGCCCTTTACCCTTCTGCTTCCGCAGTGGGATGGGGCGGGAGCGAATAAAACGTTTAAGCAAACGTCCAGTTGATAGCGTTTGCAGTGCGCACCCTGTCGTACCCCTTACGAATCGCCACTAGGGGCGGGTTCCTGACCCGCCCCCGCACCTGTTGATCTCGCACGATGGAGGTATCACGTATATCTGCTATTTTTCCTCGAACGCCAATGTCTCTAGAAAAGGGCTAACTCCCATAGAAGAGGCGTTTCCTTCCTCAGTTGTCAATTCCGCGTCACGAGTGGAACGAAGACACGCTGCAACGTAGATCCCGGTCGCCAGTCGGCCTCTAGTGCCCGACCATCGGTGGTGATTGGTCCAGTCGCACCACTAGTAACATCGAGCCACCAAATATCCGTTCCACCATCGAGACGATGAAGTGTGTAAACCAGATACATCCCATCAGGAGACCAGCGCACATGATCAATACTGCGCCCATGATCGGCAAACAACAGCATGCGCGGATTGCTCAGATTTTGCCGATCATAGAGCACAATAGCGTTGGTACGTTCACTTCTATCCTCAGAAGGACTACTGGTATCTCGCTTGACGACAAAACGGCGACCATCAGGTGCCCAAACCGGTTGACTTTCGGCACGATGAGCGATCAGAAGATTCTCGCGGGACGATGGCAGGTCGGCTTCCCAAATCCCGGTCGTTCGATTGTTCCCAAAGCTCTCGAACAATAGTTGGCGGTTGCGATTGATACTCGGATTCGCAGCAAAACTGGCCACGTCAGTGGGAGTAAGTGCAGGTGGTACCGGTGAGAGATACACGTCAGCTCGACCACCAGAGATGCGGCCATCACAGAAAGTGAGGAACCCAACATTCGTAAATGCGAGTCGCTGTCCGTCCGGCATCCAGGTCAGCCTATTCACACGCACAATGCTGGATGGAGTCTCGCTTTGTCCTGGCAGTGCTACGAATGGACAACGCGACCCTTTTTGACTCTGGGTTTGATAGAGCTGTCTACTGCCACTCCCATCGGCATTCAACACTGTTATCGCAGTTGCAGCCAAATTATTCTGTGGGTCAGGATCAGGAACAGGCCAGGGCCAGGTATTATTGTCGGCTACCGCAATCTGTTGAGCATTGGGTGACCACACTGGAGAGCGCACGTTGTTCAGTAAGCCACGATAAATGAGTTGCAGATTGCTGCCATCAGTATCCATGCGGTACAACCAACGGTTGGAGCCTTCGGCGCGAACCACTGCTAACGGACGGCTCCCATCACCACGGAGGGCAGGAGGTAACGGTGCAGGGGCTGTACGCAGATCAGCCGCAACAACCTGTACCTCATCAATCAGGAGAGCTGCATCTCGTTCGACAGGAACATCTCCCTGTATCACGATAGAGAAGCGCAACGTTTGTCCACGCACAAGATCAAGTCGATCATCGGTTAACACCGTGCGATACAACTGCCAGCCCGGTGGCTGATCGGTTGAAAAACTCCCTAGCTTAACCCCACCTAAATCCGGATCAAACTGATAAAAACCGCGGGCCAGAAAAATATCGACACTTGTACCCGCAAAGCCACGAAACCAAAAGGAAACGGTCACGGCACGTGCATTTGCCGGAATACTGAGTGACTGGCTCAGAATCTGCTTGGGCACACTATTATTGGGAAGCTGAGGACAATCACTTCCATCGGCACTTATTCCCATAACAATCGCATAACGACCAGCATAAACGAACTCAGCACCTTCTGATTGAGCGTCAACCAGGCCAACTTTGCCGCACGCCTCCCAGGCAGCTCCCTGCTGCTCGAACCCACCGTCCTGAAGCAGATTTGACGATGCCGTCTGAGCAGATGGACTGTCATGCGACGCCGTGTTAGGGAGCAATGAGGTGGAAGACATTGCGAAAACTGAAGGAGAGCGACCGGACACCGTTGAAATTAGTCCGCAGACCAATATAAAGAGAAGATACGGTATGAAGCGATTCATCAACTTCCTCCAGACTGCTGTCGATGAGTGCGACTACCAATCCCCAACGAACACAAACGATACCGTACAAGGAGTAAACACCGATCAGAACATTCTTTCTCGACGTTATACATATCCTTATTAGGGAATAATACCCCTACAGATAGAGGAATTTATTAATCTGCGACAAAATCAGGTGCTAACTATATGATAACACGTCTATTGAAGAGGTCTTATTACATTTTTGCAAACTTTTATTTTAATCTACATAAATATTAAAACTCATAAACAAAATTTTAACCACAATTTCGATCTTGACAACACCATGATTACATGGTATTATGGCGAGTAATCACGAGAATTAACATCAAGATAACTCTTTTCACCAAAAACCTTACATATCTAAATTATTGAATATTCCAGTTTTCAGGTTTCAGGGTTCAATATCTCAAAGAGGAGGTAACCATGACCAGGACGATGAAAGCGGCGGTCGTACACGCCTTCCATCAACCTCTCGTCATCGAGGAGGTACCAGTTCCAGAGCCGGGTCCAGGGCAAATTGTTGTCAAGGTCGAAGCGTCGGGTGTCTGTCACACCGATCTCCACGCCGCCGAAGGAGATTGGCCGATCAAACCGAAATTACCCTTAATTCCTGGTCACGAAGCTGTAGGGTATGTCGCAGCAGTCGGAAGTGGTGTCAAAACTGTTAAAGAAGGGGACCGCGTTGGTGTTCCCTGGTTACACACTGCCTGTGGTTACTGCGAATATTGTCTCGATGGGCGGGAGACACTCTGTACACAACAGAAAAATACCGGCTATTCTGTCGATGGAGGGTATGCCGAATACGTCCTGGCTGACCCAAATTACGTTGGACACTTACCGGACGGGGTTGATTTTGCCGAGATTGCGCCAGTGCTTTGCGCTGGAGTTACGGTATACAAAGGGATCAAAGCAACCGATGTTCGTCCTGGTCAATGGATTGTTATCTCTGGTATCGGTGGTCTTGGTCACATGGCCGTGCAGTATGCCAAAGCGATGGGTATGAATGTCGTAGCAGTTGATATTGCTGACGAAAAACTGCAATTTGCCCGTCAACTCGGTGCTGATTTGACGGTTAACGCATTGACAGAAGACCCAGGCGAGCGCATCCAGCGTGAAATCGGCGGTGCTCACGGGGTGCTGGTAACAGCGGTATCACGCAAGGCATTCGAGCAAAGCCTAGGTATGGTACGGCGCGGTGGTACCATTGCCTTCAACGGCTTACCTCCTGGTGAATTTCCGGTATCGATCTTCGATGTTGTTCTGAGAGGAATTACGTTACGCGGTTCAATTGTCGGCACCCGCCTTGATCTACAAGAATCACTTGCTTTTGCCGGCGCTGGGAAGGTACGGGCAAAGGTTCGTGTCGAACCGCTTGAGAAGATCAATCAGGTGTTTGCAGAAATGAAGGAGGGTAAGATTGAAGGGAGAGTCGTGCTTACGATGTAGCTGCATACGGTAGTGAGACGATTTCTCTGCTAGTACATAGCCGAGGAATCGTCTGAAAAATCCCTTCCTGATACAATGTGACCACGTTTCCCCTGCATCGTGGAGCGATTCAATTCCTTAGACAGTTCGGTGTACCACCACTCATACGGAGTGAAGAAGTGCAGCTTCTTCACTCCATCTACATTTGGCTCACTTCCGCTGATACGGTGTCCATAGGGATGTTCAATATTTTCCCCACCCAGCAGTGGCGATAGAGGAGTGAGTAGGAGAAGAGGCATGCATCTCCCTCTTTCGAAGATTGTCTGCGGTACGTTCCCGTTGTCTCACCGATCATTCTCATCACCGTCTCAGGAGTGACGGGCTGGGAACTCACCCACGGGATGGGCAACCATCATCCCCACGACGATGAAAAGACGCAACTGTGCAGACTAACTAATAGTTACCAACTCACAACCCCAACAATTTACAGTTGCCAAAGAATGACCCTATCTTACCTCTCGCAACTATTGCCAGTGCTATACTAACATCCGTCAACATCTAAGCCCGCAACTAACTTCAGAGCAACAAACCGAGTTAGAGCTGTTTTGCCCATCAGGCAGTTCGGTAGATGGTTGTTTTCGTACAAGGAGATACAACCATGACTCAACATGAGTCTGAAGCGACCAATATAGTACCCACTTCCATGCGTGCCCGCATTGAAATGCTGCGCCAGCGCCGACACCGTCTTGAGCAGGGTGGTGGCCCAGAACGCATTGCTCGCCAACACCAGGCCGGCAAATTGACTGCTCGCGAGCGAATTCATCTTCTGATCGAGCCAGAAACCTTTCAAGAGCTGTTCCTTTTTTCTCATCATCGGTGTACAGCATTTGGGATGGCCGGTAAGGAGATGCCTGGCGAAGGGGTGATTACCGGTTGTGGCAGTGTCGATGGGCGGCAAGTCTTTGTCGCTGCACAAGATTTTACTGTCGCCGGTGGATCGGTTGGTGAAATGCACGCTGACAAAATCTGTCAGACGATGGATTTGGCCTTAAAGTGCGGGTCGCCGTTCATCACGATTAACGATAGCGGGGGGGCACGTATTCAGGAAGGGATTGATGCCCTGAGTGGTTATGGTCGCATCTTCTACCGTAATGTGTTGCTCTCCGGTGTCGTGCCTCAGATTGCGATTATTGCCGGGCCATGTGCCGGTGGCGCCGCGTATTCACCAGCCCTGATGGATTTTATCATTATGGTACGGGGCAGTGAGATGTTTATTACCGGTCCCGAAGTACTCAAGCAGGTCACAGGAGAACAGGTAACCGGTGAAGAGCTTGGTGGACCGGAAGCTCAGATCCGAAGTGGAGTTGCACACTTTGTCGCTGAAAATGATGCCGAGGCGATTGCGCTTTGTAAGCGTTTATTGAGCTTTTTGCCATCGAATAATCTCGAAGACCCACCTGATCGTGGTGACGGTGAACTACGCTTCTACAATGATCCCGTTCTCGACACCATGATCCCCGATGATCCGCGTGAACCTTACGATGTTATCCCGATCATCAAACGGATTGTCGATGACGGTGATTTTCTCGAAGTGCAACGCGGTTTTGCCGATAATGCTGTGATCGGCTTCGCTCGTATCGATGGTAGTACGGTAGGAATCGTTGCCAATCAGCCCACTGTTATGGCTGGCGTTCTCGACATTGATGCCTCTGATAAGATTGCCCGCTTTGTTCGGTTCTGCAACGCTTTCAATATTCCACTCATTACCTTTATTGACGTGCCTGGTTTCTTGCCGGGTGTGGCCCAAGAGCGTGGCGGTATTATTCGCCACGGTGCGAAGATGTTGTTTGCTTATTCGGCAGCGACAACGCCTAAAATCTCAATTATTCTACGCAAGGCTTATGGTGGGGCATACCTGGCAATGTGTGGGAAAGACCTGGGCGCTGACCGGGTGGCCGCCTGGCCGAGTGCTGAGATTGCGGTTATGGGGCCAGAAGGAGCGGTCAATATCATCTACCGTGACCAGATTAAGCAGGCTGATGATCCGGCAGCAGCGCGGGCCGAGTTCGTTAAGCTGTACCGCGCCGAATTTGCCTCTCCCTACGTTGGCGCCGGTCGCAATCTGATCGATAGCATCATTGTACCGAGTGAGACCCGTCGCTATCTTAGCCTGGCCCTGGCATCACTACGTACCAAACGCGAGTTCCGTCCGCAGAAGAAGCACGGGCTGGTGCCGCTATAGACTGATCGCAAAAGAGCGGATCACGCCTATCTCAACATCTACACCAGCTCCAATCCGAACGTGAACACCCCTCACACAATGAGATTCACGAGAACATGTGTGCACGCCCAGAAAACGATTGAAGGAACCGCTATGATTGATCTTACTACGAACCCATTACTGGTTGGCTTTCAAATCGCGATCACGGGGCTCAGCATCGTGTTCATTGTACTTACCATCGTTGCATTTGCGCTGAGTATCCTCAACCGCAGTCAAGGTCTGTTCCAGCCAAAAACAGTGAGCGCCACGAAACCGGACGTACCGCAAGGAAGCACATCTTCAACCACTACCGACCAGCTCGATCCACAACTGATCGCGATTCTCACGGCTGCTGCGGTCGCAACCCTTGACCAACCGGTACGTATCTTGCGGGTACGCTACTACCGACAACTGGCGGTGAACTGGGCACGTTTAGGACGGGTCAGTGTGATGGCGGCCCGTCAGTTGCGACGGTAGATCATGGACAGGAATTTGGAAACGATGGATGGTAATTGTTGTATCACCGCATTTCAGGTTGAATGACGGAGAGACTATGAAACGCTTGCGTATAACGGTAAACGGTGTGACCTACGAGGTCGAGGTCGAGGTACTACAAGATGATGATGAGTCGGCTTTGCACGCTCCAACCAGTATCAACGCCGTACCACCACCACCACGTACTCCTACTACACCTGCTACAGCGCCAGACACACCACCACCAAGCTCAACCGGTCCTGGGGTGCTGGTATCACCAATCGCCGGCATTGTTGCCGAAATTAAAGTTAAGGTCGGCGATCAGGTCAAAGAAAACGATCCGTTGGTTGTGATCGAAGCGATGAAGATGAATTCAAACGTCAGTTCACCCGTTGCAGGTACCATTCGTGCAATCAACGTCAAAGTTGGCGACTCGGTGCGTCAGGGTCAACCACTACTGGAGTTTGCCTGATGGAATGGCTTATCGGCTTTTTTGAAGCAAGCGGGATCGCCCATCTGGCATGGGGTAATCTGCTCATGATCGTCGTCGGATGCGTGTTCGTCTATCTTGCCATTACCCGCGGATTCGAGCCACTGCTGCTGGTACCGATTGGCTTCGGTATCATTCTTGGCAACATGCCTTTTGAGCCGGGTATGGGGCAGGGAGTCTACGATCAGGGCAGCGTCTTGAATTACATCTACTTCGGAGTGATCACCGGTATCTTCCCGCCCCTCATCTTCCTTGGCATTGGAGCAATGACCGACTTCTCGGCACTGATTGCCCAGCCTCGCTTGATCCTGCTTGGCGCTGCGGCACAGCTCGGTATCTTCTTTACCCTCTTGATGGCTATTGTCCTCGGTCAGTATTTCCCATTTCTCGATCTGGCTGACCCCAACGATCCACTCCGCCTGCTCCGCGCCGCAGCCGCGATTGGCATTATCGGCGGGGCTGATGGACCAACCGCCATTTTTATCGCATCGCGCCTTGCGCCTGATCTGCTCGGCACCATTGCCGTCTCTGCCTACTCGTACATGGCCCTGGTGCCAGTTATTCAACCACCCATTATGTACTTATTGACCAGCCGCGAAGAACGGCTCATTCGGATGCCACCGCCAGCCGAGATTGGTCGAACGCAGCGCATCATATTCCCGATCATTGGTTTGATTGTGTGTGTACTCATTGTCCCAGACACGTTACCTCTCCTGGGAATGCTCTTCTTTGGCAATTTGCTTAAGGAGAGCGGGGTAACTGAACGCCTGGCCAGAACGGCACGTAGCGCGCTGATCGATAGTGTGACGATCATGCTCGGCTTGACAGTCGGGGCCAGCACGCAAGCCAGTAACTTCCTGACCCCGCGCTCAATCGTCGTTTTTGCCCTCGGCGCCTGCGCGTTCGCCATTTCTACTGCGGGTGGTATCCTGTTTGCCAAACTGTACAATCTATTTACCAGGAACAAAATTAACCCCTTGATCGGCGCGGCCGGAGTATCGGCAGTACCTATGTCGGCGCGAGTGGCCCATACTGTCGCCCAGGCGGAAGACCCGCAAAACTTTTTGATCTGGCAGGCAATGTGTCCGAACGTTGCTGGTGTGATTGGCTCGGCAGTGGCAGCCGGTGTGTTGCTGGTCATTTTACGTTAGCTGACCACAATGCCCGACGTGCCAGGTGCGGCCATTCGGGAAGCAGACGTAACGCGGTACACAGCATCACCAGATCAACACTCCCTTCTCGAATCAGGCTGTCGGCCAGCCAGGGATCACTCAACTGACCTGAACCGATCACGATGGCTTCGCTCGCAATGCGCCGAATACCTACCACTAGCGGTATCGTCCAGCCCGGAAAACGAGCGACATCAGGAGTGTAGCGATTGAGCGTGACATCGAGAAATTGTGCCCCGGCGGCAACAGCCCGCCGGGCAATGATTCGTGCATCCTGATGCGTCAGACCACCTGGCACCAACTCGGCCACCGGCATGCGTAAACCAACCCAGAGCCGACGCCCAAAACAGAGATGGATCTGCTCAAGAATCGTTAACACTGGCTGAATCCGTTCAGCAATTGACGGTTGTACGTGACCATCTGGCTGACATCCTGCGGCAACCATAGCCGCCAGTTCTCCCTGATCGGCAATCGAGATGAAGACTCCATCAGCACCGGCTGCTAAAGCGCGCCACGCAGCCTGAACATAACGCTCGACCAGATCGTACAGGGGTGATGTACCTGGTAGCATTTCCAATAAAAAAACGATTCGACTACCGAAGGCATGCGCCGCTGCGGTGAGACGGCGTAACGCGGGCAGATAGCAATCATGCCAGATACCGAGATGCGCCATCGGTGTGAGTGGTTCCTCGACAAGCATTGGCTCGGTGATAATCATACCCACTCCACCCATAGCGCGCCGCTCGTAGTAACTGACCAATGCACTATGGCAGAATCCATCACGGCCAGCCAGACCGCTGGGTGCCGGTGCCATCACAATGCGATTGCGTAATTGCTGACCGGCTACCTGTAGCGGGGTGAAGAGATCTGCCATACAAAACTCTCTACACTACTACGCAACGGTGAAACAAAACTCATCCCAGTCCTAAAGGGTTTTGCTTGCTACCGGTTTTCAATCCGTATAATACTGTTTCTAACTGATATAATAGCTCTATCAATATTACAAGGTATACCAGCACTAAAGTGAAGCATTTGGTGTTCGGTTAGCAACAAAGCATCCATCGTCGAAGACCCGCTGGACACTCATGGAGTCTGGAAATGTCTGCGTCTCACCACCCATTATCTCCTCAATTATCGCTGATCTGGCTGCTCGGATGGAGCTTCCTGATCGCAATGGTTACCTTGCAGATGAATCTGGTTGCGGCACGGTCAAATCCTCCAAAAAACCTCCCGGTTGTGCGTACCGTCTACTTCCCGCAGACCGGTCATCACCTCTCGGATCGCGTTGGCTTCCTTGACTTCTGGCGGGCAAACGGCCAACTGCTTACCTTCGGTATGCCGATCAGTGAAGAACTGGTTATCGATGGCCGCATTGTGCAATACTTCGAGCGTGCCCGATTCGAGTATCATCCTGAGTATGCCAAAACAGTGCAGCAGGTGCAACTTGGGCTAATCGGTCGTGAATGGCTGGCACATCACTCACTCAGCCTGCCACCAAACAGTAATCTTGATACCGGTGCGTTTTTTCCCGAAACCGGTTATTCGCTGCAAGGCGAATTTCTCGAATTTTGGCAACGCCACGGCGGCCTCGTGATCTTTGGCTTCCCACTGAGTGAACAAGTTGACGAAAATGGTACGCTTGTCCAATATTTCGAGCGTGCCCGGTTCCGCTACCGGCCGGAAGCGCTTTCACCGTTTCTCCGCCAACAAGAGACGATCTACGGTATAGACCTCGATAGTCTCTTTGAAGTTCATATTGACGAACTCGGACGAGAAATCGCCCGCTTACAGAACGTCAACACTGATCCGGTCGCACGTCTCCCCGGTGCAGTAGACTGGAGTCCCGGACTGTGGTCACGTCGAATCGAAGTCGATCTCAGCCGCCAATACCTTTTTGCCTACGAAGATGAGCTGCTGGTCTTTTCCGCACCGGTCGCTACCGGACGCGATGGCTTCAATACCCCGCGTGGTGATTTCACGATCTACTACCGTATTCCCGAACAGACAATGACCGGTTGTCTCGGTGGGGAATGCTGGTATGTACCCAACATCCCCTGGGTGCAGTATATCGTAGGCGGGGTAGCGCTGCACGGCACTTACTGGCACAACGCTCACGGCAGCGGGGTACGAATGTCGCATGGGTGTATCAATTTACGCATCGACGACGCCCAATGGCTCTACGAATGGGCAGACCTCGGTGTTCCGGTCAAGATTTATTGAACACGTTCTAAAAAAATGCCGCTGGCACAGGAACGCGGGCCTGTAGCTTGCGTTGCGCAGCCTGGAAGATGCCCCCTGCGCCTTCCCCTGTTCACGTGGTATAATTATCGTATGCCTATACCCCTGCACGAAATACGGAATCGCTATGCTGTACGTACCGGATGGCGTCCCGCCAATCATTGCAAGCACTCTAGCCCGCATTGAACGCACCCTCCCTCAACCAGGCGAAATTCTGGTCAGAAAGGGAGGCAGAGTGGAACCTGACGATGTGGTAGCACGGGGAAAAAGTGATACAGCACCATACGTGATTAACCTGGCGCAAGCGCTCAACCTGCCACCTGAACAGGCTGCCCGTACCGTTGTCAGCCCAATTGGTCAACCCATCAACGCTGGTGCTGTCCTGGCCCGACGCCGTGGCATGTTTGGTCGACGAGTGTTGAGTCCGGCCAACGGTATTCTCCATACGGTAGACCCGGCAACCGGCTACGCAATCATTTGCGCCGAACCGCAAACAATCACCCTCACGGCTGGCGTGCGGGGAATCGTGATGGACATCATCAACAATCAACAGGTGATCATCGAAACACCTGCTGCGCAAATCTACGGCATCGTCAGCTTCGGCGCTCATACCAACGGTGTCACCCGACTGCTGACGCTTGATCCAGGAGAACCGATCACAGAAAAAATGATTGATGCGCAGAGTATGTATGCCGTTATCATTGGCGGCAGCGGAATCAGTGCTGCTGCTCTGCGCAAAGCGGTCGAACATCAGGTTCGCGGCATCATCATCGGTAGTATCAACGAACATGAGCTGCGCACCTTCTTCCAGTTAACCAAGCGCTTACCCTGGGCCGTTGGACGTCGCAACTGGCAGTGGATGAGTCACATCACTTCACCACTCACAATTGTGTTGACGGAAGGGATCGGGAATGCGCCGATGGCCGCACCAATCTTTGAAGTACTTGCCAACAATGATCGGCGCGAAATCTTCATTGAAAGCCAAACAAGCCTCCGTCAGCCCCACCGCCGACCGCGGGTTATTATCCCGCTGTCGCGGAGTAGTAGCACGTCACTTGAACCACCACGCCCTCTATTGCGCGTTGGCGCCACAGTGCGACTGCTTGATCACGAGCATCTGGGGTCGCTCGGACGAGTGCGCAGCTTACCGGCACTCCCGCAACGACTACCGTCTGGAGTACGCACGCCCGCCGTTGAAGTGCTGGTCGACAATGGCGAAGCAATCTGGCTGCCACGTAGCTGTGTGGAAGTCATTGCCTGAAGTGCGAGCCTCATGCCAAAAATCTGCTTCAAGCTGTAGCTATTTCGAGTATACTAGTGAACAGTAGTAGACGGTTACCACTCTGAACGATACAGAGAGAGAATTCAATGGCTTATCGTATCGTCGTGGTCGCCCGCGCTAACCCGGTTCTCCGTAGCTTATCAGGAGCGCTGAGCGGCGACGCTGAAGTACAAATCTTTGAATCGGCAAATGATGCGTTGTGGTCGATCAGCACCGAACCACCTGATGTCGTGTTGAGTGAGATCGAACTTGATGAAATGAGTGGGCTTGATTTGGCCGAAATCGTGCCGAATTTTGATCCACAGACACGAGTCATTCTTTGGGGGAACAGATTGAGTAACGCTGACCGCGATCGCGCACAAACGGCTGGCGTCGCAAAATTGCTGACCGGCGAACTCAATCTCGACATTGTACGCACAACTATTCGTGGGGTGCTCGACACGCCAGCCTCATCTCCTGCCCCTACCCCATCACCCTCTCCAACGGTCGTTACGGAGAGAGTACGTGAGGCGACACCGATGACTGACGTGGAATCATCACCAACTGAAAAGAGCGAGACGACACAGTCGTCATCGTCAGCAGAACAGGCACCACGCCGACAGTTCACACCAGCACGGATAGTCCTCCCCTCGCGGGCCGAACGAGAAGCGGCTGAACGTGCCGCCCGTGAGGCTGCCGAACGCGAGGCTGCTGAACGTGCTGCCCGCGAAGCTGCCGAGCGCGAAGCCGCTGAACGTGCCGCCCGTGAACCATCGCCTGCACGCGGTGGGCTGGCAGCCCGCTCACGTGCCGCCGCTGAACGTCGAGGTCAGACACCGACATCACCCACTTCGGTTCCTACACCAACGAGTTGGCGCAGTGAAGGCGGGCATTTAATTATCACCGAGCAAAATATTGCTGCGATTCGCAGCATTATGAGCCAGTTGGGGCAAGACCTTGGCACCCAGAGTATTATGTTAACCGACCGTGCCGGGATGATCCTGGTTGAAACGGGAGATAAGGGCAACCTGCCACTCATGGTTGTTCTCCCCCTGCTTTCAACTGGTTTTTCAACCACCGGCGAAGTCGCCCGTCAGCTTCGCGAAGAAGATGCAACCAGTGTCTATATCCACGAAGGGGTGAATATCGATCTCTACTGCTTCGACGTTGCCCAGCGCTTTCTCCTGGTGTTGATCTTCAACAAGCGCGTAGCCAGCTCAAAGATCGGGGCAGTATGGGTCAATGCCAAACGGGCAATCCGGGAACTTCGCGAGGCGCTAGCTCGTTAGCATCGCTGCCATTCCATCGCTGGTGAGGGTGGATCACCGTTCACTCTCACCAATCATCTCGCCCACGCATCAGTTGCCCATCCTGCACGGCTATGGTATACTCGGCGACGGCCTCGCTGAACAACAATGTTCCAGCGGTTGGGTGAGTTGCGAAAATATGCGAGGTAGGGTATACTGATTGTGAAAGACTGAACAAGGAAGTAGTTGTTCGTACTGTGGGCGACAGCGTAGACAAGAGGTCTTGTACATGCTGAAAAATGCCCGACGTTGTCGAGCAGGAGGTAGGCGTTGTCAACGCGGACTCGAAACATCTTAATCATTGTAGGGGCGCTTGTCATTTCGATTGCCAGTCGCTTTTTCCTCTACACCGGTGAACCACACGTAGAAGTTGCCGCTGAAGTTATTTTTGACGGCATTCCTGGTTTCCCCATCACCAATTCATTCCTTGTCTCGATCATTATCGACATCTTCGTCATTGGCCTGGCGTTTGCTGCAACCCGCAACTTGCAGATGGTACCAAGCGGTTTGCAAAACGTCATGGAGTTCACGCTCGAGTCGCTGTACAATCTCTTCCGCAACATCAATCCTCGTTACGTCGCGACCGCCTTCCCCCTGGTAGCAACCATCTTTCTCTTCGTCTTGTTTGGGAACTGGTTTGGTCTGTTGCCGGGTGTAGGATCGATTGGTGTTTGCCACGAAAAGCACAAAGGCGAGCATGCCGTGGCTGATGAGCGAGTGGCATTAGCTGCGCCAGCCGCACTGCCAGGCAATGTTTTAGCGGCTGAGAGTGTAGTAGCATACGACACCTGCGCAGCGCAGGGTAAGAAACTGGTACCGCTCTTCCGAGCACCAGCCGCCGATCTTAACTTCACCTTTGCGATTGCAGCTATCTCCTTCGTCTTCATCGAGTATTGGGGCTTCCGTGCTCTTGGCCCTGGCTACTTGAAGAAGTTCTTTAACACGAACGGCATTATGTCGTTTGTGGGGATTATCGAGTTCATCTCCGAACTGGTGAAGCCCTTCGCTCTGGCCTTCCGTCTTTTTGGGAACATCTTCGCAGGTGAGGTGTTGCTGGTAGTCATGGCATTCCTGGTTCCACTCTTGCTACCACTACCCTTCTACGGTTTCGAGGTGTTCGTCGGATTTATCCAGGCCTTGATCTTTGCCCTGTTGACCTACGCTTTCCTCAATATCGCCGTCACCGGCCATGACGAGGAGCATGCACATTAAGATGTTGTGTTCGTGCGGAGTATTCCGCAATGGTTTGTCATAAAGATTGGTTTCGTCGCAGAGTTTGCTTTAAGGAGGCATCTCAATCATGGAGGGTATGAATCTCGTCGCAACCGCGCTCGCTGTGGGTCTGGGCGCAATTGGGCCGGGTGTCGGCATTGGGATCATCGTGTCGGGTGCGGTGCAGGCGATTGGCCGCAATCCTGAAATCGAGAATCGGGTCGTCACCTACATGTTCATCGGTATTGCCTTTACCGAAGCACTGGCAATTTTCGGTCTGGTCATTGCGTTCTTGATCGGTTTTGGCGTCTTACAGTAAAATATTGGCGCGTTACGGGAGGTTTGAAGGGTGGAAGCATTAGGTATTAATCCGACCCTGTTTCTCGCGCAACTGATCAATTTCCTGTTGCTCATCTTCATTCTGCGAGCGCTCTTGTACCGACCGATAATGAACTTGCTGAACGAGCGCACCAAGCGGATTGAAGAGAGTGTCCGCGACGCGGAAAAGGTACGCGAGCAGTTGGCTAACGCCAGACGTGATTACGAGGCAGAAATTGCTAAGGCGCGTCAGGAAGCGGCTCGCATCGTTGCCCAGGCGCAGGAGCGGGCCAAGCAGCAGGAAGCAGAGATCATTGCGCAGGCACGTCGCGAGGCCGAGCGTTTGAAGGAAGAAGCTCGTCTCCAGGCCGAACAGGAGCGCGCTCGTATGTTGAGCGAGGCAAAGAGCCAGATCGCCGAGCTGGTGACCTTGACGGCCAGCCGTGTATTGGGGGCAGAACTCCAGGCTCGCGGCCACGATGCATTGATCGCCGAGTCGCTGGCAGCGCTTGATCGCCGTAACTAATGTCGCAGTTCCGGTAAAGACCTGGTCTGCGTGAGGAAACGAAGGGTATGGCAACGACCATTGACGCACGAGAACTGGCTGCTCCACTGGTAGAGGCACTCTTGACAACGGCTGCCGAGCAGATTCGGGCCGTTGCCCCACGTATTGCCGGTCTATCGGTCCACGATGCAGCAGCAGTATTGCCGGCTGATTTGCTACCACAGGTACGCAACTTCTTGCTCGCTATGGTAAAAGAGGGGCTGACCAGTGAACTCAACGCAGTGGCTGCTGCATTGCCAGGTTACCTCGATACTGTCGGTAGTCAGGCAATTGATGCCAGCGTCACCAGTGCGATTGAGTTGAGCGATGAGCAGAAAGAGCGCATTAGCCGCGAGTTGCAGCAACGCTACGGCAAAGTGCATGTGACGTATCAAGTTGATCCGACATTGATCGGTGGTTTGATTATTCGGGTTGGTGATCAGGTGCTGGATAACAGTCTCCGCACACGCCTGAGCGCCATCCAACGTATATTGCAGGCAAGTTAACCGTTAGAACTCAGCTCGCTGGCCCGGTATCGCCGGCGACCAGCGCGACGGAGTAGAGCATGACGACGATTACTGAAGAATTGATCGCCCGGCTGAAGCAGGGGATCACAAGCGGCGTCGACCTTCAGCCGCGTCAGGTCAATGTCGGTACGGTGATTGCCGTCGGAGACGGCGTCGCGCGGCTGTCCGGCCTTGATCAGGTCGTCGCTTCTGAGATCGTTGAATTCCCGCCGAAAGCCGGTCGCAATGAGTCGATTTATGGTATTGCCCTGAACCTCGAACAAGATAGTGTCGCCGCTATTATTCTTGGTGATGATGAAACGATCGAGGAAGGGGATATGGTCACCTCGACCGGGCGCGTTATTTCGGTACCGGTCGGGCAGGGATTGTTGGGGCGAGTGGTAAACCCACTCGGTCAACCCATCGATGGGAAAGGGCCGATCATTTACGATAAGACACGCCCAATTGAGCGTATCGCTCCTGGCGTGATTACCCGTAAGTCGGTTGATACGCCAGTACAGACCGGTATTATCGCGATTGATGCGTTGATCCCTATCGGGCGCGGGCAACGCGAGCTGATCATCGGTGACCGCCAAACCGGTAAGACCGCAGTTGCCGTTGATACCATCATCAACCAGAAAGGCCAGGGGATGGTGTGTATCTACGTTGCGATTGGGCAGCGTCGGGCACAGGTGGCGCAGGTCGTCGGGACCCTGGAGCGGTTCGGTGCGATGGAGTATACCATCGTGGTGTCAGCAACCGCTTCTGAGAGTGCTGCATTGCAATATATCGCCCCTTACGCCGGTTGTGCGATGGGTGAAGAGATTATGGAGAACGGTGTGATGCTCAATGGGCAACTGGTGAAGGATGCCCTGATCGTCTACGACGACTTGAGCAAACACGCCGTTGCTTACCGCCAGGTGTCACTCTTGCTCCGCCGTCCGCCCGGTCGTGAGGCGTATCCCGGCGACGTCTTCTACCTTCACTCACGGTTGCTCGAACGGGCAGCTCGTCTGAGCGAGGAGTACGGCGGTGGTTCACTGACCGCATTGCCGGTGATCGAAACCCAGGCCAACGACGTGTCGGCCTACATTCCAACGAACGTGATTTCGATTACCGATGGTCAGATTTACCTTGAGTCCGACCTGTTTAATGCCGGTCAACGCCCGGCGCTGAACGTTGGTATTTCAGTGTCGCGTGTAGGTGGTGCAGCTCAGACGCGGGCAATGCGCGCAGTGGCCGGTAAGTTGAAGGGTGAGCTGGCTCAGTTCCGTGACTTGGCTGCCTTTGCGCAATTTGCCAGTGATCTTGACGCAACGACCAAAGCGCAGATCGAGCGAGGTCAACGTTTGCAAGAGCTGCTGAAACAGCCACAGTATCAGCCATTGCCAGTAGAGGATCAGGTTGCTATTCTGTATGCGGCTATCAATAACTACCTTGATGATGTGCCGGTGCCGCAGATCACGAAGTGGCGTGATGATTTCCTGACCTTCCTGCGTACCGCCCATCCAGAGGTGCGGAAGCTGATCTACGACAATCGCCTTGATCGCAAGTTCCCGTCACCTGAAGTCAAGGAGGCGCTGGAATCGGCAATCAAGGAGTTTAAGGCAACCAGTAACTATAGCTAGCAGAAGACTGGCGAGCAGACGTTTCGCTGCTCGCCAGAAGCTGCAACTGCAAAGGGTTCGATATGCCGAGTAGTCGCGAGATTAAGCGCCGCATCCGATCCGTCAAGAATGTTGCTCAGATTACGCGAGCGATGGAGATGGTATCAGCATCAAAGATGCGGCGTGCACAACGGAATGTATTAGCTACCCGGCCATACGCCGACCGCATGCGAGAGGTGATGGCCAATCTGACAGCCCGAGTGGTAGGGGCAGCCCGCCGTGGAACGCTGCTCGAAAAACGCGAGACGGTGAAGAGCGTTGCGTTACTGGTGGTAACCCCTGATCGCGGTCTGTGTGGTAGCCTGGTTGCTAATGTCCTGCGTCGCGCCGGTCGTTTTATTACCGAGCAGCGCGCAATGGGGCGTACGGTCGATGTCTATACCTTCGGTCGCAAAGGACGCGATTTCTTCCTGCGCGCCGGTTTTGCCCCGGCTGGTGAAGCAACCCGGCTTGGCGATGCACCAAAGCTCGAAGCCATTCTTGGCGTGGCAATCAGTGCCATTAACGGGTTTCAGTCGGGGAAGTACGACGAACTCTACATTATTTACAGTGAGTTCATTAATACCCTGGTACAGCGTCCGGCAATTAAGCAGTTACTGCCGGTCGAAAGCCCCGATATATCCACAACAACTAACGTTGATTATACCTACGAGCCAGGGGAAGAAGAAGTTCTTAATGCCATTCTGCCGCGGTACGTTGAAACCCAGATCTATCAGGCAGTCCTTGAGAGTATTGCCAGTGAACACAGTGCACGAATGGTTGCAATGCGCAATGCAACCAACAATGCCAAAGATCTGGTACGTGATCTGACGCTGTCATTTAACAAAGCGCGGCAGGCTGCTATTACGAAAGAGGTCAGCGAGATTGCTTCGGGCGCCGCTGCTCTCACCAGTTGATGTTAAGAGGAGGAGCCGATGCCGGCCAAGGGGGTTATTCAAGAGATTATCGGTGTGGTCATTCGGGCCAAGTTCCCGGAAGACGAAGTACCGGCGATCTATAACGCAATCGAAATTCCACTAGGAAACGGTGACCGCCTTGTTTGCGAGGTGCAGCAGCAACTCGGTAATGGCGTGGTCAAAGCGGTCGCAATGGGTTCTACCGATGGTCTGCGCCGAGGCCTGGAGGTGATCGATACCGGTCGCCCGATTGCGGTACCGGTCGGCCCGGCCACACTCGGTCGCGTGTTTAATGTGTTGGGCGATCCGATTGACGGGCTGGGACCAATCGATCCAAGTGTTGAGCGACGCCCTATCCATCGCGATCCGCCGAGCTTTGAAGAGCAGAATACTCAGGCACAACTTTTTGAAACCGGTATTAAGGTTATTGATCTGATCGCACCGTTTACTCGCGGTGGTAAGACCGCTATCTTCGGCGGTGCTGGTGTGGGTAAGACGGTCGTTATCCAGGAATTGATTGCCAACATTGCTAAAGAGCAGTCGGGCTTCTCGGTGTTTGCCGGTGTAGGTGAGCGTTCGCGTGAAGGGAACGACCTGATTCACGAAATGCAGGAAGCCCGCATCGACGAAAACACGCGCGTGTTTGATAAGACCGTGATGGTTTTCGGTCAGATGAATGAGCCGCCAGGCGCCCGTTTGCGGGTTGGCCTCACCGCATTGACCATGGCCGAATATTTCCGTGATGAGGGCCGCGATATTCTGCTCTTTATCGACAATATCTTCCGCTTCGTCCAGGCCGGTTCGGAGGTCTCTTCACTGCTCGGTCGTATGCCCTCTCAGGTGGGATACCAACCGACGCTGGGAACCGAGATGGGTGAATTGCAGGAACGTATTACGTCAACTAAGCGCGGTTCAATTACCTCGATGCAGGCGGTTTACGTACCGGCAGACGACTACACCGACCCGGCTCCGGCCACGGTGTTTAGCCACCTCGACGCGACGATCTCGCTCGAACGCAGTATCGCTGAGCGGGCAATCTTCCCAGCAGTCGATCCACTGGCCTCGACATCGCGTATTCTCGATCCGAATATCGTCGGCGAAGAGCATTACCGCGTCGCTCAAGAGGTAAAGCGGGTGTTGCAACGCTATAAAGACCTCAAGGACATTATTGCCATTCTCGGTATGGAAGAGTTGAGCGATGAGGATAAATTGACCGTACAACGCGCACGCAAGATCGAGCTGTTCTTCTCGCAGCCATTTACGGTGGCGCAACAGTTTACCGGTCGGCCAGGCAAGTATGTGCCGGTGAAGAAGACGGTCGAGAGCTTTGCCCGTCTGCTCAATGGGGAGGGCGATCATATTCCAGAGTCGTTCTTCTACATGCAGGGCGATTTCGACGATGTGCTGGCCGCTTACGAGGCCAGCCAGAAGTAAGCCGGACCCAACGGCGGTCGATGACCGCCGTTGGGTATGATGTATGGTAGGCAGAAGGAGCAATCTATGCCCATCCATCTGGAGATTGTCACCGCTGAGCGTGTCATCTTATCGGATGATGTTGATATGATTAGCGCACCGACCAAAGATGGGCGCGTTGGTATTTTGCCGCGCCACGCTCCGCTGATGACGATTCTCGAACCGGGCGAGCTGGACATCATTAAAAATGGTGAACGGACGCCGTTTGCAGTATCGGGAGGATTTATGGAGGTGCTTCCGCACCGAGTAACCATTCTAGCCGATACTGTTGAACGGGCCGATGAGATCGATGAAGCACGAGCCGAGCAGGCCCGGGCCGAGGCCGAAGCGCGTCGGCGTGAAGCACAGAGCGAACGCGATATGGCATTGGCCGAAGCCAAACTCCGCAAGGAGATGGTACGCTTACGAGTGGCCCAGCTCCATAAAATAAAGCGACGCCAATCATAACAGGTCATTGTGCAGGGGGCTTCTACTACTGAGCTTACCCCTTCCACGTTTGTGTGAAGGGGTTTTTATTGTCTGTTTTTCATCGCGAGGGCTAGGGCTGAAAATCCGCTTCAACCGCATTCTTTGCTACCCAGAAATATGAAGGGTACCAGACACGTTCTGCCGCATCTCGCTGGACTACTAAATCAGGGGCCTAGCAGTCTTAGAGCCTGACCAGAAACCTGGATTTCTTATTGGTCACGTACCGTACCCATGCAACCATTGCGTTGGGAGGCCAACGTTCTGTTCATCCATCCGCAGCACGTTCCCTCTACCGAGCGGGCAGCGTCAGGCGTTGCGCGGAACAGTGCGGGTGAGCGGATGCACCTCGCTGCACCTTCCCCTTCCTCTCACTGTGGAGGAGAGGAAGGGGGCTGGGGGAAGGTGAGGGCCACCAGGCGTATGCCGCAGCACGGCCTTGTTCACCGGTTCCGTCCATTACCGCACCGCTTGGAACAGGTATAGTCGCGCCTCCAGAGGGTACTGCACAACGCAGGCCAGAGGCTCGTACTCCCAGGGAATAAGGAAAGGCAGTCAGAAACTTTGCCAATCCCTGGAACTCACGCAGAGGTGCGTAAATTTGCTATAATACGGCACGATCATGTGCAGTATGCACGCTTTGACGCACATTGCCGGTAATAACCATTTCAGTAGGAACGATTATGGCCCGCAAAATCGGGATTGATCTTGGCACTGCTAATGTCTTAGTGTACGTAAAAGGGAAGGGGATCGTTCTCTCGGAACCATCGGTCGTCGCATTGAGTACGCGCGATGGGCGGGTGCGTGCCGTGGGCGCAGAAGCGATGGCGATGTTGGGTCGCGAACCAGAGAGCATCGAAGTCGTGCGCCCAATGCGCAACGGTGTGATCGCTGATTATGTGGTGACCGAAGAGATGCTACGCCATTTTATTGGCCGTGCTGCCGGAAGGTTTCGCTTCTCGCGCCCTGAAGTGATGATCTGTATTCCCGCTGGCGTTACCAGCGTTGAAATGCGCGCAGTGCGTTATGCGGCGCTGGAAGCCGGTGCCGGCAAAGCGTATCTGATCCGTGAACCACTAGCCGCAGCAATTGGCGCTAATATTCCGATTGCTCAGCCCTCGGGAAACCTTATCATTGATATTGGTGGTGGTACCACGGAAGTAGCAGTCATCTCGCTGAACGATATTGTCGTCAGTACATCGGTGCGGGTGGGTGGTAATCGGTTCGATGAAGCTATTGCATCATATATCAAGCGTAAGTACAACTTGCTGATTGGTGAACGAACTGCCGAAGCGGTGAAGATCGAAATCGGTTCAGCCTTACCGCTCGATAAACCACTGGTAACCCAGGTTCGTGGTCGTGATCAGGTAACCGGTCTCCCACGCACGATACAGGTCGATAGCAACGAAATTACCGAGGCGATTCAGGAACCATTAGAGGCTATCGTGAACGCAGTGCGAGCGGTGCTGGTGGAAACACCGCCCGAATTAAGCTCGGATATCATCGATAAAGGGATGGTGATGACCGGTGGTGGTTCGATGCTGCGTCGCATCAATGATTTACTCACTGAGGTCACCGGCGTACCATGTTACGTCGCAGATCAGCCAGCTTCATGCGTTGCTATTGGTACTGGTCTAGCGCTAGAGAACCTCGATGTACTCTACGATAGCCTGAGTGGGCTAGATTTGACGTGATCTGATAAAGGACGGCGGAAGGGCAGATGGAATCTGCCCTTCGCGGTTTTACAAGTTGAATGCCTCATAGACTACCATAACTGCCTGATTGCCCTTATGCAAGAGATTGTGTCGCATCTGGGCTAATTCAATCAGGTGTCCCTGCTCGTGCGAAACTACCCAATTCCCCTGATGTAAAAGTGGTACAGGACCGAAGATTTCGTGGAAGCCGATTCGCTGCCACGCCGCCTGAGTTAAACCGCGCAACAGATTTAACGTCTGCTGACGGCTTGAAATGTACTGTTCAAGGAGATCATCGATAGGCACAGTACGGTACTTCATCGCGTGCTGAAGGGTTGGTGGGTGGGCAGTAGACAGTTTGGGCTGATTCGTCTCGAGAATCATCCATGCCCGTTCGCGAAACACGATATCCATATCGATCAGATGCCCGATCAGGTCCTTAAAGGCGGGAAGGCCGTTTACCGGAGTTGACAGTTGCTCTTCCGTCAGACCACGCACCAAATCTTGAACGGTACGCATCCCCTGTTCCAGACGGCGCACAATTGTAGACGGCCCTAGTGTCCCCATTCCATCAACGATGCGGAAACTGAGAAAACCCTCACGGACGGTACCGCATTCGGGGCAGAATGGCGGCGGATCACCTTCCATAAGATGACCGCATGTGCTGCACACGAAGAGATCGCCTAATTCGGTGTAGGTAAGATCACGCCCGGCGGCAAGTGCCCGCACCGCTCGTTCAAGTAGCTCCCGTTGAAATGGGCTGGTACCGGTGACCGGACCGGTCGCTACAGCCTCCGGCTCTAGACCGGCCAGCGCTCGATCGATGTTAGCTATCGTCTTGGATACTTCTCCCAAACGATAAAGAGCGTGCTCGGCTCGAACCTGCTTCACTGCTGCCGAAGCTTCTAGCAGCCGTGCAATGTTAAAGAAACGTTCGCGACGTGCCTGACGGGCCCATGCTGCATACGCTGTCTGACCGATGCTCATGCTCACCAGCAGGCGGCGATCCTCGCTACTGCTATCTGTCATACATTCTGCTCCCAACATCAAAGCGCATCTCTATACTGAACGTCCTCATTCTTGGCGGGGTAGGCGAGCGCATCATCTGCATCTACCCTACCCCTGCCCAGTTGCTGCTCTATTCTGAAATGCGGTGCTGAACTAGCTCTACCAGCACACCCTGACCGCCGGCTTTCGGATGAACAAATGCCACCAGCGTGTTGTGGATGCCAGGACGCGGTTCACGGTCAATCAGAGGTAAACCACGCGCCTGGAGCG
Source organism: Chloroflexus sp. MS-CIW-1 (assembly GCF_030444705.1). NCBI lineage: Bacteria > Bacillati > Chloroflexota > Chloroflexia > Chloroflexales > Chloroflexaceae > Chloroflexus > Chloroflexus sp. MS-CIW-1. The sequence goes on from NZ_JAUBWR010000003.1 coordinate 368,883, forward strand.
TAGCCAATGCAGCTTGTATATCATCAACTCGATATGCGATATGGTGCATCCCTGGGCCTTTTTCACGCAAGAAACGGGCAAAGCTCGCCTGATCACTCGTCGGAGCGATCAACTCGATGAGAACATCACCAAATCGCGCAACCCCAATTGCCGCATGTCGCTCAGGCAATTCGATCCGTTCCCATTCCGTCACATCGTAAGCAGTACGATAAAAATCGATGGCCACTTCTAGATCGGCTACGACAAAGCCAATATGATCAATTGCCGTAAACATGACTTGACTCCTTAGTAATCCACCGTTATGCCGATGGATATAGCATATCATAGCATAAGGACATAACGAGATAATTGACAGCTACTCCAGGTTGACTACAATACACAACAATGACACGCGAACTCGATGACCCGACAACCGGTCTGTTACATCTGCTCAATGCGGCTTTTCGTCTCTTGCAAGAGGAGCAGCCGCTGACCCAGCGTGTTCATCGTTTGTTTGGATTATTGCGAATCGCCACTCGTTACCGCGATGGCCGGTTGACGTGCTGGTTACAAGCGGCTCGACCAGGAGCACCCCGCCAGCAAATTTTCTCGCCGGAGTCATGGGCCTATCCCTGGGACGATAGTCTGACCCGTTCGGTGGCCCTTGGCGGAAAAACAGTTGTTAAAACGATTGCCCTTGGCAGTACCGGTCAATCTCTCGAAGGACTGCCGGTGATCGCTGCCGGTTATCTGGGAGCACCGATTTTCTGGGGTGGCAAGCTGTGGGGCGTCCTCGAACTACGCAGCAATGATCAACGCCACTTTGGAGGGCGGATCGGCGAGCTTATCGAGTCACTCAAACCACTACTGGCAGCGGCCATTGCCCAGGAAGGCATGCGCTCACCACAATTGCCGACACCACGCTTTGCCGGTGAGACACCGCCTGGCCTGACCCTCAACCCCTCGCTGCGCCAGAAAATTATCGCACTGAACGAACAGCTTGATCGCACGATAAACTTGCATGAATTGGCGGGGATCGTCTTGCGCCGGGCGCTAGAGGGGAGTGGCGCCGAAGCCGGAGCGATTGCCCTGGTCGATCACGACCGGCGCGAGCTAGTACTCCATTTATGCGAGGGCTATGTAGCAGAGCGTTCCGGCACTGCGCTGCCAAAGCTACCGCGCCAGCGGTGGAGCTGGGAAACAGGGTTGGCCGGACAGGCGGTGCAGATGCGGCGTCCATTGCTCGTGCGCGACGCCGGGCGTGAACCGGGCCTACCGCCCACCATGCTCTTTCGTGCTGAGCTGGCAGCACCGATCATTGCCGATGATCGGGTGTTGGCAGTTCTTATTCTCCACAGCCACCGGGCCAATACCTTCAACGAAGAAGTTCTGGCTTTTATTGACGCTCTTCGCGAACGCACCGCACGACCGCTGGCGCGTGCCCTGTCTTATCAGACGGCTTACGAAACGTCATACCACCTCGGCCAGGTGTTCAGTAGCTTACCCATCGGTCTGGCACTGCTCGATCTCAACGGACGCGTGATTCGCGCCAACCCAGCCTGGTATCAGGTATGGAATATGATCGAGCATCTACAACGTCCCTCGTTTTACGTCGGTATTGATCTGGTAGAGCACCTGCTGACACGGCTCAATGATCCGTTCCGGCTCAGCGAATTTTGCGATCTCGGCCAGCATAACCCCGATCAGGTCTTGGAAACAACTCTTCAGCTTCGGCAACCGTATCAGGAATTGCACGTACTATCGGTTCCTACTCGTGATAGTCAACAACAACTGACCGGACGCTTGTGGGTAGTTAGCGACCGCACTCGGGAACGAGAATCCGATCGGATCAAAAATGAGTTTATTGGGATCGTATCGCATGAACTACGTACCCCACTCACCTCAATTCTAGGCTACACCGAAATTCTCTTGAATCGACAAGACCTCGACAGCGAAAGTCAACGCGAATTCTTAATGACAGTCTCTACTGAGGCCGAGCGTCTGTACAAGCTGGTGAAAGATTTGCTCGACGTTTCACGACTGGAAGCCGGTGTGGTGAAACTCAATCGCTATGCCGTTGGCCTCTGGCAAGTGATTGAAGAGCTGACCATGCAACTTCATACGCAACTGGTGAATCACAAACTTTTGATCGATGTTCGTACCCCATTGCCGCCAGTCTTTGCCGATTACGATAAGGTGAAACAGATTATTTTCAATTTGTTGAGTAACGCAATCAAGTATAGCCCAGAAGGAAGCGAAATTCAGCTTTCGGTACGGCAGGCTACTGCTGATGACTTACCAACGAATCATCCTCCTGGGCAATGGATGTTGATCGTGGTACGTGATGAAGGGATCGGCATTGCGCCTGAAGATCAGGTAAAGCTTTTTGAGCGATTTCAGCGCGTTGATAACAGCAATACCCGCCAGAAAAGTGGTGTCGGTCTGGGCCTGTACATTACCCGTCTGCTGGTCGAACTACACGGAGGAAGAATCTGGGTGCAGAGTGTTGTGGGGAGAGGTAGCAGCTTTTCATTTACCCTGCCAATCTACTCTGCCAATCTAGACAATACCGTATAACGCACCGAGCTACAAAGATGGCGGAAGAAGCTGCACGAAACCCGGGATGCGAGCAGGTCACTCGCATCCCGTGGACTGCCGAAGTGGCGATTCAGGAGTTCGTATCACTTACACTCCGTTCAGGCATGCCATCGTTCCGACGCTGCGTTATTGCCACAGGCAGTCCATGCGCAGGAAAAGTCTGCGCCTGTACCGCGATTATCAGGCAATCGTCCGCGCCATACGCCGACGCACGGCGTAGAAAACGGCCAGGAAGTTATAGACCATGTGGAACAGGTAAGTGAACGGCAAAAGCACAAACAGCGTCAGCCCAAGGAGGGCATGCAGATAGACAATACCGGGCACGAGGTGTAAACGGGCAAACAGCTCTGTCCAGATAATGCAGAAAATAATGGTGCGCACAACGATCCGATCCCAGGCGTAACGACCAGGAGTACGAATACCCTGCGCCGCCCGATCAATATCACTAACTACCGCGCCACTCCACTTCCGCACCAGAGCTACCATTAAGTGCAGATTACCGACCACAGCAAAACCCACTGCGATCCATGTAATCCCGATGAAGAGAGAGCCAAACTCACCGAAGAGAAAGTGAGCCTGTAAGTGCTCACCATTACCGAAGATGATCGCGAGCAGATTTGCCGGTGAATAGTTAAAGCTTTCAGCAAGATGTAGTGAAACATCAGGCACCGGGCGACCAACAACGATATTAGCAAAAACGATCAATGCCGAAATAGTATAGCCGATCACTTCAGTGATGATCGCGACGTGGTAGAGGAGATAGCCTCTACCCCACACCGGATTGGCACGTTTGTAGAAATGGTTAAACGGCCCAAACAGCACAGCGTAGAGAGCGGGAATAACCCCCATACGCGGTGGTGGTGATTCAAATGTTGGCGATACCCCGCGGAAGTGGCGTTTCGTCACCAAAGCCCACGCAAACCGTCCTAAACGCAGTCCGACACCGACGACAAAAATCGCTATTGCCAACGGTGCAACGACATTCAGCAGCTCTATCATAGCTCTCTCCTTCCTCAGCCGGTCATTACTCACATGTCCAGGGAAGTACCACTTCAGTCGCAATTCTCACAATTCATCACCATCTCGCGCAGTGCCCGAATATCGTCGTAGACTTGCGGATGGTCTTTGCTAAAGCGCTTGACTATGTCGTCCTGTTCCAACCAATCGAGCAGCTCTGGAAAATCTGGCTGCTGCATGAGCCGCATCATCTGCCCCTCGACACTGTGCGCGATGAAGAATTCTTGATCACAGTTACGCAGTACAGCCGGAACCCGCATCCGATCCAGCTCACCGAGTTTAGCCAGTGCCGGTTCCATAGCTGCGTACACCACTTCAAAGAGCACCAATGCCATACGATCGCCTGATGGTGACAACTGGTAGGTCTGGCAGGTGTCTTCCAGCGACAACGTACATACCACACAGGGGGAGGTAACAAAATCGGCGCCGGTAGCACGAATCTGATTGGCCTTCAACACCGAGATTTTACGCCGGGTAGAGGTATTTTCGGGCAAACGCATACCACCGGCCCCGCCGTTGCAACAGTAGTTATATTCGCGGTTGGGCGTCATCTCGATGAAGTTATCGGTTACCAGGTTCAACAATTCACGGAACAGGTCACCGAGACCAGAAAGACGAGTCGCATAACAAGGATCATGGAGCGTTACTTTCAGATGGGTTTTCTCAACCGGCAAACGGCCCTGCTTAATCAGATCAAGCATGAGTGCATCAACACTCACAATCGGATAGCGGAATGGACGACCAAGTGTCTCAGACGCCTCGGCATAGAGAGTACGAGTATCACAACCACATTCGACAAGGAGAATCTTCTGAACACCCAGGCGATCCGCTTCTTGCTCCCAGTCTTCTAACATCTGCCTAGAAAGTTTATGATGAACAGCGATATGATCGATTTCAGTGCCGGTATCAATCACGTAGGGGGAAATCGTATAACTCACACCAGCAGCGTTAAGGATTTTGATAAGTTTAATACCGTAATCGGGAATTTTCGTATTACCCGCTGCCGGACACACAAAGAGAAACTCGGCGTTTTGAACATTTACCGGCGCTTCCAGTCCCTCATTACGCAGAAAAAGACCGACCCGACCCAGGACCTGAGCAGCAGTTAAGCCAAAACTGTGGCGATGGCGATCGGTATTTTCGATGATTGAACGGATCGTTGGATTAGCATAACTCAACCCGGAATCAGCATAGGCAGCCCGGGCGAGACGCACTATTCGACGAATACTGATCCCGGAGGGACAGGCCAGGGTGCAGCGACCACACGCAGTACAGGCCCAAAAGTACTGCATATGCTCTTTCAGATCGGCAAGCGTAGGGGTAGGCACCAATCCAAGAGCACCGCCAATCTGCCCTTCCAGCGTCATATACCGGCGGTAAATCTGGCGAATGAAGCCGGTCTTATACGTTGGATGGAGCTTTTCATCGCCGGTAACCAGATACCACGCACAGGCCTCACCGCACATCTTACAATCCATGCATGCTTCGAGATTAACCACATCTTCGGCGGTGAGGTTATGACGCAACGAATCGACAAACGCCTGCATCTCTGCTTCCATTGCCAGTAACTCCTTTCTGATTGATTTTGATCAAATCTGCGCACGCTATACCCTCCCTCCTCTCCACCCTCACCCGATGCACCTCCGTATGAAACGTGCGTGGTATGGAGAGATACCGGCAAGCTATACATTCGAGCACGATGGTTCTTGTTGGTTATGAAATGTATTACGGGAAGGTATTGTACTTGAAATATAACAGACATCTAGGCTAATATAGTTAAGAAATCACAACAAAAAATTATTATATATTTTTATTATGTGATTCGGATATATTTTGTGTATATTTTCACATCGGAACTTGTTGTTATCGGGAAATAAGCGTGATCCTGCTCTTGATACGGCAGCCCGATCCGCAGCTATCTTTGTGCGGTATCTTGTCTTGTGCTGCTTCGTCACAACCAGACCTCGCGCCCCATTAGCGCTGGTACAAGTGACCCGGCTAATCGGGCTGCTGTCAGGGGAAGATGACTCCCGCCCACTATGCCTGTCACCATACTGGGAGTAGTGAGTTCTCAACCTACTTCAGCGAGGGAGCCAATAGAATGACGAAGAACGACACGGTGATACCGCACTCCCACATGATCTGCCCTGGATGGTATCCACACACCCAGGGATGCGAACCTGAGAAACATAGCTCTAAGGCATCTGACGAGAGCAGGGTATGCTTATACCTGTTCCGTTGGCCCGAAAATACGGTTTTCAAGTGCCAAATTGCTGCATCTACATGCATTTCTTCATCATGAATCGTGGGAACGAAGCACGATCCATTCGACGATCACAACGTAGGGAATCATGAGTCTTCCGATGGATGACTTTCTACTGCACGCTACGTATACTACTCGTAAGAATACCGATACCCTTATATACCCAAAAGATGATGGCAAAAAGGAGGTGATTTACACATTAGAATCAACCTGGCTCGACAGTAGGCAGATTATTCGTTAGCCTCAGGATGGCAGAACACACTCATACAACGCCCATCGGCGAAGGAGGGACCTATGGCAATGATCCCCCATCTGTACCCCCCGACCACGTTCCGTCGCCATCCGCTGCGGCGTCTGCCGCACTACGTGGGCCTCGCCGCCCTCCATGGGAGCCTGTTAGCACTGGCATTTCAGGCAACGAAGCCATCGTTTGCGTTCCCCGGCGTAGCTATCGGCTTCACGGTCGCTAGCTTATTGGCACTCATCACAGCGATTATCATAGGGCTTCGAGAATATCAGTTTGCGCTCACTATTACTCCGCATCTCATTATTGTCGATGAAGGATTTCCGTTTGGCTCGCGCAAGATTATTGAGCGTGTGTATATTAGTCAGTATCACCTTCATCGTCACCCCTTGGAAGCCCTCGCCGATAGTGGAACGTTAACCATCACTGTAGGCAATGAGACATACACCTTTACCGGGTTGACCTCATTACACAGATTGGCCATACTCCTGGAGGGATCGTGATGAACTGTCGCGCCAGTAGCCACCAGTTCGGGGATCGGTTCGAAGTTATCCGTCAGTTGGCCCGTACCGCTCACAGTATCGTCGATTTGGCCTTCGACCACGATACAGAACAACTCGTTGTCATTAAGTGGCTGGCGCCTACGTCGCGTGGCGTCTCGTTGCGCAAAGCAGCTCGGGCATTTTTGCATGAGATCATGATGACGAAGGTGATCGCTGCGCTATCACCAGACAGCGACAAAAAGCGATACTTTCCGCAGTTTATCACTATGGGCAAGATAGCCGGAAAACCACCGAGATACTTCTTCGTGGAGAGTTACCTTGACGGTGAGACACTTGACTCAATTCTGGCTGCCGGTCGACCAGCCGATGCGCTGCAAATTGCGCGCAACCTGTGTCACGTGCTCCGCATCTTGCACGCTAATGGGATCGTTCATGGTGATCTGCATCCGCGAAACATTATCGTTAAAAACGACGGTAATGTTTCTCTAATCGACTTCGGCCTCAGCCGTCGTCGCGGTCAGGTTGTTCCGGAGCTGGCCGATATTGGCCGACCTGGATATACCCCACCCGAACAACTCGAAGGTGGAGCCATTGATGAGCGGAGCGATTTCTTCGCCCTCGCTCAGGTACTCGACGACCTGTTGGCGGTGGAAACGCTGCCGTCAAATCTTCAGCGTCTCATCAACCTGATGCGCGAACCATTGGTGGCACGCCGACAGGTAAATCTTGCTTCGCTTCAGGCTGAACTTGCGGAGCTGCAACGTAGCATTGAACTTCAGCAATTGCAACCACGTTTCCTGAAAGTCTTGCTCGTGGTAAGCATCGTGATTATTCTGGTCTTTTATCTGGCCTTTCTCTACCGATAGTTCACATGTCTGCCGCAACGACAAGGAGCAGTCGCACAATCTGTTCGCACATTGTGGCTGGGAAGGACAACGGAAGAGATACCATCATGCTCTGGCAGTACGCCTCAGTCGGCTATAGATAGAGTTCCCGCATCCGGGCAATCGTCCTGCGTATCTGCTCGATCAACTCTGCCGGCTCAAGCACCTGACAATGCTCGCGGTAACGTAGCAGTATCTGTTCGGCCTGCCAGAGATCACTCGTCTGAGCACATATTTCGGCGCTACCATCAGGGTGGTACGTCACCGTACTTTGCGGAAACCAGAGCGAGATGTCACGATTGCGGGCCACCTGCGGCGACAAACGGTACCGTAACGTCCAAGTCCGGCGCGGTGGTAGCTCAGGGGGTAATACCCGCCGCTCAACGTGGAGCGATTCGGGAATGATCCGGTCAACACGGTAAGGGATGTACTGCCCAATGATCGACTGATGAGGTGCGCTGTAGCAGTAGGCTTCAAGGTAAGTATGACCATCACGCACAAACAGACGCACCGGCGCCACCCGGTGTAATTCGAGTTCGTCGCTGTAGTTTGATCGGTAGCGAAACTGGATGGCATGGCGTCGGAGATTCCGGCGTAAGCGGGTCAATAATTTTTGATCAATGGTCGTGCTACTCTGAGGAAGCTCAATCTGCCACACCTGCCGTTGCTGAAGCGTCAAGCGTTGTTCAGGCGGCAAGAGGGCAATGATACGCTCGAATAATGAACGCACGTGAAACGCCTCCGGCCAACTCCCCTCACTGAAAAATGATACGAGGAAAGCCAGCGCCTCTAACTCCTCATCGGGCAGATTCAAGAGTGTCAGGCGTCCTAACTCGGTCAGGGCATACCTTCCATCAGATTGACGTTCGATAGTACAGAGGAACTCATTCCGCAGGGCATGGAAATCGTGGCGAAGTGCAATCAGAGCGTTAGATGGGTAAATCGACTCGCTGAACGCTCGCCGTGCATCAGCGATCAGCTCAGTTGGTGTTGCTGGGCCACGGATAAAGCGGCTGACAAGCCATAGCCGACGTTGAACTGTCAACGCCGAACTCCGTTTACGGCCACGACCACGACGAGTGCGCTGAGTCGCCACGATGACACCTCGTAGACATAGGGATACGATTCCTTGTTCGTATTATACCTGATATAGCAAGCATCGGTACTATAAGAAAAAGATAATCGCCTCAACTAGTGTTGAGGCGATTAGGGTTGTGTTGCGAGGAACGCAAACCTGTATACGAACAGAGCGGCCTTACTCCATCATCGGTGGCAAATCCTGACCATAACTACGCTGGAGAGGCAATTCAGGAATGAACAAGGCAAGGATGAAGCCAATCAGCGCAACCCAGATTGCGTACCAGTAGATGGTGGTGACGCTGGTGGTAAAGGCATCCTTCAACGCCACACTGATCTGTCGCCCTAATGCCCGCCCTTCTGCACGTGCCGTCTGCTCGGCTTCGTCGAGACGGGCCAAAACCTGACTCAACGCCTGCTCGCGAGCTGCTGCTGGTAGTGAGCCAATCATGTCAAGCATCGCTTTTTGCTGCGCAGGTAATTGTGGATCGTTCCGCAAAGCCGCGATTGCTGCCGGATCGGTATCACGCAACGCTCGTGAGATCACCTCGCGGCGGGCAGCAAATTGATCGGCAATTGCCTGCTCAATCTTGACCGCCGGATCAACTGGCTCGCCACCTGCGCTCTCGGCGCTCATACCATTACGTAACGCACTGCTGTCAAAGCGAGCTGCCAGTTCAGGTGGTAATTGAGCCTGAATCGGCGCTAGATTCGCACTCAGAGTCGTCGTGAGAACACCGGCCAAGATCGCCCCAAAGACAGCCGAACCGACTACCTGCCCAATTTGCTGGAAGAACTGGCGACTAGCGGTTGCTGCACCCAAATCGGTACGCGGAACCGCATTCTGCATGGCCAGATTGAGGATCGGCATCGATGGCCCCAACCCCAGCCCCAGTACAATCATCCGTAAGCGCACCATCCAGATCGACGTGTCAGGGGTAAGGGTCGTCAACCACCAGAGGGCACCAACGATAATGGCCATCCCACCAACGATGACCCACTTGTAATGACCGGTGCGCTGCACAATTTGTGATGAGACCATTGCTCCCACCACAAGACTCAGGGTGAGCGGGATCAGTGTGGTACCGGCAGACGTAGCACTGACACCTAACACATTCACCAGGTAGAGCGAGAGGAAGAAGATTGCCGCAAAGAGAGTGGCACCAACTGTTACCCCAATCAGGGCAGTCAGAGTAAACGTGCGAATCCGAAACAGATGGAGTGGCAAAATCGGTGATTCGGCCCATCGCTCGATCAGCAGAAAGAGGATGAGACCAACCACACTGATTGCAAACAGACCCAAGATGAGCGGCGATGTCCATGGATAGTCATTCTTGTCGAGCGTGAGAGCCAGCAAGAAAGGAATGACCGTTAGCAGCAGCGTTGCTGCACCGGCATAGTCAATTGCTGGCTTGAGACCACTGTGCAGACGTGGCAATTTAGCGACGATAAAGCCAAGGGCAACTATCCCCAACGGTAAGTTGACGAAAAAGACCCAGTGCCAGCTCAGATTGTCGGTGAGCAGACCACCGATAAATGGCCCGATGACGCTCGACAAGCCAAACACGGCCCCAAACAAGCCGAGGTATCGTGCACGCTCTGCCGGTGCGAAGAGATCGGCAGGAATGGCAAATGCCGTCGAAGTGAGCGAAGCGGCGCCAAACCCTTGCAAACCACGAAAGAACACCAACTGCGTCATATCGCCGGCGAGACCACACAACAACGAACCGAGCAGAAAGACCGTGATCCCAAACAGTAAGACATATTTACGCCCGTAGATGTCTGACAGTTTGCCGTAGATCGGCACCATAGCCGTGGAAGCCAGCAGATAACTGGTCGAGACCCAGCCGATCAACTCGATACCTTTCAGATCGGCAACGATGCGGGGTAGCGCCGTAGAGACAATGGTTTGATCAAGCGCTGAGAGAAACAGACCAAGTAATACGCCAACCAGGATGAGAACTTTGCTCCGTTGATCAAGCGTAGCTGCATAATCAATGCGGGTCGTGGTGACAGTTGTGGGAGTCGTAGTTTTGGCCATAAAGAAACCCCTTAAGATGTGGTTATCAGATTCCATTCCCGACAGGCGGCACTGAGCGCCTGTCCCAGTTGTTCAATCAATGCTGGTGGTAACTGTCGCAAATGACGACTTGCCTCTGCCAACCTGATCTGACGTGCCTCGGCGACAAGTGTCTCGCCAGCAGGTGTCAGGGTAATCTGTTTTTGACGGCGATCATGCGCTGCTTCACGTCGTTCAACCAGTCCATCTTGCACTAGTTGATCAATTATCTGACTAGTGGTACCCAGCGCCAAATTGAGGTATTCACTCAACGCAGTGACAGTTGTCACGCCTTGACGTTGAATGTACATTAACGACACCAGACGGGGCATTGAGAGATTGGAACGCTGAAGAAACTGTAAGAGCGTTTCCATACTCTGACCCATCAGTTCGCTATGCACCAGATTGAACAGCACAGCGACATCTTCGGCAGTGTAGGGGGGATCGAGTTCGTGATACACTTTTAACCTCCAAATAGTTTGAAAAACCAAACTGTTTGGAGTTTACAACCTTTTTGCCGATCTGTCAAGCATGAACCATCGGAAGGCATAAGTTTTCAGCGGTTTCTGTCGCGAGGCTGCCAGCCCGCGTCGTGTGGGCATTGGGAAGAAGCATCTCACGGAGGGCGCGTTGGAAACACGCTCTCTACCGTGGGTTAACGGGCATGATGAGGAAAAAGAAAAGTCAAGCGGGGTAGTGGAAGGAACAGATTCCGCTCCATCATAGAGAGTGGATAGAGGAGGGTAAGGCGAGCTAGAACCTGCCCTTTTCGCGCTTAAGAGCCGATCTAAATCTCTGAGAGAGTGTCTGAAATGTATCTGGTCGAGGGTTTTGATGGATACGTAATGGTATGAGCAAACAGAACAGACGAACATCATATCCTACCGACTGTACAGACGCCGAATGGCAACGGATTACCCCCGCTTTGCCGGAACGGACGTCACCCCGAGGGTAACACCGCGTCCATGCGTACCGGGAGATTCTGAACGCTATCTTCTCTATCTTGCGCAGTGGGTGCGCCTGGCGGATGCTTCCTGATGACGTGCCTCCCTGGCAGACCGTGTATCATTCCGTTCGGTGCTGGCAACGGGATGGAACTTGGGTGCGCATCCATGATGCTCTTCGCACGGACATACGAGGTGCCGCAGGGCGAGCGGCAGAACCGAGTGCTGCGATTCTCGACCGCCAGTCGGTCACAACGACGGAAAACGGGAAACTCGAGGGGATGATGCTGGCAAAACCGTCCACGGGCGCACACGCCATCTGCTGGTGAATACCGTGGGTTTGGTGGTGACGGTGGTGGTTCATGCCGCCGATGGACAAAACCGGGATGAGGCACGGTTGGTGGTGGGTAACGTCCACGGGAAGCAGTCGCGCGTGCGGGTGATGTGGGACGATTGGGGCGATGCCGGCCAAGTGGTGGAATGGGCGCAGCACGTTGGTGGCTCTGGACACTGGACAGCAGCAAGCGTCCCACTGGGGTATCGCACTTCCACGTGTTGCCGAGACGCTGGGTGGTGGAACGGACCGTTGCCTGGCTGGGAACGTATCGTCGCTTGCATAAGGACGACGACGCACGCACCGATACGAGCGAAGCACTCATAGATGTCGCCATGATTCCCGTGATGGTCAGACGGTTGACCCACATCTATGCCAACGACTCTTCATAGAATGTTCAGACACTTTCTCAGGTCGCGGGCTACAGGCCCGCGCTCCCCAGGGCCGCGGCGGATGTCAGGTCGCGGGCTACAGGCCCGCGCTACCCAGGTCTGCGGCGGATGTCAGGTCGCGGGCTACAGGCCCGCGCTACCTGGGGCCGCGGTGGATGTCCGGTCGCGGGCTAAAAGCCCGCGCTACAAGGGCCGCGCTATCCAGGGCCGCGGCGGATGTCAGGTCGCGGGCTAAAAGCCCGCGCTACAAGGGCCGCGCTATCCAGGGCCGCGGCGGATGTCAGGAGACGCGGGCTAAAGGCCCGCACTACCTGGGGCCGCGGTGGATGTCAGGAGACGCGGGCTAAAGGCCCGCGCTACCCAGTTCCGCGGCGGATGTCCGGTCGCGGGCTAAAAGCCCGCGCCACCCAGGTCTGCGGCGGATGTCCGGTCGCGGGCTAAAAGCCCGCGCTACAAGGGCCGCGCTATCCAGGGCCGCGGTGGATGTCAGGAGACGCGGGCTAAAGGCCCGCGCTACCTGCGGCCGCGGTGGATGTCAGGAGACGCGGGCTAAAAGCCCGCGCTACAAGGGCCGCGCTACCTGCGGCCGCGGTGGATGTCAGGAGACGCGGGCTAAAAGCCCGCGCTACAAGGGCCGCGCTACCTGGGGCCGCGGTGGATGTCAGGAGACGCGGGCTACAGGCCCGCGCCACCCAGGTCTGCGGCGGATGTCAGGAGACGCGGGCTACAGGCCCGCGCTACAAGGCCCGCGCTACAAGGCCCGCGCCACCCAGGGCCGCGCTACACGTGATCAGAAACTCGTGGTTTTGATCAGGCTTTCAGCGGGGGCATCGGCTGCAATGACGAGAAACGATAAGCCTCATCAAAAATTTGGGCTTTTGATAAAACTCGATCAACGGCATCTCTAGAATGATGAGGGGAACGGTGGTGGGCAACTGATGCACCCTCACCATCCCCCCTGGCAACCTTCCGCTCCCACAAGCGGTTTTAAACACCTGCTTGAGGTTAACCGGTAATGCCCTCTAACCGATCTTCTAGATCGGCGTGCAACTCGCGTAGCCGCTCTAATGTCTCTTCATCGGTCTGCCACATGCCACGCGCATTCGCTTCGAGTAAGCGACCCACCATATTCCGCGCCGCAGCCGGATTGAGTGCTTCGATGCGAGTACGCATTGCATCATCAAGGACAAACGTCCGCGCTGCTTCATCGTACACCCATTGATCAACAGCGTCGGTCGTTGCGCTCCAGCCTAGCATATAAGTAAACCGGCTGGCAATTTCGGCAGCGCCATTATGTCCGTGGCGCAACATCCCCTCATACCACTTCGGATTGAGGAACTTCGTGCGGTATTCAACCCGTAGGGTCTGTTCCAGGGTTTGCAATTTCGTTTCAGCCGTGAAGCTCTCGACAAAATTGAGCGGCACCCGCTGACCGGTCGCCCGTTCGGCAGCCGCTTTCAGTGCACCCGAATACCCATAGTAGTGCTGCATATCGGTCAAACCGTATTCGACGCTATCAATCTCCTGAGCGACACGGCTCACCGTGCCAAGGAGTGCCCGCAAGACCTCTGGCCGGGCCTCACCATTTTGGCGCCCGCCAAAGGCGTAAGCATTACGCTTGATGAACAGTTCCTCCAACTCTTCGCGTTTCTCCCAGGCACTTCCTTCGATAGCTTCATCGACATCGGTACCGTAAGTTCCAGCAGCCTGCGTAAAGATACGCGCCGTTGCCTGATCGAAGCTCTTCCCGGAAGCCATCATCTCCTGGACGTGCTTGCGGATGTAATTCATTTCTGGCGGTTCATCGGCAGCAGCCGCTTCCCTTACCAGCCGATCGAGCATGTCCATCGTACCTGCAAAGATGTCGCGGAAGATGCCGGACGCCGTCATTAGGACATCGATCCGTGGCCGACCCAACTCGGCTAGCGGTATCAGCGCATAACGGCCCACTTTACCCTGACCATCCTTGACCGGTCGGGCGCCGATCAACCCCAGCACAATCCCGATAGATTCGCCCTTCGTTTTAATGGCATCGAGACCCCACAACACTTGCGCGATAGTCTCTGGATACTGGCCGGTCTCGGCCCGATGGGTAGCAATCAGCGTTTCGGCAATCCGAAGGCCACGCTCGTAGGCGCTATCGGTTGGTACGCGGAACGGATCCATACTGTGGATGTTGCGACCGGTGGGCAAGACGGTGACGCCATCGCGGATAATATCGCCACCTGGGGCAGCGGGGATGTAACGCCCGGCCAGACCGCGCATTAGAAAATCCAGTTCCTGGGTGTTGTCGCGAAGTGCAGCCAGGAGCGCCCGACCATGGTGCACCAATGCGGCCAACTCACTACTGGAAGATAAACCAACCTGACGCGCAGCCTGCTCAGGCGGTAGATGACCAAATACCGTTTGCTGGACCAGTTCGGTACAACGGCTTTCAATCTCTTCGCGTAAGGCTAACGCATCGGGATCACCCTGGCGAGCCTTTGTGAGTACTTCACTGTATCGCAGGCCAGATTTCCGCACCGACAACAACAGATCGGCCAGACCAGGCAACTCACCACGTGGCACCTTCAGCGTTTCGACGATCAATGTCAACTGCTCTTCAGGCGGCGGTGCACTCCCCAGGATATGCAAACGATCCGTGATCATCGTCGCGGCCAAATCGCGCAGATAGGCATAAGCCCGCGATGCAAAGCGACTGAACGACTCACCGGGCTGGCGTGCTAGCTCCTGGTCGAGGTTAAGCAGGGCGATCTTCTGCATAATCGCGACTGCTTCTGGACTTTGATCATCATCTGCGAGCGCAGGTGGACGCTCGCGATATTCGGTCAACAAGTCTTGCAGAGCCTGCAACTCACGGTACAGACCGGCCCGGCCATACGGAGGGATGGCGTGACCGATGATTGTGCTGTAGCCACGGCGCTTGGCAATATTGGCTTCAGCGGGATTGTTGATCGGGTAGACGTAGAAGTTTGGTATCTCACCGAGCAAAATATCAGGCCAGCAACGGTCGGTAACCCCTAACTGAACACCGGGCATCCATTCAGCAGTACCGTGCATACCAAGATGAATAATGGCATCGGCGCCGAAACTCTCGCTGAGGTAGCGATAGAAGAGCGCGTACTGGTGGTGAGGTGTGTTCTCCTTATCAAACAACAACCGCATTGGATCACCGGGCATCCCGATTACCGGCTGCACTCCGATAAAGATATTGCCAATCTGCGTTCCTGCCAACCGTACCTTATCGCGCCCCAAGGGTGCAATATCACCGGGAAACTCACCCCAACGGGCATTGATCCGCTCTTGATCACTCGGCCGCAACCAGCGGTAAAAGTCTTGGCGGTCGGCACTCGTGCCAATGACCACCGGTGGATGACCGGGTGGCAACGGCTGATCATTGACTAACCCTTCAAGACAGCGGGCAAAAGTTGCCGGATCGCGAGGATAACGCCCCACCTGATAACCTTCGGCAGTCAGACGGTCGAGAATGGCAATCAGACTTGCCGGTACATCGAGGAGTGCTGCTGTAGCTACCTTACCCTGACCAGGCGGATAGTTGTAAACAATAATCGCCACCTTCTTGTCGCGATTCGGCTTCTTGCGTAGCTGCACAAAACCGCGAGCTATGCGGGCCAACCGTTCGAGGCGGTCAGGCACTGTGGAGATCGTACTACCACGCATGCCACCGAGAACAACCGGCGCTACTGCACCATCCATCTCAGGCAAACTGAAGAGGAACGTGCTTTGGAGTGGACCAACACCACGCTCACGCCAATCATCCTCGTCTTGCACGAATAACGGCTGCGCCACAATATACGGCGTATCAAGCTTACTTAGCAACTCACGGGCAACATCGACCGTCAACCCGGCCTTGGTTGAACCGGCAGGGCCGCCTACAAGGGGGAAGCCCATCGTGTTGATCACCAGATCAACATTCATCCGGGTGAGCCACTCACGTACTACAATATGGCTCTCGATCCCCATCACGAAGATTGGCAAGACGCGCAAGCCGGCAGCTTCCAATGCGTGCACGATCTTGTAATGGTAATCAGCACCGGACAAGATATGAGCGCGGAATGACAAGAGCGCCACCGTACCCAATGGTGGCGACACTCCTTTGCGCGCACGGTTGCGATCCTTCTCCCAACGTTCATATTCGGCAGGACTGGCAAAGAGTCGTGGCGCATCAGGATGGGCAAAACCCATATTTGGCATTTCAACGACTGGATCAACGTGCAGATGGCTCATTTCGCAGTATTCACGCAAAATGAGCTTAAACATATTGGCTGCATTGGCAATACTGCGATGATTCCAGTAGTTATTGACATTTGTCCAGTTCCGAAAATCGTTTAATCGCTTGCCGGGCAGAAAATTGATTAGCTTTGAAGTAATCTTCTGCAATTTTACGTAGCCATACAGAGCGTCTTCTTCGCGACCACCGACGAGCAGCCGGGCAACGTTCTGAACCGGTTTGGGCATCCCCTTACCGGCCTTCAGGTTGTACGAACCAACCTTGTTCAGCCGCATCACCTCCGGCAGCCCCTCGAACGAAAAGACAACTGGCGGATCGTGACGTTCGACCATCGGTATCAGCACCTCCGCCGTTTCATTCAGGGTGATCAGTGAGAGAATCAGACAACGGCAGCGGGCAATCGCCGCTTCCACCTCTGCTGAACGGGCGGTTACATCACGATCCTCAAAGATATGCAATCGAAAATCGGGAACCTCTTTGCGAACCTCAGCTTCAGCGCGACGAAAAAAATCCTGACTGTAGCGCTGTAAGCCGAGTATCATCACAAACTCAAGTGGTTGGCCCATAGCGTCATTGCTCCTTGCCTCTAGACCTAGATGTCCTGGATATATTATGCAATTATATGACACAAAATACAATCTGAACATGAAACGAACAAAGCCTGTGCATATAAGCACAGGCTACCGACATCAAGGTAGGCAAACGTCAATCACCATACTCCATCACTGTACCGAGAAAACGCAGTGCTTCCTGCTCGGTAGCAAATAAACCAATACCACTCACAAAACGAACCAGCGGTGCAAAGATAAGCAAATGGTGTTCGGAAACAATAAATGCGATTCGCCCTAAATGCTTATGATGCACAATTGCCTCAGTACGCTGCCGGGCGCCACGGTCAGCACCAGAGATTCGTCGGCCATCCACGAGCAAATCGGTTGGTTTCGGACACTGATCGAGCAAGCGCCACATTTCATGGTAATACCGTTCCGCTTCAGACAAATGTAAATGATCCTCCATCACCACCCAGATCAGATCATGGGCCCGGCGACGAATGCGGTAGGGCATAGCATGCTCCCTTAGACATTACTTGCAACCTTTTGCACATTATACATACTTTTGCTGTATATGTCTAGCGAAAAGAATGCACAAATGAGTTTCACGCCGCCAGATAAACTCTTTGACCAAAGGGTCAGGATCAGGGACTAGAGACTTGTGCGCTGAGGCAAACGGGTAAAACTGGTCACCGGTAAAACATCTGGTCGCATGGCGGTAGGGCACCAGATGGTGAAGAGGGAAGGCCAGCAAATAACCATCAGCACGGGGAGACAATCGCTTTTTAAGGACGACATCGCCGCGGACGAGGCGACGCATCGCCTCTACGCATCAACTTCGACGAATGGCCCGAAGCATGACAACTCCTTGCCATTCACTCTTCCCGGTCAAAGAAAACTTCTGACAAGCCCTTTCCCCTCTCTTGCCATACACTACCCTTCACTCGTATAATAAACGCTATCGCTCAACGTTGAGTGTCTTGCGAGGAAGCTATGCAATTCCCCCAACCAGTTGTAAATGAGTTTGCCATCACTGCGGCTACCGTGAATGGCTCTGGCAGTCAAACGGCCAACATGGTACTCATGCGAGCCATCTTTCAGATGGGTGTGCCCGTCTCTGGGAAGAACCTCTTCCCCTCCAACATTCAGGGTGAACCGACCTGGTACACACTACGGGTCAGTCAGGCTGGCTATATCGCTCGTCCTGCGGTTACCCCGATTCTGGTTGCGTTTAATCCACGCACTGCCGATGACGATCTGGCACAACTGCCAACCGATGGTATCTGTCTCTATCCTGCCGACGGCCTATGGCAGCCGCAACGCTCGGACATCATCCCACTTGCAATTCCGGTGCGGCACATTCTGGATCAGGTAGGCGTCAACCAACGGCTGCGCCCTTACGCGACCAACATGGTTTATGTGGGTGTGCTGGCGGCATTGCTCGGCATTGAGGAGACTGCGTTACTGACCGCTTTGCAGCAACAGTTTCGTGGTCGGCCATCAGCAATTGAGCTGAATCTGGCGGTGATCCGGGCGGCGCAGGCATGGGCTGCTGCCGAACCTTCACCCGCACACGGAAAATACCGTGTGCATCGTATGCACGCAACACGCGGGATGATGCTGATCGACGGTAATACCGCGGCCGCCATTGGTGCGTTGACCGGCGGTGTTGGTGTGGTTGCCTGGTATCCGATTACACCATCGAGTAGCCTGATCGAGGCCTTAGAGAGCTACTTGCCACGCCTACGTCCGGCGACCGACGGCGCCACCTGTGCGATTGTTCAGGCTGAAGATGAAATCGCAGCCCTTGGGATTGTGATCGGTGCTGGCTGGGCCGGTGCCCGTGCGATGACGGCCACGTCTGGGCCGGGTATTTCGCTGATGACCGAATTTGCCGGCTTGGGCTTCTTTGCCGAAATCCCTGCGGTTATCTGGGATGTCCAGCGGGTTGGGCCGTCAACCGGCTTACCAACACGCACTGCGCAAGGTGATTTGCTTTCCGTCTATTATCTTGGTCACGGTGATACCCGACACGTCATCTTGTTGCCGGGGACAATGGAAGAGTGCTTTAGTGATGCACAGATGGCCTTCGATCTGGCCGAACAGTTACAGACGCCGGTCTTCGTATTGAGTGATCTCGATTTGGGGATGAACATCTGGATGAGTCATCCTTTTCCATATCCCGAACAACCACTTCAACGTGGCAAAGTGTTAAGCGCCGAGGATTTGACACGGTTAAAGACCTATGCCCGCTTTGCCGATGTTGACGGTGACGGGATCGGTTATCGGACACTGCCGGGTAATCCACACCCGCTGGCAGCTACGCTCAGCCGTGGAACGGGTCACAATGAGCGCAATGTTTATAGTGAACACCCCGATGACTGGCAACGCAATATGGCTCGTCTCTGGCGGAAACATGAAACAGCACGGCGGCTGGTGCCTCGTCCAGTGATTGAGATCAACCCGCAGGCAACGATTGGCCTGATCGGATTTGGCTCTACGGCACCGGCCATCAGCGAGGCACGCGACTTACTGGCTGCTGCCGGTGTTCAGACCAGCAGTATGCGCATACGTGCCCTGCCATTTGGTGCAGAGGTCACCGAGTTTATCGCCCGTCACCAGTATTGTGTTGTGGTCGAACAGAACCACGATGGACAACTCCGGCAATTGCTACAACTGCACTGCCCGGCCCATGCCACCCGTCTCGGTTCGGTAGCCTGGTGTGATGGTTTACCGTTAACAGCCCCCTTTGTGCGCGATCAGGTCCTCAACTGCCTGGAACAAATGCGCGAGTCGTCATTGTTGGTCGGTACCGGCACTTAAGAAAAGGGATACACGTTGAGACTACGCGGTAAAAGATATCTTGCTGAATATCCTGCCCGGCAGGAGGAACTATGACACACAATGCCATTGGCTTAACCAAAGCCGATTATCGCGGTGCACCTTCGACCCTCTGTGCTGGCTGTGGTCACGACTCAATCGCTAGCCAGATCATTGCCGCCGCCTTTGAGCTGTCGCTCCCGCCACACACGGTTATCCGTATGAGCGGTATCGGCTGTTCGAGCAAATCAGCCGCCTACTTTTTGGGCCGGTCTCACGGCTTCAATTCACTACACGGACGGATGCCTGCGGTGACTACCGGTGCGCATCTCGCCAATCATACGCTGCGCCCATTAGCCGTTAGCGGCGATGGTGATACTGCCAGTATCGGTTTAGGGCAATTCATTCACCTGTTGCGCCGCAATGTCCCTGTCGTCTACATTGTTGAAAATAACGGTGTGTATGGCCTGACCAAAGGCCAGTTTTCGGCCACGGCTGATGAAGGTCAAGAACTGAAACATGCCGGGGTGAATCATTTTCCACCAATCGATGTGTGTGCAGAAGCTATTCTAGCCGGATGTGGTTTTGTTGCCCGTTCGTTTGCCGGTGACGCAAAGCAGGTGCGCGAACTCATTAAAGCTGCATTCCATTTTCACGGTGCGGCTGTGATCGATATTATCAGTCCCTGTGTAACGTTTAACAACCACGACCGTTCAACGAAAAGTTATACCTACGGTAAAACGCACGAGTCACCACTTCACGATATTAGCTTTGTTCCTCATTACGAAGAAATTGCCGTCGATTATGAACCTGGTGAAGTGCGTGACGTGCAGCTCCATGATGGGCCGGTCATTCGATTACGTAAACTGAACCGTGATTACGATCCGACCGATCGCAGTGCGGCGCTCTTGCTGCTCGAACAGGCGCGATCCACGAATGAGTTTGTGACCGGTCTCATCTATCTCAATGAGCATCGGCCAACGCTGGCTGAAACGCTGGGTATCGGGAATACGCCTATTGCTGCGCTCTCCGAAAATCGTTTACGTCCATCTCGTGAGGCTTTTGCAGCAGTGATGGCAGAATTGCTCGGCGAACGGTAGGGGTCGGTTGCGTCGTGTGAGCGGGTATCTGTATATTCTCTTCGCGACGTGATCGGCGTGGACTGCTGAAGCGTAGCTTCGGTAGCGCTAAGTGCCGATCCGGAATACCCTGTTCCGAGTGATGAAGGTTAGCGCAGGTCGTCTCTAGTCAGATCGACGTACCATCCGAAAGCGTTATCTCCTTGAGGTACGACGACGGTCGGCGCCACAGGCTCCGTGACCATCGTCGTGGATACCGGTAGGGGCGAGGCTACGCCTCGCCCCCGCTTGTGAATCGTCTTGCATCCATCACCGAGGTTCATCCGTCGTGAGGTGATGTTGGATAGGCCCTAATTCTATGACTTTTTTTCAAACACACGCTGAGAGAGCAGGCCGAATGACGGCATTCCCCTACGATGAGTACGGCATCAGCTAACAGTCCCTGGCATCATCGAGCGGGGAGCGGACTGATCGCCGCTGCCGGTTAAACAACGATAAGTTCACGAGGAAATGTTGTTAACGACCGACTCCCATGTTCGGTGATTACGACATCATCCTCGATCCGCACGCCACATTGACCCGGCAAGTAGATACCGGGTTCAACGGTGAAGGTGGTTCCAGGGCGGAGTGGTGTGTCACTCCCGGCCACAATATTGGGCAGCTCGTGCGTTTCAAGGCCAAGACCATGACCGGTACGATGGACGAACGCCGCACCATACCCGGCAGCTTCGATGACTGAACGGGCTGCGGCATCGATAGCCGCACCACTAACACCAGGACGGCAAGCATTGCGTCCGGCTGTGTTGGCAGCTAATACAATTTCATAAATATGCCGGGCAACCGGATCAGGCTCACCAACCGCGATGGTGCGCGTAATGTCTGAATGGTATCCGCGATAGACGGCACCACAGTCAATAATGACCAGATCACCGGTTTGTAGTAAGCGATCACTGTTTTCGTGATGAGGATTGGCAGCATGAGGACCACTGGCGATCATATTAGCGAAGCTCTCGCTATCGGCGCCGGCAACCAGGATTGCCTCGCTGAGCATCCGCGAGAGGGCACGTTCGCTTACTCCAGGACGGATATGCGGTAAGAACGCTTGTAAGGCCTGTTCTACAATAGCGACGGCCCGTTCCATGAACGACAGTTCTTCGGCATCTTTCACCATCCGTAGTTCGCTCAACAGCGGATCAAGATCACCGGTTCGTATACCAGGAGCGACCATTTCAAGCGCATGTAATTCCATCACCCGCATCACGGTATGCTCAATCGCAATGGGCCTGGCCGGTACACCAGCGCCAAAAGCCGCTTCCATACCGGTGGCCAGCGCCTTTAAAGGCCCTTCGGCATCGTTCCAGGCAAAAAAACGGGTCTCAAACGTCACGCTGGCTCGTACTCGTTCAAGTTCGAGCTGGGGCAACACCATTACCGGTGGCGTGTCACCGGCTGATAGCAGCAGCAGGGTCAACCGTTTACCGGGATGAAATCGCAGGCCGGTCAGATAGGTCAGGTTAATCGATGGCATCAGCACGGCACCAGCCCAGCCGTCGGTTTGCAGACGTTCGCGCAAATACTGAAGACGTGCAGACATCTGGAAATCCTCATCTCTGGTATTGAGAGCCTATCCGAATAATTGTCTAACAGGACAGCGGATGAAACCTGATCGATGTACGGGTGCAGCGGCGCTGCGCCCCAACCGATCTTCTTCTGCGACAGGGTATTCCAGATAGGCCTTAGCGTTGTTCTGGTAATTGACCTCGTGCTGCCAGCTCCTGCGGCAGCAAAATTGCATACAGCATCTCATTCACCGGAACGGACACGCCTGCCTCACGCGCCAACCGCACCAGTGCTCCGGTCTGGCTAGACAGTTCTGAAGGTTGCCTGGCCATCATATCACGCTGTAGCGAAGCAGTTCCATCGTATGGCATGCTATCAATGAATGCCATCATCGCCGCGACCGCCTGTGTTGGCATCGCAACACCACGCGCCCTTGCAACATCTACAACCTCTTGCAGGCAGCGCTCGACTAGCGGTCGGGTTTCAGGCAATGAGCGCCAGACCCCGATAGGAGCGCGTGTTGCTGCCCCAAATCCGCTCCAGGCACAGATGAGCATAAATTTTTGCCAAAGCGCCACGTGAATATCGTCAGGAATGTGCGCCTGAATACCGGCCCCTGCAAACGCTGCCCTGATCCGTTCTAGCCGCGGGGTGCGACGATTATCCAGCTCACCAAAGTCGATGGATGGCGGATTGACACCGGCGTGGACAATCACTCCCGGAGCAGCACGATAGGCAATAATCCGACATAATCCGGCCAGGACGTGGTCGGCGCCGAGCACTTCTGCCAGTTCGGTAGGGGCATCGACCCCATTGAGCAGTGGCAGAACAACCGTTTGTGGCCCAATCATGGGGCGCATGGCCATAGCTGCTTCACGCACCTGCCACCCCTTTACCGCTACGATCACGAGATCGACCGGCCCTACTGTTGCCGGATCATCGGTTGCTTTGACTTCAGGCAATGTAAAATCACCGGCGATACTTTGCACGCGCAAACCATGCCGCTGCATTGCAGCCAGATGCTCACCGCGGGCAATGAAGAATACATCGTGACCAGCTTGAGCCAGACGAGCGCCAAAATAACCGCCAACGCCGCCAACACCGACAATTCCAATTCGCAAGGAGTCTGTCATTTTCATACGTCGTATGCTCAATTACGGTATCTCAATAACCAGCGAGAGCTTGCCCAAACGTAGTTCATCACCATGCTGGAGCGGTTGAGGTTGACGTGGTGGTAGTTTAATACCATTACGGAAACTGCCGTTTGTACTATCAAGGTCTTCGTAATAGACCAGACCCTGTTGGATTATGAAACGACCATGGCGCCGACCAACACCGTGTTCAAGACCACCATAAGCGGTTAGATCAATATCAGGGTAGAAGTTACTGACCGGATCGGCACGACCAATGAAAGCTTGTGTTGCTGCGGGCAATGTCAACACTGCCCCGCTCCGCAGTCGAAGACGGATTCCGGCCAGTGAATTGCGAATTGGTGGAGCAACCGGTGGAGATGGCGTGACTGGCGCCGTAGGTGGTATTGATGGTTTTGGTGGTGGCACTGGGGTCGGCTTCCCTCCCTGGATCGTTGCCGGTTGCGGTGGTGGGTAAACGGGCTGAGGTGGGGCGCCAGGAAAGGGCAGATCGGGCGCCACTGGCGGAGCAGTCCGGGAATAGTTGAGTAGCGGTGCGCCACAATTGTCGCAGAATGCTTCGCCTGGAATGACACCAGCGCCGCATTGTGGGCAACTCGACGGCCCGGCGCTGACAGGCGCACCGGTCACCTGCCCCGCTGGGGTAACAGGCTGAACTGACGGTGAGGCCGGTTTTGATGGTACCGGAATGAGTTGGGCGCCACATTGATCGCAAAAGCGAGCACTATCCGGGTTGGCAACACCACATTGGGGACAGAATGGCACGGCGTTCCTCCACCTCTTACAACAGTCGCAAGCTGCATCATACTATGACTATGACTCGCATCTGATGAACAAGGTTGCAGCGCGCCTGTTTGGTTTACATACAGTTGATATGTCCAAATATAACACAAGATGGAAAAATGGAGTAAGAGCATGTGATAAGGCTTAACAATGGTTCGCGATAGAGTGTTTCGCGTAACGCATGCGGCTCCACGACGCGACCGAAACGGGTTGCACGGGTTCAGAGTCGGTGCTACAGAGCACGCCTGGCGGCCCTCACCTTCCCCCCGGCCCCCTTCCTCTCCCACGCTGCGGGAGAGGAAGGGGGAGATTATGCCTCCTCACCCTCCCCTCCGGCCCCCTGCCGTTCTCCCACAGGGAGCGGCAGAGGGAGGGTAGCATAGCAGTGGTGATCCTGCGCCTGCGTCTGTCAACGATACTGAGTCCGCTAACCAGCTCCCCCCTCCCGCTCGTCAGATCACCCCTCGAGAACTTCGACTCCGTGGGGTTCAATACTGAGTCCGCTAACCAGCTCCCCCTCTCCCGCTTGTCAGATCACCCCTCGAGAACTTCGACTCCGTGGGGTTTAATACTGAGTCCGCCAACCAGCTCCCCCTCTCCCGCGCTGCGGGAGAGGGGCTGGGGGTGGGGCCCCCCGCCTCCCCTCCGGCCCCCTGCCGTTCTCCCACAGGGAGCGGCAGAGGGGGGGTAGCATAGCAGTGGTGATCCTGCGCCTGCGTCTGTCAACGATACTGAGTCCGCTAACCAGCTCCCCCTCTCCCGCTTGTCAGATCACCCCTCGAGAACTTCGACTCCGTGGGGTTTAATACTGAGTCCGCCAACCAGCTCCCCCTCTCCCGCAGCGCGGGAGAGGGGCTGGGGGTGAGGCGCCCCACGCCTCCCCTCCGGCCCCCTGCCGTTCTCCCACAGGGAGCGGCAGAGGGAGGGTAGCATAGCAGTGGTGATCCTGCGCCTGCGTCTGTCAACGATACTGAGTCCGCTAACCAGCTCCCCCTCTCCCGCTCGTCAGATCACCCCTCGAGAACTTCGACTCCGTGGGGTTCAATACTGAGTCCGCCAACCAGCTCCCCCTCTCCCGCTCGTCAGATCACCCCTCGAGAACTTCGACTCCGTGGGGTTTAATACTGAGTCCGCTAACTAGCTCCCCCTCTCCCGCAGCGCGGGAGAGGGGCTGGGGGTGAGGCGCCCCACGCCTCCCCTCCGGCCCCCTGCCGTTCTCCCACAGGGAGCGGCAGAGGGAGGGTAGCATAGCAGTGGTGATCCTGCGCCTGCGTCTGTCAACGATACTGAGTCCGCTAACCAGCTCCCCCATCTCCCGCTTGTCAGATCACCCCTCGAGGACTTCGACTCCGTGGGGTTTAATACTGAGTCCGCTAACTAGCTCCCCCTCTCCCGCAGCGCGGGAGAGGGGCTGGGGGAGGCGCCCCACGCCTCCCCCGGCCCCCCTGCCGTTCCCCCACAGGGAGCGGCAGAGGGAGGGTAGCATAGCAGTGGTGATCCTGCGCCTGCGTCTGTCAACGATACTGAGTCCGCTAACCAGCTCCCCCTCTCCCGCTTGTCAGATCACCCCTCGAGAACTTCGACTCCGTGGGGTTCAATACTGAGTCCGCCAACCAGCTCCCCCTCTCCCGCAGCGCGGGAGAGGGGCTGGGGGTGAGGGCGCCCCGCGCCTCCCCTCCCCCCCTGCCGTTCCCCCACAGGGAGAGGAGGTAGGCGAGGGGGAACGAACGAATGCTGGACACCCCTCACGCAATGGTCGCACGGGTTTGGTGCGTGCCTAATGAATGAGAAAGCCGGGTGTTTGTTCAGGCTCTTAGGGCGCGGCGGCGCGGCAGCGCCGCATCACTACAGTGGTTCAAATCGTGATAGGAACGGGTGACATCTTCACTGAGAACACACCATTAACGTGACAGATCTTATTTACGCAGCATCTCTTCCGTCTGCTCCTCGGCGCCAAGACCAAAAATCAAGCGCACCCCACGGTCATAGGTAAAGTAGCTATACGCCCAATTGAGCAGAACCAGTGCTCGATTGCGAAACCCGACCAGGGCCATCAAGTGCACAAACAACCAGCCAACCCAGGCCAGCCAACCGCTCAGGCGAATGCCAAACGCATCAAGCACAGCAGCACTGCGCCCAATCGTCGCCATTTGCCCTTTGTCGATGTAACGAAACGGTTGCATTGGCTGACCATTCATGTGAGCGAGAATATTGCGCGCTGCCTGTTCACCCATCTGAATAGCTACCGGCGCCACCATGGGATACGCGACACCGGGACGATAGCCTTCCAGGTATGCCATGTCACCGATCACAAAGACATGCTCGTCTGTCGGAAGCGTAAGCAACGGCGTCACAGGCACTCGTGCGCCTCGGGCCAACGATACACTAAGCGCATCGGCCAACGGCGCCCCGCGTACTCCTGCCGCCCAGACGACCGTTTTGGCAACGAGCTGCTCGCCATTGCGAAAACGCAATCCGGTTGCATCAGCATCGGCTACCGGTGTATTCAGCCGCACTTCAACCCCCATGCGCTGCAAACGCATGAGCGCTGCACGCTGCAAAGAATCGGGGAACGAGGCTAGAATGCGGTCGGTGGCTTCGATCAGCACAACACGCGCCTGACGGACATCGAGCATTGGATAGTCATGACGAATGACGTGTCGAATCAGCTCGACAAACGCACCTGCCAGCTCGACGCCAGTAGGACCACCCCCAACCACGGCGAAGGTCAATAATGCTGCCCGCTTGTCCGGATCGGTCTCGGCGGCGGCTCGTTCACAACACAGTAACACGTGATTGCGCAACCGTTGGGCTTCGTTAAGGTCTTTCATCCCCATGGTGTAATGGGCGATTCGTTCATTACCGAAGAAATTCGTTGTGCTACCGGCTGCCAGGACCACGTAATCGTAGGTGATGTCGCCGAGATCGGTCTGCACGAGCCGGCGCTGAACATCAATTCCGCGCACTTCAGCCAGCAGAAAATCGGCATTTCGGTACCGACGCAAGATAGCCCGTACCGGGTACGCAATCGATTCAGGTTCAAGACCGGCAGTCGCAACCTGATAGAGAAGCGGCCAAAAGCCATGGTAATTTGTGCGATTAATCAGCAACACATCAACCGGAGCCTTTGCCAGAGTACGTGCAGCAGCAAGACCACCAAAACCCGCGCCAACAATCACAATTCGGGGGCGCCGTGCGGGTTGAGTATCTAATGATAGCGATGTCATCCTTTACGTCCTTTCTGTGAAACCATTCACAAAATATCACAGATTAAAGGGCGAGTCAATCCATCGTTGGTACGAGGTAGAGTTTTGCCAGCGTTTTCATCGCCTCACCTACGCAGCGCAGGAACTGAAAACGCTGAACATCTCCAGCTACGAAGGAGCACCCATTATCGCTCAATGACCACCCAGCCACGGCGATCACGATGCGACAGTGGAATCGGGGAGAGTGGATAGACTTCATCAATCCAGATCAGAGTCACATAGCGCTTGTGAAGTTGCATCTGCCAGAAGTGAGGATCGTCAATGGCAAGATCGGCAGCGTAATTGTAGCGAATCTCATCGAGCACATCAGGCGTCAATGCGCGACTGATCACATGTTTCACCAGCGCTAGTCCAACGAGCGGCCCACCAGCACGTTTGAGCAGAAGTATGTCGCCAAGGTTGACACGAGCAAACGGCGGTCGGCGATCACATGCAAATCGGCTTTCGATCCGTTTTTGCCCGCTGAGGATACGGCTCAAGTACGGTTCGCGCAGAATGACGAGGTGTAGCGTCTTCTCAAGCCGGTGGTGATACCACTTCAGCAGTCGCTCGTGCCATTGCGGTTGTGTTTGCGTTGCCGATAGTATGGACTGCCAGGTTGCGAATAATATCTGCATATTTTTCCCACCTTGTTGAGAAGCAGCGTCGCTATGCCCTACCATGCTGCGCTCGTTTCGCTTTAGTAGTACAATAATATAACGCGCCGCAGCAGACGGACGTTGCGGCCTATGATCGGCGGAGGCATAGGTGGAGGTAGAGATTGCGCTCATACGCGCCTGGGCGCAGCAAGCCGGTAACATGCTTTTGCGTTCGTACTTCAATCAAGTATCGCCAGAACGGAAACTCGATAAGAGTTTGGTAACGGCTGCTGATCGGGCAATTGAAGACTGGTTGCGCGATACGATCCATTTTCACTTTCCCGATCACGGCGTGATAGGCGAAGAACGCGATCCAATGGGTCTCGACCGCGAGTACATCTGGGTGATCGACCCGATAGATGGTACCAGCTCGTTTGTGTCGGGATTACCGCTGTGGGCCGTTTCAATCGGGCTGATCCGGCGTGGTGAGCCGCAGGCTGGTGTCATTTACCTGCCGGTGTTGGGCGATTGTTATTGGGCAGTTGCCGGTGGCAAGGCATTTTGGAATGATCTTCCTATTCAGGTGGCACCTCCTCAGCCACCTGGTCCTAACGACTGGATTGCCATTCCTTCTACCTTTCACCGTTCCTACACCATTCACTACCCCGGTAAGGTGCGCGTGTTGGGGTCGGTGGCAGCCGATTGCTGCTATGTGGCTCGCGGTCAGGCTAGAGCTGCCATTATTGGGCGGGCAAAGGTGTGGGATGTTGCCGCCGGTTGGACAATTGTTCAGGCCGCCGGAGGCACTATCTGTCCACTCGAGGGTACCTTACCCGATTGGATGACACTCCTGCAAACGATTCGCTTGCCGAATCCGGTGGTGATTGGTCATCCCCAACAGGTTGCACAAGTGTGTGCAATGGTGCGTCGTATCAATCCATAACTGTCTTGATCGGTAGCATCGTCAAAACAATGTGCAACTGCGAAGCCTTTTCTACCTCCATCCTGTGTGCCGCAGCGTGGTTTATCGTTCCCCATGTCTATCTTGATCTGAACATGACAGCATTTTTTGTTGTACCTGTACCATAAGTGCCTGCCTGGGCCGGTTGCCAATACTCTTGTTGAGCGAGGGAAAAGTATGCCAGGAGACGCTTGTCGTTCACTTCTCATGCTATCGAACGCTTGCATCGTTCACCTCGTGGAATACGGTAATGGTATAATGTTCGCTATCGAGCGAAGATCGTAGTGAATACACAAAGGAGTGCATATCATGACTGCGCCTGCTGTGCGCCATATTCGTCTTGTTACCGAAATTCCTGGCCCGCGTTCACGTGCACTACTGGCGCGCCGCGATGCAGCAGTAGTCGCCGGTTTGGGGCGAGCAACACCGATTGCGATTGCTTCTGGGCAGGGTGCACTGGTAACGGATGTTGATGGGAATACGTTGATCGATTTTGTAAGTGGAATCGGCACACTAGCCGTTGGGCACTGTCCGCCAGAAGTTGTTCAAGCCATTCAAACGCAGGCCGAGCAACTGATTCACCTTTCGGCACTGGTCGGCACCTACGAACCGTATGTCGCTCTATGTGAACGGCTAAACGCACTGGCGCCGATCAGTGAGCCGTGTAAGACGCTGCTGTCCAATTCAGGTGCCGAAGGGGTCGAAAATGCGATCAAGTTTGCCCGCGCCGCTACCGGTCGTCCGGCTATCATTGTGTTTGATGGTGCGTATCACGGTCGAACGCTCCTGACCTTATCGCTCACCTCACGGACGTATTTCAAGAAGAAGTTTGGTCCGTTTGCGCCGGAGATTTATCGGGCGCCGTTCCCGTATGCGTACCGTATGGGGGTGAGTGAAGAGGAAGCGGTTGAACAGTGTTGGGCTGCGTTTGAGCGGATGCAAATCGCGGGTGTTGACCCAGAAACTATTGCAGCGGTGTTGATTGAACCGGTGCAGGGCGAAGGTGGCTTTATTCCGGTACCGGTTGAGTTTATGCGTCGTCTGCGCGAGTTCTGTACGCGCAATGGATCACTGCTCATCGTTGATGAAGTGCAGAGTGGATTTGGTCGCACCGGTACCTTGTTTGCCATCGAGCAATTTGGGGTCGAACCGGATATTATTGTTGCTGCCAAGAGCATTGCCGCCGGTATGCCATTGGCAGCGACCATTGGCCGTGCCCGCATTATGGATTGTGCGCACTACGGTGGGGTTGGTGGTACGTATGGCGGTAATCCACTGGCGTGTGTAGCTGCCCTGGCGACTATCGATCTGATTGAACGTGAAGGGTTGTTGGAACGGGCAAAGGTGATTGGAAGACAAATCCGTGCCCGTTTTGAACCACTCTTGGCCGATGACACGCTCGATCCGCTAGTTGGTGATGTTCGCGGTCTTGGGGCAATGATCGGGATTGAACTGGTCAAAGATCGCCAGAAACGCACACCGGCGGCGGCTGAAGAGGTGCTGGCAATCCTTGGTCGCGCCCTCGAACGCGGGGTATTGGCGATGCGAGCCGGTTTGTACGTGAATTGTATCCGCTTACTGGTACCCCTGGTGATCACTGATGATCAGCTTGAGGAAGGCCTGGAGGTGCTCATCGGTGCGTTCCGACAGTAGCAGCTCTTAGCTATCGCTGGATGGGCAGGTCAACATGGGCTGGTTGATCAGATCAGCCCATGCTTTCAGGAGAAGTGTATGACCATTGTTGTTGTGCAAACCAGGCCCGAACATATTCCGCAACTGGTGATCCATCAGCAAATCTGTTTTCCTACGCTTGATCCGGAAGATCACTTTAGTGCGGACAACTTTGCCACACATTTACGCATTTTTCCCGAAGGGCAACACGTGGCACTTGACAATGAGCGGGTTGTCGGTCAGAGTAGTACCTTCCGCATTCGCGGTGAAAAGGTCTTTCAACAGCACACATTTGAAGAGATTGTCGATCATGGCAATTTTGGGCACCATGATCCAGACGGTGAATGGCTGTACGGCGCGGATATGAGTGTGCATCCTGCGTATCGCGGGCGAGGAATCAGCCGGATGCTATATGACGCCCGCAAGGCCTTAATCCGACGCCTAGGGCTGCGTGGGATGGTGGCGGGTGGTATGTTGCCCGGCTATGTTGACCACCGCGACCGCATGTCCGTCGAAGAGTACGTTGCTGCTGTGGTCGCCGGGCAATTGGCCGATCCGACGCTCACTCCACAATTGCGTAACGGTTTTACGGTACGCGGTATTCTCTACAATCATATTCGCGATGAACTGGTACCGCATGCGGCATTGATTGTGTGGGAACCGTCATAAGTGCAGACCCTGGCTGGGATTGAGAGCTATCGGGAACCCTGAATAGGGGCGCAGCAATGCTGCGCCTCGACTGTCTACCACGCTCGTCTGCGGTATCGTATTCCGTGCACCAATCCCCCAAGTCCGCCTAGCCCTAGCGCCAATCCCACCAACCACAAATGACTACCGGCGGCTGGTAGGCTACTGCCACGCACCGAGGTCATTACAACCTGAATATCGCTTCGCGGTGCACTGCCGGTAATGACCGGAATGAGGGTGTAGGTCGTAAAGAGGATGCGCCCACCCGACTGAATGCGTCCCTGGAGGGTATACACTCGACCGGCATCGATAATAGCCGGGTTGTAAGCGAGATTGAAGCGGAATGGTGGTTGTGCGCCACCGGTGCTAAAGGTCTGCTCGGCAATCACCCGACCGCCGGTACCCTGAGCGGTAACTTCGGCAATCTGGAGCGTGACCAGAGCATCAGCAGGAAGGGTTATCTGTTCACGGTAAGTGATAATCCCACTCAGGGTCGCGGTAGGCTGGGCAATGGTTATTGTCGGTACCATTGTTAAAAGCAATCCAATGACAAGGTATATTATCCGGGGTCTTGGCAACAACATATTATGCTCCACACTGCAAAACAGACGAGAGAAGATGGTATACTCAAGATTATAAACGATATGCGTGCGCAAAAGTTGCCGATATGGAACGGCTGCGTATCACTATTCTTGTTCTGGAGAAGCTATGCCGCTCTATCTTGTGACCGTTGCCTCACGAGGCATTGACGGGCCGCAGCACCTCTATCTGTTAGCCGGAGCCGAACTTACTCCGGCAGCAGTGACGTCGTTGGTTGAACATTTGCTTCACGATCCGGTCGTGCAACAGGTTCACTGGCAGGAAGTGAACCCTGATCAGCCATTAACCGATCCATTCTTACCCAAAACTGATCTGCTGGTCGTCGAAGTAGCGTATCGGCCCGGTGTCACCGATAGCGAAGGTGAGAGTGTGGTCGAGGGCGCACGTCGGCTTGGTGTGCGTAGTCTTGAACATGCCCGATCGCTACGTCGGTATTTCTTACCGGCTACTGCTGACCCGGTGCAGGCAGCGGCTGAGTTGGCAATTGATATTGTGCAAACGACAATCGCTTACCATCCCGGTGAGCAGACAACGACACGAGCTGCATTCTACACCATGCTGGTTGCCGAGCCAACGCCAACCAAGCCGGTCGTAACAACGATCCCCCTCCGATCCGCCGATGATGCTGAGTTGATCGCTATTAGTCAACGTGGCGTGTTGGCACTCGATCTCGCCGAAATGCGTGCAATTCAGGCTTATTTCGTTGCTCAGGGGCGCGACCCAACCGATGGTGAGCTGGAGACGATTGCGCAAACCTGGAGTGAGCACTGTTCTCACAAGACGTTCAAGGCGCGAGTACGGTATACGCAAACGCCCGAAGAACCACCTGCGCAGCCTGATCTGTATCCGATGTTGACGCAGCTTGCCGGCGGCGAGTGCACCATTGATAGCCTTATCCGCACATATTTGATGCGGGCAACCGAGCAAGTACTGACCAGGCGTGATGATCGGTGGGTGTTGAGTGCTTTTGTTGATAATGCCGGTATCCTCGCCTTTGGTTCCGAGCACGAGGTGTCGTATAAAGTTGAAACCCACAATCACCCCAGCGCACTCGAACCATTCGGTGGCGCCAATACCGGTGTTGGCGGCGTGATTCGTGACGTGCTCGGTGTGTCGGCGCAACCGATTGCAAACATCGATGTCCTTTGCTTTGGGATGCCCGATGCACCGCCGCCTCCGCCAGGCGTGCTCCATCCACGCCGGATCGCCAGTGGAGTAGTCGCCGGTATCCGTGATTACGGTAATAAGCTAGGCATTCCAACTGTTGGCGGGGCAGTGTTGTTTGACCCCGGCTATACGGCCAACCCACTCGTTTACTGTGGTACTGTTGGCCTGGCGCCGCGCGGTCTCCACCCGCGCAATGTGCGTCCGGGCGACATTATTGTCGTAATGGGCGGTCGTACCGGGCGCGACGGGATTCATGGGGCGACTTTTTCCAGTATCGAACTTACCCATACTACGGCGAGCGAGGTAGGGAGTGCAGTACAAATCGGCGATCCGATCACCGAAAAGAAGATGCTCGATGTGCTCTTACAGGCACGTGATGCCGGTCTCTATTCTGCAATTACCGATTGTGGGGCAGGTGGTCTTTCATCGGCTATCGGTGAGATGGGGGCAGCATTGGGGGCGGAAGTACACCTTGAGCATGTACCGTGCAAGTATGCCGGTCTGCAACCCTGGGAGATATGGCTCTCCGAAGCTCAGGAACGAATGGTACTTGCAGTGCCGCCCGATCGTCTGATCGCCCTGCTCACCCTCTGCACGGCTGAAGAGGTAGAAGCGACGCCAATTGGACGGTTTACCAGCGATGGACGATTGCGAGTCTTTTATCGCGATCTAAAGGTCGTCGATCTCGACATGCAATTTCTCCACGATGGCCGTCCGCAGCGGGTGCTGACGGCGGTATGGCAGCCTTCGCCAGCTCTGTCTCGGTCACCGCACCTGACAACGGTAGCCCCTGATCAGGCTCTCTTGCGCTTGCTGGCGCATCCATCGATTGCCTCCAAAGAGCGCATTATTCGTACTTACGACCATGAAGTTGGTGGGAGAACAGTTATCAAACCACTGGTAGGGGTTCATCTGGCCGGACCCTCAGATGCTGCGGTCATCCAGCCGCTGCCCGGCGAGCCAACCGGGCTGGTATTGGGCTTTGGCATCTGCCCGCGGTACGGTTTGCATGACCCATACTGGATGGCGCTGGCCGCAATCGATGAGGCGCTGCGGAATGTTGTGGCCGTCGGCGGTGACCCTGATCAGACGGCCATTCTCGATAACTTCTGTTGGGGTGATCCGAAGCAACCCGATCGGATGGCCGGCTTAGTACGGGCTGCTGCCGGATGCTACGACGGTGCAGTCGCGTTTGGAACTCCTTTCATTAGCGGCAAAGACTCGCTGAATAACGAATATCGTGATGCCGATGGTCGGCGTGTCGCCATTCCGCCCACCCTGCTTATCTCGGCACTGGCACAGGTGCCCGATGTGCGACAGTGTGTTACCATGGACTTGAAGCAAGCCGGTGATGTGGTTTATCTGCTGGGGAACACCCGATCCGAATTTGCCGGAAGCCATCTGGCTGCAATCGGTATGATTGAAGATGGCGGCGCATTGCCCAAGGTCGATCTGGCAACAGCACCGGCAACCTTCCGCGCTCTTCATCGGGCAATAAGGGCCGGTCTGGTACGTTCCTGCCATGATCTTAGCGAGGGTGGCCTGGCGGTCGCGGCGGCAGAAATGGCGATTGCCGGTGAATTGGGCTTACACCTTGTGCTCGACGAGATACACAGCGATTTTATAACGGCGCTGTTCAGCGAGACACCCAGCCGCTTCTTGATCGCGGTTGATCCGGCGCATACCGCAGTATTCGAGGACACCTTGAGCGGATTACCACTATTTCGGTTGGGAGTAGTAACGGTGAATCCAACGCTGCATATCACCTGGCAGCAACAAACTTTGATCGATGTACCGGTCGCTACCCTACGCCGTGTCTGGCAACAGGGTCTTGAGGTCATCAACGTGAAGGATACCGATCTATGACTAACCACCCCCCGCTCAGTCGATCTGATTTTGCCGCGACAATCGAGCAACGATTGCGAGACGAACCGACCATCGAGGTGCTCAGTCGTGAAGGTGAGGTGGTACAGGTGCGGATCGGTCAACGTCACCTGCGCGTCGATTTGACGGCATTCTATCATGCGTACCGTCAGGCGCCAGAGCACTTTGAACTGGTGTATGCAACGCTCTTGCGCACCTTGCATGATCAAATACCGGTCCGCGAGGCGCGCACCTTCAGCGAAGTCGCGCATCGCGTTATGCCAATGCTCAAACCAATCGTCTTGCTCAACGCTGTCTTTGAAAAGAAATTACCAATGCTTGCCTATCGTCCGTTTCTGGCCGATCTGATCATTACCTACGTCATTGATGAACCGCAAAGTGTAGCCTACATCAACGAACGCCACATCGAACGCTGGCAAGTCGGTGAACATCAGCTCCACGAGTATGCCCTTGCCAATCTGGCGGCACGAACGAAAGAGCGGGCAAAGTTCTTGATCAGCGGCGAGGGTGCGCAGCGCTTGATTATCGCTCATTCACAAGATGGCTATGACGCAACACGACTGTTATTACCTGATCTGCTGGTGAGCTGGAAACCACATTTTCCGGGCAATATGGTCATCGGTATTCCCAATCGCGATTTTCTGATCGCCTTCAGTGATGCCGATGAGAGCATTCTCACCAGCATTGCCCATCAAATTCAGCTCGATTCAGTCCAGCGTGAATATGGCTTAACCGATCAACTCTTCACTATCGAAGATGGTCAGGTGCGAGAATACCAATGGGTGTAGCGGTGCCCATCATGAAACGATGATGAGTCTACTGCAAAAACTCATCATGGAGCACATAGGGCGCGTAGAGCGTGCAAGATTTATGAGTAAAAGGGTATTTTTTCAACCCTTTAAGGCATATAAGAAAAATTTTTACGCTCTATTTTGAACAGAAGATAAATCTATCTGTAGTCTCTGTGATCTCTGTGGTCTCTGTGGTGAGATGATTGCCTTTTGGCAGTGAAGTCAATGATGGGATGAGGAGGAAATGCTCTGCTTGCGGTTATCATCTCACTGGTGCTCTACGTACTTGCATGTTGGCTGTGGTGGTGGCAACGCACGCCACTCTATGTGCTGGCATTAGTTGCCGGTCAGTCAGGCACAATACTCGAACCATTCTGGCGGTTCCTTTACACACTGCAAGCAATACCGACTCCCGGTTCGCTGTGGGCAGTGCTGACTACGCCATTTGATCCGATTCGTTCATTGCCGGCGGCCTGGCCCGATGCGCTGCCGGCACTGATCATCGTTGCTCTGTACTGGTACCGTTGGTGGACACCGGGGTCATGGAGCGGACTCTTTACCTTTCTGGTCTTCACCAGTTTTCAGTTGTTAATCGGTCTACTCAGTTTACGATCATCGACACCACCATCGTTCCTCACACCCTTGCCCTTCGGTCTATCGGCTGACCTGCTCGCGGCACTGATGAATGCAACCATTAGCTACGGTTTATGTTACGTGTTCATCACCGTTCATCACTATTCCTGGCCCAGCATGACCATTGCAATCTTACCGATGCCGCTGCTCCTTCAGGTATTCATCTATGGTATCATTGGTGCACCACTACTCATTGCCCGGCTGCTGCCTGATGGCGAATGGCCACTACGAATTGGTCTGATCCTGACGCTGATCCTGTTAGGCTGGTGCGTCGCTATTATCAGTACCGGTTTGGCGCGCTTGAGGCGTTAGCAATGACCAGAACAATCCTTTCTCCTGAGTTGCTCTTGAATGCCTATCGTCAAGGCATCTTCCCGATGGCGGATGAGCGGGGCGAAATCGGTTGGTACGAACCGCTGCGGCGTGCGATTATCCCGCTTGACGAACGGTTTCACGTTCCCCGACGGCTGGCCCGTACCGTTCGTGCAGGTGTCTTTACCGTCACCTTTGATACTGCATTTGAAGAAGTCATTCGGGGCTGTGCTGAACCAGCTCCTGGTCGCGAAACAACCTGGATTTCACCTGAAATTATCCGTGCTTACACGGAATTACACCGTCTAGGATACGCCCACAGTGTCGAGTGCTGGCGCGATGGGCAACTGGCTGGGGGCTTATACGGCGTCGCCATCGGTGGTCTCTTTGCTGGCGAAAGCATGTTCCACCGCGTGCGTGATGCCAGCAAGGTTGCGCTGGTACATTTGGTCGAGCGTCTGCGACACGGTGGGTTCGTCTTGCTCGACTCGCAATTTATTGTTGGGCCACACATGTTACAATTCGGCACGATAGAAATCCCTCGTTCCGAATATCACCGACTCTTGCGGCAGGCATTAGCAGTACGTGCGGTATGGTAACCCGAGCATATATTGCAGGAAGAGGTTTTAGCCTGTGACGCATCGTCACGGTATGAAGGGCGTTCGGTCGCGTCTGATCCGTCGATGAATGTCATAACTAGTCACAGAGAGTTGCCCAAGAGCAGATGGAGCGCATTTCGCTGCGCCCAGTTGTAGCGCATTCGTCACGACGAAAGCAGGGTCGGCATGTTATGAGTATTGTACGTCACCAAACCGATAGGTACGGGTGAGCAACCCGCCTGCCGGGATACGCAGTGGTGATCTGCTTCCCGGTAAGCATTCTTGACCGTCGAGGCGGGCACTCTCTGCCGCAATCGGCTCTGTTTATTTGCTCTTCCGTTTGCGTTCTCGCCGGGCTTCGCGACGACCAGTAGTTGCAACCGGCCGTGGTGTTGCCGGAGCAGCGGCGGCTGGAGTCTGGCGGGGAGCCGGGGTGCGTATACGAGCATTGCGTACCAGTTCGGGCAAGACATTACGCATATAGTAGACGACATAACCGCCTAAAATAAGCTCGATTATCAACTGAATGTAGAACCAGAAACGTTGGTTGAAGGGAGGCACATTGAGCATACGAACGACACCTAGTGCCACACCAAACCCACCCACAATCAACAACGCAATCCCCAACTGACGAAAGAACGTTGCACGAACAACATTCCGCTCCGTGTGCAGCCAGATGAAGTAGGCGCCGCTCGCGACCAGCAGAATCTGCACAATGAAGAATGTCCATGCGTATGAACCAAATTGAGGGCTAACGGTTAGAAAGTATTCAAAAAACCCCATAGTAACAAGCCTCTCCTCACGGTCGCAGAGCGTCGATCACGATAGATTGTGGCGGCGATTATAGCAGTGCCACGGATGATCGTCAACACAGGAAAGAGGAACTGATTCCTCCGTACCCTTTCCCTTCCTCGCCAAGAGTGAAGAGGAAGGGAGAAGGGAAAGATGCGGGCCATCCTCACGCAAAACTCCAAACAGCGCCTCACTCCTCGCTAATAGTAATGCCGAGAATTGTCTCACCAGGTCTGGCCAGATCGTCCGGATTACTCGGATCGCGCAGCGGAATGCCATCAACGATTTCCTGACCGCGAATAACTCGTCCAAAGATGGTGTATTGCTCATTCAGCCAGGGAGCTGGCGCCGTGGTGATGAAAAACTGGGAACCGGCACTATTGGGATCAGAAGAACGGGCCATGGCAACGATGCCGGGTCGATCAAACAATATCTTATCGGTAAACTCGGCTGGGATGGTATAGCCAGGGCCACCCGTTCCATCACCGCGCGGATCGCCACCCTGAGCCATAAAATTGGGCAGTACCCGGTGCCAGGTCAGGCCGTTGTAGAAGTTCTGACGGGCAAGAAAGACGAAGTTGTTCACCGTTTGCGGCGCAATGTCGGGCAGCAGCTCAATAACAATTTCCCCGCGTGGGGTGTAGATGGTCGCGGTATACTTCTTTGCCGGATCGATAGTCATCGGTGGTGGGCCATCGTACCGGTATGTGGTCGCTGTTGGCATAACCGACAGATTGCTACCGGCTGGCGTTGGCATCGTCGGTGGTTCAGTTGGTATGATAGGTACAGTAGTCGGAACTGGTGTTACTATGACGACTGGCGGGCCGGATCGGCTGATTAAAAGACCGACAACAAACCCTATAATGACGAGGAAGATAGCAATAGCCACAATACCGGCCAGTGGATTCGACGATGGTAGACGTTGGTTAATCACAGGACACCTCAAATAGTCAAGACCATTTCACGGCTATTATACTGGTGAAGGTGAGACGTTGACAAATGGGGAGATAGGTGTGGCAGCAGGTACAGGTTCCAAACCTGCTCCAGATGGTATACCGATATAACAGACAGCGAGCTGTACCCACACGATCCAGGAGGCAGTCCAGAAATTCACTCCCAGGCACGAGAAAACGGCAAGTGCTTGTCAGAGACACGACATAGCCACACCCTGATGAACACAGTCGGACTATCACTCAGACTCAACTAACCCGCCCGGCCAATGTCGGCGCATACCGCACCAGCTCGTGACGCAGCCGGAAGAGAGCCAGATCGCCAGCTTTTGCTTCCAGCATTAGATCGAACGGTGGCAGACCACGACTGGCTTCGAGTAGCTCAATCGCATCGTGGACAACAATGAAATCGGCGTGTTGACCGGGGCGCGGTGGGAGGACGCGGCTATCGCCATTGCGACCCGGCAGCAGGTGCGCTTCGCTGCGTTGACTGCTCAGGTGAACTTCCGGACGGAGGTAATCGGGCCAGGTTGCCAGGATTAAGCCCAATGCTAACGGTAAGCTCCATCGTTCGGGATTGTGCAACCGAAAATGCAGATAGTCAAAAACGATGGGGACGCCGGTAGCAGCAGCTAGACCGAGCAACGAACTGAGCGACGAGCCGTTACCGGTATGTTCCAGCGTAGTACGGCGACGGGCATGAGCCGATAGCCCTGCCCAGCGTTGCCGGAAGCGCTGGAGTGCTTCAGCGTCATGAACACCGATGTGCATCACCAGGGTGTGCTGAACAGTATTCCTTTGATCAAGGGCAGCGAGAAACTGACAAGCCGCCTCGATAGTGCTGATCGTCTCGGCGGCGATACGGTCGTCGGGGTGGGCAAGCGTGAGATACGGATCGAGATGCAGTCCCAGCCGTACCTGTTGCGCACTAATACGCTGAGCGAGTAGTTCCAGGTGGAGCCGACAGTCAGCCAAATCAGCGATGGTGAATTGGCGGGGAAGTGTAAGACGGTAGAAGTGAATCGCCTTGCGTTCAAGGTAGCCGAGCACATCACCCAGATGAACCAGCAACTTGCTCAGATGCGGTGACACGCTACCGGCCAGACCAGGCTGGTTGACAGTCCGAACTGCGAATCCCAGACGGATGTGGGGAGTCGCTGCCTGATAGTGTTCATCGGGACATCTGATAAGGGTACTTGCACGTCGCGCCAACCGATGACGGTGGAACATAGACTGAATGGTGGTGTCGGTTGATGTGGCCCAGCGAATGGTTGCCATAGCAGTCGCGGCTCTCGTTCGGCTCATCTGGTATCCCATTTACTCCCTGTTGCCGGGGTGGATGGTGAAGAAGGTATGAAGCTGCGATAGGACAGATTATGACTTCCACTGCAAAAAGGTGATCTTTCCACCACAGAGACCACGGAGATCACAGAGACTAAAGATGATTTTATCTTTCATTGAACATAGGGTTGTGAAACTTTTTCTTCCATGCGCCCAATGGCCAAAAATTATCCTTTTTTTCATAAACCTTCTACGCTCTGTGTACTCTGGGTGCTCCGTGGTGAGTTTTTGTAGTGCATTCATTATCAGACAAATGTTCTATTTTGTCAAGGCAAACCAACGAAGAAAACCGGTAAAGATTAAGAAACAACGTAAAACGGGATCAGGAGTGAGGGGAAGACCAACTCCCGAACTACTTCTCTCGCCTGATCTCTGTTCTATCTTCTCGCTCTATTGCGTACCGAATCACCTTCAAGCTCGGCAATGCGTGTCGCCACTGAACGCAAAACAATGGTATCGTCCTCTGTCAGACCAATGTCGGCTATTACCTGCGCCATAGCCTGAACCAGGAGCGATGGCGATGAAGCGGATTGTGCAGGGCGCGACATAGATTGCGCGGGTGGCGGTTCAACCACCCAGGTTGGATCCCAGAGAGGTGCTGGGCGAATACGTTGCGGTGAAGGCCAACCGTAGACCTGGGCCAGGAACTGTATCATCGCCTGCGCAGCGCCGTCTAAGGTGTGTTCTGTCGCAACATACTGCCGTGCCCGCTTGCCGAGCGCAGTTGCCAGCCCTGGATCGGTCAATAATCGCCGACAGTAAGCAACGATCAGATCCGTCTCGCTCGCGTCAACATCGACGTGGGCAACAACATCGGATGGCAATTCACAAAAGGCATCCACCGCGCTCACCAGGGTAGGCTTCCCGGCGCCGAGCAGACGCAACAGACTAGCACTCGTTTCACCGGCGGTTGGATACCGTAAGTTGAGACAGACATCAGTAGCCGCCACATAATCCTCGAACTGCGCTCGCGAGACATAGCCGGTAACGGTCACCACCTCTCGCAAGCCGAGACGCTGTATCACGCCCTTTAGATCGTAGTTGGGCGACACCGACCCAACCAGGACACAGTGGACATCCAAACCTTCACGACGCAACTCGGCCACGGCGCGCAATGTCGGTTCGATCCGCTTCCAGGCATTGATATGACCAAAACTGGCCAGTAACGGTCGATCAAGCGGCAGACCCAGATGGAGGCGGGCCTCATTACGATCAATGAGCGATGGCAATGGCACTCCCATCGGTACATAGCCACACGGTAGATCAGGACGCAATGCAGTGACACGTTTCAGCAGGTAGTGACTATGACCGATCACGGCTCTGGCTACGGCCAAAACCTCTTCGTTACAGGGAAACGCAAACGCTGCTTCACTGAAGCGCGAGCGAATCATCAGTTGGGCAATATGTTCACCTTCAGCGCCGTAGCGAGTACGCATCATCGCGACATACTTCTGTACATCGCGTTGCACATTCGCCGCATACCAGAGCATAAAATGGTGCAGCACGAAATCGTGTAGCACAATGACGCCCGGTAAGCGCTGGGCCACCCGCCAGATACCGGCGTGCGCCGGACTATTCCCGATGTGGTAGACGATTGCATCAAACACTCCGCGTCGAGCCAGCCGCTCGAGCTGACGCATGGGTTTGATCGGAAGATGCTTGATTAGTTGCGGATTTGCTGGCCGCAACCCATCCTCGATGAAGAGGGTTATCTCGGCATACTGCGCGAGATACGGCAACAACTCTTCGCTATAGTCAGAAATCCCCGAAGGCGCTGGATTAACCGGCGAACAGTACGCAATTCGTAACGTCATGCTCGTTCCACCAATGCCGCCACCAGCTCACGACAGAATGCCGGAATATCTGCTACCACCCTTCCCCAGACTAAATGCCCATCACGGAACGCAGCCTCATCAACCCACAGAGCACCGGCGTTGATGAGATCGTCTTTGATACCGGTTGATCCGGTTGCCGGTCGACCACGAACAATTCCGGCAGAAATCGCAATTGAACCACCGTGACAGATAATGCCTATCACTTTTCCAGCAGCATCCATCGCCCGTACTAGATCGGTCACAACCTGGTATCGTCGCAATTTATCGGGCGCCCAACCACCGGGCAACACGAGTCCGAAGAGATCATCTGCACGTAATTCGGCAATCGTTGTCGTCGGCACTATCTCCAGACCATTTTTACCTCGTACTGGCCGGAGATCGAGGCCGGCGGCCAGCACTTCTGCCCCCTCTTCCTGCAATCGCATCATCGGTACATAGAACTCTAGGTCCTCGACTCCTTCTGCCAGCAGAATAGCTACTCGCTTCCCTGCCAATCGCATTGCTTTTCTCCTTGTTCAGACTTCACCGTACCGTCGTGGTCACAGACTACTTGAGAGCACTGGGCCATGGACGAATACAATTCCCACCGGCCATCTTGGCGGCATACAAAGCCTCGCCAACGCACTGCAAAAGATCAGCCGCCTGACGAGCGTCACGCGGAAAGGTTGCCGTTCCTATTGAAATGGTCACCTGTATATCGAGCGTACCAGGACGAATGACCGAGTGTGCGATGGCTGAGCGCCATTGTTCAGCACGATGCACGATTGTTTCAGGCGTGACCCGCGGCAAGACGAGCAAAAATTCATCCCCGCCGTAGCGACAAAAGATGTCACCGCCACGCACATTCCGTCTGATCAAGCCTGCTACATGCTGGATCGTTACATCACCGAGCGCACGCCCAAACTGCCAGTTAACCTGCTCAAGCTGATCGATATCGATCAGTGCGACACTGAGCACTATCTGCTCACGATCCGCACGACGTAACTCGCGCTCAAGCGTTTCTTGCAGATAGCGGCGTGTGTACAGACCGGTCAGTGGATCGCGAATCTGCTCGTTTTGCAAACGCACGGTAAGAGCCTGTACCTGCGCACGTGCTTCGGCCAACTGCTGACGGCGACGGTATTCAATCTGCCAGCGTATCTGAGCCGCAGTAAGTGCCCGCATCAGACACAGCGGCAGGAGCTCAGCCGTCGTTAATGCCTCGTGTACGCCTGCCTGCAACACAGCGACTGCACCAGCAGGATCATGTACTAGACCGACAATCGGCGCTTGCTCGGCGGCAGCAGCCAGATCAGGCGGTATGTGCTCGCGAAGATCGAGCAAATGAAGATGCGCTTCCGTGATCGAGGTGGCCGGTGTGACCTGCCAGGCCACGCCTAACATTTCGCTGAGTTGTACCCTGAGCACATCATCAGTTGTTATAACGAACAACGGTGTGGTACCAGCAGTCATACCGTCCCTCGCCAGATGCCAGTTACGGTAACGATAGCATAACTCCGAGTGTTCAACAAGCAGGCAGAGGGAGCAGAGGCACAACCCACCGATGCGAAACGAAGCTTGATACATTACGATGGATGAATCTCGCCGATGGATGCAAGACGACTCACGAGGAGGGGCGAGGCGACGCCTCGCCTCGACAGATGTCCACGACGATGGTCACGCAGCAGTACTCCGCCGACCAACCCGTCGCCAGGCCCAGAAACCCAGCAGCACAACGGGCAACCAGACCGGTGTCCAGACCAGCAGCACAATCACGACGTTCGCCAAATTCTGCCCGAGTTCAATGAGTCGACGCAGAGCAATACGAGCGACCTCAAGTGGCTGCCATCCATCCTCTGCAATAACCGGTGTCGGTGGTGGGACTGGTACCAATTCGACCGTGATCGTTGACATTGCCGCACTCTGTTCCAAATACTGCATCCGCCCCTTTGTCCACTCAATCTGACCTTGAATATCGGTCAACGCTTGATTTACCTTGAGCGCTTCCTCAACCGTTTGGGCGCGAGCGAGCAGATCGAGCAAACGAGTATTTGTCGCTTCGAGGTTACGCAAACGCGACTCGAGATCGACATACTCTTCAGTCACATCATCGCCACTTACACTACGTTTCAACACTTTGTGGGCAAGACCTTCAATATCGCTTAACAACGCCTCAAAACGCTCAACCGGCACACGCAATACAACTGTGGAGCGTTGTTCAGCCCCCGTCCCGTATGTCTGAACGCTCACAACAAAACCACCAAGCGCCTCAACCCGTTGCCGTAACGCACGTTCGACGGCAGCAACATCTGGTACTTCCAGCGCAAGCGATGCCGTCTTAATGATCAGGCGATCAACCGCAGTTGCATCACCGGTCGCTTGTTCCACAGGCATACCACCGGTGGAGTAACCAGCAGAACGCTGTTCGATT
Source organism: Chloroflexus sp. MS-CIW-1 (assembly GCF_030444705.1). Taxonomy (NCBI): domain Bacteria; kingdom Bacillati; phylum Chloroflexota; class Chloroflexia; order Chloroflexales; family Chloroflexaceae; genus Chloroflexus; species Chloroflexus sp. MS-CIW-1. The sequence continues at coordinate 413,850 of NZ_JAUBWR010000003.1, forward strand.
GCCGGTGCGCCACTAACGCCCCCACTTGCCATTGGCATAGCGGCAGGCACTGTCGGCAACGGGAAGGTAGATGCCGTTTCCGGCATCATTTGCGTCTGACTGAACAGAAGAATACTTACAACCACGACCAATGCGATCAGTCCACTGCCAATTGTAATCATCCGACGTGATAGGCTAACCATAAAACCCTCCTGAATATGTGTCGTTTGCTCTGAAGCATTGACGTGGATGAGCTGGAAGAAGTTCCAGGAGGGCTGCGCGAAGAAAAAAGATATTCTCAAGGAGAGGGAGCTTGTTTGGCGATCCGCTGCACATTTCCGAGGCAGCATGTTCCTTGCGGGTTACGTAGTTCGCAAGCACACTGGTCGGCAGCTATCCCAGCTTTGATGTCGGCAATGACGGCTGCACGTTCCGCAGCAGAAGCCAACTGAATATCACCGACCCGATATTGAAAACAGTAACACACCAGTACATCAGGGGAATCGGGTTCTTTTTGATACACCCGTTCACGGACTTGATCAACGGTCAGCATTTGACCACTCGCCGGACTAAAGTAGACGACCGGACAATGAGGCGAGTGGCAGAACCAGAATGGTTGCAACTGAAGCTGGCGTAAACTGATCGCGGCCTGAGCCTTCACAGTTTGGAGCGTTACTGCCTTCCCTCGCATGCTACACATCGGACAGACAGCGAATTGGGGTGAATGAGCATGTGGTTTACACGTTGGTGAATCGGCGACCGATACCGAACATTCGGTTGCCATAGGTTGGCCTCCTCTGAAGTGAAAGCAGCGAAAGAGCAGAAACCTCCTCAACCCTGTTTCTCTCCGCTGAGCATACACCTTCCAGCGACTGGAAGGTCAAGAGGAAAAGATGAGAAAAGCAGGTGGTTACTGCCGACCGTAGTTGTAGGAGAGAGTGAGTGGGGCGGGTTGCGAACCTGATCCTACAACGGTAGGGGCGGGTTTACAACCTGCCCCTCCAGTGGGAGCGGCAGGGTACAAACCTGCCGCTACGGTGGGGGTTACGAACCTAATCCTACAACGGTAGGGGCGGGTTTACAACCTGCCCCTACAGTGGGAGCGGCAGGGTACAAACCTGCCGCTACGGTGGGAGCGGCGGGTTGCGCACCTGATCCTACAACGGTAGGGGCGGGTTTACAACCTGCCCCTCCAGTGGGAGCGGCAGGGTACAAACCTACCGCTACGGTGGGAAAGGCAGGTTACGAACCTGATCCTACAACGGTAGGGGCGGGTTTACAACCTGCCCCTACAACGGTAGCGGCAGGGTACGAACCTGATCCTACAATGGTAGGGGCGGGTTACAAACCTGCCCCTACAGTGGGAGCGGCAGGGTACAAACCTGCCGCTACGGTGGGAGCGGCGGGTTGCGCACCTGATCCTACAATGGTAGGGGCGGGTTTACAACCTGCCCCTACAGCGGGAGCGGCAGGGTACAAACCTGCCGCTACGGTGGGAGCGGCGGGTTGCGCACCTGATCCTACAACGGTAGGGGCAGGGTTACAACCTGCCCCTCCAGTGGGAGCGGCAGGGTACAAACCTGCCGCTACGGTGGGAGAGGCGGGTTGCGAACCTGATCCTACAACGGTAGGGGCGGGTTTACAACCTGCCCCTACAACGGTAGCGGCAGGGTACAAACCTGCCGCTACGGTGGGAAAGGCGGGTTACGAACCTGATCCTACAACGGTAGGGGCGGGTTACAAACCTGCTGCTACGGTGGGAGAGGCGGGTTGCGCACCTGATCCTACAACGGTAGGGGCGGGTTTACAACCTGCCCCTCCAGTGGGAGCGGCAGGGTACAAACCTGCCGCTACGGTGGGAAAGGCGGGTTACGAACCTGATCCTACAACGGTAGGGGCGGGTTTACAACCTGCCCCTCCAGTGGGAGCGGCAGGGTACAAACCTGCCGCTACGGTGGGAAAGGCGGGTTACGAACCTGATCCTACAACGGTAGGGGCGGGTTACAAACCTGCTGCTACGGTGGGAGAGGCGGGTTGCGCACCTGATCCTACAACGGTAGGGGCGGGTTTACAACCTGCCCCTCCAGTGGGAGCGGCAGGGTACAAACCTGCCGCTACGGTGGGAAAGGCGGGTTACGAACCTGATCCTACAACGGTAGGGGCGGGTTTACAACCTGCCCCTCCAGTGGGAGCGGCAGGGTACAAACCTGCCGCTACGGTGGGAAAGGCGGGTTGCGCACCTGATCCTACAACGGTAGGGGCGGGTTACAACCTGCCCCTCCAGTGGGAGCGGCAGGGTACAAACCTGCCGCTACGGTGGGAAAGGCGGGTTACGAACCTGATCCTACAACGGTAGGGGCGGGGTTACAACCTGCCCCTCCAGTGGGAGCGGCAGGGTACAAACCTGCCGCTACGGTGGGAAAGGCGGGTTGCGCACCTGATCCTACAACGGTAGGGGCGGGTTACAACCTGCCCCTCCAGTGGGAGCGGCAGGGTACAAACCTGCCGCTACGGTGGGAAAGGCGGGTTACGAACCTGATCCTACAACGGTAGGGGCGGGTTACAAACCTGCCCCTACAGTGGGAGCGGCAGGGTACAAACCTGCCGCTACGGTGGGAAAGGCGGGTTGCGAACCTGATCCTACAACGGTAGGGGCGGGTTACAAACCTGCCCCTACAGTGGGAGCGGCAGGGTACAAACCTGCCGCTACGGTGAGAGCGGCGGGTTGCGCACCTGATCCTACAACGGTAGGGGCGGGTTTACAACCTGCCCCTCCAGTGGGAGCGGCAGGGTACAAACCTGCCGCTACGGTGGAAAAGGCGGGTTACGAACCTGATCCTACAACGGTAGGGGCGGGTTTACAACCTGCCCCTCCAGTGGGAGCGGCAGGGTACAAACCTGCCGCTACGGTGGAAAAGGCGGGTTACGAACCTGATCCTACAACGGTAGGGGCGGGTTTACACCTGCCCCTACAGTGGGAGCGGCAGGGTACAAACCTGCCGCTACGGTGAGAGCGGCGGGTTGCGAACCTGATCCTACAACGGTAGGGGCGGGTTTACAACCTGCCCCTCCAGTGGGAGCGGCAGGGTACAAACCTGCCGCTACAGTGGGGGTTACGAACCTGATCCTACAACGGTAGGGGCGGGTTTACAACCTGCCCCTCCAGTGGGAGCGGCAGGGTACAAACCTGCCGCTACGGTGAGAGCGGCGGGTTACAACCCGCCCCTACAGTGTTCTTCTTCAGAATGCCTACACGATGCGGACTGCCAGCCCGTGCTTACTGCCGGGAAACTGTGTGGAAGAGGGACGTTCTGAAGGTCTGGAGAACATTCATCACCTGAGTCTCGCCGTTCATTCACGGGCAAAGCGACGTCATCATACCGATCACACCAACTAGAGAACTATGGCTCATGCTCAACTCCGCCTACCGTACTGCCCGTACCGACGATATGGTACAAACCCACAAGCCTGATAAAGATGGTAAGCAGGGGTATTATGCTCTTCAACCTCAATCCGAATGTCGGTATAACCAGCGGCTAATAGCCGGTGCAACGTCGTTAGCAGCAATAACCGACCATACCCACGCCCCTGTTGCTCGCGACGAACACCAAAGGTAGCAATCATCACACGCTGCTCGTCCCTTAGCAGCCGCAACACTGCAACCGGGATACCGGCAATCTCGCCGATCACGAAGCGATGAACAGGATTTGTAATGCAATCAGCAACAAATGCCTCTACTTTTTCAACCGGATCGCCGAACGCATCAGCAATGATTGCGGTAACAACTGCTGCATCATCCGTTTCAGCGAGACGCACGTGCCAGTTCGGTGGTAAAGCCGGTAGCGGCGGCACCTGAGCCGGATCGAGATGCAACAGCACCTCAACATTCAACCGCTGCAAATCAAGTGCAGCCGCAAAAGGTGCGACACACGCACCGGCTTCATCGGCCAGTACCAACCAGCTCCCACCACGAGCCTGCGCCCAACGTGCAACCTGATCGACCAACTGGCGACCGATCCCCCGCCGACGCCACGCCGGATCAACGGCAATCACTGCTTCAATCGCAAAATAGCCGTACATCACAATTCCGCCGACCAGGGTATCACCAAACCGCGCCGCAGCCATCGTCGGCGCCAGATCGGTGTTGAGATAGAGAGGTAGTTCGATACTATCGGTACGATTGCAGCGCTCGAAGAGTGCAATCAGTTCTGGCCATTCGCTAGCGGGGACAATGGCGATGTCAGGCGTCATAGCGGTAGCAATATCCTTTCCGCAACTCGTGCATTCAGTGCAGCAACGGTGATATTGTAGCGCGAATTTGGGTTCACTTCGCCCCCCCTGCAAGCGGGGCATGCTACCCCCCCCTAGCCCCCCGCTTGCGGGGGGGTGGGGGGGGTGACGCACCTACAGTGCCACAAAAAAAACCGACGCGATTGCGTCGGTCGGGTACGGTGGCCTGGCAGGCACAACGTATCAGGCGTACTCTTCAACCGAATGCTTGACAGCGCGAGCAGCACGTCGGCGAATACCGGCATCAAGCTGGGCGAAGAACTCATCGGGCGTCACACTCGCCGCAGCGCAGGCATCGGCGAAACGCAGGTTGCTGCGGTCAATGCGATATTCACGCAAAAAAGTGCGTGCCTCAGCACCAAACGTCTGCAATATGTCCTCAACTGTGTACTGCTCAAAGGTTCCGTTGCGCATTGCTGTACTCCTTTCGATGTATCAGGACTATCTTCGTCGTGACGGCTTCATTGCCGATTGCGCTTTCATTATACTGGATATTTTATACAACTGCAAGAGGTTTGAATTGTGCAAAATGTACAAATCTCAAGTCCTCTCAGCTTCGTATGCTGCTACCATCCGCCGAGTGTATGGGCACGCCATCACGAGCGGCCAGGAAATCATTGCTAACTCACTCTCGCCTGAGCTTTTTAAACATGCCCGATTTTTGGTCGTGCTTGCCAGCGCAGCCTCTCACTCTTACAACGCATCCTCACTATGCGCGATTGGTTTTGGATAGGCCGCTGGCCTCCGTCCTGTTGTCGGCAGCGACATATCGCCTGATGCACCAACATGCCATCTGAGGCAAGTGCTGTTCCGTCCTTTCGCCCTGTTTGGGAGTAGCAGGTGAACACGGGAGAATACGAGAGATGCAATATCCCGCAGTAGCGGCACCGAAAATACTCAAAAACCCTACGTTCCTCCGATCAAAATACTGTTTCATGTGCTATCATTCTCACTAGAAACGGCTCACACGTCACACCTGAACAAGGAATTGTAGGATGCTCGAAGCACTCTTCTCCGCCATCGCCGAAGCCGTCTTTGGCTACCTGCTCCAGGAGAGCACCCTGACAGAGCGCATCCGCGCCACCCTTGGTCTTGACCCAACGCGCCGCGCCTTCCAGACCGCGCTGGCGCAGACGTATGCCGCCTTCGCCCGCCAGCACCCGGAGTGGACAGCCGCGCTCTTTGACGAAACCTTCCTCAACAGCCGGGATGTCGTGCCACTGCTGGCTACGCTGCTTACCCGCCGCGGTCAACCCGACCCGGCCCACCTGGCGCGTCTGTTCGCTGCGCACCTCGGGCATCCCGACCCCGACCGCTGGGAACGGCTAGGTGACGCCACCCGTGCTGCTGCCGACTTCCTGACCTGGCTGGAGGCCGAACTGGCGCGCCAAGACGCTCTGCAACCTCTTTACGATAGCCGTGCGCTGGAGCGCATTGCCGAACACACCGGGGCCATTCGCCGGGCGCTAGAAGCGCTGGCGCACAACCGGCAAACGGCAGCCGACCTCGATCTCCTGCGGCAGGCGCTGCGCGATGGTCAGATCACGCTGGCGACCGGCAATCGCGCCGTGGCTCTCGGTAGCAGCGCCGACAGCGCGGTCATCGTTACCGGCGACGGCAATATCGTTCAGGTGCTGAATGTCCAACAGCGCACCGACCTGGAGCGCCTGCTGACCACCCGCCGTTATAACCTCCCCTCGCTGCCGGAGCACTATGTCCTGCGTGAAGCAGACCTGGAACGGCTGCGGCAGGCGCTGCTGAACAATGGCGCCGTTGCCCTGGGCATTGTCGGCGTGAAGGGCATGGGTGGCATTGGCAAGTCGGTGCTGGCTGCTGCCCTGGCCCGTGATCTTGCCGTGCAGGCCGCCTTTCCCGATGGCATCGTCTGGCTGCCCATCGGTCGCGAGCCAAACCTGCCCGCCCGCCAGGAAGAACTCTACCTCTTTCTGACCGGTCAGCGCGAGAACTTTCGCGACGCGATCCAGGGCCGCAGCTTCTTGAGAGTTGCACTGGAGGGCAAGACCTGCCTGGTGATCCTGGACGACGTCTGGGACTCCAGCCACACCGAAGCCTTTCCCGTGGTGACCGGTTCGGCGACCCGTTACCTGATCACCACCCGTAACGCCGAGGTCTTGCAGACGCTCAACGCGCCCCCCGTTTCGCTGGACGTACTCAGCCCGGATCAGGCATTGAGTCTGCTGGCCGATTGGACCGGGCAACCCGTTACGAATCTGCCATCGATAGCCTGCGAGGTAGCGCGGGAGTGTGGCTACCTGCCGCTGGCGCTGGCGATGGTAGGCGCCTTCGTGCGCCAGAACCCTGAAAGCTGGGAGCGGGCGCTGCACCGCTTGCGGAACACTGACCTGGAGAAACTCCGCCGCCTCTTCCCCGGCTACGAGCACCCCACCCTGCTGGCGGCGCTGGAGGTGAGCGTGGATGCGTTGCCGAAGGACGCCTGCACCCGCTACCTGGATCTGGCCGTCTTCCCTGAAGAGGCCGCGATTCCGCTTCCCATCCTGCACGCCTTCTGGCAACCGCTGGGGCTAGATGATGATGACGTGTTCGACCTGGCGGAGACCTTTGTGAACCGCTCGCTGGCCCGCCGCGATGAGGACGGCCACCTGCGCCTGCACGACCTGCAGCACGACTACCTGCGCGCCCGCGCTGGGAACGCCCTGCCCGATCTGCACCGTCGCTTCCTGCTGGCCTGTGCCCGCAGTCTTCTTGGTGCCGCCGATGAAACGCTGGAAGGGCTGCCCTGGCATCGGCTGCCATCGCAACCCAACTACCTGTGGGATCGGCTGGTCTATCATCACCTACAGGCTGGCGCCTGGGACGCCCTCTTCACCCTGCTGACCGACTTCGACTTCCTGGAAGCGCGTTGCCGGGCGACGACCGTCTTCGACCTGGAAGCCGACTACCGCCAGGCTCTGGCTGCCTGGCCGCCGGCAGATGCCGCACGGCGAGACGTGCTGGCCGCCTTCGAGGAGCGCCTGCGCCTGGAATCCTCGCGCATTGCCCAGGCGCCTGAATGGCTCTTTCCGGCCCTCTATAACTACCTGCGCTGGCTTGATGCCCCGGACGGCCCGCTCCATCGGCTGTGCGACACTGCTGCATCCCACCGCACGAATTACCTGCGCTCCCGCCTCGACCCACGGCCTGAACCACCGCTCTGGCTGCGCTCCCTGGAAGGCCATACGGCTGCGGTGACCGCGGTGGCGCTCAGCCCCGACGGGCGCACCATCGTCAGCGGCTCCCTTGACGGCACCGTCAAGGTGTGGGACGCCGCAAGCGGGCGCCTGCTCCGCTCCCTCGAAGGCCATACGGATGCGGTGCTCGCCGTGGCCCTCAGCGCCGACGGGCGCACCATCGTCAGCGGCTCTGCTGACCGCACCGTCAAGGTGTGGGACGCCCACGACGGGCGCCTGCTCCGCTCCCTCGAAGGCCATACGCATTGGGTGACCGCCGTGGCCCTCAGCGCCGACGGGCGCACCATCGTCAGCGGCTCTGCTGACCGCACCGTCAAAGTGTGGGACGCCCACGACGGGCGCCTGCTGCGCTCCCTGGAAGGCCATACGGATTGGGTGAGAGCCGTGGCGCTCAGCCCCGACGGGCGCACCATCGTCAGCGGCGCGGATGACCGCACCGTCAAGGTGTGGGACGCCCACGACGGGCGCCTGCTCCGCTCCCTGGAAGGCCATACGGATTGGGTGAGAGCCGTGGCGCTCAGCGCCGACGGGCGCACCATCGTCAGCGGCTCCAAAGACCGCACCGTCAAGGTGTGGGACGCCCACGACGGGCGCCTGCTCCGCTCCCTGGAAGGCCATACGGATTGGGTGCGGGCCGTGGCGCTCAGCCCCGACGGAAGCACCATCGTCAGCGGCGCGGATGACAACACCGTCAGGGTGTGGGACGCCCACGACGGGCGCCTGCTCCGCTCCCTGGAAGGCCATACGGGTTGGGTGTTGGCAGTGGCAGTCAGCCCCGACGGGCGCACCATCGTCAGCGGCTCCCTTGACGGCACCGTCAAGGTGTGGGACGCCGCAAGCGGGCGCCTGCGCCGCTCCCTGGCAGGCCATACGTTTGGGGTAGACGCCGTGGCGCTCAGCCCCGACGGAAGCACCATCGTCAGCGGCTCCCATGACGGCACCGTCAAGGTGTGGGACGCCGCAAGCGGGCGCCTGCTCCGCTCCCTGGCAGGCCATACGCATTGGGTGAACGCCATGGCGCTCAGCCCCGACGGGCGCACCATCGTCAGCGGCTCCCATGCCGGCACCGTCAAGGTGTGGGACACCCACGACGGGCGCCTGCTCCGCTCCCTGGAAGGCCATACGGATGCGGTGACCGCGGTGGCGCTCAGCGCCGACGGGCGCACCATCGTCAGCGGCTCCAAAGACCGCACCGTCAAGGTGTGGGACGCCCACGACGGGCGCCTGCTCCGCTCCCTCGAAGGCCATACGGATGAGGTGAACGCCGTGGCCCTCAGCGCCGACGGGCGCACCATCGTCAGCGGCGCGGATGACTGCACCGTCAAGGTGTGGGACGCCCACGACGGGCGCCTGCTCCGCTCCCTGGCAGGCCATACGGCTGCGGTGAACGCCGTGGCGCTCAGCGCCGACGGGCGCACCATCGTCAGCGGCTCCAAAGACCGCACCGTCAAGGTGTGGGACGCCCACGACGGGCGCCTGCTCCGCTCCCTGGCAGGCCATACGGATGAGGTGAGAGCCGTGGCGCTCAGCCCCGACGGAAGCACCATCGTCAGCGGCTCGTGGGATAACACCCTGAAGGTGTGGGACGCCCACGACGGGCGCCTGCTCCGCTCCCTGGCAGGCCATACGCGATGGGTGACCGCAGTGGCGCTCAGCGCCGACGGGCGCACCATCGTCAGCGGCGCGGATGACCGCACCGTCAAGGTGTGGGACGCCCACGACGGGCGCCTGCTCCGCTCCCTAGAAGGCCATACGGATGATGTGAGAGCCGTGGCGCTCAGCCCCGACGGGCGCACCATCGTCAGCGGCTCTGCTGACCGCACCGTCAAGGTGTGGGACGCCGCAAGCGGGCACCTGCTCCGCTCCCTGGCAGGCCATACGGGTGCGGTGAACGCCGTGGCCCTCAGCCCCGACGGGCGCACCATCGTCAGCGGCTCTGCTGACCGCACCGTCAAGGTGTGGGACGCCGCAAGCGGGCACCTGCTCCGCTCCCTGGCAGGCCATACGGATGCGGTGCTCGCCGTGGCCCTCAGCCCCGACGGGCGCACCATCGTCAGCGGATCGCATGACCGCACCATCAGAGCCTGGGACCTGGTAAGCGGCGAGTCGCGGGTGCTCTTCTGGAATGACGCTGCCATCTTCAGCCTGGCACTTTCCGGCGATGGTCAACTGCTGGCATGCGGCGATAAGTCTGGGCGGGTGTGGATCTTTGATGTGGTGGCGTAGGGGCGCAACGTGTGGAGTGTAGATGGAAGAGGCAACACGCCAGGTTGCCTCTTCGACGGCTTCTGAATGCTCTGGCGATGGTGTACTATAGGTTCTTATCGGCTATCGGCTCAAAACGGGCTTGGAAGAACCGCAGATAGCGTGGCTCATACACCATGCGTAGTCCGCGAGCGTGCGCTCGTTGATCGTAAACCGCTTTCACCGATTCAGCTACTACGTCCATATGGGCCTGGGTATAGACCCGGCGTGGAATAGCGAGGCGGGTCAATTCCAGTTTGGGATAGTAGTGCTGACCGGTCTTCGGATCACGTCCGGCGCTGGCAATGCCCCGTTCCATTGCCCGCACTCCCGAATCGAGGTACAACTCGGCGGCCAGCGTCTGCGCCGGGAAGAGGTCTTGTGGCAAATGTGGGTAGAAACGGCGGGCGTCAAGAAAGATGGCGTGACCGCCGACAGGCACAACGATCGGGATGCCCCAATCGAGCAACAGCTCTCCCAGATAACGTACCTGACCGATCCGCGCCCGAATATAGTCTTCCTGGAGTGATTCTTCTATCCCGACCGCCAGTGCCTCCATATCGCGGCCAGCCATCCCACCATACGTATGTAACCCTTCATACACAACAACCAGATTGCGCGCTTCATCGGCCAGTTGCTCATCGTTAACCGCTAACCATCCACCAATATTGACCAGCGCATCCTTCTTTGCGCTCATCCACGCACCATCGGTGTAAGAACAAAACTCGCGCACGATGGCAGCGATGCTGTGTTCGGCATAACCAGGTTCACGCTCTTTGATGAAGAAGGCATTCTCAACCAGGCGGGTCGCATCGAGAAAGATGCGAATACCGTAGTGGTCACACAGTGCACGTAGTGCGCGCACATTTGCCATACTCACCGGCTGACCACCAGCCATGTTGACAGTGCCGGCCAGACTGATGTACGCAATCTGTTCTGGGCCGACCTGCTTGATCAGCGTCGCGAGCTTATCGAGATTGACATCGCCTTTGAACGGATACTGACTGAGCGGATCATGCGCTTCGTCAATGATCACATCAACGAAAATACCACCTGCCAGCTCCTGGTGCAGGCGTGTCGTCGTGAAATACATGTTGCTAGGCACATACTGCCCACGTCGGATTGCAATCTGACTGATCAGATGCTCGGCGCCACGACCTTGATGGGTAGGAATAACATGCCGGTAGCCATACGTCTGCTGCACCACTGCCTCTAATCGGTAGAAGCTGCGACTACCGGCATACGCCTCATCACCCATCATCAGCGCAGCCCACTGGCGGTCACTCATGGCATTGGTGCCGCTATCGGTCAGCAGATCGATATAGACATCCTGCTATCAAGAAAGTGCGCAAAAGTGCGCACGGTTCTCTTCCTGCCCCGACGTGTCTTGATGACCACCGTCGTCTCTGACAGGCGTGACTTTCCCGGCTGCGGCGGGGACGGTCCCCGCTGCAGCGCCGCCATTACTGGTCGGACTCGCCACGGGTAGGGCAGTTTCGGTTGCCAGCCGTTTCAGGTTCCGCGCCGCATTGAGGTCACGGTCATGGTGCGCGCCACATTGCGCACACACCCATTCTCGATCGCTCAACGTCAGCGCCTCGTTCTTCCAGCCACACTTGGAACAGAGTCGGCTACTTGGATACCAACGATCGGCGATGATGAGATGAGTACCGTAGCGTTTCGCCTTGTATTCCACCTGCGAGCGGAACACACCAAAGCCCACGTCAGAGATGGCGCGGGCGAGTCTCTCGTTCGCGAGCATCCCTTTGACGTTTACATCCTCGATCACTACCGCTTGGTTTTCGCGGCAGAGTCGGGTCGTGAGCTTATGAGTAACGTCCGCTCGGAGATTGGCAAGGCGGGCATAGAGCCTTGCCAATGTCGCAGCGGACTTTCGCCGGTTGTTCGATACCGGCAGGCGCGTTCCTTTGGGCAGGCGGGCATGGCGTCCAAACCCCGCCATCTCTTTGGCGGCTTGCAGCTTGCGGCTGAGACGCCGACCGCGAATCTTGAGGCGACGCAGCGCTGCGTTGAGCGGCTTTGGCGCTTCGATGACTTCGCCGCTGGAGATCGTTGCGGCAGCCGTAACGCCCAAGTCGATGCCGTTGACATCGTGCGCCGTGCGACGCCGATAGCATTGCGCATCAGGCACTTCGACCTGTATGGCCACAAACCAACGATCCGCCGTGCGCGAGACCGTCGCGCCCAGTATCTTTCCTTTGAAGCGCAGTTCCTCGGTCATGGCGACGTCGCCGATCTTGGGTAGGCGGATCGTCTTGCCGTCCAGACGGAACTTGTCGTTGGCTACGTAAAAGCTGTCGCGGCAGCGCCCCTTTTTCTTGAAGCGCGGTGCGTGCGCCTCTTTGCCAGCCTTGAGGTCGGTGAAGAATCTTTCCCAGGCTTTGGCGAGATGGGCAAACGGCTGGGCGTGTGCGTCCCGGTGAATGTCTCGCAACCACGGCCGTCCCTTCTCGTCGAGCCACTGTGGGTCGGTGTATTTGATGGCGTTGAACTGCTTTTTGAGCGCCATGGCGTTTGGCCTGCCGCCTGCTGCGTATTGCCTGTTCCACTCATTGAGCGCCCAGTTCCAGACACGCCGCGCCGTGCCGCAGGCGCGCTTGACGTAGTCCACCTGCTCAGGAGTCGGACAAAGAGCGATCTTGTGGGTTCGTTGCATGGTTGGGCCTGTTTGACGCCATGTGCATCCTGTTTCAGCGCTGCATCCACCTGCTTTCGATCGTTCCTCACACCGTATCGCCGAGACGAACAACCGTGCACGATGGTCATCACGTCTTGCACCATTTCCGGTTCGGGAGACAGCCGTTCCTGGGTGAGCACCAGCACTGCGCAGCCATGGGTTTTGGCGTCATGTTCGAACCACTCAACGCCGAAACGGGTGAGGCGGTCTCGGTGCGCGAGGATCAGCATCGTGACGTCCCGTCGCCCGATCTCGTCCATACGGGCCAGAAACCGCTTGCGCGTGACGTTCAACCCGCCGCCCACTTCCTCGATACACTCGACCCCCGCCAATCCCTTCGCCACCACGACCTCTTCCAGCACGTTGCGCTGATTCGCCAGGTCCGGCTGCTGTGCTGCACGCGATACCCGACAGGAGGCGACCAGCGTGGGTGGCGCATGGTTCGCCTGCCGCAAACCGATGACCGCACGGATTTGCGTCTCAGGGGAGAGACGGCGGTTGCTGTCCGTTCGGGCCACCGGAATCAGCCTTCCTTCGCGTTCCCAACGCTGCAACGTCTTGACCGAGACACCAAGGAGTGTTGCGGCTTTCCCTGTGCGCATGGTGTTTTCCATGAGATACACTATCGCGTACTAGAAGTCAAGCTAGAGTCCGGCTCCGAGCGTAACAAGAAGGTATTGTAGCCTGCCGCCTTCAGCGCCGCTTCGCGTTCAGCCCGACTGATGATCCGTAGTGGTTCGACCATCTTGATTTTCCACGGTTCGGCCCACGAACGGCGCCCAAACTGTTGCCCCATCGTCTGAGGGTAGTCCTGATCCTGCATACGTGCCTCGTCGCAATTGTTGCATACGCCGTTGTTGCCAATCTCTCACCCTAGACAATTCCAGTCGGTATCAGATGCCAGTAGGCCCGATTGAGCAACGCCTTTTCGTAGTGATAATAGGCGCTCGGCTTTGGTGGATGGGGTGGATGCGTGTAATCGAAGACCAGTTGGGTGGCCTGACCATAACCGGTCTCGAGAAAGCACATCACCTGACCCTGATACCGTTCATCACTCGGTTTGCCTTTGATTTCACCGGCAATCCGGTGGGCGATCACTTTAGCCTCGAAATGCGCAGCGGCGCCACTCTTACTCACCGGCAGATCGGTCGCATCACCTACTCCGTAGATGTACGGAAACTGTTTGTGTTGCAGTGTTTCTCGATCGGTGGGTAGCCAACCCTGCGCATCACCCAACCCCGACTCACTGATGATCGTTGCTCCCCGATGTGGTGGTACCAATACCAACAGATCGTAGGGTAAGGTCGTTCCTTCAAGCGATGAAATAGTGCGGTTGACGGGATCAATCTGCTCGGTGTTGAAGAAGAGTTCGTACTGAATACCTCGCTCTTCCATCAGCGGCGTCACGAATTGAGACACGCTTTCGATGGTAAAGACGCGACCAATCGGCGAAAGATACGTAATCTCGGTTTTCTCACGCAAACCACGCTTACGTAGTTCATCCTCGAGCAGAAACGTGAACTCCAGCGGCGCCGGTGGGCACTTGTAGGGAATATCCGCCACACCAATGACGATCCGACCACCGCTAAATTCACGCAACGCTGCGTGCAGCCGCAGCGCAGCTTCCGCGCTGTAGAAATGGTGTGCACCCTCGCTGTAACCGGGCACCGCAGACGGCTCAAGTCGTGCGCCAGTCGCAATCACGAGATAGTCAAACGGCACTTGTGCCCCGTCGGCCATTTCCACATAACGCTCGTGTGGATCGATCCGTACTGCATCGCCAACAATCAAATCTACCGCACGACGCAACAACGAACGCTCACTGCGCTCCCAACGTTCGGGTGGCGGGCCACCGAACGGCACGTAGAGCCAGCCGGGTTGGTAGATATGTTTGCCGGTGCGATCAATCAATGTAATCTGGGCCTGTTTGCGCGTCAATTGACTGGCCAGTAGGTTAGCAACCAGTGTACCACCTACACCGCCACCCAAAATCACAATCTGTTTGACTATCATAGTCGTTACCTTCTCGGTATCGGCTACGAGGCCGATAGCCACCTTGCACCACACCTCACCGGTGGGCGCACACTCAATCTAATCCTGATAAACACTTATCAACGCATTTTGCGCACGACAAAGCGGGTAAATCCTTGTTCGGGGAAGGCACCGATAAACTCGTGTCCTGCCTTTTGTACCCAGATCGGAATGTCTTTCGCCGAGCCAGGATCACTCGACAATACAGCGACAACCGAGCCAACCGGCACACTCTTGATACCTCTAATCAGTTCCATCATCGGCCCAGGGCAATGGCTGCCACGAGCATCAATCTCTTTGTCAATTGCTACGTTTGGGCTGGTCATACATGCCTCCTCCGGTCAACGCTGACCGCATGTATTCCTTGTGACAACTATAGCATTACGATTCGTCTTCAAACAGAAAGAAGTCACAACATATTCGGTACAGGTGGCAACTATTGACTTAGCGACAACATCCACAACACACGGCAACGAACCATCATTGACCAGAATGCCGCAGTATAATGGAACAACAACACATCGTCACGACCTGTTCGGTGATAACAATGAGTCCACTGCACAAACTAACCACGGAGCACACAGAGTACACAGAGCGTGTAAGATTTATGAATAAAAGGATAATTTTTGGCCATTGGGCGTATGGAAGAACATTTTTCACAACCCTATGTTCAATGAAAGATAACATTATCTTTAGCCTCTGCGATCTCTGTGGTCTCTGTGGTGAAAAGATCACCTTTTTGCAGTGGAGTCAACAATGCAAACCGTCCTGACCGCACACTATCTTGATCCAACTGACCGCAACTGGAACGCAACGATTGATACGCTGTGGCAACAGGCAGGTGCTGCGCAGAATCCAGCCTTTATTCCGCCCCATTTTGTCAAGAGCACGTTTCCGCGCATGGGCGGATTGGTGGTAGCCTTCTACACAGGTGAACGCCTTAGCGGGATCGGTCTTCTCTTTCCGCGGGCGATCATCAACAACAATCGCCACTACACCCTTCGCCTCCACGAGATACACGAGCGGCTCGCCGATGCAGCCGTTCAAGCGGCACTTGCTAAAACACCGGCCATTATCTACCGTCCAACCGACGGTACAACCTTTACTCCTACTGCCCCGCGTCCTGCCGGTGTCTGGATTGGGCCGCCGCAAGCCGGTGATCTGGACGCCATCACTACCCTCTACCGTAAGGTATGGGGCAGTCAACCCTATCCGCCTGACCTGTTTAGCCGCGAATTCGGTCCTGGCACTGCCCTTGTCGCTACTGTTGACGGTCAATTGGCTGGGTTCCTGCTCGGTTTCCTACGTTTCGGCTGCTCACCCACGGCGAAGAACGAACTGGCAATTGAGTCGCAAGTGCTAGCCGTTGACCCGGCTTACCGGCAGCACGGTCTCGCTACTCGTTTGAAACAGGAACAGGCGCGTCTGGCGCTGGCTAGCGGTTTACACTGCATCCACTGGACGGTCGATCCGCTACAACTGCCGAATGCCATACTCAATTTCAATCACCTGCATGCTGTTGCTGGTGAATTTGTGCGCGGCTACTATCCGGTACGCAACGAGCAGAACCTGGTCACTGCCTCGCGTTTTGGGATAACCTGGTTGCCGACTACGCTACACGGTCGGCAGGGCTTATCTGACAAACGCCAACGGTTTCAGCTCAGTAATCTGCCGAATGTTGCCATCTTGAATGAGGGCCTCCGCTTGCGCTCCGTTTTCGCCGACCCACTATTTATTGCTATCGAAATACCCTCCGATTGGACTGCGCTCCAACATCGTGATCTGAATCACGCGATGGCCTGGCGTAGCACAACCGATGAACTGTTTGCGACGTGGATTGGTTGGGACAGATACGTGATCTACGCGGTAGCCGGTGATGCTGGCGGTCATCACTATCTCGTTGGCAGGCCAGCCGGTGCCTGGATATGGTAACAGGAGGGGTAGCTTCCCAACCCACCCTCGCAGGGTTCGTCTCGCGAATGATGGCAGACATGGCCCAGAAACCCACACACCGGGGGTAAGCCGTGTGCATCGGGGATAGTCGTGCGGGGATGAACGAATAGAATGAGCAAGATCGGAAAGCCGAGTTTCTGATCTGGTGCTCAAGTTGCGAGTTGATATCCCTCATTCTCAGGCGAGAAAGCATTACCATACGGCATAAGAACAATCGAACACTGGTTACAAAATCTCTACCATCGGTTTGAGAAGTTTGATGTATACTATCTGTGATGATTGTGCATTTTGGTGCAAATACGGTACATCGTACCGTCATCCTGTGGATACTGGCCTTCCTGATTGGGCCATGGCCGGCACTCTCGTGCATCATTCACTGCTTCCACCTGCCGCGTGTCCACGCGGCGGGGATTGAGCATTTTCTATGCAATGTGCCCCATCCTTCTACCCAACACGAGACCAACACTCCACCAGTACGGTACGATTTGCTGCCATTTGCCCTCATCACAGTCATTGGGATGTACATTGTCATTCGGCGGATGACAACACGCATAACCATTCCCCTTTCATCATTCATCGTCCCGCCCGATCCCCCACCACCTCGCAAGACGTGCTTCTGGGTGGCAGGTTAAGGAAGCACCGTATCTGTAGTTTATATGTGTGAGACGATGTACTCTCTTGCGAGGTGATACTATGCGACGCTTTTTTACGCTGTTGGGAGTAACTCTCTTAATGGTACTACTGGTTGGGTGTGGTGCGAACCAGAGCACAGGTCAGAGCGCAACTGCTGGCATTACAGTCCGTGACCCCTGGGTACGTGCAGCGATGATGAATATGGCAGGCGATCAATCCGGTGCTATGGGCAACATGCAGGGCAACATGGGCCAGGCAACACCAATGGCCGGTATGGAAGGTGGTCATGGTCATGGTCATGGTCACGGCCATGAGTATGGCAGTCAAGCCGTAAGCGCCGCGTACATGGTGCTGGTCAATAATAGTGCCAATGCCGACGCGATTGTCAAAGCCGAGAGCGATGTAGCCAAGACAGTCGAGCTGCATAACGTGATAATGGAAAACAATGTGATGCAAATGCGGCAGGTTGAAGCCATTGAAGTCCCAGCAAACGGCCAGGTTGAACTGAAGCCCGGCGGATTCCATGTAATGCTTATCGGTCTGACCCGCGATCTCAAGGAAGGTGATGAGGTTGTGATCAAGCTCACAACCCGCAGCGGTAAGACGATTGAGGTCAAGGCACCGGTGCGTAAGCCGTAGAATCCTTCCAGAGTCGATATCGATAAGGAGGGGACAGCATGAAATCTGTCCCCTCCGCTATCCAACAGCAGCAAATGCTCAACAGACGTGCGCCGTCACTGCATCCATCACAGTAGAGCTGATAATACGGTAAGCAGCAAACAGGTTCCGCTTGTTCTGATTGCAGGTACTCTTATGAAACGCATCTTTTTATCAATCCTTGCCATACTCAGCGCACTCCTTCTCAGTAGCTGCGGTGCCTATGAATTTCGTGGTACGGTGCTTGAACCACCTAATCCGGCGCCAGAATTACCCCTTACCGATCAATTTGGTAATGAGTTCCGTCTCAGTAACTATCGCGGTAAGATTGTGCTGCTCTTTTTTGGGTTTACGCATTGCCCGGATATTTGCCCTACTGCGCTTGGTGATTTGAAACGCGTGATGGAGAAGCTTGGGAACGACGCCGAAAAAGTCCAGGTTGTCCTCGTATCAGTTGATCCTGAACGTGATACGCCTGATCTGATGCAACGCTATCTGGCAGCATTTCACCCGACGTTTCTGGGGCTGAACGGTGATCGGGCGGTGCTCGAAAAAGCTTATAAAGACTACGGGGTTACCGCGATTCGTCGTGACTTACCGAACTCAGGCTTAGGCTACACCATTGATCATTCCGGTTATATTTACGCTATCGATCAGGCTGGAAACTGGCGCCTGCTCTGGGCCCATGGCACTCCGGTTGATGATATTGTCAGCGACGTCCAGGCCCTGCTGCGCAATCCACCTCGCTCGTAGCCAGAGCAGACAACAAGATACGTTCTATGGCGTCGAATCGCATCCTTACGACACGAGCGCGAGTCACTATCTTACTGGCAACTATCGCTACTATTGGCGTAAGCGGTTTCTTTCTCTGGCAAACGACAACCGACCGCCAACGCCAGTTAGTCTTTGAGATACCACCCGGCACTGCGGCCCGCATCGCCGCTGGTGAAGTGGTGAACATTTTCCCGTCTACAATTGTGATCGATCTGCGTCAGAAAGATACGCTGGTTATTCAGAACAATGATAGTGAAGAGGTTACAATCGGTCCGTTCAAAATCGTTCCCGGTCAACGTCTCGTGCAACGTTACTGGAGTCCCGGCGTTTACGAGCTGATCTGTTCGGTGCATCCAGGTGAGCAGTTGCGAATCGTGGTGCAGTGAACGGTTATCTCACCTATGAGAAACTTACGCTACAATAGAAAGAAGAAGCAGTGTTCTCCATAGGAATGGTATGTTGCTTTCGTACTGGCATGCCACGCTCAACCAACCACCACTGACCGGGATCGACCTGCCGCCAACTGCCGGGATCGTTGTGGTCGGCGCCGGTGTCGTTGGTGCTGCTACTGCACTTTGGCTGGCACGTGCTGGCCTTAAGCCGCTAATCATTGATCGTTACGGACCGGCAGCCGGCGCGAGTGGGAACAATGGCGGTATTCTGGCCGCCGGTCTGGCCGAGAACTATCTGGCAGCTACTGCCCGCTACGGCGCAGCCACGGCCCGCGACCTCTACGCACTTAGCCTGGCCGGTCAGCGTCTGATGGTTGAGCTGATCCAGCAAGAGCAGATCGAATGCGATCTCCGTTTGCACGGTAACCTCAATTTTGCTATCGGTGAAGCGCAATTGACCCTCGCCGGTGCGACTGTCGCCGCACTCCAGGCTGACGGATTTCCGGCGCAGTTGCTTGATCGGGATGCTGCGCAAGAGTTGGTTTCTATCCCTCTCGGCGCCGCTGTGAGTGGCGCCCGCTTCAATCCTGCTGCCGGTACGGTACATTCGGGTCGCTTAGTATACGGTTTGATCGCCGCTGCCCAACGCTATGGCGCTCAGTGCAGTTGGGGAGTCACACTTCAACGCATCGTCGTCACCAATAATAGCCTACGCTTGGAAACCGACCGTCGCTCGATTGAGGTGGCTGCCGCTATCGTTGCCGTTAATGCCTGGAGTGGTGAAGTGCTGCCAGAACTGGCCCAGCAGATTCAGATGGTGCGCGGACAGATGCTCTGCACGGCGCCAGTTGCGCCATTTATTGCGTGTGGCTTCGATGCCAGTCTAACCTCAACTGGCGAATACGGGCAACAAGTTCCCACTAGTCAGGTTCTGTTCGGTGGTTGTCGTGCTATTGCGCCGAATAACGATGTTGGTGTTCCAGCCGGTGAAGTTAGCCCTGAAGTACAGGGTGCACTCGAGACAGGTCTTGGTCGCCTGTTCCCAACGCTCGCCGGCATTACCATTGAACGTCGCTGGTCAGGCGCAATGGCCTTTACCTCCGACTATTTGCCAATTGTCTACCATCCTTATTCTGGCCTGTTCGCAGTCGGCGGTTTTTCTGGTCACGGCATGCCATTTGCTGCCATCATTGGCCGTTATCTCGCCGAGGCAGTGCAGACCGGTATCTTCCCTAACGCACTGACCCCGCTGCGTATTGATCGCCCGACGTTGCAGACGTAGAAGTAATTGGGTCACCTTAACGCTCGCTAAAACCGTCACGCATGTACACAATATTCCCGCCCAAAATAGTCATCTCAACCTGAATCTGCTTAATTTCCTCGGCGGGACACGTAAAATAGTCGCGATCAAGAACAGCCATGTCAGCGAGAAAACCAGGTGCGAGGGGACCTTTCAGATGTTCTTCACGAGTTAACCAGGCGCCAGCTACTGTATAAGCATAGAGCGCCTCTTCACGACTCACCGCCTGATCAGGAGCAATTAAGGTGCCTTTCCAACTTTTCCTCGTCACCAGACTGTACAGACCAATGAAGGGATTGAAATGTACCGTGCTAGGTACATCACTTGTCGCTACTACCCGAATGCCATGATCAAGATAGGTTCGCATCGGTTTATAACGAGCTGCCAGTTCCGGGCCAACATCACGAAACAGATCATCTCCTTCGTAGTAGATAAAGGTCGGTTGAATTACGACAGCAAGGCCATGACGCGCCATATGCTGTAAACTCTCTTCAGTCGCAAAATAGCCATGGATCAAATTATGACGATGCTCACGCGGATGGGCAGAAAGTACTTCGGCAAAAGCACGAGCCGCTTCATGATGTGCTCGATCACCGATTGCGTGAATACCAATGTCCCAGCCAAGTGTATGACCACGGGTAAAGAATTCGTGCAGCTCCTTCGGATCGAGCCGATTGTAGTTATAAACTCGATCCTCTCCCAAAAAAGGCTGAAACATCCACGCTGTGTGCGATGTGGTGCCTCCGTCAATTGCCATTTTTAAACCACCGATACGTAGCCACTCATCACCTAAACCACTTAAGCCGCCGAGCGCAGCCGCACGCCCATCAAGTTCAGCACGTGTTTCACTCTCACGGAAACCATGCCAGGAAACAAGGAGACATGCCCGTACCGGTAAGCGACCGGCCCGCCGGGCCGCCAGATAGGCCTGGATTTCCCATGGCTGTAAGCCTGGATCAAGGATGCTAGTGATACCATAGGAAAGATACGCTTGTCCAGCCACTGCCAGAGCCTCCACACACTCAGCCTGAGTGGGGCGCGGGATCAGGCGTCGGCAAAGTTCTTTTGCCGCAGCACGGAGAATCCCCGTCGGTGAACCGTCAGGTTCACGCTCAATCTTCCCGCCACTTGGATCAGGCATCGCCGCAGTTACACCCGCTAGCGCCAGTGCTCGTGAGTTAACGACATCCATGTTGAAAAAGCGCTTCAGCAACACCGGATGTTCGGTTGTCGCCTGATCGAGATCATGGCGGCTAGGTAGACGCCCTTCTTGAAAGAGAGACTCATTCCAACCCTCGCCAACAATCCATTCGCCAGCCGGGGTGATTGCTGCTGCCGCCCGTACCCGTTCAATCAGCTCGGCAATCGAAGTACAGTCATCAAGACCAATCCGCTTTAACTTGAGACCCATCTCAAGCATATGGTTATGCGCATCGTTAATGCCGGGAATGACTGAACGTCCTTTCAAATCGATCTGAAGCGTTGTCGATCCGGCCAGTGCCAGTACTGCTTCATCACTGCCTAAAGCGACAACTCGGCCATCTTTGCAAGCTACGGCATGACACCGAGGTAATGGTTGATACAACGTGTAAATCGTGGCGTTATAGAGGATCAGATCAGGTGCAAGATCACGGGCTAGCAGCATACAAACCTCTTTTCCTCGGCCTAGAAATCTGTTGGAAACAGAGCATCTCCAGAAGCCGACAATAGACACCATCTACTTTTTTCTACCCTGCTACTCTCATCGCCAGGGCAATCGCCCCCAGCACACCGGCGCGTGACCCTAACGCTGGCGGTACGATCAACTGTTCGGGGTGAACGAGAATGTGGGGATGCTGCAAGTAACCGTTTAACCACCGCTGCGTTGCTGCCCGCACACGTGGAAACATGTGTGGCTGACTCATAACACCGCCGCCAACAATGATGCGTTGCGGCGAAAGAATGCAGAGCAACGTCGCCATTGCCTGACCAAGATAATCAGCCTCGAGCTCCCAGGCTGGATGATCGGCAGGCAATTGTTCAGCCGGCGCATGCCAGCGCGCTTTGATTGCCGGGCCACACGCCAAACCCTCTAGACAATCACTGTGATAGGGGCAAATACCGGTAAACGGATCACGTTCTGGATCACGTACCAGACGAATATGACCCATTTCAGGATGGATCAATCCGTGCACCAATCTACCGCCAACTAGCGCCCCACCGCCAATTCCTGTACCAACCGTGATATACACAGCAACGTCGCAGTCACGCGCTGCTCCCCACTGTTGTTCACCGAGCAGGGCCACATTGACATCAGTATCAAAGCCGATGGGTCGCCCTAATGCCCGCTGGAGTGTGCCAACCACATCCGTATTTGCCCATCCCGGCTTCGGTGTAGTAGTGATATACCCATACGATGATGAGAGCGGATTGAGATCAACCGGCCCAAATGACCCGACCCCAATTGCAGCCAATTGTTCAGAATCATGTGCACGGAAAAATTCGACAGCGCAGCTTAGCGTCTCGGCAGGCGTTGTAGTTGGAAAACGAGTTTCAGCCCGAATATCATCTGGCCCCGTCCCAATAGCACAAACCCATTTCGTGCCACCAGCTTCAATGCCACCGTAGAGGGGAGTATGTGTCATACGAACCTCGCACCCCGATTAACATGGGGTCAAACAAAAAAGAGTTTACCGCAAAGAGGATATTTCACGACGGAGAGGTCAGCCTCTAAAATCCTCTCCGCAGAGTGCGCTGTGTTCAAGCCGCCTCCCTTTCCAATGAAAAACTCAATGGCAAAAGAAACTAATATCTTGTCTCATAAACACCTTACATGTCGAGAAACTGATCGCGAGCCAGAACATCTTCCTCGCTTTCACGGCGCTGAAGCAGGCACACCTTTCCATCACCGACCAACACTAGTGCCGGACGAGGCACGAGGTTGTAATTGCTGGCCATACTCAGTGTGTACGCACCGGCTGTTGCTACCGCGAGCACATCACCCGGCTCCGCCAACGGCAACTCAATCTCGCGTAACAGCACATCACCCGACTCACAGTAACGTCCACCCACATCAAGCTTCGTGGATGCCGATACATTGGCCCGATTCGCCAACATTGCACTGTAACGAGCACCGTAAAGCGCGGGTCGAATGTTATCGGCCATCCCGCCATCGATATGCAGCCATCGTTCGCCCTTCCGCCCGATCACCCGATACAATGCTACCCCGGCACGGGCAACAATTGAACGTCCTGGCTCAACGGTCAGACGTGGCAACGGAAGAGCATGTTGTGCACAGGCCCGACACATAGCCGCACTCACAATGTGTGCGTAGTGTTCAATATCGGTTGCTGGCTGATCGGCGGTGTAAGGTACCCCCAGCCCGCCTCCCGGACTAAGTTCTTCTGGAATGACCCCAAGGCGATCACGTGACCGGGCCGCCAGTGCTACCAGGACCTCAACCGTTGCCGTGACCTGATCGAGCGCAAAGAGTTGTGATCCGATATGGGCGTGGAAGCCTAACCAGCGTAAGCCGGGGGCGGTTAGTGTCTGCGCAACAGCTTGATCAAGGCTGTCGAGCGGTAAGCCAAACTTAGCGGTAGCGCTCCCTGTTGCGATATGCGCATGAGTATCGGCTTCGATGGCCGGGGCTACCCGCAGCAGTACCCCCTGTGGCAAAGCGAGATGGGCCGTTAAAGCACGTAAACGCGCCAGCTCATCAAGGTTATCAACCACAATTGCCCCGACTCGCCAGGCAATGGCCCGCTCTAATTCGAGATCACTCTTTGCATTACCGTGCAGGTGAACATGCTCCAGTGGCATGCCGGCTCGTTTGGCCACCAGTAATTCGGTTGCCGACACTACATCCAGCCCCAGCCCTTCCTGGGCCACTATTTGAGCCAGCGCCGTATTCAGTAATGCCTTTCCAGCATAATGTACCCTTGTCGGGCCGGGATACGCAGCCGCGAATGCAGTACGGTATCTCCGCATTGCACCACGCAATGTTGCCTCATCGAGGAGATACAGTGGCGTACCAAAACGCTCGGCTAACGCAACCGTGTCGCATCCGCCAATGAACAGGCGGCCCGCAATAATAGCTGCCGTCTCCGGCCAGACATGAGGGGCGAATGTCATGCATTTGTTCCTACCAGACCGAGGCGCGGTGCAGCCGCACGCAGAGCGGTAATCACTTCACCGATCAGGGCATCAAGCTCCATACCGATTACTTCGGCTCCATGGATGATCCCTTCGCGACTAACCTTTGCAGCGAAGGCTTTGTCTTTCATCTTTTTGCGCACCGAGGGAACTTCAACGCTGTAGATACTTTTATCGGGGCGAACCAACGCTACTGCGGTAACAAAACCACTCAGTTCGTCAACGGCGTAAAGTGTTCGTTCGAGCGGTGTCTCTGGTACTATTCCACTGTAATCAGCATGGCTGAGGATAGCCCGCAGTACTTCTGGTGACCAGCCCGTCGACCGCAAGTAGGCAACACCGTAGAAGGGATGCCCTGGCAATTCGGCTGGGAGTTCATCACCACGCAACAATGCCTCAGAGATAGCCGTTGTCGCTGGCCCGGCAACCGGCATATGCGGATAGCGCTCGAAGTCGAGATCGTGCAGTAATCCCACTGCGGTCCACAGATCGACATCAGCACCTTGCTTTTCGGCAAAGTGCGTCATACAGGCGGCAACCGCTTCACAATGCTTACGTAGACTATCTGAAGCAATCCATTCGTGCATAATCTGACGAGCTTTATCGGTGAGCATCACGGCTCCTTTGTCATTGTCGATTCAGGGAATGGCTACATATCGCTTTTTATCATACCACGTTTGCAATCGCTTCGGGCGGCATGTTGTACGTTTTACATGTACTCGCTTGGGTATAAGCTTGAACGGGTGCGAACCCCACCCACGTTGACATAGGGCTTTACGACACCTGGGTGCGTGGCGAGAATCTATTGGTTGGCGCATCAGCACACCATCACGTCTACAAGCGAAGGATAAGGAGCTAGAGCCAGCGCCATCGCTGCGGTGAGGTTTAGCCTTTCAGAAACTCGTGGTTTTGCTCAGCAGGGGCGCCGGCTGAAGTGGCGAGCAACGAAGCGTCGTATCAAACACCTGGGCTTGTGCTGAGACACGATCATGGATCGACGCGATGGAACCGGGTGAAACCGGGTTCAGCGCCGGTGCTGCGGTGCACGCCTGGCGGCCCTCACCTTCCCCCCTAGCCCCCTTCCTCTCCCGCGCTGCGGGAGAGGAAGGGGGAGGATGGAGGCAAAAGAACGGCGGCCCCCCTCACGCAATAGGCGCTGCGGGAGAGGACGGGGGAGCGGAGAGGCGGGAGTGAAAGAACGGCGGCCCCCCTCACGCAATAGGCGCTGCGGGAGAGGACGGGGGAGCGGAGAGGCGGGAGTGAAAGAACGGTGGCCCTCCTCACGCGATAGGTGCTGCGGGAGAGGAAGGGGGAGGCGAGAGGCGGGAGCGAAAGAACGGTGGCCCCCCTCACGCAATAGGCGCTGCGGGAGAGGACAGGGGAGCGGAGAGGCGGGAGTGAAAGAACGGTGCCCTCCTCACGCAATAGGCGCTGCGGGAGAGGACGGGGGAGCGGAGAGGCGGGAGCGAAAGAACGGCGGCCCCCCTCACGCAATAGGCGCTGCGGGAGAGGACGGGGGAGCGGAGAGGCGGGAGCGAAAGAACGGTGGCCCCCCTCACGCAATAGGCGCTGCGGGAGAGGACGGGGGAGGGTGGGGGGTGCGAAAGCATATTGGTAACCTTCCATGCGATGGTTTCACAGGTATGGTACGTGCCCGATGAGAAATCTGGGTTTCTGATCAGGTTCTTAGTCCACACGGTCGCCTTGATACGCGGCAAGAACCCATCGGCTGGAGCATCAGCACCTATCGGGGGCAGGTTGGGAAGCCGCCCCGACCGCTGCGGTAAAAGGTATCATCGGCAAAACAAGTGAAGGTTTGCTGTAGACTAGCATCGGCATGGGAAGCGCAGCACCTTATCGTGCGCTGCGGACGCATTAAGTAACCGACCCTCCGCTTCTCTCTGCTGGTGACCGGGAAAAACGTTGAAAATCCTCACGTTAACAGAATATGTCTTGAACACAATACGACCGTTGGCAATCACGCAGTGCTGTGAGCACACCCTCACCTTGCTTAGGTCATATTCACCCGCCGTAGCCGCAGCGAATTGCTGACAACGAAAACTGACGAAAAGGCCATTGCTGCCGCTGCCAGTACTGGGCTCAACTGCCAGCCGGTGAAGGGGTAGAAAACTCCTGCTGCCACCGGGATCAATACGACATTGTAGGCAAAAGCCCAAAAGAGATTCCAGCGAATGGTGCGTACCGTGGCGCGACTAAGCCTGATAGCCTGAGCAACTCCACGCGGATCGCTGCGCATTAATGTAATGTCAGCCGTTTCCATCGCCACGTCAGTACCACTCCCCATCGCAATCCCAACATCGGCCTGAGCCAGAGCTGGGGCATCGTTGATCCCGTCGCCAACCATAGCTACTCGTTGCGGCTTACCGGCCTCTCCACCCTGTTGCAAGCGCGCTACAACTGCCGCTTTTTCATCTGGCTTTACTTCGGCATACACAGCGGTTAGCGGAATGCCAACTGCTGCTGCAATAGCGGCTGCCGTGCGCTGATTATCACCGGTTAGCAAGGCAACCGCGATCCCAAGCTGCCGCAACTGGGTTACCGCCTCTGCTGCGGTTGGCTTGACCGTATCGGCTAAGGCGATCACGCCCCAAACCTCACCATCAACTGCCACAACGATTGCCGTCTTACCGCCTTCCTGTAACTGATCAACCAATGCTTGCACCGGTGCTACATCCAGCCCATACGTCTGCAACCAGCGCACCGTACCGATCAGGACCCTTTGCCCATGCACCTCAGCCTCGACCCCGGCGCCACTAACTGCCTGGAAGCGCGTCGGTCGTTCGACCGTCAGCCCACGGGCCTGCGCCGCCTTGACAATGGCAACCCCTAATGGATGCTCACTTCGGCTTTCTGCTGCTGCCGCTAATTGCAGGAGTTCCTGATCGGTTACCTGCGCACTGTGCATGCCCTGAACCAATACCGGCCTGGTTACTGTCACAATATCGGTAACTTCAGGACGACCATGCGTGATCGTACCGGTCTTGTCGAACACCACCATTTGCAAGGTGGCTGCTCGCTCCAGAGCCTCGGCGTTGCGGATCAGGATGCCATGCGCTGCACCGGTACCCGTCCCAACCATGATGGCAGTTGGAGTCGCTAAACCCAACGCGCACGGGCAGGCGATCACCAATACCGCCACCGCAAAAATAAGTGCCTGCGTCAAACCGACCCCGGCCCATAACCAACCGAGAAACGTGATCAGAGCGATGGCTATCACAATGGGCACAAACACGGCTGAGACACGATCAACCAACGCCTGCACCGGCGCTTTTGATCCCTGCGCCTCCTGTACCAGCCGCACAATTTGTGCCAGAGCCGAATCTTTGCCAATCCGCGTCGCTCGCATCTGGAAACTACCGCTGCGATTGATTGTTCCCCCAAAAACCGGATCGCCAGCCTGCTTTTCAACCGGTAGACTCTCACCGGTTAGCATACTCTCATCGATCGTCGATTCGCCGGTGACTATGACCCCATCGACCGGAATCTTCTCACCCGGTCGAACAATGACCATCTCACCAACCCGTACTTCGGTGAGCGGCACATCAACCTCTTGTCCACCACGTACTACTCGTGCAGTTTTCGGCTGAAGTCCGATCAGGGCTTTAATCGCAGCACTCGTTTGCCCTTTTGCTCGCGCCTCAAGATATTTACCGACCAGAATCAGCGTAATAATCAGCGCTGCCGTCTCAAAATAGACATGACCAGGCATCCCGCTGATCAAGATCGCCAGACTGTACACATAGGCTGCCGACGAGCCGAGAGCGATCAGCGTATCCATGGTAGCAGTACGTGCACGTAGTGCCCGCCAGGCGTAGCGGTAGAAATCGCGTCCCGCGTAGAACTGAACCGGTGTAGCCAGTATTAGGAACAGCCAGTTCAGCAGATCGTCACGCGCTGCCACCATCGTCATTATTTCAGACATGGTTGCATCGCGCATTGCCGCCATCATCGCTGCCCCATCACCGATCAGCCACGGTGCAATCAAGCCAAAATCTCGCGCCATCGACAGCACAAATAGCGGCAATCCACAGATAATACCAACCAACAGCCGCCGTCGTCGCTCGCTCATCTCGGCTTCACGAACCCGAGTCTCAACATCTTCGCCAGCTTCACCGACATCAGTAGACTCAATAACGCCGTACCCAACCTCTTCAACCGCCGCTACCAACCCAGAGCGTTCAACCATTCCTGGCACATAGCGCACGAACGCCTGCTCACTCGCCAAATTGACCTCGGCAGACAACACACCCGGTATCTTACGCAACGCCTTCTCAACCCGCGCCGAACAACTCGCACAGGTCATACCGGTAATCGGCAAGGTTACTTCGTCAACAACCACGCCATAACCGGCCTGCTCAACGGTCTGCTGCAACAGCTCAGGCTGCGTCTGCGTCGGATCATAACGCACCAACGCCTGTTCACTCGCCAGATTGACCTCGGCGGTCAGAACACCCGGTACTTTACGCAATGCCTTTTCAACCCGTGCCGAACAACTCGCGCAGGTCATACCGGTAATCGGCAATCTGATTTCACATTCGGACATAGGATGGAGTCCCTTTCTGCAGGGTTGCTACGTTTATTGTCTCACCGGGCGAACCCCAAGCCATTAGCGGCACGACGGCGCCGTACCCCTACCGGTGGGTACCGCCGATGGACAGCATACCCGATGCCCATGATGTACAACCCGTATTTAGCCATCAGGTGCATCCTGTGTCTTGCATCTCCATATTGTCACGGCAGTGTGGTAGGTATGGGTAAGGACGGATGCCCTTCCTGACCCGGCTGGTATGGTTAGCAGTGTATCGCGTCATCGTCTTACACCTTGACTAGTGAGTGCCGCTTTGGCTATTCGACCATCGGCACATCTCGGCACTACGGTATTCGCATCAGCACGAGTCAGGGCAACCTGTGCTGACCTTCATTTCAAGTTCTGCAACGAGATATTTCGAATAGGCTCTAAATGTCTTCCAACCTTAGCTGAGAGTGTGGTTGAAAAGACCCAATGGTTTTTACATCGCCCTTTTCCACTCTGCGTTATGTGAATCGCACGATGCGGGCATAGATAATCACCGTTTCATCATCGCCGCCTTTTCCACTCTGCGTTATATGAATCGCACGATGCGGGCATAGATAATCACCGTTTCATCATCGCCCTTTTCCACTCTGCGTTATATGAATCGCACGATGCAGGCATAGATAATCACCGTTTCATCATCGCCGCCTTTTCCACTCTGCGTTATATGAATCGCACGATGCGGGCCAGAGGCCCGCGCACCCAGGCAACCGCGTGAGGAGAAAAATGCCGCACGCATCATTGGATTTTATCTGTTGGATCACACGTTATTCGGATCGGCTCCGACGCGGCGTACAAAGGAAGGAGTCAAAAGAGAACGGTAGTAACTAACAGGCAATCCCCAACGGCGTCACATCATCGTAGCCTGCCTCTTTGATTGCCATCACAATATCGGTGATGTCAACGTTCTCATCGTGAACAACGGTTACGATCTTGCTGTTCAAATCAACCTCGACCTGTGACACGCCGCTGAGTGTGCCAACTTCCTTTCGTACTGCCTGTACACAATGCTGACACGATACACCGGGCACGCGAAACTGCTCAGTGACCATCGACAACCTCCTGTTTCAGCGATGAATATTCTCAAAAACCTGCAACAACTCGGTAAGCACCCGCTCCCGTTCAGCAACATCCTCACTCCGAATCGCAGTCGTAACGCAATGATGCAGATGTCTTGACAGAATCAGCACATCGAGTTTGGCCAACGCCTGCTGGATCGCACGAGTTTGATTGAGCACATCGATACAATACGCATCTTCTTCCACCATACGCTGAACACCGCGAATATGGCCTTCGATGATCTTCAAGCGATTGAGGATCTGCTGCTTTTGATCCTGCTCCATAGGATATTCCTTATTGTTTAAGCGTAAGCCATCATCGCGCGCGGATAGGTGCGTGTTCACGCACGGGGAAGCAGACACTCCACCGCTCAAGATGACCGTCTACCCCTCCCCCCAGGGAGGGGTAGGTAAGAGTAGCATACCATATCAGTCAACGGCGTGCAAGAAAGAGGGATTTTCAACGTTCTTTCCTACCCGGTAGTGGGAGGGTGAGGAGCGCAGGAAGAGGAAGAGAGGCAGGCACCTAAACCGCCCCACAGATTTCCATTCGGATGGTGGTCTGTGGCCGAGCCACACTGCATTGCCCTGCACAACGTGGGCAGGAGGTCCTCACTCCCAGGCGACCACCTTGCAGAACTGATCCCCATCGTCCGCCCGTTGAGTGCGTCTGGAACCCACTCTTCCCTCGTACTCCTCATCTACCTTCTATATTTCAACTTCATATTTCCACCACCATCGCCGCTTGCCCATCGCTTTGATCGCGTCGCAGCACCCGACGCAACTCGGCAACCAGAAGGTGCAGACGCTCATCATCACGTAACTCGGCCTGTCTTGGACGCGGCAAATTGATAGTGACCTCGGCCAAGACCCGTGCCGGACGCCGACTCAAGACAATCACGCGATCGGCGAGCAATACTGCCTCAGCCAGATTATGCGTCACCATCAGCACAGCCGGTTTCGGTTCAATCGTAGAAAGCAAATCCAACAGCTCACCTTGCAACTGCTCACGGGTCAATTCATCGAGAGCGCTGAAGGGTTCATCGAGCAGCAACACCGGTGGCGCCAGGGCTAGTGCCCGGGCCAACGCGACTCGTTGTTGCATGCCACCCGACAATTGGCGCGGCAACCGCTCGGCCGCATCACTCAGCCCCACTCGCGCCAACAATTCGGCCACCCGTCTGTCACGGTCAGCCGGTGTCCATCCGGCCAACTCAAGCGGTAACGCAATATTCGCCGCCGTATCACGCCATTCCAGCAATGCAGCCGATTGAAACGCGATCCCAAAGCGACGCTCACGTCGAGCCTTGAGCGGCGACAGGCCTAACAGCTTTACTTCGCCCGTATCCGCCTGCTCAAGCCCCGAGACAATGCGCAACAGCGTGCTCTTGCCACAGCCACTCGGACCGACTAAGGCCACAACTTCGCCAACCGCGACCGAAACATCGATCCCTGCTAGTACCTGCACTTCACCGGTACGAGTGTGATAGCGTTTGGTAACACTCTGTACTCTGATCGCAGGCTGTGCCGATGCTTCAGCCGACAGATTGTCAACAGGTTTGTCAACTGTTAAGAACATACCAATGACGTGTCTAACAATCACCGTTGCTCTGGCAGTAGCGTATAATCAGGGAAATTGCCGTACAATCTTTCCCCTGGCGCACCTACGGTCACTGCCTCGACCAGATACTTCCCGCCAACAAAACACCCCTTCCACGAGGCGCCCATACCACCAAAAACCTCTTCACGATCACCACGTGAACGCATTCGGTTGATTCCAACCTTGAAGGCCCGCAACTCGCCGGCAATCATCTGCCCCAATTTTGGATCATCAGTCGCAATCGACGAGACTAGATTACCGTTCGAGACGTTCATCTCGCTAATCAGTTCTTCAATGCTATCAACAATCACGATTGTATCAATGGGGCCAAACGGTTCGTTATGATGCAACCGGCAGTTCCGTGGTACATTCAACAGTGCAATCGGTGCCATATACGCTGAAATATCCTGATCGGGTAAAAACAGGTCAGGATTTAGTTCACCCTCGTACAGACAGATAGCACCAGCCCCTATCGCTTCACTGTAAAGCACGCGCAGTTCTTCAACTTTCTTGGCATTGATCAGTGGGCCAAAGTCAAGCCGTGGCAGCGGATCACCCGCTCGATCGACCAATACTGGGTTTCCGATCTGGAGACTCTTCAATACCGGCAGGTACATATCAAGGAATTTAGGAAAGAGGCGGCGCTGCACAACGTAACGGATGTAAGCCGTACAGCGTTGTTTCCCGTAAGCAAACCCTTTCTTAATCTGCTGCGCCAGATTTGCCCAATCGGAGAAATCCCATATTCCGTAACAGTTGACCCCCTCCATCTCGAGCATGTAGCGCTTATTGCGGTCGTACAGTGAAGCTGCAATGTCACGACCATTCGTTCTCCCGCCGACAAATGCCAGACAAGCCACATCGGCATTCCGCACCAGTGCATCACTCAGTGCACCACCTGAGCCGCTCACCAACGAAACGGGTAAACCGGCCCGACGGGCAATGGCAAAGCCTAGCGTAAGCGAAAACAGGCCACCGTCTGATGGGGTTTTGGCAATCACCGCATTACCGGCCAGCGTCTGTACCAGCACAGCGTGCATAAGCACCGAGTACGGGTAATTCCACGAAGCGATATTGGAGATCAAACCCAGTGGCCGGCGTCCATTCATCATCCACTCGATCTGGTCGAGATACCATTCGACCCCATCAAGACAACGATCAACATCATCACACGCCAGATGATACGGCTTGCCAATTTCCCACATCAGCAGGTACACGATCAAATCACGGTACTGTCGCAACCCATCTATCGCTTCACGCACTCGCCGTCGTCGCTCATCAAGATCGGTTTTCGCCCATTGTTCATGCTCACGAGCAGCAAAACGAACCGCCCGTTTTGCAGTATCCAGATCAATCATCGGCATCCGACCTAATTCACTACCATCAATAGCGGTACTGTAATGTTTCCCATGGCCGGGCCAACCCCAGGTTCCCTCAATCAAATTGAGGACGTGTCCTTCAGCGTTAAAGGCTTCAGGAACTGCTGCCCGTAACTGCGCCATCAGATGCGACCATTCACACTCCGGTGCGATGATTTTGCTCATACTACTTCCTCTTCAGAAACTGTGATATTTGACACAATCACAGTATATCACGCTAGAGACAAGCGTTATACCTATTCCAGGGAAGGTGTATCGGCAATCGAGATAAGTGTGTGAGGGTCTTCAGGTGTTCATCCTCTGGTACGATGAAAGCACCATTTCTCTGCGCACGAACGGATACATTACGAGCGCGGAACGTCATTCAGACGCTCAAAACGTCTTCCGACCTGCACAGTCGTCCGAGAGTGCGGGCCGCTGGAATGTGCTCTACCGTGGCAGAGGTATCAACCCACCCCTACCAATGCTTTCCCTCTTCCCAATTTATTCAGAGAGAGAAAGCATCTTGCCCCTCCTTCGTGACCAACCACTATGCTACACTATACACCAACAATGTCCGGGCCAGAGGTGTAACAAACTATGGATCATCGCACCGACCTACTCATACGACCACTGCGACGCAACCAGGGATTTTCGCAGCCAAATACATACACTATCGAATTACAGTATGGCGACGGTCGCCGTCTTGTCGCAAGTGAAGATGTACAATTTAATTTGCTTCTCCCCGAATCGAGTGATCCCGACAGTATTGCTCGCTTCGGTCAGACCCTCTTCCAACGCCTCTTTCCAGGTCGCTTGCGACATGCCGTGCTCACAGCAAGGCAACTTGCTATCCAAAACCAACAACCGCTCCGCCTTCGATTAGCGCTCGATCCGCTCGATGCTGAGCTTCAGGCTATTCCGTGGGAATTGCTCCACTTCCCGGTAGCAGACAATCAGAGTCGGGCCTTACCGCTCACAACCAGTAATCATATCCTCTTTTCGCGCTATATTGATAGCGAGCAGTTTCCACTGCGTGATCCGCTTGATCACCGTCCCATTCGCATGCTCATAGTGCTGAGCGAACCTTCTGATCTCGAACGCTGGCGTTTATCACCCTTCGACCGCAACGCGACCGAGCAAGATTTTCGACAGCGTTTTCGTCCGTTTATTGATACCGGACAGTTGTCTTGCGATATTCTGCCCCGTGCCGGAGAAGCAGAACTTCGTACTGCGTTAGAACAAGGTTCCCTCCAACAACAGAACGAACGTGGCTACGATATCGTGCTCTATTTGGGTCACGCCCTCTTTGCGCCAGCATACGGTACTCGCCTCTTGCTTGAACATGGTGCGCAACGGCGTGGTCGACTCCTCGATGGCATGGAATTTGCCCGTATTCTGGCCCAATTGCCAGCTTCCCATCAACCAACGATGATCGCACTGATCGCCTGCAACAGTGCTACGGTTGATCTTCAAGCCCCGCTGAGCAATTTAGCTGCCCGTCTCATCGCCGATAGTGGGATCCCGGCAGTACTGGCAATGCAGCGACTAGTGTCAATTGACCTTGCCCGTGATTTTACCCAACACTTGACCGAGATACTGTTGCGCAACGGCCTTATCGATCTGGCGGTTGCCACTGCACGCCGACGCATTTATCGTCCCGATAGTGTCAACTGGAGTACACCCGTTCTTTATACCCGCCTGGCGACCGGACGTCTGTTTCAGCCCAGTGCGTTGCTTAGTTATATTGAATGGTTACTGCAACAAGAAGATTTCAAACGCTGGGCCGGTTATGAGTATATCGACGTTGGCTGTATCACGATTCCGGCCGAACAGTACGCCCAACTGTCCCAACGTCGCCCCGAAAATCCCCCTCCAATCAGCTCAACCCGCGATATGTTGTTAAACCTGGTAACAACCGCTGCCAAAGATGGCAAAGGGCAATGTATCGTTCTGGCCGGCTCCCAACAGTCTGGTCAAACGACCATTTTACGTCGCGTCTGCTACGATTTAGCGCGGCAGGCACTTCTTGACGTTAGAGCACCGGTCGGCGTTTTCGTCTCGCTGAACGGTTACACACAGGTGAGCGGTGAATTACGAATCTACCATCATATTGTTGAACAGGTTCGCCAGCAACACCTCGCGCTTGCCGACCAGCTCGATGCTCTATTTCGCGGAAGAACACAAGGCCCCACCCAACGCCCACGCCTGGTTTTTTTGCTCGACGATCTGGATCAGGTGGTGGAAAGTCAATGGCAAGAATTGCTGCGCGATCTCAACACAGCTCGTCAGCGCCTGCCCGACCAGAGCTTCATCATCGCAGCACCACAGACGTTTACTCCCTTAACGGCTGATCAGAATATTACCATACTGGCTATCCAACCGCTTGATGAACAGAGCATTATCGATTATGTTCGTCAGCGTAATCGCCGCCAGGCTAAGCAAATCATTGAACGCATGCGTGAGTATCGTTTGTACAACCTGGCAAATGATCCACGAATGCTAACCCTTATTTTCGAGCGTCTTTCAACCAATGGTCAGCAAAATATTACTTATCATCACATTATTGAAGAGTTTCTCGCTCAGGAACTACGCAACCTTGACCATTCTTATCAGATGGGGAACGTTGCGCACGAGAGTTTATATCAACTTGCCTGGCATTTACGCTGGCAAATGAGCGAATATCTTTCGCTAAGCGAGGTTTTTACTATTCTCGCTCAGGTGCGTCGTAACCGAGATTACAGTTTAGAAAATCTCTTTCGTCAACTCAGCAATACCCAACTCCTCACCATCATCGGTCAACAGGCGATTTGTTTCACAAATTCAGCAGTCGCTGCCTATTGTGCAGCAAAAGCACTCTATCACAGCCCGGATCGTGCGCAATTGTTGGCTAATATCGTTGCGCTATGTGCAGATGTTGAACGTCAACACTGGTGGGAAGATGTATTGTATGCGCTGGTCAGCTTTCTCGATAAACCCGAAGAATTACTACAGCACATC
The DNA here is from genome assembly GCF_030444705.1 of Chloroflexus sp. MS-CIW-1. Classification (NCBI taxonomy): domain Bacteria; kingdom Bacillati; phylum Chloroflexota; class Chloroflexia; order Chloroflexales; family Chloroflexaceae; genus Chloroflexus; species Chloroflexus sp. MS-CIW-1. The sequence continues at coordinate 449,754 of NZ_JAUBWR010000003.1, forward strand.
GCCGACTCACTGCGCGCCGGTAACAATCGGCTGGCAGTTCTGGCTGCACGCTGCCTGGAAGCACTCCCACCATCGAGCATGCAAGCCTTGCCTGAATTTCTCCGTCATGAATTGATCGATACCTGTCTGCTCCAACTCGATGAACGGCAAGAGCCTCAACCCGAACGACGTAAAACTCTGGTGAGTGCACTCGGCAAGCTTGATTATCCACAAGTTCGGCAACAGCTACGACATATATCCGTCAACAAGGTACGTCAGACCAGCAATGGGCCGCGCTACGAATATACGAACATCCGCATCGCAGCCGCTCGCGCTCTGCGTGATCTTTATCTCCCCACTTTTCAGCGTCGAGATGGTGGCAGCACACCTGCCGAAGCGTTTGATCGGACATCAATATCTGTCAGACAGTTACGTGATGATCGCCCCCTGATCGAGCTAATGTCTGCCTGGCTGAAAGCAGAGAGCGGCCGGCGCGAGCTGAGGCATCTGCTGCGCACCTCACCACTGGCCCCCGAACGGGCAATTGCTGCCTTTGCGTTAGCCGATGTAAGCACTACTCCATCACAGCAGCTCTGTGATGCCCGATTCCTTCTGCGTATGATTGTCGCTCCATCTGACACCATCAACACACCCATTAGCGACGATTGGGTTGACACTATGTGGGCGGCGGCTGATGCCCTCACGCTCCTCGACCCAGAATACGTTATCCCATTGATCATCACTCTGATCCGTCGCAAACCCGATATGCCCGCTCCAGCCGCCCAACAGATCGCTTACCTGGCCGGTCGCTTGCGTATCAATCAACCACTGGTGATTGACTGGTTGCTAACGTTGCTCATTATAAATCCCAGCCAAAGTGTAAAGGCGCGTGCATTACAATCGCTGGCCTGGATCGGCGAGAGTGCGGCTTCACGCACGATTGCCATCGTAGGCGGGAGTAGCCTCACGATCAAGCAACTGATCGAAGAAATTGCCCTTTGGCGACAACCACTCCCAACTTTCGCCATTGGCACATTTCAGCATGCTTTCTCCATCAGCGGTAATCAAGCCCTTTATCTCAGGCGTAAAGCGATTGAAGCACTGGCCTGGATTGGCGACAGAAACACCCTACGCGAACTAGACAGCTACTTCAAATACTGGCCACTCGAACTACGTACTCAGTGGTACATAAGTCGCAGCAGTTTACTGAGGAGATAGAAAAGAAGATTTCTTGACAAAAAACCCCGCTCGGCGACCAGTAATCGTCGCCGAGCGGGGGGGAATGAACGGGTGCATGGACCTAGGTTCCCAGCGGTGAGCCGCCAGTAGGATCGGCGCTGCGGTGTTTCACGACCCGGTTCGGGATGGGACGGGGTGGGTCCACCGCGCTCCACACACACCCATTGGGAGAAGAGACCGTCGTCCCTTCACCCCTCACGCGATTGCTTGCTCGTGCACCCTGTTTTCCTGCTGCCGGTCGGTTCGCCGTGACGGAAGGAAGCCCTCGCCCCTGCGCACCGGTCGCCTCTACGGGTCACCCCGCCTCCAGCTCCGGCCGCTTGGCCCGCTCATCTCGCGGGGGGCTTACCAGCCTTGCGCTGTGAGAGCAGTCGTCTTGCGGCGTGTTTCCCACTTAGATGCTTTCAGCGGTTCTCACTCCCGGACATAGCTACGGAGCCTGCAGGACGCCCTACAACTCCTCCACCAGCGGTCCGTCCAGCCCGGTCCTCTCGTACTAGGGCCAGCCCCGCGCACTGCTCTAGGCGCTCAGAGCGGATAGAGACCGAACTGTCTCACGACGTTCTGAACCCAGCTCGCGTGCCGCTTTCATGGGCGAACAGCCCAACCCTTGGGACCTACTCCAGCCCCAGGATGCGACGAGCCGACATCGAGGTGCCACGCTCCGCCGTCGATATGAACTCTTGGGCGGTCTGAGCCTGTTATCCCCGGGGTAGCTTTTATCCGTTAAGCCACAGGCCTTCCACCCGGTCCTGTGGGATCACTACGGCCGACTTTCATCCCTGCTCGGCCGGTCTGCCTCGCAGTCAAGCGCCCTTCTGCCGTTGCACTCCACGGCGGATGACCATCCCGCCTGAGGGCGCCGTTGCGCGCCTCCGTTACCCTTTAGGAGGCGACCGCCCCAGTCAAACTACCCACCAGCCACCGTCCCCGCCTGCAGCGGGTGAGGGCAGCGCAGACCGAAGAGTGGTATTTCACCGTCGGCTCCAGCCAGCCCGCAAGCCAGCCTTCTCCGCCTCCCACCTATCCTCCGCATCGGCCTCCGCTACCCGATGGCAAGCTGTAGTAAAGCTCCACGGGGTCTTTTTGTCCCGCTCTGAGTTGGCCGCATCTTCACGGCCACTGCAATTTCACCGAGCCCCCGGTCGAGACAGTGCCCAGGTCGTTATGCCTTTCGTGCGGGTCGGAACTTACCCGACAAGGAATTTCGCTACCTTAGGACTGTTATAGTTACAGCCGCCGTTTACCGGGGCTTCGGTTTGGAGCTTGCACCCCGCCCCTTAACCTTCCGGCACTGGGCAGGCATCACCCCCTATACGTCGCCTTTCGGCTTGAGCAGGGAGCTGTGGTTCTGGTAACCAGTCGCCCGGGCCTGGACCCTGCGGCTGCCTCGCGCTCCACCCGCCAGGGGTTTCACGCTACGCGCAGCACCCCTTCTTCCGAAGGTACGGGGTCAATTTGCCGAGTTCCTTAACCGGGGGTCACTCGTCCACCTTGGTCTCCTCGACCTGTCTACCGGTGTCGGTTTGCGGTACGGGCGTGGAGGGTCTCCCGAGCCGGCCTTTCTTGGCTGCACAGGCGCCTCGCCATTGGGAGGCGGAGGTCCGCCCCCCTTTCACTCGCCTCTCGGTCACCGCCGCACGGATTTGCGTCGTGCGGCTCCCTACCGGCTTGGACGGCGCTCGTCTCGCCGCGGCGACTACCCCTCAGCGTCCGGCATTGGTCAAGCGACCGCTCCACGGTACAGGACTATCAACCTGTTGTCCATCAGGTCAGGCGTGTGCCGTCCCCTTAGGCCCGACTACCCTGCCGCGGTGCACCCGTGCGGCAGAACCCTTAGACGTTCGGTGGCGATGATTGCGACATCGCTTCTCCGTTACTCATTCCGGCATTCGCACTCGTCGTCACTCCAGCGACGCTTCCGCGCCGCCTTCGCTGCGACGACGACGCTCCCCTACCGTTTGCCGATGGCAAACCCGCAGCTTCGGTGCATCGCTTTGCCCCGTTACAGCGTCGGCGCAGCGCTGCTTGACCAGTGAGCTGTTACGCACTCTTTCAAGGATGGCTGCTTCTAAGCCAACCTCCTGGTTGTCTGAGCGGCGCCACAACCTTTCCCACTCAGCGATGACTTGGGGACCTTAGCTGGCGGTCTGGGTTGTTTCCCTCTCGACGACGGATGTTCGCACCCGCCGTCTCACGCGCGGTGCCCACCCCTGGCATTTGCAGTTTGCCGTCGCTTGGTAAGCGGTGAAGCCCCCGCACAACAACAGGGCTCTACCTCCAGGGGAACCAGAGCCGCGGCTGTACCTCAATACATTTCGGGGAGAACCAGCTATCTCCGTGTTCGATTGGCATTTCACCCCTACCCACAGCTCATCCGAGCCTTTTGCAACAGACACCGGTGCGGCCCTCCACGTCCTGTTAGGGACGCTTCAGCCTGGCCATGGGTAGCTCACACGGTTTCGGGTCTATCCCCGGCGACGGTCGCCCGTTTCAGGCTCGCGTTCACTCCGGCTCCGGCTGGCACTGCCTTAACCACGCCACCGAGGATAACTCGCCGGATCATACTCCAAAAGGCACGCGGTCACCGGTGTTTCCGGCTCCCACGGCGTGGAAGCACACGATTTCAGGGTCTCTTTCACTCCCCTCACCGGGGTACTTTTCACCGTTCCCTCACGGTACTGTGCGCTATCGGTCACTGCGTGTAGGTTGCCTTGGACAGTGGTCTGCCCGGCTTCAGCCCGGGTTCTTCGTGCCCGGACCTACTCAGGAGCGACCCACCCGGCTAAGGCGCTTGCCTACGCGACTCTCACGCTCTGCGGTGCAGGGTTCCACACTGCTTCGGCGCAGCGCGGTCGCCTGGGTGACCGACGAGCAGGTCGGTCAGGGGTCGTCCTCCAACCCCGCGTGCGCAACGGCTGCTCCCTTGGACACGCACGCGGTTTAGGCTGCACCCGGTTCGCTCGCCGCTACTACGGGTGTGGTTTACTCTTCCTCCGGCTACTGAGATGTTTCAGTTGGCCGGGTTCCCGCTCCGCATCAGCGGAGCGCTGCCAGCTGGCAGCGGGTTGCCCCATTCGGAGACCTCCGGATCACAGCCTGCACGCGGCTCCCCGGAGCATATCGGTGCCGTGCCCCGTCCTTCATCGGCACGCAGCGCCATGGCATCCATCGTGTGCTCATCATGTCTTCCTTCCGTCACGGCCAACCGACCGTGACCCGGTCACACGGTGCGGGTGGACGCACACACCGCTGACCGGCAGCAAATAACTCTTTGCAATCACGTGAGTTGTTAAGGTACGACACGCCCGTTGGCGAAAAAAAGCGGTGCAGGCAAAGTGCGCTGCGCCGGAAGCAACGGGCCAGTTGGTTGCGGAGCGTACCCAGTGGGTCGTCCTCCGTGTCATCGCCGGAGCGATTGACGAGGAAGAGTATAGCAAGCCTGGCGGATTTTGTCAAGCGGGGGCGAGAAGACAATATCACGAGCTTGGCAACGTTCGTACCGTGTGCAGGAAAAGGCAGTGCATAGCAGAATGAAGATTGCGAGCGATAGAGCGATTCCCACTTCGTCTACAGCGCATGAGGAGACATATTGCTTCCCGTTCCGACGTGCGCTGCCCGCCCCCGTTTGTCACGCCGATAACGCCCGTCCCTGCCGGTAGGGGTGGGTTCGCAACCTGCCCATAACGATGACTGGCTGGGCACCTACTGGCGGCACGGTACGTGCCCAATGAAAAGTTTTTGACCAGGCTCAAAGCCTGCCCGCTGTCTCCAGCATTAGCATTTCTGCCCGACACGGACTAGCCGACCGCGTACCCAGGGACAATCATCATCGCCGTCAGCGAGTGCCCAACGTTCCTCGGTGTTTCTCCATACAATAGCCAACGAGCGAGCCGCAAAGTTAAACGTGCTTGAAAATGACGTGCTTATCTTCTCCTACGTTCAGGCTGATAAATGAGTCAATGGTTCTTCGGGCCGTCATCAACACGACCCCATCTGTTGTTAAAGCCTCCACAAGACAACGCATATACTGTTCCCCAGATCCATCTATGCCAATCAATGGATCATCAAGCAACGTTAATGCTCTGCGCAACACATACGCAGCAAGCAATTGCACGCGCCGTTTTTGGCCCTGTGACATCTTCTCAATCGGTGTGCGAACAAACGGCGCTAGCTCAAACAGTTCCAAACCTGCTGCTACGTAATCAGCGCTCGGGCGGGTACGATAAAACTCAGCAACGAGATTCACATACTCGATAGGGTTTAAGAATGGCGGCAAGTCAATAATTTCTGGAACATAAAATATAGAACGTTTAACACGAACATCCTTGTAGATACTCTTCCCACATAGCAACACATCACCCCGTAATGGTCGGCAAATCCCGGCGACTGTTTTCATAAGAGTAGATTTGCCTACCCCATTTGGGCCATATAATAGGAGACTTTCCCCTCTTCTCAGGGTCAGTGACACGTTCAGCAGTGGCGATGTATAACCGCATTCAAGATCCTGGACATCAAGCATCTCCATCGCGAACTCCCACGTACCAATGATGAAGATCGACAGGTAAACTTAGCATGTGAACGAGTAACGGAAGTGCCAGAATTGGATCGACAACGTACACCAGCATTCCAAATAGGGGCAAGAGCATCCCAGGTAGCAGAGCTGCGAAAAGAGAACGGATCGGCGATAGATAACCATCAATATGCACTCGCACAAAAAGCGTATGTCGCTCCACTTCAATCGGAACACCATCTGGTAAAAAAAGGATGTGGAGAATTTCATGCAAAACGACACCGGCCGGTACAAGCAAAGCCGCCACTCCCAATCTGCAAAATAGCTCAAACCATATAAAAGATAGGGGCAGCAGAAAAATAAATGGCAGCCATAGAGCTTTGATCGTGAGAACCGTCCAAAAGGTATAAGCGATCCGCTCTCTCATACGCTCCCCTGGCGCGCATCAAAAAGCATATCAATGTCGTAGAAGATAAGCACTAAAGTAATAAAGCAAATAAAAAGAAACCATGGAGAAGACCAAAGAGCTATACTGTGAGTAAGTACTAAATACAACCCCGCTGCGTAACCAAGCCATCTTGAACGTTCATCAGTTCGGAAAACAGTATTAACAAAGACTCCTATTAATAAAATATTAACTAAGATCCATGCCTCAATCTCAGTAAATTGCAAAAGATACAAAATGACACCACAGGGTAAATTGAGAATACACCCTAAAATGAACACCATTATACGGCGAGAAAAAGGTGTCTTCTGAATTGCGCGAAGATCAAACAGAAACATATCTGCCCATCTGACCCCGATCAAATTCACAAACGGCAACAAAATCACTAACGTTGACACACCAAAAAAGGCGGTCAAGAGCAGGGGTTGTGAAAAATCTGGATTGCGGAAATTAATCGCCCCTTCTTCTATGGTTAATCTCATAGAAGATCCAATCCCTGATAGGTATAGATCAAACATTAACAGGATCGCTGCGATAAGAAGAACTCTTCTCGGCGAATAGTAGAGTGCATACCAGTGATAATTTGTGATGCGATTTCCAACAAGAAGGATCGCTTCTATCAAGCAAGGAATACATAGCAACACGAGTGCTACGACATCAACAGCATGAAACACTGCCAAAGAGAGCAAAAAGAGGATGATAATCGATGGAATAGCCCAAATAGAGCGGCTAACCAGGAGAGTAAATACAAGCAGCGCGTTCCCATATAACATTAGTATGGGCGAGAACGGATAAAACGGCCAGAGACTTACCAGAAAAGGCGGCGTTATGACCATCCAACCAACGAGAGCGAGTCGTTCCTTTTCGCCAGGCAAGGTTACATGAAAATCATTCAAAGCAAGAAGTTGTCTTGGTTCAATCATTTTATATAGCACATAAGCAAAGATCCAAAAATAAAAAGTTATCGTTACATTCAATTCACTATTTGAAACGGGTGATCGATGAGGTAACAGAAAAAAGAGTGCGATTGCAAACAGCCATACCAGGAGATAATCTTTTTTGTACAACAGCCCTTTTACGTATAAATGAAGGATTTTCCATGACATAGCTATAACTAGCATCCAACGCAATACTTTATCGATTACTCATGAGCACAGAATAACTCCTTTGACCAGGCTCAGCTAGAGATGATAGTAGACCTTGTGCGTTATCGCCTTGACATCACCTAACCCGTTGAAGAGACATTCCTATACACGCACCATGCAATTCCGGTCTATCTGTAGCAATTGCACATCACCTCGAAAAGCGTAAGCGAAAATCTAGCAGTGATGCCGCAACTTTGCACAGGATTCGGAGTACATACGACCGCACGACAATAACCACAGGCCCCTCCATAGAGCTTGAGAATAGCGAGAGGGATAACAACAATTATTGGCCAGATCGCAAGAAAATAATAACCACGTCGACCTGTTGTGACTGCCAAACGATGCGATAACAATACAAACAGAAGACCAACAATCGTTCCCGGTATCAAGACCAAAGCATTCTTAACAGTATACTTGCCCGCCTCTTCCTGAATCCAGGGGACATCAACACCTTGCATTGCTGCAAAGACGCTTAAAAAGAGAACCATTATGGAACTTAGCACAACAACGATAAGTACATACAGCACAAAGAATATCTTTTGGAAAGATCGCAATGGTAGATCGTGAACATTGCTCTTGGTAAAAAAGCTGTGAATCATAACCTTTCCTCCGAATGCTGCTATGCTATCCCCTGTGTCATCGCCAGAGCGATTGGCGAAAGTGAGTGTAGCAAGCCCGGCAGATTTCATTAGACGGGCTGACAAAATTATTCACGAGGTGGATTTTCGACCACGGCATGGGTAGGTTATCAGATGTTAGTGAGGATATTTGCTCTGCATGGTACACTGTTTATGAAAATATCAACTCCCTATCAATCATAAGCAGAAAGGGCAATGATCTCTTGCTGACTGAACGAATGACAACACAGGTCGAACAATGGACGGCACTCAACGACCGGCGGGTCATCTTTCTTGCCTGTTACCAACGTATGACCGATCATATGCTCGCTGGCGTCGCAGGTGGTGAGTTTCACGACCCCGATTGGGTCGCGCAGTTGATCAATGATTTTGCCGACTACTACTTTGCAGCTCTTCAATCCTGGGATCAAGGCGCAAGTGCACCTCTAGTCTGGCAGTACACATTTGCCTGTGCTGCAAATCAGAATATGTCGGTGGTACAACATCTGCTGCTAGGAGTGAACGCTCATATTAATTGTCACCTGGTATTGGTATTAGACGACTTATTGCGACCAGAGTGGCCCGAACTTTCGCCAACGCAACGGGATCGGCGTCATCATGATTACCTAACCGTCAATCGGGTTATCCAGCGAACTATTGACCGGGTGCAAGATGAAGTGATCGGCCCCTACTCTAAAATGCTACAGCTCGTCGATGTTGCCTGTGGCCCGCTCGACGAGTGGTGTACTGCACGTTTGATCCGAAACTGGCGTGATGACGTTTGGCAACAAGCTATGACGCTTATAAGATTGTCCGACAATGAAGAACGCAAGATCATGCGCCAGCGTGTCGATCAGCGAGCATTGGATCGTGCGCACTTACTGAGTGGTAATGTACGAGCAATGAGGAGCTTTGGGTATCCTTTACGCTGGTTGAAACGCCTGCGTTTGCTTTAACGAAATCGTGTTCCACGTCAAATGGTAACGAATATATCGCGAGGAACTATGTCTGTCGAAACACCACTTCCACTCTGGCGGGTATGGCTTTGGCCCGCAGTTGTCGGTATCGCCATTGCAGTCGCCAATATTCTCGTCTTCATCCTTCTGCCCCCCGATCTGGTTGAACGTCTAGGCGCCCTCGGTTACGTGGGCGCCTTTCTTTCTGCCGGTATCGCCAATGCCTCGATTGTGGTACCGGTACCGTACTATCCGTTACTGATCCGACTAGGTCAGGCCTTTAACCCATACGGTGTTGCCCTGGCAGCGGCTGCTGGATCGGTTTTGGGTGAACTGGTCGCATTCTACGCCGGACGCAGCGGTCGGAAAGCGATGGAACGCACATCGTTCTACGAATGGGTACATCGCCAGATGCAACACCCCTGGCGAGCACCGCTAGTGCTTTTCATCCTTTCCGCACCACCTAACCCCTTTTTCGACGTTGCCGGTATCATTGCCGGCGCCGTTGGCATACCGGTCTGGGTCTTTGTCATCAGTGTCTTTCTGGCTCGCATTGTGCGTATGGGTCTGGTCGTCGTGTTGGGATATACCCTGTTTGGTGGATGGTGAGCAGTTGGAAACGGGGAATGTTTTCAGTAGCCTAAGAGTACACCAGAAGGGGCGGGCTGCAAACCCACCCCACAAACCTGGCTAACAGCACGAGAGGTTCATACCCTCGCCACCTAACGACGTCATCAGGCTATGCTCATGGAGTCGGCTGTGAAGATTTTTGGGCCTCCGTCGTTGCTACTTCAAGCGGTAAATTCAATGGATTTTCAGCTTGAATTTTGATCTCTTCTGGATCAATGCCAGGCGCCGCACCACCAAACGTCGTGTCGGCATTCAAAACCTTCTGCTGCTTCAGTGCAGCAATCTGCTCTGGAGTCAAAACCCGTGACTCGTCGAAGCCGAGATCGATCTCAAGCTGCGTCCCACGCACATGGACACGGCCGAGATCGTAGAAGCGGCGCGTGACGGTTGTCTTCATAAAGGCGCGTAAGCAGCCGAGCATATACCGCCGCTTGAAGGGGTCTTTAATGAAGGGGTACTCCAGAAAGGCTTTGCGCATGTAGAAGCGGGCATAGTTACGCAATACCCCTTTCAAAACATCTTCGCGATCCATCAGATCGGGCTTCATAATAGGGGTCACGAAATTATACTTCGAGTAGTCACGCACCTCTACCCGATCGCCTAACTCTTCAAACAGCTCGGCAAACGGCCACGGCGTATACATATTCCAGTTGGCCATATCCGGCTTCCAATCGAGCACATAACGATACGTCTCTTCGATGGTCTCGGGCGTTTCGTTTTCCATCCCCATAATGAACTGCGCCTCGGCGACCATCCCGTGCTTCTTGATCAACTCAATTGCCCGCTTGTTTTGTTCAATCGTCGTCTGCTTGCGGAACCGGTCAAGATTCATCTGGGCCGCAGCTTCCGTACCAAGCGAGATGTGCACCAATCCTGCTGCACGCCAGAGCGGTAACAGGGCCTCATCGCGCAGAATATCGGTCACACGGGTATTGATCCCCCAGTAAACTGGAAGCTTACGCCGAACCAGTTCCTCGCAGAGAGCAGTGAATTTCTTCCGGTTAATCGTTGGTTCTTCGTCGGCCAGAATGAAGAAGCCAACCTTGTATTCACGCACCAGAGTCTCAATCTCATCAACAAACTTCTGTGGGCTGCGCGCACGATAGCGACGCCAGAACTTCCACTGCGAGCAGAAACGACAGGTGAAGGGGCATCCACGGGCAAAATTGGGCACCGCAACCCGAACATTTAACGGAACGTAGATATACCGTTTCCAGTCGTAGAGACTCCAATCCGGTGTGAGTTTATCGAGATCGGCAATCGGATCGCGTGCCGGAGTCGCGACAACCTTGCCATCTTCAAGATAGGCAATACCCCTGATATTCATGCGATCACGGCGATCACTCCCATAAGCAATTGCCTGCATCAGTTCAACGATAATCTCTTCCCCTTCTCCCCGCACGATGTAGTCAATCCAGGGCGCCTCGGTTAAGACCTGACCATACATAAAGGTAGGGTGAATGCCGCCGAGGATCAGACGCGCATTCGGCAGCTCTTCGCGGGCAATTTGGAGTGTCTCCTGCGCTTTGTAAATCATCGGCGTAATGGCAGTCGCCATCACCACATCTGGCCGATTGTGCCGAAAAATTTGACGAATCTGATCGTTGGATAAATCCTCGGTCATTGCATCGACAAAGCGCAGATTATCAAAACCTGCTGTACGCAATGCGCCCCCGATGTATGCCACCCAGCTTGGCGGCCAATTCCCGGCAATTTCAGCGCCACCGGCATGATAGTTGGGCTGGATCATCATGATCCGCATGCGTGACCTCTCTTCCTTTTTGACGACCAACTCTGAACTACACTTGCAAGCAAAAAAGAGAACCTTATTTGCTCAAAGAGACGTGAAATTCGCACTGCACAGCACCCATTGCCCGACACGCGACCTCTTCTACCCGTAGTCGATCACAAACGACGCGCCGCAGCAAACCTTCAAACGCTGCCCGATAATAGGCACAGACAGGCTCATGAGCCTGTACACCCCGTGCTTCTACGCTATCGGCCAGTGTTAGACGCCAGACCGGTTGCAACGTATAGCCAAAGCGACCACTACCGGCAAACGTCCAGGCATGACGGGCAATGGCGGGCAAAAACATGCGCAAGGCAAACCCAACCGGTAAGCGAGGTAACAGCAGTCGAATGAAGCCCGGTACGCGATTGGTTGCCACGTAGTTCGCCGTTAGATCACCAGAACGTGCGAGGATCTGCATCGCCGCCGAAATCCCCAACCACCGACGCAGATCGTCGATCAGCGCACCAAATTCGCTTTCGGGCAGCATGTGATCGGGCATGGCCTCAAGCAGATGGGCACGTCCGGTACGACGCAACCACGCAGTAACTGCCTCATCACCGTACTGTTCACGCGCAGCGGCGACCGTCTGGATGATTGAATTCGGACCAATCTGGGGTCCTGCGGAAATCTGCGCGACCTCTTGCATAGTCAGCCCACGCCATTGCTTGAGATGTCAACGTATGCCTTAAATGTAACATTTTTATCTTGAGTTGCCAGTTGTGATTCGTTTACCGGGTGTAAAATATGGGTGAACGAAGCTGTGCAAAGGTCGGGCAAACGCTGGAATGAGGTCGGAAATCTTGCGTCACAATCATTGGTACAACGCGGGATCGTCCGGCAAGGTATGCCAGGAGTGTGAGCAAAAACCCATCGTCATGCGAGGGTGAAACGCCGGTCACCCGCAGACGACTCGATGAGGATAATGATGTAACCGATCCGCTACCGACATTGCCCTCAACGATCACCTACAGAAGGGACACTATCGCTTCGACCGGACAGCAACGCATCGATAGCACGTTCGAATACAATGATCGGACGGCTTGGGTGAAAGAGTACGAGAAACTCGACATTACCGGCTGGACCGGTAATCGGCGAGCGGGTGAGTCCGGCCGGATTAAGACCGTTGGCTGCTCCGAAGGTCAGAATATCCTGTAGCACTTGCGCATGAACAGCCGGATCGCGAACCACGCCGCCCTTCCCGACCTGCTTAGGACCGGCTTCAAATTGTGGTTTGATCAGAGCCACAATCCAGGCCTGCGACGTTATCAGTCGCTGTACCGCAGGCAATACTAACCGCAGCGAGATAAAACTGACATCGATCACCGCACAATCGGCCAACACGTCGCCCGGCAGCGCCGAAAGATAGCGAATATTGGTACGTTCAAGCACAACCACCCGTTGATCGTTACGTAAACGGTGATCAAGGATGCCGTATCCAACATCAACGGCAAAGACCCGGCTGGCGCCGCGTTGGAGTAACACATCCGTAAAGCCACCGGTCGAGGCGCCGACATCTATCGCCGTCAGACCACTGGGATCGAGGGCAAACTGATCGAGTGCGTGGGCCAGTTTGAAGCCACCACGACTGACGTAGGGCAATCCCGCACGCAGTTCAATATGCACATCCCCGTCTACCAACGTACCGGCCTTGGTCTGTACTTGACCATTGACCAGCACGTGCCCTGCCATAATCAAGGCTTGCGCGCGGGCGCGTGTTTCAGCCAATCCACGGGCAACAAGCAACTGATCCAGACGCTGACGTGGCATATTAGTCGTCCCGTTGCAATTCAAGCTCGAGACGAGCAATTTCCTCTTCTAGCTCGGCAATCATCACCCGCAGCCATTCAGGAGGTGGGTTATGCGGATCGTGGAGTTGAGGACGCAGCATTCGCAATTGATTCCGTCGTAACCGCAACTGCTCACGAATTGTTGACTGTCGATCAATCGGCGCTGGCGAAGGGGGAAGCGGCTGACCGGCCAGATACTCGGTGACCAGATCGGTAATCAATTCATCAAGCTCAATGCCGCGCTCGCGAAGCAACCAGTTAAGCTGCTCACGCTGAGCAGCAGTTACGCGAAAACGGGTTGGAATAGTAAAGTATCCGCTCATGATTCGCTATTATAGCGCAAGTTGTTACCGGTGGAAGAAGCGAGATGTTCGCGGAGGGAATAAGGAAGGGGAAGCAAAAGTTACCGTTCCCGCTTCTTTCCTACCTCTGCCATCATTGCTGCTCTGCTATGCCAAAAAAGAACGCCGAATCCCGAAGAAGCAGCAACGAGACTGATCGCCCGTCACAGATACTCCCTCTCGCCTGCCGGATAATGCCAAACCCGGCCCACATTCAGACTCTGCTCAGGTAAGTGGCCGCCATTGACGAAGCTGAGTAAAGAAGCGCATGACCATCTCGGTGTGCAACGGAAACGCTAATTCAACCGGCTCGGTCACCATCACGCGCTCAGCAGCTTCGCTATTCGGCAGAAAAGGTGGCAGGTCTTGACTCCGCAACTGAGGACCAATCCCGAACACAAGCAGGTAGCCATCAGAGGTACTACGGACTGCAAAATCGCTAATCAAGGCCGGATCAACCTCGACACAAGCCTCTTCGTACAACTCACGCGCCGCCGCGTCTTGCCAGCGCTCTCCCATCTCGATAAAACCACCGGGCAGCGCTAGCTGGCCACGTCGGGGGTAAGCGGAGCGCCGTATCAAAAGCAGCCCATCATCAACCGGCTGCAACAACAAAACCACCGGTAAAGGGTTGCGATAGGTCGTACTACCACAGTTGGTACATATACGCGGCCAGGATTGATGTTCGGCAAAAGGATGCCCGCAGAATGAACAGAACGAATGTTGGCGATACATGTCACTTTAGAGTAACAACTGACGATTCTAAATGAGGGTTTTAGTATAACATAAAAACGATGGTAAATGGGAATCGATACATCACGTTACGCTGATGATAGACAGAGAGGCGGGTCAAGAACCCGCCCCATCACACCGTGTATCATCTGGTCAATGTGTCAGGAAGAGTTACGAAGAGCGACCAAAACCACAACCGCTGCCCACACTATCCTACGCCACCGACGAACGTACCCAGGTTTGTTGTGCCGCCACAGCCTCGCTGCCAGCAGTATCTACAGCGAGACAGCGGTCAAACTTAGCCTGCAACGTAGCCTCATCAATACCATCGGGTAAACCGATGAAAACCATCCGTGTTTGCGGCATCTCATCGCCCCATGGTTCGCCAACCGTCACGTGTACACGTACTCCGACAAGCTGAAGCATCGCTTTGCGCTGTGGCACTTCGGCCAGATACACAAACCCCTTACCACGAAAAATGGTCGGTGGAAGGTTGAGAATAACCTGGCGGAACGCACCCAACGTGAATGGCCGATCACTAACGTAACTCCAGGTGGCAAACTCGGCCCCGTGATCGTGGTGATGCTCACCATCATCCTCTGCGTGATCGTGGTGGTGTTCACGGATATGATCAGGTTGCGTATGATGATCAGCAAGGTGCAACGGTACAAGACCGGCAGGACGTTCGATCCCAAGCAGCAGCCCAAGCGGAACATCACCATACGCCGCCGATAGGATTCGGGCCTGGGGAACAATCCGCCGAATCCATTCCTCTACCACACGATGGCGCTCTGCGGGAACCAGATCAATTTTATTGAGCACAACAATGTCTGCCGCACTGATCTGATCGACGATCAGCGATTCGTAAGATGGCTGCTGATCGACGTACTCAGCGTCGACGACAGTAATAATGCCGTCGAGGCGGAACAGCGCACGCAATTCAGGGAGCAGAAAAGTATCGGCAACTGCCCACGGATCGCTCACGCCGCTGGTTTCGATCACCACATATTCGGGCGGCTGGGGACGTTCGAGGAGTTGGAGGGCCGCCCGCAGCAGATCATCGCGAATCGTACAGCATATACAACCATTTGCCAGCGCAATGGTATCACTATCCACATCAACGACAAGCTGCGCATCGATATTGATCGTGCCGAAATCATTGACCAACACCGCCGTGCGCCGACCGAGATCGGCACGCAGAATCCGATTTAAGAGCGTTGTCTTACCGGAACCGAGAAACCCGGTGATAATAGTGATCGGGATAGCCTGAGCATTCATACTCATTTCCCTCCTCAAGAACGCCGACGCGGTCGGCAGCAGACACAGTCAACCCCATGCACAATTCGTGCGACCTGTTCAGGCGTGGCATACACCGGCGATGACGAACGATGAATATGAACCGTACTGACAGTACGCACACATAAACCGTGGCAGATCGGACATTCCACCGGATCATCGGCTTGCCAGGCAGGTCGTCGCTCTTCAAGCTCAATCTCGCATTCTGGACATTCGTAAACGTAAAGTGGCATACGTACTACCCTCTCTTCCTGACCACACGCCCGGACAGGATGTAGTGTACTGTCGTTTGCGCCGATCAATTTCGGGAATGTAGCTTTCCACCACGAAGGACAAACCGCGCAGCGACTAGCTTTTGATACAATATATCACTAATGATCACCCACGTCAATGCGGCAGGCGTTGTTGAGGAGAGATAAGGAAGGCGAGGCGAGTGCGGCATTGTGCGAGAGAACGACCATCGCGTATCTTTCGTTGTTCCTCTTCCTCACCGCTCACGGGAGCGGAAGAGAACCGGACCAGAGGATCAACCGTGCATGTTAGGGAATAGCAGCATGTTGCAGTTACGAGCTGAGCAGTGGCCCTGATCCTCTGCACACCGCTACGGAATCGCTCACTTTTTTTCGTGGCAAAATCATTTTGGTAGTATAATATTACTGCACAGTAAATACACAGGATTTTCACAGTATCAGAGGAACAATCGTATGACTATCTATCAGTTCTCAGCACAACGTATTGACGGATCGACCCAATCGCTGGCCGATTTTCGCGGCCAGGTCTTACTTATCGTGAACGTTGCCAGTATGTGTGGGCTGGCACCGCAATACGCCGGCCTCGAACAACTCTACCGTCGTTACCGAGATCAAGGGTTTTCCGTATTGGGTTTTCCGAGCAACCAATTTATGCAGGAGCCACGCAGCAATGAAGCGATTGCTCAGTTCTGCGAACGAACATACAACGTGACATTTCCGCTGTTCGCTAAGGTTGATGTAAATGGACCAAACGAGCATCCTCTATTCACGTACCTTAAGGCCCAGCTCCCCGGCCTCTTTGGTAGTACTGCAATTAAGTGGAATTTCACGAAGTTTTTGGTTGATCGCAATGGAAAACCGTACCGCCGGTATGCACCGACCGAGCTTCCTTCGCAGATCGAAGAGGACATTGTTGCATTACTACGCCAGCAACCGGTACCGCAGAGTATGGCTGCACAGTAGCTGAGGAGACTTTCGCCTTCGTTCCCACCAAGTTGGGGGTAGATCGTATCAGTGAAGGGGCAGTGCCCTGGCCTCCCTGCCAGAGGTTTTTGACGTTCTCGGCTTGGGATTTACCCGAAACATCTTAGCGCCTGATCGAAAACGCAGATCTCTCATTGGGCGTGTCCCGTACCCGTGCAATCATTGCGTGAGGGGGTCCAACATACTTTTGCGCCGTGTAGGAAAGGGGAA
>NZ_JAUBWR010000004.1:0-60147 GCF_030444705.1 Chloroflexus sp. MS-CIW-1
CTTCCATACGGAGAGAGAAAAGGAGAGATGAGCGCAGCAGTGGCGATTCTGCCACCGATACCGCGTTCACGAACTAGATCACCCCTCTCCCGCAGCGCGGGAGAGGGGCCGGGGGTGAGGGCTATCCGCAACGCGGGAGCGGGGTCGGGGGTGAGGGCTACCTTCCAAAACACCCCTACCCATCCTCACTCGCAGCGATCACTGCATTCGCGATTTGATCACCGCGTCCGTTGGGGAGATAGACGTATCGTCCGCCGAGCCAGGCCGCCAGTTGTTGGGCTTCACCCCGCGATACAAAGCTGCGTTGAGTGTCGATAACCACCGCGCCAACACCGGCAGCCCGGAGTCGGCCAGCCAGTTGCTGTACCTCCTGGCGGGCCTGTTCAAGCCGGCGCGTCTTATCCATTGTCGGATCGGCCTTGAGCGGCACATTCGGTCGTCCGTCGGTGATCAACACAATCGTCGTGCGATAGATACCGCGTGCACGTGCCTGTTCGCTGATCTGATATGCGGCCAGTAGGGCTGCTGCTAAAGGTGTGCCACCGCCGGTCGGTAACACATCAAGCGCTCGTTTTGCCAGCTCAACGCTTTGTGATGGGGGAAGCAACAGATCGGCGCGGTCACCGCGGAAGGCCAGCAGAGCAACCTGATCGCGGTGAACGTATGCCTGTTGCAAGAGTGCATTAACGGCGCCTTTTGCCTGTCGCATGCGGTGTAGCGCCATCGAGCCGCTGGCATCGACCAAAAAACAGAAGAGCGTCCCCGCCTTTGAACGATACTTCTTAATATGCAGGTCATCGGCTCGAAGGTGAATGCGACCACGCCGATGCGGATGGTGTTCCGCAGCGCGTAGCCGTTGCCAGGGTGCTGCCGCTCGGAGGGTTGCAATGACGTCGAGCCGCCCTTGCGCCGGTTTCCCCGGCACCGAACGAATGTGGCGTCCGCGTTGACCCGAAATGGTTCCCCGCGAACCGCTGCGTCCGCGTCGGCGCACGGTAAAAGGAGTTTCGAGGATGTCCGGCGGTACCTCCGTTTCCATGGCCGCTAAAATCAGATCTTCGACCGTCAGTTCATCATCGGGAGGTTGTGGTGGCTGATCGTCCTCTTCGTCTGAGCGGTCTTCGTCTTGCTGCTGACTCGGTGGCGGTGGGGCTGGTTCAGGTGTCGGCGGAGGCGGCGCCTCTTGCGGTTGCATGTCGGGTAAGCGGGTAGCCCGTGGCAACATCACCAATCGTACCGCCAATTCGAGGTCTTCATTGCTTACCGTTTCGCGACCGGCTAGCGCTGCTGCGGCGCGAGCTGCACGCACCGCGAACATATCGGCGCGGTGGCCTTCAATCCCGAGCGCTAGTGCCGTCAGACTCAATTGCTGGATCTGCTCATCGCTGATCGTAACCGAGGGCAGTAGTTCGCGGGCTGCCAGAATCCCGGCCAATACCAGCGCTTCGTCATCTTCGTAGTCGGTAGTGGGCTGCAAATTGCGGCGCACTACTTCTGCTCGAGTTGTTACTGGTGCTTTCCCGATTGGTGCCACAATCAATCCCAGCCGATCAAGAAGATGACGTCGTGGTGGCCCTTCTGCCGGATCGTAAGTGACTAGCAATACAAAGCGCGCCGGTTCGACGACCGAGATACCTTCGCGTTCAACCCGTACCACCCCACTATCGAGCGCACTCAAAATGTGGTTAATGGTACTATCGTCGAGCAAATTGACACTATCAACGTAGAGCATTCCCCCATTGGCACGCGCCAACAGACCACTGCGATGGACACGCTCACCCGTTGCCAGGGTAGCTTCGATGTCGATACCACCCAACAACCGATCTTCACTGACGCCAACTGGCATCTCTACTAACTGACAGGGTAAGGTTGGGTCGAACTCGTGCCCACCGGCCAGCATACGGGCGAAGGCACGCACTAGGGCACTCTTGCCGGTGCCAGCACCGGCGCCGATGGCAACCCCTGCTAACTTCGGATCAACCGCCAACAATAAGAGTGCCTGCCGTGCCGCTTCTAATCCGACAATAGCCGTAAATGGTAGCGGCGCTGCTGGTAGTTCTCTGGCTTTCTGCACCATATCAGCATTCCTCTCAACGCGACGATGTTGCCTCCTTTTGCGATTCATGGCGGAGCGAGGCAGCTCCTCGCTCCAGCCTCACATCGCTTACGGAGTCAAAACCTCTTCGACGGCACGCTCGATCCGTACCGCATCATCTTGCGTTTCGAGCGGGTCTTTGCGCAGGCGGTGGCGCAGAGCCAGCACCGCAATACGGCGCACATCTTGAATGGTTACCTCATTCCGGCCTTCGAGTGCTGCCAGGGCAGTTGCAGCACGGGCCAGCGTTAATTCGCCACGATGGCCATCGACCTCAAGTTTGACGCACAGTTCGGCAATCTTGTAGAGCACCGGATCGGACAACACAACTTCTGGCAGACGACGTTGCGCCTGCTTTATTTTGCGTTGTAGTTTCTGTGTCTCTTTCGACCACTTCTCGGTGAACGCAAACGGGTCGGCATCGTACTCGCGTCGGCGTTTCACAATTTCGACGCGCTCATTCACGTCGGTAATGGTGGTGATCCGTGCATGCAGACCAAACCGATCCAGGAGCTGTGGACGGAGATCACCCTCTTCGGGATTCCCCGACCCGACCAGCACAAAACGGGCCGGGTGACGTACACTTATCCCTTCGCGTTCCACCACATTGACACCCGACGCTGCCACGTCAAGCAGCACATCAACCAGGTGATCTTCAAGCAGGTTGACCTCATCAATGTAGAGGAAACCACGATTGGCGCGTGCCAGCAATCCGGGCGCAAAAGCCTGCACACCCTGGGTCAATGCCCGTTCAATATCGAGTGTTCCACAGACGCGATCTTCGGTAGCGCCGAGCGGCAAATCAACCACCGGTACTGGAATGTTAATGATCGCAGGCTTTTTGTGTTTACCGGTCTGGTGCTCTAGCGCCCGACACTGTTCACACAACCCGGCCATCCGGTCGGGTGCGCACGAATAAGGACATCCGGCAACTGCTTTGATCGGGGGCAACATGGCTGCAAGCGCTCGCACCGCAGTTGATTTCGCCGTACCGCGATGGCCCATTACCATCACACCCCCAATGGTCGGATTAACGACACAAAGTAAGAGGGCTAACTTTAATTCAGCCTGACCAACAATCGCTACGAACGGATAGGGTGGAACCGGCGCATTGGGAACGGGCGCCTGACCATTGGTTGACGGTTCGGTTACTGTGACTTCTTGCGCTTGTTCTTTGGTCATTGTGCAGCACCTTTGTCAAATAAAAAGCGGGCATCTGCCCGCCTGAACCGCTATACCCGAATCAGGCGGGACAGACAATCACAACCCACGAACGTCCAGTGCGATGGGTGCCGCAATCCCGCTACGGGCCAGATTAACGCTGCGACTTCACCACCGACCCTGCCGTTGGTTTCCGACCGGTGCGGGTCCGACGGGCATAGGCAGTGATGTTCGTCCACAAGAACGTTAGACCGAGACCGAGTACGGTCAGAATCAAACAGGCCCAGCACAGGATCGCTGGTGTTAATGGACCGATCATCTGAGTGGCTTCACCGAGTCCGCTTGGCATAGGTTCACTCCTCTCGCGATAGTTTCGCTTTTGCGGAATACGAAGGCATGATCACTTCACGCATTTTTTGTGGATCAATACGGAAGTTCTTTATTAATTCTACCACGTAGCGCAAATGTGATCGCGGGATGGAAACAAACATTTCACTCGGATCAAGCCGGTTATGCATTCGTCCACCGCCATCGCCAATCGCAAAGACTGAATTTTTAGTGTGCCATGGCGTAGCGAAAATCGAAGCGCACGCACTAGCACCCAGCTCACCCACAGGAAATGTGCCGATCCGCACACTGGCTGCGCCGGCGATTTGCATGGCGCGTTGTGGATCAACAACACAGACCATCAAATCGATAGGAACTCCCTCTGGCACATCATCGAGTGGTGCGGCAGCCAACGCTTTGATCATCCCTGCTGGTAATGCGTAGCTCTGTTGCTTGTTACAGGCAGCCGCTTCTGGGGTGTAAAATCCCTGCGCATCGGTTAAATAAATGCCTTGAGTAATGTATGGCCCTGGATCAGGATTGAAGCCGAGATGATACTGTCCTACCCAGCAGTCGTGATGGTTCGCATCGACATACACCCGTCTACCCTGTTCAGCTTCGCGCACAATCGCGCAGGCAACAATATTGACCGGTTCGTAGCCGGGTGGTGGCCCATCATAACAGTAAGTAATCGCTACCGGTCGGCGTTTGACCCGCATCCGTTCGGTCAAGAGGCGATGCAGCATTTTGAGATCGGGAATGTCGTCTTGTTCACTCATCATCGCCTCCAGAATGGATGTTGCAGATCAGGACTTTCCGCATGCAGTGCGGCGGCCGTCTGGCCCCAACGCCAGATCCATCCCTCGATCCACCAACGAATTCGCAATCGTAATGGTGCTACTCGATATTCAGTTTCCGTTTTGGTCAGGCGTAGCCACATCGCCCACCTCCATCATCCAACCTACGGTTACAACGCTCGATTACCGGTAGAATGGGCTGGCCGGTCGGCGCAGATCAACGTAGCGGAACTGCTCGCCCGAACGCTGTAATGCAGCTAGGATCGCCAGCTTGCTGTCGAGGTCGTCGGCATTGCCCATACAAATGGTAGTATGACCATCTACGGTCAGCATCATCCCCTTCTTCGGATCGTAATTCGCTTCCGTAACGTACATGCCCAATTCTTTTAGCAACCGTTTCACAACCATACGGGTAGGTGCATCCATCTCTGGTTTGTCGCCAACCGCTCGTTCCATCAGGTCAAGCGTAATAATCGGCTTCGGCTGTCGGATCTGGTGCTCGCCGAATAACTCTTCGGCAGTTGCACCTTCAGGGACGATGTCCGGCTCTTCGGCGCCAAACACACTCAGAAATGCTTTGTATTCGAGTGGTCGGACCTCTTCCATCTTCACTGTCGGGAGCGTGCGGTCGATAATCTGGCGGGCCAGCCGGTCGAAGAGTGCATCGAAGCGCGGGTCCTGCAACGCCAACTGGCAGGCGTCGGCCAATTCGCGCACTTTCCGATCAAGCGGAATACTCGCCAGCACGGGGAGATTGATCTTTTCGGCAAAGCGCGCGGCAACGCCGCTGCCGTCATCGCGATTGACTACCAGGCCCAACAGTTTCGTTCGCCCGCCCATACTGGCGAAATACTTGGCTGCGCTGGCAATATTGTTTGCCGCATAGAGGCTTTGGCGGTCGTTACCACAGAGGATAATCACCTCTTCCGCCAGGGAGCGGGAAAGTGGGGTTGCGAAACCGCCGCACACCACATCACCCAGAAAGTCCATGACTACATAATCAAGGGCCCACTGGCTGAGACCGAATTTTTCCAGCATATCGAAGCCGAAGGTGATCCCGCGTCCGCCGCAGCCGCGTCCTACCTCTGGCCCGCCAATTTCGCAACCATACACCGTTGCTGCCCCGTTCATAATCGTCGTCTTAAAGATAACGTGGTGAGGGGCCAGTTCGTCTTCACGTCCGGCTTCTTTAAACTCACGCCAGACATCACCGAGCGTTGGCAGGCTGACCCCGCCGAAGAGGGCATTGCAGCTATCGTGTTTTGGATCGCAGCCAAGCTGAAGAACCCGATTGCCGAGCAACGCCAGTTTGCCGACCAGATTGGTAGTGAAGAACGACTTTCCCATGCCGCCTTTACCGTAGACGGCCAACATCCGTGCGGTTGAACCGGTTTGCTTCTGTTTTGGATGGGCTGGCATACGTGATGTCTCTTTCCAGGCGTATTCGCTTGTCAGTAGCAGGTCCCTCTTTGAACGTGCATGCAATAGCTGGTTACTCAGCGTCCTGGTTATTTTGCGGCCAGGTCACTACAACCTTCAGACACGCCGGATCTTCGAGAGCCAGTCGATAAGCCGCCTGAATGCGTTCGAGCGGTACATAGTGGGTAAGCAGGCCATCCACCTTTAAGTCGCCGTTAGCCAGCAGATCACGAACCCGTGGGAGATCACCATCGGGGCCGAATTCCCACTCGCGAGCGATCAGAATTTGCGCTTCACGCATAAAGACCGGTGCATAGGGAATATTGATGTGATCGTAGTATCCCAACAGCACAACCCGACCATGGTCGGCCAAGAGTGGCAACGCGCCGGACAGGGCGCCCATTGAGCCAGTAGCCTCGATCAGCACATTGACTTTGGCTTCACCAATCGCCTCATCGAGCGATTCGCGCGTCACATCGATCACCTGATCGGCCTGACTGGCTTGCAACCGTACCGCTACCCGGTCGGCGACTGCCACGTGCTGGGCACCGGCATACTTAGCTAGACGGGCTGCTAGTTGCCCAACAATGCCCTGCCCTAAAACCAACACGCGATCGTTGCGCCGAATCTGGGCAATCTTGATGCCGTGGAGTGCAGTTGCAGCTAGTGCCAGTAACACACCCGTTGCCGGTTCGATTGATCCGAGCGGTACCACTCGTTCGTGTTCAGCAGTAATGTACTCGCTTTGCCCTCCCCAGGCGGCATTGACACCGCGGAAACAGCGTGCGCCGCCAATGTATACCCATTGCCCTAACAACTCTTTCGGCGCCTTGCTACCGACCTGCACAACCTGCCCAACCGTCTCATATCCAGGAACTACCGGGAAGAGGAGCTGGGGTTGCGGCAAGCGTCCATCAAGCAGCATCCGTTCGGTACCGGCGCTGATCGAGGTAAAGGCCGTCTTAATCAAGACATCCCCAGCTTTCGGATCATTCACCTGCACCGTGCGAATCTCAATCGTGTTCCGCTTGGGAATAACTACTGCCCGCGACTTGATCGGCATACGCTTGATCTACTTTCTAGTACGCCGTAGCGTAGTCTCAAGACTTCAACTGGTGGCTGTGCCACATCAATCCTCTGCCTGCTATTGCATTTTTGCCGTCCCTGCCGCCTGAGCCTGTATCTGGGCTTGCAACAAGCGTCGTTGCTTGGCCGATTGAATTCCTTTCACAATAAATTGTCCGGCGTTGAACAAATAGGTGACATACGCAAAGACCATCACCCACATCACGGTACGGCTATCGAGATGGAGCCAGACGGCGACGAAATAGGCGTTGTGGGTAATGATCGCGATCAGATTGCCGAGGTCCTCCCAGAAGAATTCGGGCGCCATGAAATACTTGCCGTAAATGTCGTGTTCCCACAACATACCGGTAATGGTGAGCGCCCAGATCAGAGCAATTTTGATCCACACACTGATCGTCGCAATCCAGTAACCCTCGCCGGTGACAAGATAACGGATCACCAGTGCAAAGCTAATGAGGAAGACAACAAATTGGATAGGTGCAAGAATGAATTGCGCTTTTGTCCATGGTGATCGATTGCGCCGTTCGAGTTGTTCGGGCGTATACATCATCTGCCTCCGCTCTGTTCAACCCGCGCCGGTATGCGCTCACCAACGCGATGTATTGTGAGAAGAAAGCGGTGTTCAACGATTTGCGGTTCGTTTAGATCGGGCCAGCGCTGTTGAGCCCAACTCTTCACCCGTGCTATTGCCTCGGCTAAAATATCGTCGCTCAAGGCCCAGGTTTCGGCATCGATCCGTGCTGCCATACCCTCGATCACCTCAGCAGGACTGAGGGTTCGCTGCCATCGTGCTGCTTCGATAGCCTCACCTATCACGGGTGCACCGAGCTTCGCCAGATGTTGACTCACTGCGGCTCCGGCGCCTGGCGGTCGTGCACCGGGGAGCAATTCCATCACGACCTGGCGCAGGTGGGCGCGTAGCATTCCAACACACGAACTGGGATCGCGCCAATCAACCCCCTGGATGATCAGACCACCGGGTTTCGTAACCCGCACGATCTCGGCCAGCCCACCACGCCAGTCAAGCAACAGGTGCAAGACATGCACTGCCAGCACTGCATCGAACGTCGTGTTGGCAAATGGAAGCGACTGGGCATCGGCCTGCACGAGCTGCAACGACATACCGGCCTGGGTTGCCCGTTCGCGTGCAGTTGCCAGCATGCCAGGTGAAATATCAATCCCAACCACGATCGCGCCCGCTCCCGCAACCGGCAGCGCAATCCGTCCGGTTCCCACCCCGATTTCTAGCACGAGTCTCCCCTGCCCGAGCTGACGCACAATCGCCTGCCCAATGGCGGCTGCGACATCTGGTGGATGGGCACGCTGCACATCGTACACACTGGCAATGTTGTCGAAGGTAATCTCAAGTGCCATAGCGGTGGATACATCTTTCCAGCGTGGGGGTGAAACCGCGTTTACCCCCACGATGATCAAAATTGTTTCAGGAGGCCGTATCCATCGCCAGTGCGGTGGTGATGTCCTGGCGGGTAAGACCCTTAAACTCCTGCACCGAGATCCCGCGCAGGATACCGGTTGCGACGACCATCAGCAACGCTTCCAGGCCGAAGACAAGCCCGTACCCAACGGTCGGTGATACCAGACCACCTTCGATCATCACCGTATGGCCCAGGCCGCTCAGGACATTAGCAAAACCATTCCCCAGTCCCTGCGCCATCCCCCACATTCCCATATAGAGACCGGTCTGACCTTCGACCGTCATCTCCATCATCATCGCCAGTGCACCGACATTAAACAGACCGATGCCGAGACCCATAATGAATAGGGCGGGCGAGATAATCTCGCGTTGGAGAGACAGCGCCGAGACCATCAGCATTGCCAGACCGCCGGCGATACCCAGCCCACCAATCGTTGCAATAGTCTTCTTCTGGATCGGGAGCAAGCTGGAGAGGATACCAATCCCGAGCATACCAAGCAGGGCGCCAGCACCCCACACTTGTTGAAATGCAGCAGTATCCTTCTGCGGCATTCCAAAGACCTCAGCACCGAATGGCTCCAGGATTGCATCTTGCAGGAAAATACCCATAATCGCCAGTAGTACGAAGGCGAAGAAGCCGCGTACCTGTGGGTTGCGCCTCATCAGGCCGGTAGCTACTCGCCACGTCTCGACTGGGCCGGCTTCGCCGCGCTCAGGAGCCTGGGCGAGTAGCCGTTGATGCTCTTCTTTCGAGATCGGCTTCTCCAGGCCAACTACGCCCAATAGCACAGTGATAGTTACGACAATGGGGGTCAGATTGTAAAGCTGTTGCATTGTCTCCGGCGAGTAGACGGGCATAATGACTCGCGAAACACCGGCGGAAACAATGCCACTAATGATGACAGTAGCCCAGATAAAAGCTACCACCGCGCCGCGCTCTTTCGGTGTGGTGACTTCAGCAATCAGCGCATTGGATGAGCTGCCGTTCATGGCCATCAACACGCCGAAGATGAAGATGAGGGCGAAAGCCTCAACTGTTGCGATAAACGAGCGTTCGCCTAGACCAATAGCAATGCTGGGTAAGGCGAGAAATACCAGCGCTGCACCAATATTTGACAAAATGACGTATGGCGTGCGCCGTAAGCCAAAGATGGGATAACGGTCGGTAAAGCGCCCCCAGTATACCTGAAAGAATGAGATGAAGTGGTGGAGACCGATCAACGTGGTGACGATCACCGCCATTGCGCCGAGGTCGGCAATCGATACGCGATTGAAGTTAAAGGTAAGCAAGGCGAACATCCACCCGGCGCCAACCCGCATCAGCGAGAGGCGAAATGTTTTGACGGCGAAACGGAGCAGGCCCATCACGCACACCTTTCTAGCTCTTTACACGGTACGAACGGATTGTGTAGCACAGAGTTTGTACTACTTTTTTCCTGTTAGCAAAAGGTTTTCGTTTGGCGGACGTGGCAACTGATCACTGTCGGTACGAGGCTTTTGGGATCCCATATCTGTGACCGAGTATAGCATATATTACAACCTTGTGCAATATTTGCAAAATTTGTGCAATCGCTTGTCAACCTCAAAATTTTGCATATTATCAAAAAGTTTTTTGAGTTACTGTTGGTACTCGGAAAAATTACACCTTTAGGAAAGCGAAGAAAGTCTTTGAAAGCCCAATTGCTAGATATAATTATCAATTGCATTGTAAATGCAACCATTTTGCGTGACCACTGCTGCACAGACGCAGTTGAGAAATCTTCACACCGTTTAGAAAACAACCAGTCGCAAGATTAGTACCTATCCGAATAACTGTCTCAGCGACGAGACGCTGTCTTGCTAACCAGGTTCATCCGTTGTGAACGTGACGATACGATATTCGGATCGGTGCTGACGTGTGCCGAATCGCAGCGCGTAGTGCTGCTTGGAGAATATGCGACGCTGTGCGCTATTGGCGAGACACGGTGGTGGCGGAAGGCAACGGCGAAAAATGTTTCGCCCTACTCCCCATCCAACGTCATTTGTCATTCCAATGTCACCGGTTCAGGGGATTCAGCATCGGTGCGATCAATACGGTTTCGGCGCCATCCCGTGATTGCCACCGTCCGACAACCTCAATCACAACGAATACATCATCCGAACTGCCCAACATTGCTGGTAATGGTAATGCTCTGGTGCGCCGGAGACATATACTGTTTTTTGACCATTCGGTCGTACTTCGGCTGTTGCCGAGTAATCAATGTGTTATGTGGGGTCATCTTATGTCACACTTCGTCGCTGCCCGTCGTTTTCTATTCAGTCTGTTCCTGATCATTGCTGTAGTTTTCGTTAGTCTGCGGCCTGATGTGGCTCTGGCTAACGCCACCGTCAATGTTATGCTCAGTACCAGTTTCCCGGTGGTCAACAGCGGTGATTGGTCAGTGATTTATGTTGATTACAGTTGTTCGAGCGTTGTCAGTACACCTTGCGAAAACGCGACCGTCACTACAGTGATCCCGCCAGAGCTGGCCGGTGGTTCTGGTGATGTGCAGGCGCTTGGTGCTGGTACTTCGGCATCGTACAATCCGACTACTCGCACCGTGACATGGACGTTCAGTTCGCCGCTAGCACCGGGTGATAGTGGACGGTTGGAATTGCGGGTGCGTTTCCCCGCCGGTATAACCCCTGATGGAACAACGGCTACGCTGCGGGCCGAGATGCGTTCAACCACGGCGCCGCCGCGCTTGTCGAATCCGTTGACAATTACTGCTCGCGCTGAGCCACGTGCCGTCGCTACGAAGACGTTTGTGTCAGGTGGTGCTCCCGATGTGCCGACGACTTATCAGCTTCAGGTCTGTATTCCAGATAATGGTTCGGGTGCGCTGAATCTGACCAATGTGCAGATTACCGATGCGCTGCCTGTAGGGGCGACGTTCGTTAGTGCTTCTGATGGTGGCTCGTTTAATAGCAGCACGAATACCGTCTCCTGGCCAGCGACTAGCCTAACGGTGCCAGGCAATCTCTGCGCAACTCGCACGGTGACGGTTATCTTCCCTTCGGCTTCGTTTCCCGTCGGGACTGAAGTGCGCAATGTGATGAATGTCTCTGCCCAGGCCGGTTCGGCGACAATCACGTTGACCGATGATGATGTACGGCGGATTCAGCCGCCAACGCCAGGGTATGGCTTTACCAAAAATGGCCCCACTTCGGCATTGGTGGGTGATACCGTGACCTATACCTTCAATACCATTAACACCGGCACGACGCCATTGAATGATGTGGTGGTAACCGATCCGGTTCCGCCTGAGTTGCAGGTTACACGCATTACAGTGGCTGGTGGAAATATCTCCGGTGTGCGAGTCGAGTTAGAGTACACGACAAATTTGAATTCCACCTTTACGCCAGTTCCGGGGAGTCCGTTTACCACGACAAGCTGCGTGAATATTGCGCCGGCTTCAGGTGGTGGCTGTAGTACGCTGACCCTCGGCGCTGGCGAGCGGATTACTGCTATTCGCTGGCGCTACCTCGATCCGTTACCGTTTGGGTTTAGCGCAACTGGACATAACCTCAGCGCTGTGGTGACCGCAGTGCCGGTGAATGCGGTCGTGGTGAATCAGGCGACCAGTACCTTCACTTACAACGGGTATACTGCTACGCGGCTTGATGAAGCTCGCACGCGAATCGTTGAGCCAGGTTCTCGTGCAGTTGTAAGTAAATCAGTTGACCCGGCGGTAGCCTATGCTGGTGACACCGTTACCTACACGATCACGCTGAACAATTCTCAGCTCGGTGGTGTTGGCGCCGGTCTGGTTGATCCGGTTTTGGCCGATCTGTTGGTTGAAAGTCTACGTTACGTTCTGGGCAGTTCAGTTGTGGTCTCGAAGCCGACCGGCGCCCCCGATCCGGTGTTGGATGTGATTGACAACTACAACGGTACCGGTCGTACCCTGCTGCGTTGGCGCTGGCCGGGCTATAATTTACCGCCGAATGCTTCCTTTACGATTCGCTTCCAGGCGCGGATCGATCCGGCTACGGTGACCGGTACCATCGCCAATACTGCGTCGTTAGCCAGTTTTGCCAACCCGCCCGGTCAGATTTTCATCGATCAATGTCATCAACAACTTGCTGATAGCCACGATTTCGATGGCGATGGCAACATCAGTGAACTGATCTGTTCCTCCTCGATTACCAGCCTCAGCCTGGCGGCCGCAGCGACGGCCAGTTCGGCAAAATGGGTACTCGGCCAGCTCGATACTGAATGGACACGCGATCCCAACACCGGTCTAACAACACCCGGTGGTATGGCTGATTATCGGCTGATCATTACCAATACCAACTCCGTTCCCTTGACCAATCTGGTGTTGATCGATATTTTGCCGTGGGTTGGTGATGTCGGCGTCGTGCGTTTTAACCAGCCGCGTGAAAGCCAGTGGCAACCGTATCTGGCCGGCCCTATCGCTGTACCCGATGGGGCAACCGTCTATTACAGTACAACGAACAATCCTTGTCGCAATCCCGACCTGGGTCTGACCGATACTGGAGGCAATCCGATAGACGCACCTGGTTGTGTCGATCCACAATGGTCAACGACCTTACCGGCTGACATCACGACGGTACGTTCGGTGCGGATTGATTTTGGCAGCCGTATTCTCTACCCGCAAGATTCGGTGGTGATAACGTGGCCGATGCGGGCGCCGTTAGGTGGTACCCCTGGCGAGATTGCCTGGAATACGTTTGGCTATCGGGCGTTTGATATTTACGGGAATCCGTTGCTGGCTGCCGAACCACCACGAGTTGGTATTGAGCGAGGAGCGGTTATACCGCCTTCGTATGGGAATTACGTCTGGCTCGATGCCGACCTCGATGGTGTGCAAGACCCTGGCGAAACTGGGGTGAATGGTGCACGGATCGATTTCTACCAGGACAGTGATGGTATTGCCGGGCCGAGTGCTGGCGACCGTTGGGTTGGCTTTACTATCTCTGGCCCAGATAATGATGGCAACCCCGGTTACTATCTCTTCTCTGATCCTGATGACATTCCTCCCGGCGATTACTACATTCGGGTAACGCCGCCGGCTGGGTATGGCTTTACAACGCCCGATCAGGGTGGTGACGATACTCGCGACTCAGATGTTGATCCGATCTCGCGCTACAGTGCAGTCACAACGCTGGAATCAGGCGAGAATGATGATAGATGGGACGTGGGGTTGGTTACCGTCACCGCAGTTGGTGATTATGTCTGGATTGATCGCAACGGGAATGGTGTCCAGGATGAACCACCGTCTGATGGGGTCAATGGGATCACGGTGCGGCTATACAATGGCAGCGGTACCCTAATTGCCACAACCGTCACTGCCGATGATCTGCTTGGTAAGCCGGGGTATTACCTCTTCAGTGGGCTGAGTGCTGGCAGCTACTTCATTGAGTTTGTCCTGCCAACCGGCTTTACCTTTACGACAGCAGACAGCGGAAGTAACGATAATCAGGATTCTGACGCTAATCCAACTACCGGACGAACCGGTGTCTTCACGCTGGCTGCAAACCAGCTTGATCGTAGTCGTGATGCTGGATTGATTGTACCGACCGGGAATCTGCGTCTCGGTAATCGGGTCTGGTATGACCGTGATAACGACGGTCGCTATGAGCCGACGAACGGCGAATCCGGTATTAATGGTGTGCGTCTAAGCCTGTTCCGTGATGTGAACAATAATGGTCTCCCCGATTCCGGTGAGTACGTTGGCGGTGCGACCACCAGTACGGTCGGTGGTGAGGCCGGGTATTATCAGTTCACCAATCTAACTGCCGGTAACTATATCGTAGTTGTTGACGACGATAACTTCGCTCCTGGTGGTGTGTTGTACGGAATGCGTTCGAGTAGTGGCAACGATCCGGCGCCTGACCCCGATAATGATGTCGATCATGATGATAACGGTACACTGATTGCCGGCATCGTCCGCTCGTTGCCGATCACACTATCAGTTGGTGGTGAGCCGACAACAGACGGTGATGATGCAAATGGCAATCAGACCCTCGATTTTGGCTTTATCAGAGGTGCAGCTCTGGGCGATCGGGTCTGGTTTGATACGAACGGCAACGGGATTCAGGACGCTGGCGAGCCGGGCGTAGCCGGTATCACGGTTGAGTTGCTCGATGGTAGTGGGAATCCGATAGATAGTGATCCGGGTACGCCCGGTGTGCAGCCAACGATAACCGTGACCGATGGCGCCGGTCGCTACGGTTTCACCGGTTTGAACGCCGGTACGTATCGGGTGCGCTTTAGCAATCTGCCTGCTGGCTACAGCTTCACGACCGCCGATCAAGGTACCAACAACGAGCTGGATAGTGATGTTAACGCTAGCGGATTGACGCCGGTTATCACCTTGACCGCCAATCAGACCGATCTGAGTTGGGATGCTGGTCTGGTGGCACTGCTGGCCAGTCTTGGCGATCGGGTCTGGAATGATCTGAATTACAACGGCATTCAAGATGCTGGTGAGCCGGGGGTTAGCGGTGTTCAGGTGAGTCTCTATCGCCCTGGCTACGATGGTGTGGCAGGTACGGCTGATGATGAACTGGTGGCTACAACTACAACCGGCGTCAATGGTCTCTACAGCTTCGCCAATCTGCCACCCGGTCGCTACTTTGTGCAGTTTGGTTCGCCGCCGGACGGTTACGCTCTCACTGCAACCGATCAGGGAATTGATGATGCGGCTGATAGTGATGCCGATGTCACTACTCGCCGCACTGCCCTGATCGATCTGGCGCCGGGCGAGAATGATCCCAACTGGGATATGGGTCTGTTCGTGTTCGCTTCAATCGGTGATCGGGTCTGGCGCGATACCAACAACAATGGGATTCAAGATACTGGCGAGCTGGGTGTCGGTGGGGTGCAGGTTCGTCTCTACCGGCCCGGTAGCAGTGTTCCGGTAGCCACTACAACGACGAACAGCAGTGGTATCTACACGTTCACCAATCTGGTGCCAGGCGACTACTACGTTGAGTTTAGCTTGCCCGCCGGTCATCGTGCCAGCCCTCAGAACCAGGGGGGTAACGACTCTCGCGATAGTGATGCCGACCCAGTGACCCGGCAAACGGCGGCAACCACGCTTGATCCGGGTGAGAACGATCCATCCTGGGATTTCGGGATTGTGCCGACGGCCAGCATTGGTGATCGAGTCTGGCGTGATGACAATGCGGACGGTATCCAGGATGCGAGTGAGACGGCTGGCATACCAGGTGTACAGGTTGTGCTGTACGATAGCGCCGGTAACCCGCTGAATACTACCGTCACCGATGCCGATGGTTTCTACCGCTTCGAGAATCTGCTGGCCGGTGATTACTACCTGCGGTTTGTCGTTCCTGCCAGTTATATCGTCAGCCCACGGGATCAGGGTAGCAACGACAACGCCGACTCCGATGTTGATCCGAACACCTTCCTGACAACCACGACGACCTTAAGTGCTGGCGAAAACGATCTGCGCTGGGACCTCGGCCTGTATCAATTGGCTAGCCTCGGTGATCGGGTCTGGCACGATGTCAACGGCAACGGACGACAGGATAGTGGCGAGCTTGGTGTAGCGAATGTGCCGGTTTCTCTGTACCAGCCTGGGACTGACGGTATCGCCGGTACGGCCGATGATGTCCTGGTCGCTTCGACAACAACGAACGGTAGTGGCGAATACCTCTTTACCAATCTGCAACCTGGCCGGTATTTCGTCCAGTTCGGTACTGCACCCGGTTACAGTCTGCTCAGCCCGCGTGATGCGGTCGTGGCGACCGACGAGACCGATAGTGACGTTGACGCTAACCGGCGCACCCCAATTGTCGAACTACTCTCCGGCGCGTCAAACCGTTCTCTCGACATGGGTGTGCTGAATCCGGCCAGTCTGGGGAATCGGGTCTGGTTTGACAGTAATGTTAATGGGACGCAAGATGCGGGCGAGAGCGGGGTTAGTGGGGTCACGGTAAGCCTCTACAGGATAGATGGTACGCTGGTCGTGACCCAGACGACTGATACCAACGGCGAATACCTCTTCACCAATCTCGCACCAGGTGAATACTATGTGGTCTTTAGTAACCTACCGGCCAACCACTCCTTCACCCGGCTGGATCAGGGCAGTGATGATACTGCCGATAGTGACGCCAATCCAATTGACGGTCGCACCGGAATCGTTCGTCTGAATTCAGGCGATAACAATCTCACCGTTGATGCCGGTATCTTCGAGACGATCACTGTTGGCGATCGGGTCTGGCTTGATCTGGATGCCGATGGTATTCAGGATGCTGATGAGACGACCGGCATTCCCGGTGTGCGCGTTGAGCTATTGCGCGACAGCGATGGTGTCGTGCTCGATTACACGTACACTGATGGCAATGGTCTTTATCAGTTTACCAACCTCTTCCCTGGTACCTACCGCATTCGCTTTAGCGAAATCCCAACCGACTATGTGCGTAGTCCGCAGGATCGGGGTGGGAATGATCAGCTTGATAGCGATGCCAATGCCACCTTTGAGACGGCGCCATTCACGCCGGTATCAGGGAACAATCCGCAATACGACCTCGGTCTCTACCGGCTGGCCCGAATTGGCAACTTCGTCTGGGAAGACCGTAACGGCAATGGTCGCCAGGACGCTGGCGAGCCGGGCATCCCGAATGTCACGGTGACTCTGAATGGCACGACCGGTGCAGGCGATCCGGTGTCGCGAACGACTCAAACCGACAGTAACGGTTTCTATTTGTTCGATAATGTCACACCGGGCAGTTATACCATTACCGTTACTGCTCCAGCCGGTTACTTCTTCACCGCAGCCGATCAGGGTGATGATAGTGGCGACTCGGATGCAAACGCTGCCGGTGTGATGACCACAACAACCCTTGAATCGGGTGAGGAAGACCTGACCTGGGATGCTGGTCTCTACCGTCCGGCAACGATTGGCGACCGGGTCTGGCGCGATACGAATGGCAATGGTGTGCAAGATACCGGCGAAACAGGACTTGATGGTGTTACAGTGACACTAACTGGCACAACCGGTAGTGGCGCCCTTGTTAATCAGACAACCACGACGTCAGGTGGTGGTTTCTACAGCTTTACCAATCTGGTACCGGGCACATACCAGATTACCGTCACTGCACCGACGGGCGAAGTCTTCACCTATCGCGATATAACAGCAACAGAAGTTGCCGGAGCGAATGATACCAATGATAGTGATGCTGATGCGTCAGGTGTCATGATCGCCACCGTCCTTGAGTCGGGTGAGATCGATCTGACGTGGGATGCTGGTCTGGTCATTCCGGCCAGCCTGGGCGATTTCGTCTGGGAAGACCTGAACGGGAACGGTGTGCAAGAGACGGGTGAACCTGGTTTTGTCAATGTGTCTGTAGCGTTGATCGGCGCCGGGCGTGACCGCACCTTCGGCACGGCTGATGATACATTGGCGACCACGACGACCAATGGCAGCGGCGCATATAGCTTTACGAATCTGCAACCCGGCCTCTACCGTGTGCGCTTCGCCCGGCCTAATGGCTACGCCTTCACGATTGGCGATGCACCGGCAGCGACCGATGCTACAGACTCCGATGTGCCGACTGGTGTAAGTGCGACAGCGACTACGATCACGATTGATCTCGAGTCGGGGGAGAATGATCTCACCTGGGATGCCGGTCTCTACCAGCTCCTGTCATTGGGCAATCGGGTGTGGGAAGATACCAACAATGACGGTCAACTCAGCACGGGTGAGGTTGGTATTGATGGCGTTACTGTACGTCTCTACCGTGATCTCAATGGCGATGGGGATGTAAACGATGCTGGTGAAACGACACCGGTCGCTACCACCACGACGAACCACGGTGGCTACTACCTGTTCAGTGGTCTGGTACAGGGCGACTATCTGGTAGAAGTGGTCTTACCGGCAGGTTATGTGTCGAGCACCGGCACGAACGGGAGCACCAGCGGGCCGTATGAACCGGCGCCCAATGCTGATACCGACGCGACTGACAGTGATGATAACGGTACCCAAAGCGGTAGTGTGGTGCGGAGCACCATTGTGCGTTTGCGGCCCAATAGTGAACCAACCGGTGAGAGCGATCCGTTACCCGCTGCGCTGACCGATCCGGCGCGCAACGAGAATAGCAACCTGACCGTTGACTTCGGCCTCTTCCGGCCGGCCCGAATTGGGAATCTGGTCTGGTTTGATCGCGATGCTAACGGCGTGCAGAATGGTGGTGACGAGACCGGTATCGGTGGTGTGACTGTCCAACTCTTCTTCGATACCGATGGTAACGGTCAGCCAAGTGCTGGTGATACCCTGGTTGCAACCGCAACAACTGCTGCTGATGGCAGTTATGGGTTCAATTATCTCATTCCGGGTAGTTACTATCTGAACTTTGCCTTACCAACCGGCTATGTCCGTAGCCCACAGGATCAGGGCGGTAATGATAACATTGACAGCGATCCTGATAGAACAAGCGGCTTTACTAGCGTCACTACACTCTCTGTCGGTGAGGAAGACCTAACCTGGGACGCCGGTCTGTACCAGCTTGTCAATTTAGGGAATAGGGTCTGGAATGACGTCAACAATAATGGCCTGCTCGATGCTGGTGAGGGTGGGATTGACGGGGTAACGGTCAATCTTTACCGCGACACAGATCGTAATGGCACGATTGACGTCGGCGAAGATACACCTATTGTATCAACGGTAACCTCCGGTGATGGCTTCTACAGCTTCAACAACCTCGATCCAGGTGATTACCTGGTTGAGATTCCGGCGAGTAACTTCGCCATCGGTCAGGCGCTGGGACCGAGTGGTACGCAGCCTGCGTTCCGTTCAAGCACGGGTATAGTGGGAAGTGCAACCGGTCCTTATGAGGCAGCCCCAGACCCCGATAACAACGTCGATAATGACGATAACGGGACGACTGATGGGAGTGGTAACGTCCGTTCTGCTATCATCACCCTGCGCTCGCAAGACGAGCCAACGGCTGATGGTGACGGGAACAATGGCAACCTGACCCTCGACTTCGGTTTCTTCCGTCCACTGGCGTTGGGCAATCTGGTCTGGCATGACTACAACAATAACCGTACCGTTGATGCGGGTGAACCGGGCATTAACGGCGTTGAAATCCAACTCTACCGCGACGTGAATAACAATGGCAGTTACGATGCCGCTACTGATACGCTGGTGGCGACGACTACAACCAGTGGTGGCGGGGAATATCGCTTCGATAACCTGATACCGGGTGACTATCTGGTTGTCATTCCGGCCAGCAACTTTGCCAGTGGTGGGGCGTTACGTTTCTTCCGCAGCAGTGATGGTGGAAACGCCAACGATAGCGCCGATGATCCCGATACCGACATAGACGGCGATGACAACGGTATCGGGCCGAACGTGGGGGTTGTGACCGGCGCTGCAACCGATCTCGTTCGCAGCGCAGCAGTAACGCTCAGCCTCGGTGGTGAGCCAACCGACGAAGATGGTGATAGCAATACGAACCTGACCGTTGATTTCGGCTTCTACAGCTTGACGATTGGGAATCGGGTCTGGCTCGATTACAACAACAATGGCGTGTTTGATGCTGGAGATGCAAGTACCGGATATGTCAACGGTAGAGAGATGCGCTTGTTCTACGATGCCGATGGGAATGGCGTACTAAATGGTAGTGAAGCGACAGCCGTCATTACCACGACAACCAGTAACGGCGGTCGTTACCTGTTTGGTGGCCTCCGTGATGGCGGAAATTACGTGGTAGAATTGGTCTCGAATGCTAGTAATGTGTCGAGCACCGGTATCAATGGTATGGCTACCGGCCCCTACGAACCGGCGCCTGATCCTGATGACAGCACGGTTGATAATGATGACAACGGCACGGCTAATGGAAACAACGAGCGCAGCGCTGTCTTTACGGTGCGCGTTGGGATGATGCCTACTGGCGAACCCGATACGGCCATGCCAACCGGTGTGAACAATCCGGCCATTGATGCGAACAGTAATCTGACCATTGACTTTGGTCTGTTCGACGAAGGTCAGATCGGTGATCAGGTGTGGCTGGATGCCAACGGTAATGGTATTCAAGATACTGGTGAAACAACCTA
This sequence comes from Chloroflexus sp. MS-CIW-1, assembly GCF_030444705.1. Lineage (NCBI taxonomy): Bacteria > Bacillati > Chloroflexota > Chloroflexia > Chloroflexales > Chloroflexaceae > Chloroflexus > Chloroflexus sp. MS-CIW-1. Next base: position 20,388 of record NZ_JAUBWR010000004.1, read on the forward strand.
TATTGCTGGTGTGACGGTTACAATCTACAATGCGGCAACCAATCAGCCACTCGATGGTGACCCGAATACACCTGGAATCCAGCCGATCACCCGCACGTCAGTCGCGGCAGCTACCAGCTACCTGTTCAACCGCCTGATTGCCGGTACCTATTATCTGGTCTTCAGTGACATTCCTGCTCAGTATGCTATCAGTCCACTTGATCAGGGTAGTAATGATACACTCGACTCAGATGTCAATCCGATCACCTTGCGAACGGCCGATATCACACTTGGCAACACCAACAATAATGATCGGACGTGGGATCTTGGCCTCTATCCGCGTCTCACCTTGGGTAATCTGGTCTGGTACGATGCCAACGACAACGGTGTCGTTGACAGTGGCGAGAGCGGTATTCCCAATGTGCGGGTTGAGCTATACCGCGATAGCAATGGTAATGGCCAGGCCGATACAGGAGAGTTTGTTACCTTCACAACTACGGATGGCAACGGTGCCTATCTATTCAGCGGTTTGGAGCAGGGTGACTACATTGTGGTTATTCCGGCCAGCAACTTCGACGTTGGTCAGCCGCTCTATCGCCATCGCTCAAGCACCGGTAGCAACGGATCCGCGACCGGGCCTTATGAGCCAGCATCCGATCCGGATAACAATGTAGACAATGATGACAACGGTACCGACACAATCAACGGTGTTGTCAGTGGTGTTATTTCGCTCAATCCATCGTTTGAGCCAACCACCGATGGCGATGATGCCAATGGCAACCTCACCCTCGACTTCGGCTTCTTCGAGCCGCTCACCCTCGGTAATTTGGTCTGGAACGATCTGAACAACAACGGGGTCGTTGATGCTGGTGAAGCTGGGATTGATGGGGTACGGGTCGAACTCTACCTTGACAGCAACGGCAACAACCAGGCTGACGATAGCGAATTTGTGGCCGCCACTACCACGTTGGGCGGCGGCTTGTACAACTTCACCGATCTGATCGAGGGGAATTACATTGTGCGTATTCCGGCCGGTCAGTTTGCAACCGGGCAGCCCCTAGCCGGCTTTGTTTCCAGCACCGGTGCCAATGGCTCGGTGACCGGTCCTTATGAGGCAGCGCCCGATCCGGATAATAATGTAGACAATGATGACAACGGTACCACTGATGGCAGTGGCAATGTTGACAGCGCGCCGATCACGCTGGCCCGCGGTACTGAGCCGGACATTGCTGTTGACGGTGACGGCACGAACGGTAATTTAACGGTTGACTTTGGCTTCTTCCGTCACGCCCGCCTTGGCGATCTGGTCTGGAATGACCAGAATGCCAATGGCGTGCAGGATAGTGGTGAGAACGGGGTCAGTGGTGTAATGGTTGAGCTATTCAGCACCGGCCCCGACAACGCGATTGGCGGCGATGATGATACGCTGGTGGTGAGCACAACAACTGACATGAACGGTATCTACGGCTTCACGCACCTGATTCCCGGATCGTACTACCTCCAATTCGCGCTACCGGCTGGCTATAGCGATGTCAGCCCACGCGATCAGGGTAGCAATGATACCGTTGACAGCGATGCCGATCCGACCACTCGCCTCACTTCAGTTATCACCCTCCCCATCGGTGCTAATGACCAGACGTGGGATATGGGTGTCTTTAATCGGGCCAGTGTTGGCAACTTCGTCTGGGAAGATGTCAATGGCAACGGACAGCAAGACAGTGGCGAGAATGGGATCGATGGAGTAACTGTGACCCTGTATCGAGCCGACGGAACTGCGGTTGGTTCCGTCACCACGACTGGCGGCGGCTCGTACAGCTTCAGCGGTCTACTGCCCGGTGAGTACTACCTTGAATTCAGCAACCTGCCCGCGGGTTATGTATTTACCTTTGCCGATACAGGTTCGGATGCGAGCGATTCAGATGCAAACCGAACAACTGGGCGAACTGCTACCTTCACACTGGTAAGTGGTCAGATCGACAATACCTGGGACGCGGGCCTCTACCGTCCGGCCAGCATCGGCAACTACGTCTGGGAGGACACCAACGGCAACGGCTTGCAGGATGCTGGTGAGCCGGGGGTGCGGGGCGTGACCGTCCAGTTAAGCGGCACAACGGGGGCAGGCGTCACGGTGAGTCGAAGCGCGATCACCGACGATAACGGCTTCTACCGCTTCGACGATCTGGCGCCGGGTACGTACACGGTGACGGTGGTCGCGCCAGCAGGGTTCCTCATCACGGCTGCCAATCAAGGGAGCAATGATGCCATCGACTCTGACGCCGACCCGACCACGGGTGCAATGAGCGCGACGGTGCTCGAATCCGGCGAAGTTGACCTCACCTGGGACGCGGGCCTCTACCGCCCGGCCAGCATCGGCAACTACGTCTGGGAGGACCTCAACGGCAACGGCCTGCAGGATGCTGGTGAGCCGGGGGTGAAGGACGTCACCGTCCAGTTGAGTGGAACGACCGGTTTTGGCACGTCGGTCAATCTGACGGCAACGACCACGATTACCGGCTTCTACCGCTTTGACGATCTGGCGCCGGGGACGTACACGGTGACGGTTGTACCACCCACCGGTTATTTCATCACGGCCGCCAATCGAGGGAGCAATGATGCCATCGACTCCGACGCCGACCCGAGCACGGGTGCGATGAGCGCAACGGTGCTCGAATCCGGAGAAGTCGATTTAACCTGGGACGCGGGCCTCTACCGTCCGGTCAGCATCGGCAACTACGTCTGGGAGGACCTCAACGGCAACGGCCTGCAGGATGCTGGTGAGCCGGGGGGGCGGGGCGTGACCGTCCAGTTAAGCGGCACGACGGGGGCAGGCGTCACGGTGAGTCGAAGCGCGATCACCGACGATAACGGCTTCTACCGCTTCGACGATCTGGCGCCGGGGACGTACACGGTGACGGTGGTCGCGCCAGCAGGGTTCCTCATCACGGCTGCCAATCAAGGGAGCAATGATGCCATCGACTCTGACGCCGACCCGACCACGGGTGCAATGAGCGCGACGGTGCTCGAATCCGGCGAAGTTGACCTAACCTGGGACGCGGGCCTCTACCGTCCGGCCAGTATTGGCGACCGGGTCTGGCGCGATACCAACGGCAACGGAGTACAGGATGCTGGTGAGCCTGGAGTGGCGAATGTTGAAGTGCGGCTGAGTGGCACGACTGGCGCAGGCGTTGCTGTGAGCCGAACAACCACGACCAATGGCAGTGGCCTCTATCGGTTTGACAACCTTGCGCCGGGTATCTATACCATTACTGTCATCGCACCGGCTGGTGATGGCTTCACAGTAGCCGACCAGGGCGGTGATGATGCACAAGACTCCGATGCCGACTCCGGCGGAGTGATGCCATCAACAACGCTGGTTTCGGGTGAGGAAGATCTGAGTTGGGATGCTGGCTTATTCGGTGCGGCCAGCATCGGCAACTACGTCTGGGAGGACACCAACGGCAACGGGGTGCAGGATGTTGGTGAGCCGGGGGTCGAGGGGGTCGAAGTACGGCTGAGTGGCACGACGGGCGCAGGCGTTGCCGTGAGCCGAACAACCACAACTGACAGTAATGGCTTCTATCGCTTCGACAACCTGGTGCCGGGGACGTACACGGTAACGGTCGTACCACCCACCGGTTACGTTCTCACCGCAGCCAATCAGGTCAGTGATGATACCGTTGATTCGGATGCCGATCCGAACACAGGCGCAATGAGCGCAACGGTGCTCGAATCCGGCGAAGTAGACCTCACCTGGGACGCGGGCCTCTACCGCCCGGCCAGCATCGGCAACTACGTCTGGGAGGACACAAACGGCAACGGCGTGCAGGATGCTGGTGAGCCAGGGCTGGAGGGGGTTGAAGTACGGCTGAGTGGCACGACGGGCGCAGGCGTTGCCGTGAGCCGAACAACCACGACTGACAGTAATGGCCTCTACCGCTTTGACGATCTGGCGCCGGGGACGTACACGGTGACGGTCGTACCACCCACCGGTTACGTCATCACGGCCGCCAATCAAGGGAGCAATGATGCCATCGACTCCGACGCCGACCCGACCACGGGTGCAATGAGCGCGACGGTGCTCGAATCCGGCGAAGTTGACCTCACCTGGGACGCGGGCCTCTACCGCCCGGCCAGTATTGGCGACCGGGTCTGGTTCGATACGGATGGCGACGGTGTACAAGGCGCTACTGAGACGGGCATCCGTGACATTGTAGTGACTTTGACCGGAGCCGGCCCTGATGGCGTGTTCGGGACGGCGGATGACATCAGCCGCACTGCTACGACTGATAACAATGGTGAATACCTCTTCACGAATCTGCCGCCCGGTGAGTATCGGTTGCAATTCACGAATATTCCGGCCGGATTAACCTTCAGCCCGGCTGACAGCAGCAGTGATGACACTACCGATAGTGATGTCGTTACCGCAACTGGTGAAACTGCTACTTTCACCTTGCTTAGCAATCAGACCGATCTGAGTCGCGATGCAGGTCTCTATCCGCTGCTCAGTCTGGGCAACCTGGTCTGGGAGGATGTCAATAACAACGGTGTTGTTGACAGTGGCGAAAACGGTGCTAGTGGAATCGAGGTTCGGCTCTACCGTGATGGCAATGGCAATGGAGTGTGGGATGAAGCCGACACGTTGGTAGATACTACCTTCACCGATGGTGATGGTTTCTACCGTTTCACGAACTTGCCACAGGGCAACTACTTTGTCGTATTGCCGGGTTCGCAGTTTGCAGCCGACTCGCCGTGGTATGGCTATCGTAGCAGCACCGGCGCTCGCTCGCTGACTAGTGGGCCGTATGAGCCGGGTGTTCTGGCAAACAGCGATCTCGACAACGACGATAACGGTACGCGACAAAGTAATGCGGCCATCATCAGTAGCCTGATAACCCTGCGACCTGATACCGAGCCAGACACGACAGTCGATGGCGATGGCCGCAATAGCAACCTGACCGTTGATTTCGGTATCTTCCGTCCGGCAACGGTTGGTGATCGGGTCTGGAACGATCTGAACGGGAATGGCATCCAAGACGGTGGTGAACCGGGTGTTGCAGATGTGCTGGTTACACTCTACGATGTGGGAGACGATGGGAATGTCGGCACAACTGACGATACCGTTGTCGCTACTCAACGGACAAACAGCGACGGCTTCTACATGTTCGAGGATGTACCACCCGGTACCTACTATTTGGTCTTCAGTGAGCTTCCAACCGGTGGCCGTTTCACCCGACCCGGTGCAGGAGGTGATGGAGCAACTGACTCCGACGTTGATCCGAATAACAGCTCAACGGCGGTCTTTACCTTGCAGAGTGGAACCGACGATGAGCGGTGGGATGCCGGATTGATCTTCCCGGCCAGTATCGGTAATCTGGTCTGGGAGGATCGGAATGGTAACGGTATCAAGGATAGCGATGAACCGGGTATTGAAGGGATCACTCTGCGCTTAACCGGTACCGATGCCGATGGGAATAGTATTGACATGAGTGTCGTTACCGATGCTAATGGTAACTACCGCTTCACCAACCTGGCGCCGGGTACGTACACGGTGACGGTGATCGCGCCAGCAGGGTATGTCTTTACCGCAGCCAATCAGGGCAGTGATGATACCGTTGATTCGGATGCCGATCCGAATACAGGTGTTATGACCGCGACGGTGCTCGAATCCGGCGAAGTTGATCTGAGCTGGGACGCGGGTCTCTACCGCCCGGCCAGCATCGGCGACTTTGTCTGGGAGGATACCAACGGCAACGGCGTGCAGGATGCTGGTGAGTTGGGGATGGCGAACGTCACGGTGCAGTTGAGTGGTACGACCGGTGCTGGCGCCACAGTCACTTTGACCACAACTACCACCATCACCGGCTCCTATCAGTTCAACAACCTGGCGCCAGGGACGTACACGGTGACGGTGGTCGCGCCAGCAGGGTATGTCTTCACCGCAGCCAATCGGGGCAGCGATGATGCCATCGACTCTGATGCTAATCCAACCACAGGCGCAATGACCGCAACGATGCTCGAATCCGGCGAGACTGACCTGACTTGGGACGCGGGTCTCTACCGTCCGGCCAGTGTTGGTAATCGGGTGTGGAATGATCTCAATGCGAATGGCATTGCCGATCCAGGAGAGCAGGGTGTCAGTGGTGTCACTGTCAGCCTGTATCGGTCTGATGGAACGCTCGTCGATACAGTAGTAACCGATAGCAATGGTTCCTACCTGTTCACAAACTTGCCGCCGGGCGAGTACTACCTCACATTCACGATACCGAATGGGTGGGTATTCAGTGCCCCCGGTCAGGGCGGTGATGAAAATCGTGATAGCGATGTCGATCCGAATACGCAGCAGACAGCCATCTTCACGCTCGGGTACGGTCAGACCGATACAAGCTGGTGGGCGGGTATCCATCAACCGGCGCCGCCAACCGCCATCACGCTGCTCAGCTTCACTGCCGAGCGCCAGGGAAGTGGTGTGCTGCTGCGCTGGGTGACCGGTAGCGAACGTGACACAGTTGGCTTCCTGTTGCTGCGGAGCAGTAGCGGTAACCGTGCCGATGCCAGGCCCATCGTCACTGTACCGATCCCGGCTCAAGGCAGTGCGGGTAGTGGGGCCAGCTACCAGTGGTTTGACCGCACGGCGCAGGCGGGTGTCAGCTACCACTACTGGTTGGTTGAGATTGAAGCTGATGGTGATCAAAATGAGTTCAGTATCATCAGCCCGGCAGTGCAATTTACCTATCGGGTACTGGTGCCGATCATTCAGCGCTAGGGCGCTGCCGCCCGATCATTGCGGGCAACAGGATTAGCTCTGCCAAATCAGTGAGACAGGAGGGGCAAAGAGACGTTCGCCCCTCCTGTTTACGTTTCTGCCACCTTTACGGATGGTATCTCCGTTCCTCCCTACCCGGCAGAGGAGACTGAGGAGAGCGCAGCAGTGAGGCACGATAGAAGGCGCAGGTTCTCAAACCATCGCAAGCTTAGCCTTGCGTGCCGGTTTGGGAAGGTAAGGAACCTGCCCAACAACGCTGATCAGCCCTATTGCGTTTTTCAGACAATTTTTTGATTTAAAAGCAAAAAGACATGACAAAAACGGTTAAATATGCTATAATAGGCAAATAAAAGCAAACCTTCAGATATTCATCTCTCTTTCGTCGCGGATGGTAGGATCAATCGACTGAACCATCGAGCGATGCCTTATCGGTGAACAGTGCTGTGGTTTTTCGTACTGATGGAACCGCTGCCTACAGCATCGCCGGTCGTTCGCGCAGGAGTTGCGCTATGTATATTCGTTGGGTTGTGCGCAAACACAAAAATACTGAGATTGCCAATACCAATTTTTACGACGCCTATCTCGTCGAGAGCTACCGTGATGAGCGTGGTCAACCACGGCAACGCACTGTTGCCTATCTCGGCAATATTCGTCAGATCAATGGCGATTTTCCAACTATCGAGCGTGAGCTGTTTCTACTGCGCGCCGACCGCATTCTCGAATCGTTGCCTGATTTGACCGAGGATGATCGGCAGGAGATACGGGAGGCATTGCGGCGGAAGATACCACCGCTCAGTCGTGATGAGGTGATCCGAGCGTTTACGGCCAATCTGGCCTGGTATCGGCAGTGGTGGGAGCAGAATGGTTATTCGTTAAGTGATGATGAGTTGTTAAGCATCATCCAGGCTACACGGGCGGGATTGGGGCCGGTCTGAAAGTGTCTGGATGCTTTTCTGTAGATTGCTGTCTGCTAACCGCACGTTCTCTCATCTTGGGGGAGGAAGGGTGCTAAAGCGAAAACGAGTGAGCTTCCCCGTCTCCCTCCAGGTGCACGGCAACCCATCGGTTGGCACCTTACCCCCTGCAAGCGCACAGGTGGCTTCCACATCCATTGTGCGCTAACGTATTGTCACGATTGATCTGTCGTGCGGTGATAGCGCGAGAAGCGGATAAGCGCTACGGATATGTCAGTCAACTCCGTTGTCTCACCGCTCTTTCCCTCTGTCCTCTCCCCATTCCAGAGCGTAAGATACTTTCCCTTTAAACAACAACGTGGTCTGTTTTGATCCGACAAAAGCCTCCCTTCAAAACGAATAATTTTGTCATGCTAACCGTAATGCCTCTGTGGTACGATATAACCATGGAACAAAATACGATCTTGATCGTTGACGACGATGAGCTGATGCGCTCACTGCTCGTCGAAATTATTACCCCTTTCAACCTCCGCCTGCTTACTGCTCAGCGCGGCAAGCAGGCGCTACAGCTTGCTCAGCAGTACCTGCCTGACCTGATTTTGCTCGACGTAATGATGCCAGACATGGATGGCTTCGAGGTGTGTCGGCGGCTGCGCGACGATCCGATGCTGGCTCAGATACCGATTGTGATGATCACGGGCCTGCATGATCGTGAGGCAAAGATCCGCGGATTTGAATCTGGCGCCGATGAATTCATTACCAAGCCATTTGATCCAGGTGAGTTACAGGCGCGCATTAACACTGTCTTACGCCTGAACCGGTACCGTCGATTGCTGCAAGAGCAAGCGCGAGTAAATGCCGAGCGAGCACGTTTTGAATGGGTGGTCGAGACATCCGATAACGCTTACGTGATTGTCGACCGGAATGACCGGATTCGTTATGCCAATCAACGTGCCCGCACGTACCTTGGTCTTGATGCGTATGATCAGCCTGTTCAGACACTACGAGAATTAGTGGCTCAGCGCTATCGCCTAGTTCCACCAGAATCCTGGGAGCGGTGGCCCGCTGCGATAGCGGAACCACGTTATCTCGTTCATCCAGAGACACTCCATAGCGCCGAGCAGTGGCTTCAGGTTGAAGCCACAATTATCCAGGCTACTGACGATCAGGTGGTGGTGACGCTCCGTGACGTAACACAACAAATTACTGCCCAACGTGATATGTGGACGTTTCACACCGCCATTTCGCATAAATTGCGAACCCCCCTAACGAGTATTATCAATGGTTTGACTATTCTTCACGATAATATCGAGCATATGGATCGTGCGATGGCACGTAACATTGCAGCGATTGCGCTGAGTAGTGCTCATCGTTTACAACATGCTATTGGCGATATTTTGCTTTATGCAAGTAGTCCTGGTGATATTCAGCAAATTGATCCATGTACTGTCTTCGATTTACCGATGATCGTTGCCGCTATCAATCAAGATCTGGCAATGCCAACGATCAGCCTCAAGATTGATCCGGCGCTTGACGCCCGTCGCTTACTCATTTCACGGCGTAGTTTAGAGATTGTTTTGCGCGAATTGTGTGAAAATGCCCGGAAGTTCCATCCTCAACAACATCCGGTCGTGACGTTACAGGTTGACGCCGATCTTGCCCAGCAGCAAGTTCGTCTGGTATTGTGTGACGATGGCGTGCATTTACCACCTGAACAATTGCAGAAGATATGGCAACCCTACTACCAGGCCGAACGTAATTTTACCGGTCAGGTCGAAGGAATGGGGCTGGGCCTGGCTCAGGTGGCGCGGATTATCTTGGCAGTAGGGGGAAGCTATCAGATGCGGAACCGTTCTGACCGGCCCGGTATTTGCGTTGAATTACGCATTCCGTTTGCTCATGACGAGGATTTCAAAGCGACATCCAACCGAAAAGGATGATCGCTCACAACTGTGGTTGTGGGTTGTCTGGTGTGCTCCGCAACACAGCCACTGAAAACTCTGAAACTCCCCCAGATTAATGAGATTGGTTGACGCAAATCGGCTCTTCTGCTACTCTGTGTAGCCGATTAAGCGGTACCTGAGGAGCCAAAACGTGCGGATTGCAATTACCGGAGCAAATGGACAATTAGGTCAAGCGCTTATCGCTACACTGGCCGATCAGCATGAGTTGATACCGTTAGGCCACGATCAGCTTGAGCTAACCGATCCGGCAACGGTCGATCATATTGCCGCTACCGGTGCCGATGTGGTGATTCACGCTGCTGCTTACACAAACGTTGATGGGTGTGCGCGGGATCCAATCCTGGCCTATCGGGTCAATGGCCTGGGAACGCGCTATGTAGCGCTTGGATGCCGGCGCATTCAGGCAACGATGGTCTATATCAGTACTAACGAGGTCTTTGCAGGTGATGGGCAGCGTCCGTATCTTGAAGACGATCCTACCCGACCGATTAATCCGTATGGACAAAGTAAACTGGCCGGTGAGCAGGTTGTGCGAACGCTAACCTCCCAACACTTCATTGTGCGGGTGGCATGGCTCTTCGGCGGTGAACGTAACTTTGTGCGTACCGTCCTGCGTCTGGCGAGTAATCCGCCAGCCCATGGCCTGCGTATGGTGGCCGATGAAATTGGTAGTCCAACGTATACCTATGATGTTGCGATTGGATTGGCTCGCCTGATCAAAACTGATTATTACGGGACGTACCATTTTGTCAACGACGGTATTTGCTCACGTTATGAGTTTGCCGCCGAGATTCTGCGTCAGGTTGGGATGAGTACACCGCTGCATCCGATCCGCTTACGCGATTTTCAGCGTGATAGTACGCCACCGCCGTACACTCCCCTTGCCAATCTGGCCGGAGCTGCGCTGGGCATCACCTTTCGACCGTGGCAAGAGGCGCTTGCGGTGTATCTGGCACGGCTGCGCAATGAATTGTCGTCATGATCGATGTCATTATTCCAAACTACAACGGTAGCGCCCTTTTGCCCGTCTGTCTCGATTCGTTACGTGCACAGACCCGACGTGACTTTACGGTAACCGTTGTTGATGACGCCAGTACAGACGATTCGGTAGCGCTGATAAAGTCGCGCTACCCGGAAGTACAGGTCTTCCAACTGGATCAGAATCGCGGTTTTGCGGCAGCGGTCAATGCAGCATTAACAGCCACGCATCAGCCATTTGTTGCCCTGCTCAACAATGATACCGAGGCTGATCCGCACTGGCTGGCAGCACTGATCGGCGCGCTCGAACGCTGGCCGCAATTTGCCTTTGCCGCATCTAAGTTACGGCTGTTTGATCGGCGCAATGTTCTGCATTCAGCCGGTGATTTTTATCGTCCAAATGGTGAACCGGGTAATCGTGGGGTTTGGGAAGAAGATCGCGGTCAATACGATGTGTACAGTGAGGTGTTTGGGCCGTGTGCCGGCGCCGCAGCCTACCGGCGCAGCGCGCTCGAACTGTTGGCTGAAGACGGACGGGTATTTGACGAAGAACTGGTGATGTACTGTGAAGATGTAGACTTGAATTTGCGTGCCCGACGCAAGGGATTACGCACCATTTTTGTGCCGACGGCAGTGGTCTATCATCGTCTGAGTGCCAGTGGTGGGGGAGCACTGGCCAGTTACTACTGTGGACGCAATTTTCCACTGGTATGGGTCAAAAACATGCCGTTGGAACTGATACGCCGCTACTGGCCGGCACTCATTGCTTCGCAATTACGTTTTGTGTTGCACAGCCTGCGTCATATTCGCGAGCCGGCAGCGCGGGCGCGCTTGCGTGGTCAGTTGGCCGGGCTGCGCGCCTTACCATCCTTTTGGTCGCGGCGTGCACTTACCGCCGAAGAAACAGAGCTAATTGTCAAAGCACTTGATCTCAGGTAGCTTGCAAGAAGATAGTAATGAATGATGAAGGATCAGCCATTTCTCTCAATCGTGATTCCGGCCTATAACGAAGAGCGCCGTTTACCGGAAACACTGACCGCCATTAAGACATTTCTTGCCAACGAGCCATACGAATCTGAGATCATCGTAGTTGATGATGGCAGTGAGGATCGCACAGCAGAGTTGGCAGAGTCATTTGGAGTCACGGTGATTCGCTGTGATCATCGCGGCAAAGGGTTTGCCGTGCGTACCGGTGCTTTAGCAGCGAGCGGCGCGATCATCTTGCTGTGTGATGCCGATCTGGCAACGCCAATTGAAGAATGGCCACGGCTGCGGGCCGCTATCGAAAGTGGTTATCCAATCGCCATTGGCTCGCGTGAAGGAGTAGGTGCATCACGTGAAGGTGAGCCGTGGTATCGTCATGTGATGGGTCGGGTCTTCAACTGGATCATCCGGTTAGTTGCATTGCGCGGCATTAATGACACGCAATGTGGTTTTAAGGCATTGCGACGCGAAGTCGCTCGTGATCTGTTTCAGCGGGTGCGAATCTACGGTGATGATGCCCCAGTATTGCGCGATGCGGCAGTTACTGCCTACGATGTGGAATTGCTCTTTCTGGCCCAGCGACGTGGCTACCCAATCAGCGAAATCCCGGTGCGATGGCGCTACGGTAGCGAAACGAAGGTTAATCCCTTGCGCGACTCGTGGCGGAATCTTCGTGATGTGGTGCGTATTCGTATCAATGATATATGTGGACGATATGATCTAACATCGGCCCCGATAGAGGAGGTTGCTCCACAATGACTCCTGCGCAGCGTGCTTATCTACGCCGACTGGCCCATTCGTTGCCGGTCACAGTGATGGTTGGGAAGAATGGCCTTACCGAAGGCATTTTGACCAAAATTGAACAAGAACTGAATGCTCACGAGTTGATCAAGGTACGCTTTCTCGATTACAAAGATATGAAGCAATCGTTCACCGATACCATCGTCGCCGAGACAGGCGCCAATCTGGTTGCGATCATCGGTCATACCGCGATTCTCTACCGACAACACGCCGATCCTGCTCAAAGAAAGATACAGGTATGAGTGTAAAAGCCTTACAGCGTGGTTTCTGGCTTTCATTCTGGACGGTCGTAACCTGGATGACGGTGCGCGGGGCATTGATTCCGTCGCGGTTGCGTAATCTGCGGATAACCAGCCTGAGCGGGATCGGGCCGGTCTATGCGATGTTGAGTTGGGGGTATGGCCCCGGTAACCGACCGGTAAATGTAATTTTCGACGTACAGTTTGCCGATGGGGCGTATGGCAGCGTTACCGTTGATGGTGAGGCGTTAGAGGCTGAAGTGCCTCTCATTGGAAAGGCGCACAGCGGTGAGGCTTACACCATCACGGTAACGCTTGTCTACCGCATCCTGGGGCAAACTCTTACTCGCCAGATGCAGGTGTCTGCTCAGGTTGAGTAGCCTGACGTTCCAGTTCGGCAATCCGTGCGCGAACTTCAGCAGCCAATCGTTGAAGTTCACGATTGACGACGTATTGCCACTCGGCGGCTTCGTGATCTTCGAGGGCGCCGCCTCCGTACTTCAGCTCCATTGCCAGATGCCAGCCCCGGCGTTCGGCGAACTTCTCGATCTCGGCACAGCGACTTGGCGGCCAACGCCGACGAATAAACTGCCGGAAGGCGCGCTCCATACGCCCCGATCCATCAGGGTTCAACGAAGGCAACGAGAAGAATGGTTCCTGATCGCGTGGATCAGGGGCAGCAGCTTTGCTGAAGTAGAGGGTGCGTTGCGTGATCGAGTAGCGCCATTCACCGTCACCATGATAGTTGCCAGGATTGTTGGCGATGGCGCCGGTGAGCATGCGATCAGTGATGGTCATAGGTGCACCTGCTTAATCCAAGCTGAGCTTACGACAAGGTTCCGTCTCATACAGCATAGCACAGAGACTATTAAGCGACAACTGTTTTGCCAGCGGGGTTTTAACGTTTTCAGGTAGCCTGTCCGAACATTCGTCGTCACGGCACAACAAATCAAACCAGGCGATGGATGGTACGCGATGGGCGATTAGTCTGATACCGATGGATGCACCTGGGTGGGCAAGACGATACTTTACCCCACGAGTGATCCTCGATGGTGCCCCGTCTTGCTGGTAAGCGGGATGAAAGCGTTGAAAAGCCCTAAACGATGACAACATGCTTGCCCGCATGCTCTGAATTGACGTATACTGCTAATATGTAAGAAACATCTTTTGAAATCGACAGAGATGCACCATGACGATTGATCCACGTGAATACCGTGCTACGATAGGTCTGTTTGCCACCGGAGTAACAGTCATTACCGCTAGCGATGGGATGCAGGTACGAGGGATGACTGCCAATTCCCTGACTTCTGTTTCACTTGATCCTCTGCTCTTACTGGTATGTATTGATCGCAAAGCTCGTATGGCAGGCGTGATCGCTGCTGCCTCGCATTTCGCGGTCAACATTCTACGTGTTGACCAAGAGGCAATTGCCCGTCATTTTGCCGGTCGGCCACAAGCCGATCTAGAGGTCACGATGACCGAGCTGGCCGGTGTACCAGTACTTCACGATGGTCTGGCTACCCTAGTTTGTGCGCGTGAACGGTTGCTCGATGGTGGTGATCATTGGATTGTTCTGGGGCGTGTCATTGCATTACGGCGAGCCGCAGAAGGTGATCCGCTGCTATACTTTGCCGGCGCGTATCGGCAGTTGGCCGAACTGTCGCCAACGCTAGCATAAACCGGTACAGCGTGGTACGATCTACTCTGGTAGAATGAAATAATCCCGATTGCTCGGGGCCATGCGACAGTGGGCGGGTTTGGTGACCGTTGCAGCCGATTCGGTGGCGAGTAATCTACCGGCGATCCTACCGCAATCTGCCCTCTTGAGATGGTATGCTAACCGCATCGTAGCAACGGGGTACGCATATACACATCTCTCTACCGGAGTGCAGCTCATGATCCGTTTACCCCGATCTACCCTTATTGGTTTGGGTCTGGTGTACGCCATTGCGATATGGGTAAGCGCCCAACCGTTGCTGGCAGAGCGTGGCATTCCGTTTATGTGGGTCGCTGCTGGGGTCGCAATGGGTGGTGCATTGGTAGCTGGTACCCGATTTTTACCGATTATCCTGGTTGGGGCGTTTTTGGGGTATGCTGCCGTCTTCACGCAATTGGGCCTCGACGGAACACGGGTGATAGTCATTGCAGTTGGTCTGGCACTGAGTGCTGTGGCTCAGGCATGGCTGGGAAGCTGGCTCGTGCATCGTTTCGTCAAACCTCTGCCTCCGCTGACTCTTTGGCGTAGCTTGTATAGCTGTGGTCTACTGGCATTAGCAATTCTGCCGACCTCATTTATTGCAGTTGTAATTCTGGTAGCTGTGCAGGTGCCAATGGTGGCTGGTGTGCCAACCACCCTCTGGCAATGGTGGCTGAATGTGATTGCTGGCGTATGGCTCATTGTACCATGGATCGTCGCCGGCATATCCTGGCAAGAGCAACGCACAGCCGATCTGTTGGTATGGCCGGTGATCAGTCTGCTCCTGGCATTGTTGCTGTTTTCGCTCCAACTATTCTGGCGCGATGCGTGGCAACAGTACGAACGACAATTGCAGACTGATACCACAGACGTGGTCAATTTGATCGACGACCGCCTTGCCCGTTATGAACAGGCGATCCGAAGCATACAGGGCCTCTTCGTCGCTTCCCAAGAGGTCGAACAGCACGAATTTAGTACATTCAGTCGCTCGCTCCTGATACAGTTCCCCGCTTTGCAATCGGTAGGATGGGCGCCTCATGTTACGCAAGCAGAGCGGTTGTCCTTTGAGCGTCAGATACGTGAAAATGGCATTTTTGATTTTGTTATTCGTGAACCGGGTGCTCCAGGCCCACCGGCTGCGGTGCGTGATGAATATTATCCGCTGACCTACGTTGAACCGTTTGCGCGGCGGCGGGTTGTGCTGGGGCTTGATATGGCTGTAGAGCCGATACGTCGCAATACGATTGCGCAGGCTCGTGATAGCGGACGGGTCATGATGACAGCTCCGATCCGCCCGTATCTCACCGATGTTGTTACGCCAGCAGTGCTGTTGATTGCACCGGTGTACAGCTCTGATGTATTTCCACCAACTGTTGAAGTGCGTCAGGCACGGATACGAGGGATTATTATGATGCTGGTATCACCAGCCCGTTTGATCGAGCAAGCCTTGCAGCTAGTAGCGACACCTGATCTCGAGTTGTTATTGATTGACACCACCGACGCTTCCCTTCAACCGTTGGCATACCTGGCCGGAGGCGTCGTTCGTTCCCCAACGGTTATACCCGATCCGGAGACCTTTATCCGCGAGGCGGCCGTAGTTA
Organism: Chloroflexus sp. MS-CIW-1; assembly: GCF_030444705.1. Classification (NCBI taxonomy): domain Bacteria; kingdom Bacillati; phylum Chloroflexota; class Chloroflexia; order Chloroflexales; family Chloroflexaceae; genus Chloroflexus; species Chloroflexus sp. MS-CIW-1. Next base: position 36,307 of record NZ_JAUBWR010000004.1, read on the forward strand.
GAACGATTAACCGATACGGTCGTTCCTGGCAGCTTGTCTTTCGACCTGGCCCTGGATACCCACGGCCATGGTTCAATTCCGATGCGATACAACGTTCGATCCTGGGCACTGCCACCGTTGTCGTTGTTTTCTTCTTCATTGCGTTGCGCCAAACGCACGAAGCGCGTCAGCGACGACTGATGCGTACCTATGCGTTGTTGAGTGCCATTAATCAGATGATTATCCGCGAACGTGAGCCACAACGCATCTTCGCCGCCGTGTGTCAGATCGCCGTTCAAGAAGGTCGATTTCGGATGGCGTGGATTGGCCGACCAGACCTTGTCGCCAAGCGAATCGAACCGGTAGCTGTGGCTGGTGAAGCAAGAGATTACCTCGTTCAGTTTGATTTCAAGATAACTGACGATAGCGCCTGTCCGACCGTGCAGGCATTTTTAAAGCGTCAGCCGGTGATCATCAACGAGCTGGCGATGAACCAACTGGCAGCACCCTGGCGTGACATCGCCATGCAGATTGGGTATCGCTCATCAGCGAGCTTTCCGTTGCTGGTCAATGATGAGGTTTATGCTACATTGAACTTCTACGCCGATCAGGTAGGTTTTTTTGATACCGACGAACTACGTTTGCTCAACGAATTAGCGCAGGACATTGCTTTCGCGATTGTAGTTGGTCAACAAGAAGCACAATTGCGGGCAAGCGAACAACGTAACCATCTGATTGTAAGTGCACTCCCCGATCTTGTGTTGCGGTTGCGTAACGATGGCCTCATCATTGATGTGGCAGCACCACACGCTATGTTTATGCCTGTTGTACTGGGAGACCTTCTCAATCACCCAATTGATCAGGTCTTTCCACCTGCAATTAGTGCGCAGTATCGGTCAGCGTTGCACACCGCTTTTACAACAGGTGAATTACAGACGCTGGAGTATCGATTGCCGGTTGCCGATCGCGAGTGTTTTTTCGAGGCTCGGATCAAAGCAGAACCATCGAGCAGGGAAGCAATTGCGATTATTCGTGATATAACCGACTGGCGTGTGACAGAGCAGGAATTGCAGAACGAACGCGATCTTCTGGCACAGCGGGTTGCTGAGCGTACAGCCGAGTTGCGGTTGGCAAATACCGAACTTTCCCGTGCGGCGCGAGCTAAAGATGAATTTCTGGCCAATATGAGCCACGAGTTGCGCACGCCGCTGAACTCGATTCTGGCTCTCAGTGAAAGTCTCTTGGAAGAGCTGTACGGCCCGTTAAGTGAACGACAGCGAGCAGCAATCCACACGCTTGAAGCAAGTGGCCGACATTTGCTGACCCTGATCAACGATGTCCTCGATCTGGCGAAGATTGAAGCTGGACGAATGGATGTGATAAAGGAAGTTGTCGCTGCGAGTGATGTGTGTGAGGCGAGCTTAGCCTTGATCAGAGAGCAGGCGAACAAGAAGCAGATTCAACTCTCGTTACACCTTGAAGATCGTCAGGCTCGTTTTCTCGCCGATCCACGACGACTCAAACAGATTCTGGTGAACCTGTTGAGCAATGCGGTGAAGTTTACTCCGGCTGGTGGTGCGGTGACCTTGCAGGTGACGACCGACGTTACCCAGGGAACGATCAGCTTTGCGGTGAGTGATACCGGAATTGGGATTGCGCCTGAACAACTGTCGCGGCTCTTTCAGCCGTTTGTGCAGCTTGATAGTGGGTTGCGGCGCCAGCATGAAGGAACCGGTCTGGGCCTGGTGTTGGTACGACGGCTGACCGAACTGCACGGTGGTCGCGTTGCAGTCGAAAGTACGCCGAGTGTCGGTAGCACATTTACGGTCATTCTGCCCTATCAACCGGTCTTGCATGCCGATACGTCCTCCCATCCCGATAGTGCAGCGCCGATGCAGTTAGCGCTCGTGATCGAAGATTCGGTGACGACTGCTGATCAGTTGGCTCGTTATCTGGAAGAATTGCAGATTCAGCCGGTCTTGGTCACGTATGGTCACGAAGCCGTTGCACGGGCAAAAGATCTGCGTCCTGATCTGATCTTGCTTGATCCACAGATACCCGATCGGTCAGGCTGGGAGATACTGGCTGACCTGAAACGTGATCCTGAACTGGCTCCGATCCCGGTTGTTATTGTATCGGTCATCGATGAGCCGGAACGTGGATTGGCTGCTGGTGCCGCGGCGTATCTGGTAAAACCGATCAATCGTGCTATGCTCCGGAGAACGTTGCGGCAGCTTTCAGAACTGAAGACGGATACATCGGTCAGCGATCATACCAATCAGCGCGCGACTGTTGCCCGCATCTTATTGGCTGAAGATAACGAAACCAATCGGATGATATTGAGCGACTATCTGATCGCCCATGGGTACGAACTGCGTGTGGCTCGTACCGGGTACGAAGTGCTGGCACTTGTCACAGAATGGCATCCTGACCTGATCATCATGGACATACAAATACCTGAGATCGACGGGCTTGAGGTCATCAAACGGCTACGCGCCGATCAGCGGTTTGCCCAGACGCCAATCATTGCCGTGACGGCGCTGGCGATGCCGGGTGATCGTGAACGCTGTCTCGTGGCTGGTGCAACTGACTATCTCGCTAAACCGATCCGCTTACGGCAGTTGGTAGCACGAATTGAGCAGCTTCTGACCCATTCTCAGCATGCTCGCTAATTCGATACGCGATGGTATAGACGGCGTGCTACAATAAGACATAACTAATGAGATCGGTGTTCCTTCTCTGCCCCCATTGTCACGATGATGACCGATCTCGTCATCCCGGCAATCAGCACGCTTCCACCAGAGGATCGCCTTATGTTTGCACGGATCGCACTCAGTCTATTACTCGGTTTTATTTGCGGCACGACCGGTCTTGTCTTTATGCCTGATCTGGCCCGTGTGATAGGGCCGATAGTCTGTGTTGGTGATCTGCAACCAGATCGAAGTGACGGTGTGCTGGCCTTTCGCTGCCGTACCGTGAATGGTGACGAGCAGCGGCTACATCTTGGGCAAATGTTGCCTTATGCCATTATCAGCACATCGTTGCTGCTGGTACCGTCAGTACATACAGCACTGAAACGTTTTGAGCGGCGGCGCGTTATCATTCAACAAGCCATGGAACGTGATCTGGCAACATCGGTACCGGTACGCGCCGAGTTACTAAAAGTCACGATGGTCGGTTCGTATAAGCGTGCTATCTTGATGCGAGCGGTAGAGGTAGAATTGACGTTGTGGGTCTATCCGCCGGCGAATCGACCCTACGAAGCACGAGTGATCTGGTTGGTTGAAGAGGCTGGTCTCACCCACCTGCGACGCGGCGCAATGCTGAATGTGCGTATCAATCCGCTCCGGCCACAGCGCGTCTACCCGGCAGAAGAATGGGCCAGTTATCTCTGGAACGAAGCGGTGCCGGTGGTATGACACGGTCCGACGCGCTGCACTACTCGCAGCGATAGAAGAGCGCAGCAGGGCTGCGCGCTTGCCGACCCACTGCATCTGCGGGCCGGAGGCCCGCGCACCCAGGTGGAGAGAAGAGCGAAGCAGCGCTGCGCTCGTGCCGACATCGTCTTGATTCTGGCCTTAGCGGGTGATCAGAAACCCAGATTTCTTATTGGGAACATACTGTACCCGTGCAGTCATTGCGTGAGGGGGTGCTACCATGCTTTCGCGCCGTCCCCCCCTTCCTCGATTGGAGTGTTTAGATCGTTTGTGTTTCCAACGGTTGTGTTTCGTGCCAACATACTTTCGCGCCGTCCCCCCTTCCTTGCCCGCAGCGCGGGAGAGGAAGGGGGGGCAGGGGGGGAAGGTGAGGGGGCGTTAGCCGTGCTCTACAGCACCGGCGCTGAACTCGATGCTACCCGTTTCCGTCGCGTCTCGGTACATCTTCGGCCAGGCTCTTAGCTGCGTCGTACCTGAAATTCAGCCTGCCAGTTATCGAGAATGATCCACAGCACCAGGGCCAGTAACAACCAGTGTAATTGCGTGCGGATCAGGGCAATCAGGCTCGTCAGTTCACGAGCGAATGGCATAGTCTCGTATAGGGTCTGAAGCAGGCGCGCTGGTAATGCTTCAAGCTGCGTGACGAACTGAACTGCTCCTAACTGGAACCAGACAAGCTGATACAGGTATGAAACACCAAGCATTGATGCCAGGGTCAGCGCGGCGATAAGTGCAATAGCGAGATAAAGACGCCAGCGCGGCAGTGGTGGGTTCTCGGCGATTGCAACCGGCACTGTACCGGGCACCAGTTGCAGTAAACGGTTGGTTAATTCGGGTGGGGCTTCCCAACGCAGCTCGTGACGCAACGCCGCATCGAGCAGTTCTTCTGGTGGTGGTGTAGATAGTGGAGTACTCATTTGTCACCTCCTTCCCCACCCCGGCAACAGGCGTAATGGTGTGATCTGGAGCATTTGCTCGTCGGGAGTTTTGCGTACCGCTTGCTCAACAACACGAGTTGCCGGTGGTTCGGTTGTACGGAGCAATTCGGCCAGTCGTTCTTTCCCCCGCCGAATATGACTCTTGACTGTGTTGAGGGGGAGATCAAGGATTTCGGCGATGTCCGTGTATTTCAAATCTTCAAAATAATACAAGGTCAAGACAAGGCGGTAGTGCGGTTCTAATTGTTCGAGTGCCCGTCGCACTTCGATCCGTAACTGACTCAGGTCGAGCGACTGTGCAGGGTCAATCAGTCGGTCATTATCGGCGATAGTTTGCAGAGCATCGAGTTCTTCATCGTCGGTTGCCGGTGGCACAATGGCAACCTGGCGTCCACGTCGGCGTAATTCATCACGGCACAAATTAATGACCAGTCGGTACAGCCATGTGGTAAAGCGGCTCTCACCGTTGTACTGCGGAAGTGTCCGAAAAAGACGGATAAATGCTTCCTGCGTCAAATCGGCGGCATCATCGGCATTTTTGAGCACGCTCATGGCAATGCTGTAGACGTAATGCTGCTGACTGATAATCAGTTCGGTGAGTGCTTGTTGATCACCCTGTTGGGCGCGCACAATCGTCTCACGAGATGGTTCAGCCACTGTTTCTTACTCCCGCGATGCCTTTCCGGGCATCACACTTGTGCTGCGATCGGCGAACAGCAGACTGGCTGATCATATAGACGATAGCGCAGTGATAAAAGTTGCACGAATCAGATTATGAGATGAAATTCTTGCCAGTGGTTTGGCTGGCAACAATCATCACAGTCGGTATGGGAAGATCGGGATAACAGCCTGCTTGCCGTGGGAAGGTAAGGGTAGAGTTCCCATCTGTAACGGCGTGTAAAGATGTTCCTATACCCGCACTAATGTGATCAGAACCCGAATGATGAGATAGCCGTGCAATACCTGCAATCTCTTCATGCACAGGTAGAATCATTGTCCTACCCGCTCTCTGCGGATCACTCCACCGTCTGCTATCAAGAAAGTGCGCAAAGGTGCGCACGGTTCTCTTCCTGCCCCGACGTGTCTTGATGACCACCGTCGTCTCTGACAAGCGTGACTTTCCCGGCTGCGGCGGGGACGGTCCCCGCCGCAGCGCCGCCATTACTGGTCGGACTCGCCACGGGTAGGGCAGTTTCGGTTGCCAGCCGTTTCAGGTTCAGCGCCGCATTGAGGTCACGGTCATGGTGCGCGCCACATTGCGCACACACCCATTTTCGATCGCTCAACGTCAGCGCCTCGTTCTTCCAGCCGCAGATGGAACAGAGTCGGCTACTTGGATACCAACGATCGGCGATGATGAGATGAGTGCCGTAGCGTTTCGCCTTGTATTCCAACTGCGAGCGGAACACACCAAAGCCAACGTCAGAGATGGCGCGAGCGAGCCTCTCGTTCGCGAGCATCCCTTTGACGTTTACATCCTCGATCACGAACGCTTGGTTTTCGCAGCAGAGTCGAGTCGTGAGCTTATGAGTAACGTCCGCTCGGAGATTGGCAAGGCGGGCGTAGAGCCTTGCCAATGTTGCAGCGGACTTCTGCCGGTTGTTCGAGACCGGCAGGCGCGTTCCTTTGGGCAGGCAGGCATGGCGTCCAAACCCCGCCATCTCTTTGGCGGCTTGCAGCTTGCGGCTGAGACGCCGACTGCGAATCTTGAGGCGACGCAGCGCTGCGTTGAGCGGCTTTGGCGCTTCGATGGCTTCGCCGTTGGAGATCGTTGCGGCAGCCTTGATGCCCAGGTCGATGCCATTGACCTCATGGGAGGTGCGACGCCGATAGCATTGCACATCGGGCACTTCGACCTGTATTGCCACAAACCAACGATCCGCCGTGCGCGAGACCGTCGCGCCCAGTATCTTTCCTTTGAAGCGCAGTTCCTCGGTCATAGCGACGTCGCCGATCTTGGGTAGGCGGATCGTCTTGCCGTCCAGACGGAACTTGTCGTTGGCTACGTAAAAGCTGTCGCGGCAGCGCCCTTTTTTCTTGAAGCGCGGTGCGTGCGCCTCTTTGCCAGCCTTGAGGTCGGTGAAGAATCTTTCCCAGGCTTTGGCGAGATAGGCAAACGGCTGGGCGTGTGCGTCCCGGTGAATGTCTCGCAACCAAGGCCGTCCGTTTTCGTCGAGCCACTGTGGGTCGGTGTATTTGATGGCGTTGAACTGCTTTTTGAGCGCCATTGCGTTTGGCTTGCCGCCTGCTGCGTATTGTTTGTTCCATTCATTGAGCGCCCAGTTCCAGACGCGCCGGGCTGTACCACAGGCGCGCTTGAAGTAATCCACCTGCTCAGGAGTCGGACAAAGGGCGATCGTGTGGGTTAGTTGCATTGTTGGGCCTTTTTGACGCCATGTGCATCCTGTTTCAGCGCTGCATCCACCTGCTTTCGATAGTTCCTCAAACCGTATCGCCGAGACGAACAACCGTGCACGATGGTCATCACGTCTTGCCCCATTTCCGGTTCGGGAGACAGCCGTTCCTGGGTGAGCACCAGCACTGCGCAGCCATGGGTTTTGGCGTCATGTTCGAACCACTCAACGCCGAACCGGGTGAGGCGGTCCCGGTGCGCGAGGATCAGCATCGTGACGTCCCGTCGCCCGATCGCGTCCATACGGGCCAGAAACCGCTTGCGCTTGAAGTTCAGCCCGCTGCCTATTTCCTCGATACACTCGACCCCCGCCAATCCCTTTGCCGCCACGAACTCTTCCAGCACGTTGCGCTGATTCGCCAGGTCCGTCCTCTGCGCTGCGCTCGTCACCCGACAGGAGGCAACCAGCTTTGTTGGTGCATGGTTCGCCTGCCGCAAACCGATGACCTCACGGATTTGCGTCTCAGGGGAGAGACGGCGGTTGCTGTCCGTTCGGGCCACCGGAATCAGCCTTCCTTCGCGTTCCCAACGCTGCAACGTCTTGACCGAGACACCAAGGAGTGTTGCGGCTTTCCCTGTGCGCATGGTGTTTTCTGTGAGCACCGTTATACACTATCGCGTACTAGAAGTCAAGCTAGAGTCCGTCTCCGCACGAAAGCGCCGCCATATCAAATCCGAACCAGGGCGGGTAGTGCAATGCCAGCGGAGAATTGTTTTGCCGTCAACCAGCACAGGGACGCACGATGATGCGTCCCTGCTACGGTACCGGATCATAGCCACCACGGGCAAAGGGATGACAGCGTGCGATCCGCTTCAGCGTCATCCAGCCACCACGCAGCGCCCCATACTTCTTGATCGCTTCATAGCCATAGTGCGAGCAGGTTGGAGTATAAATACAGCTCGGCGGCGTCCAAGGCGAGATAGCGACCTGGTAGAAGCGAATCAACTTCAGGAGTAGCCAGCGTAGCACAGCTTTACTCCAGCGGGTCCTTCCCAATAGCGAAGGCGCATGACGAGCAGTTTCCCTGACCGATGCACGACAACTGTTCAACCGCAAAGCGCCGACCACCACTGACCCATGCGGTCGCCTCTTCGAGGATGCCGCGGGCAATATAGAAGACGGGGCCGGGTTCTGGACGGGTAATACAGTTCGAGCAACGGGTGATATGGTACACAAAGCGCCCGCGCTCTTCTTCAACGTGGCTCGACTGGTCGGAGAAACGATCAAACGTCTGGGCAGTAGCGTTCAGTACGATCTTAAGTTTCATGGTGATCGGCATTAGTTTTAATGCCAGGTCAGCCATGCCAAGCAACGGCCCGAACTCCTTCAGACCGAGCGAGAAAGCTACCCGTCCGGCTCGCAACTCAAGACCGCGTGCTCCGCGCGGTCCGTACATCGTACCAAGGGCCACCGAATATTTCGAGATGGCCTCGAAGGGGAACTCACGCTTAAGGTCATTCGGCGGATAGGCATCGATGTACTGTTGCAGATCGGCAAGCCGGAGCAAGGCCTTCACGCCGTTCTGACCCATGACTTCCTCCAGCGACAGGAAGCAGAGTCGGCCGATCTTATTAGGATAGTACAGGCCGCGGAAGGCTTCTACTGACGTCATGGGTTCTCTGGCTCCTTCTCACAGCTACGAAGAGAACAACTCTTTACGACAACATACATACTATAACAGAAAATCGCAATTAGCGCACAGTTTCCCAGACCAGATGCGCCAGTTCGGGCAAGATGAGGCGGTCGATTCCAAGCCGCACAGCGTTTGGCGAGCCGGGCAGACAAAAAATCAAGGTTCCACCCATGATACCGGCTGTTGCTCGCGACAGCATTGCTGCTGGCCCGATCTCGGCGAACGAGAGCATGCGGAAGATTTCACCGAAACCAGGTAAACGCTTTTCGAGCAAGGCATCAATCGCTTCAAAGGTACTATCTCGGCGGGAAATGCCGGTACCGCCGTTCGTAATGATGACTTTACACCCTTCAGCGGCAAACCGTCGTACCATTTCGACGATTTGGGCCGGCTCATCTCGCACCACGGCATATTGTACCACATTATGGCCGGCTTGCGTCAACGCTGTGCGAATGTATTGCCCGCTTTCGTCGGTGGCTTCGCTACGGCTATCGCTGATTGTCAATACCGCACAAGGGATTGCTGTGGTCTGAGTTGCGGCAAGGCGGCGATGTTCCTGATGACTCATACGCTGTTTCCTTGCTGTTTGCTGAACTCATTCTATCCTACCACATGTCTGGGTGAGATGTCCAACTCAAGAACGTCGATTGAGCAGCGCCAATAGGAAAGCGGGGGAAGGGACAGGTATGGGTTCCTTCTTCCTTCCTCTTCTGGCTGAGAGCGGAAGGGGCCGGGAAGAAGGTGAGGCGGCGTGGCGTGTGCGGTTTGGGTTGTGTCCGCCAAAGGTTGTCTGTCCCGTATCGAAGAGAGGAGATAGATATTGCACCGTTATCTTGCAATTGACTTGCAATTCATAACAGATATGTGATATATTCTTATCAGACATTATCCGCTTCTGCTTTCATCTTCGCAATGTAGCGCATCGCTCCCTCATCTCTCGCCGACAGATACGCGAGAGCTTTTTGTTATTCCGCCAGGAGGAGACAATGAGTACGACAACGAATGTCGGCATCAGTCAAGAGGACGTTATGGCCGTGCTCCGGCGATGCTACGACCCTTGCTGTAAGGAGCGGCAGGTAAGTGTCGTTGACATGGGATTGATTGAACGGGTGAAGGTGGATGGCAGCCAGGTAGCGATTGACATGATTCTCACGACGGGCTGGTGTCCGTTTGCTGTGCATCTGTTGCAAATGATGGAAGAGGAGGTGAAAGCGTTACCCGGTATTGAGCAGGTGCAGGTCAATATTACCTGGGATACCCCATGGTCACCAGAACGAATGTCAGCACTGGCACGTGAACGGTTACGGTTACCTCTTGAGCAGTTGCTACCATTGCGTGAGGCACGGCTACGGGCGACTCAAAAGGAGGGAGCGCAATGATTGACGATGCGTTTGTCTTCGACGGCGTATGTCATGTGTTCAATTTCGACAAATCGAATGCGTTTGGAAAGCCTGGTGAGATGTTTATCGAGCATTTATATGCCTTTCATCAGGTTCTCAACGCTCCTGGCGAAAAGACGTTGAGCCGTGAGGAATACATGCGTGAGTGGCATGTCGATGAGATTGCCCGCATGGTTTTCGATGAAAGCCCTACCGATATGATCGTGGCGCAGCCCTTGCCATTAACCGATCTGTTTAAGGATGGGCTATCGAGCTGGGAACGTTGTGCCGAGATGGCGCGCCGCTATCCTGATCGAACTATCTTCTGGGGGTCGGTGAATCCATTAGAGGGTAAGAAGGCGCTCGATTTGATGGAAGTCCAGGTGAAAGAATACGGTGCGCGCGGATTTAAACTCTACAATGTGCGCTACGATTACGGCCAACCGTTCCCCTGGCGGATGGACGATCCACGGGTTGCGTTTCCCATTTTCGAGAAGGCACTTGAACTGGGCGTGAATATTATCGGCGTACATAAAGGGGTGCCGCTTGGCCCACAGCCGATTGAGCATACGCAGGCGTGGGATATGGACGGCGCAGCCGCCAATTTCCCTGAGATCAACTTTATCATCTTTCACGTTGGCCTGCCCTTTATCGATGAAATCTGCTGGCAACTGGTACGCTATCCTAACCTCTATGCCTCAATCGCGGCGACAGTCAATTTTGTAGTGCGTTCGCCCCGAGTCTTCGCCGAGACGATGGCGAAGTTGCTCTTCTGGTGCGGCGAGGACAAGATTATTTACGGTGGTGAGACACCAATCTGGCATCCGCGTGGTGCGCTGAAGGCGTTCTGGGAGTTTGAGTTGCCGGAAGATATTGTGCAGGGGTACGGCTGTGGTCAATTAACAAAGGAGGCGAAGAAGAAGATCCTCGGTCTGAATCTCGCCCGCTTGCATGGTATTGATGTAGAAGATAAGAAGCGGAGTCTCGGTATCGCTGCTTGATACGAGAAAGGAGTGGTGTACTAAACAGTACATGTGCATGTCCGACAGAAGTTCTCTGACTTGCGTGGGCCAACTTCTGTCCAGTATCCTGTGGTGAGCGATCAGACCGCAGGGCAGGTCGTATCAGGGTGCGGCACCGCCGCGCCCTTTCATCTTTAGTAAAGAACTCTACTGCTTCCTTTGGTCCCCGTCCTGACCGATGTGGTGGCGGGTGCCGTCAGCTAGCGGGAGTGCGTTCGGATAATAACCACTCTAATGCCAACAGATAGCCACGCCATCCCAGGCCGGTAATCTGACCACGGGCGATAGGTGCGATCACCGAGGTATGACGAAATGCCTCGCGCTGGTAAACGTTTGATAGATGAACTTCGATAATTGGTGCTGATACCATGGCCAGTGCATCACGGAGCGAGAGGCCGTAGTGGGTGAGCGCACCTGGGTTGATGATAATCCCTGCTGCTTCCCAGCCGTGTGTTTGTACCGCCTCTACCAGTTCACCCTCGTGGTTTGACTGAATACAGATGATGTGGACACCTGCTGCCTCGCCACGCCGTCGGAGAGCAGTATTAATGTCGGCAAGTGTCGTTGTTCCGTAGATATGCGGTTCACGGCGGCCTAACATATTGAGGTTGGGGCCGTGGAGAACGAGAATGGTGGTTGTCATAACTTTCTGTCTCGTGTTCAGATGATCTTGTGATTGAATGGTCTGCATACTAGTCTCTGATTTTCTCTAGACTGTCTTTCCACGATAGAGGTATTGTACCTGAGAAATGATTGCAGTGAGTCTACAGTAAAACTTCCTGGGTGCACGGGCCTTCGGCCCGCTACGCAGCAAAAAATGGTTTGTTCACTGGCGAACGTGCCTTATCCTCTCCCTCCCTTGCTCCGTGCAGGAAAGGAAGAGGGATCGGGGAAGGTGAGGGGATTCTAACCCCACAAACGCCGAGACAGGCATCATCGGCGTTTTGCAGGCAATGGGGGGAATGAACCTCTACAAATCCCTAAAATACACGCGATTGTTTTTGTATTCTACTCCGTTTAGGTTCTTCAAGTCGGCACGCATCTGGCGTGCGGTTTCGGCTACCTGGGTCATTTCAACGTGCGTGAATCGTCTGAATGCCAGCAGTGTCTTTCCCATTTCGTAGTAGAGCAGTGCATTGCCACCCTGACCCTGAAATTCGGGCAAGATACCCATGCCGTTGATCACCACTGCGCTGGTGCGACGCATCGTTATCAACAGATCGGCCAGCGTAAGCGGATTGAGATGTCCTCTGGCACGCTGTAAGGCAGCCGAGACATCGGGAAAGGCGAAGAGGAAGCCGACAACTTCACCGGCGTGCGTAATGACCTTAATGAGACGATGATCGGCAACTGTGATAATGCTCTGCACCACAAAGTCAGTTTCTCGTTCGGTGAGCGGGTAATACTCCCAATTATGGATGAACGCTTTGTTATAAGCCTCCCCAATACGATCCACCCACTGAAGTAGTTCACGTTTGCTGGCAAAATGCTTAACCTGCAAGTGATGGCGCTCCATTACGCGCCGGGCAATCCGTTCGATACGTTCCGGAATCTTGAAGCTGTCAGAGGGCAAATAGCAGGATACAAAATCGACTTCTTTTTGAAAACCGAGCCCTTCAACCAGGTCAACATAATAGGGGTAGTTGTATGTCAGCATGGTCATCGTTTGGCGATGTTCAAAGCCGGAGGTGAGCAGGCCGTAGCCGTCAAGCGGCCCCATGCCTTTCGGGCCAACAACGCGGTTCAGACCACGTTTGCAAGCCCAGTCAAAGACGGTCTCGAACAGATCAGCGGCAGCTTCCGGGTCGTTTTCGCAGTCGAAAAAGTAAAAATTGGCTTCTCTGACACCGTGGTACTTATTGTATGGCCGATTTTCGATGGCGGCAATGCGCCCAACATCGCGTCCTTTGCGTACAGCCAGGAAGCACTCAACATCTGAATGCTCGTAGAAGGGGTGTTTTCGCGGGTTGAGTTGAGCATAGGCATCGATGTTGAGTGGTGGCACCCACTGCGGGCAGCTTTTGTATAGCCGGTGCGGTAGTTGAACGAAGCGTTTAATCTGTTGTTTGTTAGCAAAATCCACTCGTTCGATGTGTACCATACCCTGTTCCGAGAGGTGAATACTCGTTAGCTATGATAGTTCTCCCTGATGAGGTGTTCTGTGCCCGCATGTGACCGGTCATTGTTCGGCCTCGTCGCGTATGCCTTTGTTCGCTATGAGTTGGTCAGATGGATGCTTTATTATATCTCGTACCAGAAAGGCAGGCATGGCCTTTGACCCACGTTCTGCGATGGGTGAGTGGAACTGAGCGCATGGTTCGTATCAAGCCGCAATCTGAGGTTGAGATAGATTGATGCCCCACCTGAAGCGGTGGGGCAATGGTCTGTATGTCGAGGGTGATCTCTTCTGCACTAACGGCTAACAATCGGGATAAACACCGGTTCGCCAAAAATCGCCTGACGGTTGAGATAGATCATGGATAGCCGAATACTGCTGCGCTGATTCGGGTCACAGCGAGATGTTGCCGTCAGGATTAGATCATGGCGTAGGGCCGCCGGTTGGATCACTGGTAAATTGATGGTAACGCTGATGCCAACATCAATTGCGCCGCCGTTAAGGGTTACACTATCTGGTACCACCTCTACGCTGAATTTGTTGCTCAGTCCGCTGACCGTAAGGTCAAAGGTGTCAGTATCATTCCCCAGATTTTCCAGGGTAATGCCAGTAAAGGTAATCTTGTTACGACCGTCGGGGATACCCTGAAGACGGTCACTACTAAGCGCAACGCCGGTTACCAGCCCAACGCGGACGCTATCGAAGATACTTGCGGTAATCGTTGCATCGCTCCGCGACGTGGCTGTGACACGGATGCTGCTCAGTGCGGTGTTGGCAGCGAGACCAGCCGGCAAGGTGAGTAAAACGGCGATGTCACGGCTTTCCCCCGGCCCCAGATCGACCTGATTGGGAGTCGCAATCACGCTGTGACCATCACCTTGTAGTGCGGTGATCGTGTACGAATCGGCGATAAAGCCGAGGTTACGCACCGTGTGCGTGATGACAGTAGTGGAGTCGGGTAGTGCAATAACAGTGTGTGATGGTGTAATCTCAACATCGCGCAAGGCACCGACCTGAATAATGTTTTCAGCCGCGGCGAGCAGGGTCGTACCGCCATTGGCCCGTGCCTCAACCGTGATCGTATTGCTGGTGCCGGGCAGTGCACTAGTTGGGATGGGTATCGTCACAGTGATCACCGTACTACTACCAGGTCCTAAAACTGGACTGGTGGCAGGATTGACACTGAGACCTGTCCAGCTTGCATCGCTGCTTTGTACACTGAGATCGTAGGCAATGGTTGATGATCCACTATTGCGCAGCGTGTGCGTCAAGACCACTGTGGCCCCTGGTAAACTGTTAACGGTTGTCCCTGCTGACAGCTCAGCCCGATCAACACTGTTGACGGTGACACTATCAAGCACGTCAGCACTGACGGTGGGATTCCCCTGAGAGGTTGCTCGCACAATGGCCGTTACCGTGGTACCGGCGCTGATGCCAGTGGGGATGGTAATCTGTACGGTGACGGTTGTGCTGGCACTACGCGCCAGGGTAGTTGTGGTTGTCGGAACAACCGTTGCGTTCCAACCAACCGGTAATCCGCTCAGCGTGAGTGTGAAGACGTCAGCCGCATTGCCCGTGTTCGTCAGAATGTGGGTGAAGGTGATCGCCTCGCCAGGATCGCCGTTAGCGGTAAGTGGTGTTGGAGCGAAGTTTAGATCGCGAATCGTCGCGACTGTGACAGTAACGTTCGTACTGGCAGTACTATCAGGTGCAGGAGGTATTTGACCGCCGTTACGCGCAATCGCTCGTACTTCTACAATAGCATTCCCGCCGTCAGCAGTTGTGGGTATGCTTACCTGTAAGGTGTACGTGCAGGTTGTGTTATCGGCGGGTACTGGTGAAGGACATGTACTGCTGCTACCGATCAAGTTCCAGCCGGTCGGCAACGTCTGGACAAAATCAAAGGGAGCGGCTGCATTACCACCGTTGCGCACGGTCACCGTGATCGTTGCGGTGTCACCCGGCAAAACTGAGGCAGGCGTTACCAACGGCGTCCCGACGAACACTGGGGTACCACCACCGATGACCTGTACCGTTCCACTTGCCGTTTGGATAGCCGGTGGGTTGCTCCCCCCTGTTACACCGGCCTGAACGGTGAAATTGTACGTTCCCACCGGCTCACTGGCGCTTGCAGTAACGGTGAGCGTAATCGGACGAGATTGACCGGCAGCCAGTGTGAATGGGCCTGCTGGTGTCACGTTGAAGCTAAGACCAGAGGCAGGACTGGTCGTGGTAGGTGGCGTTATGCTAAACGTATCGGTGAAGTTACCGGTGTTGGTGATAGTATAGCTGAAGTTCACCGTTGCTGCGGGTGTCAGTTGTTGACTGGTCGGTGGTTGGGCGACGAACGAAAAGGTGCGCACAACCGGGACGCGGATTGTATCAACCGTCGGGGGATCGCTCTGCTCGGTAAAGGTCTGGCTTCCCTGCTGGCTCACCGCACGTACTCGGAATGAGAAGGGGTAGTCTCCCGCGAGGAGGGTCGTACTAGCTGGTGTATTCACAACGATAGTCAGCGTTGTTGTCGCACCAGGATTCAGGGTTGTGCTGGCAAGGGTTGCAGACTGAATATTCCATCCGGTGGGTGGGGTACCGCTAAAGATAGGCAGACCGCTGCTACCATCTGGCCGAATAACACTAAAAAGGCCGCTGAGCTGACCGGTATTGGTGATAGTATGAACAAACGTGATGGTATTCCCTGTCCGTTCTACAATCTGGCCGGGTGAAACTTCAGGGCGCGCCGGAATAATCGTGACTGCCTGAGCAGTTGTCGTCAGTGTCACCTGGTTCGAGACGGTCTGGTCACTACGAGCAGTAACGGTTGTGGTATCGGTATCACCAGCAGTAGCGGTCAAGGGAACGAGCACGCTGAAGAGTACCTGCACACTACCGTTCGGTGGTACTTCTACAAGTGCTGGCCCACTCGTCCACCCGCGGTTGCTATCAAGGATCAGCGTATAGGTACGAGTCACCGAAGCAGTGTGACTCAGGGTGAGTGTATAGGTTGATGTACTGCCAATACTCACTGCGCGGCTGCTACCGCCGATAACCGTTAGAGTGGCGGTTGGCGTACTGCACGCATCGGTTGCATTCACGTCGAGTGCATTTGAGAAAGGTGAACTGTTGCCGGTTGTGGGGTTGTGGACAGTTGCCGTAATAAATCCCAGACATCCGGTAATATTCGCACTGAACGTTCCACCACTACCGGTTGTGGTGCTAGTTAAAAAGACCGGCCCCTCACGATTGCGGTCAGTCACACTGGCACTACTGGTGAAGATTTCGACAACACAATTAGCACCGCAGCCAGTTGTGCCGCTAACAATTGGCGAACCGGCTGTGATCGGATTGAATGTCGGAGCGGCAAGTCCGCCGTTCGCGCCACTGCCGAGGCCAATTCCATCCTGTGCGTTATCCTGAGTTGTATTCCGTGAGATCAAGACACCGGTTACGTTATCGGCTATGAAAATGCCATGACCCACGCCGAGACGACCGTTGCGTACCAGCCGGTTGCCGAACAGTTGATTGTTACTACTCCTGACAGTAATGCCGTGAGTCGCATTGAACAAAGTGGTATTACTCTGGCCGGTGAATGCAATGAGATTAAACTCGATCCGATTGTTACTACCGCTATTAAGTTGAATACCGTCTTTGCGCGTCGTTGTACCACTGCCAGGGGTATCGCTGCTTGATGCCCGTACACCTATTCGGTTCCCGGTAATAAGGTTGTTATTCGCGTTATTACGAAGATTTATGCCGCGGTCAACGCCGCCAATCAGGTTATCACGGACGGTATTGTTACTTGCATTGCTGATCCGAAGACCTTCACTGTCGGCGACTATGTTGCTAGTGCCGTCCACCAGGAGACCACTCCCATCAGCTCGAATGCCGAGGTAGTTGCCCCAGACAGTATTGTTATTAGCTGTACAGCTTGTCGTACAAGGCTCGATTAACACAGCAGCCCCGGAACCAGTAACGGCAAAGTGCCCGGCGGCAATTACATTGCGATCCGCTGGGTTCGCTCCACCAATAATCGAATTGCTGCCGTTCTCGATCCAGACGCTAGCGTCGCCGGTACCGTAGCCTACAGGCGAACTGCTAATGGTTGTCGTTGTCGTTTGGGTGCCGTTTGGATGAACTCCGATGTAATTCCCCCGTACCACTGTATTCCCAGAACGAATGCGGATACCGTTTGTGCGTGCACCAGCGATCACATTACCTGGCCCAATAGTGGTCGAAATAGCATTACGACCAACAAACACACCTTCGCCACCGACTGACTGGTTAATGGTACCGTTCCCGACTGGGAAGGGATTACCACCCGCATCAAGCGCCACACCGATATAATTCCCAGCAATTGTCGTAGGTCCGGTAGCAAATGGGGTGTCGGCAATAACAATCCCACCTCTGGCATTCCCACTGATATAGTTCCGTCCGGCAAGGGGATTCAGTGGATCGCCGATCTCGGTATTGATTGCGCCATACACACCACCGCCGCTAACCAGGACACCGATGCGGTTGGCAATGACGGTACCGGTCGGGTTGACACCAATCCAGTTACCGGTAATGCGGGTGTTACGAGGAATAGAGGGGGCGTTGCTGCTTGCAGCATTGCTAAACAAGACAATTCCGGCGGCATTCGTGCCGGTGTAGCCACCGATAACATTATTACTGATGAATGTATTGTAGGCGTAATTCTCTACTGAGATGCCACCGAGATTATCCGCAGCGATGGTCGGATCAAGATCAGCATCGCCGTTTACTGTCGTACCAATAAAGTTTCCAACAATCTGGTTGCCATCGAGTGGAGTTGTACTCAGGTTGTTGCTCAGCCCGATGTCGGCAACAGTATTACCACTAATCACATTCCGGTCGGCGGGATTACCGGTACCGATCCGGTTATTGCTGGCCCCACCGTCGATCAGAATGCCGTAGCCAGTATTTGGCTCTGGTAAGCCGTTCAAATGCCCAATCCAGTTATTCACAATCAGATTGTTCTGAGCATTGTTACGTAGATAGATACCGGAGCCTCCGCTCGTGAAACCGATGCCCTTGCTAAAACGAATGATCACCAACCCGCGGATGACATTGTTATTTGAAGCGATAACAATACCGTGGGCCGGGATAACGTTATTACTACTATCGCGGAGCTGTTCACCACTGAGAATGAGTGTATGGTTTGTACCGGCATCGATGGTTGTGTTTCCTTCGGTCAGAGGTGGCAAACCGCTATCGCGGATGTAGATGGTGCCGCTCACACTGAAGGTAATTGTGTCGGGTACGCCATTACTGTTGGCAACAGTGATGGCCTCGCGCAATGTACAGCCCCCTGGATCGGTGGTGCAGGCGCCATCGTTGGTATCGGCAAGCGAATTGACAATCAGTGATGCTGCCTGTACCGGTTCGGCGATCGGAAACAGGCTGACCAGGAGAAACGTAAGGAGTGCAATCCGAAGGCGACGATCCATAGGGTCACTCCTTAATTTACGACCAACGGTATCCAGACTGTCGGTACCAGAATCCCCGACGAATCACGAACAACTGCTATATCCTGCACTTCAGCGCCGCTGAGTGGCTCAGTGGTACCAGGTATCGATGCCCAGATGCGCAACGTTTCACGGGTGCCAGGCAAGATCAATTCACTAATCCGTACCCGTACCCGTAGTACCATCTGATTAACCTTGCCACTACCGGCCACATTGTCGAGTGTGACCCGATTATCACTGATGGTGACGCCAGCAGTTGCCGACTCAAAAGCGATCAGCGTGCTACCACGACTGGCAGCAAAATTGAGCTGGAACGTTGCCCGTCCGTTGCTGGTGTTACGTAATGTGTGCAAGAAGACAACCTCGCGGCCAGCCTGCACATCTTGTTCGTAACTGCTGCGCAATTCAGCGCTATAGCGCAGACCAACAGTGGTGGTGTCAGTTATGGTGATGGCCTGTGCACCAAATCCGCGTGGGGTAGCGGTGATAATCGTTGTTGCACGAACCGGATTACCGTCTGGCGTAGTCGTTTGTGCACCGGTAGGAACTGTGATCCGAACGGCAATCTCTGCACTCGCCCCCGGCGCCAGGGTTACCGTTGGTGTTAACACTGTCGTATTGTAGGTGTCAAGCCCAATCAGGTCGGCAGTGGTTGCACTCACATCGATGGGCACAGTCACGTTGCCATTGTTCGTAATTTGATGACGATAGATGTATGTATCGGCAGGAAGCACGGTAGCCGAGCTATTTGCCGGACTGGCCGTTAATACCGGTAATGCCTGTACTGCTGTGCGCAATGTCTGTGTGATCGGGTTCAGACCGGGTGCAGTCAATGATAGCGTTGTGGTATCGGTGATCGGTACCTGGATCGACGGGTGGCTACCGGTTGGTAACGTGAGCGTCACTGTAAGCACGCGACTGGCGCCAGGAGCAAGTGCAAAGCGATCAGTCGGCTCGACGCTTGGTGTCCAACCGCTTAGGGTGCCTGTGGTAGTAAGGCGGAGACGGTTAATCTGCAACGTTCCGTGATTCTCTACCTGTAGTCGATAACGAACAGTACTGCCAGGTGCTGCACTTTGATTGACTGGATCAAGCGGGGTCAGCCGTAGATCAACGGTTGGGGTGAAGATGTGAAATGACGATGTATTTCCAAACCGGTCTGTCGCAGCAAAGATGAGTTGAGGATAGGTGGCAGGAAGATCGATCATTTGTGCATTAAATACACCACTGGCGTCGACCTGATCGATCTCAGAGCGGATAACACCGTTGACTAACATCTCAAGCTGTTGCCAGCCTTGTCCGTCAGGGACAGCCAGATCGGGTTTCGGCGCATAGACTTGGATTGTGCAGCCAGCGCATGCTGAGATTGGAATGAGGTCTTCTTCACGCTCAGCCGCACTGGGAAAGATTCGACCGGTTATCAAACCGTCTTGTGAGAGTTGCAGGTCGAAGGGTGGATCAATACTGTGATTAGGCCGGTTGAGGGTCTGATCAGGATCAAGGCCGGTCCCGTTATACAGCGTTGTGTTATCGAGGTGAATACCCCCCAATCCATTCGCTGACATCTGATTTTGTGTGATACGAACTCGCTGGGCGCTATCGGTTACCAGTACCCCATAACCGGCGTTGGCTCGTATGTGATTGCCGGTTATCACTACACTACGGCTAGTGCCACCAATCTGTATCCCATCACCACCGTTCTCCTCAATCTCATTCAGATTGTCAATCGTGACCGCATTCGAGTCGGTCAGGCGAATGCCATCATCTGTATTCAGCCGCAACCGATTCCCGCTCAAGGTAGCGGTTGTAACGCTCGTTAACGCAATCCCAACGCTGGCCGAGCGGGGCAGCAGCGTGGAGCCACCTGCTGGATCGGCAATCCAGCCGATCTGGTTTTGGGTGATGGTTGCCGTCTGGACATCTGTCAGATCAATACCGGCAGTATTGCCATTACCGCCGATCACATTGCTGACAATTGTTACCTGCGATGCGCCGTTAACGCGAATAGCAGGGCCGGTATTGGCTGCGGCAACACTGTAGGCGTCGCCGGTTGTGTCACGGCGGAGACCAAAAATGTTGGCTCGAACCGTAATACTCACACTATTGCTACCACTGATGTCGATCCCTGGGCCATTCGCACCAGCGATCACATTTCCAGTTGTCAGACCGATTGTCAGATTGGTGCTGTTGTTCACAGTAATGCCGGCAGCAGCACTCCCTGCGACACTACGGCGACTAGCGTGTAACCCGATCACATTGTTATCAAAGGTCACATTGCTGGCATTTTGTATCTGTACATCAGCGGTGGTATTGGCGGCTATTGTGGAAGCAGTGACAGTAATGCCACTGGCGCCATCGATGACCAGACCTCGTTCATTAGCAATGACTACATCACCGGGGAGTGCGCCAACAAATGCGTTTACCACTGCGATATTGCTGGCGTTAGGGCCAATCCAAATACCCGGTCCACCATTGCCACCGATACGTAGCAATGTACTGGCACTGCCAATGGTTGTCACTCCGGCGCTCTCACTTACGTAGATGCCACCTTGCGCATTTGGGCGGGCACTACTGCCACCCCGACTTAAACCAATCAACGCATAGCCATTGAGGTTCGTGTTGGCTGGCGAGGCACCTCCATTCGCGTGGATTCTAATCCCAACTCCGTTATTACCGCTAATGACCAATGGTTGGGTTGCACTCATGCTCCCGATCTGCGTGGCTTGGGCGCCATCTTCAATGCGGAGGCCATCGCCGCCGTTGGCAAATGAGCTTTCTCCCTCCAGGTTAACCCCGATCAGATTACTGGCAACAGTCGTCGTATACGTTTGCGAACCACTGATCAGAATACCACTCAATCCATTGGCACCAATGATGTTCCGTTCAGCGTTGGTCGAGCCACCGACCAGATTCAGCTCTGCACGTCCATTCGGGTCAATAGTCGTGTCACTGAGTATCTGGATACCGAACCCGCCGTTAGGCCGAGCAGCAGTTGTGCTGGTAAAGAGAACGCCGATCCGATTACCCTGAATGCGATTTTGCGACGCATTACTGATCACGATACCATTAACGGTGTTCCCGGCAATTGTGTTCGGTGCATTAGCCGTGCCGATTTGGTTATTGCGAGCAGCACTGCCACTGATCACAATTCCGTTGCGGTTCCGTAAGTTGTCGGGTGGTATAGTGTTGTCGAGCAGTAAGCCAATAGTACAATTGCGGACAACATTATCAGCGCTGCTGATATAGATGCCACTCCCGCGATAGCTACCGGCGTCGTTGCTGGCACCATAGATGACCAGCCCTTCAATGATTGCTCCACCACCGCTGAGCACCAGACCTGCATCGCTGGCGTTGGCATTTATTGCAACCTGCGGTGCACCGCTCAGGAGATCAGCACTGATCGTCACATTTGGTCGGGTAATTGGTGGTAACCGTTGCGTGGTGGTGATAACATACGGTGCCGATCCCACCGACCCTTCAGTGATCAACTCAAAACTGATCGTTATCCGGTCTATGCCGCTGTTAGCATTTGCCTTTGCAATTGCCTGGCGCAGACTACAATTGTTGTTGGGGAGCTGGTCGGTGCAATGCACGTTGAGATCGGTTACGGCGTTATCAGCCAACGTATCGACGTACAGTGTAAGACTTGCTTGACTGAAACTCTGTCGTGGCCAGAGGAAGGTGTTTCCGATCAAGAACAGACCAACAACAAGCCACCAGATTTTGCGTGCAGACATGCTCTCTCCTTGCGCCAACATATAGCGCCCGGCATACTACGAAGCAGTGACGATCGGTAACGTTCCACTTGATGTAGATTGTAGCACGCTCATCTGGTGGCGAGAACAGGCGATGATACAGGAATTTAGTACTGATTTTTATAGACGGGGTAGCACACCAATTGCCCGTAAATACGCAATCGAAGCGGCGTACTGCTGATCTTCGTACAGACAGATCTGCTCTTCGCCAGCACCGCGTTCCCAGGGTGTACGCCAGTCGTCATCGCGTAAGCGCATCGTTTGGGCGAAGAGGCGCAAAGCTGGTAGAACCTCGCGCACATCGCATGGTGGGTATCCCTGCCACCAGTCATCATCGAGAATCCGCACGTGACGTGCACTATGACTGACCAGCTCAATCTGACAGGTTACTTCTGGGGTATACTGCTCGATCAGGTTAAAGATATGGCGAATGTCGAGATCACCTTCACCTAATGCGCAACGAACGAGCCGCCAGCCATGGGGTGTTGGATACGTTTCGTAATCGGCGAGATGCACATTCCGAATCAAAGGCCCCAGTCGTTCAAAGGCAGTGTATGGTGTTTCACCAACAATCAGACAATTCACGGCATCAAAGCAAACACCAATGTATGGACTATCAACGGCAGCACAGATGGAGGTCAGATCAGCACTAGTGGCATCTTGATGGTTCTCAACGGCCAGGATAACGTTGTGTTCAGCCGCCAGGTCGATCACGGTGCGCAATCGGTCAGTAACGTCAGCCAAATGAGCTGACCAGTTATCGGTGAAAGAACGACGATATCCTTCCAACACCGGACTGATCAGCACTCGCAGTACACGTGCACCGAGCATCGCTGCGGCAGGAATATGCGCTCGCAGCACATCAACATCAACGACGTCGCTATCCGCTACCGGCGTTAGTCCACACAGGCTCAGACGCTCGCGGAGCGCATGCAATCGATTAGGAGATAGGTCGGGGAGCAGACGCAGAGGTATTTCAATGCTCTGCAAGCCAGCTCGTGTGGCCAGGGCCACCATATCTTCAACATCGAGTGGCCGACTGACTGCACGAGATGTTCCTTGTCCAAGCAATCCGCAGCGATAACTAAAACTTAAGACAGAAAGACCGATCAACACGGCCAAACCTCATACACTTTCAGGACAGATATTATACCACAATAAACATTTTACGCTGAACTTAACAATGGCCCGTCAGAGTTTTTTCAGGTTCTCATCCGACCTGGCAGTCGTGAGGAGTGCAGAATAGAGGGTTTCCGAATCTACTCGTAGCTCGTACAGAAACGCACTACCTCCCGTTCTGGCGAATGGCTATGGCAGCCCCTCCATTCTTTATAACGTACTTCTGATGTGAGCACGCTTTCCGTCACCGATTCCGCAGGGTGCGCGTCAGCGTCCTGCACTTTCGGGGAAACTACACGGATCGGAATCGCCGTTGGCACGTGCATGAAGTTCGTCGGTGTTATGCTGACCAGGGCTAAGCGCATGATCAGAAACTCGTGGTTTTGATCAGATGCTCGGTAGGGGCGTCGGCTGAAGTGGCGAGCAACTACGAGCCTTGTCAAAGACCTGGGCTTGTGATGAGGCTCGATATGGCATCTCCAGATATGGTACAGTGGACGTTTGCAGACACCGCAGGCGTTGTCTCGAAGCGATGGAAACGGGCGGCGCCGGGTTCAGTGCCGGTG
>NZ_JAUBWR010000005.1:0-2745 GCF_030444705.1 Chloroflexus sp. MS-CIW-1
AACAAGTTGGGCGGGGAGTTGATCCATGGGAGGCCTCTTTCAGAAACTAGCGGAGGGGAAAAACATGCTTTTCAGGGCTGTTCTCTGGCTGACGATGAACCACAATGCCGGCGCAGGGCGGATTCGATTTTGCGACGGTCGCGTTCTTTGCGCGGGCGGAGTGAGCGGGCGCGCTCCAGGTGGCGGCAGGCTTCTTCGAGCTTTCCCTGCGGGATCAGGCAATTCACGGCAAAGTGATAGTGGGTGAGGGGGTTTTTCTCGTCGAAATCCAGTGCCTGGCGGAAGGCGTCTTCGGCCTCAGGATAAGCCTCGCGGTGGGCGAGGATACTGCCCAGGGCGGAAAGCAAGAGGGCGCGCCCGCGCCGTTCCTCAACCTGCTCCAGCCCGCGGCGCAAGAGGGCCTCGGCGGTCTCAGGCTGTCCCTGCTGCGCTTCCATGAGCGCCCAGGCCTGCCAGACGGGGGCATGTTTGGGGTCGGCCTGGCTGGCCTGCTGGAAGAGGCGGCGGGCTTCGGCGATGTCCCCCTGCTCTTTTTCCATCAGCGCCCAGGCCTGCCAGACGGGGGCGTGTTTGGGGTCGGCCTGGCTGGCCTGCTGAAAGAGGCGGCGGGCTTCGGCGATGTCCCCCTGCTCTTTTTCCATCAGCGCCCAGGCCTGCCAGGTAGGGGCGTGTTTGGGGTCGGCCTGAGTGGCCTGCTGGAAGAGGCGGCGGGCTTCGGCGATGTCCCCCTGCTCTTTTTCCATCAGCGCCCAGGCCTGCCAGGTAGGGGCGTGTTTGGGGTCGGCCTGGCTGGCCTGCTGGAAGAGGCGGCGGGCTTCGGCGATGTCCCCCTGCTCTTTTTCCAGGAGCGCCCAGGCCTGCCAGGTAGGGGCGTTTTTTGGGTCGGCCTGGCTGGCCTGCTGAAAGAGGCGGCGGGCTTCGGCGATGTCCCCCTGCTCTTTTTCCATCAGCGCCCAGGCCTGCCAGGTAGGGGCGTTTTTTGGGTCGGCCTGGCTGGCCTGCTGGAAGAGGCGGCGGGCTTCGGCGATGTCCCCCTGCTCTTTTTCCAGGAGCGCCCAGGCCTGCCAGGAGACGGGGTCTTTGGGATTGGCTTGCGTGGCCTGCTGGAAGAGGCGGCGGGCTTCGGCGATGCGTCCCTGGTATTTGAAGGCCAGGGGGAGCAGGGTTGTCAGTTTGCGCTCTTCGGCGCCTGGGTCGGCGCCGAGCACCCTACCCAGGGCGGCAAACAGGTCTTGATACAGGTAGCGTTCTTCGGGCAGGCGGCGGCCGGCCAGCAGGCCCAGGGCGCGTTCGGCGATCCAGGGGTGACGGGTGGATAGGCGCCCGGCCTCCTCTTCGGTGATCTCGGTCAGTTCGCCGCGCAGGGGAGAGAGCAGGCGCGGGGTCAGTTCGGCTTCCGGGCAGGGCAGGAACTCCGCTAACAGGCGGCGGCTGATCCAGAAGCCAAAGCGGTGCACCAGGGCGATGCCAGCGTAGCCGCGCAGCAGGAAGGCGACGCGCTCTTCGCGATAGCGCTTTTCCAGGTTGGTAAAGACGGTTTCCAGGATGGCTTCAAAGGAGCGGCCGGCGCGGCTAGTCATCAGGGCGGGGAGCAACTGACCATCCGCCTGCAGGCGGCCGAGCAGGTAATCGAGCCGCTCTGAGGGGGTCTTCTCCTGCAGGGCGCCCAGGGCGTTGTTCGCTTCCAGGCGTTCGAGCAGGGCGTGGGCTTCGTGCTCGTCCAGGCGTTCCAGGCGGAATTCCTGCACCGTCACCCGGCGTTCCACTTCGGGGCGGAGAGGGCTGTTGTACCACTCGTGCAGGCGCGCCGTGCCCAGGAGCACGAACGGCAGGCCGCTCTCGTTCAGGTCGCTGAGCAGGGCGGGCAGCTCGTCCACGTAGGGGAGTTCGTCCAGGCAGATCAGGAGCGGCCCATTCTGCTCGAAAGGATGTTCGTAAGGCTGCGTCACGTGGCCGTAATGTCGCCAGAGCACGGAAAGCCCCTGGTGGGCGGCCCCCCAGGCGGCGCGCATCAGCAGGGTGGTCTTGCCCTCGCCGGAAAGCCCGCTGATCACCCCCAGGCGCTGCGCTGGCGTCCCATGAAGGATGAAGTCCATCAGGGAGGGGAAGAGCGTGCGCAGGGCGTCCTGCTGGCGGGCGATGTTCGCCCAGTTGGGCCGGGCGCCGTTGTAGAAATCCGCCGGTTGGCCCGCGTCCTGCGCCTGGCGGAAGGCCTCGTCAAGCAGGCGGAAGACAAATCCGCCCTGGTGACCCAGATGCACCTGGTTGTTGTCACCGGTGATGATGATGGTATGCTCGGCGTTGCCTTGAATGGTGATGGCGCGGCGACTCATGGGCCCATCGCTTGACCTGATTGTGATTGCCGGTAATGATGGTGCTGCCGCTGGCGTTCCCGCCGATGGCGACAGAGCGATTGCCGCTGGCGATGACGGTCTGCCCGGCGGGGCCGGATTGCGGCAGCAGGCGGGCGAATTCCTGGGCCAAGGAATCGTCTTCGGCGAGGAGTTTCTTCAGTTGCAGGCGCAGGGCGGCCAGGGCATCTTCGTCGTCGGGATGGGCGGCAGCGTCCTGGGCGGCTTCGAGCGCAGCGGGTCTGGCTTCCATCTTTGGGCGCAGTCTGTCCCACAGGGCTTTGACTTGCTCGAAGCCTTGTTCACCGGTCTTTTCGCCGAGTTTTTTGGCCGCTTCCTGCCCGGCAAGTTTGGCGCCTTTGAGCAGGTAGGGCAGGAAGGGGGCGAGGAGTTG
>NZ_JAUBWR010000006.1:0-1483 GCF_030444705.1 Chloroflexus sp. MS-CIW-1
GCTCATCGGTGCGCTCGATACGGCACGGTTGGCCGATATGCAACGGCAGGCGTTGACCCAGCTTGAACACACCGGCGCCCGTGAACTGCTCATTGATGTGACCGGCGTCCCCGTGATCGATACCCAGGTCGCCAAAGGCGTGATCCAGCTCGTTGAGGCAGCACGCTTGATGGGCGCGCACGTCACGCTGGTCGGCATTCGCCCGGAAGTCGCGCAGACCCTGGTCACGCTTGGTATTGACTTGCGTGGCATTCGTACTTTTAGCACCCTGCAAGCCGCGTTGAAGGACTATAAGTGATGAAGCCGATATCAACCCAGCAGAGATGGCTCCCAAATCTCAGGGCGTATGCTGAAGCTGTCAAAATGAGGTGAACCGAAGGAAGCCATACGTTGTCTATCCGGTGTCCCATTGACAACCTGAAAGACGGTCATTCTTTACCCTGCCAGGAAAGGGATTTTCAACGTTTTTTCTATCTGGGCAGTGACGATACAGCGTTCGGAACGGTTTCCAAACTCACCCTTGGGTGTCTAGTTGATGCGATCAGCAACGGTTTACCGCACCCACCCCAGCATGCGGGCCGGAGGCCTGCACTCCCAGGCAGGCGATAATTGTCAGGTTTAGCCCATTGAGACTTTGTCTGACTATCGATATAATGAGGAATGTTCGTGCTCAACCTGTTCCAGGAGAAGGTATGCGAGCGTTGACTGACTGGCTGTTCCAGATAAAGTGTACTGACGAGGATGAATTACGCCGTGGCCGCACGAGCATCACCGTGACGCTCGTTATGATTAGCCTGGCAATTCTGGCAATTCCCATTAGCTTCCTAAGCGGTGATCCATTCGGTGGTATCACCGCTATCTCTATTGGTATTCTGTTCTATATCATTGCGATCGTCTTAACACGAGCTGGTTTCGTAAATTTCGGTGGAATTGTTCTAGTTAGTTTCGTCACCATCCCAACCCTGTTACCTATCATTGCCAAAACTTCACCGACAAGTCCCTTCACTTCACCCTTCTACCTCGTCCTCTCTATCCTGGTAGGTGGATTAATCTTGCGACCAGTGCTGATTTGGCTCGTGCTGGCAATAAATCTGGTTGGTGTGTTCATTGCATGGAACATTGCTAGTTTGAATCCTTTTGCCGATCAACTGACAACGGCGCTCAGTTCAGCCGCTCTGTTCCTGCAAGTGGGCGTGGCTTTGTTCACGTTCGTTGGGGGAAGCGTCACCGACGCCGCCTTGCGCGAGGCACGTCGGCTTCGGGAAGAGGCGCGCCAGAGCGCCAACCAACTAGCTGCGCTTAATGCCACGCTCGAAGCGCAGGTTGCTCAACGCACGGCAGCATTGCAGCAAGCGCTCCGTGACCTCGAACAGCGCGCCGCTGAACAGGCCCGCCTGCTGGCCGAAAATGAACAACAGCGCCAGGTCATTCGCGAGTTGAGCGTTCCGGTACTGCCGGTACGCACCACCACGCTGGTGATGCC